>NZ_CP110535.1:0-1243370 GCF_026104355.1 Halomonas sp. BDJS001
GTGTCACTGACGCTTTGGCAACAGTGCCTGGACAACCTGCAGGATGAGCTGAATTCACAACAGTTCAATACCTGGATACGCCCGCTGCAGGCAGAAGAAGGAGAGTCCAACGAGCTGCGCTTATTGGCGCCGAACCGCTTCGTGCGCGATTGGGTGAGCGATAAGTATGCCAAGCGGATTAGTGAGCTGATGCGGGAACTCGCACCAGCCAAACCGCCCAAGGTAAGCTTGACGGTGGGCAGTCGGCGCTTGGCAACCCAGGCCCCTCAGCATCGTGATTTAGGTAATCCTGTATCGGCTTCATCTTCGCGACCGTCATCGCCAGCGGTACATACGCCACCCCGTGGCGATATTGCCGATGAGCGCGAAATCGACAGGTTGCGTGATGAAGCGCCGAGCCGGCGCAATAATGAACGTCAGGTGCAGGTGGAAGGCAGCCTGAAACATGGCAGCGGGCTTAATCCGAATTTTACTTTCGATACGTTTGTAGAAGGTAAGTCGAACCAATTAGCTCGTGCGGCCTCTCGACAGGTGTCTGAAAACCCCGGTGGTGCTTATAATCCCTTATTTTTATACGGCGGTGTCGGCCTGGGTAAAACCCACTTGATGCATGCAGTGGGAAATGCTTTGGCAACTCGGCGTGAAAACGCCCGGGTGGTGTACCTGCACTCCGAGCGGTTTGTCGCTGATATGGTGAAAGCGCTCCAGCTTAACGCCATCAATGACTTTAAACGCTTTTACCGCAGTGTTGATGCGTTACTTATCGATGACATTCAATTTTTTGCGGGAAAAGAGCGCTCTCAAGAAGAGTTTTTTCATACCTTCAATGCGCTATTAGAAGGTGGTCAGCAAATGATCCTGACCTCTGATCGTTATCCTAAAGAGATCAGTGGAGTAGAGGAGCGCCTTAAATCTCGCTTTGGTTGGGGTCTTACGGTCGCGATAGAGCCCCCAGAGCTTGAAACCCGGGTGGCTATCTTGATGAAAAAGGCCGACCAAGCTAAGGTCGATTTACCTCATGATGCGGCTTTCTTTATTGCCCAGAAAATTCGTTCCAACGTGCGCGAATTGGAAGGGGCATTGAAAAAAGTCATTGCTGATTCGCATTTCATGGGTAAAACGATTACCCAAGACTTTATTCGAGAGTCCCTGAAAGACCTGTTAGCCCTTCAGGATAAGCAGGTAGGGGTTGATAATATTCAGCGTACGGTTGCCGAATATTACAAAATTAAAGTGGCGGATCTGCTTTCCAAGCGTCGTTCACGCTCAGTTGCTCGCCCTCGTCAGGTGGCGATGGCGCTTGCTAAGGAGCTCACCAATCACAGCTTGCCTGAGATTGGCGATGCCTTTGGTGGGCGTGACCACACAACGGTGTTGCACGCTTGCCGAAAAGTGAAATCATTGCAGGAAGAGAGCGCGGATATTCGTGAGGATTACAAGAATTTACTGCGCCTGTTGACCAGTTAATCACCCATGGGACGGGCCTGTTACGCGCAGGTCTTTCAGGTTATAGAACCGGAGTATTGATGAAATTTTCGATTTCCCGAGAGGCGCTGCTACGTCCGCTGACTCTGGTCGCTGGTGTTGTTGAGCGCCGTCAAACGCTGCCAGTACTGTCTAATGTGCTGATTCAGGTTGAGGGTGACCAAGTGTCGCTCACCGGCACTGATTTAGAAGTTGAGCTCGTTGGTCGCACGGTGGCAAGCCAGGTCGATCAGGCAGGTTCGGCGACAGTGCCCGCGCGTAAGTTGATGGATATTTGTAAATCACTACCCGATCAGTCGGACATTCAGCTAGGTGTGGAAGAGGGGCGTGCGGTACTTCGCAGTGGTCGTTCGCGTTTTACACTTTCGACTCTCCCAGTAGCTGAATTTCCCAATATTGAGGATGCAGACGGTAGTCAGGAGATTAGTGTTCCACGTGGCACCTTAAAGCACCTGATCGAAGCTACCTCGTTTGCTATGGCGCAGCAGGATGTGCGTTATTACCTCAACGGTATGCTACTGGAAATTCAAAGTAATTTACTACGCACGGTTGCCACTGACGGGCACCGTCTGGCGATGTGTTCGCGCCCAATCGAAGTCTCTGTTAGCCAGTCTCAAAAGCTGATTGTGCCGCGCAAGGGCATTTTAGAGCTATCACGCCTGTTAGATGATAGCGATGAGCCTGTCAGTTTAACGCTTGGCTCCAGCCATGTGCGTGCTCATACCGGTGACTTTACTTTCACCTCCAAGTTAATTGACGGTAAATTTCCTGACTATGAGCGCGTCGTTCCACGTAATGGCGATAAGGTATTGATTGCAGAGCGTGCCGAGCTGCGTCAGGTGCTTTCGCGTACTGCCATTCTCTCTAATGAGAAGTACCGCGGTGTGCGTCTTTATCTTGAGGAGAATAACCTCAAAGTGATGGCTAACAACCCGGAGCAAGAAGAGGCCGAGGAGAATATCGCCGTCGAGTATAACGGTGGGGCGATGGAAGTTGGTTTTAACGTTGGCTATTTGGTTGATGTGTTAACCGTACTTAATGAAGATCGCGTACAAATTACTCTGGCTGACCCCAACAGCAGTGCTTTGTTGGAAGAGCCCGGCGGTGGCGATGCGCTTTATGTTGTTATGCCTATGCGCCTGTAAACGGTTTTGTATAGAGGCATGACAATCGATACGGCAGCCATGTTAGCGGCGCTTCTGGTAGCAGAAGCGCCGCTAACGCGTTTGAATACTCGCTTTCGAGGACTTTTTAAGTGGTGATAATAGGATGAGCCTGACACTGCTTAATTTTCACGCTGTGCGCAACCTGCAACCTGTTGAGATGACGCCCTCTTCGCGGGTCAATGTTATTAGTGGTGCCAATGGAAGCGGAAAAACCAGCCTATTGGAAGGTATCCATATCCTAGGAATGGGGCGCTCTTTTCGCACGCGCCAGTTAAAACACGTGATCCAAATGGATCAGCCGTATATGACGCTGTATGGGCGTTTAAGTGGTGAGCCTGAGGTTACCCTTGGCGTACGCCGGTTACGTGCGCAGAGGGAGCTTGAGCTGCGTTTGAAAGGTGACAAGCACGCTCGGTTGGCGGAGCTGGTAGAGGCGATGCCACTTCAGTTAATTAACCCGGATGCTTTTCGATTGCTTGAAGGTTCTCCCGCCGGTCGGCGTGAGTTTCTTGACTGGGGTGTGTTTCACGTGAAACACGATTTTTTAGCAATCTGGAAGCATACCCGGCGTGCGTTGAAACATCGGAATGCGCTGCTCAGGCGTGGTAGAATACATCCTCAGGAAATGGCGGTGTGGGAGCATGAGCTAGCCGTTTGGGGCGAGCAGATGGATACGCTACGTCGAGATTGGTTCAGCAACTTTTTACCGGTCTTTGAAGAGACCCTTAAAGTGCTACTTCCCTTGCCGGGTTTGTCGCTCCATTACGCCAGAGGTTGGGACAAAGAGAGATCTCTTGCGGCGGTGTTACATGATAGTCGGCCAACCGATCAGCAGATGGGGTTTACTCAGCAAGGGCCACAGCGCGCAGACTTACGCATCAGGATAAATAAACAGCCTGCTGTTGAAGTGCTTTCCAGAGGCCAGCAAAAGTTAGTGGTGAGTGCGTTAAAGCTCGCCCAGGGGCGGTTTCTGGAAAGAACAGCACAGCGGCACTGTATTTATCTTATCGATGATTTGCCAGCAGAGCTTGACGAGCAGAATAGGCAACAGTTTTGTGAGCTACTCGAAGATATGCAGTGCCAAGCATTTATTACCAGTGTCGAACCTTCTGCATTAAAAAATGCCTGGCGAACTGGAACCCCTGTAGGAATGTTTCACGTGAAACATACCAAAGAGGGGCTCAGTGAGTTGTTAAGCGATAGCTAGTTGTAGGCCGCTAAACGTGTGGTCAAGCAAGCTGCCGCGGTATAATGCCAGCGCAGTAAGGGGTAGGCGATACGGGATGAGGCAGACTTCACGACGGAGTGGTCAATGAGCGAGCAGGCTTACGATTCATCAAGCATTAAGGTGCTCAAGGGACTGGACGCGGTGCGTAAGCGGCCAGGTATGTATATTGGTGACACCGACGACGGTACCGGGCTGCACCACATGGTCTTCGAATTGGTGGATAACTCCATCGACGAGGCGTTGGCTGGGCATTGCAGCGAAATTCGCGTTGTCATTCACCCGGATGAGTCGGTCACCGTTAGCGATAACGGCCGTGGCGTACCTACCGAACTGCATGAAGGGGAGGGGGTTTCTGCTGCTGAAGTTATCATGACGGTTCTGCACGCCGGCGGTAAATTCGATGATAACTCCTATAAGGTTTCCGGTGGCTTACACGGTGTAGGCGTTTCCGTTGTCAACGCGCTATCTGCAGAGCTGCGCTTGACGATTTGGCGCCAAGGTGAAGTGTTTGAGCAAATGTATCATCATGGTGTCCCACAGGCACCATTAGCAGTTGTAGGCAAAACCGAAAAAAGCGGTACGCGTGTTCATTTTCGTCCATCTGCAGAAACGTTTGGCAATATCGAGTTTCATTTTGATATTTTAGCTAAACGGCTGCGTGAGCTCTCTTTCTTGAACTCTGGCGTGGCCATTCGATTGATGGATGAGCGCAGCGGTAAAGAGGAGCTGTTCCATTACGAAGGCGGTTTAAGAGCCTTTGTTGATCATCTCAATACGAACAAGAGCGTAATTAACCCTGTGTTCCACTTTAACGCTGTTCGAGATGATGGCGTTGAGGTTGAGGTGGCCATGCAGTGGAGCGAAGCCTTCACTGAAAATATTTTCTGCTACACCAATAATATTCCACAGCGAGATGGTGGCGCCCACTTGGCGGGTTTTCGTGCTGGCCTTACCCGTACGCTCAACAACTATATTGAAGCGGAAAACCTGCTCAAAAAAGCCAAGGTTAATACCACCGGTGACGATGCGCGTGAAGGATTGACCGCGATTATTTCGGTTAAAGTGCCGGATCCAAAATTCTCTTCTCAAACCAAAGATAAGCTGGTTTCCAGTGAAGTGAAAACAGCGGTTGAACAGGAAATGAGCCGCCAGTTTTCCGAGTATCTTGTTGAAAAGCCTAACGAAGCCAAGGCAATCGTTAATAAGATGCTGGACGCGGCACGTGCCCGTGAAGCAGCTCGGAAAGCGCGGGATATGACCCGACGCAAAGGCGCGCTGGATATTGCCGGGTTACCTGGCAAGTTGGCGGATTGTCAGGAAAAAGATCCTAGCCAGTCGGAGTTGTACCTGGTGGAGGGTGACTCGGCAGGTGGCAGTGCCAAACAGGGGCGCGATCGTCGCACTCAGGCTATTTTGCCGCTCAAAGGGAAAATCCTGAACGTCGAAAAAGCGCGTTTCGATAAAATGCTCTCCTCTGCAGAAGTGGGTACGCTAATCACGGCACTGGGTTGTGGTATTGGCCGTGAAGAGTTTAACCCCGATAAGTTACGTTACCACTCGGTTATTATCATGACCGATGCCGACGTCGATGGGTCGCACATCCGCACACTGCTGTTGACGTTCTTCTTCCGTCAGATGCCGGAATTGATTGAGCGTGGCCATATCTTCATCGCTCAACCGCCGTTGTATAAAATTAAGCGCGGTAAGCAAGAGCTCTATTTGAAAGACGAGCAGGCGATGGTGGATTACTTAACCACCACAGCCTTAGACGGCGCAGGCCTGCATGTAAACGCCAACGCACCCGGTATTTCGGGTTCTCAGCTTGAAGCACTTGTGAATCAGTACCGCAACGTAATGAAGCGGATTGATCGTTTGTCACGGGTTTATCCCAATGAAGTACTCAAGCAAATTGTGCATGTGTCGGCGCTGAAAGGTGAAGAGAGTTTGAAAGACCGTGTGACCATGGAGAACTGGATAGCCGAACTGCAGAAGGTTATGGACGATATGGTGGCTTATGAAGGCGGGCCGCGCTATCACTTCCATCTTCAAGAAGATTCTGAGCGCGGGCTGTTCTTACCTACGGTTTCTCTGGTTGCTCACGGGGTCACGACTGAGTATATGTGGGGTCTCGACTTCTTTGAAAGCGCCGACTACCGCGGCATTGCTGAACTGGGCGAAACCCTGGATGGCTTCCTGGAAGAGGGTGCCTTTATTGCCCGTGGCGAGCGCCAGAAGCCTGTATCGCACTTCTCGGAAGTACTTGCCTGGCTGATGCAAGAGGGGCAGCGTGGGCTATCCGTACAGCGCTATAAAGGCCTGGGTGAAATGAACCCGGATCAGCTCTGGGATACCACCATGGATCCCGATAGCCGCCGCATGCTGCGCGTAACGATCGAAGATGCTGTTGGTGCTGATATGATGTTCAATACCTTGATGGGTGATGACGTTGAGCCGCGTCGTGACTTTATTGAGACCAACGCACTGGTGGCAAATTTAGACGTGTAAGATATGGATGTGCTCGTAAGTGTTTCACGTGAACACTACGTTAACGAGCCTTGCCTTTGCATGATTTAATGTCACTATAAAAAGCGCCGCTATGTATTCCATAGCGCGCTTTTATTGGTAGATAAAGTGGCAGGATGCGTTTAGAGCAGGAGAGGGTACTTCGTTTCAGTCAAATTTTCCCAAGCAACGCAAAGCGTTTAGACTCTCCAACTCGGTGTCGGTTAGCTATTTAATGAGCCACTCAACAAATTGCGCTAAATCATCGAAGACCTTGGCTTTTTCAAGGCCAACGCCTTTTTGCTCCGTCTTAACTCCCTTTCCTGTTCTGACCAGTGCTGTTTTACAGCCTACTGCTTCGCCCGCCTGAAGATCCCGTAGACTATCACCGACCATCCAACTTCCTGTTAAGCTTTCTAACCCCAGGTATTGTTGTATGTTTCGCAGCATTCCTGGCAAGGGTTTACGGCATCGGCAATTATCACCTGGCCCATGGGGGCAGTAAACGATATGTGCGATATGACCACCTTCCGATGTTACTAACCTTATTAAGTGTTCATGCATTGTATGGAGGGTTGCCTCATCATAATAGCCACGGGCAATGCCCGATTGATTTGTCGCAACGGCAACGGTGTATCCCGCGTGAGTAAGGCGGGCAATGGCAGTGATTGAAGTGGGGTAGGGCACCCACTCGTCGAGAGATTTGATGTAGTTATCAGAGTCATGGTTGATGACGCCGTCTCGATCCAGGATGACAAGTTTCTCGGCATTTAGCATAGAGATCCTATTGTTACGGTTGCCAGGTGGTGCTTTCTGCCCGCCAGTTTTCAAACTATCTTACCCTGATCTGGCAAAAGTGTTTCACGTGAAACACATACTCCCGTCAAACAACAAAAAGCCCAACCGCTGGGGCTGGGCTTGGGTTGCGAACAATTAGTCGACGACTACTGAGGGAGCAGCGAGATATCGGCGACTTCTAGAAACAGTGCTTGAAGGCTTGCAAGAAGCGTCAATCGATTACGCTGAATAGTCGGATCGTCTGCCATCACCATTACTTGGTCAAAAAAGGCATCCACGGGATCGCGGAGTGTGGCAAGTACGTCGAGTGCCTGCTGATAGTCACCGGCAGCAAATAGCGGCGCCACCTGTGCCTGGCAACCGGTTACAGCATCAAACAACGCTCGTTCGGCATCTTCCTGTAGCAAGCTTTGATTGACCGACGTGCTAGCGTCATGCTTCTGCTTGCTTAGAATATTTGAAACGCGCTTGTTAGCAGCCGCCAACGCAGATGCTTCGTCACGCTGAGCAAAGGCCTTAACAGCGCGGAGGCGGCGCGCGAAGTCTAGCGGGTTAGTGACTGGGCGCGCACGTACGGCAAGGTACATTTCAGCGCTGATGCCCTCTTCCTGGCCCCAGGCGCGGAAGCGATCCAGCATATACGTCAGCACGTCCTCAACCAATCCCTCAGCCTTGGGGAGGCTCTGGTGCTGCTCAGAGGCAACCGTAAGTAGCTCACGCAGGTCAAGATCCAGCTCACCTTTGACCAGAATGTTAAGCACGCCAATCGAAGCACGACGTAGAGCGAAAGGATCTTTCGCACCGGTTGGACGTTGACCAATCCCGAAGATGCCCACTAGGGTATCCAGTCGATCCGCCAGAGCTAAGGCCTTGCCTGTAGCACTTTGGGGTATCGCATCAGTCGCAAAGCGGGGCAGGTACTGCTCCTCAAGGGCTTGAGCAACTTCCGCGGGTTCGCCATCCTGCTTGGCGTAGTAGCGTCCCATAATGCCCTGGAGTTCAGGGAATTCGAGCACCATCTCCGTCACAAGGTCACACTTGGCGAGCGACACGGCGCGCTGGGCGTGAGCTTCGTCGCCATTGATGCGTTCGGCAATAAACGTCGCAATAGCCGAACTGCGGCGCGCTTTATCCGCTAAGGTGCCTAGCTGTTGTTGGAACACCACACTCTCTAACTGTGGTATGCGCGAAGCTAATGTGCGCTTGCGATCGGTGTCGTAGAAAAACGCTGCATCGGCCAAGCGCGGGCGAATGACTTTTTCGTTACCGGCAATGACCTGGTCGGGGTCAGCGCTGTCGATATTGGCAATGGTGATAAACAGCGGCTTCAAATTGCCAGCGTCATCCAACAGGTGAAAATATTTCTGGTTAGCCTTCATTGAGGAGATCAAACACTCAGCGGGGACTTCCAGAAAGCGCTCATCGAAGCTACCCGTGAGGGCGACCGGCCATTCTACCAAGCCACTCACTTCTACCAGCAGATCTTCGTCGATAACCGCATTGGCTTCCTGAACCTCAGCTTCTGCCAACACCTGCTCGCGGATGCGCTCGCGGCGCTGCTCTCGATCCACCAGTACATAGGCATTTTCCAGCGCAGTCACGTACTCGTCGGCATGAGCCAACTGGAGGGCATCAGGGGCGTGGAAACGGTGGCCATAGGTGGTGCAGCTAGCTTCTAGGCCCAGCGCCTCAGCGGCCACTACATCACTACCATAAAGTGCTACCAGCCAGTGAACGGGGCGGGAAAACTCAACCCGTGAAGCACCCCAGCGCATGTTTTTAGGCACAGGTAGAGCACTGATGGACTTGCGGATAATCTCGGGTAGCAGCGCTTGAATCGTTTCCCCTTGCTGCTGCTCGCGGAAACCTAGCCAGGTGCCTTTGTCGGTTTCCAGGTGAATCAGTTCGTCGACGCTGACGCCACAGGAGCGGGCGAAGCCTTCCGCAGCTTTGGTAGCAACACCGTCCTTAAAGGCAGCCGCCAGCGCTGGGCCACGTCGCTCAACGTCGCGGTCAGGCTGCTTATCAGCCAGCTCACGCACTTGAACCGCTAAACGGCGTGGCGTTGCATAAGCGGTAACGCTAGCGAAGGGAACATCCGCTTCTTGCAGGCCTTTTTCTATTCCTGCGGCAAACGCATCGGAAAGCGCGTCCAGGGCCGTGGGAGGAAGCTCTTCTGTACCGAGTTCCAGTAAAAGGGTATTTACAGCCATTAGTTGTCTCCCTGATCGGCGAGTAGCTCTTGTAACAGTTCTCGGCGAAGTATTTCTGGCGCCATGGGGAAACCTTCGGCCTTACGCGACTCAAAGTAAGCAGTGGCGACATCCCGGGCCATCGTGCGTACGCGCAGGATAAAGCGCTGACGCTCGGTGACCGAGATAGCGTGACGGGCGTCCAGCAGGTTGAAGGTGTGTGATGCCTTCAGGACTTGCTCGTAGGCCGGAAGCGGCAGGCGGGCAGTGAGCAACTTGCCACACTCTTTTTCCTGGTGATCAAAGTTGGCAAACAGCTGATCAACGTCAGCGTGCTCAAAATTGTAGGCGGATTGTTCGCGCTCATTTTGCAGGTAAACATCGCCGTAAGTCACTTTGCTGCCATCGGGGGCAATGGCCCAAACGAGATCATAAACGCTGTCGACGTCCTGCAGGTACATGGCAATACGCTCAAGTCCATAGGTCAGTTCGCCGGTGACTGGGTAGCATTCGATGCCACCTGCCTGCTGGAAGTAGGTAAACTGGGTGACTTCCATGCCGTTTAACCAGATTTCCCAGCCCAGGCCCCAGGCGCCTAGGGTAGGGGATTCCCAGTTATCTTCGACAAAGCGGATATCGTGAACCAGCGGATCAAGTCCAAGGCGTTTGAGCGAGCCCAGATAAAGATCCTGCAGGTTACTGGGCGACGGCTTCATCACTACCTGGAACTGGTAGTAGTGCTGAAGGCGGTTAGGGTTTTCGCCATAGCGGCCATCAGTAGGACGTCGGGAAGGCTGTACATAGGCAGCGTTCCAGGTTTCGGGACCAATCGCCCGCAGAAAGGTGGCGGGGTGGAAGGTGCCCGCGCCGACTTCCATATCGAGCGGCTGCAGGATGACGCAACCCTGTTCTGCCCAGTACTGCTGCAGAGCAAGGATCAAGCCTTGAAAGGTCGACACATCGGGTGTCGATTGGTTTGTCGAGACACTCATCGCGGAAAGCACCGTTGGCCATGAATTCATAAGGCGTCAAGTATACAATCCTAGACAGATGGGTTATAGGCACATAGGCCAACAAGCCGCTTTAGGTAAGGAGAACAGTATGATTGTGGTAACAGGCGGTGCCGGTTTTATCGGAGCCAACATAGTCAAAGCATTGAATGCCCGTGGGCGAAACGATGTGATGGTCGTTGACGATTTGCGCGATGGTACCAAATTCGTCAATTTGGCCGACTGCACGCTGGCGGATTACCTCGATAAGGACGATTTCCTTGCCAGGGTAAAAGCTGCCCTGCGCGGTGATAGCGTCGACCTACCCAAGATCGATGCTATTTTTCATGAGGGCGCCTGCTCGGATACCACCGAGTGGGATGGTCACTACATGATGGAGAATAATTTCGAGTACTCCAAAGTACTGCTTAATTACTGCGAGCAGCAGAATATCCCCTTCTTGTTCGCCTCGTCAGCCGCCACCTATGGCGGTAGCGAGATATTTAGAGAGGCGCCCGAGTGCGAAAAGCCGCTTAACGTATACGGCTACTCAAAGCTATTGTTCGATCAGCACGTGCGTTCGCGCTGGAGTGAATTAACCACCCAGGTGGTGGGGTTCCGCTACTTTAATGTCTACGGCCCCCGTGAACAGCATAAAGGCAAAATGGCCAGCGTGGCCTATCACAACCATCTGCAAATTCGTAATGGTGAAACGCTCAAGCTGTTTGGCGCCTACGACGGTTTTGAAGCCGGTATGCAGAGCCGTGACTTCGTTTATGTCGGCGATGTGGTCGATGTAAACCTATGGTTTTTGGATCATCCCGAACAGTCCGGCATTTTTAATCTGGGGACTGGTCGTGCGGAACCCTTTAAAGCGATTGGCGAGGCGGTCATCGACTTTTACGGCAAGGGCGAGATTGACTACATTGCGTTTCCCGAAGAGCTTAAAGGGCGCTATCAGAGCTATACCCGAGCTGATATCAGCCGACTACGTGAGAGTGGCTGCGATGTTGAGTTTAAAACCGTTGCTCAAGGGGTGAATGCTTACCTGGAGTGGCTTAATGGCTAACTCAGCACAGCGACTGCTGGTGATTGGCCCCTCGTGGGTGGGGGATATGGTCATGGCACAGAGCCTGTTCATGACCTTAAAAGCCCGTCAGCCAGGGGCGACAATCGCGGTGGTGGCACCAGCCTGGTCTCAGCCTATTTTAGAGCGTATGCCTGAAGTGGACGAAGTACTGCCGTTGGCAGTGGGGCACGGTGAGTTTGGCCTGTCCAGCCGCCGCGAACTCGCTAACCGGCTGCGCGGGCGTTTTGACCGCGCCATTGTACTGCCTCGCTCTTGGAAAGCTGCACTGGTGCCCTTTATGGCACGTATTCCAGAGCGTATAGGCTTTCTAGGTGAGCACCGCTATGGGCTTCTCAAGGAGCGCCGCAAGCTCGACAAGCAAGTGCTGGATCAAACGGTGAAACGCTTTGTATCGCTGGGCCTCCCCCTGGAAGAGGCAGCCAGCGGTGAGTTTGCGCTGCCCAAGCCACGCCTCCAGATAGACCGAGATAACTTGGTCAATTTACGCCTGACACACTCGCTCTCTTCGCGCACGGCGATTGGCATGATGCCGGGCGCTGAATATGGCCCCGCCAAGCAGTGGCCGGTGAGTTATTTTCATACATTAGCCAAACGACTGGTGAAAGAGGGCTTTGAAGTCCGCGTACTCGGTGGGGCAAAGGATCATCCGGCGGGAGAACAGATCACGCAGGGACTTTCCCATGCCCATAACCTGTGTGGCAAAACCCAGCTGGCCGATGCGGTTGATCTGCTGGCGGATTGCCGGCAGGTCGTTACCAATGACTCGGGGTTAATGCATGTGGCTGCCGCGGTCGGCGTTCGCATCCATGCACTGTACGGTTCTTCATCGCCTGCCTACACGCCGCCATTGACCGATAACGCCGTCATCCATTACCTAGCGCTCTCTTGCTCTCCCTGCTTTCAACGTACCTGCCCATTGGGGCACACCAACTGCCTTAATCAGCTCAGCGTTGAGCAAGTCTATCGACAGATTCATGCGACTCATCACTGGGAGAGTGTGATCGTTAATGGATGAGCTCGACTTCGTCTGCCACATCAGCAGGCGTCTCCAGAGTTTGTTCTTGAGAGGGGGCTTGAGAAGATTCATCGGGCTCGCGCCGCTGCGGGGAGATGCCCTCCCAAAGGCGGTGCTGCAGCGCTGTCTCCTCTCGCAAGCGCTCATTAAGCACTTCGATACCATGCGCCTCTACCAGCGTTCGGTTGTTGCTGAAAAGCGAAGTGCCTAGGCCTGCGCGGTCGCGCTCCAATTTAAAGCCCAACGCATCGAGTATCGTGGGGAAAACATCCAGCATGGTAGCGTCGCGCCGTATACGCTGTGGCTTGATACCGTTACTCAGCATGATGAGCGTATTGTCGCGGTCTAACGCGGTCAGTTGATCCCAGACAGAAACGCGCATCGTCAAATGGTCGCTAAGTATGACCACTAAGGTGTTATCGAGAAGCCCCTCAGATTCCAAGCGTTCAACCAGATTTCGTGCAAGCCAAGTAGAGCATTTCACCGAATAAAGAATATCTTGCCCATCGAACTCTCCCTGCTCTTCCACACAGGACTGGGAAGGGTAGCCATTTGGCGCATGGCCTGCCAAATTAAGACTAACCACGCCCCAGGGGCCGCTATCTTCATTGTCTAATCGTCTGATCTCATCGGCAGTGATGTCATACAGCGTATCGTCATACAGCCCCCAGCTATTAACGTACTCAGGATCCTCTAGATCGGGCTCTAAATCTTCACGGCCTTTGACCGTAGTGAATTGATGTCCGCTGTAGAACAGTCCTTTGCCGGCGAACTGTGTGCTAGCACCGCCTAGATAGCTTAGTTGGTAGCCCTGTTCCGCAAGGATGTCTCCCAGGCAATCGACGCCAGGGACAACCTTCGATAGCGGCTCAAACTGGCTATCGTGGAGAAGCCCGGCGGGCATCAGCGGCACTCCACACTGACTGGCAATCATGCCAGCCATCGTCCACCCCGTGTTGTCCATTTGGCGCACGCCCTCAAAAACAGCACCTTGTTCACCCAGGGCGTTAAGGTCGGCGTAGGCATCCCCAAATAGCTCATTGGAGTAGGTGCGCTCAATGCTTTCCAGGTACAGAATGAGTAAGTTAGGTGCATCCCTTAGCTCTTCAGTGGGGGGGGGCTTGTAGCGGCGATCCAGCCAGGCTCCATCATCGGTGACAATCGACGCGCTGCGTTGGCCTAGGCCATAAAGCAGCGGGTTGCTAGCCAATAACAGAATAGCGAAAAAACGCTCAGCTAAGCGCCAGCGCTGGTCATGACGTGACAGCCACGTTACCGCTGCCAGTACGCCGATCATTATCAGCGTATAGAGTAGCGCGGAAATCATTTTGCCTGCGCCACCGTGTTCGGCCATACCGGCTTGAAGGTGAAAAAACACCGCGCCTAGGTCGACGATGCCAAAGCTATCCGCCAGATAAACGTACACACCCCATAGGCTTAGCGGTAACAGCGACCAGGGCCACATTTTACGATAACGAGCGTTCGCAGGATGGCCCCAGCGTAACTTTAAGCCCACGCCAATCCACACGGCCGCTACAAAAAATAGCGTCCACCAGGGCAAGCGGGTCATGACCGTGGTGGCATAACCCATGCAGAGGCCAATTAGCGTCAGTGCTATGGTGGCCAGCCTCGCGGTATCCCATGCAATGAAAGAGCGATAACTTCTGATGACTATTACCTAATATAAACAGTGAAAATGGCTATGACAGAAAAATAGATGGCTCTGATGATAACGGCTACTCAGGAAGAAGTTGATGGGTGCGCTCGAAATATTTCTGCATCACCAAAAGGCCTAGCAAACGTTCCTGGCCCGTATTCATAAATTGAGCGAAGTAGCGGTTGGCATTACCGATAATTTTTTTGGCCGCCGCGGGGTTGTCCTGGTAATAGATGATTTTTTCCTCCAGATCTGAGTAATCATCCTTGAGCTTCACATAGTGATAGTCAGGTAACAAAGTGCCTTCCATAAACCATGTTTCAAAGCGCGGCTGTCGCATAAAACAGAGTGAGTTGGAGGCCATTATCCATTTGAGATTTGTTGCAACATCTTTGCCTTCTATACTGAGCACGAATTTATATTTCAGTTGCTCCTGTACCGACATAAAATGGCGATGCCAGGGCTGGCCATGGGCATTTTTGTGAATGTCACCCACATTGCATAGCGGGTGATCATAAAAATCTCGAACGAATTGTCGCCGGTGTTCTTGATGACAAGAACCCCGCCATACCACAAGGTCAAGCTTGTCATCATAGCGGTAAGGATCTTTCACCGTGTAGTAATGGCGAACACGGTTTAACTTAAGTAAAACCGAGTTTTGATTGTGGTCATTAATGGGGCGGCTTTTCACCAAAGTCGGCGCGTCTGGCACGGTGGTTACATCACCAAAGCGATGGCAGAAGCGTAGTTCAGGCGGGAAGTAGCGCAATATACTGAGTAAGTCCAAATAATAAGTGCCGCTTTTCTCGCGCTTGAATCCAGATAAGCTTTTTGCTGAACCCGGCAACTCAACAGTGTCTTTCAATTGGTTACAGTAGTTAACTCGGAAAAGTAAGTGTTGCTGCTCCTCTTCCGGCAGACGCTTTAATGAGTGAAGTAAGCTGATTCTTTGCCGTTGTAGAAACGTACTGGGAATCAGGCGGTGAACGGTATGCTGCGCATAAAAGCCCAGCTTATGAAGGTTTTTATGCGCTTTTGCAGAAGCCGCAAACATCATTATTCGCTCACTATGGTTTGATAGAGGTGCCAGTACGATGCAGTCATTGACTGCGGGCTATAATGATCTAAACGCTCAGTGGCTCCTTGAACCAATCGCTGCCGAAGAGCGACATCCTGTCTTAATCGCATAATACCGCTAGCCAGTGCATCGGCGTCGCCGGACGGTATCAGTAACCCTGTCTGTTCATGCTTAACGATATCGGGTATGCCGCCAACGTTGGTAGCAATGACAGGAACACCGAGCTGCATGACGTCCAGTAACACAGAGCCCAAGCCTTCATTGCGTGAAGGAAACGCAAACACATCCAGGCCAGCCAGATAGTCGGCAATATTGCTTTTAAACCCCAGCCAGGAAACATTGCCAAGCGACGAGTATTCTGTTTTTAGCGTTTCCGTATCTTCACCATCGCCTAGCAAAATAAACTGTATATCAGGTGCTTGATGCTCAAGCTTTTGAGCAGCTTGTAAGAGCACTCGTTGGCCTTTATGACGGTCAACCACTGCGCCCGCATGGCCAACCAAAAACTTACCGGTAAAATCATCACGGAATGGTGGGTCGCTTCAGACGAGGGTATTAAGTGGGCATGAGCACTGGCGATTAAAGTAACGTCGCCACACTGATTATCTTCCAGAAGCCCTTTTATAATGTGGGAAAGGGCAACTCTGGCGGATGCATGAGAGTAACACTGCTGGTTAAACCACTTACGTTTGACGGGTGAATCGACACGGCGTGTAATTAAGTAGGGCGTGCCTTTCAAACGGTAGTGTAAGTAAGCCCAATGAACGCCTTTTGCATCGTGGGCGTGCACCAGCTGTGACTTGTTGGCCGATGTCGCGCCGAAATGAAAATGCCCTGCTAACTGATGATTGGCTGTCTGGAAATCGAGTCGCGCTACACCCTGCAGGTGTTGGCGCATGGGAGAGTCACGACGGCAAACCAGTGTTTGTGAAATATCGTATTCAGGCTGTTCTGCTAACGTCTTAATTAATAACTCAGTTTGGCGCTCGCCGCCTCGAAAACCGCGCGCCAAATTGACATGGGTAATATGCATCAATCACCAAACCTTTTTAAAGTCTTCGGCTTCGAGGACTTTTGGGTCGCGCTGATATTCGAGTAGCTTGGCATACTTTAAGTAACTATTGAGTCCTGCGCTGATCGCAACGGTCATGCCATCGACCCCGCCCATGAAGCCTCGCTGAAAAATATATTTGCGAATAAAGGCATTCAGGCCATGGGTAAATGGCGAGAAAGCGTTAGCCCGTTTCCCCTTTTGAAACATGATCTTGGCCGCACGACCGCTGAAATTGCGTCCTGGCTTGGCAAATAACTGGCCTAGGTTAGCAAAGGAGTAATGCACTATATCTGCATTAAGTCGCTTGGGGTTAGAAGCCCCTATGCTGGCGTGCTGTTTTACATCAGCAAAGCGAGCATGGTGTCGGTTGTAGAGTCGAATGCAGTAATCCGGATACCATCCACAGACTCTAATCCAGCGTGAGCCAATCATATTGCGACGACGAAAGGCAAAGGCGTCATGTTCGGTTGCAGAAAGGTCGAGCTGCCTGATCGCTTCGACCATCTCTGGCGTTAGACGCTCATCGGCGTCTAAGCTGAGCACCCAGTCATATTTTACATGCGCTAGCGCGATATTTTTTTGAATGCCGTCGCCTAGGTAGGCCTGTTGAACCACTTGGGCACCTAACTCGTGCGCGATAGCAGTGGTGCGATCTTGGCTGCCTGAATCCACTACAACGATGTCGTCACATACCTGGCGAACGGAAGCAATACAGTCCGCAATATTGGCTTCTTCATTAAAGGTAATAATATTAGCCGATATCATTGTGCAGGCATCTCTTGCAAAAAGGCAGTCGTAATGTGCGCTGGAGAAAAGCGTTCCAGCCAACGTTCATCAATAGCGTAGCCGTCAGCATTAAGAATGGCATCGACACGGTCTGCTAAGGCCTCCGGCGTCATGTCACAAAGGTAAGCTTCCAGCTCTCCGGCCATAATATCACGTACCCCACCTGGACAATCGACCGAGACAATAGGCGTTTGGCAAGCCAGCGCTTCAAGCAGCACAATGCCAAGCCCTTCGTGGGCAGAGCTCAAGATGAATAGGCGCGCATGATGCATCCAAGGATAAGGGTTTAATTGGCGACCGACAAAAGTCACCCGCGCTGCAATACCCAGCTCACCGGCTAGCGCTTCCAGCTCTGCACGCAGTGGCCCCTCGCCGACAATTACTAGCGGAAGGGTGGTGTGCATCTTGGCGTATGCTCGTAGCAGTAGGTGGTGATTTTTTTGCGGCACCAAGCGTGCTACGTTGAGTAAATACGGGGAAGGGGGCCGCTCTGGAATATCTTCGCGCATGGCTTTGCGAATGGTCGCTAAAGGGCATGGGTTGGTGATGGTTCTCAGCGAGAGCGGCTTGACTTGTAGCGTTTGCAGAGCAGTGGCGACTTGCTGTTCAACACCGTGGGATACTGTAACTAAGTGTTTGTTATGAAAAAGGCAGCGTGCTTTTAGCCGCTCTAGCCAGGCGGCATGGTCAGGGGGCGCTTTAACGATATTCTCCAGAACATAACAGGCACGGGGATCTTGGAAAGACCATACCGTTTCAAAGGTACCGATACCGCGGAAAATGATCCGGTCAAAAGTGCCATATTGACGCTCAAGGCGACGTATTTCACGGCGAAAAAGTTTGCCACCCCACCAGCCCGACAATAAAAAGTAGCTCTTCCTTAACACGCTATTGAGCAAGCGTGCCACCACCTCGATAATGCCACCTACACCTGATGTCCACATAGCACGAGACAGTGCGAAATGGTGGACATTTACCCGCTCATTGCTCGGTGCTAACTGAGGCGGACGCGGCTTAAAATACATTAAATGGCTCTCATGACCCTGTTCAGCAAAAGCGTCGGCAAGGTTCACCGCCACTCGCTCCATGCCGCCAATTTTTAACGTACGCACAACAATTAATACCTTCATGTGGGCGAGTCCTTTTGGTGGGGCGGAAGTTGTATCACAGGGTTGTTTAGTCGCGCTGGTGCCGATTATGAAACCAGGATAGCGCATGCTTCAGACGCTATGACAGGATGGCTGAGGAGATATGAATGATTTCATGACATTAATGAGTGAAAGTGCCTATACACGTAATAGGCAAGTGAGTGAAGGTTATCGATGTGCCATGGTTTTCGTTAGCGAATGGGCCCGCGTTATTTCTGAAACAGGTCTGAAAGAGAAAGAGTATAGGCAGATTATAAACAATAATATTGTTTATAATCAATAAATTACACCATTTTTATGGCTTAAAAAAAGGTCATGATGCTCAAGACCTTATCCACCTAGCCATCTGTTTGCAACCGCTCTGTTGATGCCCTGCTAAGATTGCGCAGCAGGTTATCCCCATATGAATTAGGCTAGCACCGGTGTGGTTTCTGATATCCTAACGTCCTTGAAAAATCAATTGATAACACTTGGTGAGTGTCGAGCGACTCGCTGGGTATTTCGGGGCGGGCGGAGAACTCACATCAGGAGTAGGCGGATAGATGGAACGGGGTAGAGAAGAGCCGCAATGCGGTTGGAAGACAAAAAATAATGCCGTTGGTTGGATTGCGTTATCTGTTTATGCTTTTTCGTGGCTTATCAATTTTGACGTTTCTCGTGCGGCGGAGTCAGTATTTCTTCTATGTTTTGTCATTGCTTGGTTCAAGGAGCCTGACCCAGCAGTTAAGTGGAATAAGGTTTTTCTGCTCTTCATCGCTTTTGTTGCACTTCAGGTCTGGGTGTATTTCTTTGCTATAGAACGCTTCCCGGAGGTTGCCGATGGGCAGATCAAAGCTGCACGGCATATGACCAAACTTTTTCTTTGTATTGCAGTGGCTTGGTGGCTGAGAGGCTCTATAAATGCTGCCAAGTATTTACTGTTTATCTTTTTAGCGGGAATCGTCACTTCTTTAGCTATTAATTCAAACACTGAAACTTGGATGGCGGGTCTGTCAGGCAAGCGGGTCGATTTTGGGTACACCAATGCCCAACATACGGCTTTTTACTTGGGCCTACTACTGATTATGGGGGGGGGCTGGCTAGTCAGATGTCTGCGTTGCGGCGCTAATAAGCCCGAGTGGGGGCTGGCGTTGGCTTTGACACTACTTGGTTTGGTGGGCGTTGTCGTAACCCAAACTCGGGCGGTCTGGTTAGCCCTGACCGTGATACTGCTAAGTTTGATAGTCTTTAGCTTGTGTCGTTTCATTAAGCAAAGACAACGACGCTGGTTGCGCCCCAAACTGCTGTTTCCAGTTGTTGCCCTCGTCGGCGTGCTCACACTTACGGTGATCACGATGGTGCCGGTTATTGAAAAGCGGCTGTTAGATGAGCAGGATGTGATCGAAACTATCGGGCAAGGCAACCTCGATGATGTCCCTCTCAGTAGTATTGGTATACGTATTCATACCTGGGTATATGGATGGGAAAAAGTTAAGGAAAGACCTCTGACGGGATGGGGGCCTAAGAGCCGGAACTCGCTGATTGATGAAGGGCCTTTCCCCGATTGGCTGAAAGACATGTTTGGCCATTTCCATAACGTCTACCTGGAAATCCTATTGGCATATGGTGTGTCAGGGCTGGCAGCACTAGCTGCGCTGACAGTGATGATTCTCAGGGGAACGATTATGTTACTTGGGAGGGGGCACCAATATTTGGGAATGGGAATACTCGTGTCGTGGGTATTTTTCTTCATCATAAACTTGTTTGAGTCCTATCTGATTTTCAGTTCTGGTATGTATTTTTTTATCATTTTCGGTGGGGTCGGGATGTCCTCCTACCTTTTCGGTGAAAATCGGACGATCAGTGTAGAGGCACAATGAATATTGTTCTGTGTGCAGATGAATCCTATGCTCGGTATGGTTCTGTGGTTATGGCCTCGGTTATCGCCCATGCCATTAATATTGAGCAGATCCGCTTCTTCATGCTGACGCCAGGTATGAGCGAGGAGACTAAAAATAGCCTACGTGAATCCGTTGAGCGATCCGGTGCTGCCCTTGATATCATCGACGTCGACGTAGCGGCGTTGCAAGGATTCAAGGCTGGTCGCTTTGGTATCGCAGCGCTGCTTCGCCTGCTGATGCATCGTTATCTGCCTGCCGATTGTAAGCGCATCATTTACCTTGACTGTGATTTATTAGTTCGTAGTGACCTCTCCGAGTTATGGTCTATGCCGCTCAATGGTCATACCGCTGCGGCTACTATTAACCTATATAGCTCTTCCAGCAGGGGGGCTCGAAAGTTACCGGATGACTACTTCAACTCAGGGGTAATGCTTGTCGATATGACGGCTTGGCGTGAAAAGTGTGTGGGTGAAAGGGCTTTGGCATGCCTTGACAGAGAGGGCGACAACTTTCGGTATCCAGATCAGGATGCCCTGAATCGAGTGCTGGAAGGGGATTGGTGCTGGTTACCGGTGGAGTGGAACTTTCAACCGACGGCCTATGCGGCTGTAGAGAAGCGTTACCCGCATCTTGTTACACATATGGCCTCTCTGGAAACAGCTATTCACCATCCGCGTATCGTGCATTTCATTGGATCGGTCAAGCCATGGCATGCCAAATGTGTGCATCCTTTCCAGGAAGACTTTATTGCCTATTCTCGCCATACTGCTTGGCCTATTGATAGCAAGACATTGGCGTCCTCGCTATCGTGGAGGGAACGCATCCGTATGGCACTCAAGCAGCCTAAGATTCGTCGTCGTCGTCGATTAACCCAGGTCTAGACCTCATAATTTAAAAACTGTAACCAAGTTCAACAATGAGTAAGTCAGCTTGCTGCTCTGTATCCTTGAATGATAAGAGAGGTTGGCGTAGCAGGTTTAAATTTGTGTACAGACCTCTCCAGTCTCTCTAAATTTTCTTTCTCCCATTTCCCTGGAGACCGTAGCCTGCAGCGGTCAAAATCAATCAGCCAAGGCTCGCCACTCGGGTCGATCAAAATATTGCGGGCATTCAGGTCAACATGGTCAAGCCCCGCTTGATGAAAGCGGTAAATCATAGCACCTATACGCTTTAATAACGCTTCATCCGCCAGATCGTTGACGAGTAGCTCAGCGAATGCCTTGGCGCCAGCAATGCGCACGGTAATCAACGCGGCTTCATAAGTAAGCCCATAGCGGGTAACGCAGTTCGCTACGGGGCGGGGTACCGGCAGCCCTTGCTCAAAAAGCTTGGCGGTTAAGCGCAGTTCACGAAATGCCCTGGTGCGCTCAGCGCCACTCCATAAATAGCGTTTCTCACTGAATTTGGCTGCCATGCCCCCCCGGCGATAGGGCCTTAATACCCACTGCTCGGTCGGCGTTGCCTGTAAAAACAGGCTACTGCCCCGGCCAGGTGCTTCGCCCACAATTAATCCGCGTTCACACCAGTAGTCGCGAGTGAATAGGTCGGGATCAATTTGGTGTGTTCCCGGCGCGTCACATAAACTGTCTACATCATGTAAAATCAGCCAATTTCTCTGCTGGAGTGCCGCTAAGCGCATGAAGCCCTCTCTGCCTGTTCAGCCTAACCACATTGCCATTTTGCGCCTCTCCGCCCTAGGAGATGTGTGCAATCTCGTGCCCACGGTACGGGCGTTGCAGCGTCAGTGGCCCGATGCGCGCATTACCTGGATTATCGGTAAGGGGGAGCACAGTCTACTGGCGGGGCTTTCCGGGGTCGAGTTCGTTGTTTACGACAAGTCGACCGGTTTTGCCGGTATGCGCGCATTATGGCGGCAGTTTGCTGATACGCGTTTCGATGTACTGCTGCATATGCAGCAGGCCATCCGTGCCAGCGTACTCTCTCTGGGGCTGAAGGCCGACGTCCGCGTGGGCTATGACAGGGCGCGCGCCAAAGACGCTCAGCACTGGTTCACCCAGCATCAGCTCGCGCCGCACCCCAATGCCCACGTACTGGAGTCCTTTATGGACTTCGCTCGGGTGCTCGGTGTAAACGATGACCACCTATCGTGGGATTTGCCGGTGCCCGATACGGCACGCAATGAAGCCCAAGTCATCAGTGGTGACGTGCCTTATCTGGTCATTAACCCTTGCAGCAACGTGCGCCTGCGTAATTTTCGTAATTGGTCGGTAGAGGGTTACGCAAGCGTGATTGAACACGCTTGGGTGCAGCACGGTCTTAAAAGTGTATTAACCGGCGGTGGTAGCGCCCTGGAACGGGAAATAGGCGATCAAATTGAAGCGCTGTGCCAGCCCGCAAGCGTGATTAACGCCATTGGCGGCACCTCGCTAAAAGGGGTTTTAGCGCTGATTGATCAAGCCCAAGCGGTAATAGCGCCGGATACCGGACCTATCCATATGGCCAATGCCATGGGCACCCCGGCGTTAGGACTCTATGCTTCGACCAATCCCCAGCGTGCGGCGCCCTATTTGTGGCGTGATTTTGTGGTCAACGCATACCCTGAAGCGGTACGTACCTATCTGCATAAGTCGGTAGAGGAGGTGAGTTGGGGCCAGCGGGTGCGTCACCCCAGTGCCATGATGCTGATTAAAGCCGACGACGTTATCGCTAAACTGGACACACTGTTGGCGCATACCGCCTCTACCGCCAGCGCAGGGAGCAGCACTGATGAAGATTGATTTAACCGCCTTAGAGCATGCCCACGTTCTGGTTGTCGGGGATGTGATGCTAGACCGCTACTGGCATGGCGGTACCTCGCGCATTTCTCCTGAAGCGCCGGTGCCGGTGGTGCGTGTGGAAGATGTCGAAGACCGCCCAGGTGGGGCCGCCAATGTGGCGCTGAACATTACCTCCCTGGGCGGCCATGCAGTGCTGGCGGGTGTGCTCGGCGACGATGACAACGCACAGATTCTACAAGCTAGTTTGAATGCCTCGGGTGTAAGTACTTACTTCCAGCGTAGCGCTCAGGTACCGACGATCACGAAGCTGCGAGTGATGAGTCGTAACCAGCAGCTACTGCGCCTGGATTTCGAGCAGCGGTTGGACACAGTTGATACCAGCGAGCTAGTGATGCAGGTAGAGCAGGCGCTACCCCAATGCGATGTCGTCATACTCTCCGACTATGGCAAAGGTACCCTGAATCAGGTGGAAAACCTGATTGCCAACGCAAGGGCCGAGGGCAAGCGAGTGCTGATCGATCCGAAAGGGCAGGATTTCAGCAAATACCGTGGGGCTAGTTTAATCACCCCCAATCTAACCGAGTTTGAAGCCGTGGTTGGCTCCTGTGCGACGGATGCCGAGTTATCGAGTCGTGGCGAAGCCCTGCGCGCAGAGTTGGAGCTGGAAGCGTTGCTGATTACCCGCAGCGAAAAGGGCATGACGCTGATCCGCGAAGGGCATGCGCCGCTGCACTTACCTACCCGCGCTCAGGAGGTTTTCGATGTAACCGGGGCAGGGGATACCGTTATCGGCCTGATGGGGCTGGCGCTTGCGGCGGGCCACGCTTTTCCCGAAGCGATGATGTTGGCCAACCTGGGGGCCGGGCTGGTCGTGGCCAAACCGGGTACGGCAACGCTCTCCATCGCCGAGCTCTACACTGCGCTGCATGGCGATAAGCTGGCCGAGTTTGGTGTGATTGAGCCGAATATATTGATCGAGGCGGTGCGCGCTGCTCAACTTCGCGGTGAGCGGGTGGTCATGACCAACGGCTGCTTCGATATCCTGCACGCAGGCCATGTCGCTTATCTGGAGCAGGCCAAGCGCCTGGGCGATCGTTTAATTGTCGCGGTTAACGACGACGCCTCCATTGCTCGCCTGAAAGGGCCCAAGCGGCCGATTAATCCGCTTAACCGGCGTATGCAGGTGTTGGCGGGGTTAGGGGCTGTCGATTGGGTTGTGCCGTTCAGTGACGACACCCCTCAGGCGCTGATCGAAGCGGTGCTACCCGATATTTTAGTCAAAGGTGGCGACTACCGGCCAGAAGATATCGCCGGGGGCGCGGCCGTTATCGCTAATGGTGGCGAGGTTAAAGTACTGGGCTTTGAAGATGGCGTGTCGACCTCGGCGATGATTAGTTCGATTCTAGATCGTGAGCGCTAAGAAACCTCTGATGTCTTCACCTGCCTGGCCTCGGCTTGCCTACTCAGCGGCGCTGTATGCACTCTCGCTACTGATTGGCTGGCGTATCTGGCGTGAGCAAGTACCCACATACTCACGCCTTCAACGGCTGGGTTTGCGCCTTCAGCCGCTTCCCCCAGCGCCACGCATTTGGCTGCACTGTGCCTCGGTGGGGGAAGTACGCGCTGCGCGTCCGCTGATTGAGGGGCTATTAGCGGATTTTCCAGCCCATAGCCTGCTGCTCACCACCATGACCGCGACCGGTGCCGGGCAGGCTCAAGCGCTCATTAGCGAGCACCCCCCAGCCGATCAGGCAAGACTTTCTCACCGCTTTCTGCCGCTGGACTTTCCAGGTGCTTCCAAACGTTTTGTGCGCTGTGTTGACCCCGAGCTTGCCATCCTGTTTGAAACCGAGCTGTGGCCTAATCTGATCCACGCCTGTCGACAGCAGGGTGTCTCCGTCGCGGTGGTGAACGGGCGTTTATCTCCTCGCGCCTTTAAGCGTTACCAACGTTTGCGCCCGCTAATGGCCAGTACCCTCGCCGAGATTAGCTGGCTCGCTGCAAAATCATCAGCAGACGCCGAACGCTTTAATACCCTCGGCTGCAGCACGGAGATCACTCGCGTCGTTGGGTCACTAAAATTTGAAATAGCTAGCCAAAATAAGCCCCTTGAAGAGGGTGAACACTTACTTCAAGCATGGGGAGGACGTCCGGTTTGGGTAGCGGGCTCCACCCGAGACGGCGAAGAAGCGCTACTGCTTAACGCCCATCGCAAACTGCTGAACCGTTTCCCTGATGCGCTGCTGGTACTCGTGCCCCGCCACCCCCAGCGCTTTGACGATGTCGCCAAGCTTTGTCAAACCGAAGGCTGGATCCTAAGCCGCCGTAGCCAGCAGCAGCCCGTGACGGCACAAACGCAGGTCTACCTGGGGGATACGTTAGGTGAACTGGCCATGCTCTATGCAGCGGGCCGTGTGGCCTTTGTCGGGGGCAGCCTAGTGGCGCTGGGCGGACAGAATATACTTGAACCGGCGGCGCTAGGCAGGCCGGTGCTTAGTGGCCCCTCGATTGAGAACTTCGCCGATGTGGCTGAACCGCTGCAAGCGGCAGGAGCGCTAACCCTGGTCGATACCCCGGAGGCGCTGGCAGACGCCGTAGCAGGCTATTTCGTTAACCCTGAGCGTGCCCTGCAGGCGGGGCAAGCAGGGTGCGCGGTAATTGAGGCACACAGAGGCGCACTTGATCGTACCCTGACAGGATTGGCTTCACTGCTATCTTGTTAGCCAGTAACGTTATCTAAGAACCTTTATTTAAGCGCAATCCTTTCTACGCCATCTTCTTTGCCTAGCAGTAGAACATCCGCGCCGCGTGCGGCAAACAGGCCATTGGTGACAACACCGACGATAGCGTTGATGCGTGCTTCCATGGCCACGGGGTCTGCAATCATAAATTCATAGCAGTCGATAATTTGGTTGCCATTGTCGGTGACCACTCCTTGGCGATAGACCGGCTCGGCGCCAAGCGCGACAAGCTCGCGGGCGACATAGGAGCGAGCCATGGGGATGACTTCTACCGGTAGCGGAAAATGGCCTAACTGGGGCACGTACTTTGAGCCATCGGCGATACAGATAAAGCGTTTGGCGCAGGCAGCCACGATTTTCTCGCGGGTAAGCGCAGCGCCACCGCCTTTAATCATATGTAAGTGAGCATTAACTTCGTCTGCACCGTCAATATAAAAGGGTACTGTGCCGACGCTATTAAGCTCAAACACCTCAATGCCCAGTTTCTCAAGACGCTCGGCGCTCGCCTTAGAGCTCGCTACTGCGCCTTTAAAGCGGTCTCGCAATGATCCTAGGCGATCAATAAACAGATTCGCCGTAGAGCCGGTGCCAATACCTAAGATGGTATCCTTTTCCAACTGAGCTTTAATTTCTTCAATCGCTGCGTCCGCTACGGCGGCCTTCAGTTCATCCTGGTTCATAGTCAGCCTAGTGGGTCAAAGTATGGTTAGTTACAAGAGAGTTAGTCAGAGAAGTGCTCGTGGCGCTAGTATAGCGGTCTAAACGCTGCCTGCCGATGGCAACCCGGCTAGACGCCGCTAGGCGTAATCTGCTACCAATAAAAGCTTTGTCCGTTCACGTTCTTCCCTTGGGATACCCGCATGCTAGAAGCCACCGTCAAAAAGATCCTCCAAGCCCGCGTTTATGAAGCCGCTTGTGAGACCCCGATTTCCCCTGCACCCTTTTTGTCGCGTCGCTTTGATAACCAGATTTTGATTAAGCGCGAAGACCTACAGCCGGTGTTTTCGTTCAAAATTCGCGGTGCCTACAACAAAATGGCGCAGCTCACCCAGGAACAAAAAGAGAAAGGCGTGATCGCCGCCTCCGCCGGTAATCACGCCCAAGGGCTGGCCATGGCTGCAAAGCTGATGGGGGTCAAAGCTGTCATCGTGATGCCGCGGATCACGCCGGATATCAAAGTGCAGGCGGTGCGCGCCCGGGGCGCCAAGGTCATCCTCAAAGGGGATGCTTTCGCCGCTGCCGCCGAGCATGCTCAAGAGCTGATCAAAGAGCACGGCTACACCTATATTCCGCCGTTTGATGATATTGATGTGGTGGCCGGACAAGGCACCATCGGCGTGGAAATTCTGCGCCAGCACGCTGGACGCTTGGATGCCATCTTCGTACCGGTCGGCGGTGGTGGATTAATCGCAGGTGTAGCGGCCTATGTGAAGTACCTGCGTCCGGATATCAAAGTAATCGGTGTCGAAGCCGAAGACAGCGCCTGCCTCAAAGCCGCCTTAGAGGCGGGTGAGCGTGTGGTGCTCGAGCAAGTGGGTGTATTTGCCGAAGGCGTCGCGGTCGCACAAATTGGCGAGGTGCCGTTTTCGTTGATCAAAGATCTGATTGACGGCGTTATCACCGTCAATACCGATGAAATGTGTGCAGCGGTGAAAGATATTTTTGACGATACCCGTGCAGTGGCGGAAACCTCTGGCGCGCTCTCGCTGGCAGGGCTAAAAAAATACGTGCAGCAGACCGGTGCCGAAGGCGAGACGCTGCTGTGCATTAACTCAGGTGCCAATACCAATTTTGATCGCCTACAGCACATTGCCGAGCGCACGGAGCTAGGCGAGCAGCGTGAAGCGATCCTGGCGGTGACTATTGCCGAGAAACCCGGCAGCTTTAAGAAGTTTTGCCGCACGCTAGGCAAGCGCATGGTGACCGAGTTTAGCTATCGCTACGCTGACAGCAGTGAAGCGCATATCTATGTAGGCGTCCAGGTTAAGCCCGGTGGTGAAGACCGCCAGGCAGTGATCGACAAACTGCGTGAAGGCGGCTACCAAGTGGAAGATCTCACTGAAAATGAGTTGGCGAAGCTGCATATTCGCCACTTGAGCGGCGGTCGTCCCAGCGAGCGTTTCGAAGAAGAAGTGTACCGCTTTGAGTTCCCCGAGCGCCCAGGCGCGTTGATGAACTTTTTGACCCAACTGCCCCACGACTGGAATATCTCGTTATTTCATTATCGCAACCATGGTGCGGCCTATGGTCGAGTACTGGTGGGTATGCAAGTGCCTAACGGTGACCGAACCCATGTGGCGGAGTATTTAGATGCCATCGGTTACCGTTACTGGCGCGAGAGCGATAATCCAGCCTATCGACTGTTTATGGCTTAATCGTTCACTACTGTATGTAAGTGCTTGCTCACCTTAAAAGTCAGAGCTGCTAGTAACGCAACGTAACTTAATCCTTAGAAATGAGGCTAAAAAATGCCGCTAAACCAGTTGTCAATGATGGCCTTATAGCTCTATAGTCGTGAGCGAAATTAAGCAAATTCGCCATCTTTAGAAAACATCAAAGAGTGGCGGGTTTGGCACATTCGGCAACAATATAGGTGTTGGAGAAGCGGCATGCGGCGGAAGAAGCCTGATATGGTAATGGCGTTGATGGTGGTGTTTGCATTAGGGGTGCTTGCTACCGGTTACGCGCAGGCGTTATCGGGAAGCTAAACCCTGTTGGTTTGCCACTATACGTTAGCACCGATAAGGTGACAGATATCAGACGAAAGGGGCTGATCCTTTATTGGGTCGGCCCTTTTTTATGGCCAGTTTTAAGAAAGCTACTGACGGCGAAAGCAACCTTGGTCACTGACGACGACCTGTAAGGGCACATCCCATGGCTCCACAGGCAGCGAAGCCACTTGCTGGCAGGCATGGGCGACGCCAATCAAGGTAGGCGACGGGCCGGGCCGATGCATAAATGCTAAGCTGCGATCATAAAACCCTCCCCCCATCCCCATGCGGTTAGCGTTAGCATCAAACCCAACTAGTGGCACAATTAGCGTATCCAGTGCCCAGGTAGGTAGCCTATTACGTCGCTTTGCGCTGAATCGAACGTCAGGCTCCCAAATACCAAAACGGTTTTTCACCATGGGTGTGTCAGGTCGGTAGGCTACAAACCACAGGCGATTAGCGCTAAATGGGCGCAAAACCGGCAGATAAATATCGACATTACGTTGACGCAGCCAGGGAAGTAACGGCGTAGGGTCAATTTCACCGTTGACAGGTAGATAAAGGCTTAAGCGTCGTGCACGACGAATCTCAGGTAGGGATTTTAATTGCCTGCACAAACGTTGAGCCGCAAGGCGCTGCTCATGCTGAGAAAGGGCTCGGCGTTGATGACGTAGAAAACGGCGCAGTGCGCGCTTATCGACGTCCCGATGGAGGCTTTCCATGCAGATGGTCTCTCATACCCTATAGGTTGGGTGTTCTCCAGAGTGCCGCTGTCATTCTGGCCCTGAACCTACTGGTTCAGGTGGGTGGCCGCAGCCAGACCGTCAGGCTTTCCGACGCACGGACATGCACACGGGCCTGGCTAGCATTTGGCCCCCTGGGTATTACGCATAGGCTCGAGGGACTATAATGACTGGCGTACACCCCAGAGAACCCCGCCATCCTAACAGAGCGACGGCTAATGCCAAAGGGCTGGGTTAAACGTTCGCAGGGCTTATAGGTTCTAGACAGCGCTTTAAAACTCGGACTAAGAGTGGCGTGTTTTAGCCAGTGCCCGCTCTAGTCGCTCATTTAACCGGTTCAGGTTCTCTTCTCCGGCACGGTGTTCATCCATGGCTTCAAGCAGCTCGTGGGTAATATTGAGAGCCGCCATGATCGCGACCCGCTCACTCCCCAGCACGCTGCTCTGGGCATTGATACCCTGCATGGCGCGGTCTAAGTAGCGCGCGGCACGGTCAAGCTTGGCTTCTTCGCCCGTGTCGCAGGCAATGATATAGCCGCGCCCTAAAAGGGTTATTTCTTTGGTTGGCCGCTTGGCGTTGCTCATCAAAGACTCCAGCACGGGCCAGCAAGGGGCCCAATGCGTTAACATCACAGCATAGGAAGATAGGTCTCGCTCACTATAAGAGAGGCGCTTGTGCGCGGTCAACGCGCGGTGAGTGCATCTCGTACCCTTGACGCCACCCTATCCCCCTCATGCCCAATGAATACGAGGTTATTAAATACTATGTCGTTGATTGATGAACGCCAGGACTTCTCTGACGTGGCGGATGTTTTTCTTCTGCATGGCAGCATGCAGTCACCGGCTTTTTTGGATGGCCGTCTATGCGCACTGTTAGCGCTGCGCGATGTTAGTGCAGAGGCGTGGTTGGACGAAGTCTGCCAGAGTCTTGGCGTTGAGCAGCCCCGCGATCAGGCAAGTGCCGAGCGGCTGTTAGGCTGGCGGCGGCAAACCTTGGAGGCGCTAAGCGCCAGCGACTTGGACTATACGCCGCTGCTACCCGACGAGCTGTTCTCCCTGGGGGAGCAGGCGCAGGGTCTGAAAGAGTGGACGCTGGGCTTTATTGAGATGGTTGATGAAGTGGCTGACAACGAGCTGCGCGAGCGCTGGTCTCAGTCGCTCCGTGAGGCGATTGATGACTTGCAGGCGCTGGGCCGGATAGATACTGATATCGACGACAGCCCCGAAAACGAAAACGATCTGTTTGCGCTGACCGAGCACGCCCGTATGGCGGCAATGCTGCTGTATACAGAGCAGCATCCAGGGATGCCGCAAGTCGAGCAAACCGACGCCCCCGTTCATTAATTGCCTCTGTCTGAACCTCTATGCTAGGAGCCTCTATGCGGCCAGAAATGTTACCTCGCCCCCCTGCGATCAGCGTGGCCGAGTATCGCCAGCGCCGTGACGCCTTAATGGCCCAACTGCCGGATAACGCCGCGGTGGTGCTTCCCGGAGCCGGGCTGATAACGCGTTCACGGAATAGTGAATTTGCCTTCCGCCAGAGTAGTGATTTTTACTACCTGACCGGCATCCGCGAACCGGACGCACTACTGGTGCTGCTTCCAGGGCGCGCTGAGGGTGAAAGCGTGGTGTTCTGCCAGGATCGTGACCCCACTATGGAAGCGTGGACTGGTCGCCGCTTGGGCGCTGAGGGAGTCATGGCGGAGCACGGCATTGATCAGGCATTTGAAAACGCAGTACGCGATGAGCGGCTGAGCGAATTGTTGGCAGGTCGTGAGCTGCTTTATCTGCCGCTAGACAACGTCGAGGCCGTCAGCATGGCAGAAGATGCGTTACGCGAAGCTCAGGCTGGGCTTAGACGCGGTCGGCCGCCGCTAAAAGGTTGGCTGGATGTTACCCCGTTGATTCACGCCATGCGGCTAATCAAAAGCGACGCAGAAATTGCCCTGCTCAGACATGCGGCGCTGATCTCTGCCCAGGCTCACCGCCGTGCTATGCAGCTGTCGCGCCCTGGGCTGTGCGAATTTCAGCTTCAGGCCGAGTTAGAGCATGAGTTTGTTTGGCAAGGCGCCAGCGGCCCCGCTTACAGTACGATTGTGGGCAGCGGTGCCAACGCCTGCGTACTGCACTATATTGAAAATAGCGCGCCGCTGAGTGACAACGGCTTGGTGCTTATCGATGCGGGGGCCGAGTTTGAGTTGTACGCCGGTGATATCACTCGCACATTCCCGGTCTCAGGGCGGTTTAGTGATGCCCAGCGAGCGCTCTACCAAGTAGTGCTCCATGCCCAGCAGCGCGCTGTTAGCGCCGTCCAGCCGGGGGCTACCCTGGCTGATATTCACCAGGGCGTGGTGTACGACTTAACCGCCGGGCTGATTGAGCTTGGCCTGCTGGAAGGCGAGGTTCAGGCGCGCATCGATGACGAGAGTTATCGGCGCTTCTACCTGCACTCGACGTCACACTGGTTGGGGCTTGATGTGCACGATGTCGGTACTTACCGGCTGGATGAGCAAACACCTCGGCCACTGGTCTCAGGCATGGTGCTCACCGTAGAGCCCGGCCTGTATATCCCTAGCGATGACGATATTCCTGACGCCTATCAGGGTATTGGTATTCGTATTGAAGACAATGTGGTCGTCACAAATGAGGGTCATGAAGTACTGACCGCAGGTGTGCCTAAGCAGGTCGACGAAATCGAGGCACTGATGGCTAAAAAGTAACCACACCCTCAATGTCTGCAGTGGCCTTTATGTAAATTACGTTACGAAATTATTATTACCTCTTTATGAGGTGGTGCCGCGTTCGGGAGAAGCCAATGCAGCAGTCTAATCATGCGGTTAAAGGAGCACTGACCCATGACATTGTGATAGTGGGCGGCGGACTGGTAGGCGCCAGCTTAGGTTGCGCCCTGGCACCGTTGATTGAGCGCTATGGCTGGCGAGTGGCAATCATTGAATCGGCGCCTGTGACTGTTAAGGCGCAGGAAACTACCTGGCAGCCCAGTTTTGATGCCCGGGCCAGTGCGATTGCAGAAGGTTCAGCCCAGCGCTTCCAGCAGTTGGGTGTGTGGGAGGCAATGCGCGACGAGGCCACGCCCATCAAGCGCATTCATATCAGTGAACGTGGCCGCTTAGGCGCGACACGGCTGAGTGCTGAGGAGCTAGGTGTTGCGGCGCTGGGCCATGTTATTCCCAACGCGTGGATGGGGCGGGTGCTGCACCAACGGCTTGCCCAGCTGCCATTGGAGTGGCACTGCCCGGCAAAAGTCGAACAGCTTACGCCTGTGGCCGGTGGGCACCATCTTCAACTCTCAGATGGTAGTCAGATAACCGCAGGGCTAACGGTATTAGCCGATGGAGGGCGCTCAGGACTTAAGGAGCAGCTAGGCATTGGCAGTCGTCGTGAATCATACGAGCAAACAGCGCTTATCGCTCATATTGGCGTGAGCCAGCCCCATGGTGGGGTGGCTTACGAGCGCTTTACTGCACAAGGGCCAATGGCGCTACTGCCACTGCCGGGCCAGGCCATGGAGTTGATCTGGACGCACCCGACTGGCAGTGAACAATCGCGCATGGCGCTACCTGAGCGTGAATTTCTACTGCAACTTCAGCGTGCGTTTGGTGATCGGGTGGGGCGGTTTACCCGGGTGGGCACTCGACACACCTACCCGCTTTCACTGGTTACCGCTGAAGAGCCGGTTCGGCCAGGGCTGGCAGTATTAGGCAACGCGGCCCACGCCTTGCATCCAGTCGCGGGGCAGGGGTTTAACCTGGCGCTGCGTGGAGTAATGGATCTTGTCGAAGCGCTGGAACAGGGCGAGCAGGCCAAACGGCCGCTAGGTGATATGACCACGCTGCAAGCCTTTGAGAAGCAGCGCTCCCGAGATCGCGCTAACGTCATCCGCTTTAGCGACGGCCTGGTGCGGCTGTTTGGGCTCTCTTTCCCCCTGCTCCCCCATGCTCGGGCCGCGGGGTTAATCGGCCTGAATCTGGTGGGGCCGCTGCGGCGAGGGCTGGCTCGACGCGCGATGGGTTTGGAACGCTAACGCTTATGGCCACTACAACAGGAACGCTATAGATATGAGCTCATCATCAGCGACACCGTCGGTGGAAAGTTTTGAGGCGGTCATTGTCGGCGGCGGTATGGTTGGCACCGCACTATGCGCTCTACTAGCTCAAGCGGGTATGCGGGTGGCACTTGTGGAGGCTCAGCCTGCGCCGCTTACCCTCGAAAGTGCTGTGAGAAAGCAGCCCAACCCACGGGTAAGCGCGCTAACGCCCGTCTCCCAGCGTTTGCTAACGCATCTAGGCGCCTGGTCTGCCATGCAAAAAACCGGGTCACGCCCTATAGAGGTATGCACGTATGGGATGCCGAAGGGAGTGGGGAGATCGCTTTTTCCGCGGATGAGGCCGGAGTGGCAGTGCTCGGCCATATTGTTGAGAATACGGTCACGCTGGCCGCACTGAATAACCTCGTGTTTGGCGATCCCAACGTCACCACCTATTTTGGCGTTCGCCTGCAGGCACTGCAGGGTAGCAGTGGCAATTGGTTGGTACTTGATGATGGTCGCCAACTCCACTCGCCATTAATAGTGGCTGCTGATGGCGCCCGCTCGGAGCTGCGGGAAATGGCGGGTATTGAGGTGGCCTGTGACGATATGCGGCAGGAGGCTGTGGTAACGACAGTGCAGTGTGCGAAACCCCATGGCGGCATAGCGCGGCAAGCATTTATCGATGGCCGCCCTTTGGCATTTCTGCCTTTAACCGTGGAGGGTAGTGATCATTACTGCTCCATCGTATGGTCGACCACCCCTGAGCATGCCGCGGAGCTTAGTGAATTGCCCCGTGAAGCCCTTGGGGAGGCACTGGGTAAAGCCTTTGGCCACCGCCTAGGTGAGGTCACGGTCTGCGATAAGGCCCATCGTTTCCCTTTGGTACAGCGCCATGCCCGCCACTATGTGCAGCCGCATTTCGCATTGGTCGGGGATGCTGCCCACAGTATCCATCCGCTGGCGGGCCAGGGGGCTAATTTAGGGCTAATGGATGCGGCGGTGCTGGCGGAAGAAGTGGTGCATGCTTGGCAGCGCGGCGCGCCTTGGGGTGAGTTAAGCACCTTGCGGCGCTATGAGCGTCGTCGGCGCTTTGATAACAGCGCCATGTTGGGGTTAATGAAGGGGTTTAAAGTGCTGTTTGGCAGCCATGACCTAGCTCTTACCCTGGCGCGCAATCTGGGTATGAGCGGAATGAACCAGTTGGTGCCATTGAAGCGGGTACTGATGCGGCAGGCGACCGGAGAGCGCGGCCGCCTGCCACTCAGTTGTTGCTAAAACAGGTTGTCATTAGCGTCGCTGTCGATCAACGACGTTGAGCGCTTTAAGCAGATTAAGCGCCTCGCTGAGCTGGTAATCATTGAGTAGCCGCTCAGCCATTTCCTGACGATCCCGGGGCGCCTGCTGAGAGCTTAGGTGACCCTCGAGGTCGGCTTCGCGTATTTCACGCCGACTCTCGGCCACTTCCAAACGGCCGCGCACTACATCCACGTCGGGCTCAATGCCTTGGGCCTGAATAGATCGCCCGTTGGGGGTATAGTAGAGCGCGGTGGTGAGTTTGAGCCCTTCGCCATTGCCTATTGGCATAATCTGCTGCACGGATCCCTTACCAAAACTATCGGTGCCCATAATCACGCCGCGACGCTGATCCTGGAGCGCGCCAGCGACAATTTCCGCCGCTGAAGCACTACCGCCGTTGATCAGCACTACCAGTGGAACATCGGCCGCGGGCGTGTTGGGTGAGGCTGAGAACGACATCTCAGTATCCGAGAGGCGCCCCTCGGTATACACAATCAAACCTTCATCCAGGAACAGGTCGGCGATGCCTACCGCGGCCTGCAAAACACCGCCTGGGTTATTACGTAAATCGAGTACCAACCCTTCTAGAGGTTGCTCTCGGCTCATGCGCTCAAGCGCCTCCCGGGCCTGCTCTGGTGTGCGCGATTGGAATTGGCTGACGCGCAGGTAGCCGTAACCGGGCTCAAGCAGCTCGTGTTTAACGCTTTCGCTGCGAATAATTTCTCGGGTCAGGGTGAATTCCCGCGGCGAATCTTCGCCTGAGCGCAGTATGCTAATACGCAGATCGGTACCCGGCTCGCCGCGCATTAGGGTCACCGCTTCTTGTAGGGACATGCTGTCGGTGGGGGTGCCGTCAATGGCGACGATAATATCGCGAGAAAGCAACCCCGCGCGGGAGGCGGGAGTGTCATCGATAGGTGTAATCACCATGAGCTGACCATTCTCGGTGCCTACCTCGATACCGATGCCGCCAAATTCGCCCTGAGTCGACTCACGCAGGCTTTGGTACTCCTCCTCATCCAAATAGGCGGAGTGAGGGTCGAGCTCACTGAGCATGCCGCGCATAGCGTTACGTAGCAGCGTGCTGTCATCGACTTCCTCAACATAGGCACGCTTAATACGCTCAAACACTTCGGCGAAGGTTTGAATATCTTCCAGGGGTAGCTGGTCGTAGGGTGGCTCACCCGCCGCACCACTACCGGCTGGTTGGGCGAGCAGCGGTAGCGGGGCCGACAGTAAAGCAATCGGCAGCAGGGTAGCCAAGAAGCGCTTGGCGGGGGCTGATACCCCGGTAACAGATAGCGTCATGCAGACTCCGCAGGGCGATAGGTGGCGTCAGTGCGCGTCACCCGTTAGTTGGAACATAAGTTTGTAATAACAATAAACGTTGAGACATTAATCATGCATCGTAGTGCACATGCATAGTAGTGCAGCTTATCCCGTCAACGGCGCGCAATCCAACGCTGAGGATTAATTGGTTCGCCGCCGCGGCGAACTTCGAAGTAGAGCGCCGCACGGTTTTGGCCGCCGCTATCGCCGACACGTCCAATTTCATCGCCGCGACTGACCTGCTGTCCTGGCCTGACGCTGAACTGCTGCAGGTGGGCATGCAGCGTCATGATCTGGTCGCCGTGGTCAATAATCAGCAAGTTGCCAAATCCTCGCATCCAGTCGGCAAATACCACGCGGCCAGTGTGTACAGCGGTGACCGGCGTGCCTGCGCTGGCCTGAATCACTATACCGTTGTAATGCACACCGTCGCGATGATGGAAATTACTACTGATGGATCCCTGTACCGGCCAAGGTAAGTCGCCTTGAGTACTGACAATATGCGTAGTGGGCGTGGGTTCGGCAAGTCTTGCCATCTCCGCCTGGATATTGCGCAGCATGCGTTCGGCCTCTTCGCGGCTCTGGTTGAGGTCAGCCAACCGCTCCTCTTCACTGCCGTAGCGGTCATCCAGGTTGGCAACAACGCCGCGTCGTTCGGAAGTGCGCTGAGCTAGCAGCGCGCTCTGCTCTTCTAGCTCATCGGCCAACGTATTCAGACGGGTCTGGCGCTCGCTGAGCTCCTTCTGGGTATCGGCGAGCGCTGTATCGAGGCGGGCGATTGTATTTAAGCGGCGATTACGTGCTTCGGTCAGCCGATTCATATACGCCTGCATGCGATCCAGCTCGGCAGGGTCACCCTGGTTAAGGAGCAGTTTGAGCTGCGGCGTTGGGCCAAGGCGGTAAAGCGCTGATAGCTGCTGGCCCAGCGCTGCGTATTGATCGGCGCGCTCGCTCTCCAACCGGTCACGATGCTGGCGCAGCTGGGTAATTTCATCATTCAACTGGCGGCGCTCAGCTTGTAGAGCGTCTAGGCGCTTATGGGTTTCGGCCAGTTGGGTTTCAACTTCCTTAAGCTCGCGTTCAGCGCTGTCCCGGGCCTCGCCAGTCGCACGGAGGCGCTGGGCAGCGGACTCGATCTCTTGGCCAATCGCATCCAACTGCTGGCGCGCCGCCCCTTCATCTTGCTGAGAGAAACCTGCTGGCGCATAACTTAACGCCAGGAGGAGCGCTATTGCTATATATGGCCGCATGGGCACTACTTGAAATGAATCAATGGTTTACCCGTCATCGCCTCGGGTTGCTGCTGATTCATCATGGCCAGCAGCGTGGGGGCCAGGTCGCATAGCTTGCCCTCCTCAAGCGAGGCCGTGCGTTCGCCAACGTAAATAAGCGGTACCACAAAGGTGGTGTGGGCGGTTTGCGGTGCGCCGGTTTCGGGATGAACCATCTGTTCGGCATTACCGTGGTCGGCGGTAATCAAGCAGGCGCCGCCTGCACGTTCGATGGCTTCCACGACACGACCCACGCAGGTATCGACGGTCTCAATGGCTTTTACCGCGGCGTCGAAATCACCGGTGTGGCCGACCATGTCACCGTTGGCGTAGTTGCAAACGATCAGATCGTAGCTGCCGCCATCGATAGCGTCGACAAGCTTATCGGTAATCTCAAAGGCGCTCATTTCAGGCTTTTCGTCGTAGGTGCGCACATCACGGGGTGAAGGCACCAGGATGCGCTCTTCACCCTCGTACTCGGCTTCATTGCCGCCCGAAAAGAAGAACGTTACGTGGGGATACTTCTCAGTTTCGGCAATGCGTAGCTGCTTCAAGCCGCGCTTGGCGACGACTTCCCCAAGAGTGTCATTAAGATCCGATGGGGGGAAGGCGGCAGGTGTAGGAATGTCGGCCGCGTACTGGGTCATCATTACCAGCCCTTTACCGGCAAGCTTGGGACATACCCGGCGCTCGAAGCCGTTGAAATCCGGCTCGGCAAAGGCGCGGGTCAGCTCCCGGGCGCGGTCGGAGCGGAAGTTGAGGAAAATCGCAGCGTCGCCATCCTGCAGGGTAATAGGGGCTTCGCCAAGCGGGATGCTGCTCGCCGCCACAAACTCATCGGTTTCACCACGCTGATAGGCGTCACGCAGTGCGGTTTCAGCGCTAGAGGCGTAGTACTCCGCTTGACCCTCGGTAAGCAGACGGTAGGCTTGTTCAACGCGCTCCCAGCGATTGTCGCGATCCATGGCGTAAAAGCGGCCAATAATCGAGGCCACAAAGCCGTTATCAGCGCCCACCAGTTCGGCCAGGCGAGCATTGGCGCGCTCTATGGAGGCCAATGCACTTTGCGGTGGCATATCGCGACCATCAAGAAAGGCGTGAATAAAAATACGCTGGGCGCCACGGCGTGCGGCCAATTCGGCCAGAGCAATAAAGTGGTCTTCATGGCTGTGAACGCCACCGGGGGAGAGCAGGCCAATTAAGTGCACCGGCCGACCGTTGGCGACAGCTTCATCAATCGGCAGGGTGAGGTTGTCATTAACATCCAGGTCGCCGTCTTCAATCGCCTTGCTGATACGGGTGAAGTCCTGATAAACGATACGCCCGGCACCAATATTCATATGGCCGACTTCAGAGTTGCCCATCTGGCCGTCGGGTAGGCCAACGTTAAGCCCATCGGTGTGAACGAAGGCGTGAGGGCAGCTCTCCCATAGTTTATCCATTGTCGGGGTGTGGGCTGCGGCCACCGCATTATGGGCGCTCTCGGGGTTGTGGCCGTAGCCGTCGAGAATAATCAGCGCCACGGGGCGCGGAGTGCGAGAAGTATCCATAAAAAAACCTCGTTAAGATTGGCAACCCGAACAACTCGAAAATTCGGGGTCGCGACAGGCGCACGCTTGGGGCATCATAACGCAGGCAACTGCCAGGCGTCATGATGTAGGAGCCTGCCCGGCTTAACACGGATCTACTGCGAATCCCGGTATTTTGGCCAACTTTAGTCGATCAATTTCGTTAAATAGCGCGCTATTCGCCTCAATCGATCGATAAATTTGGCTCAAAATCCGTGCTTCTCGCAACGATCGGTCAAGCCGGACAGGCTCCCAGGCCTGCGCGGGAAGCTATCTGACGTGTATACTTGTCGCGTTTTGGCAGCGGTTAGGCCGCTTTTTTCTGCATAGACCAAGAGATTGTGTTCGCGATGATCGATCAGGTGTTCGAATTCATACAGAACCATCCCCTGCTAGTTGGGGCATTTTTGCTGGTGCTGATAGCGTGGATTATTTATGAAACGCGCAGCGCCTCCACAAATGCACTGACCGCCTCGCAGGCCACTCAGCTTATCAACCGCGAAGACGCGGTGGTGCTGGATATCCGTGAAAACAAAGACTTCAAAGCCGGGCATATCGCGGGGGCGCGCAACATTCCGCAGAGCAACCTCGATAGCCGCATGAACGAACTGGATAAAGTGAAAGCCCAGCCGATCATCGTGGTATGCAAGCACGGCCAGAGTTCTGGCGCCGCACAGGCCAAGCTCACCAAAGCAGGCTTTGAACGCGTTTACAAGTTGAGAGGCGGTATGGCGCAGTGGCAAGGCGACGGCCTTCCGGTGGTTAAAAAGTAATCAACGCTAGCTTTATTTAATCAACAATCAGGAGTTTTCTCATGGCGGAAGATAACAACACCCCGCAGGCAGGCGCCGCGGCGGACGAAAAACCGCAGCTCAAATTTTCGCTGCAGCGTATTTATGTAAAAGATATTTCCTTTGAAGCGCCCAATTCGCCCTCGGTGTTCAAGCAGGCGTTCAAACCCAAGGTGAACCTGGATCTTAATACCACCAGCACAAAAATTGCTGATGACCAGTATGAAGTGGTGGTCAAGGTGACTGCTCAGGTGAATGACAGTGAAACCGGTACGACCTCTTTCCTGGCGGAAGTCGAGCAGGCGGGTCTGTTTCGTATCGCGGGTATTGAAGGGGCGCAGCTGGATCAAACTCTGGGCGCCTTCTGCCCCAATCTGCTGTTCCCCTACGCCCGTGAGTGCGTGGATAACCTGGTCAACCGTGGCGGTTTCCCGCCGCTGATGCTGGCGCCGGTTAACTTCGAAGCCATGTACGCCCAGCGTAAGCAGCGCGAAGCCAAGCAAGCCGAAGAAAGCACCCATTAAGCGATGTCGGAAGCCATGCCAGAAACGCAAGCCGCTGATTGGTACGCCCTGCATGGCAAGATGCCACGCGTCTTCGTGCCTGCTGCATTCGTAGCAGGCAGCGACGTTGCATTGCCTGACGGCCCTGCGCGCCACATCACCCGTGTACTGCGTATGGGTGAAGGCGCGCCGCTGGTGCTATTTGACGGCCAAGGTCTTGAGGCGGGGGTGCGTTTGGCAGACGTTAGCCGCAAACAGACGCTCGCACGGGTCGAAGCGGTATGGTCGGGCAGTGGTGAATCGCCGCTGTCTGTCCATTTGGGTCAGGCCATCTCAAAAGGCGACCGAATGGATTACGCCATTCAGAAGGCCGTCGAGCTGGGCGTTGCGGCGATTACTCCGCTGTATACTGAGCGTGGCGATGTGCGTTTGAAAGGCGACCGGGAAGAGAAGAAACTTGCTCACTGGCAGGCAGTGGCGGCCAGCGCCTGCGAGCAAAGTGGTCGTGCGGTGGTGCCCCAAGTGCATACACCGATGCCGTTATCAGCATGGCTTGAAGCGCGCCAGGAACCGCTGCGCTTGATGCTGCATCTAGCGACCGGCAATGCGTTTGATCGCCAAGATCGCCCCGCTTCGGTAGCGCTGCTGATCGGCCCGGAAGGCGGTTTAAGCGAAGCCGATATCACCGCCGCTCAAACCGCTGCCTTTACGCCGCTGACTCTCGGCCCACGGGTTTTGCGTACAGAGACGGCACCAGTGGTGGCGCTTTCCTTGCTACAGCACTACTTTGGCGATTTGTAAGTACTTACTACCAATTGAAGCTTTATCAAACTGCTTTTTCCCTTTGTTCGATTGCCCCTGGACTCTTTGTCTCTGATTCCGGCCCCTTTCGATATGCCTGCTCAAGACCCTTAAGCACGATGGGTTTAAGCATCGGCAGCGGTTCACCTGACAGGCCACTGATCACCAGCAAGCGGTGTTGCCGACCTCGCGCATAGCCCAGCCAGCAGGGCAACCATATCGGCGTTGGTGCGCTATCCAGTACCTGAGTTCGCCAATGGCGGGGTGTCGCCATGCGCTCCCATAGCCACAGTCGGTTCAGCGCTTCTGGTGTTGGCGGCAGACCGCTCTCAATTCTAAGCTCAGTATCAATGGCAGTGGTCTGAGCGGGTAGTTCAGCACCCACCATTAGCAGCGCCCGGCGCATTTTCTGTGCGGAGAGTAACCAAGCACCTGGTGTGCCATTTGGCAGCCCTAACGCTGCCGCCCAGAGGCTGACCCAAGCAGGCTCGCAGGCCGTTGCGCCCAGGCGCTGTAGTCGCTTTTTGGCGGCCTCTTCGTCAATCTGTCTGGAAAGTATTAGAGGCTCAGCCATTTGCCCACCCCTGCAGCAGCGCTAGCATGCCCAGCATAAGGCAAAACCAAGCGAATAGACCGATACAGCGACGACGGGTTAACCGCGCCTCCTTGCCAATCACCTCGGCATTATCGGCTCTGGCCGCCAGTACGGCCTGCATATCCGGCGCCGCTTCGGCCATCATCACATCGCTTAACTGATCTTGGCTGGGTGCAGGTGCTGACAGGCTAACGAGATAGCCAACGCTCATCGAAACTGCTACACCGACCGTGTTGTTATACAGCCACGAAATATCGAGTAGCGAAGAGACGCACCATACGGAGAGCATACCGGCAATCAGCCCAGCCATTGCCCCACGTGCGTTGGAGCGGTGGCTAAAAATAGCCAATAGGAAGGTGCCCAGTAGCGCCCCGTAAAACCACGAGCCGATTTGGTTGACCGCCTCGATCACAGGGCCAAGATTACCGGCAAAGAAAGCAAACAGGGTGGCATAAAGCCCCCAAAATATAGTGGCCATGCGTGATGCTTTCAGATAGTGAGCATCGCTGGCATTAGGTTTGATATAGCGACTATAAAAATCCCGCACGGTCACCGCTGAAAGTGAGTTGAGCGCCGAGTCGAGACTCGACATTGCCGCGGCAAACACCCCTGCAATCACCAGTCCCGCCATGCCTGAGGGAAAAGCGTTGACGACATAGCGGGGTAGCAGTTCATTGAGATCCTCGGGGGGCGTTAGCCCATGCTGCTGGTAATAGGTGGCCAAGATAACGCCAATAAACAGGAACAGCAGCATCTGGGGAATTAGCAGGTAGCCGCCGATCAGCAGTGAGCGTTGAGCATCGAGCACTGATGGGCTGGAGAGCACTCGCTGGATTTGGCTCTGGTCGGTGCCGAAGTAGGCCACATGCAGGAAAAAGCCGCCGAACAGCCCGGCCCATAGTGAGTAGGTCACGCTGGGGTTGAAGGACAAATCGATGGCGTTGAACATGCCGCTGGCCGCGCCGAAGTCGAAGACATCGCCCCAACCGCCAGGTAGGCTGGTCACTAAAAAGAAGATGCTTAACAGTGCACCAAGCCAGAGTACGAACATTTGCACCACATCGGTCCAAATTACCGCGCTGATACCGCCCATCACGGTATAGGTGATGGCCAGTACCGCCATAATGATAATGGTGAGGTTAACGCTCCAGCCGGTGACCACTGCGAGTACCAGCGCTGGCGCATAGAGCACCACGCCAGTAGCGAGACCGCGGGCAATCAGAAACAGCAGGGCAGTAAGGGTGCGAGTCGCCGGGCCGAAGCGCCGCTCCAGCAGTTCGTAGATGCTATAGATGCCCGCACGGTGAAAAATAGGCACCAGCACCAGAATCAATACAATCATGGCTAGGGGCACATTGATAAAGGTCACCAAGCGTTCAAGACCACCTTCGAAGCCCCAGCCCGGCGCCCCAATAAAGGTGATGGCGCTGGCTTGGGTCGCCATGACCGAAAGGCCAATGGCCCAGCCGGGGATTTTGCGCCCGCCTAGAAAATAGTCCTCGGGGTTATGCTGATCTTTACCGAATCGCGAACCGATCCAGGCGATTAAACCGATGTAACCAATCAAAACGACCGTATCAAAAAGCGTGAACCCTTCCATGTTCGCTCCTCTACGCCTAATTTTGTCTAGTGTTTTGATAGTAGCAGGTTGTGCGGTGTTTGCTTTTTCAGGCGGGATAGCATGTTTTCAACCACTAAAAATGCTATCCCGCTTTGCCCTGTGGGTGTCAGGCACCATAATGTTGGTCTATTTCCTTGAAGGACGTTACCCATGGTGCGTGAGTCACACTCATCCCCCCGATCCGCCAGCGATGCAGCCGCCCAGTTGGGAGAAGTGGCGTACCTAACGGTCACGGCCGTCAATAATATCGGCGCGTTTTTGCAGTGGGGGCAGCCGAAAGATGTGTTGCTGCCGTTTAGCGAGCAGCACTTTCGACCTGATCCCGGCAAACGTGTGTTGGTCATGCTGTACAGCGACGACCAGGGGCGGCCAGTAGCGTCGATGAAGCTGGATCGTTTTTTGACCGATGACGCCTGGGCCATGGAGAAGGGTGACGAAGTCGCCGTCGTAGTGGCGGAGCGAACTGACCTGGGTATGAAGGTGGTGGTGAATCACCGCTACTGGGGCCTTATTTACCAGGACGACGTCACTCAGCCATTGCGCCGTGGCCAATCAGTCAAGGGCTATGTAAAGCAGCGCCGTGATGATGGTCGCCTAAATATTTCGCTACTACCGCCCGGCGCCGCTCGCTTGGATGTGGTGGGCGATAAGATAATGCAAGCCCTACGGGAAAGCGGTGGCTATCTGGCGCTGGGGGATAAAAGCCCTGCCCATGAAGTTAAAGCCCGTTTAGGGGTGAGTAAAAGCGCCTATAAACAGGCCATTGGGCGACTCTATAAGCAGCAGTTGATCACCCTAGAGCCGGATGCTATTCGTTTGGTGCCCGGCGCGCTCAGCGAGTAGTTAGCTAGGGTCTGTTGATGTTTCACTCGCTAGGACAGTTGGAGCCTAGCGGGCAGTGCGGCATACTGAGCATCAATTGTTCATGTTTGGATAGTGCCCCCGATGAGCCAATCAAATCTGCACCTCGGCGTTGTGATGGATCCCATCAGCGACATCGCTTACAAGAAAGACACCACCATGGCCATGCTATGGGCCGCCCAGGAGCGTGGATACGCCCTGCACTATATGGAGCAGGAGGATCTTTTCTTGAACGCAGGGCAGGCCTACGCGCGAATGCGGCCACTAAAAGTGCATCGTGATCCAAGTCACTGGTACGACCTAGGCGAACCCTCTGCGCGCCCGCTGGTAGAGCTGGACGTTGTGTTGATGCGCAAAGACCCGCCCGTGGACGCCGACTTTACCAACGCTGTGCATTTGCTGGGCTTTGCTGAGCGCGAAGGTGTGCTGGTGGTCAATCCCACGGCGGCACTATTGCAGTGTAATGAGAAGTTGTTTGCCCAGCAGTTTCCCCAGTGCTGTGCGCCTACGCTGGTCGCCAGCCGTGATGATGTGCTGCGCGCCTTCCATGCTGAGCATGGCGATGTCATCTTTAAACCGCTGGACGGTATGGGCGGCACCGGTATTTTTCACATTGGCCCGGAAGGTCGCAATATCGGCGCGGTCATTGAACAGCTTACCTTACGCGGCCAGCGGCAAATTATGGCCCAGCGCTATCTGCCAGAAATTAAGGATGGCGACACGCGCATTCTGTTAGTCGATGGTGAGCCCGTTCCCTTTGGGTTGGCGCGAATACCCTCGGCGGGCGAGACTCGTGGCAATCTAGCTGCCGGTGGGCGGGGGGTGAGTCGCGAACTCACTGATCACGACCGCTGGTTAATCCAACAGGTACAGCCAATGATTCGTGAAAAAGGCTTAATGTTTGTCGGCCTCGACGTGATCGGTGACTATATTACGGAAATCAATGTCACCAGCCCTACCTGCGTGCGTGAAATTGATGATCAGCGGGGCACTAATATTGCCGGTTTATTGCTGGACGCTATTGAGCGTCGATTAGCCTAGGCACGGCTTTACTGATAACTACACTCATTACACTATGCCTGCTGAGATGCCAGCAGGCAGTGGGAGACGCATGCAAAGTTTGAAACATCACTTTTTGATGGCGATGCCACATTTAGAAGACCCTAATTTTGCCGGTACCCTCATCTATCTTTGCGATCATGATCACAACGGCTGCATGGGCGTGGTCACTAATCGACCATTAGAGATCACCCTTGAAGCGCTGTTTGACCAACTGGAGTTGGGTGGAGAGACAAGCCCATACCGCAATGCGCCGGTTTATTACGGTGGACCGATGCATAAAGACCGTGGCTTTATTCTTCATGTGGGCGATAGCCAACAGTGGGACTCCAGTATCCAGGTGGAAGATGGTATTGCGCTCACCACCTCGTTGGACATTCTGAAAGCGTTTGCTGCGGGTGAGGGGCCTGAGCACTTTTTAGTCTGCTTAGGCTGCGCAGGCTGGGAAGTTGGGCAGTTGGAAGAGGAGCTGAAGGAGAACAGCTGGTTAACGGTAGAAGCACAGAGTAGCGTGCTCTTCAACACCCCACCCGTTGAGCGCTTAACCGCAGCGGCTGGTTTACTAGGTGTTGACCTCAACCTAATGACCCGAGACGCGGGGCACGCCTGATGGCCGCAGCGGGACAGCGCTTAATTCTGGCCTTTGACTACGGCACCCGGCGTATCGGTGTAGCGGTGGGCAACGAGCTGCTGCGCAGCGCCCGTGAACTCCCCCCCCTGACGGCGCGGGATGGAATCCCCGACTGGAATGTCGTGTCACGGCTACTCAGCGAGTGGCAGCCGGATCTGTTAGTGGTGGGGCTGCCGCTAAATATGGACGGTAGCGAGTCAGATATGAGTATTCGTGCGCGCAAGTTTGGTAATCGTCTACATGGCCGTTTTGGCAAACCGTGTGAAATGGTTGACGAGCGTGGCACCACGCGGGAAGCAAAAATGATCGCTCGCGAGGCGGGGCATAAAGGCAACTATCGTCAGGACAGTGTCGATGGCATCGCGGCTATTCTTATTCTTGAGGGCTGGTTCGCCCACCAGGAAGGCCTACCTGGCGGGCGCCTCTCTCTATAATGTCTGTCTTGAATTCCTCTCCTTAACCTTTGCGTTTTATCGATCCAACGTGCCCGTTTGGGTGGGCACGTACCAGCGTACGGGGCGTAGCTCTTTTTCGATTAGTTCATCGACATTGAGCAGCGTCGCGAAAATCGCCATTCGCACGGGGATACCGTTATCGGTTTGGCGGAAAATCGCCAGACGGGGGTCGCCGTTAAGGTCGACGTTTAAGTCATTGGCGCCGGGGCGGCTATCCCTGGGCAGCGGGTGCATCACAATGGTGCTTTGACTGCAGCGGTAGTCTAGGAAATCACGATTGACCATAAAGTCGTCAGAGAGCCCCTGAAAGCTCTCATTCATCTCGTCGGTAAAGCGCTCCTTCTGTATCCGTGTGGTGTACACCACATCTAAATCGGCAAAATCACTAGCGAGAGAATCGCGCTGCTCAATGCGGTGGCCGCGAGAGGCTACTAAGTCAATCAGCTTGGAAGGCATCTCAAGGCCCGGCGGCGACACCAGGGTAATGCGCAGCGGGTCATAGAGGGATAAAAGCTTAATCAGTGAATGTACGGTACGGCCGTACTTCAAGTCGCCGGTGAGTAAGATATGTGCACCGGGCAGCGATTTACCCAGGCGTTGAAACTCTTTATCAATGGTATACAGGTCGAGCAGTGCCTGGCTGGGATGCTCCCCAGGGCCGTCGCCGCCATTAATCACCGGTACATTGGTCGCCGCGGCAAACTCCGCCACCGAACCTTGATCAGGGTGACGCATGACAATGGCATCGCAGTAGCCACTCATCACGCGGCTGGTATCGTATAGCGACTCACCCTTCGCCATGGAAGAGAAGGTAAAGCCCGTGGTATCGCACACACTGCCTCCCAAGCGGCAAAAGGCAGCATTGAAGCTTACTCGCGTCCGGGTACTCGCTTCAAAAAACAGATTACCGAGTACGGCGCCTTCTAATACTCGGGTTACCTGGCGTCGCTGAGCAATCGGCTCCATGCGCGCAGCCACACGCAGTAAGTGGTCTACGCTTTCGCGGTTTAATGAGTCGACAGTTAATAAGTGGTGGCTCATAGCGATCCTCGGCACAGTGGTGGAAAGAGCGGTAGATAGCGCTAGTGTAACCGTCAATCAGGCTGGTGCCGAAGGGGTTTCATTCCTCCAAGACAGGGAATTTGTAATTTTTCTACAAAACCGCTTGCCAACCCGGCTTTGAGCCCGTAAAGTACGCATCCGCTGCCGGGGACGCCAAGCGTTGCCAGCGGTGCATAAGGTGTAAAAGCCTTGGTTTGTCAGGAGGTTAGAGCAAGTTGTATCGCTCGCCTCAGTCGCTAAAAAAACAGCGATTGACAACCATCAGGAAATGCGTAGAATACGCCTTCCTCGCTGAGGCAAGCCGGTTCAACGGCGGGCAGATCACTTTCAAAGTGACCGTGACAGCGAAACAGCTCTTTAACAATTTGATCAGGTAATTCATGTGGGCGCTTGCTGATGTTGGTGGCAAATCACCAAATATCAAGGCAAGCGACTCAAGCAATAAGGTTTTAAAGGATTCGTCCTTTGGGATCTGTTTTGAATGAATTCGTTTGAACCTTGAGCCAAGTTTGATCCGCTTTTGCTGTCTTCGGCTAGTCCTTAGAGAGCGAGTAAGGATCACAATGATTTTAAACTGAAGAGTTTGATCATGGCTCAGATTGAACGCTGGCGGCAGGCCTAACACATGCAAGTCGAGCGGTAACAGGGGTAGCTTGCTACCCGCTGACGAGCGGCGGACGGGTGAGTAATGCATAGGAATCTGCCCGGTAGTGGGGGATAACCTGGGGAAACCCAGGCTAATACCGCATACGTCCTACGGGAGAAAGGGGGCTTCGGCTCCCGCTATTGGATGAGCCTATGTCGGATTAGCTAGTTGGTAAGGTAATGGCTTACCAAGGCAACGATCCGTAGCTGGTCTGAGAGGATGATCAGCCACATCGGGACTGAGACACGGCCCGAACTCCTACGGGAGGCAGCAGTGGGGAATATTGGACAATGGGGGGAACCCTGATCCAGCCATGCCGCGTGTGTGAAGAAGGCCCTCGGGTTGTAAAGCACTTTCAGCGAGGAAGAACGCCTAGTGGTTAATACCCATTAGGAAAGACATCACTCGCAGAAGAAGCACCGGCTAACTCCGTGCCAGCAGCCGCGGTAATACGGAGGGTGCAAGCGTTAATCGGAATTACTGGGCGTAAAGCGCGCGTAGGTGGCTTGATAAGCCGGTTGTGAAAGCCCCGGGCTCAACCTGGGAACGGCATCCGGAACTGTCAGGCTAGAGTGCAGGAGAGGAAGGTAGAATTCCCGGTGTAGCGGTGAAATGCGTAGAGATCGGGAGGAATACCAGTGGCGAAGGCGGCCTTCTGGACTGACACTGACACTGAGGTGCGAAAGCGTGGGTAGCAAACAGGATTAGATACCCTGGTAGTCCACGCCGTAAACGATGTCGACCAGCCGTTGGGTGCCTAGAGCACTTTGTGGCGAAGTTAACGCGATAAGTCGACCGCCTGGGGAGTACGGCCGCAAGGTTAAAACTCAAATGAATTGACGGGGGCCCGCACAAGCGGTGGAGCATGTGGTTTAATTCGATGCAACGCGAAGAACCTTACCTACCCTTGACATCTACAGAAGCCGGAAGAGATTCTGGTGTGCCTTCGGGAACTGTAAGACAGGTGCTGCATGGCTGTCGTCAGCTCGTGTTGTGAAATGTTGGGTTAAGTCCCGTAACGAGCGCAACCCTTGTCCTTATTTGCCAGCACGTAATGGTGGGAACTCTAAGGAGACTGCCGGTGACAAACCGGAGGAAGGTGGGGACGACGTCAAGTCATCATGGCCCTTACGGGTAGGGCTACACACGTGCTACAATGGCCGGTACAAAGGGCGGCGAGCTCGCGAGAGTCAGCGAATCCCTTAAAGCCGGTCTCAGTCCGGATCGGAGTCTGCAACTCGACTCCGTGAAGTCGGAATCGCTAGTAATCGTGAATCAGAATGTCACGGTGAATACGTTCCCGGGCCTTGTACACACCGCCCGTCACACCATGGGAGTGGACTGCACCAGAAGTGGTTAGCCTAACGCAAGAGGGCGATCACCACGGTGTGGTTCATGACTGGGGTGAAGTCGTAACAAGGTAGCCGTAGGGGAACCTGCGGCTGGATCACCTCCTTAAACGATGCGTCACAGTTAGTAAGCGTCCACAATGAATTACCTGATCAGATAGCTGTTGATGCGCAGTGATAAGCCAGACGTCTTCGGCGTTGCCTTATCACTGCGTATAGCAGTCGCTCTTTAACAATGTATATCATGCTGACAAGAACACGCCGTAAGGTGTGCTTCTTAAATTGTGATACGTCTCAAGCGTATCCGGCAAAATAGAACGTTATCATTGCGACATCCAGACTCCTTCGGGTTATAGGGTCAAGCAATGAAGCGCACACGGTGGATGCCTAGGCAGCCAGAGGCGATGAAAGACGTGGTAGCCTGCGATAAGGTTCGGTGAGGTGGCAACAACCTGTGACCCGGACATCTCTGAATGGGGAAACCCACTCATCATAAGATGAGTATCGTGCCCTGAATACATAGGGGTACGAGGCGAACCAGGGGAACTGAAACATCTAAGTACCCTGAGGAAAAGAAATCAACCGAGATTCCCCCAGTAGCGGCGAGCGAACGGGGACCAGCCCTTAAGCATGAGACTGATTAGGCGAACACGCTGGGAAGCGTGGCCGTAGCGGGTGATAGCCCCGTAGTCGAAAATCTGATCATGTGAAATCGAGTAGGTCGGGGCACGAGAAACCTTGACTGAAGACGGGGGGACCATCCTCCAAGGCTAAATACTCCTGGCTGACCGATAGTGAACCAGTACCGTGAGGGAAAGGCGAAAAGAACCCCGGAGAGGGGAGTGAAATAGATCCTGAAACCGTGTGCGTACAAGCAGTCGGAGCCCACTTGTTGGGTGACGGCGTACCTTTTGTATAATGGGTCAGCGACTTATATTCAGTGGCGAGGTTAACCGTATAGGGGAGCCGTAGGGAAACCGAGTCTTAACTGGGCGACACAGTCGCTGGATATAGACCCGAAACCGAGCGATCTATCCATGAGCAGGGTGAAGGTTGAGTAACATCAACTGGAGGCCCGAACCAGGATCTGTTGAAAAAGATTTGGATGACTTGTGGATCGGAGTGAAAGGCTAATCAAGCTCGGAGATAGCTGGTTCTCCTCGAAAGCTATTTAGGTAGCGCCTCACGTAGTACCGCCGGGGGTAGAGCACTGTTTCGGCTAGGGGGTCATCCCGACTTACCAACCCGAGGCAAACTCCGAATACCGGTGAGTAACGCGTGGGAGACACACGGCGGGTGCTAACGTCCGTCGTGAAAAGGGAAACAACCCAGACCGTCAGCTAAGGTCCCGAAATCCTGGTTAAGTGGGAAACGATGTGGGAAGGCTCAGACAGCTAGGAGGTTGGCTTAGAAGCAGCCATCCTTTAAAGAAAGCGTAATAGCTCACTAGTCGAGTCGGCCTGCGCGGAAGATGTAACGGGGCTAAACCAGGTACCGAAGCTACGGGTTCATCCTATGGATGAGCGGTAGAGGAGCGTCGTGTAAGCCGATGAAGGTGGATTGAGAAGTCTGCTGGAGGTATCACGAGTGCGAATGCTGACATGAGTAACGATAAAGGGAGTGAAAAACTCCCTCGCCGGAAGACCAAGGGTTTCTGTTCGACGCTAATCGGAGCAGAGTGAGTCGGCCCCTAAGGCGAGGCCGAAAGGCGTAGTCGATGGGAAACGGGTCAATATTCCCGTACCGGACATGGTTGCGATGGGGGGACGAAGAAGGCTAGGTGAGCCAGGCGTTGGTAGTCCTGGTGAAAGTGAGTAGGCTGGGATCTTAGGTAAATCCGGGATCCTTTAAGGCCGAGACACGAGATGAACTGACCACGGTCAGGAAGTCACTGATGCCACGCTTCCAGGAAAAGCCTCTAAGCTTCAGATCATGTGCGACCGTACCCCAAACCGACACAGGTGGTCAGGGTGAGAATCCCAAGGCGCTTGAGAGAACTCGGGTGAAGGAACTAGGCAAAATGGTGCCGTAACTTCGGGAGAAGGCACGCCGGCGTAGGGTGAAGAGACTTGCTCTCCTAGCCCGAACCGGTCGAAGATACCAGGTGGCTGCAACTGTTTATTAAAAACACAGCACTCTGCTAACGCGCAAGCGGACGTATAGGGTGTGACGCCTGCCCGGTGCCGGAAGGTTAAATGATGGTGTTAGCCCCTCTCTTGTAGAGGGCGCGAAGCTCTTGATTGAAGCCCCGGTAAACGGCGGCCGTAACTATAACGGTCCTAAGGTAGCGAAATTCCTTGTCGGGTAAGTTCCGACCTGCACGAATGGCGTAATGATGGCCACGCTGTCTCCACCCGAGACTCAGTGAAATTGAAATCGCCGTGAAGATGCGGTGTACCCGCGGCTAGACGGAAAGACCCCGTGAACCTTTACTATAGCTTCACACTGGACGCTGATGTTGCCTGTGTAGGATAGCTGGGAGGCTTAGAAACCCGGACGCCAGTTCGGGCGGAGCCAACCTTGAAATACCAGCCTGGCATCATTGGCGTTCTCACTCAGGTCCGTTATCCGGATCGAGGACAGTGTGTGGTGGGTAGTTTGACTGGGGCGGTCTCCTCCTAAAGAGTAACGGAGGAGCACGAAGGTACCCTCAGCACGGTCGGACATCGTGCAATGAGTGCAAGAGCATAAGGGTGCTTGACTGCGAGACAGACACGTCGAGCAGGTGCGAAAGCAGGTTCTAGTGATCCGGTGGTTCTGTATGGAAGGGCCATCGCTCAACGGATAAAAGGTACTCCGGGGATAACAGGCTGATACCGCCCAAGAGTTCACATCGACGGCGGTGTTTGGCACCTCGATGTCGGCTCATCACATCCTGGGGCTGAAGTCGGTCCCAAGGGTATGGCTGTTCGCCATTTAAAGTGGTACGCGAGCTGGGTTTAGAACGTCGTGAGACAGTTCGGTCCCTATCTGCCGTGGGCGTTGGATGTTTGAGAAGGGCTGCTCCTAGTACGAGAGGACCGGAGTGGACGACCCTCTGGTGTTCCGGTTGTCACGCCAGTGGCATTGCCGGGTAGCTATGGTCGGACGGGATAACCGCTGAAAGCATCTAAGCGGGAAGCCCCCTTCAAGATGAGACATCCCTGAGGCCTAGAGCCTCCTGAAGGGCCCAGCGAGACCAGCTGGTTGATAGGCACGGTGTGGAAGCGCTGCAAGGCGTTGAGCTAACGTGTACTAATGGCCCGTGAGGCTTGACCCTATAACACCCAAGGGGTCTGGTCGTGATGATGACGTCAATGAAAGCCGGATATGCAGCGTGTGGCCCCAGCGACATAACGCCAGGGTGGCAAGCAATGAGACGAGCACAATTTAGCCATCGTCAGCATGATGTACATTAACAGTTACGCCTGACGACCATAGCATGCGTGAACCACCTGATCCCTTGCCGAACTCAGAAGTGAAACCGCTTAGCGCCGATGGTAGTGTGGGGTCTCCCCATGCGAGAGTAGGTCATCGTCAGGCACTTATTTAACGAAGAACCCAGCCATCCGGCTGGGTTTTTTGTTTGTGTGGAAGAAAACCAAGGGGTCTCCCATGTAGAGTAGCGGGGAGCCGCCCTAGTCATCGTCAGGCACTTATACCAAAAATCCCCCAGGGCTGATGCCCTGGGGGATTTTTTTTTGCCTCACACCTCACACCACCTCACCAGTCGATAGATTTGCCATCCCAGGCCCAGAAGGTACCACTATCTTCAGGCGTTCGCTGAGCGATGACTGCTAGCAACTTCTCTGCTACAAATGCGGGTGTAAATAGCTTTTCGCTAGGTACTCGGTTTTGAAAAGGTTTAGAGAGGTCTGTGTCGGTTGTGCCAGGGTGAAGACAAAGCACTAGCGATTGCTTATTCAGCCGCTTGAGTTCAATGGATGCTGTCTTAAACAGCATGTTATGCGCTGCTTTGCTGGCACGATAGCTGTACCAGCCTCCTAGTTGATTATCTTCGATTGAGCCAACGCGAGCGGAAAGGCTGGCAATCACTGCAGGGTGTGTTCCTTTGAAAGAGTCTTTTAGTGCCGCTAGCAGTAAGATTGGCACAAAGGCATTGATGTTCATTGTTTGCGCTAGGTTTTCGGCGCTAAGCTGATCGAGGCGCTTTTCGGGGAAGAGTTGCTGTGTGTCATCATGAAGTATGCCGATGGCATTAAAAAAGAAGTGAATTGGCTGGGCGGCTAACTCTTTCTTAAGTGCATGCCTATCCTGCTCTTGGGAGACATCGAGCATTAGATGAGTAAGACGGGGATGGGCAAACCGTGCTGGTTGGCGGCTTACCGCAATTATGTTGCCGACTTGAGAGCAAGAGAGTAACTGCTGAACAACGGCAGCCCCTATTCCCCCTGATGCGCCGATGACCAACGCAGTAAAATGATGAGGCAGTAGACTGAACATGAGAAGCCTTTGCAATCCTGCTAGTGAAGGCTTTCATTGAAACGCTATGTTGGAGACTTGTCGAGGGAGATCAGGCCGAAGCGTTGATTCTGCCCGGCTGGGAGCTATTACGACCATCCGGCTTATAGAGTGTTTTTTCTGCTATTTGCCGAATGTAGTCAAGCATCGCCTGATTATGTTTCATTCGAACAGACAGCATCTGGCCCGTTAACTCATTCATACGCGAAGCTCGCTCACTCTTTTCTAGTAAGCTATTCCAGGCTGTCAGGCAGTGGGCATCGCGGGCTGCCGCTTTGGCGCCGTCAGCGCCTTCGGCATAGCCAAGACGTTTTTGTACATTGCGGCGCACAATCTCTATGCGCTCTAATTCAGCCAGTAGCGATTGCTTATCTAGTGCGACTTTTGATAGTGCATCACCGTCAATGTCTCCTTGCGTCAATAAATTTTGCTCGCTGGACAACAGCGAAATTAATTCATCAAGTCGCTGTTGTTGATCGGTCAGCAAGGATGCAAGGCTCATTTAAAGCGTCTCCTTAAAGTTCTTTAAGATTTGCAATAAGGCCCTCGGCGATGCGATCAGCGCTCATTTCAAGGCGGCCCTCGCGAATAGCGTCACGGATTTCTTCAACTTTGGCGCTATCGATATCCTGAGATTCATCGATGCTTGTTTGGCTCAATTGAGTCGATTCGCGCGTTGTACCGCCGGGCGTTGCCGGAGTCACGCTATTAGCCTTTTGCGTTTCATCGCGCTGCTGGGCTTGGTTAGAGCGTAACAGCGAATTAATGTTATCAATATTCACGTCGTCTGCCTCATCGTCAGCGTCGATGCGCTTTGCGTTTAGTGTAGCTTGTATGAAGATAACTATCGGCAGGGCTGAGTATAACTTTAGGTGGTAAGTTAAAAATCCACCACTAAAGTACCCCGGTCAGTGACGCGGGCAGTCAGAATTTCCCGCGAACCAAAACGAACCCTGATCCGCTCACCAAGCGCGCCATTTTCAAGCGCTTCGCCTTCGCGTGAAACGCGGAAAGCAGAACCTTGTGCTATGACAGTAACGCGCTGCCCGCGTTCAACTAAGTGAGGCGCTTGTAAATAATGGGCTAAAAAGGCGCTGCCACTGCGAATGGGGCGCTGAGCTATTTTTCCCACAATATCTTCTTCCGCAGTGAGGGCCTGAGCTGACAGGTCACCAAGATTGCCACCGCGTTCGCTTAGCATATTTGAGGTGATCAGTGTGCCCCGCTCAATATCTCTAGCGGCCACCACGTAATTGCCGATGACATCAATTTGGGCCTGCAAGTAGCGGACTTGCCGACTGTTTTCACCGCAACGTACTCCAACGGAAACGCGGCCCAAGGGGGCTTGATTGGCATTGGGTAAAAAAGGCTCCGGTTGGACGCATTCCGGTAAATGTGGGGACGGTGGGCGTAAGTCAATCACCACTTCTTCGCCTAAAGCTCGGGTCTCCTCGTACAAAAACTGGTGCACTTGTTGAAGAAGGTTGTCGTCATCAGCCTGAGCGTTGGCTAACGCAGAGATACTTAGGATTGCCAACAAGACAATCACTTGCCAGTAGCGAAGCGTGCTTGGCTTAGTAAAGCGCTGTCGTAGCATGGGGAGTCACTTGCTTTGGAGCTTAGTAAAGGAGGGCATAAGAAGAGGAGTCATGGCCCAGTGTAGCGAAAAGGTAGCAGCCGTATCACGCGAAATGCTGGCAGAAACGCCAGCTGTTCCATGCTTTAGGCTGACAGTTCCAAACGTATTCTTCATCATCAACAAAATCCATTTTATTTTATGCCTCAAGCGAGGGTCGGCATGATTGATCAACTGGAATCTGCCTTTAATTTTCATCAGCAAGCAGTGAGTCTACGCCAGGCACGCCACGACGTCTTGGCCGCTAACATTGCCAATGCCGATACGCCTAACTATAAAGCGCGCGACATCGATTTTGCTAGTGAGTTGAAAAAAGCAGTAGACGGTACTCAAAGTGCCTCTAGCAATACCGGCGGCGGTCTAACATTGGCACGTACCGCTGAGAATCATATTGCTGGAGAAGGCCCCGCATGGCGTGGAGCGGGTAACGCCGATTTACTTTACCGTATTCCCGACCAGCCTAGTTTGGATGGAAATACGGTTGATATGGATCGTGAGCGCACGCAGTTTGCCGATAACGCTGTTCGTTATCAAGCCGGTCTCACGATGCTCAACAGCCGTATCCAGGGGCTGAAAAATGCTATGCAGCCCGAATAATCCAGGCCAAATTAGTGAGGAGTTAACCAACGATGTCAATGTTCTCTGCGTTTGATATTGCCAGTTCGGCAATGAGCGCCCAGTCCCAGCGAATGAATGTCACCGCAAGCAACATGGCCAATGCCGACAGTATCGCCGGGCCTGATGGTGAAACCTATCGAGCGAAACAGGTGATGTTTGAGACTCAGGCGCAAAGTAATCGCTATGGCGTTGGCGGTGTGCGTGTAACCGAGGTAGTGGAGGACGACTCGCCTCTGCGCATGGAGTACATGCCCAATCACCCAGCGGCAGATGAAGAGGGCTATGTAGCAAAGCCCAATGTTGAGCCCGTGCATGAAATGGTCAATATGATTTCTGCCTCGCGCTCCTACCAAGCCAACGTTGAAGTCTTTAATACCAGTAAGCAGATGCTGATACAGACGCTGTCGCTGGGAGAGGGGTAAACCATGAATGTTGATACGAGTGTATTGAATAACATCAATGGCGGCGGATCTAACGGCCTTTCCGCCCGACAGTCCGATGAGCTGCGTGAAAGCTTTATGACGCTGCTGATTACGCAATTGCAGAATCAGGATCCGCTCAATCCGATGGAAAATTCGGAGATGACCTCACAGTTAGCGCAAATTAACACGGTCAGCGGTATTGAAGAGTTGAATAGCACGCTAGAGGGCATTACCAGCCAGATGGATGCCAATCAGGCATTACAGGCGAGCGGCTTAATTGGCAAAGGCGTTATGGTGCCCGGCAAGCATGTATTGCTGGAGCAAGATAGCGACGGTAATTCGTACACGACGCCCTTCGGTGTAGAGCTTGCCGAACCGGCGAAGAACGTTAAAGCAACAATTGTGGGTGATGGTGGCCAAGTCATCAGGCGCTTTGATCTGGGCTCAGTAGATGCCGGGGTTCAGTCTTTCGAGTGGGATGGTAAAAACGAACAGGGTGAAGCGGCTGCCAGTGGCCGTTATACCGTGCAGTTAGAGGCAACCGACGGTGAAGGTGAAAAGATTGAATCCACAGCTTTGCAGTATGCTGTGGTCAACCGTGTGACGCCTAACGACGGCAGTGGCGGCGTCAGGCTGGATTTGGGCGCTATCTATGGCCAAATCAGCCTGAATGACGTTAAACAAATTCTTTAACTATCAATTAAACACAGCATTTGATTAAACACAGCTTTCTTAGGGGAACATCATGAGTTTTTCGCAAGCACTCAGTGGTCTAAGCGCACAGCAACAAAAGTTAGGTGCGGTAGGTAATAATATTGCCAACTCGCAGACGGTTGGTTTTAAAAGCTCCAACGTCCAGTTCGCCGATGTATATGCCGAGTCGCGTATTGGTCTTGGTGTTCGCACCTCTACGGTATTGCAGAATTTTAGCCAGGGTAATGTGGAATCCACTAACCGCAATATGGATCTAGCCATTGCCGGTGAAGGCTTTTTCCGCTTTCAACAGCCCAACGGTGAAGTGGGTTATTCGCGTAATGGTCAACTGACCATGACCGCTGATGGACGTTTAGTGAATGCCCAGGGCGCTCAGATTATGGGTTATGCAGCCAACGCCGACGGTGTGGTGCAGGCGGGTGGCGATGTAAACCCTTTAAGGGTCGAATCTGGTGATTTACCTGCAAGCGCTACTACTGAGCTAAATGTGTCGTTGAACTTAGATTCGGGTGAAGGTGAGTTGGTTGCTCCTACCGAAGCGGAAATTTTGGCAGGCTTAGATGCGGATGATTACTCCTATTCAACCAATGCCACTGTTTACGACTCTCAAGGTAATGCGCGTAATTTGACATACTATTTTACTAAAACTGATGCAGCAGCTAATCAGTGGGATGTCAGTCTTAGAATGTCAGGTGGGCCTGAAGGCGCTGGAACCTACGCTGTGGCGGGACTGACGACGCTTGATTTTGATGCAAGCGGTAGGCTTGAAGCGGGTGGGCAAGCTACATTTACGTTTAATACAGATGAGTTTGATGGGGCTCAACTTGAAAATCTGGCAATTGACGTAGACTTTACTGGCTCATCGCAGTTTGCTAATAACTCCACGGTTAATGATATAGAGCAGAATGGCTACACTTCTGGCTCCTTAGTAGGCGTTACCATCGAAGACGATGGCACCATTATGCGTAACTACTCCAACGAAGAGTCGCGCGCTGCGGGTCAAATAGCACTGGTGAGCTTCCGTAACCCGGAAGGTTTGAAGCCAGACGGTGATAACCTTTGGACTGCCACCGGTGCTTCAGGCCAAGAACTAGTGGGTGCACCTGGTACCGGACAGCGTGGCTTAATTGAGCCGAGTGCAGTTGAAACTTCCAATGTTGATATGGCTCGTGAGCTTGTCGATATGATTGTTGCTCAGCGCGCTTACCAGGCAAACTCACAGACCATCAGTACCCAGGACGAGCTCCTGCAGACCATTATTAATCTTTAATGATTGGTCATATTGGTAAGGAGTAAGTACCGTGGATCGAATGCTCTATACCGCCATGAGTGGTGCCAAGAATAGTATGGATCAGCAGTCGGTAGTGAGTAATAACCTATCGAATGTGAGCACTACTGGTTTTCGCGCGCAGCTCCAGGCTGCCCGAGCGGTGCCTGTTCAGGGCGAAGCGCTACTGGCAACGCGTACCTCAGCGGTAACGACTACGCCCGGCAGCGACTTTTCTCAGGGGCCCGTTGAATATACTGGCCGAACCCTTGATATCGCGATGCAGGACGACGCTTGGATGGCGGTGCAGGCGAATGACGGTACTGAAACCTACACTCGACGTGGCGACCTTCAGATTGACAGCGACGGGGTGCTGCTAAGCGTTGGACGACCGGTGATGGGCGAAGGCGGCCCCATCGCCATCCCGCAAGGGGCACAGGTATCAATTGGTGCTGATGGGACGATTAGTGCCATTCCCGAAGGCGTAGGGCCGGAAGCCCTGGTCGAGGTAGGGCGTATTAAACTGGTGACGCCTGACGCTGGCGCGTTAACACGCGGCGAAGATGGTCTTTTTCGCGCCCCCCCTAATGAAGAGGGGGAGCCAGGAGTCTTGCCTGCTGACGAAAACGCCAAGTTGGTGAGTGGCGCCCTGGAGGGCAGTAATGTCAGTGCTGTCGATGCCATGGTCTCCATGATTGATGTGGCCCGACGCTATGATATGCAGATGAAAGTGCTGAGTACGGCTGACGAAAATGCTCAGCGCGCCAACGGCATATTATCTATTCAAGGTTGATGTTGACCATTCCAAACTGATGTTAGTCAGTCGGTCAAGGGAGCATAACGATGATTAAGTCCTTATGGACAGCTAAAACGGGTTTGGAGTCTCAGCAAACCAAGCTAGACGTGATCTCAAATAATCTCGCCAACGTGAGCACCAATGGTTTCAAACGCTCACGCCCAGTGTTTGAAGATTTGCTGTATCAGAACATGCGTCAGCCCGGCGCTCAAAACAATATTCAGGATCGGCTGCCGTCCGGTATGCAGGTAGGTACTGGCGTACGTGCCGTGGCCACTGAGCGTCTGCATACCCAGGGTGGGCTAGAGCAGACTGAAAACTCACGCGATTTGGCGATTAACGGCGAAGGCTTCTTTCAGGTATTAATGCCAGACGGTACGACGGCTTACACCCGCGACGGTAGTTTTCAGCTCAATGAGAATGGCCAAATGGTAACCGCCAATGGATACCCCGTTGAGCCTGCCATTTTCTTACCACCCAACGCGCTGTCGGTAAATGTGGGTGAAGATGGCACGGTGAGTGTACGCCAGCCGGGCGTTGCGATAGATAATGAGGTGGGACAGATCAGCGTCAGCACCTTTATTAACCCAGCAGGCTTACAAAGTATTGGTGGCAATCTCTATCTGGAGACGGGAGCCTCAGGTGCACCCAATGAGAATATGCCGGGTATGAATGGTGCAGGCCGCCTGTTCCAAGGCTATGTCGAAACATCCAACGTCAACGTTGTTGAAGAGATGGTCAATATGATTCAGACCCAGCGTGCCTATGAAATCAATAGTAAGGCGGTGTCCACCAGCGATGAAATGTTGGCACGCTTAAGCCAGCTGTAACGGTTGTTACTTACCGGGCTTAATTTTTATAGGTTGCGTTATGCTGGAGTTGCACCACATGTCACGTCGTATTGCGCTAGCGGGGCTGGTGCTTTTAATGCTTGTTGTTGCCGGGTGCGCTCAGATTCCCAGAGCATCGGTTGTAGGTGAACAAGAGCAGATCAGCATTGTTGATCGCCCGCCTCCCATCCCCAATGGCTCTATTTATCAAGCTAGGCAAGGTTATCAGCCGCTCTTTGAAGATCGCAGGCCGCGTGCCATTGGCGATATTCTGACCATTGTGCTGGATGAAGAAGTCAGTGCCAGTAAAAACTCGCAATCCAATGCGGGGCGCAGCGGCAGCGCCAGTCTGGAACTAGCACAGCTGCCTGATGTTCTGGATACGCTTGCAGAGTATGGCTTTGATGTTTCAGGTGAGAACGACTTCACCGGTAGTGGTGGTTCGCAGGCCAATAACTCCTTTACCGGTACCATTACGGTATCAGTATTGGAGGTGATGAATAACGGCAACCTACGCGTGCGTGGAGAAAAGCAAATTGCCATTAATCAGGGCACCGAGTTCATACGTTTTTCTGGTGTAGTTAACCCTCGTACGATTACCGCCCAGAACTCAGTCCCTTCCACACAGGTGGCGGATGCGCGTATTGAGTATGTGGGTGACGGTTATATTAACGAAGCGCAGCACATGGGCTGGTTACAACGTTTCTTCTTAAACGTCTCACCCTTCTAACGTTAGGGGAAGCTACTAATGGCAGAGCTGCCAATGACGGGTCACCCAATGAAAGAGCGCCAGTGCGCTATAGCGATGCGGTTTAATCGTTTGTGGGTAAATGGTTGTCGAACAATGAGTGCTTGGGCTGTCCAACTGGGCGCCATAGTGCTAATGGCTCTATTCTCATTACCCACCCAGGCGGAAAGCGTTCGTGAATTGGCAAGCTTTGCCGGTGTCCGCGATAACCAACTGGTAGGCTACGGTCTAGTGGTTGGTCTGGACAGTACCGGTGACCAAACGACCCAAGCACCGTTTACTAGCCAAAGCCTGACCAACATGCTCTCTCAACTGGGAGTAACCGTCCCATCTGGTACGAACTTACAATTACGCAATGTGGCAGCGGTGATGGTGACAGCTGACCTACCGCCGTTCTCAAGACCGGGGCAGCGCTTAGATATAGTGGTTTCTTCTATTGCCAACGCACGCAGCCTGCGTGGTGGCACACTTCTAATGACTCCTTTAAAAGGTGCTGATGGTGATACCTATGCCATTGCCCAGGGCAACATGCTGGTAGGTGGCGCTGGCGCACAAGCGGGAGGCAGCAGTGTTCAGATCAACCAGCAGGCATCAGGACGCATCCCCAATGGTGCGCTGGTTGAAAGAGAAGTGCCGCTTAACCTTGGGGGTAACGGCGGGATGCTTGAATTACAGCTCAACGACTCTGACTTTGGCACCGTTCAGCGTATGGTAACGGCGATTAATAACGAGTTTGGCCAGTCGGTAGCCTATGCACGTAATGGTCGGGTAATCGCTCTGGATGGACCTAATGATGAAAATGCCAGGGTCAATTTTATGGCCCGTGTTGAGAATGTTCAGGTAACGCCTACGGAAGCGCCAGCCCGTGTTGTGCTGAATTCACGTACCGGGTCGGTAGTAATGAACAGCGCCGTCACGTTACGAGAGGCGGCGGTAGCCCATGGCAGCTTGTCAATCATGATTGATACCCAGTTTGGCGTTAGCCAACCTAACCCCTTTGGCGAGGGCGAGACGGTTGTCGTTCCCGACTCGGATATCGACATTGAGCAGCAAGAGGCTTATCTACAGATCGTAGAGGGCGCGCAGCTCAATGAAGTAGTCAATGCTTTGAATGCCTTAGGCGCGACCCCCCAAGACTTGATGTCGATTCTGGAAGCATTAAAAGCGTCGGGTTCACTGCGTGCTGAGCTAGAGGTGATTTAATGAGTGCGAGTGATATGACCAGTCAATTCGCTCTGGATATGAATGGTTTCCAGCGCCTTCAGCACACCGCACGCGTCGACCCTGAGGCGGGTGTGAATGGCGCAGCCCAGCAGTTTGAGGCGCTTTTTATTCAGATGATGATGAAAAGTATGCGCGATGCCACGCCCAGTTCAGGGCTGATGAACAGCAGCGCGACGGATACCTATCAATCAATGCTGGATCAACAGTGGTCACAGGTAATGGCTTCGCGTGGTATGGGCCTTGCTGATGTTTTGGTTGAGCAGTTGGAGCGCCAAGGTGCCATCTCTAAAGCGCAGCCAAATGCCGATCAAGAGCTACAAGCATTAATCGCTGGTATCCCCCGTGGCACCCCACGTACGCTTGACGATTCATATACGGTGAATGCTGGAACGGTCGAAGCTTCTAATGCGCAAGGTAAGGGGCAATTCCTAGCCGAGCTAGAGGCTATTCGACAAGGCGTGGAGCGGGGAGGTGTCGTCGAGAACCCTTCGCTAACCCAGCGAGAGCAGCATGGGGGCGGCCATATCGGTCAATTTATGCAAACGCTGGCAGCCCCTGCCCAGGCGGCCAGTGCGACTACCGGCGTGCCTGCTGAATTAATCCTTGCTCAGGCAGCGTTGGAAACAGGCTGGGGGCGGCACGAAATTACTACTCGTAATGGCAACAATAGTCACAACCTGTTTGGTATCAAAGCCGGCAGTCATTGGCAGGGCGAAACCACTGATATTGTGACTCACGAATATATCAATGGACGTCGCACGCAGGTTGTCGATACCTTCCGCGTTTACGATTCGTTCGAACACGCCTTTACGGACTATGCCAGCTTAATTGGCAACAATCCGCGTTATGCCGGTGTGGTGCAGGCCCCTACCGCTGAACAGGCGGCGAGAGAGCTGCAGCGCGGGGGGTATGCGACTGATCCACGCTATGCTGACAAACTGGTAGCGGTCATGAATACCATGGGCCCACTTAACGCAGCCGGCAGCTTGCTAGCCGATTCTCGCTAATCCTATCCTCAAGTTTTTCTGCGCAGTGCCGATACTTAAAAAATAGATAGGTATCGGCCTAAGGAATTGAACCATGAGCATGTTTTCGATCGGCTTAAGCGGCCTCAATGCGGCGCAGAATGCCCTGAATACAAGCAGTAATAACATTAGTAATATCTTTACCCCAGGTTATAACCGTGAATTGGCTCAGTTGGGTGAAGGTCGCGTAGGTGGTGGGGTTCGTGTCAATGATATCGAGCGCCAGTTCAATACGTATGTTGCTGAGCAATTAAATAGCGCCAAAACCCAGTCAAGTGCTTTAAACACTTACTATGGCCAGGTTACCCAAATCGATAACCTGTTAGCTGATCGTGCGGCAGGCCTAGCCCCTCTGATGCAAGGGTTCTTCTCATCGCTAGAAGACCTGGCAGCCTCGCCCTCTGATCCAGCGGCTAGACAGGGCGTGCTTGGCCAAGCCAATACACTAAGTTCACAGTTCCGCTCCTTTGATGGCTACCTGCAAGATATGCAGGGCAATATTAATGGCCAGATCAAGGATGAGATTACCCAGATTAATAACACCACCGAACAGATCGCTGGCTTAAATAAAGAGATTGCTTTGGCGCGTGCGCGCAGTGGCGAGGCGCCCAATAGCCTGCTCAACCAGCGTGATCAATTGGTATCAGAGCTTAATGAGCGCATGGATTTGCGCCTGAATATTCAGGATGGCAAAACCTACAATATTAGCCTGCCCAATGGTCAGCCGCTGGTAACAGGCACTGATTCATTCCAGCTTGAAGCAGTACAAGCCGATTATGACCCTCAGCGAACGGTGGTGGGGTATCGGGATGGTGGTGGTAACGTCGTTCAGCTAGATGAGTCCACGATCAAAGGCGGAGCATTGGGGGGCTTAATGACCTTCCGTTCAGAAACCTTAGATAAGACACAGAACCAAATTGGCCAATTGTCTGTGTCATTGGCGATGGCCTTTAATGAGCAGCATAAGTTAGGCGTGGATCTTAACGGTGACCAGGGCGAAGAGTTCTTTGCAGTGCGCGCCCCACAAACCTATGCTGATAATGGTAATAGCTTGCCCGCCGTCACCATTACTAGCGCTGAATTTGACCCTGACCAGATTGATGCCCTTAGAGCGACTGATTATACCGTCCGTTTTGAGGCTGGTGAGCCCGTGGTGACCCGTAAAGATAACGGCCAGGTTGTCGATTTCGATCAAGCCGCCTGGAATGACGATGAAGAATTAAATTTTGGTGGAGTCAGCATTCAGTTCAGCGGTGTGCCGCAAGATGGCGATAGCTTTGAAGTTCAACCGGTTCGGCGAGCTGCCAATGGAATGGACGTGAATATTGCTGATGTAGACAAAATTGCGGCGAGTAGCTTGGTTGAAAGAGGAGGTGATTTAGAGATTGGTCAGCTATCTGCGGCAAGCGGTGCTTTCTCTGCCAATGAAGATTATGAGCTGGAAGTCGATGAAAATGGGACGCTGACTGTTACTCCCGCAACGGCGATTTCGGTAAATGGTGAACCCTTTAATCCGGCTACAGATGAATTGGAAGAAGGCGATCGGGTCACTTTTGACGGCCTTAGTTTCACTCTGAATACGCTTCCCGACGCTGGTGATATTGCCACTCTAAGTCTCAGCCGGAGTGACGCTAACTCGGGTGATAACCGCAATGCTCTGGCGCTACAAAACTTGCAAGCCGAATCAATTGTTGGCGGTAGGGCAACGGTCACCGGTGCATATGCATCCATCGTTAGTGATGTTGGCAACAGAACCAATATCACAGAAGTGAATTTGGACGCCCGTCAGGGCTTGACCGATCAATTACGTGCCGTACAGCAATCTGAGTCAGGGGTTAATCTAGACGAAGAAGCCGCTAACTTGATTCGCTATCAACAGTACTATCAGGCCAATGCGCGTGTGATTGACACCGCTGGTACGCTGATGGACACCATCTTGAACCTGCGCGGTTAATTCGGGAGCTTAAGTGATGCGTATTAGTACCGTTACCATGTTCGAGCAGAGCACGGCGTCCATGAACCGTCAGCAGAGCGACCTGATGAGGGTGAGTCAGCAGATCGCCAGTGGCCGCCGCGTGGTTAATCCATCCGACGACCCACAGGCCGCCTCGCGGGCGATTGGTGTTGATCAGGCAAAAGCGGTGACTGAGCAGTTTTCAGATTCACGCGTATCTGCCCGTAATTCGCTGTCGCAGACGGAAAGCATTATTAACAGCGTCAGTGATGCGATAACCAGTGCCAAAGGATTGTTGATTCAGGCGTCTAGCGACACGCTAACTAACGAAAACCGCGAGTCCATTGCTAGCGAGCTTAAAGGCGTTTATGAGACTCTGATAGGCCAAGCGAATTCTACCGATGGTAATGGTCGCTATTTGTTTGGTGGCTATAAAGATAGCCAACCCCCTTTCGCCAAAGATGGTAATGGCAGTGTGCAATATAAGGGCGATAGTAATGTACGCGAGCAACGTGTTGACGCCACACGTTTAATGCCAGTCGCCGACAACGGCGAGACTATATTTAAAAGTGTTCCCAGCGGTGCTGGATACGTGGTAGAAGCAAAGCAAAAAAGTGGCGATCTCAATGAAGGCGATGTGACATTTCGTGGGCCGCAAATAAACAATGTAAATGATGCTAATTACGGAACAGACTTCCGCATCACCTTTACGAGTGACAGTGAATTTAATGTCGAAACATTCGATGGTAATGACTGGGTACTTGCTGATCCCGCTGATCCAACTCTAACAGGTGTGGAGTACACGGGGAATCAAGATGGCACCGCCCAGCAAGTAAGCTTTGGCGGGGTTTCGGTCAACCTAGAAGGAACGCCAGCTGCGGATGATTCAATCCTGGTGGCGCAAGCTGATGGCGAGCAGCGTAAACCTGATCTTTTCCGAACCATGGAAGAAGCTATTCGCGTATTAGAAAGCCCTGCTGATAATGCCACCAAAAAAGCCGAGATGCGCAATACTCTTAACACTGCCATGCGCGATCTGGACAATAGTTTAGATAATGTTCTGACCGTGCGTGCTTCTGCAGGGGCGCGTTTGAATGAGCTTGATGTAATCGATGCCGTAGGCAGTAACCGAATGCTCAATTACGATCAAACGTTATCGGATTTAGTCGATCTGGATTACGCCGAAGCAATTTCTGAGTATAGTTTGCGACAAATTGGTATGCAGGCGGCACAAAAAGCTTTTGTAGACATTAAAGGCTTATCGCTATTTAACTATATGTAACGGCTTTGCTACGTGCCTAACGCTTCAATGGCGTAAGTAGCCTCCTCAACTCTAACGATCCCTGTGTTTTTGTGAAACGTCGTTCACGAAAACATGGGGATATTTAGTTTAAAGGTGCCATCGTTTCGATTAGTCCCTGCATAAAACTCAACCCTTGGGTAAATAACCGCTGTAAAAAGCGATTAATGTCGGTCATGAGTACCATCATCAGTATAAGACCCACGATGAGAGAGGTAGGGAAGCCGATATTGAACACCGTAAGCTGCGGAGCCGAACGGTTGAGTATTCCGAGGGCTAGGTTGATGGTCAGCAGGGAGCCCACCAGCGGTAACGCCAGTAGCATCCCCGAGGCAAAGATTGTTCCTGCGTACCGGGCGAGTAACTCAAAAGCACCCGGGTTAAAGGTTCCAATGCCAATGGGCAGCGTTTGGAAGCTCATGATCAGGGTTTCAAGCACCATCAGATGGCCATTCAGCGCCAAAAACATGAGCAGCGTTATCATATAGAGGATACGTGATAGCACCATGATATTGGTACCACTCGATGTATCGAAAAAGCTCGCAAATGCTAAGCCCATTTGCAGGCCGATAAAGTCCCCTGCGGCTTGAACGACCGCGAACATGATATGCATGACGAGACCCATCGCTAAGCCGATAAGGATCTGTTCGATCATAACCCCTATCCCAGCCCATGACATGATGGCAATATCAGGCATGGCCGGTAAAATCGGTGCAATGACAATGGAAATTAGGGCAGCCAGACCGACTTTGGCCTGATTAGGTACACTGGAGTGGCCCCATAGAGGTGACGCCGCCATAAAAGCAGTAATGCGCGCAAACGGCCATAAAAAAGCCACTAACCACCCCTGCAGTTGTGCGAAAGTGACTTCCACCATAGCGCTACATCACCATACTGGGGATGTTGGTAAATAGGCGGTGGGTAAAGTCGGTGATCAGCCCAATCAGCCAAGGGCCAGCTAATACCAGTACTGTAAAAACGGCCAGAATCTTAGGAATAAAGGTGAGCGTCATTTCGTTAATTTGCGTTGCGGCCTGGAAGAGACTGATGATTAGACCAGTGAACAGCGCCGCCAGCAGCATTGGACCAGCAAGGAGAAGCGTTACACGCATACCTTGGTAAGCAATGCTCATCACCATTTCAGGGGTCATAGTTGGAATCCTGTGTGCCGTATAAAATGACGCGGCTTGTCATATGTGAAAATGACTCAATGAAGCGCTATATCATATAAAAGCTTTCTGCCATCGAGCCGATAATAAGCTGCCATCCATCCACTAAAATGAATAGCATTAGCTTAAATGGTAACGAAATCGTAATGGGTGGAACCATCATCATACCGAGCGCCATGAGTGTACTGGCAACGACGAGGTCGATGATTAAAAACGGGATAAAAATAGTAAAGCCAATTTGGAAGGCAGTCTTAAGCTCACTCGTGACGTAAGCGGGTAATAACACACGCATGGGTAACTCTTCTGGGCCTTGCATCGGCCCGACATCCGCCAAGCGTACGAACAGGGCTAAGTCAGGCTCGCGAGTTTGGGCCAGCATAAACTCGCGAAAGGGTTCCTGGGCAAGTAGCAAAAACTCTTCAAAATTAATCGTTTCATTCGTCAGCGGTACCCAGGCGTTGTCGTATACCTGAGCCAATACTGGTGACATGATAAAAAAGGTTAAAAACAGCGCTACACCCAAGAGTACCTGATTGGGCGGCGTTGCCTGGGTACCCATTGCCGTGCGCAATAAACTGAGCACAATGATGATGCGCGTGAAGCTCGTCATCATTAGCAGCATAGAGGGTAAAAACGCTAGCGAGCTTAAAAAGAGCAGTGTCTGCAGAGAGAGAGACCACTGCTGGCCGCCGTCTTCTAGCGGTTGTGAAGTAATGCCAGGTATCTGTTGTGCATGCAGCGGGCCTGCTATGAAACAGGCAACAAGAAAAACCAGCCAAAGTGAAAGTGGCTTAGCGAGATTGTTCTTCAAAGCACAGCTCTTCAAAACACAGGGCCAAGAAAGGTGCATCCATTGCCTCATGGCGTCTGACGTGGATCGGTGGGCGAGGATGAGTCGCGGTGACGGCCGGCAGCTAGCGCTTTTGATAGGCGAAGCGAAAAGCGTGAGGCAGGCGGAGCCGGTGTGGTTGGCGTACGCTCTTCTGGGGCCGGGCGCTCGTGTAGTTTAGTGATGCGTCCGCCCCCGACACCAACGACTAACCAGGTATCTTCCACTTCAACAACCACAATACGCTCACGGTTACCTACGGAAGTGCTGCCCACAATCCGCAGGTGGGCGCCATTGCGTGTGGTATGGTTGCCCCAGCGCTTTAAAAGCGCTGTGCAGATAAGGATGATCGCAATAACGAGAGCTAAGGCTGCAGCTGTCTTACCTAGAACAGCCATGCCTATTAGTGCCTCGCCACCGTTCCCCAGTGCATCGAGTGAACCGTTCTGCGTTGAGGAAGCTGCAACGCTCATCGGTTCAATTTATGAATACGTTCAGAAGGCGTAATGATTTCAGTTATACGGATACCGTATTTATCTTCGATCACAACGACTTCGCCTTGAGCGATCAGGTAACCATTAATCAAGATATCCATTGGCTCGCCGGCGAGGCCTTCAAGCTCAATGACAGACCCTTGCGCTAACTCAAGCAACTGTTTAATGGTTAACTTTGTGCGGCCTAATTCCACGGTGAGTTTCACCGGGATATCCATAATCATCTCAAGCTCGCGTGCCTGAGAGGAGCCGCTGTCCGGGCTTAGCGGGCGGAATATATCGTCACTTGCTGACTTCGCTGCTGGCGTGGGTGAAGCGGCGGGTTCCTCTTCGCTCGCTTCAGCAGACTCTTGCTCTGCCATTGCTGTTGCCCAAGGATCTTCCTCTTCGCTCGCTTCAGCAGATTCTTGCTCTGCCATTGCAGCCGCCCAAGGATCATCCTCTTCGCTAGCAGCATCGGTGCTGGCTGTGGGCTCTTCTTGCTCGGACATGGCATCTGCCCAATCGTCGTCAGAGACGTTCTGATCAGGCTTATTGGGATCAGTCATGCTTTGGATTCCTTGGCTTTCTGTCGCGTAGACCCTTTAATGAAGTCCTTGGACGATGCGTTATTCATAGCGGCATGGTCAATCATATGGAGCACTCTCAGTGCATGCTGCTGGCGTTGGCTACCGTACTCACACTCCATGACGGGAACCCCGTCAACACTTGCTGTGATGGAGCTTGGAATATCTAACGGTAGCACGTCGCCTTTTTTCAATCCCATTACGTGGGCAATACGACTCGGTATTTGGGCAAATTCAGCGACCAACTCTACCTCTGACTGACGTAGCTCACTCGCCATTCGACGAGACCAACTGCCATCTTGGTCGTGGTTGCTATCATTGATTGGGTTGGCCAGCAAGTCACGCAACGGCTCGATCATTGCGTAAGGCATGCATATCTGAAAATTGCTCGAAAGGTTGCCGACTTCGATATTGAACTTGGTATTCACCACAATTTCATTGGGTGAATTGGTGATGTTGGCAAACTTTGATTGCACTTCTGAACGTAAAAAGCTGACATCCAGGGGATGAACGACTTTCCACGCCTCTTGGTAGGCATCTATGGCGAGATTAAGCAGGCGCTGGATAATACGTTGCTCAGTGTTCGTGAATTCTCGACCATCCGATTTGGTAACAAAGCGACCGTCACCCCCAAAGAGGTTATCCACTACCATAAAAACGAGGTTAGGTGGAAATACCACCAGCGCTGAGCCACGCAGCGGCTTCATGGATACGATGTTCAGGTTTGTTGGTACGGGAACATTACGCGAGAACTCGCTAAAGCTTTGATAACGCACCGACTCTACGGTAATGTCTGCACTGCGCCGTAATAGGTTGAACAGGCCAGTACGGAAATAGCGTGCAAAACGCTCATTGATGAAATCAAGCGCATGCAAACGCTCACGAATAACGCGATGCTGAGTTGACGGGTCATAAGGTCGAACGCGCGCTTCGTCTTGCGCTTTGGACGATGAAGCCGATGGCTCATCGTCTCCGCTAACGCCCTTCAGCAGGGCATCAATTTCTTCCTGGGACAGTAGATCGTCCTGTGACATGAACGGCTCCAGTTCCCGAGGTTATTGCACAATAAATTCGGTGAATAAAACTTCACGCAAATCAAGCGGTGGCTGATTTTCCGTCAGCGGGACGTTGAGTCGCTCAACAATTGCCTGTGCAAGCTGTTGCTTACCTTCCGGGGAAGTAAGTTCATCAGCCTGCTTGCCCGATAGCAGCATCAGCAGACGGCTACGCACTTGGGGCATATGCTCTTCTAGAATCGCTTTACTCTCCTCATTGCCCACACGCAGAGTCACGCCTGTATAGAGTAAGCGTGAGCCGTAGCTATCATCGGCAAGATTGACGGTAAAAGGTTCAATCCGCATGAAGATAGGCGGCTCGCGCTCCATAGCCTGCTGCATTTCAGCATCTTCTGAACCGCCATCACGCTGATCCATGACCATATAAATAGCCGCTGCAGCTCCCGCTGACGACAGCAAGACCAGGATGATCATTATCCAGAGCAGTTTTTTTGACCCGCTGGTTTTTTCAGCCATTTGCGATTCCTGTGAACTCCATGCATATCACTAGCAAAGTATTATGCCAAAAGCACATGCTGGTGATGAAATGAACAGGCTCGTTTGGCAAGCCTATCTTTTGGTTTAGCTATTTCATTAGCGTACTAATGTGTAGTACCAGAAAGGCCATACAAATTCTGGTGTCGCCACTTAAGCGTAAAGATCTACCCGCCCATCCAGTACCTGCGGATTACTTCCGGAGTTCTGGCGAGTCGCATCATCTAAACCAATCTCGCCGCTGTCGCTGCCGGTTTTAGTGCCGTTCTTGCTGCTTGACTGGGCAAAAGCTTGGTCATTGGGGTCGCGCTGTTCGCCAACAGATGTTTCACCCAGTGATATGCCTTGCTCCGCCAAGGCTTCCCTGAGCTGGGGGATGGCCTGCTCCAGCACTTGCCGCACCTGTGCATGGGCTGACAAAAAGTGAGCTTGAGCGCCTTGCTCGCTAAATTTTAGTGAGATAGAGAGCGGCCCCAGTTCTGCTGGATTCAACTGCATTTGGACATGCTGATCGCCGCCCCGCTGTGAAATCTGCACCAACTGTTGGCTTAGTTGTTGCGACCAGGCAGGACTCGTAAAAGGTGTTGCTAACGTGGCAGCTGTCGGGGTAGACGCAGGCGTATACGTTTGAGTGGATTGCGGCATTGCTAGCGAGTTACTGCCAGTATTTAAAGCAAAACCTGTTGGTAACTGTTCACCACTTTGGCTTCCTTTCGGTGTCCCATCGGCGGCCAGTAGAGCGCCCATGAGAGCTTCGCTACTGACGTTTGTGGCTGCGTTGATGGTGTTGTTAATATTTTGGGTGTTAAAAGTATCTGGCTGTGGCCTAGAGGGCATCTGAAGCTCCGCCACAGGCGAGCGTGTATCAGTTGAACGAGCTAAACCAGCGGACAATGTTTGAGCACCTTGCTGTTGTCCAACCAAGCCATTTAACGCGGAGACCAGCTGTGCAGCTTCCGTTTGACTAATATTTAACTGTTCAGCAATGGTTTTCAGCGCTGCTGGATCGAGAGGCTGCACAGACCCACCGCCCCCCATACTGAGAGACTGGATAATTGCTTTGAGCGCTGGTGTATCCACCAACTGCGCAGCCTCCGTTTGACTAACATTTAACTGATCAGCAATGGCTTCCAGTGCTGCTGCGTCGAAAGACGGCACAGACCCGCTGTTATCCATGCTGAGAGACTGGATAATTGTTTTAAGCGCAGGTGTATCGACCAGCTGTGCAGCTTCCGTTTGACTAATATTTAGCTGTTCAGCGATCGCTTCGAGCCCTGCTGGAGAAACCGGCAATGCCTGCTGTGATATGAGACTGCTGTCAGTAAATGAAGCCATGAGTGCGAGACGGCCAGCAATCTCGTCAAGAGGCGTAGAGAATTGCTCACCCCCTAAACCTAGAGTGTGTGCGCTGATGTCTGAGTTCGACAGATGTAGCTGGGCGAGAAGTTCAGAAAAATCGCTCTCACTGACATCAATCCCCAGGGTTTCAAGGGCCGTACTCAAACGTTCAGCGTCGACTTCTAATGTATCGGATACAAGATTGCCGAGGGCATCGAGCTGTTTTTGCTGTAAGGGCGCCTGAGAAGCGCTAATGTCACCAAGCCCAGATGACGACGGGTTTCGCTGAGTAGCAGACGCTTGTAACAGCGCCTGGCGAAATAAGCCGTTGACTGGGTCTTGACGGTTAAAAGCACCTTGAGACTGTGTCTGAGGTGAACTTTGGCTGACCGAAAGCAACTGGTGGATGTTCATATTCAGTTCCCTGGCACCGCTAATGCGGAGTGTCGTTATGTTGACGAGCCGCACGGCTTGTCACCAGATCATCATTCGTTTTTTGTTCCTGACGCTCACTGCGGCGGTGCTCTTCTAATAGTCGACGCGACGCCAGTGTATCGTAGGAAGAGAGCTTTCGCTGCTCTTGTTGCCAGTTCTTTTTACTCTGCTCAACGCTTGCCTGTTGGGAAGCTAAGGCTTGTCGAGCGCGGCTTAGGGCCGCGTCCAAAGAGGCTAAGAACTGCTGATAGTTGTACATAGTGGCAGGGTCAATGCCTTCACGCATCGCTTTCTGTAAGCGCTCAGCGTACTCCGCCCGATAGCTCAGTAGCGACTGTAACTGAGCGGTCGTTTGTTGCTCCGTTTGTCGCTCTTGTGCCAGTACTTTACCCGCTTGGTCGCGGGCACCTCTGGCTAAGTCGGTTAACATTTCGAGCTGGGAAGTACTCATGTGCGTCCTCCTACCAGTGCGTGCAGCGCTTGGCGAGCATCCGCAAGCGTTGCACACTCATCAATATTCTGTTGAAGGAAGTTTTCCAACGATGGAAAGCGTTTCACTGCTTCGTCGAGCTGGGGATCATGGCCCGGGCTGTAGGCCCCCACGCTGATAAGATCCCGGTTACGCTGGTAGCGCGAGAAGAGCTGTTTGAACACTCGTGCTTCCTGAAGCTGATCGGCTGAGGCGATGGAGGTCATTGCGCGGCTAATTGAAGCTTCAATATCGATGGCCGGATAGTGACCTGCTTCCGCTAATGTTCTCGACAGCACGATATGCCCGTCTAGAATGGCGCGAGCAGAATCAGCAATAGGATCCTGTTGGTCGTCGCCCTCCGTTAGTACGGTATAAAACGCCGTAATGGAACCACCACCACGCTCAGCATTACCTGCGCGCTCCACTAAGCCGGGCAGCTTTGCAAAAACCGACGGCGGATAACCTTTAGTAGCGGGTGGCTCACCAATGGCCAGGGCAATTTCCCGCTGGGCCATGGCGTACCGGGTTAACGAATCCATGATCAGCAGGACATCGCGACCTTCGTCACGAAAACCTTCTGCCAGGCGAGTCGCATAAGCGGCGCCCTGTAGGCGCTGCAGCGGTGATGTGTCAGCGGGAGCGGCGACGACAACAGCACGCCGACGTCCCTCAGGGCCCAAAATATTATCGATGAAGTCTTGTACTTCACGGCCTCGCTCACCAATCAAACCCACCACAATCACATCGGCCTTGGTGTAGCGTGCCATCATACCTAGCAGAACGGACTTACCCACGCCGGAGCCTGCAAAGAGCCCCATACGCTGACCTCGACCTACGCAAAGCAGGGCATTGATAGCGCGAATGCCGACGTCAATTTGCGCATCAATGGGCGCCCGAGAAAGCGGATTGAGCGGCGGAGAGCTGAGTGTTGCTCGGGGTATTTCATCTATATTCTCCCGATCATCCAGCGGATTGCCGTTACCATCCAGTACTCGCCCAAGCAGGCTATCACCCATCGGGAAGCGGCGGGCACTGTTGTTGCCGCTTTCATCAAGAGGTGCGACGCGAGCGCCAGGCATTAATCCTATAACCTCTTCGAGAGGCATCAGGAATAGCTTGTCACCAGAAAAGCCGACGACCTCTGCCTCTGCATGCCTATCGCTGTCTGTCAGCCGACCATCGCTGCCAGGTAATTCAATCCGGCAGGCGCTACCCACCGCCACACGCAGCCCTACCACCTCAATCACCATCCCCGTCGCGCGAACAACGCGACCGCTATTGCGGTAGCGAGGCAGATGGCTGACACGCTGCTGCGTGCGTCGCAATGCCTTATTCCAGCGATGTTGATGGGGACAGGTGGTCTCTGCCATGGGTATCCGCCTACGATGAAGGAACGTTAGAAGAGGGAGGGGAATTGAGGCCGCGTTTGCGCGATTGGGCTTGGATAGCATGCCAACGGCTTTCGAAGGTCGCGTCAATTTCCCCCTGGGCACTGGTGACCCGACAGCCGCCACGGGCAAGTTGGTCATCGGGCTGCAGTTTCCAATTGGCAGCCCTGAGTTCATTGCCTAGGTGCTCTTCTACTAGCGCATGATCATCGGGGTTGAGCCAAAGCCTCTGCTGGCCTACCAGAGGGGGTTCAGTGTGCAGCAGCTCGCGGACAATGGTCAAAATTTGCTCAGGTGTATCCCGTAAGGCATCGCTTGCAAGCTGTTTGCCGGTGGCGAGTGCTAACTCGACCAGGTCGTAGGCAATCGTGTCATCAAGACGTTCAAGGGCGTCCGCAAACTGCTTGCCCAGCGTTTCCAGCGGTGCAACGGTTTTGCGAATCTGTGCTTCCAACTCCGTTTTTGCCTGTTCGGCAGCTTCCTCTAAACCCTTTTCAAGCCCCTCTTTGTGGCCTTGTTCAAAGCCAGCGTCATACCCCTCTTTTTGTGCTTGCTGGCGAATACGCTCATAAAGTGCCTGGCGTTCACTCTCTTCACGCTGGCGTGCCAGCTCGGCCGCTTTTTGTGCCGCCTGTACTTTGCGCTGGTGAGCTGTTGGCACTTCGCCGTCAGGGGCATGGCTGCTCTTTGTGGTCGCCAGCTCATCCATCTGCCAGCGGCGCCAATCCCCATGGCGATCAAATTTAGGCGAGTGAGTATTAGACATACTCGTCGTCTCCGCCAGCCAGAACGATTTCCCCTGAATCGGCTAAACGCCGCACGACCTGCAAGATAGTTTTCTGCTCGGTTTCAACTTGAGAGACGCGGATGGGGCCTCGGGCTTCCATATCTTCGCGCACTAAATCGGCGGCGCGCTGTGACATGTTGCGCAGGAATTTGTCGACCAAAGCGTCCTGAGCCCCTTTGAGTGCCACGACCAACGAGTTGGTATCGACTTCCTGCAGCACCATTTGAATAGCGCGGTTGTCGAGATCCAGCAGATTCTCGAACAGGAACATTTCGTCGATAATCTTCTGAGCCAGATCTTCGCTGTGCGCACGCACGGTTTCGATAGCTGTCTCCTCCTGAGAGGAGTTCATCAAGTTGAGGATCTCTGCAGCCGTTCTTACGCCGCCCATTTTGCTGCGTTTGAGGTTCTGGCCATCCAGCATGCTGGTGAGTACTTCGGTCAGTTCTTGTAACGCTGCAGGCTGAACGCCGCTAAAGGTGGCGATACGTAGTACCACGTCATTACGCAATTTCTCTTCAAACAGCTCCAGAATATCTGAGGCTTGATGACGATCCAGGTGAACCAGGATTGTCGCAATAATCTGCGGATGCTCGTCGCGGATTAGCTCGGAGACCATGGACGCTTCCATGAGGTTGAGTGCGTCGATACCCGAGTTGCTGCCTGTGGTCTCCAGAATATCTTCAATTAAGCTGGTCGCGCGCTCGCTACCCAGTGCTTTGGTCAGCACCGAGCGGATGTGGTCGCTGGAGTTGAGGTTCAGCGCAACAAACTCTTCGGTCTCTTTATGGAAAGCTTCCAGCACCGCTTTCATTTCTTCGTGTGAGACCTGATTGAGCTTGGCCATCTCCATACTAATTTCTTGCACCTCAGCAGCGCCGAGATACTTAAACACCTCGGCGGCGCTGTCTTCATCGAGCGCCAGTAACAACACAGCGCTCTTGCGGGCTCCGCTCATTTCAGCAATTGAACTACTCATTGGCATTCATCCAGCTACGAATGATCATCGCGACCATGCGGGGATCTTCCTGCGCCATTTCACGCAGGTCGTTGAGGTTATGCTCGTAGAGTGAGGTTTTACGCCGACGCTTGGGCTTGGCGTAGGTCTCATCAGTCTCGTCTGACGACTCTAAGTCTTCGTCGTCTTCCTCGCCTACGCTAGCAGACAGCGTGCCGCCAGGCGTTGCGGTCGCCATCACCGGTGGCTGGGTATAACGCTTGATTAAAGGGCGCAAAATCAGCAGGTAAAGCAATAAAATCGCTAGCGCAACCAGTAGGTAGCGACCCACCTTGCCAGCAAGAGAAAGCACGCTGGGGTCTTTCCACCAATCGACCTCTACGCTCTCCTCAGCACTGCGCGCAAAGGGAGAGTTGACGACTTCAACTTCATCGCCGCGCACGGTCGAGAAGCCCATTGCTTGACGAACCAGACGCTCAATTTGAGCCACTTCGTTGTCTGTTAGGGCAACCTCCACGGGTTCGCCCTCATCGTTCATCTCTGTGCGATAGTTCACGACGACCGCCGCAGAGAGTCGCTCTATTTGGCCGAGCCGGTGCTGGACGTGCTCAATACTGCGATCAACTTCGTAGTTGATAACGTCGTCTTGACGTAAGTTGCGCAACGCTTCTGGGGGGGCATCTTCCTGTTGGTCGCCTTCTTGCTCGCCTTCCTGTTGGTTGATAGGGGAGGGTATGGCGCCCGGCGGTGTATTGCTGAGTGCGCCTGGGATGCCTGTGGACAGAGGGTCTTCACCATCAAAAGCAAGGCTTAGCTGGCGGCTACGCACGGCTGCTTCATTAGGCGGTTGATTTGGCCCGTAACGCTCAGAGGTTTGCTCGCGCCGCGAGAAATCTATTTGTGCTGCAACCTGGGCGCGCACGTTATCGCGCCCCAGAATGGGCGTTAAAATATGCTCGATACGCTGCTGGTAAGAGCGCTCAACCTCGGTAATATATTCAAGCTGTGACCCATCCAGGTCGTTTCCATTACTTGTCTCGGCAGACAGTAGTCGGCCATCCTGATTCACCACGGTGACATCTTCAGCGGCAAGCTCTGGCACGCTACCTGAGACCATATGGACGATCGCGCTGACTTGGCCTTCACCCAAAACGCGGCCAGGTAAAAGGGTCAGAACAACGGAGGCTTTCGCTGGCTCTCGATCACGGATAAACACCGATGGTTTAGCCATGGAGAGATGAACTCTCACGCCTTCTACCGGCCCTAGCGATTCAATTGAACGGGCCAGCTCGCCTTCCAAGCCCCGCTGATAGTTAATCTGCTCAGCAAATTGACTAATCCCAAACGCCTGGCTATCCATTAACTCCAGACCAAGATTGCCGCCGCGTGGAAGACCCTGCTCTGCAAGCTGTAGGCGTAGCGTATGAACCTGGTCGCTAGGCACCATTAACGCCTGGCCGCCTTCACTGAACCGGTAAGGAATACCACGCGTGTCGAGTTCATTGATGATGCTGCCACCATCAGCTTCGCTCAGGTTGCTGTAAAGCACGCGGTAATCAGGACTGCTGGCCCACATAAAGAGAGCCGCCACAATAGCAATTGAGGCGGCACCAGCAATAAGCAGTGCGACGAGTGGATTGCCACGCAACTGACTCAACGTTCGCTCAAAAGCCGAGCCGCTGGCGGTATCGCGTTCGCTATTTCCACTACCTGTGCTTCCACTGCGGGGAGCGGCTTGATTCTTACTGTTTTGACGGCCTGCCGTTGCACCAGTTTCGCTCATGCGTCCCTCCAACAAAGGGGCAAGCAAAACTGGCGTCGGCCCAGGCGCATCACCAAAGAAGGCATAGGCTATATCCGTCAATCGCGGTTATCCGCCTAAAAGATGAGGCGGAATTGTGATGACGGCCATTATCCGGTGGCTAGTCGAGCCTAAAGGAAAGATAAGATCCGCTTTTTATGCGCATTTGTCCGTATGAGGTGGGTTGCTTTGGTGTTAGGCTTTTTGCATTAGATCTTTTTTGCGAATTGAGGTGAGCGTATGAGTACTCCCGCAATACAGGCTGCGCTACAACAGATGCAAGGCATGGCGACCCAAGCGGCATCCACGCAGCCCCTTAGTGGTGCTCAGGCGTCAGCCGCTGTTGGTCAAGGAGGGTTTGGCGGCGAGCTGCAGGCGTCGATCCAGCGTATTAACCGGCTTCAGCAAACGGCGAATAGTCAGGCGATGGCCTTTCAGGCAGGTGATCCCAATTTGCAGCTCAATGACGTAATGGTCGATATGCAGAAGGCTAGCGTTGCTTTTCAAATGGGGCTTCAGGTTCGCAACCGCTTGGTTTCTGCATATCGTGATGTTATGAACATGCAGGTTTAGGCTTTTTGGTCTCAAGCCTCAATGGAAATGATTCGCCCGTTCATCTCTTCTAATCGCTCTGCAATGGCGAGTACTTCTTCTGCTGGTATCTGGCGTATGACCTCTCCAGACTCCCTGTCTATAACCCGCGTAATCACGCGTGAGGTCTCTTCGCTTAATTCGAACTCTAAGCCATGTGGACGCATAATCTCGTTAATGCGCTGAATGGGTTGGACGAGTTCGTCAGCAGATGTTTCCTGCTCGGTTGTTTCTGTGTTTTTAAGCTGGGTGTTCGTTGGGGCTAGCTGAGCCAGTGTGTTTTCTAGCCGCTGACGTGGGTTTAAATGGCTTAGGGTCGATGACAGTGTCGGAATTGCTTCGGTAGGTAGGGAGCTCATGGGCACGTTCCTTTTTAAAGTCAGCTTTGGCAGCCAGTTAGTGGTGCAATAGCGTGAAACGGCAGCCATAGCTCGGATTTTTGCTAGTTAATAAGCGTTTCTACACTGTTATCGGCAGGATGCTAAAAAACTTTACACTTACCGGCATGGCGTTGTGTTTGCTTGTTGTCGGTACCGACTATATAACCTCCTGTGTCTGCTTGCTATAGCCTGCCTGATAAGTATGAAAACAGTGGCTTTTTGTGCATACGCCGCGCTGGTGGCATCTGATATGCTTCTCCGCTTTGCGGTGAATTGATTAACGCATAAGAGTAAGTGAGGCGAGAATGGTGGCGCAGCAGGATGAGTTTGAAACAATAGCAAGCACAACAGTGATCGAGTCTCTGCTGAATGCCTTGATAGAGACGGGCGGTGTGTCACTCTGCCTTGCCGCTCCGGGTGCACGCCCAGAGCCTATTGTGTTGATGGAGCAGCACCTGGGGCAGGTTCTGGTGATGGATCTCTCATCGGTTGATTATTTGCTTCACCACCTTCAGGGTGGGGCTGCTTTCTATTTGCGCGGGCAGGCGCAGGGTAAAGTAATCCAGACGCCGCTGCTGCACCTGACGGAGACGCGCCAGGCTGGAGGGCGCTTTTTATGTTGCAGCGATTATCCTGCATCCTTGGACGTGTTGCAGCGTCGTGAGTCCTTTCGCGCTGAGCTGCGCATGGGGATGGTGGTGTCGGCAGGTTTATATGGTGATGATGTTGAGATAGAGGGTGAGCTGCGGGATTTGTCCCAAGATGGCTGCCAACTTGAGTTGCCATTGGCGGCCAGCGGTCTGTTGGCCGAGGCCGCTAATCCTCTGAAGATGGCGTTTACCTTCCCTGATGGGACTTATTTCGAAGTGCTTGGAGAAGCTCGTCATCAAAAGACAGATGCTGAGCGGCACTTGCTTCGTGTTGGTTTCAGCTTCGTTGAGTGTAGCGCGGAGCAAGAGCGGCAAATTTGGTATTTCGTATGTGAAATAGAGCGCGAGGCGGCTCGCTATAAAAAAGAGGAGCAGGGCGAGCGTCAGCCCTCTCCACTGTTCGCCCTGCCAAGCAAGCGATCGGGTGCTGGAGAGCTGCTTGGGCGCCGTGACGTCAGGCGCTACGCTACCCCTATGGCGCGTCGGCTGGTAAAAGTTGCTGCCTACTTGGATGCGCAATTACTGGCATTACAGCAAGGTAGTGATATCGATGGGCGCCAACTCTCCCGCTATGCGGATCGCATACTTGATCTTCACGAAGAGGATCGCGAAGCGCTGCTATTCGCATCACGCTGTTTATCTCCTGAGCCTTTAATCGTGCGCCACGGTATTGCGGTAGCCATTCATTTGCTCGATTTTGTAGGTGCCAGCATGCCCCGCGAGCTGCGCAAGGCGATAGTGGCTAGCGGTCTCGTACATGATCTTGGCAAAGCGCTGGTTCCTCAGGTTCTGTTTAAAGCGCCACACTTTGAAGCGAGTCATCGAAAAGCGATCAGTGAGCATGTTCCATTGCTACTTGATCGTTTGCAGGGCTGTCAATGGCTGTCGGCAGGAGTGGCTCAGGCGGTGATTGGTGGGATTAATGAGCGCATGGATGGTAGCGGCTATCCAGGTGGGCTGAGTGGGGCTGACCTCAGTGAATTGGCTAAAGCGAGTGCTGTTGTCGACGTCGTAGAGGCAATGCGTCGTGACCGTACAGATCGGTCTGCTAAAACAGCGCAGCAAATTTATCGTCATTTATTGCAGCACCCCCACCACTTTGATACGCGCTGGATCAAGCGCTACATCGATCATTTTAAGGGGCTGCCAGTGGGCTCGCTGGCGCGCTTCTCCAGTCAGCAGCAGGGTTGGATATTACGCATTGATGCTAAGGGCAACCCCACTGAGGTATTGCTTGCGCCACAGGTTGAGCCGCCCATGCGTGACAATGTGGGGGTGGTTGTACGGGATAATATTGCTGAGCGACTGGGTCGAACAGTAGGTGAGATCGCCGTGTCTACCTGAGGGCGGTAGCGGGGCGTTAGTGAGCAATAGGCGCTAGTTGTTGTCATAGTAATGCTGAAAAAAAAAGCGCTATGTGTCATTAAAGTCACCTGGATCCGCGCCGATAGTTACTCATAGTGCAGTACGTCGTTTATTTTTGTCTTTTACTATCCGTGGTTTCTCACTATCTAAGGTGGGCATAAAACCACGCACAGGAGTTCCGCTTATGACTTACTCTCGCGGTGGCGCCGCCTATGGGCGAGGAGCTAACGCTTATGCGCGTGTCGGCGTAGAAAGCGGAGTGATGTCGGCAGACCCACATCAGCTTATCGTCATGTTGTTTGATGGTGCCCAGGCTGCTATCCGTGCTGCGCGTATTCATATTCAGGCAGGCAATACAGTCGAGAAAGGGAAGTCGATCTCGAAAGCGCTTGATATCGTTAATAACGGCCTTGCCGCCGCCCTTGATCAAGAGAAAGGTGGCGAAATTGCCGAGCGCTTAGCCTCCCTTTATGACTATATCGCTCGCCTGCTGTTGGCGGCGAATCTGCGTAATGATGAAGAGAGCTTAAACCAGGCCGAGCGCCTTCTCGAAGATATCGCTTCAGCCTGGCGTGATATCGGTCAACAGCAGAGCGCGTGAGGCAATAATGTCAGCATCTACACCTGCTCATGATAAAAATGCTCAACAGACGTTGCTCGCTAGCTATGAAACGCTATTGAGCCGCGTTGAATATATGCATGAACTTGCCAATGCCGAGCAGTGGGCAGAGCTGATTGATCAGCGTACAAGCTATGTGGTGCTGGTGGAGCAACTGCGTGAGCTGGATTCTAACGTTGAGCTTGATGCGGCTGCCCAGCAGCGGAAAGTAGAGCTAATTGAGCGTATTCTTGAGCATGATGTGGAGATTCGGCGTCGTTTGGTGTCTCGTCGTGATGAGTTGGGCAAGCTAATTGAAGTTTCTCAGCGTCAGCGAGACTTGCACCGTGCTTATGCACCCCAGCAAGGCACTGCGGTAGCCTACGAGGCGGATGATCCTGACGCTACGAGGTCATCGTGAGCGGTATCACTCCCCTTATTGATACGCTTTTGCACCAGGTGCTGGGGCGGCAAGGGGAGTTGTCGTTGCAGCGGGCGCTGGATCAGCCCGTAAAGCCTGTTCACCCAGGCCAGGGGCCGCGGGCAGTGATGGGCGATGCGAATTTGGATGGGCGGGCGTCACCATTAAGCGATTTAAAACGGTTGCCACTTCCCGCCGAAGGAGGGCGAACGCAGCCCCGCGGTGATGCGGCGAACTCCCCCCCGGGCTCTACACAGACACATTTTAGCCCTGCAGCGAGAACCATCGCTGATGTTCTGCTGCGGTTTCCCGCGCCTCCTTCGGTAATGCGACCAGAAGCGCCTCTTGTTAGCAGTCAGGAAACCCCAACGGCGAGTGCGGTAGCAACGCGCTTAGAGGCCAGTATTCGCGATAGTGGTCTGTTTTATGAGTCGCACCTAAAGCGCTGGTTTCAGGGGGAAGGAACCCGCCAGCAGCTAATGAACCAACCGCAGATGCAGCCTGGCCCTCGTTCACTTGCTGCGCTTTTGCCGACAAGCTTGAGTGGGGCTCCCTCTGCGCAGGCGCCTCCAGCTTCTGCACCTCCATCTACAGCAGCATCCTCGGTTGCTGTGTCTACAGCTGCCCCATCTGCTGGTTCCCCAGCAGCGTTGGCTTCAGCGCCGCTGGCGCCGTTGGCAGCTCCGCCAGTGGTGCAGGGCGTGGGAATGACGATTTTGCCTAATGTGCCGCTAATACCTGTAGCCCATGAGCAGGGCTTAGCAGCCCGCTTGGCGGGAGGGGGGCCTCATTTTGTAGCAACTGGTTCGACGGCTGCGTCGGCTACTACTACTCAGGCTCCTGCTGTGGCTTCGCCGGTGTCGTCTAACCCCGCCCAGGCTGGTTCTGTTGCAACGCCCGCCGAGGTGCGCGACGGGCATCAGGCTAGGGCAGAGATAAGCCAGGCTCGGGAGGTCGCAGAGTTGATGGCCCATCGCCCAGCTCGCGAGGTCGTCCACGAAAGCTTGCAGAGTCTCGTACGCCAGCAGCTTGAAATGCTGGTGATGCCGACGATTCGCTGGGAAGGCGATGTCTGGGCAGGCATTTTTATGGCCTTGGTCATCAACCTGCCTGCCCGCGAGGAGGGGGCGGAGGGCAAGGAGAAAGAGGGCGAGCAGGATGGTGGGTGGCGCTCTGATATGCAGCTAGACGTTCCCAACTTGGGAGCCTTCAATGCATCCCTTTGGCTTTATCGAAATGTGCTGAGTATCGATTTCACTACCGACAGCACAGAGGTTTATCAGCGTATCGATGCCGGGTTGCCCGCACTAGAGAAGCGGCTAAGCGCTTTAGATTTGCAAAAAGTGCAGCTTCGCGCACGCCATATCGAAGCGGAGGCAGCCTATGGTAACGCCGGGTGAGCGTCGCCGCCAAGCCGTTGCCTTGGCTTATCAGGAGAATGATCGCGCGCCTCGTGTAGTGGCGAAAGGCTATGGGGATTTGGCCGAGCGTATTATGGCAGAAGCACATCGCCAGGGTATTTATGTGCATGATGCCCCCGAGCTGGTAGCGCTTTTAATGCAACTGGACTTGGACGCAGAAATTCCCCCGGGCCTTTATCAAATTGTCGCAGAACTGCTGGTATGGGTGTTCGAGTTATCAGAAGAAGGGCTAAGTCATCGTGAAATGCCTGAGTAGCCAATTACAGACATTGTGTGTAACCATGAGGTTCGGTAATAAAAAGTCATTAACGGCGCCAGTATAATGGTCACAACATCGCGCCTGAGTCGTTTAATGGGACATCATGAGTCAAACCAACTTTCTCGATGAAATTCAGGAAATAAATTTAGCTTATTTGCTTCTGGCGCAGCGCTTGCTTGATGAAGATCGTGAGGCTGCTATGTTTCGATTAAAAATAGATAGCGATGTCGCTGATCTGATTGTGTCGCTGAGCGCGCGCCAACTGACCAAGCTGGCGCGAACCAGTCAGTTGCTGTGCCGGTTTAGTCAAATGAGTGCTGAGCGGCTTCGCCAGCTCACTGATAATCCTCGCGATCAGGGCCTGGCTGGTTTACATGCCTCGTTGTTATTGGCTGGAGAAACATTTGAGCCAATGCCATCGGAGGACACAAAATGAGCCAGAAAAGCTTGATCGATGAAATGCACCAAGTGCAGTTGGCAATCGAATTGATTGAGCTGGGGGCACGGTTGCAGGTGCTGGAAACAGAAACAGAATTGAGCCGTACGCGTTTGATCAAGCTTTATAAGGAAGTGCGGGGTATGTCTCCCCCCAAGGGGATGCTGCCTTTTTCCACTGACTGGTTTATTACCTGGCTTCCCAATGTTCATTCGTCCCTGTTTTACAATATTTATTTAAGCCTCAAGGACGCGGCAGGTTGCGATCGAATCGATGCCTTTGTCAAAGCGTATCGGCTCTATGACGAACAAATGTCGCTGGAAAAGGTAGAGCCGGTACTTGGGCTGACCCGAGCTTGGACGTTAATACGTTTTTTCGAGAGTGATTTACTCCAGCTTAATCTATGCACACGCTGTGGCGGGCGGTTTGTGGCGCATGCCCACAGCCCTGCTCAGCATTACGTCTGCGGCATATGTCAGCCACCTTCACGGGCGGGGAAAACACGCAAAGCACAGCAAGAGAATAGTGAAAAAATGTAACAACCTCATCGACCTCGCCACCAATAGCAAAAATTAGGGTATAAGACGTAGTGATGAGTACTTGGTCGTAAAGTGTGAGCGTATCGGCGTAGATAGCTGCAAAAGTTAGCGATACTTTTTAATTAGACAATAGCTTAGCCCTAGTATAATCGGGTGTAAGTGATGCTTGGGATGGAACAACTCTTAAACATCAGAACAGGTGGCTAAGTTTTGGTTCCCTTACATTAATACTGAATACCGCAAGGACTCTGCTTGTGCTGATACCTCTAGGCTATGTAATCGTATTGCTGTCCGTCTTTGGTGGCTATGTGCTGGCAGGTGGCAGCTTAGGCCCCCTGTACCAACCCCTTGAACTCCTCATCATTGGCGGGGCTGGTGTTGGTGCATTCATTGCAGCGAACAATGGCAAGGCGATTAAAGCCACATTTAAAATTCTGCCCCGGCTCAAGCGCGCAAAAAAATATAACAAAACACTTTATATGGAGCTAATGGCTCTGCAGTTCAAATTATTGTCCAAGATTCGTCGTGAGGGGATGTTAGGCATTGAGCGGGATATTGATAATCCGCAAGAGAGCCCTCTATTTCAGGAGCATCCTACAGTACTGGCTGATCCTCATATCATGAATTTCCTAACGGATTACCTGCGCTTAATGGTTAGTGGTGGTATGGAGCCCATGGAAATCGATGAGCTAATGCTGCATGAGATTGAAGTCTTTGAGCAGGAGGCTCATGTGCCCATTGACGCGATTGCCAAAGTGGGCGATGCAATGCCGGCTTTCGGCATCGTGGCGGCGGTGATGGGGGTTGTTAAAACACTTACCTATGCCGACGCCTCACCGAGCCAGATGGGCGAGATGATTGCTCACGCGCTGGTAGGTACCTTCCTGGGTATTTTGTTGGGCTATGGTTTTGTCAGCCCCCTTGCAAGCTACATTGACCGGCAGGCTAAAGAAGCTGAAAAAATGCTCCAGTGTATTCGCATCACGCTGCTGGCCAGTTTGCATGGTTACGCGCCGCAGTTGGCGGTTGAGTTTGGCCGCAAGGCACTATTTACTGCCGAGCGCCCAAGCTTTATCGAGCTTGAAGAGTACGTGAGGGATGCAAAAAAGGCCGGTAGCGCATGAGTAAGGGTGGTGACAAGCGTCCGATCGTCATTCGGCGCAAAAAAGTCGTCCATGCCCACCACGGTGGCGCTTGGAAAATAGCCCTAGCGGACTTTATGACCGCTCTCATGGCTTTCTTTTTAGTGTTGTGGATTTTAAGTATCGCCAGTGAAGAAGAGCGGCGGGGCGTAGCGGAATATTTTAGCACCCCCCTCGTCAGTGCTATCACCGGCGGGGATCGCTCTGGTAGTACCAGTGCAATTCCTGGCGGCGGGCCGGATCCTACCCATAGCGATGGGGAGCGGGCACGCATTGATAGCGCTCAGCGCACTCGCCCAAGCATGCAGGAGCGCAACTTCTTCAGGAATTTGCAACAGCGTATCGAGCGAGCCATTGAGCGAGATCCCGAGCTGCGCCAGTTGCGCAATCAAATGCGTTTTGATTTAACCCGCGAAGGGCTACGTATACAGCTGCTGGATACCGATCAGCGTCCCATGTTTGAGTTAGGTAGCGATCAGGTCGCCCCTTATATGCGTAGCCTGTTACGCACTATTGCGCCGCTGTTAAACGAGCTTCCCAATGAGCTAAGTATCAGTGGCCATACCGATAGCGTTCCCTATGCGGGTGGCTATCGCGGCTACAGTAACTGGGAGCTTTCCAATGACCGCGCTAACGCATCGCGCCGTGAGCTTATTGCGGGTGGCTTTGATCCAGATCAACTACTGCGTGTATCGGGCTTTGCGGATCGCGCGTTGTTGCCCGAGACTGAGCCAACCGACCCGATTAACCGACGCATAGAGCTGGTGGTGCTCTTCCCTGAGATTGCTGATGCGATTCGCAATCCCTCGGTAATGGAACCCGGAACTGCATCGCCGGAGGCTTCAATCGAAGCGTTAGAAGCTGCAACCGAAGTGCCAATTGAATCAACACAACAAGACGAGCCTCAGGCGCAAGAGTAACCCTGAGCCTGTCATAGCCTTTCACATAAAAGCGACGTTAAGGTGGAGCGGTGCATGGATATAGCGGATTTTTTTGACACCTTTTTTGAAGAGGCTGAAGAGCTGCTGTCGGATATGGAACAGCACTTACTGGAGCTGGATGTTGACGATCCAGACAGTGAGCAGCTCAATGCTATTTTCCGTGCCGCCCACTCGATCAAGGGGGGAGCGGGAACCTTTGGTTTTACCGTGCTACAGAAAACCACGCATATTTTGGAAAACCTCCTTGATTATGCACGTAAGGGTGAACTGACGCTGCGAGCCGATCTCGTGGATACCTTTTTAGAGGCTAAAGACATCATGCATGAGCAACTCGACGCCTATCGCAGCGAAGAGGAGCCAAATCAAGAGGCATTTGAGCGCATTTGCCAAACGCTGCAACAAATTGCCCTGGATGAAATCGGTCAGCAGTTAGATGGGCCGGCTCCCCCTGCTGTTGAAACCAAGGCACCACCAGCGCCTGAGGTCAGTGCGGAACAAAGCGCTGAAGCAAACACTAACGCACAGAGTGGCGCAGCCGGACATCTGTTAGTAGCGCTACTTAACGTTGCAGATAAAGACCGTGCCTTGCTGGTTGAGGAGTTAGAGCAGCTCGGCGAAGTGCAGTCTCAATCCGGCGACGAAAAGCGCTACGAGGTTATCCTCAAAAGTAGCGACAGTGCTGACGATATTGAAGCTGTCATGTGCTTTATTATCGAGCCGGATCAGATTGAAATTTCGGCGGTAGAGGGTGCCGCTGTTGAGCCCAAGGTGACGGCCGAGCCGCCAGCACCAGCGCCATCTGCACCAGCACCAGAAACAAAATTGGCAGAACCCGCTGCGAAGAAAGCTCCGGCGAAAGAAGCGGCTAAAGAGAAACCGAAAAAAGCCGCCGCTGAGTCGTCGTCAATTCGCGTATCGGTAGATAAAGTTGACCAGATTATCAACCTGGTGGGTGAGCTGATCATCACTCAGTCGATGCTCGATCAAACGGTTAGCGATTTAGAAGATCAGTCAGTTGGCAATGCCTCGCTGCAAAATGGCATGAGCTTGCTACAGCGGAATGCTCGCGATCTCCAGGAAGCGGTCATGTCGATTCGAATGATCCCCATGGAGTTTGTCTTCAGCCGCTTCCCGCGCGTAGTACGTGACACGGCCGGTAAGCTGGGCAAAGAGATCGAGTTAATTACTGAAGGCAAGTCGACCGAGCTGGATAAGAGCTTGGTGGAACGAATCACCGATCCGTTAACGCATTTGGTACGTAACAGCCTTGATCACGGCGTGGAAATGCCTGATGTGCGCGAAGCCATTGGTAAGCCGCGGATCGGTAAACTGACCCTCTCTGCACGGCATCAGGGCGGCAATATCCTGATTGAGGTGCGCGATGATGGGGCCGGCATGGATCGTGATCGGCTGCTTGCCAAAGCGCGTGAAAACGGCCTCAGCGTATCGGACACCATGACCGATGAAGAGGTGTTCCAGCTCATTTTTGCGCCTGGCTTCTCAACCGCAAAAGAAGTGACCGACGTATCTGGACGTGGCGTGGGCATGGATGTGGTGAAGCGAAATATCCAGAGCATGGGCGGTCGCGTTGAAATTCAGTCGAAGCTGGGGGAGGGCACCAATACCCGTATCGTCTTGCCGCTGACGCTGGCGATTTTGGACGGTATGTCAATTAAGGTCGGTGGCGAGACGTTTATCCTCCCGCTTTCCACTGTGCTTGAGTCGCTTCAGCCCTCTAAAGACGATATGTACGCCATGGCCGGTGACGACGTGGTGATCAAAGTACGTGACGAATATCTGCCCGTGATTGCCATTCACGAAGTGCTGAATGTCGAGAATGCGATTACCGATCCCACCAAAAGCATCGCTGTCATCGTACAGGGCGAAGGCCGTCGCTACGCCATGTTGGTCGATGAACTGATTGGGCAGCAGCAGGTTGTGGTCAAAAACCTGGAAGACAATTACCGCAAAGTACCTGGGATCTCGGCCGCGACCATTTTAGGCGACGGTAGTGTTGCGTTGATTCTGGATATTACTGGTTTACACCGCCTGAGCCGATATAAAAAAGAGGCAGGCAAAAAAGTAGTAAACAATCAAAACCTTTCATCTTTTAAGGAGGCTGAGCCGTCATGAGTCAAGCCAAAAATGGTGCGGTGCTAGCCGCAGAAGCCGAAAATCGCGAATTCCTGGTGTTCTCACTGGGTGATGAAGAGTACGCCATTGATATTTTGAAAGTGCAGGAGATCCGTGGCTACGAAAACGTAACGCGAATTGCCAATGCGCCAGATTTTATCAAAGGCGTTACCAATCTACGTGGCGTTATCGTACCGATCGTGGATCTGCGCATTAAGTTTCATTTCGATAAGGTCGAATATGGCGGCCAGACGGTGGTGATCGTCGTCAATGTTGCAGACCGGGTGGTTGGCATCGTCGTAGATGGGGTTTCTGACGTGATGACACTGACCCCCGATCAGATTAAGCCAGCACCGGAATTTGGCGTTACCCTTTCGTCTGATTTTCTCAGCGGGCTGGGCAGTCTGGATGACCGCATGCTGGTACTTGTGGATATCGATAAACTGCTCACCAGCGACGAGATGGCGCTGGTGGAGAGCACCAGCAACCAGTAAGACTGCCCAAGCATGGCACAGGGAGCGTGCCTGATCCGTTTTACCTAATGATGCATTCTCGCGCTACGGAAGGTGCTTGCGAGTGCCATTTGTGCGTGGAGAAAAGGGCGTGACACAGCTAATGCGGCAGTTAATGAACAATATGACGGTACGTTTAAGTTGGGGCTTAGTATTAGCGACCCTTTCGGTACTTGTCTTAATTGCCAGTGGTATCGGCCTTTATGCCCTGCACCATGGTGCATCAATCGTGCAAGCATCTAACGATATTCAGGCGCAACAGGCTGCTTTTGGCGCTTTTGCCGCATCGGTTCGCTGGGCGCTACTCGGCGTTGTGGTAATGACTATTGCCACGGTTATCGTGGTTATCTGGGGAGTAACGGCCAATGTCCTGCGCCCGTTAGACCGTTTGGTGGGCTATTTTGAGCGCATGGCGCAAGGGGATTTAAGCCAGGCGATCACCTCACCGGGTAATAATGAGATAGGGCGGCTTTATAGCGCCATGGCCCATATGCAGGGCTCGCTGTCACAAACGGTAGGCACCGTGCGTACCAGCGGTACCTCAATCTATGAGCGGTCACAGCAAATTGCCAGTGGTAATAACGATCTCTCTTCGCGCACGGAACAGCAGGCGACCTCGTTAGAAGAGACGGCTTCCAGTATGGAGCAGCTCGCCTCCACGGTGGGCCATAACGCTGAAAATGCGCGCCAGGCCAGCCAGCTGGCTGGAAGCGCCACTCTGACGGCCCGCCGCAGCGGGGAAGAGGTCGGTGAAATCGTCAGTACCATGCAGGATATCAGCGCAAGTTCGCATCAAGTTGCTGACATTATTACCGTTATCGACAATATTGCGTTTCAGACCAATATTCTAGCGCTGAATGCGTCGGTGGAAGCGGCGCGTGCTGGCGAGCATGGCAGGGGGTTCGCCGTGGTGGCACAGGAAGTACGCAGCTTAGCCAGTCGCAGTGCCGCTGCCGCAAAAGAGATTCGCACACTGATTGATGCCTCGCTCAGCAAGGTGGATATCGGCACCCAGTGTGTCAATCAAGCCGGTCAAACCATGCAAGATCTGGTGGGCGCTGTGCAGCGCGTCAGCGATATTATGGATGAAATCGCCGCCGCTTCTGAGCAGCAAAACAGTGGTATAGGGCAAGTGAACCAGGCCGTGGCACAAATGGATCAGGTCGTGCAACAGAATGCCCAGTTGGTTCAGCAGGCCGCGCGAAGCGCCAACGAACTAGAAAGTGAAGCGGCACGGTTACGCGAGGCTGTGGAGCGCTTTCGGGTCACTGAGGCCTCCGTCCAGCGCGCTCCAGCAACCCCGGCCCTTATGCCTTCGGCAGCGCCAAGCCTTCCCACTCGACACAAACAGCCAGCAGAAGCGGCCGAGGAGTGGGCATCATTTTGAGTTGTTTGGTAGGGCAAACAAACTCTTTGTTAACAATAAAACACTAATAAGGGAACACCATGCGTAATAACCAGCCAGTCTCTCAGCGTGAAATTGAGCTAAAAGAGGATGACTTCTTAGTCTCCCGTACCGATACCAAGGGTCGCATCACCTATGCCAACCCTGCGTTTATCGACATTAGCGGCTTTGAACATGAAGAGTTGATAGGTGCGCCGCATAACCTAATACGCCACCCGGATATGCCGCCAGCGGCTTTTGAAAATCTCTGGCAAACGGTCAAAACGGGTGAAACGTGGCGCGGGCTGGTCAAAAATCGCTGTAAAAATGGCGACCACTACTGGGTAAATGCCAGTGTGACGCCGATTGTCGAAGATGGACAAGTCGTGGGCTACACCTCGGTGCGCGTGCAGGCAAGTCGTGAAGCGATTGCCCAGGCGGAGCAGGCGTACGCTGACATACGCGAAGGTCGCAACAAGCGGTTCTACTTAGATAAAGGCCGGTTACGCCAGAAAGGGGTGATTAAGCGTTTGGCCCGGGTTCGCCTGGATACCATTCGTGCCAAGTTGGTCGGCATGATTGTCGTGGCTGGACTTCTGCTGTTAATCAGCGGAGGCCTGGGCTTGTATGGCTTGAATGTATCGGGTGAACGCTTGGGGCAGCTGAATAATGACGGTCTGCGTGACGTTATTCGCCTTCAACAAATCGACCAAACCATTGCTCAGACCCGCCAAGCGATGATTGAGCCGGAGCGTATGGAACTGATCAATCAACGTTTTGAGATGGGAGAAAGTGTACAGGAGAATGCTGCGACGGTCGCTGAGGCTTGGCAGGAGTACTACTCACGGGAGGTCAATGCGACGGAGCTGGCTGCCGAGTTCGATCAACAGCTACAGGCATTTTTGCAAAATGGTATGGGTCAAGCCGCTAGCGTCCTGCAGGCGGAAGAGACCTACCAAGCCTTTACCGGTCTGGATGCGGTAATCGCTGTGATGACCAACGAGGGCCGCGTCCTCTCAGGCATGGTGAATCAACTAATTGCCCAGAAACAGCAAGCAGCTGAAGCCATGGCCGATGAAGCACAGCAAGGTCAAACCACGATGCTGGGCGCCCAGGCCATCGTCCTTGGCATTGGCCTGCTGCTACTTATTTTGATTGGCGTGGTTACCTTGCGGGCGATTACCCGACCATTAAAAAGCGCTGCAGGTTTTACGCTGCAAATTGCTGGCGGTAATTTGGCCGCTAAAGTGCCTGCCATGCGCCGCGATGAGGTGGGTCAGTTAATGGACTCACTGAACACCATGCGTAAAAGCCTAAGCAGCATCATCGCCGACGTTAAAAGCGGCATTGACGTGGTGACACCGGCTGCTCAGGACATCGCTAGTGGTAACGAAGAACTCTCGTCGCGTACCGAGCAGCAGGCGGCCTCTTTGCAGCAGACTGCTTCCAGCATGGAGGAGATGACCGCTACCGTGCGGCAGAACAGCGAAAACGCTCAAGAAGCCCGTCGTCTAGCCGATAATAATGCTATCCAGGTGACGAATACTGGCGAGTTGATGACGCAGCTGGTTGATAGTATGCAGCGGATTACTCAAAGCTCCCAGCAGATGGCCGATATTATCAATGTGATCGATTCAATTGCGTTTCAGACCAATATTTTGGCGCTGAATGCCTCGGTTGAAGCGGCACGTGCAGGCGAGCATGGGCGGGGGTTCGCCGTGGTAGCTGAAGAAGTGCGTAATCTGGCGGGCCGCAGCGCCGGCGCTGCTCAAGAAATCCGTGGTCTGATCGATGGTTCTAACCATGAAGTGAGCGCGGGGGCTAGTTTAGTAACCAAGGCTGAAGCCGCGATTAGCGAAGTGGCGGAAGCCGCACGTAGCGTGACCCAAATTATGCACGAGATATCGGCTGCCTCTGAAGAGCAAAGCCATGGCATTGCCCAGGTTAACCAGGCAGTGGCAGAGATGGATCAAGGCACCCAGCGCAATGCTGTGCGGGTGCAGGAAACCGCACGTGCGGCGGTTTCCCTGGAGAAGCAGGCAGGGTTACTAGCGCTGTCAGTGGAAGCATTTCGATTAAATAGTCAAGGGGCGTTACGTCCGCCAGCAGATACAGCAACCAAGCACGCTGCTCAACTGCCTAGCACCGCGCCGTCGAATAAGTCGCCCGTTAAACGGCAAACAGCCTCAATAGAGGAGTGGGAAGAGTTTTGACCGAACAACGTGAACGGGTTGTAGACGCTGGTCAGTGGACATCAAGCAGCCAGATTGAGCGCGATCTAGTACTGACTGATGCAGATTTTACGCGTATTCGCGAGCTGATTTATCAGCGCGCAGGTATTGTGTTGGCAGAGCATAAGCGTGAAATGGTGTATAGCCGCTTGGCAAAGCGGCTGCGCCACCATGGCATGACGCGCTTTACCGATTATCTGGTACGCCTTGAGCGCCAGCCAGAAGCTAAAGAGTGGGAAGCGTTTACCAACGCGCTAACCACTAACCTCACGGCCTTTTTTCGTGAAGCGCATCATTTTCCGCTGCTGGCTGAGCATATAAAGAACAAGCAAGACCCGGTGGCTATTTGGTGTTCAGCCGCCTCCACCGGGGAGGAGCCCTACTCGCTGGCAATGACGTTGTTGGAAACGCTGGGCCCGAAGGCGTCACAAGCCAAAGTGATCGCCACTGATATTGATACTGACGCATTGGCCAGGGCGCGTGCAGGCGTTTACCCCCTGGAACAGGTACGCAAAATTGATGAGGCGCGAGTCAAGCGGTTCTTTCAGAAAGGCACGGGCAATCATGCAGGCTTTGCCCGGATCCGCCCGGAAGTCTCTGCCTTAGTCGAGTTTCTGCCACTTAATTTGCTAGCACCGCAATGGCCGATTAAAGGCCCTTTTGATGCGGTGTTCTGCCGAAACATCATGATTTATTTTGATAAAGATACTCAATCAAAAATTCTTAAACGGTTTGCGCCACTGATGAAGCCCGATGGCTTGCTGTTTGCAGGTCACTCAGAAAACTTCTCGTATATCAGCGATGCGTTCAAACTGCGTGGCCAGACTGTTTATACCGTGGTCAAAAAATGAACAAATATCGTGTCTTTAAGATCGCTTTAGGCGCTGTGGCTCCGGCGGTTGCAATCACACATCAGGCGTCTATAGCAAGAGGAGGCGTGCTTTGAGCGCAGCCAAGATCAAAGTATTGTGTGTCGATGATTCGGCGCTAATCCGCGATTTGTTAACAGAAATTATTAATTCTCAGCCCGATATGGAAGTCGTTGCGGTAGCCCCCGACCCCATTGCCGCCAGGGATTTGATCAAGCAACACAATCCTGATGTGTTAACTCTTGATGTGGAAATGCCGCGTATGGACGGCTTGGATTTTCTCGAGCGTTTAATGCGTCTGCGGCCTATGCCGGTGTTAATGGTGTCGTCACTCACCCAAAGCGGCTCAGAAATCACCCTGCGTGCACTTGAGCTGGGAGCGCTGGATTTTGTCGCCAAGCCGAGCCTGGGCATCCGCAACGGAATGATGGAGTACGCCGACGAAATTGCCGAAAAGCTGCGTGCTGCGGCGCGCTCCCGCCCCCGTCAGGCGCGGCATAAAAATACACCGCCGCCAGCTGCCTTGAAGGCACCGCTGGTATCGAGTGAAAAGTTGATTATTATCGGCGCGTCCACTGGTGGCACGGAAGCCATTCGAGCGGTGCTTGAGCCGCTACCGGCGAATGCCCCGGCGATCTTGATTACCCAGCATATGCCTGGCGGCTTCACCCGCTCGTTTGCCGAACGACTGGATCGGCTATGCAGGATTACCGTTAAAGAAGCTACCGATGGCGAGCGAATCCTACCTGGGCATGCTTATATCGCACCGGGCGATCAGCACCTCAAGCTGGCGCGAAGTGGTGCTAACTACGTGGCACGCTTAGACGACGGCCCACCGGTTAACCGCCACCGCCCATCCGTTGACGTGCTGTTCCACTCAGCGGCTCAGCATGCGGGTAAGAACTCCATCGGCGTGATTCTGACGGGGATGGGCAAGGATGGCGCGGCAGGGCTGCTTGAGATGCGCCAAGCGGGTGCGCCCACCATTGCCCAGAATGAGCAGTCCTGCGTGGTTTTCGGTATGCCGCGAGAAGCCATTGCGATGGGGGGGGCGGTGGAAGTGGTGGCTTTGGATGAGATCCCCTCGCGGATGATGGCGCTGATCGCCGCCTCTGGCCGCGCTCAGCGTGTGTAGTGTGCCGTTTGTATAAGAACTAATCATAAAAACTTAATAAGCTCGCAAGGGAACTCACAATGAATCGTTTACTGCGCAACTTGAGTATTCACGCCGCTGTGGTTGCGGCACTTAGCTGCTTTGTCGTGCTTATTTTAGTGATTGCGGGCTTGGGTGTTGTGGCCGACCGCGATGCACAAAACAATCTTGATACACTGAGCAATATTAGCGGCGCACAACTCAATGAGATTAACCGCGCTGACTCGCTGCTAAACCAGGCCATGTTGGCGATGGAAACGGCTTCTAACTACCTGATGGTGGGCCAAACCCGGCAGTCCAATGAACAGGTTGATATAGCGGGCAATCGTATAGAGCGTGCTGAACAGCGATTTGCGCGCTTTGCGGCAAATTCATTCTCTCCACAGGGCGAGGCATTGGCAAAACCCCTTATTGAAGATTTCAATGCTGTTATGGGGTTGGTTAAGCAGCAGCATGAAACCTTTGAGTATATGGATTTAACCAGCTACAACACCCTGCGCGAGGAGTTGGAGGAGCCATTAATGAGTTTGTCTGAAAGTATGACCGCATTTGTTGGTTATGGCTTCCAGCGGGTAGATACCATTCGAGCCGATGCGCAAGCCCAGAGTCATCTGTTTAATATTATCAAAACTGCGGCGGTGCTCTTTGTTCTAGCGATGACCCTGGTCATTTACTTTGGGTTACGCCGCACGGTGATTGCGCCGTTAAGAGGAGCGGTTCAACGCCTGGATGCGATAGCCGAGGCGGATTTAACCAATCCTGTGCCAGAAGCGGGTAAAAACGAAATTGGTCGTCTGTTTGGCGCGATGGGCACAATGCAGCAAAACCTCATCAATATCGTTGGTCGGGTGCGTGAAGGCAGTAACGAAATTCACCATGGCACCCGTGAGATTGCCAGCGGCAACGCTGACCTCTCTTCACGTACGGAGCAGCAGGCGGCATCGATTCAGCAGACCGCGGCCAGCATGGAAGAGATGACCGCGACGGTTAAGCAGAACGCTGATAATGCTCGCCAGGCCAGCACCCTGGCAGCTGACGCCTCCACCACGGCTGAACGCGGTGGTCAAGTGGTGGAACAGGTGGTGCAGACCATGCACGGCATTTCCACCAGCTCGAAAAAAGTCGCTGATATTACCAGCGTTATTGACTCGATTGCCTTTCAAACCAATATTTTGGCACTCAATGCCTCAGTAGAGGCCGCCCGTGCCGGCGAGCAGGGCCGGGGCTTTGCGGTGGTGGCGGGGGAAGTACGCAATTTGGCCAGCCGTAGTGCGGATGCGGCCAAAGAGATTAAAACCCTGATCGATGCCTCGGTGACCCAGATCCAGCAAGGTTCTACTCTGGTCGAGCAGGCGGGCACCACGATGTCGGATGTGGTGACTGCGGTACGCCGCGTCACCGATATCATGGATGAAATTTCTGCTGCTTCCCAGGAGCAGAGTGACGGCATCGAGCAGGTGAGTCAGGCCGTGGGGCAGATGGATCAAGTCACCCAGCAAAACGCTGCACTGGTACAGCAAGCCTCTGCGGCGGCGGCCTCGCTTGAGGAGCAGGCCAACCGGTTGGAACAAGCGGTAGCTGTCTTTAAGCTATTAGGTGTGCAAGGTGCATCACATCAGGCGCTACCCGCTTCGTCACCCATAACGAACGCGATGCCTGCTCCCAGGGTTGACCAACAGCAGACGAGTCGGCCGGCGTCAAGCGTAACGAACATGAAGAGTGGGAAGAATTTTGAAGAACAGCTGTAGAAACAGTTCTAAGAGACCGTTTTAAACCCCTGACTGTACTTTTCAGTCGCCTCCGTGCCATATACTGATTGATTAGAGGATGACCCATGGCAGATAAGAATATGAGTTTCCTGGTTGTAGACGACTTTCCCACTATGCGTCGGATCGTGCGTAGTCTGCTTAAGGAGCTGGGCTTTACCAACGTAGATGAAGCCGAAGATGGCCAAGATGCGCTTAATAAACTGCGTTCAGGCAATTTTGAATTCGTCGTTTCCGATTGGAATATGCCGAATCTGGACGGCTTGGAAATGCTCAAGGAGATCCGCCAGGATGAGGCGCTGAAAGACCTGCCCGTGTTGATGGTGACCGCAGAAGCGAAGAAAGAGAACATCATAGCGGCCGCTCAGGCGGGCGCTAACGGCTATGTCGTCAAGCCGTTCACTGCCGCTACCCTTGAAGAGAAGCTCAACAAGATCTTCGACAAACTGGGTATGTGAGTGACTGGGCCTATGTGCTTGGTTAACGAGGAGACAACATTATGAGCCAGAATGAGCAGTCCGATTCTGCCCAATCGTCCGAACAAGCCGCTGAAGATCTAATTCATCGCATCGGCAAGTTGACGCGTATGCTGCGCGAGAACATGCGTGAATTAGGGCTTGATAAAGAGATTGAGAAAGCGGCTGAAGCCATCCCCGATGCACGCGACCGCCTGCACTATGTCGCTACCATGACGGAGCAGGCAGCAGATCGAGCGCTCAATGCCGTTGACCGTGCGCAGCCGCTGCAGGATCAATTGTCAGACCGGGCGGAGGCGCTGGATAAGCGCTGGGCCGAGTGGTTTGAAGCGCCGAAAGAGCTGGATGAGGCGAAAGCACTCGTCGTCGAGACCCGCACTTATCTCAGCGATGTGCCCGATGTGGTGTCAGCCACTAACAAAGAACTGATGGAAATCATGATGGCCCAGGACTTCCAAGACCTGACCGGCCAAGTGATTAAGAAGATGATGGACGTAATCCATGAGATCGAGCATCAGCTGGTTCAGGTGCTCATTGATAACGCGCCGGGCGCCCATGCACGAGAAACGCTGCAGCGCAAGGCCGAGGATCAGTGGAAAAGCGACAATGCACGGCGTAACGAAGACCTTTTGAATGGGCCGCAAGTGAAGGATAATGTTCCGGATACCGTCTCTGGACAAGACCAGGTAGACGATTTGTTGGACGAATTAGGCTTTTAACGCGCGTTATTAAACGCCCCCTGGGCGTGCAAGCACGCTATTCAGCCGTCCCTATGGACGCTGAATACGTGATAAGCTTCGCTTCACCTGGCCGGATACCCGTATGGCAGATAACGATAGCGACCAGGAAAAGACTGAAGAGGCCACGCCCAGGCGCAAAGAGAAAGCCCGTGAAGAGGGCCAGGTTGCCCGTTCCCGCGAGTTAAACACGTTTCTGCTACTGCTGGGTGGTGTGGTTGGCCTCTACAGCATGGGCAAAATGCTCTACGACCAGTTGGGCGCGGTGATGGAGCAGGCTTTCTTGTTTGAGCGTCGCCAAGCAATGGAAAGTACCCCGATGCTGGTCAACGCCCTGGATCTTGGTCAGCGCACGCTATTTGCCATGATGCCGCTGTTTTTACTGTTAGCGGTGATTGCGTTGGTTGCGCCCGGGCTGATGGGGGGGTGGCTGATATCGGCTAAATCGATGCAGCCCAAATTTTCCAAGCTAAACCCTATTAAGGGCGTAAAGCGCATCTTCTCCACCCAGGCATTGATCGAATTGGCCAAAGCGATCGCCAAGTCGGCTCTGGTCGGGGGCGTCGCTGCGACCTTTTTGTATTTCAACATCGGCAAATTTATGGCGCTAATGGATCAGCCTATCCAGCAAGCGCTGACCAACGCTCTAACCATGGCGGCGCAGGCAGCTGGGCTCATGGTGATGGTATTGATAGTGGTCATTTTGATCGATGTCCCTTTCCAGCTTTGGGATAATGCCAAGAAGCTGCGCATGAGTCAGGAAGAGATCAAGCGTGAGCATAAGGAGTCTGAAGGCGACCCGCATGTGAAAGCGCGCATACGCCAGCAGCAACAGGCCATGGCGCGGGGCAGGATGATGAGCAAGGTACCCGATGCGGACGTCATCATTACCAACCCCACGCACTACGCGATAGCACTGACTTATCAGGAAGGCAGCATGGGTGCCCCGCGGCTGGTGGCAAAAGGGGCCGATGCGGTGGCCGCGCGTATTCGCGAAATTGGTGAAGAGGCCGGTGTACCGCGATTGGAGGCGGCGCCATTGGCACGTGCCCTCTATCATCACGTGGATCTAGAGGCGGAGGTGCCGGCTGAACTGTATACCGCAGTGGCGGAAGTAATGGCCTGGGCCTATCGCCTCAAGCAAGTCGCAAAACAAGGAGGCGAGGTGCCCCCAATCCCCGATAACCTGCCGGTACCACCGGAGATGGAAAGCCCCGGGCAAGGCGCCGGTGGTAATGAGGCGCAACCATGAAAGGCTTGAGTCAGCTAGTAGGTCGGCGTGACTGGATGAGCGATGTGCGCATGAAGCTGCTGGTCGGCCCGCTGCTCATCCTAATGATTTTGGGCATGATGATTGTGCCCTTGCCCCCCTTTGCTCTGGATTTACTCTTCACCTTCAATATCGCGCTGGCCATTATGGTGTTAATGGTCAGCATGTTTACCCAGAAGCCGCTGGACTTTGCGGCCTTCCCTGCCGTGTTGCTATTCACCACGCTGCTGCGTCTGTCTCTCAATGTGGCTTCTACCCGGGTGGTGCTCATGGAGGGCCATCAAGGCGGTGCGTCGGCGGGTAAGGTCATTGAAGCGTTCGGGGCATTTCTGGTCGGCGGTAATTTCGCTGTGGGTCTGGTGGTCTTCCTGATTCTCGTCATCATCAACTTTATGGTTATCACCAAAGGTGCTGGCCGTATTGCTGAAGTGGGTGCACGTTTTACCCTGGATGCAATGCCGGGTAAGCAGATGGCCATCGATGCTGATCTGAATGCCGGCTTAATCGGCGAAGAAGATGCCAAAAAGCGCCGTGCCGAGGTTGCTCAAGAGGCTGATTTCTTTGGCTCGATGGACGGCGCCAGTAAGTTTGTCCGTGGTGATGCCATTGCCGGTTTGGTCATTATGGTGGTCAATATCATCGGCGGGCTGATGATTGGCATGCTGCAGCACGATATGAGCTTTGGCGCTGCTGGTCAGACCTATATGTTACTGGCCATCGGTGACGGTCTGGTGGCGCAAATTCCTGCCCTGGTGATCTCGACCGCAGCGGGTGTCACGGTATCCCGGGTAAGTACCGAGACGAACGAAGATATTGGCCAACAAATGCTCAGCCAACTGTTCGTTAATCCGCAGGTACTAATTTTGGCCGCCGTGGTGATGGGCCTGTTGGGCATGGTGCCTGGTATGCCCAATCTAGTATTTCTATTTTTTACTGCGCTCTTGGCGGGCTTGGCATGGTTTCTTATGCGCCACAAGGAAAAGGCGTTGGTCAAAGAGGAGATCGCCGCGGCCCCTGTGCCTCTGCAAGAGACCCCCGAAGCGAGTTGGGAAGATGTGCAACTGGTCGATACCCTGGGCCTGGAAGTGGGGCATCGCTTAATCCCGCTGGTCGATTCGCGCCAAAAAGGCGAGTTGCTTGGGCGGATTAAGAGCGTGCGTAAGAAATTCGCTCAAGAAGTAGGCTTCCTGCCGCCGGTGGTGCATATACGCGATAATTTGGAGCTGCCGCCTAACGCCTATGTGCTCTCCATGAAAGGCGCCGAGATTGGCCGCGCCGAGGCGCAGCCGGGTAAATGGCTGGCGATCAACCCAGGGCAGGTTTCCGGTGAGCTGCAGGGCACCCATACCCAGGATCCTGCCTTTGGTTTGCCCGCTGTCTGGATTGATAGCAACCAGCGTGAACACGCTCAGGTGTATGGCTACACCGTGGTGGACGCCAGTACCGTCATAGCGACCCACTTGAACCATCTGCTGCACCGCCATTCGCCCGAGATGCTGGGCCGTCAGGAAGTCCAGAAGCTGCTGGATAAAATGGGTGATGATCAGAAAGCCCTGGTCGAAGAGGTGATCCCGAAAGCTATTTCGCTGACGGTGTTGCAGCGTATCCTGCAAAATCTGCTCGATGAAGATGTCTCTATCCGCGATATGCGCACTATTCTCGATACCCTGGCGGAGTATGCCACCCAGCAAAAAGATCCTAACGAACTGACGGCGCTGGTGCGTGTTTCTCTGGGGCGGGCCATTGTCCAGCAGTGGTTTGCAGGGCAGGAGACGCTTAATGTTATGGGCCTGGATGCCCAGCTGGAGCAGGTGCTGGTACAGGCCATGAACGGTAACGGCGCCATGGAACCCGGGTTGGCAGAAACGCTGATGACTCAGGCGCAGCAGGCGCTGGAGCGTCACGAAAGCTCCGGCGAGCCGCCGGTGCTGGTTGTGCAGCACTCGCTGCGGGCGGTGCTTTCGCGCTTTTTGCGCCGCCGTCTACGCCATATGTCGGTGTTGTCCCAGGCTGAAATCCCTGATGACCGCACATTAAGAGTGACGACAATAGTCGGCGGACGTTAATGACGACACGCCGTGGTAGGCTAGCGTTGACCATTTCCAGAATAGGCAAAAGGTAAATCATGAGCGTTAGACGTTTCGTGGGAGCCAATAGTCGTGATGTGATGCGCCAAGTGCGTGAAACGCTCGGAGAAGACGCCTTGATTGTGGCCAATCGGCGTACCGAAGGGGGCGTTGAAATTTTGGCCATGGCGGATGAAGCCATTGACCACTTTGAACCTTCACCGGAACCCGCACCCACCGAAACGCCGCCACCTCCGACACAAGACCCCATGCAGGCGATGAGTGAGCGCTTACTACGGGAAATGCAGGATATGCGAGCGCTGCTGGCAAACAGCCAGTCAGCCCATGCTGCTTCACCAACGCCAGCGGCGCCCACCGGTACGGCTGCGAGGCTGCGCCAACTGTTATGGAATGTCGGTTTTAGCAGTGAGCTCACCGATGAGCTGCTGGTGGGAATGCCCGGATCGCTCGCCAGATTAGACGGCAACAGTGAAGCGCCGCTGCAGTGGCTGCGCCAGCAATTGATGGATCGTCTCTGCGTGTTGAGCGATGAGCCAAGCTTTTTTGATCAAACCGGGATTGTCGCCCTGGTGGGGCCCACGGGGGTGGGCAAAACCACTACCACTGCCAAGCTTGCCGCCCGTTTTGTGATGCGTCACGGTACCCGCCCGGTAGCGCTGGTCACCACTGATAGCTTCCGGATTGGTGCCCATGAGCAGCTGCGCATCTATGCACGCCTGCTGGACACCCCGATGTACGCGCTGGATGCAGAGCAACCCATCGACGATTTGCTGGGCCGCCTGCAGGGCAAGCAGTGGGTGATTATCGATACCGTAGGTATGAGTCAGCGTGACCAACGAGTGATCGAACAGATTGCCCACCTCCAGGGCGGACGTTCGCGGGTGCGTTTGGTGCTGCTGCTTAATGCCGCCAGCCAGCCGGAAACCCTCGAGGAAGTTGTGCTGCGCTATCGTCAAGCCGCGCGAGCGGCGGGCGCAGAGTTAGATGACTGCATTATTACCAAGCAGGATGAGGCGGGGCGTCTGGCACCAGTGTTAGACATTATTATGCGCCACGGGATGCGCGTGCTGTTCGGTTCCAATGGTCAGCAGGTGCCCGAAGATATGGTGATAGCAGCCCCTGGCGCGCTAGTGGATCAAGCACTGAGTACGGCAACACCACAGCGTGAGGGGGCGCAACGTGCGGATGTCCCGATGGGGATGCCGCGCTGGTCGCGGGATGTGCTGGGACAGGGGCGTCGTTTATCATCGTTACTGGCGAGATTGCGCCAACGCGTCACAGGGTTTGCGGCATTAGAAGAGATCTGGGACTTAGCCTCGCTACCTAGCCGTGTGCAGGAAACGCGCCTGGACGCGCTGCTCGCCGGTTACCCAGCGACGGATACCACCTTAGGCATGGCATGGGCTCCTCGGCGTAATGAGCGCGGCTGCGATTGGGCAATGCCCGACATTGGGCTGGACACAAATGGTGCCTGGTTAGCGCTACCCTGGCTGCAGCATCGCCATCCTGCAGGGTGGCAACCGCGCATGGCCGCGTTGTCTTCATCAAGCGGTGTCGCGGTGCACTTGCTACCGCGTTTTCCCGAATCGGATGCGCTAGCGTGGCTAGAAGCCGAGCATTTGACCTGGGTCAGCCAAGTCCCCCCCAGTCATCGGGTACTCTTTCACCACGAGCGCCAGACGATCCGTCAGCTGTTTAATGACAGTGTGCTTACGCACCATGTGGGCGTACGTTTTCGCGGCCAATCGGTGCAGCTATGGACCGCCTACGCTGAAGTTGAGGACGCCAGCGGCTGTGCTCTGCTCGCCTGGTACGGGGAGGTACGCGATCCGGAAAGCGCCAAAGTGGTGGTGCGCCGCTACTGGCTTACCCCAGCTCGGTTAGGGGCCGAGGTGCTCTCACTGCTGTTAACCCAGCTGCAAAGCGAAGGCTTGGCTGCCTTGACCCGGCGCGCGTGGCAGCAGCTAAAAGAGGCTGATAGCGGTGATTTAAATGCGGAAGTTCGCCTGTTAATGGCCAGCGGTGTGGCGTCAGTCGCCGGCCATCTCGATATTGCCGATGATGAGGAGGCGCAGACGCTGCGTGGCGATCTCCTCAATCTACTAGGGGCTAGTCGCCGTCGCCGCGATACCGGCATGCTCGATGCGTTGATCTATGCCTTTATGGCGCGGGATGCGATTCGTCAAATGGGCAGTGTGAGTCGAGAGGGTGTGGCGTGAGCGAACAGGATCAAGCCTCGGGACTGCGCAAGTGGGCAAACTTGCAGCGCCAACAGCAGCAGGCGGAGGGTGCTGTTGATGCGGCGGCAGCAGAGCATGTCCCCGAGCCTGAGCAGTCCTCATCTTTCTTAATGCCAACGACCACCGCGGTGGAAGCGCCAACAACGTTGGCGCCGCCCAAACCTAAAATCCCACTTGTGGTGGTTGGACTACCCGGTAGTGGTGCCGTGCACGTTAATAAGGTTAAAGCACGCCTCGGTCAGTGGTCAGCGCTAGGTCGCCACTGGGCCGGTCACCCTGATGATTGGGACATTCGAATCGTCATGGCGGAAACGTCCGACCTTGCTCAGCTTCGCGAGCAATACAGCCGTTGGGCGCTATGGATCAGTAGCGATGCCGATACCTTCGCTGTCATGTTCCGTACCTTGCGACAGCTCCATGAACGTGGCGGACCGCGTCGTTTACTAGCGCTCCATGAGCCGCACTTGCCGCGTCAAGGGCTGCTCAATAACTTGCGTGAAGCTGCTGATTACTACTTAAATATGGAGTTACTGGTACTTGCACGATGAGCATACTCTGCCGAGGAGACTAAGCATGCTAAGCTGGCTATTAAGAGTGAGGCTGCCACGGGTCTTAGTACTGATGGCAGGGGGGCTAATCGCAGGATTAACAGGGAGTGCCCAGGCGGCACCCGGTAGCTGGAGCAGCCAGATACCAGGGCTGATGGTGGCAATGAGTGATCGGGCAAGCAGTAGTAAAACAGCTTCCCCACCCGCTGTCGGAAACCTTCAATCAGGCCAGCTTGGGCGTATACAGTGGCAATTTCAGCATCCACCCGGTGCACTATTAAACGCTTGGCTCTGCCATCCTGAGCAGTGTGTTGCATTAACTGGTATGCGGGGTTCTACCACTGCGCTTGAGGGGCGGGCTGCCGATGCGCCACTGCATTTTCGCTTCGCCTTGCGCCCAGGCCAGCGGCCTGTACGTGTGCAGGGGTTGCAATTGATTGTGAACTATCAGTGAAGGCTGATTAGCCGCGAGGCGAGAATATGTACACAGCACAGGGCAGGATTAAACAAAATGAGCTGTTGACGCAATACATGCCACTGGTGCGACGTCAGGCCTTAACATTACAGGTTCGATTGCCGGCGAGTATTGAGCTCGATGACCTTATTCAGGCCGGGATGGTGGGGCTGCTCGAGGCGCTGGGCCGTTTCGATGCTACCCAGGGCGCGACGTTCGCGACCTTTGCCAGTCAGCGTATTCGCGGCGCCATGATGGATGAGTTACGTACCCGCGACTGGCTGCCCCGCAGCGTGCGCCGTTCAGCGCGCGCGGTGGACAGCGCCGTTCGCCAATTAGAGCAATTGTTAGGGCGCGCCCCGGAAGAGAACGAAATCGCTCAACACCTTGAGATGCCGCTGAGTGAGTATCAGCAGCTTCTCAATGACACTAACAGCGGACAACTGCTGCCGTTTGAAGAACTAGTGGCTGATGGCGGAGAGCCTGTCAGTAATGAACTGGGCAATTCACCGTTCGAGCAGTTGCTGGACGGTCAGCAGCGTCAAACGCTGATTGAAGCGATTGAAGCGCTTCCCGAGCGTGAAAAGCTGCTCATGGCGCTGTACTACCAAGAAGAACTCAACCTCAAGGAAGTAGGCGCTGTGCTGGGCGTGACGGAATCACGTGTTTCACAACTGCACAGCCAAGCCGTGAGTCGTTTACGCGCGCGTTTACACGACTCGGCATAACGCCAACGTTTTTTTTACTCACTTGTGACCGGCAAGGAGCCGTGGATGAATCCTTCGACGTTGATAGGCATATTTGCCAGCATACTGCTGTTGGTGAGCGTGCTGTTTTTCACAGCAGAGTCCCCGGAAAGCTTTATCAATTTTCCGGGGCTTGCCATCGTGGTGACCGGAACCCTGGCGGCTACCTTTATTAGCTATCCACTGAAAGAGGTGCTCCGGGTTGTACGCTTGGTAGGCCTGGTCTTCAGGCGTGAAAATACCTACATGCGTGACGATATCCGCGAGTTGGTCGATATGTCCCGGCTGTGGTTTAAAGGCGATGTACGCGCGGTCGAGCGCGAGTTGGAGCATACCCGCAATCCGTTTTTACGTACCGGGATCCAACTGGTCATTGCCAATACCAAAGAGGATGAAATTTTTGACATGCTGCGCTGGCGCATTGCCCGCCTTAAAGCCCGTGAGCATGCTGAAGCACAAATTTTCCGTACCATGGCGACCTATGCACCTGCCTTTGGCATGATCGGCACCCTGGTGGGGCTGGTCAACATGCTGGAGGTCATGGACGCTGGCGACTTACAGGTCATTGGCCCGCGCATGGCAGTGGCGCTGCTCACCACCTTCTACGGCATTTTACTCGCCAACTTGGTGTTTAAGCCGATTGCGGTGAAGCTAGAGCGCCGCACCGAAGAGCGGCTGATTACCATGAACATGGTACTGGAGGGTATTTCGCTGATTACCAAGCGTCGCCTACCGTCGTTTATTGAAGAGACCCTCAACTCCTTTGTGGCTAATTACCACGATGAGATCCGTGATAACAGCGTCAAACCCAGGCCTGATTCGTCGGTTAGTTCGGCGGTGAAGGGGTAAGACCAGATGCTTGACCGTGATACACGCCATGCACTGGAAATGACGCCATCGCCAGGCGATGGCGATGAGGGTTGGCTAACCAGCTATTTAGATGTGCTGACGCTGCTCATCACGCTTTTTGTGCTACTGCTTTCCCTGACGCCGCCGGGCGGCGGTGAAGCGGCTGATACTGCTTTCATGCGTTCAGCCAGCGCTGTATCATCACTGCCTCTGGCGTCTCTGGCCACCGGTATCCAGCCCCGCCATTCAGGGGTTCAACCCCAGTTTGACGGGCTCGATATCCCTGGTGTCAGCGTTTCCCAAGGGCGCGAAGGGCTCACGCTCCGCATTGATACCAGCCTTTTATTTCCCAGCGGCCAAGCGGTACTGACGTCCCGTGGGCAAGATGTGATAGAAAGCCTTATCGATGTGCTGACCCGTTTTGACGGTCAGATTTCGGTGGAAGGCCACACCGACAGCGTGCCTATTTCAACGGCCCGCTTCCCCTCTAATTGGGAGCTCTCATCAGCGCGTGCTATTGCTGTGGTGAGGCATTTAGAGCGCCAAGGGTTCAATATCTCTCGTATGCGGGCCGTCGGTTATGCCGACACCCAACCCATGGAACCAAACGCAACGGCGGAGGGCCGCGCTGCCAACCGTCGCGTAGAGCTGTTGCTAAGGCAGCAGGTCGAGGGTGAATAGATTTCGAGGCCACGTTTGTGTCCATGTACCACCCGCGATTGCAGTCGTTTGGAGCCCTGCTGGTCGTCGATGCCGATTGTCGCTGCATCCAAACTACTAGTACTAACTTAACCCGCTTAATTGGTTTTGAGCGCCCTGAACATGGGCAGCTTACGCTAGCCTGCGTGTTGGGGAAACGGCTAAGTCAGCGGGTGCGTCGTGAATTGCAGGGGCAGCAGCGGCTTCCAGGCCCTTTAATGTTTATTCGTTCCAAGCACCGACACGCACGTTTTCAAATCCACGCTTATCGAGCGGGTGAGCAGGTCATTGTCGAGATTGAGCCACTCAACCCCCGTAGTAAGCGTCGTCTGCTGGGTACGGTGACTGAGCGGCTGAGGCATTTGGTTGAAGCGACGCATCAGCAAGAACTCCTCGACTGCCTGGTTAACGCTGTTCAACAGCTCACCGGTCATGATCGTGTCACCGTGTGCCATTTCGATAGCGATTGGCATGGTTTGATGGTCGCAGAAGCATTGGGAAAACGGCTGCCCTCGCTGTTAGGTCAACGCTTTCCTGCCAGCGACTTCCCTGTCGCCTTGCGCAAAAGTTACCAACACTCCCCTGTACGGTTAATTGAAGACGTTAATGCTCCTACTGAAACGCTGATCCCCGCCGTCCCGGGAGCGAGCCTTAACGGTAGTTTTTTACGCGCACCTGCGCCAGAACGGCAGCGCTATTTAAACCGTCTGGGCGTGCGGGGCTCATTCAGTTTAGCCATTCAGGGGGATACCGGCTTATGGGGGCTAGTGTTTTGCCACTCACCTGCGCCGCATTCGGTTGAGCCCCCCGTGCGTGATGCTGTTCGCACCCTCGTACAAATGGCCACCCAACGCATGCTGCTGCTACGGGCGCGTCAAGAAGCCCGCTACCTACAACGGGTTCAGGATAGTCTGGTGCTCAGTGCGCGAGCGCGCAGCGAGCCGCAAAGTCCCCAACAGTTACTTCATGAGCAGGCGGCTATCTGGATGAAGCTGTTTCGCGCCCATGGCGTGGTGCTGTGGGTGAATGGTGGCGCTTATCAAGCGGGTGTGACGCCGACTCCAGAAGCGATAAGCCAGTTTGTGCTGCGCCTGGAAAGAACTCATGTACATAGCGGTCCTTGGTGCACGCGCGAAATCGGCAAAGAGACGTTAACCGCTTCGCTAGCCATGCCCGAGCAGTGTGGGGCTCTAGCAGTGCCGCTGCCAATGAGTTCGACCCAGCGCGCCTGGCTGTTTTTTTTACGCCCTGAGCAGGTGGAAACGCTGTATTGGGCGATGCAGCCTACAACCAACCCTAAACCGGCCGTGATACTGGCTCCGTTGCTTGGTCTGAAGAGGTAGTCGGCAGAAGTGAAGCGTGGCTGCGGGTAGAGCGCTTAGCGGCGGTAGACTTGGGGGAAGACCTGACGCTGGCGATTTCGGCCTATGAAATTAGCTCATTGAATATGCACCTGGAACACGAGCGCAAAGCCCTTGCCGAGGCCAACCAGCGCCTTGAGCAATTAGCCCACTTTGATCCGCTCACCCAGGTGTGGAACCGTTACCGCATTGAAGAGGCGATCAATGCCGAGCTGGTAGCTGCCAAGCGTTACGCCGCCGCCTTTGCCCTGCTCTTGTTCGATGTGGATAACTTTAAGCAGATCAACGATGCCCATGGCCATAGCGTGGGGGACGAGGTGCTAGTGGCTCTGGCGCGCTTAGTGGAAAGCTCGCTGCGGGGTTGCGACCATCTGGGGCGCTGGGGAGGCGAAGAGTTTATTGTGCTGGCGACCCATTCCGAGGTTGGCGCCGCCATTGGCCTGGCCGAGCGGCTGCGCTCGCTGGTAGCAGAGCTGCGTATAGAGGGGCTTGATCAAACGATTACGGTGAGTATCGGTGTCGCCGTTTGGCAGCCGGGTGACAGCTGTAAAACCCTTATTTCCCGGGCCGACAATGCCATGTATCGCGCTAAGCATGGTGGGCGCAATCGCGTTGAGGTGGTGCTAGAGCCTGCTACGGCGCTTTAAAACTCGCACCTTAGTGAGCCCCGCTACCTTCACACTGGGTGAGCATCCGGTTAATCGCCGCGTCGGCGCCCTGCAGACTAAACGTCATATACCAGGGGTCACGCTCTTCCTGGTCAAAGCCAAGAAACAGTTGCTCACCCTGGCGCATATCCGCTAGCAGGGGCTGCATATCGCTGAGGTAAAAGTGGGCATAAAAGCCGTCATCCCCCCGCTCAGTAATAAACTCCGCCATGGTATCAATCACAGGCTGCTCATCAATGCGCAGCCTGGCGGGTACTAAGTTGACTGCGCGGCTTTCCCCCTGCTGCTGTTCAAGGGTGACGCGCATCTCCAGCCAGGGTAAATCGCAAACGCCCGAGGTGGCATTCAGGCTTAGCGTCGCATCCGAGTAGCTGTGGGTTTCCACTGCGCGGTAGTGGCGCTCCCCCCCCAGTGAAAGCGTCATTGACTGCCAATGGTCGTGGATGACCACATCGTCGGTATTAAACGTGGCCGCGTTCGCCATGGATGTTGCGACCATCATGGGGACGGCGATGACCATCGCGACTAACCAAGGCGAGTGGAAATGCAGAGCGCGAGTCGTCGTTATGATCTGAGCCATCTAACCAAAATCCTTGGGCGAATAGTCGAAAAAAAACAGTCTATAGCGAGTTACTCGATGACAAAAGTGTAAGGCGCTGATTTTTCTATATATGGTAGGAAATTTTGAAAAAAGTGCCGTATGTGGTTGGAAGTCGGGTCTATACTTCACTCCGATGCCACGTATAGTGGCTTTGATTTGAGCCCAATAGTCACCCCGCTGTGAAGGAGTTTCGCGATATGAGCACCGCTGCCAAGGCTATGAAGACCTCTAACGATGTTCCCATGCAGGCCCCCTCGCGGGAGATCTGGGACGCCAAATACCGTCTTAAGGATCGTCATAGCCAACCCGTCGACCAGGACGTCGGTGCTACGTTTGAACGGGTTGCGCGTGCGCTGGCAGCGGTTGAAGGCGATAAAGCGGAAGAGTGGTTGCCCAAATTTCGTTGGGCGCTGGAAAATGGTGCCATTCCTGCCGGTCGTATTCTTTCCAATGCGGGGGCTGAGTCCTATAAGCCTGCGGTGAGCCTGATTAACTGCACCGTCTCCCGCACCATCCGCGACTCCATGCGCGATATTCTAGACTCGGTGGTTGATGCGGGGATGACGCTGAAATCCGGCGCAGGCATCGGCTACGACTTCTCGACGCTGCGCCACAAAGGCGCGTTCGTCTTCGGCGCTGGCGCGGGCACTAACGGCCCACTGGCGTTTATGGATATCTACGACAAGATGTGTTTCACCGTCGCCTCTGCCGGTGGCCGCCGTGGCGCCCAGATGGGCACCTTTGATGTGGGCCACCCGGATGTGCGCGAGTTTATACAGGCTAAGCGCGAGTCGGGGCGCCTACGCCAGTTCAACCTTAGCCTGCTGATCACCGATGAGTTTATGGAAGCGGTCAAGAACAATACCGACTGGCCGCTGGCTTTTCCGCTGCACCCCGGTGAGAAAGAGGACGTTAAAGCGGAAGACCTGGTCTACCGAGACTGGCCGGTGGTTGAAGAAGGCTACACGGTAGACGCTGAGGGCCGAGTTGCCTGTCGCATAGTGGAAGTGATTAAAGCGCGGGAGTTGTGGGACACCATTATGTCCTCCACCTACGACTACGCCGAGCCGGGCTTTATCCTGATCGACCAGGTCAACCGCATGAACAATAACTGGTTCTGCGAAGATATTCGTGCCACCAACCCCTGTGTGACAGCGGATACTTGGATTCATACGTCGGAGGGGCCGCGTCAGGTTTCGCAGCTTATTGGCCAGCCTTTTACGGCAATCATTGATGGCCAAGCTTATCAAAGTGGCTCTGATGGCTTCTTTTTAACAGCTCAAAAACCTGTGATTCGTCTGCAAACGGCTGAAGGTTATGCGCTCAAGTTGACCAGTGACCATCGGGTGCGTCGTGTGTCAGCCTTTACTAGATATCGCACAGAAACCGAGTGGTGTGCCGCAGGCGATCTGCAGGTTGGTGATCGCGTGCTACTCAATGATCATCGCGATGCTCCCGAGTGGGGGGGCAGGCTTAATGAAGCACAAGGGTATCTGTTGGGGCTGCTCGTCGGTGATGGCACGCTCAAAGCTGACAAAGCGGTTTTATCTGTGTGGCCGCAAGCAGCGGTTGCTAACGGTAGCGACAACTTTTTCGGGAAGGCTGTCAGTTCCATAATGGCGCTAGCAGAAGAGGCTGCAAAAAGCCTTCCTCATCGTGCGGATTTCGCAGGTTGGCAGAAGGTAAGTGGCCGTAACGAATACCGTCTTTCAACCGCGGCACTACGAAATCTGGCGATAGAAATGGGCATGCAGCCCGGCAATAAGGCGATTACACCTGAGCTGGAACAGGCGTCGTCGGAAGGTTATGTGGGCTTTTTGCGTGGCTTTTTTGATGCAGATGGATCGGTTCAAGGTACTCAAGAAAAAGGTGTGAGTGTTCGCTTGGCTCAGTCCGATCTTGCTCGCCTTGAAGCTGTTCAGCGGATGCTGCAGCGCTTGGGCGTTATCGCCACTCTATATCAAGACAGGCGTAGTGCAGTGAAGCGACATCTTCCTGATGGTAAGGGGGGTCATCGTTCATATAACACCTTGCCTCAACATGAATTAATGATAAGCGGTGATAACCTCCGGCGCTTTGCAGACCTTATTGGTTTTGGCGATCATGATAAGCAGAGTAAGTTGGAAAAATTGCTAGGTAGTTATCAACGTGAGTTGAATCGCGAGCGCTTTGTGGCTCGGGTGGTGGGGCATAAAGAAGTAGGCGTTGAAGAGGTTTACGATGTCCAGATACCTGGAATCAATACATTCGATGCTAATGGCTTTCATGCGCACAATTGTGGCGAACAGCCGTTACCGCCGGAAGGCGCCTGCCTGCTAGGCTCAGTCAATCTGACCAAGTTCGTGATTGACCCCTTTGGCAATGAGCCGCGCTTCGACTGGGAGCGCTACTGCAAAGTGGTGGCGATCTTTACCCGTATGCTCGACAACGTGGTCGAGATTGCTGGCCTGCCGTTGCCCCAGCAGCAACGTGAAATCGAAGCCAAGCGCCGCCACGGTATGGGCTTTTTAGGCTTGGGTTCAACGCTCACCATGCTCAAAATCCCTTACGGTTCCAAGCAGTCGCTGGTATTCACCGATGAGGTGAGTCGCCATTTAGCCATTGAGGGCTGGAAGCAGGCGCTGGAACTGTCGTTAGAGAAAGGCATGGCGCCAGTGCTTGAGCAGGAGCACACCATTACTCCCAAAATGTTGCGCGAGCGGCCTCAGCTGGCCAAAGATGGCTATGAAGTAGGCGATCAGGTGCCGGGACGTATCCTGCACGCCCGTTATAGTCAGTACATGGCTCAAGTGGCCGAGCTTGAGCCGGAGCTGGTGGCCCAGCTGGCCGAGCACGGTGCGCGGTTTACCCATCACAGCTCAATCGCGCCGACCGGTACGATCAGCCTTTCCATGGGTAACAACGCCTCCAACGGTATCGAGCCTTCGTTCTCACACCGCTATTTCCGCAATATTATCCAGTCGGGTAAAAAGACCAAAGAGCAGGTCGAGGTGGTGTCGTTTGAGCTGGCCGCTTACCGTCACTTTATCGCCTCTGACGCAGTGGACAGCGATCTGCCGGACTACTTTGTTACCGCCGATGCCATTTCGCCCGAGCAGCACGTCGCCGTTCAGGCTGCCGCCCAGCACTGGGTCGATTCGGCGATCTCGAAAACGGTTAACGTGCCCACCGAGTTCCCCTTCGAACAGTTCCAGGATCTCTACTTGCAGGCCTATGAAAGCCGCTTGAAGGGCTGCACGACCTTCCGCTTTAACCCGGAAGCCTTCCAGGGCGTTCTGGTGCGCGAAGATGATCTTAAGAACACCACCTACGTATTTGAGCTAGAAAATGGTGAAACCCTGGAGCTGGCCGGGGATGAGAAGGTGGTTTACGACGGCGAAGAGCATAATGCGGCCAATCTGTTCGATGGTTTGAAAGAAGGCACCTACGGCAAATGGTGATGCCGCGTTAAGGGCCACCTATTCATTAACGCACACCTTTGCTAAACGGATGCGAAACGGAGAGATATCCCCATGGCTGTTGAAATTACCTCCAAAATTGTCGGTTACCGGATTAAGCAGCAGGAGCCCGCCGTACCGGTTCCTGAGCTTCAGGACGAAAACCCGCTGACGGTGCGGATTCCTTCCCGCCCAGAAGGTACTCTGGAAGCCGTATCAGAAAAAATCTCGTATGTAGGGGCGGAAGGGCGCAAGAAAGTTTATCTGCTGGTGTCGTTTATGCCGGTGGAGGGCGTGATTGGCGGTAAGCGCGTGGTGATTGAGCGTCCGGTGGAGTTTTTCTTCCCATCGGGCCAGCTCTCCAGTGAGCACCAGTGGATCACTGCCACCATGCGCAGTCTATCACTGGCGGCCCGTGGTGGTTACGTCACCCAGGCGGTGGCAGACCTGCGCAAAGTAGCCTGGGACAAAGGTCTGGTGCGCTGCGGTATGAACCGTTGGAACAAGCCAATGTTCCACGACTCGGAAGTCGCGGCAATCGCCTGGTCGATTCAGCAGATTCTTTATCGCCGCGGTTTTCTGGATCGGGAGGGCAATCAAGTGCCGGTTGAACAGCTGGTAGAGCGCTATGCTCACCGTATGACCCATGGTCATGCTTGGCAACCAGAAGAGGAGGAGGCTACCGATGCTCCCGTTGAGACAGAGGCGGCGGAGCCTATCGGCGAGAAGGCTCAGACGGGAAAAAAGTCTGAAGGCAGTGGCCCAGCCACCGTGGGTAACTGCCCCGAGTGCCGCGGCGAACTCATCATGATGGACGGTTGCCCCACCTGCTACGCCGGCTGCGGCTGGTCTAAGTGTGGTTGAAGGTTGCAACAGTTACAACGACGCCGCGTGCCTTATCAGCACGCGGCTTTTTGCTCACTGTCACCTAATAGGGGGCGAACGTTATCGGTGAGATAGCAGTCGTCAAACTGCCCTTCGGCACTTAGCGCTGATAAGTCAGGAATCGTTAAGTGGTGGCGATCACGAAACACCAACCCATCCTCGCTGAGTGCGGTAAAGGTGCGGCTAACGTGAACCGGGCTAAGCCCCAGCACATCGGCCAACTGCTCCTGGGAGAGCGGCAAGCGGAACTGGTTGCTAATATCCGGGTTGGTTTGGCGCAGCCTTAAATACATCTCATAAAGGAAATGCGCCATTTTTTGCCGGGCGCTGCGCCTGGCCAAGGTAACCAGCCGTTCGGTCATTAACGCCTGTTGGCGGCTGCCAATCGCAAACATAACCGAGGTGAGCGGGAGCGATTGGCGGAATATTTCCAGCATACGTTTGTGCGGGAAGTGGCAAATTACGCCGTCATCAATCATTCGCACGTTCTCAAGCCGCTGCGAAAAGGCAAACTCGCGCAGGCCGATAATATCTCCGGGCAGGAACACCTCCAGAATCTGACGATCGCCGTTTTCCAGATGACGGTAGGAGTAGGCCCAGCCACTTTTCAGCGTACAGAATTCATTAGCTGGCGCACCCATTTCCCACAGAATGGTGCCCGACTTAATATCGGTTGGGCTCTCCTCTAGTGTTATGAGCAGTTTTTTCTCATCTTCGCTTAGCGAACAGTAGTGACTAAAGTGCTTAATAATACAGCTGTTTTCCTGGCCCACGACATATTCCTCCAGCAGAAGATTGGATAATACTGCTAACGATTATCTGCTCGCCACTATAAACCGTGTGGCCACCTACTACGTTGCCCAAAATTACTAAATAGCCCTGCTAATTAGTCTGAGGGTGGGCAGGTTCGCGCTTCGTCGCTCGATTACCTCGCGCCAGCAGTGGTGCCAAGAAGCGGCCAGTATGCGAGACGTCCTGTTTGGCGATCTGCTCCGGCGTGCCCTCGGCGATGATCTGCCCACCACCTGACCCCCCTTCGGGGCCAAGATCGACGATCCAGTCGGCGGTTTTGATCACATCCAGATTGTGTTCAATGACCACAATGGTGTTGCCATGATCACGCAGGCGATGGAGTACCGTCAGCAGCTGGCGAATATCTTCAAAGTGTAACCCGGTGGTCGGCTCATCCAGGATATATAGCGTCTTACCGGTATCACGCTTGGCCAGTTCACGGGCGAGTTTAACCCGCTGCGCTTCGCCGCCGGAAAGGGTCGTTGCGCTCTGTCCCAGGCGGATATAGGAGAGTCCCACATCCAGCAGGGTTTGCAGGCGACGGGCAATGGCCGGTACCGGGCTAAAAAATTCCAGCGCATCTTCCACGGTCATGGCCAGCACTTCGTGAATGGTTTTCCCCTTGTAGTGGATATCCAGGGTTTCACGATTATAGCGCTTGCCTTTACACACGTCGCAGGGCACATAGATATCCGGTAGAAAGTGCATCTCTACCTTGATCATACCTTCGCCCTGGCACGCCTCACAGCGCCCACCCTTAACGTTAAAGCTAAAACGGCCAGGCTTATAGCCCCGGGAGCGCGCTTCCTGGGTGCCCGCAAACAGCTCGCGAATGGGGGTGAATATACCCGTGTAGGTGGCCGGGTTGGAGCGCGGCGTGCGGCCAATCGGACTCTGATCAATATCGATCACTTTATCGAGCTGGGCGAGCCCTTCGATCTTTTCATAAGGAGCGGCGGTCAGCGTGGTGGCACGGTTTAATTCGCGGGCAGCAATCGGCATTAAAGTGCCGTTGATCAGCGTCGATTTACCCGAGCCCGAAACCCCGGTAATGGCGATGAACAGCCCCAGGGGCAGGCTCAGCGTGACGTTCTGCAGGTTGTTGCCGGTGGCGCCGCGCAGGATCAACTGCTTTTCCGGGTTGCCGGGAATGCGGTAGGGCGGTACGGCGATTTCCCGGGTACCGGATAAATATTGCCCGGTCAGCGAGCTGGGATTGTCCATCACGTCTTGCGGGGTGCCCTGGGCGACAATTTCACCGCCGTGGACGCCGGCACCTGGGCCGATATCCAGGACGTGATCAGCGGCGCGAATGGCGTCCTCATCGTGCTCGACCACAATCACGGTATTGCCCAAATCCCGCAGCCGCTCAAGGGTTTTCAGCAGTCGGTCATTGTCGCGCTGGTGCAAGCCAATCGACGGCTCATCGAGAATATACATGACCCCGACCAGGCCAGCGCCAATCTGGCTGGCTAAACGAATACGCTGGGCTTCACCGCCAGAAAGGGTATCGGCACTGCGCTCCAGATTGAGGTAGTCCAGCCCCACATTGACCAGAAACTCCAGCCGGGCATGAATCTCGTGGACGATTTTATCGGCGATCTCACCTTTGCGGCCCGGCAGGCTTAGATCGGCAAAGTAGCGCCACGCTTCACCAATCGGGAAGCGCACTATTTCGGCGATATTGTGATCGTCCACGTAGACATGGCGCGACTCTTTACGCAGTCGCGAGCCGTTACAGGTCGCGCAGGGCTGCACGGCGATGTATTTGACCAGGTCATCGCGCACCATGTTGGATTCAGTTTCACGATAGCGGCGCTGCATATTGGGCAAAACGCCTTCGAAAGCGTGCTCGCGGGTGACTTTACGGCCCCGGTCGCCCACATAGACAAACGGAATCTGCTCATTGCCGCTACCGTTGAGGATAACCTCCTGCTGGTGGTGGGCGAGCTCTTGCCAGGGCGTTTCCAGCTCAAAGCCGTAGTGCTTGGCAAGCGCCTGGAGCTGGGTGAAGTAGTAAATATTGCGCCGATCCCAGCCTTTGATGACGCCTTCGGCAAGCGATAGCTCAGGATGGCTGATGAGCTTATCGGGGTCGAAGTATTGCTGTACACCCAGGCCATCGCAGGTGGGACAGGCGCCCGCCGGGTTGTTGAACGAAAACATGCGCGGTTCGAGTTCAGCCAGCGAGTAGCCGCATACCGGGCAGGCAAAGCGTGACGAGAAAGCAATATCGTCGCGTTCACCGTCCATAAAGTGGATCATGGCGGTGCCGTCGGCGAGGTTCAGCGCGGTTTCAAAGGACTCCGCCAGACGTTGGGCGAGATCATCACGCACCTTGAAACGGTCGACCACCACGCTGATATCGTGCTTTTTTCGCTTATCCAGCGGGGCGATGTCGTCCAGCTCGAGCACCTGGCCGTCGACCAGGGCGCGCACGAAGCCCTGGGCACGCAGCTCGGCCAGTAGCTGTAAATGTTCGCCTTTGCGACCTTTGACCACCGGCGCCAGCAGCATAAGCTTGGTGCCTTCGGCAAGGTTCATGACCTGATCGACCATCTGCGAGATGGTCTGTGCTTCCAAGTCTTCGCCATGCTCTGGGCAGCGGGGTGTCCCGGCACGGGCAAACAGCAGGCGCAGGTAGTCGTAAATTTCGGTGATGGTGCCCACGGTTGAGCGTGGGTTGTGGGAGGTGGACTTCTGCTCAATAGAGATCGCAGGTGATAGCCCTTCGATGTGATCCACATCGGGCTTTTCCATCATCGACAGAAACTGGCGCGCGTAGGTGGAGAGCGATTCCACATAGCGGCGTTGCCCCTCGGCATAAAGGGTGTCGAACGCTAACGACGATTTGCCCGAGCCGGAGAGGCCGGTAATCACAATCAGCTTGTTACGGGGCAGTTCCACATCGATCTGCTTGAGGTTGTGGGTGCGGGCACCCCTGACCAGAATGCTGTCCATCAACACCTCGAATCGCGCGGCAAAAGCGTGATTATACGTTTGTCTGCACCCTCCCGGCAAAACAGCTTTCATAACCCAAGATAACCTGCGGCAACTCGCGACGTTTCCAGCGCCAGCCCAAACCGCTAGAATAGGGGGCTGTCTAAGTCCAAACTGACTCACCCCATGCTTAACCACCATAGAAAAGGGAATTATGCGCAAGGTTTCCGCACTATTGCTGGCCTCTGAACGTCGTGCGATCAGTGGTCTGGCCGGGCTTTACGCATCGCGCATGCTGGGTTTGTTTATGGTGCTGCCAGTGTTGGCGCTGTATGCCGAGACTCTTGAGGGTTCGACCCCGCTACTGGTGGGCGTGGCGCTGGGCATTTATGGCTTAACCCAGGCAACGCTGCAAATCCCGTTTGGCTTACTCTCTGACCGTATTGGTCGTAAGCGGGTAATTGCCATGGGGTTGGTGATATTTGCACTTGGCAGCGTGGTTGCCGCGCTATCCGATACCATTATTGGCGTTATTGCCGGGCGAGCACTGCAGGGTGGGGGGGCTGTGGCCGCGGCGATTATGGCCCTGCTGGCAGATCAAACCCGCGAGGAGATTCGTACGGCCGCCATGGCCACGATAGGGCTCTCCATTGGCGTATCGTTTGCCATTGCCATGGTGCTAGGCCCCTGGCTTGCCGCTTGGGCAGGGCTTGCGGGAATCTTCTGGTTTACCGCACTGCTGACCCTGGTGGGGCTGCTGGTGCTATGGCGTTGGGTGCCTGCTGCACCTCGGCGGCGACGCCACCGCGATGTGGGCATGGATCGCCAGCAGTTTAAAAGCGTGATCACCCGCCCCGATTTATGGCGGCTGGATCTGTCGATTTTTGCCCTGCACTTAGTGCTGATGGCGATATTCGTCGCGGTTCCTTTTCGTCTGCTAAACGCCGGTGTGGCGATTGAGTATCATGGGTTGGCATATCTTGGCATTATGGCGCTATCGTTTGTAGCCATGGTGCCGCTGATCATTGTTGCCGAGAAGCGGCAGCAGATGCGCTTGATGTGCCTGATGGCGATCGGCGCTATTGTGATTAGTCTGGCCGGGCTAGGGCTGCCACTCTCGCCAAGCTATTGGCTGTTTGTATGGCTGTTTGTGTTCTTCACCGGCTTTAACTTGCTAGAAGCGACGCTACCTTCCATGCTCAGCAAGTTGGCCCCGGCAGGGGCCAAAGGTACCGCCATGGGGGTCTACTCCACCAGCCAGTTTTTAGGCGCTTTTTTAGGCGGTACGCTAGGTGGTTTACTGGCGCATTACGGTGGCCTTAACGCAGTCTTTATTGGCTGTGCCGGGCTTGCGCTATGCTGGTGGGTTGCCATGTGGCGGATGCCCTCTCCGCCTCCGCTCTCCAGCGAAGTGGTGGTGCTGCACGAGACTCAGGCAGATGCGCTCGACCTGTTGATGGAACATTTAGCCGATGTGGTCGGCGTCGAAGACGTCATGGTGGTGCCAGAAGAGCGTTTGGTCTATTTAAAGGTGAACCGCCAGCAGCTCGATCAGGCGGCGTTGAACAAGCTTATGGCACCGCCTAAATCTTAATCCAGTCGTCCCCGATGAATGTGCAACGGCGGCTGGCAATAAACGCTATATGACAGCTATTAAAGGAGTGCCTTATGGCTCGCGGCATTAACAAGGTCATTTTGATTGGTAACCTCGGACAGGATCCAGAGGTGCGTTTCACCCCCAGCGGCACCGCCGTGGCCAACCTGAACCTGGCCACCACCGATACCTGGATGGATCGTCAGAGCGGTCAGCGCCAAGAGCGTACCGAGTGGCACCGGGTGGTGATGTTCAATAAAACCGCCGAAATCGCCCAGCAGTACCTGAAAAAAGGCTCCAAGGTCTATATTGAAGGGCGTCTGCAAACCCGTAAGTGGCAAGACCAGAACGGTCAGGATCGCTACTCGACGGAAATCGTCGCCAACGATATGCAGATGCTCGACGGTCGCAGCGGTGACTTCCAGGGCGGCGGCGCTCCGCAGAATAACTATTCTCAGAACGCTCCTCAGAACGCCCCCCAAAATGCACCGGCTCAAAATAGTCCTGCCGCTCATCATCAAGGCGGCTATCCCCCGCAGGGTGGCGCACCCCAAGGCGGTAATCATTACCCCGGCGGGCAGAGTCCGCAACCGCCTCGTCCCGCTCAGCCAGCGCCGCAGCAGGGCAATCAACCGCCACCGCCCAACCAGCAAAACAGCAGTTACGGCGCCCGGATCCGGGTAATTTTGACGACTTCGACGATGAGATTCCGTTCTGAGCGTACTAGTCGTCGCGCAGCGTGGAAGTGTGCGTGATAAGGGAGAGGGGTCTTGAAGCTGCTAATACTGGATGCCGGACACTGCTTAAGCTTGGCATTGGCCCGGGAAGCAAGCCGTCGCGCTGATACAGAGTTAGTCATAGAGCAAGGGACGACCATCACCGCGTCGCGCCTTGAGGCGATAGCGCCTGACGCCGTGATTATTCCACCGTTGGCCCATCCACTAAACATGGCGCCAGCGGATGTGACGGCCCATGCCGATGCGGTAGATAGCTGCTTGGATGCCTGCCAATCACAAGATGTGGCGTTGATATGGTGTGTCTCTGACCAGCTTTACGAAGACGGTTTGGAAGTACCTATTGATGAGCATGTGGTACCTGCGCCGCGGGATGATAGCTTGCGGCGTTTGGTTCAGACCGGTGATCGCATCCGCGCGGAGTTTCAGCGCCATTTAATTGTGCGCTTGGGCCCGCTGTTTGCTTTGGAAGGCAGTCATGCGTGGCTTAATGACATTATTGGTAACTTGGTGGTCGGTAAGGCGGTACGCGCCGCAGAGGATGTGATATTTTGCCCGACCTCTGCCGATGCCGTCGCCATGGCGTTAATTGGCATGCTGCAGCAGCAGGTCAGCGGGGCCAATGCCTGGGGGGCTTATCATCTTGCTGGCACCGAACCGGTCAGTGCCTTTACCTTTACCTCCATGGTGCGTACCCAACTGTTAACACACCTGGAGGGGCGCGGCGAGCAGATTACTCTCGGCGAGGTGCAGCCGCTTAAACACCACCATGATGCTAAGCTGCGGCGTGTCTTAAACTGTCGCCGTGTGTTGGATGTGTTTGGCGTTCATCAGAAACCGTGGCGATTAGAGGCTGGGCGTATGTTAGATGCGTGGTGTTTAACCCGTGAGAGTAATCGTCTCAGCGATACAGGAGCGTCGGCTTGATAAATGTGGTTCGCAGCTTGATTTTTTACGCTGGCTACTTTTTGGCCATGCTAATGATCGGCGTCCTGTTTCTACCCATTGCCCCGTTTCTGCCGCTGTCTGGTCGCTACCGATTACTCAATTTGTATAACTACTTTTTAATGGTGTGGTTTCGTATCGCCTGCGGGGTGCGTTACGACATCCAAGGGCGGGAAAACCTGCCTAGCGGTCCCTGTGTAATCCAAGCTAACCACCAGTGTGAGTGGGAAACCGTATTTCTGCAGGTAATGAAGCCACCGGTGTGTACTGTCCTGAAACGGGAATTGCTGCGCTTACCGATCTTTGGCTGGGGGTTGCGCTTGCTGCGCCCGATTAGTCTGGATCGCTCAAAACCTGCGCGGGCGATGAAGCAAGTACTTACTCAGGGTGTCGAGCGTTTGGGTTCGGGGCTATCGGTACTGATTTTTCCTGAAGGGACACGGGTAGATCCAGGCATCCGCAAACGCTATAACAAAAGTGGCAGCGTCGTGGCGTGTCGGGCAGGGGTGCCGGTCTTGCCGGTGGCGCATAATGCTGGTGAACGCTGGCCAGGACGCCACTGGGTTAAGCAACCAGGCGTTCTGCGTGTGCGCATTGGTAAGCCGATTGAGACAGAGGGGCGTATGCCCGATGAAGTACTTGCAGATGTTGAGGCGTGGATTGAAGCCCAGCTACAAGAAATTTCAGACGTGCCTAGGCCTACCTCTCGCTAGCCGCGTGATGTGACTTCTTGCAATACGAAAATGGCGCCCAAGGGCGCCATTTTCATGCTGCTTTTTCACATGCTTGTCACTGCAACGGCTTTAATCGTTAAAGCGCTGGAACACGAGACACGCATTGGTACCGCCGAAGCCGAAGCTATTGGACAACGCGCGCTCTATCGTCACGTCATCACGACGCTCGGTGACAATATCGAAGCCGTCAGCCTGCTCATCCAAATCGTTGATATTCGCTGAAGCGGCAACAAAGTTGTGCTGCATCATCAGCAGCGAGTAGATCGCTTCCTGCACACCGGTAGCCCCCAGGGAGTGGCCGGTGAGGGATTTGGTCGAGCTCATGGCGGGTGTTGTATTGCCAAACACTTCGCGTATTGCTTTGAGCTCGGCAACATCGCCTACGGGCGTCGAGGTGCCGTGGGTATTGATGTAGTCAATATCACCATCGACCGTTGCCATTGCCTGGCGCATGCAGCGCATAGCCCCTTCGCCCGAAGGAGCGACCATGTCATGGCCGTCAGAGGTGGCGCCGTAACCCACCAGTTCGCCGTAGATCTTGGCGCCGCGGGCCTTGGCATGCTCCAGCTCTTCCAATACCAGCATGCCGCCACCGCCAGCGATAACAAAGCCGTCACGGGCTTGGTCGTAAGGACGCGAGGCCTTCTCAGGGGTGTCGTTATAGTGGGTAGAGAGCGCGCCCATGGCATCAAACAGGCAAGAGAGCGTCCAGTGCTCCTCTTCACCGCCACCGGCAAACACCACATCCTGCTTGTTAAGCTGAATTTGCTCCATCGCACTGCCAATACAGTGTGCAGAGGTCGCACAGGCAGAGGAGATAGAGTAGTTGATGCCTTTGATCTTAAACGGCGTCGCCAAGCACGCTGAAACGGTGCTGCCCATGGTGCGAGTAACGCGGTACGGGCCAACGCGACGTAGGCCTTTTTCACGCAGTACGTCGGCGGCTTCAACCTGGTTAGCGCTTGAAGCACCGCCAGAGCCCGCAATAAGCCCCGTACGCTCGTTGGAGACCTGCTCTTCGCTTAGCCCTGAGTCTTCGATGGCTTGGGCCATAGAAACGTAAGCATAGGCCGCCGCGTCGCCCATAAAGCGGAGCAGTTTGCGGTCAATGAGTGCGTCAAGATCGATATCGACGCTGCCCGCCACATGGCTACGAAAGCCACGCTCGGCATACTCTTCCTTAAAACGAATACCGCTACGCCCCGCTTTGAGCGCATCGAGAACCTGTCGTTGGTCGTTGCCGAGGCACGATACGATGCCAAGGCCGGTGACTACCACTCGTCGCATGGGAGCCTCCTGATTAGAAATTCGCAGTGGAGGTAAATAGGCCAACGCGCAGATCATTAGCCTGATAAATGTCGCGTCCGTCAACGGATACTGTGCCGTCGGCGATACCCAAGATAAGACGTCGGGTAATAATACGCTTAATATTAATGCTATAGGTCACTTTTTGTGCATCCGGCAGAATCTGTCCACTGAATTTCACCTCGCCGCAGCCCAGTGCTCGCCCGCGGCCAGGGTGGCCTAACCAGCCTAAATAGAACCCGACGAGTTGCCACATAGCGTCTAACCCTAAACAGCCAGGCATGACGGGGTCGCCAGGGAAGTGACAATCAAAGAACCACAAGTCAGGCGTGATATCCAGCTCGGCGATCAGTTCGCCCTTGCCGTGCTCACCACCCTCTTCATGGATGTGCTTGATGCGATCAAGCATCAGCATGTTAGGCGCCGGAAGCTGTGCATTGCCGGGGCCGAATAGCTCGCCGCGGGAGCAGGCCAGCAGTTCTTCGCGATCAAAGGAGTGTTGCTTGGTCACTGAATCGTTCCGAATATCAAATTGGTTGTGAGGCTAGTCTACTTCCCGAAACCGCTGAATGCACGTAACTGGCTATTTATCGCCTATTGCTGGAGATTTTAGCGGATTGGCCGATAGCACTATAGTGAGCGGATTGGCTCTATCCACAGCCGATTATGCACAATAAATTTCCCAGTGCCGTAATATAGAGTATCCAAGTTTCTGATTAGGCGGCATGATCAGCATGGCACCTAACGCTAATTTTTATCTAGGTTAATTTGTATAGGGTATAGCGAATCGCCATGTGGCTTCCTGTTTCTCTCAATCGTCCGTTAGTTTGGGTCGCACTGACGGCGCTTCCAGCGGGTGTCTGGATACCTGATGCGATGCTACGCATGGTGGCTGCCACGCTAGTTGCGCTAGGGCTTTGGGACGCCTGGAAACAAATGCGTCAACAGCGGCTGCGTTTGCGCCTGTCGCAAGATACATTGAGGCTCGCCAGTGATGCCATGGTGATCACCGATGCGCAAAATCGCGTTATGGTGGTAAACCCAGCATTTACCGAAATTACCGGCTACACCCGCCAGGAAGTTCAGGGGCTGAAGCTGGAGACGCTGGCAGCCCCGCGCCACGACAAAGTCTTTTATCAATCGTTTTGGAACACGCTGAAAAGTACCGGCCGCTGGGAAGGGGAAATGTGGAGCCGCCGCAAACATGGCGATGAGTACCCCGAGTGGCTGAAAGTCCGTGCTGTGACCGATAAACGTGGCAACATTACCCATTTTATTAATCTGTTTACCGATATTTCGGCACAAAAAGCCCGTGAGCGCGATCTGCGTCGTCTCGGCTATGAAGACCCTCTTACTGGATTGCCCAATCGTCGGCGCTTGCATGACCTGCTTGCCTCGAGGCTGCGCCATTTGCGCGCTGGTGAGAGTCTGGATATGGCGCTGGTGGATATCGATGGCTTAAAGTCGGTGAACGATAGTCTGGGCGTTGAGCAGGGCGACCGTCTGTTAGCTCGCTTTGCCCAGCGGCTAAACAGTTATGTGGCCGGGAGCGTGGTAGGGCGCCTGGGTGGCGATGAGTTTATGGTCATCCGTACTACCACCTTTGACGATCATGACCAGTGGGTGGCAACCCTGCGTGAGCATATGAGCCGACCATTTGAAATCAACGACCACTCGCTGCGCTTAGGGCTGACGATTGGCAGTTGCCGCGTGCCCGAAGATGGAAACGACTCAGGCGTGCTGTTCCAGCGCTTGGAGTCGGCGCTTTACAGCGCCAAACGGCTGGGGCGTAACTTAAGCCAGCGCTTTCGACCGGCGCTGGATAAGCAGGATAACCCTCAATTGGCGCTACTCAGTGACCTACGCGCCGCGCTTATTTCCGGTGACCAGTTGGAACTGCACTATCAAACCCAGCATGAGCCTGGCAGCGGCGAACTGGTCGGCATGGAGGCGCTGCTGCGTTGGCGCCATCCACAGAATGGAATGATTTCCCCAGGCGACTTTATTCCGTTAGCCGAGCGGCACGGGCTAATGAGCCAACTGGGCGCCTGGGTGATCGAAAAAGCGTGTGCCCAGCAGGCGCACTGGCGTAATAGCGCTATGCCCAAGCTGACGATTTGGGTCAATATTTCGGCGCTACAGCTGTTTCAAGGCGATCTGGAGAGCCAACTGACCACTTGCCTAAAGCGCTACCAGTTGAAGCCTTCGCAAATTGGTTTAGAGCTGACGGAGTCGGTGTTACTTGACGAGCGTGCGGGCGATATGGGGCCACGGCTGCAGGCGCTGCGTGACCAAGGCTTTGCGATTGCCATCGACGATTTTGGTACCGGCTATTCATCCCTTGGCTACTTGAAGCGCTTACCGGTGGACAAAATAAAACTCGACCGGGCGTTCATTAAAGAGTTGCCCCACGATCAGGCGGACGCCTCTATCGTTAAGGCGGTATTGGCGATGGCAGAAGGCATGGGGCTAGGGGTAATTGCTGAAGGTGTTGAAACCAAAGAGCAGTGTCAGTTCTTGGTCAAGGCCGGCTGCACGTCCGTGCAGGGGTTCTACTTTGCCCGACCGCTTGCCGCTGCTGAGTTGGAAAAACGTCTGGTGCCCGCGCCAGCCATTGTTCCCTCCGCTTCTTAGCAGAAAATCAGGCGCGGTAAAAACGGCTAACTCCCACACAGAGCATGCCCCAAACGAGTGCCTGGACAGGGAGTAGCCAGACAGCAAGACTCACCTCTGCCAGCAGCGCACCAGCGTAATAAGAGAGAGGCCCGCTAATGGCGCCGCACAGCGCGGCGAGCAGCGGGTAGCGCCATAGCCAGGCAAGCGAGTGATAGACCAGGGTGGCAAACAGCGGCCAAAGCATCCACAGCCAGAGCGGTAGTAGGCCCAATACCAGGGTTTGATCGTTAAAATCGAAGCCTCCCAGCAGCTGCAGGCCACCGTCAATGACCAGTCCGAGTAGCGCAAATCCAGCGATAAAACGCCACTCGCCGGGCCGTGCGCAACGCCACAGGTGCCAAGCTAGCAGGCTGCTGCCAGCCACCGCAGCAACCCACGAACCGCCCAAGACACACAATAGCCACCCGGCTTCGAAACGTAGTGCATTTAACACCAGTGCCTGCCACTTGGGTGATGCCATTTAGAGTGCGCCTGTGAGCGGAGTAGGTTTTGCCGCGGGCTTGGCCAGCAGTAGGTGGCAGGTGCCAATGGAGCGCTCGATAAAGCCGCCCTCGCAGTAGCACAGGTAGTAGCGCCACATGCGGATAAAGCGCTCGTCGTAGCCCAGCGTTCGTACCTGCTCCAGGCTGGCTTCAAAGCGGTGACGCCACTCGCGCAGCGTGCGCGCGTAATGCGGGCCAATTTCATCCAGCGCGACGATGTTTAGCGACGTTTTACGCATAACGCTGGTTAACATGGCGTGGTGCGAGGGCAGAAAACCGCCAGGAAAAATGTAGCGCTTGATAAAATCCATATCGCGTTTCGCTTCTTCGAAGCGCTGATCGCGGATAGTGATGGCTTGCAGCATGACCTGCCCATCCTCGGTCAGCAGGCTATCCAGTTTATTGAGGTAGGTGTCGAGATATTGATGCCCCACCGCCTCAATCATCTCAACTGAAATGAGTCGGTCATACTGGCCGGTCAATTGACGATAATCCTGCTTAAGCAGGGTGATTCTATCTTCTAACCCCTCTTCTTTAATACGCTGAGCGGTATGAGCGTGCTGCTCATCGGAAATCGTGGTGGTGGTAACGCGGCAGCCGCGGGTTTTGGCAGCATGAATCGCCAGTCCTCCCCAACCGGTACCAATCTCTAGCAGGTGATGCTCGGGCTGCACATCGAGCTTTTCCAGCATCAAATCGAGCTTATAGGTAGAGGCCTCTTCCAGACTGGCTTCCGGGTAGGGAAACACGGCGCTTGAATACATCCAGTGGTGGCGATCTAAAAACGTCGAAAACAGATCGTTGCCGATATCGTAGTGGGCGGCAATATTGCGTTTTGAGCCGCTTAGACTGTTGCGCTGAAAGCGGTAGGCGGCACCCAGTAACCAGCGGGCAAAGCGGGCACTGCCGTTCTCCATTTTAGTATTCACCTGCTCCAGATTGGCGGCGAACAGGCGCACCAGGGCGACCAGGTCGTCAGCATCCCAATCGCCATCCATGTACGATTCGGCAGCCCCCACGGTGCCGCCAAAGGCGAGACGCTTCCAGGCCCGGGAGTGGCGTATCACCACGGTCACTTGCAGCGGGCCTTGCTGACCTAAGTGATAACACTGATTGCCCTCAATTAGGGTGATACGTCCGCCGCGAAAGGCGTCCAGCTGGGCCATCAGGCGTGGCTTTAACCACTTGGTTAAGCGGCCTTCGGTAACCGGTTGAAGGTTAGGTGGTGTGGAACGCAGGGTCGTCACTTTGAAGTCTCCTTGCGCTTGGGGTGGTTATAAACGGGAACGCGCTTAAGCCACAAGCGAAGCGCTTCAAGATGAATGCCCGCGATGGTTTTCAGACTCATCCATGGCTGGCGGGCCAAGGTCTTTAGCCAGGCACCACGGGTGGCAGGAGAGGCATCCAGGGTTAACGTGGCATCAAAATGGCACTGCTGGTGCTGCCAGTTCTCCATATGCAGAAAGAGCTTTTCGCCGGGGGCATTGAACTTCCAGCGGTAGGTCATCTCCATGGGATTAAACGGCGATACGTGGAGGTCTTTAGCAAAATGTGCCTGGTGGCTATGGCGTAGGGGATCCACCGCGCTGGCGTAGCGGGTGCGCTCGCGCCAGGGCATATTGGTGACCTCACTCAATACTGCTGTTAGACGCCCAAGATGATCGTAGGCGTAGTAGACAGAAATAGGGTTAAACACGCAGCCCAGTGTGCGTAGCTGGGTAAGCACGCAGATGCGGCCATTAGGTGCACTGCCCAGTTGTCGAATAAGCTCTTCCCGCACGGCGGTCTTCAGCGGGCGGTCAATCGGGCCCAGATAGTCCTCGCGACGAAAACGCGCCAGTGCAGGGCGGCGGGCGCTAAAGCCGGGCACCTTATCAAACAGTTCGGGTAACTCATCCAGATCCAGCCACGCCATCCACAGCTGGTAACTAAAGGTGTGGGATTTGGGCGTAAAACGCCGGTGGCGTAGGGTGCCACGATAAATACGCGAGCGCGGCTGAGTTGAAATTCCAGCGCTTATCTCACTCATCATGCTAGCCATCACCCCAGCCCCTCAACGCCCTGGGGCGTTAGCAGTTCATGGGCAGGCAACGCCAATGGCTGGCTGGGCGGCGGGGCCGACTCATCACAGCCCAATGCCTGCGCCACACGCAGTGCGCTCCATACGCCATCTTCATGGAAACCGTTACGCCAATAGGCACCGCAAAAGTGGGTGCGATAAGCCGTAGAGGATATTTCTGCGTGCCGCCCCTGGGCCTCCTGACCTGCCAAAGTGAATTGGGGGTGCGCGTAGGTATAGCGGCCAAGCACCTTGTTTGGATCAATGCTGGCGCTGTCGTTCAGGGTTACGCAAAACGTCGTGTCGCTCTCTATGCGCTGGAGAATGTTCATGTCGTAAGTGACGGAGACCCGTGCTTCGCTATCGCGCTGATCCAGGCGGTAGTTCCAACTCGCCCAGGCGCGCTGGCGGCGCGGCAACAGGGCGGTATCGGTGTGTAGCACCACCTCGTTATTCTGGTACGGCATGGCGCCAAGAATCTCCTGCTCGGCGCTGCTGGCGTCGCCCAGCATGGCGAGTGCCTGGTCGGCGTGACAGGCGAGCACCACCTGGTCAAAGCGCTGGGTACCGGAGGGCGTGGTGATCACAACGCCCGTGCTGTCGCGGATGATCCGGGTGACCGGCGAATTGAGGTGAATACGCGATGCATAGGGCGTGGTCAGACGGGGGATATAACTTTTCGAACCACCCACCAGGGTGTACCACTGAGGGCGGTGGTTGACCGATAGAAGGCCGTGATTACGGAAAAAACGCACAAAAAAAGCCAGCGGGAAGGCGCGTAAATCGCTAATGCTGGCCGACCAAATGGCAGCTCCCATGGGCAGTAAGTAGCGCTGTTGAAAATCGCGATTGTAGTGGTGGCGATCCAGGTACTCTCCCAGCGTCATATTGTCGGGCAGTTGTTGGCTTTCAAGGGCTTTGGTGGCCTGCTTGTTAAAGCGCAGAATGTCGCCCAGCAGGCGGTAAAAAGAGGGATTAAATAAATTGCGTCGCTGAGCAAACAGCGAGCCCAAGGTATGTCCGTTGTACTCAAAGTCCCGAGCTGTCTCGTGTACCGAGAAGCTCATTTCGGTGGCTTGTGAAGCGACGCCTAGAGTGGCCATCAAGCGCTGAAAGTGCGGATAGGTCCAGTCGTTAAAGACAATAAAGCCGGTATCGATAGCGTAGGAGCGCCCCGCAACGTTCACGTCCATGGTGGCAGTGTGGCCACCCAAGCGTGAATCCGCCTCAAACAGGGTGACTTCATGCTGGGCGGAGAGGTACCAGCCGGCGGCCATGCCGCTGATGCCGCTACCGATAATGGCAATACGCTGTGATGGCCCAACGTTTAATGATACCGGGGCGCTCATGATGACTCCTGCTGGTGGCGGGTCATGCGCAGGCCTATCTGACGGCGCATAGCGGGGGGCAATATGCCCAACAATTTGACCAGATAGGTAAACCGGCGCGGAAAGTGGATATCCAGCCGGCCCTTCACCAGCCCTGCGATAATGGCATCGGCTGCTTGCTCTGCCGTCACCTGCATTGGCATGGGAAAATCGTTGCGCTCGGTGAGCGGTGTCTTAACAAAGCCGGGATGAAGCAGGCTGACATCTATCCCTTCCTGATCAAGGTCTAAGCGCAGTGACTCCAAAAAGTAACTGACCGCGGCTTTAGACGCCCCATAGGCTTCCGCGCGGGGTAGCGGTAAATAAGCCGAAGCGCTGGAGGTGGCGGCTAACCTAGCCGGGAGGCCCTCTTTGCGCGCTTCGCGCAACAGCGGCAGTGCGGCTTCAACGCCGTACAGAGTGCCGAATAGATTGGGCCGAAACACACGCTCGACTAACTCCATGTCGAACCGCTGAGCGTTCAGGTACTCGCAGGTGCCAGCGTTAAAGAGCGCCAAATTTAACGCGCCGAGCTGCTCGCGGATGGCGTTACCCGCTTGGAGCACTGCTTGGCGGTCGCTGATGTCCAGCGGCAGAGGGTAGGCATTAGAGTGGCCCTGACACAGCGCTTCGAGTGCTTCAACGTTGCGTGCGCTAAGCACCACCTGATGGCCCTGGGCGATGAGCTTACGGGCCAGGGCCTCGCCAATACCCGAGGTGGCACCGGTTAACCAGATACGTTGGGGCGTTTTCCAGGTGCTCATCAAACCTCTCCTCATCCTAAGCCAAGCGTTTTTTTAACCAGCGAATGACGCTGCCCATCAGTGGTAACTGTTCGTAGAGCATGGCGCCCGCATCGAAGTAATCGCGATGGCGCTGAACCCGCCCGTCTTCAGCAAAGGTCAACGCACTACAGCCCTCAACCTCTACCGGTTTACCACCTGCCAAACGCGGGTGAATAAACGTCATGGTCCAAGTAACGAACGCTTGCTGCCCCTGCAACTGCTGAGTGTGATAACGGAATTGGCACTTCTCAACATTTTCATACAGGGTTGAAAAGTAGCGTGCTAACGCTTCGCGGCCTTCAATCTTATGCAGCGGATCGCTAAAAGTAACATCACCAGTATATACCTCGTACAGCTTTTCTGTACAGGTATTGTCTAGTTTATTAAAAAAGGCGCAGAACGCCTCTAACGCCGCAGGCTCAGCCATCACGGTCTCCTTAAGCAGTGGTTAACAATAGATTTATTTAGACAGCGACTTAAATGCTTCCAAGGCGCGCTGGCGAGCCGCTCTGTGATCTACAATCGGTGCCGGATAATCAACGTCGCTAAGCAGATCCTGGGGCGGTGCATGGCGTGCTTTTGCGGGCAGGTGGGCCAGTTCAGACAGCCAGTGGGCAATAAACTCACCTTCAGCATCAAAGCGGGTGGATTGGGTGGTGGGATTAAAAATGCGGAAGTAAGGGGCGGCATCGGTGCCCGTTGAGGCTGCCCACTGCCAGCCGCCGTTGTTGGCGCAGAATTCACCGTCAACCAAGTGGCGCATAAAAAAGGCTTCTCCGCGCCGCCAGTCAATCAGCAGGTGCTTACTTAAAAACATTGCCGTGATCATGCGCAGCCGATTGTGCATCCAGCCGGTCGTCACTAACTGGCGCATGGCAGCATCCACGATAGGGTAGCCCGTTCGCCCCTCGCACCAGGCTTGAAAGCCTTCCTCATCGTCGCGCCAGGCTAACTGCTTGGTGTGCTCCTGAAAGGGTTGGTAGCGGCACACCTGGGGAAAGCCCACCGCTACGTGCTGATAAAACTCCCGCCACACCAGTTCGTTGACCCAGGTGGTAAGGCCGATATCGCCGTCGGCCAGGTGACCGCCATTTTCGCTCATCACCGCTTGCAGACATTGGCGATAGGAGATCATACCTAGCGCCAGGTAGGGCGAGAGTTCACTGGTACCGCGCACCTTGGGTAGGTCGCGCTGGGCGTTATAGTGACGGCCACGAAAGCGGAGGAAGCGCGCTAAGTTATCCGCCGCGGCATTTTCACCGGCTGGCCAGAGCCGCCCATCGACGGGGGTGTTTTCAAATTTGGGCAGTGCAGGCAGTGGGTCGCTTTTAATATCCAATGAAGCCTGTACGCTGGGCGTCTCGCGTAGCGCCAGCTGGTCGGCGCTGACCTGTTTGTGCCACGCTTTGGAGAACGGCGTAAATACCCCGTAGTAGTCGCCTTTGCCGGTTAGCAGGCTGCCGGGGGCAAACGCTACTGCATCGTGGTAGCCATGGGCGGCAATGCCAGCCTGTTTAAAGGCGTCCTGCACAGCCTGGTCGCGGCGGCGCTCATTGAGGGCGTATTCGTGATTGAAGTGCAACTGCTCAACATCATATTGGCGAGCGATCTCAAGCAGTGCCTCGGGCGCCTGGTCATAGCGTTCAATATCACGATGCAGCAGCGGGATATTCAAACCGTTGAGGGCTGTTTGGACGGCGGCAACACCCCGCGCCCAAAAATCCAGCTTATTGGCGCCATGCCCGTGATCCTGCCACTGGGGAATGCTGCGTAAAAATACCGCTATCACAGGCCCTTTTGCGGCGGCAGCAGCGAGGGCGCTGTTGTCGTCAATGCGCAGATCGCTGCGCAGCCAAACCAACTGACGTTTCATAGGCTTCCTCCCCTAGGGGCTCCTGCGGCACAAAAAAATGGCCGATCACCGGAGGGCGAACGGCCAGGATAAAAGCGCGCTGGTTAGAGTACGCCAGACTCGCGCAGTAGAGGGCGCAAGCGGGCAATCGCCTGGGGCAGGTCATCGCCCAGCATGTGAACCGGCCCATCGCGCAAATCGTTTTCACGCAGACGGGCCACTTCGCCGCATACGCCGATAGGTACGTTCAGCGCTTCAGCCGCTTTAGGCAGCGCATGGTTTATGTAGCTATCGCTCTCCCGTTGGCCGCTAGAGAGCAGCACCATGGATGAATGCAGCCGCGCCACTGCCTGGGGGAGATCCTCCAGCGGCAGTGAGTGGTCAAGCATCTGCACCCGGTAGCCCTGTTCGCTGGCCATTAGCGCCGACATTAGCACCCACAGTGGGCCGGGGTCGTCGGGCATGGCGTTGAGCAGAATCAGCGGGCCACGGGTGGCCTGATTGGCATAGTGCAAGCGGATGCCCACCTGGCTGCGCAGAAACGCTTCCAAGGTGCGGCGAACTAACTGATCCGCTTGAACGGCCCACTTGGCCTCTAACGTTAAGATCACCGGTTGCCAGAGTTCATTAATGGCCACGCTTAACGGATAGAGCGCCAAACTCTGATGGTAAAACGCCTCCAGCTTGGCAAGATCCAATGCTTCGGTGATCGCTTGCAACTGCAGGCGCTGGCTGGCCCAGTCACCGGCATCAGGTGTCGGTGTCTCAATTGTTTCTGGCTGGTCAAGCAAGTCGGCGACTTGACTGACCGGCACACCACGATTGAGCCACTGCAGAATGCGTTCGATACGGGTGATGTCGTCCTGGGCGTAAAGGCGATGGCCTTTCGGCGTGCGCTGGGGTCGAATGAGTCCGTAGCGTCGCTCCCAGGCGCGTAGCGTGACCGAATTCACCCCTGTTAAGCGAGAAACCTCGCGTATTGGATAGAGTGGCGTATCGGGTGGGTGGGTCGCCTTGAGACTCATGGGCGCCAATACCTCTTCGTTATCTGCAGCACGGCGCTGCAGGGGTATGTCATTGTTCGCCGCAGCGAAGGTGATTCATATTCCATTTAAAGATTGCCTGATTTAAAAACTAAACATTAGCACGATACTGTATGCTCATTTGTACAACTTGTCGCTACCCGGTACAACCTTTATAAGAATCCTTCTTAATCATTTAAGTTTCGTGCTTATCGAACCGACCGGCCTATTAGTGCCTCTCCCAAGCGGTGGCCGGATAACCAGGCATCCTCGACACGGCCACCGCGAAAACTGTCGCCGCAAAGGGCCAAACCATTCGCACTGTATAAGTAATCATACTCGCAGGGGGTTGTTGGCTGCGCATAGCGCCAACGATGCGCGCCCGTTTCTATTAGCTTGGGGAACGTGGCGGCAGGGGGGAAAGTACGCTTGAAAGCGGTGAGTAGTTGTTCTGCCACCCACTCGGCGGGCTGTTCTAAGTGGGCTTCGCTCCAATCGAGTTGCGCTAGCAGGCTGACACTCTCCGACTGTGTTTCTCGGCCCGGTTTCGTTTGATTGCGGGATACTATATTAAGCATCGGGAGGTCTAGCCGCGCCATCTGCCAGCCTGGATTAACTCCGGTTAGGGCGGGAAGCGGCCCGTCAAACAGCGCCCATCCCGCCCAACAGGCACGCTGCTCTCGGGTGGTACAGACTGCTGCCAAAGCGTTGTCCCAGGGTTTGACCAACGCATGGGCTTGGGGAGGCGGAGCGCTAATCACGATCTGGTCATAAGGCCCGTGGTGAGTCTCATCAGCAGCTAATAGCAGCCAGCCGTTGGGGGGTTGCTCCAGCGCTACGATGGGGGTGCCGGTATGCAGCTCGGCATTGGGCATGGCCGTTAGCGAATCAGCCATATATCGCGTCAAAGCGCTCATTCTGGGCGCCCCGGTGTAGCGTTTTTGGCCATCATCGTGCGCCTGCCAGCCCCGTGAGCTAGCCTGATAGGTACATGTGGGCCAGGCGGCTATGCAGCCAGCCTCAAGCCACTCATCGACGGCGTGTTGAAATGCTGCGTCGCGCACGCTAAATGCCTGAGCGCCTACGTCAACTACGGCGACAGATCGGCGTTTACTCGACATACGCCCACCGGGGCCGCGGGCTTTATCAAAGAGCGTGACGCTGGCGCCGCTACTGGCCAGTACCTGCCCGCAGGCAAGCCCTGCAATGCCCGCGCCGATGATAGCAACCGAGTGGTGGTCAGGAAGCGGCGGTAGCGGTTTGGTCATGAGCACTCGCAACGTGTAAAAACGCTCGAATTAATCTTTATTGAGGTGCATTGTAGCAGTTTTGTATAAAAATCGTACAATTTGGTCGCTGTTTTCTTATCTAATCTGCCTCTTTTTCAAGCATGCAACTATAAACCGTTATAAATAGAGCAGTTATAAAGCGCAGTGATTAAAGCAGTTATAAACAGTGCCGCCATGAAGGCATGCCACGATGTCACCCAACAGGAGCAAACCCCATGCGCGTATTAATCACCGGAGGCAGCGGCTTTGTCGGCCAGCGACTATGCCGCCAGTTAGTTGAACAGGGCCATGAGGTGCAGGTGGTTTCCCGCTCGCCTCATCAGGTGCGGGATCGTTTGCCGAGCAATTGCGATATTCGCGATAGCGCCCAGGCGTTTATTGAGTCGCCGCCGGACGCCTTGGTTAACCTGGCCGGTGAGCCGATTGCTGCCAAGCGCTGGAGCGATGAGCAGAAAGCCAAACTGATTAACTCCCGGGTGGCGGCGACCGAGCAGTTGGTGGCGCTTTGCGAACAGCTCAAAGCTAACGGCCAGCCGCTGCCTAAGGTGATGGTATCGGGGTCAGCAATGGGCTACTACGGCGATCAAGGCAAGCGCGTGGTAACCGAGGAAACAATACCCAACGATGAGTTTGCTCATCGGCTGTGCAAGCAGTGGGAGGCCGCTGCCAAACCTATCGAGGCCATGGGCGTGCGGCTGGCAATCGTGCGCATTGGATTGGTGCTGGAAGCGGGCGGCGGCAGCCTGGAGAAGATGCTGCCGCCATTTAAGCTGGGGTTGGGGGGACGCTTTGGCAGCGGCGAGCAGTTTATGCCGTGGATTCACCGCGACGATTTGGTTGCGGCGATCCTGTTTCTCATCGATCAAGAGGGCTTGCGCGGCGCTTTCAATGGCAGCGCTCCGCACCCGGTGACCAATGCCACCTTTACTAAGACCTTGGCCAAGCAGCTTAACCGTCCAGCGATTTTCCCAGTACCCGCCTTTGTACTGAAAGCGGGCTTTGGAGAAATGTCGCGGCTGCTGCTGACCGGCGCCGATATGCGCCCCGCACGCCTTGAAGAGGCAGGGTTTACCTTTCAATACCCCACTCTCGACAAGGCGCTTGAGGCCATACTTTAAGCAACAATAGCTTAGCGGTCAGCATCAACGGTGATAATCACCCGTACTGAATCAAGCCGCAGGCGGGTGTTCTCAATCGCTTCGCTAAGCGCCTGGCGTTCGCTTTTCAACGCGTCGATTTCGGCGCTGCGTACCGCTGGGTTGTGCTCGGCAAGTGCCGTTAAGCGGGCAATCTCGGCATCCAGTTGAGCGCGCATGCGCGCTTCGGCGTTTTCGACAATGCTGGGCAACTGGCGCTCGGCTTCGCCTTCACCCTGGGTCAGCAGCTCGCGCAACTGGTCGTGGCGGCTTTTGATTAAGTCCCGAGCCAGCGACTTGTTAACCTTCTGGAGGTTTTTGCCCAAGCCGGTGAAGGAGATCTTGCTGGTCAGGTTGGCGCCCGATTCATCCAGCAACAGGCGCACCGCAGTGGGCGGCAGGAAGCGGTTAAGGTGCAGCTTCTTGGGCGCCGGGCAGTGGGTGCGGAACACCAGCTCGGCCATCAAGCGGCCGCTGGGAATGGCGTCGTGGCGCAGCAGGGCGAGCGCCGAGTTGCCCATGGTGCCATCCAGCACGCGGCCCATCATCTCGCGCAGCAGTGGGTGCTCCCAGGAGAGTCGCTGGACATCGTCACGGGCCAGCGCCTGGGCGCGGCTGTAGGTGGCGGTAAAGCCCTCTTCGCCTTTGATCAGTCCGGGCAGGCCGTCGAGCATATGTTGGCTGGGCTGCAGGTGCATTAAGCCCTTGCCAATCTCCTGGCTATCCACGCCGAAAATATCCAGCGCCCGTTCCAGGTAGCGCGGTAGGGCTGCGTCATCATCCAGCTCTTGCACCGCGTCGATCACTGTTTGTGCACGGGCGGGGCGGCAGGCGTTGAGCTCAAGCAGCCGGTTGCGGCCCGCATCGTGTTCTGCCAGCTTGGCGCTAAACATGGCGCGGGTTTCGGCGATAATTTCCTCAAGTGCCTCATCATCCAGCAAGGCGTCAGCCAGGGCGTCACCAAAGGCATCAAACAGCTCGTTGCCGACCCCATGCGGGGCACTGAACGCATCCATACCTTCGTGGTACCAGCGCAGCAGGCGCTCGCCGGGGCTGCCTTCGAAGGTAGGAATATGCAGCTCAATGGCGTGGCGTTGGCCGATGCGATCCAGGCGGCCAATTCGCTGTTCGAGCTGATCCGGGTGCTGGGGCATGTCGAACATCACCAGGTGGCGGCAGAACTGGAAGTTGCGCCCCTCAGAGCCAATTTCCGAGCAGACCAGTACCTGTACGCCTTCGTCTTCATCGGCAAAGGCTGCCGCCGCGCGGTCACGCTCGATCAGGGAGAGGTCTTCGTGGAACACTGGCGCATGATAGCCGCCCAGCACCCGCAGCCCTTCGGCCAGACCTTCGGCGGTTTCCCGGTGGTGGGCAATGACCAGGACTTTTTCGTTGGCGAAACCGCTCTCGCTGTCGTCGCTGAGTTTCTCCAGTAGCCAGTTGACTCGCGGGTCGATGTGCCACCACTCTTCGCCGTTGAGCGGGTCATCTTTAAGCTCGCGATAGGCCGCATCGGGATAGATCAGCACGTCGGGGTGATCCATGCCGGTCTCGATCAGCAGCTCGTCGAGGTAGTCGTCGTCGCGCTCCAGGCGGCGCACTACCCGGCGGTAGGCCGAAGGTAGCGCCAGCGGGGCTAAATTTAAACGCCGCTCAGGGAACCCCCCCACGTGGCGGCGGCTGTTGCGGAACATTACCCGGCCTGTGCCGTGGCGATCCAGCAGTGCTTCGCTTAGCTGGGCGCGGGCAGTATTCTGCTGCTCTTTACTCGCTTCATCGTTGCATAGCGTGGCCAGCAGCGCCTGGCTGTCGCGGTCATCGGCCACCGCGGAGACGTGGGCGCGAGCGCTGGGCTCGTCCGGTAGGGCCTCCAGGGCATCAATGGCGCGGGCCACTTCGGTGTAGTGACTCTCTTCGGCTTTGAAGCGCTCAAGGTCGTGATAACGCTCGCTATCCAGCAGCCGCAGGCGGGCAAAGTGGCTCTTGATGCCCATCTGTTCGGGGGTCGCGGTGAGCAGCAGCAGGCCGGGAATCACCGCCGAAAGCTGTTCGACGCACCGGTAGCCGGGGCCGCTGCCCTCTTCACTCCAGTCGAGGTGGTGCGCTTCGTCAACAATCAGCAGGTCGAACTGGCTGGCCAGTGCCTGCTCTTGACGCTGGGGGTTGGCAAACAGCCAGCCTTGGCTGGCTAACACCAGTTGGGCGCTCTCAAAGGGGTTGTAACTGCCGTGGGCCTGGCTTTGGGTTTCATCTAACAGCGTGACGTTAAGCGAGAAGCGCCGCAGCAGCTCGACCAGCCACTGATGGGTGAGGCTGTCGGGTACCAGAATCAGCGCTCGCTCAACGCGGCCATTGAGCAGTAGGCGGTGCAGAATCAGGCCTGCTTCAATGGTTTTACCCAAGCCGACTTCATCTGCTAGCAGCACGCGTGGGGCGTGGCGACTAGCGACTTCGTTGGCAATGTAGAGCTGGTGGGGAATCAGATCGATGCGCGGCCCGGAGAAGCCCAGGGCGCTGTGCTGCTCAATACGCTGATAGTGGTGCAGGGTGCGAAAGCGCAAGTCAAACCAGTCGTTGCGATCGACCTGGCCGGTCAGCAGGCGGTCGCGGGCCTGATCGAACTGCATGGTGTCGGCGAGTTTGGCCTCGGGCAGTTCACGCAGATTGCCTTGCTTGTCTTCACCGATATAGGTGATCAGGCCATTCGACTCTTTACTGTCATCGACGACGATTTGCCAGCCGTCGGCGGAGAGTACGCGGTCGCCACTGCCGAACATAACGCGGGTAAGCGGGGCCTGGCGGGTGTTGTAGGTACGGGTTTCCTGACTGGCACTGAACAAAATGGTAACGCTACGGGCGTCGCAGTTAAGCACGGTGCCGAGCCCAAGCTCAGCTTCGCCGTCGCTAATCCAGCGTTGGCCGGGAGAAAAATCGCTCATGATGCCTCGGGGGAGTCTGCAAAACGGGTCTTATGCCACCGGTAGTGAGCACCGGCGGCAACAGGGCGGGGGATTCTAACGCAAAGCAGCGGGGGGATTAAGGTGTATCGGCATCAATCTTGTAACCAGCGATCCAGATGGGCGCGGGTAAGTTCGCCAACGTGGACATCCAGGGTGTTGCCCTGGCCATCAAACAGCACGGTGGTGGGCAATCCCGGCGCCTGAAAAAGCGCCATCAACTGCTGGCTGGGGTCACGCAGGGCATAGCGAAACTCAAGCTGCTGCTCATCCAGGTAGCGCACCATGGGTAGCAGATCCTCGCCCTGGTTGGCGACCACTACGCTAACGCCGTCGCGCTGTGCGGCCTCTTCAAGCAGCGGCATTTCACGCAGGCAGGGCGGGCACCAGGTGGCCCATAGGTTGACGATAATCAGGTCACTCTCTTCGGTTAGCGTTGGCAGAGACACCTGATTTCCCTCGATATCCTCAAGCGTTATCTCCGGCAGTGTTTCAACGGCAAAGTCATCGCCCAGGGGCGCCAGGGTGGTCAACACTAGCCATAGACTGGAGGCCGCCACTAACATAGCCATGGCACCGCCCATCGCTAATAACCGCGCGCGTAGCGTCCAGGCCGTCCATACCAAGCCTGCCGCCATTCCCCATAGGCCCTGGTAGCCGGGTTGCCACACTTTGAGCGCTTCAAGTGGGTTGGGGCTATAGCTCTCCAGGTTGAGCATAATATGGCCGGCCCGCGCGCCGACTAGCCAAACAATGATAAGTCCAGTAAACCAGCGCTGTTGAGCCGGGCGGGGCAGACCTAATAAAAGCCGCGCGCAGAGTAGCAGTAGCAGCGCGCAGCCAACCGCGTAAAGGCGTGGTAGCGAAATCAGTAGCGGGCCGAGGGCGATGGCATTCATGGATTTCCAGTTCAGTTTTTAATTCAAGTTTACACTTAAGCAAGCCGTGAAGCAGGTACACTGGGAGACCATATCACGCGAGCTGAAAATTACGGAGACGTTATGCCCCCACCCGCTTTCGATAAGCTGCGCGCGCTAGCGATCGGCTCCCAAGCGATTGGCTTAATACTGATTATTACCCTGGAAACGGTCATGGGGGACGGTGCACGCCCCTGGCAGGGCGTGGTGCTTGCGGCGATGGTCGCGACTGCATTAACCATCGCCCTCGTGCGTCTTTATCGACGCAACTTAGCTCGCAAGCGCTGGGCCGAACGTCTTAATGACAATGACTAAGGCTTGCCGTTGGACTCAATGGCTGAGCGTACTGTTACTGTGCAGCCTACTGGCGGGGTGTACTCATGCGGTGACGCGTGAACACCATACCACCCTTGCCTTGGAGGAGGGGCGCGGTACTTGGCTGGGTGAACAGGCTTATCAGGCGTTAGCGGAACAGACAGAACCCGATGGTTTTGCGCTGCTGGCCAATGGGCAGGAAGCTTTTGCTGCTCGGGTGGGATTGATTCGCCAAGCCCAGCGAGAACTGAATATCCAAACCTACTTACTGGGTGAGGGACAAACGACGCGGCTCATCCTGTCTCAGTTGCTGAATGCCGCTGAGGAGGGCGTTCGGGTGCGCCTGCTGGTCGATGATTTCGGTGCTGTTGGCCAAGGTGATCGCTTGGCAGCACTGGCGAGCCACCCGAGTATCCATGTGCGGGTTTATAATCCGCTACCGGTGGGCCGTGGGCATATGTTCACACGCGTCTTGGCCTCGGTGGTCAACCCTGCTCAGCAGCACCGTCGTATGCATAACAAACTATGGATAGCCGATAACAGCGTCGCCATTGTAGGCGGGCGCAATCTGGGCGATGAGTATTTCGATGCCAACGACTCGCGCAACTTTGCCGATTTGGACTTTACGACCATCGGCGAAGTAGTGCCTGAGCTTTCGCGCAGTTTTGATCTGTATTGGAACCATGGCTTGGCGCAGCCTATTGAACGCTATCATCAAGTCGCCGATAACGCCTGGCAAACCCTTGCCACGGAGCTGGAAGAGTGGCTGGACGATAATGCCGACTCGGAATACTTTACCCAGTTGCGCAGCCAGCCACGCAGCGCGCCGCCATGGGAGACCCTGCATTGGGGCGAAGGGCTGGCGATGTGGGATGCCCCCGGCAAGCTGACGGCTGGAACGCCCGAGTGGCGGGATACCTTGCTAGGTGATTTAACCGATGCCACCGAGCTTAACCAGCGTCTAGTGATTATTTCTGCCTACTTTGTGCCCACCGAGCAAGGGGTGAAAAAATTAACGCAGCTTGCCGATCAGGGTGTCATGGTCGAGATCATTACCAATTCACTGGAGTCGACAGACGCGGCCGTGGTGCATGGCGCCTATGCCCCCTGGCGTGAAACGCTGCTCGCCCACGGTATCGCCCTTTATGAGCTGCGCCCCGAACAGGAAGCGGGCCCGGATGAAGACATGCGTGTGCCCGGCGCTTCGGCTTCCGCGCTGCATATCAAGGCATTGAGCTTTGACGATCAACTGTTCGTGGGCTCGTTTAACGCTGATCCCCGGTCGATCTACTGGAATACTGAAATTGGCGTGCTGGCCCGAAGTGACACCCTTATAAAGGCGTTTAACGACCTGGTGACCGTTGGGCAGGAGCCTGCGCTGAGCTATCGTATCGAACTTACCCCAGAAGGTGAGCTTAACTGGCATCTGGAGCGCGATGGAGCAATGGACGTTTTAACCACTGAACCAGGGGGTTTTTGGCGCCATTTCAACGCCTGGTTAAGCCATACGCTTAAGCTTGAGCGCTGGTTATAGTGCATTGTGCAAACTAGCGTTAGAAACCGGTGCTTGTGTTTTTGCCGTTCCAGTTCCAGATTAATAGCAGCCTTAACGATTAACCGCTGGGGCACACTAAAAAAATGCACAAACCTTATCTCACTGGGAGCGACCAATAACATGATCAATAAACGCGCATTAGCCACCGCTGTGGCGGCCTCAACCCTGGCAATGACCGGGTTCGCACAGGCAGAGGTCAAAGTTGGCTTCTTGGGCGGTTTTACGGGGGGAATTGAGAGTTTAACACCACCGATTTTTGAAGGGGCGCAACTCGCCGTTGAGCAGATCAATGAGCAGGGCGGTATTTTAGATGGCCAAACGCTGGTGATGCCGTCTGGTGATACCACCTGCTCCGATGCCTCGGCGGCCTCCAACGCCGCCGACCGCATGGTCAACTCGGAAAATGTCACCGCGATCGTCGGTGCGCTGTGTACCGGTGCGACCATTGCCGCGGCTAATAATGCTGCCATCCCCGGTGGTGTGTTGATGGTATCGCCTGCCTCTACTGCCCCCGCGGTATCGGAGCTGGACGATAATGATCTGGTCTTCCGTACCGTGCCGTCGGATGCTTTTCAAGGGGAGATCCTCGCCAAGCTGCTGCTTGAAAAAGGTATCGACGCTGTGGCGGTCACTTACGTCAACAACGATTATGGTCAGGGGCTTTCAGACGCCTTTAGCGCTGCTTTTGAAGCCGGCGGTGGTGAGATTGCCGAAAACCTTGCCCACGAAGATAACCGCGCGGATTATCGCTCTGAGCTAGGCTCACTGTCAGCCAGTGGCGTGGATACTCTCGTCGTGCTGGCCTACGCCGACACCTCGGGTCAGACCGTGCTGCGCCAAGCCTATGAAAGCGGCATGTTTACCCAGTACGTTGGCGCTGACGGTATGGTGGGCGATAGTCTGATCAATGCCATCGGCGCAGACGTGTTGGATGGCATGATAGCCACCCGTCCTGGCAGCCCAGACCTGCCCGGTACCGATATTTTCATTGAAGCTGCCGAAGCTGCTGATCTAGACCCCAGCGCTGTGTTTGCTGCCCAGGCTTACGATGCCGCTTTCCTGATCGCGCTGGCGATTGAGCAGAACGGCAGCGCCGAGCGCGAAGGACTTTCAGAAGCCCTGCGCAGCGTTTCCAGCGCCCCTGGCGAAGTGATTCTGCCTGGCGAGTGGGAAAAAGCGGTTGAACTGATTGCCGCAGGCACCGAGATCAACTACGAAGGCGCCTCTGGCTCCCACGAGTTCGATGATAACGGCGACGTGCCTGGCGTAGTGGTCGAGATGGCTGTAGAAGACGGCACCTTTACCAGCAAAGGTCAGGTTGATCTTTAATTCTAAGGCTTGGGATTGAAAGAGTGCCCGGCTGGTTTCAGCCGGGCATTTTTTATTTGGTATGGCCCACCTTGTGGTCGTTTATCGCTTAAATAGCCGACACTACAGGTAATCCATCCAGCGCCATGCCTGGCGCAGCAAAAAAAAGCTCGCCAGTCGGCGAGCCCCATAACGTCAGCAACCACTTTTACTGAATGGGGATTTTACGGCGAGCCGCCCTGGCCTGTTCGCTACGCGGTACCCGTACCGTCAGAATCCCATTCTTGAAAGAGGCTTTGATATCCTCGTCCTTGGCATCCCCAGGCAGATCCAGTACGCGCTGGAACCGACCATAGGAGCGCTCGATACGATGGAGCTTATTATCTTCACTATGGCTCTCCTGGCGCTTTTCACCTTCAATGACCAGACGATTATCATCCAGGGAGATAGCGAGGTCTTTCTCCTCGACCCCCGGCACCTCGACGCTGATCACATACTCGCTGTCGTGTTCGGCAATATCGAGCCGCGGCTGCAGAAGGCCCGGCAGGTCACCAGCGCGACTTTCCAGGGAGGGCATGCCGAACTGCCGCATGACACTGTCCATCCAGCGATCCAACTCCTGATGCATACCCATGAAGGGGGAGAGCTCACTGCGGCGCGGCTCCACGCTGGATGGCGGAGTCGGTGTATCGGCATTTTCGCTCTTGAACCAGTTCCAGGGAGAGAGTTTTTGCAAATTCATACGTCACCTCCTATCTGATCTTGCTACCTATGACGTAAATCGAAATACTCAACGTCTCGGGTTGCCCCTTGATAAAAAAATAGCTGGTGGCAAACGACAAAATTTCAAGCCCCCAGAGCGCCAACCGTGCGCTATCTGGCTATATCGGGTAGGGGCGGGATGAGGCTGTACGAGCAACCAGAGGTGACGAGATCATGACGCAATTTATCAACAACAAAGCAGACGCCGTCACTGACGCGATCGACGGTCTTATCAGGGCATCCGGTGGCCAGTTGGCACGCCTGGATGGCTATCCTCATATTCGCGTGGTGGTGCGGGCCGACTGGGATAAGTCCCGAGTGGCGTTGGTTTCTGGCGGTGGTTCTGGTCACGAACCGGCCCATGCCGGCTTCGTCGGCAAGGGTATGCTAACCGCGGCTGTCTGCGGTGACGTCTTTGCCTCACCCTCGGTCGATGCGGTTCTGGCCGCAATACTGGCGGTTACCGGATCGGCGGGCTGCTTGCTGATCGTCAAGAATTACACCGGTGACCGGCTGAATTTCGGGCTGGCCGCCGAGCGTGCCCGTGCCTTAGGGCACAAGGTGAGCATGGTGGTGGTCGACGACGATATTGCCTTGCCCGACCTTCCACAAGCTCGGGGGGTGGCGGGCACACTCTTTGTGCATAAGATAGCCGGGGCATTGGCCGAACAGGGTGCCGAGCTTGAAACCCTGACCAGTGCCGCTAAGCGGGTGATCGCAAACACCCACAGCATCGGTATGTCACTGGATACCTGTAGCGTGCCCGGCTCGCCCAAAGAGCAGCGCATTCCCCATGGGATGGCGGAGCTGGGGCTTGGCATCCATGGCGAGGCGGGTGTTGAGCAGATTGCTTACGACGGCGCGAAAAACGCCATGGCTGCCGTCGCTGCAAAGCTGGCCACCGTCATGGATAAACAGCCACATGCTGTACTGCTGAACAACCTCGGTGGCGCGTCGTCACTGGAAATGGCGGTACTCGCCAACGAGCTTCTGACGTCTTCCATTGCCAGCCGCCTGAAACTCATCGTCGGGCCAGCGCCCATGATGACGTCGCTGGACATGCAGGGGTTTTCTGTATCGGTGTATCCGCTCACCCGGGATGATGAGGCCTTACTAGCCGCCGCCTGCGGCCCCACGGCCTGGCCTGGCTGCAAGAGTATCCAGCCAATCACCCTACAACCGCTTCCCGATGGCTTACTGCCTATTCAACCTATCCCATCCTGGCATGATCAGACCGCCACCTTGCTGACGAGGTGGTGCCAGGTACTGATCGACGCCGAAGCGGATCTGAATGCACTGGATGCCAAGTCCGGTGACGGTGATACCGGCTCAACCCTCGCTGGAGCCGCCAGAGCCTTGTTAAACGCGCTGGATAGAATGCCTCTGGCCGATCATTCCCAGCTTTACCGGGCCATAGGGCAGGCGCTTAGCCAGACCATGGGGGGCTCCTCTGGTGTGCTGCTGGCTATCTTCTTCTCCGCGGCAGGAGAGGCTGCGTCCAGCGGACTACCCAGGGTTGCTGCGCTGAAGGAGGGGCTCAAGCGGATGCAGCAAATTGGGGGCGCGAAGTTAGGCGACAGAACCCTGGTGGATGCCCTCAAACCCGCCCTGGATGCCCTCGACGATAGCACTGCCTCCGCTGCTAGAGCAGCACGTACAGGGGCAATGCATACCGCTACCATTGTAAAGGCCAGCGCGGGGCGTGCCGCCTATATCAACGCCGAACAGCTCCGGGGGCATATTGATCCCGGCGCTGAAGCAGTGGCACGATTGTTTGAAGCGCTGGAGGCGCAGTCAGCGAAGTAGTGTGGTCGTTAGCATTCACTATCGCGCCAGATTTGGCGCCCGCGACTGCGTGTGGTTTGCAGCAACCGCTGCCACCTGCCGGGCTTAGTCCGGCAGAGTCATACCAATCTGCTCCAACCAAGCTGCCCCATCAACTGTGGCTTTTGATCTTCTCGGGTAGCAGGCCTTTGGGGGCAAAGCGCAGTACCATGGTGATCAGCACACCAATGACCAGCACCCGAGCCTGCAGGGCGCGGCTATCCATATTGCCCGGTGCATCCCAACCGAACGCACCTTCGCCGAAGGCGACGGCTAACTGCATTAAATAGAGTGCCAGCGGCTCGGACATAATCCAGATGATATACACCGCCACGGCGCCAAAAATGGTGCCCAGGTTATTGCCCGGCCCGCCGAGGATCACCATCACCAGTACCAGGAAGGTATGGTTCAGCGGTAGATAGCCCTGAGGGTCAAAGAGGCTGTTAAACGTGCCCATGATGCCGCCGCCCAAGCCCATCAATATACAGCCGAGCACAAAGATCTCCAGGCGACGCTTGTTGATATCTTTACCCATGGCGGCCGCAGACACTTCGTTATCACGAATGGCCCGAATCATGCGGCCCCAAGGGGCGTTGTAGGCGCGATTGAGCAGAAAGAAGATCACCGCAATGATCACTGCGGTAAACGACAGGTAGATCGCGCGCGCGAGGGTGAAACCCAGCTCGGCAGGCCCCGGCGTGGGCCAGGGGAGCGGGGAGACCGTGGCGGTGCCGCGGGTCAGCCAGTCAGAGTTCTTTAAAAATGCCTTGATGATCTCGGCTATGCCCAGGGTGGCAATAGCCAGGTAGTCGCTGCGTAAGCCCAGGCAGATATGACCAATAAAGTAGCCAACGCCACCGGCCAAGGCACCACCCACAATCCAGCCGATCCAGGCGGGCAGCCCAAACCCACCGACAAAGCCTGCCCGGGATTGTATCTCACTGGTCACTTCACGCAGCAAGCTGATCACTACCAGATAGAGCACCAACGCCAATAACACGGCGATAAGCGTGCGCAGTTTTTTGGGAACGCCCAGGCGATCCAGTTTGCTGGCACCGATCACCAGCAGCGTCGCTGCCACGCCGTAGAGTAAAACGCGGCCCAGCTCGCCGGGCAGTTCGGTTCCCCAAAACGCATCATTGACCGGCACGCTGAACAGCATCGCAGAGAAACCGCCCAGGGCGACAAAGCCCATCACCCCGGCGTTGAACTGTCCTGCGTAACCCCACTGGATCGTTAAGCCCAGGGCAAGGATGGCGTAGCAGGCGGCTTCAACCAGCATGCGCGTGCTGTAGGCGGCGCCCATGATGGCGTAGACCGCCAGAATCGCCACCAGCAGCACACCAAACAGGATCAGCTCGCGTAGCGGGAAGCGACGGACAGGCGTTGCGTCTTCAGGGGTGTAGGCAGGGTTGCGGGTATTTTCTGAGTTGGTCATTAAATCACCTTGCCTTTAAAGAGTCCGGTAGGGCGCCACACCAGAATGGCCACAAGAATGAAAAACGGCACCACAATTTTGTACTCGGTGCCCACAAAGGACAGGTTGGAGGGTAGCTCTAACCAGGTGGGCAGGCTGTCGCGGAAGGGGCGCAGCAGCACGTTCCAGTTAAACACCGCCAGGGTTTCGGCAAAGCCGACCACAAAGCCACCGGCAATGGCGCCGTAAGGGTGGCCAACGCCGCCCACAATGGCGGCAGCGAAAATGGGCAGTAGCAGGAAGAAGCTCAAGTCGGGCTTGAAGGTGACATCCAGGGAGAGCAGTGTTCCAGCAATAGCGGCCAAAGCCCCCGCAATCACCCAGGTCACCGCCACAATGGTATTGGTATTAATACCCGATGCCTGGGCGAGCTCAGGATTATCCGACATGGCACGCATGGCTTTGCCTAGCCGCGAACGATTGAGGAAAAGGTGTAGCGAGATGACCGCGACGATGGTAATCACAAACAGATAAATTTGCGGTTCGGTCACTACAATCGGCGCGCGGGCGCCCTCAAAGGGAAGGGTAAGGCGAAAAATCTCCTTGCGGTCATCTACGTAGAGGCTTTGCCCACCGGTGCCCGCAAACAGGCGGATCAAGCCCTGGAGAATCAAGGTGACCCCCAGTGATCCAATTACCAACACGATCGGCTTGACCCCATGGGCGCGTAGTGGCTTGTAAAAGGTTTTGTCGATCCCCACTGCCAGGGCGGCAGTCAACAGTATGGCCAGCGGCAGCATCAGAACCGCGGTCGGCACGCCAATGCTGGCACCCGCTGCCGGGAACAGCGTGGTGAGCAGCAGTACCATAAAGGCGCCGAAGGTCATCATGTCGGCATGGGCGAAGTGGGCAAAGCGCATAATGCTGAAAATCAGCGTTACGCCAATCGCCCCGATGGCATAAATAGAGCCGCTGACGCTGCCCGAGATCACCACATTATTGATAAAAAAACCAGTTCGTTCACGTCTATCTCCCTGGGGCTAGCCGCCCAAAAAGCTTTTGGCGACATCGGGGTCGGCGAGCAGTGCCGCCCCGGTGTCGGTAAAGCGGTTTTGACCAGCAGCCAGCACAAAGCCCTTATCGGCTATCGCGAGTGCCTGTTTGGCGTTCTGTTCTACCATCAAAATGCCCACGCCAGCGGCGTTGATCTGTTTGACGCGGTCGAAGATTTCATTCATGTAAAGCGGCGAGAGCCCCGCGGTGGGCTCATCGAGCAATAGCAGGCTGGGCTCGGCCATCAAGGCGCGCCCCATGGCGACCATCTGGCGCTGCCCCCCGGAGAGCTCGCCGGCGGGCTGGCGGCGCTTTTCATACAGGGGGGGGAAAAACTCATACACCTGAGCGAGCATACGCTTGACGTTTTGCGGCTTTAAAAAGGCGCCCATCTCGAGGTTTTCCTGCACCGAAAGGCTGGGGAAAACGTTCTTCTCCTGGGGCACAAAGCCCATGCCTCGCTGTACCAATTGGTTAGGCGGTAAGTTTTGAATCGGCTGACCGTTAAGCAGTATCTCGCCCTGATTGACATGCAGCAGGCCAAACACTGCTTTCAGCATGGTGGATTTGCCCGCCCCGTTAGGGCCGACTATCACACCGACCTCATCGGCCTCCAGCGTCATGTTCACCCCGTTAAGGATATTCATGCCGCCATAGCCGCCGTGCACATCCCGTGCGTCGATTAATGGCCTGGTTGTTGATGACATAAGCAAAGTATTCCAGCAAGGTCGCGTTGCAGCGACATTATTATAGTCATTGGCTAATGGGAGAAAGCGCCACGCTTAAGCGGCATCGGTACCGAAGTAGGCCTCGATGACTTCAGGATTGTTCTGGATATCGTTGATATGACCCTCCACCATCACGCTGCCCTGAGCCAGCACAATGACTGGATCGCACAGGCGAGCAATCATCTCCATATCGTGTTCAATGACCAGAAAGGTGTAGCCCATCTCGCGGTTCAGGCGCTCAATATTGCCGATCAAATCGCCCAACAGGGTGCGGTTTACCCCGGCGGCGATCTCATCAAGGAGCACCACCTTGGCGTCGGTCATCATGGTGCGGCCAAGCTCCAGCAGCTTCTTCTGGCCGCCGGACAAGTTGCCCGCTAGCTCATTACGCACGTGGTGCAGGCCGACAAAGTCGATCACCTCCAGGGCGCGGCGGCGCACCTCGGCTTCTTCCCGCCGAACCCTACCGGGCTTTAACCAGGCGCTAAAAAGGTCTTCACCGGCTTGCTTGGGCGGCACCATCATCAGATTTTCCAGCGCACTCATCTGGCTGAACTCGTGGGCGATCTGAAAAGTGCGCAGAAGTCCGCGATGAAAGCGCTGGTCGGCGCTGAGTGAGGTGATATCTTCACCATCAAGCAGGACACGGCCGCTGTCCGGGGTCAACGCACCGGCAATCAGGTTAAACAGGGTTGATTTTCCCGCGCCGTTGGGGCCGATCATGCCGGTAATAGAACCCTTCTCCACCTGAATGGAGCAGTCGTTAATCACCTGCAGGCCGCCGAACGCTTTGTTGACGTGCTGTACATCAATAAGAGGGGTCATGGTGTCTCCACGCGATGCAGGCGGCTACAAAGCCGCCTGCGCACTGTTATTAAGTTGTTTGTCGTGGTTTTTTTAGCCACCGCTGGCTGGCTGCAAAGGCACCGATAATGAGCAGTGCGCCAAGGGTGGGAATAAGGTAGCCCTCCACTTGAGGAAGGGTGCGTAAAAACACAAAGGCTACGGCAGCAGGCGCCACAAAGCGTACTAGAAAACGCCATACCTTAAACCAGGCGACACTGCTGCCCAACTCCTTCATCACTTCGCTCTGGGTTAGCGCCCAGCCGGCAAATAGCGCTATGAGCAGACCGCCTACCGGCATAAAGATATTGGTCAGTAGCTCGATAAAGTCGAAAGCCGTGCGCCCAAAGAGGGTGTGGAAGATCGTTCCTTCGGCCCAGAGGTTAAAGCTAACCACTGTCAGTAAGCCCATCGCCCAGGCGGCGGTCACCATGATCGTGACCGCCTGCGGCCGGGTCATATCAAAGCGCTCCACCAGGAAGGCGGCGACGGGTTCGATCAGCGAAATAGAGGAGCTGATAGCGGCGCCCAGAACCAGGATAAAGAACACACCGCCTACCAAAGCGCCAAACGGCATCTCGGCAAATGCTAGCGGAAGGGTAACAAACATCAGGCCAGGTCCTTGCCCGGTTTCCAGCCCAGCCCCAAACACCAGGGCAAAAATGGCCAGGCCTGCCACCATGGCCACGGCGGTATCGACAATAGCCACAGCAAAGGCGGTGCGGGTCAGCGATACATCGCTGGGCATATAGGCGCCGTAAGCCATGATGGCCCCCATCCCCAGGCTCAGGGTGAAGAATGATTGGCCCATAGCCTGTAGCCAGCCCTCGAGGCTGAGGTCGGCGATATTAAAGGTAAATAGAAAGCTGGCGGCGGCGCCTATATCGCCATTGATCACGCCGTAGGCCAGCACCACCAACAGAATCACAAACAGCGCGGGCATCATAATGCGCAGGCCTGATTCGATACCTTTATGAATACCCATACCGACAATCAGCGCGGACGCGGCAATGAAAAGGGTGTGATAGAGGGTCATTAGGCCAGGGGCGGCCAGCAGAGCGTCAAAGCCAGTGCTAATGGTCTGTGCATCGGCGCCGACCAGTGAGCCGGTCAGCATCAGCCAGGTGTAGTGAATTGCCCAGCCGGCGATCACCGAGTAGAAGCTTAAAATCAAAAACGCCGAGGCGGCGCCGAGCCAGCCGATGGTTTCCCAGGCCCGTGAGGTGCCATGGGTTTTGGTCAGATGCCGCATGCCCATAATCGGGCTCTGGCGGCTGGTGCGACCCAGCATGATCTCGGCAATCAGAATCGGGATGCCGACGGCGAAGATCGTCAGCGCGTAGACCAGTATAAAGGCACCGCCACCGTTTTCACCGGTGAGGTAGGGGAAGCGCCAAAGATTACCCAAGCCGACGGCGGAGCCAACCGCGGCGAGAAGAAAAGTGCCTTTATGCGTCCAGACGTTATGACCGCTCATGGGTAAGAGTGTCCGTGTTTGGGCGTCAGGATGGGGGTAAGTATCCAAACGCCTGTATGAATGTGGCGATGTCAGCGTGCCTTGGACGCGCTGAAATTAGCGTTACTGTGCGATAGAACGCGCCGCCTTTCCAGCGTATTAGCGTTTAGGCTGCGTTTAGGGGGCTATCTTGGCAAAGATTATGGCAAAAGGGTGGGCGCAGAGGGCTGATGTGAGTGCAGAAGCGGGAGGGCATAAAAAAACCCGCTTGCGCGGGTTTCTTGGTAGCTAACTGCTTGGAGCGGTTTACTTCTTACTAAAACGCTTACGCTCGGTCTCTTTCAGCAGCTTTTTGCGCAGACGGATATGCGCCGGCGTGACTTCGACAAGTTCGTCAGAGTCGAGGAACTCGATGGCCTGCTCCAGAGAGAACTTAACCGGCGGGGTTAGCACGATGTTTTCATCGTTACCGGTGGAGCGCATGTTGTCGAGTTTCTTGCCTTTGGTGGGGTTAACCACCATATCGTTAGCGCGGTTGTTGATACCGATCAGCATACCTTCGTAGACTTCCGTGGCGTGATCGATAATCAGTTTGCCGCGCTCTTGCAGCGCATACAGCGCATAGGCAAGGGCTTTGCCGTCGACCATCGAAACCAGTACGCCGTTACGACGCTCGATAGAGGCTTCAGGCTTCAGCGGGCCGTAGTGATCAAAGCGGCTGGTCAGGATGCCGGTGCCCGAGGTCAGGGTCAAAAACTGGCCACGGAAACCGATCAAACCGCGGGCAGGAATGATGAAGTCCAGGCGAACCCGGCCTTTACCGTCCGGCAGCATGTTGGTCATCTCGCCTTTACGGTAGCCGAGCTCTTCCATGATCGAGCCTTGATGCTGCTCTTCACAGTCGATGATGACCTCTTCGTAGGGCTCCTGCTTCTCACCGTCGATCTCTTTGATGATGACTTCAGGACGGCCTACGGCCAGCTCAAAGCCCTCACGGCGCATGGTTTCGATCAGCACCGAAAGGTGCAGTTCGCCACGCCCGGAAACCTTGAACTTCTCAGGGGTTTCGCCCTGTTCAACGCGCAGTGCCACGTTGTGAATCAGCTCTTGATCAAGGCGATCCTTGATATTACGGCTGGTCACAAACTTACCATCTTTACCGGCGAATGGTGAATCGTTGACCTGGAAGGTCATTGAAACGGTCGGTTCGTCGACGGACAGCGGCGGCAGGGCTTCGACCTTGGCTGGATCGCATAGCGTATCGGAAATAGACAGGTCATCGATGCCGGTGATGCAGACAATGTCGCCCGCGGTGGCTTCGTTGGTCTGCACGCGCTCAAGGCCCATATGGGTCATGACCTGACCGATTTTGCCCTTACGCACATTGCCGTCAACGCCGATTACCGACACCTGCTGGTTCGGTTTCACCGCGCCGCGCTTGATGCGGCCAAGACCGATAACGCCTACGTAGCTGTTGTAATCCAGTGCAGAGATCTGCATCTGGAAGGGGCCATCGAGCTCAACCTGGGGCGGCTCAACGATATCGACGATGGCTTGGAACATGGGATCCATGTTGTCCGCCAGCTCTTCAGGATCCATACCGGCAATGCCGTTTAGGGCAGAGCAGTAGATGATCGGGAAATCGAGCTGTTCATCAGACGCGCCAAGATTGTCGAACAGATCGAAAATCTGGTCGATTACCCAGTCAGGACGTGCGCCGGGGCGGTCAATTTTGTTGACCACCACGATCGGCCGCAGGCCTTGGGCGAAGGCTTTCTGGGTCACAAAGCGGGTTTGCGGCATCGGGCCATCAACGGCGTCTACTAGCAGTAGCACCGAATCGACCATCGACATAACGCGCTCAACCTCGCCACCGAAATCGGCGTGCCCAGGTGTATCCACAATGTTGATGTGGTAACCGTTACCCTGGCTGTCTTGCCACTGAATGGCCGTGTTCTTGGCCAAAATGGTAATGCCACGCTCTTTTTCCTGATCGTTTGAGTCCATGATGCGCTCTTGACCTTCTGCTTTACGGTCAAGGGTGCCGGACTGGCTCAGGAGTTTGTCGACCAGTGTGGTTTTACCATGGTCAACGTGGGCTATGATCGCGACGTTGCGCAGGTTATTAACCGCGCTGGAGTTTTGCTGGTTTTGCATGCTGAGAGAGAACTCTTGTGAACACCCGTTTGTCCACGGGTCGGAAAATGCGGGTCGCAAGGGCTGGCAATTTGCCGACCATCTTGGCTCAGGGCTTGCGTCCAATAGTCATTCTACCATGCCAAAGGCTTCGCTGATATTACTGCCTCCCATATCAACCTTGGTCTAGGAATGTTTTCGCCATGATCCAGCATCCGCTAGACTAGCGCTTTTCCCACTGGGGCAGGAGCATGACCATCGGCAACCTGATGCGTTTGTTAAGCGATGGCGAGGTTCACTCTGGCGAGCAACTGGGTGAAACGCTGGGTATTTCTCGTGCGGCGGTGTGGAAACAGTTAAAAAAACTGGAAGCACTTGGGGTGGAGATTGTCGCGGTGAAAGGCCGTGGCTACCAGCTGGCGCAACGACTGGAGCCCTTGGAGGGCGCCAAAATCGTTGCACAGTTGCCCGCTCAGGCGCGCCACCACCTTGCGCGGCTGTTTGTTGAAGATCAGTTACCCTCCAGCAATGAGTATCTGCGCCAACGCTTTGAGCAGGGCGCAGGGCATGGCGAAGTGTGTCTGGTTGAGCTGCAGACAGCGGGGCGTGGACGCCGCGGGCGTGTCTGGTCGACGCCTTGGGGGCAGAGCCTAATGCTTTCGCTGGGCTGGCGCTTTGAGTCGGGTATCGCCGTGCTGGAAGGCTTGAGTTTGGCGGTGGGCGTTGTGGTGGCCCAAGTGCTTGAGCGGCATGGTGTGGCGCCGAAGCTTAAGTGGCCAAACGATATTCTGCTCTCTGAGCAGGGGGATGAGCCTGACGATGAGTTAGGCAAGCTGGCCGGTATTCTTATCGAAGTAACTGGGGATGCGGCAGGCCCCTGCGAGGTGGTTATCGGTATTGGTATGAACCTCTGGTTGCCCGAAGCGCAACGAGCCGCTATCGACCAGCCCGTGGCGGCGCTTTTCGAGCGACTGCCGGATATCTCGCGCAATCAGTTGGCTTCAGAGGAGGTGGCAGGTCTGTTGGCCATGCTGGCTACCTTTGAGCAGGATGGTTTTGGCGCCTGGCGTGATGCCTGGAATGAGCGCCACGCCTATGCCGGGCTGCCGATTCGGGTGATTCAGGGAGAGCAGGTCAGCGATGCCGTTGCCGGAGAAGTGGATGAGAGTGGTAACCTCTGGGTTACCGAAAATGGTCACTCGCGACGCCTAGCCGGCGGTGAGATCAGCGTGCGCAGGCGTTTATGATTCTGGATCTTGATATCGGCAACACGCTGTCCAAGTGGCGGCTCAAGGATGCCGAGAGTAGCGAGATACGCTCCCGGGGGGCAGTGTGGACCCGGGAAGAGTGGCGTCCAGGGGCCGATATTCCCGATCTTGACGTGGTCGAGGCGGTGCGGATATCCAGCGTTGCCAGGGCGGCAGTACTGGAAGAAACGGTCGCCTTGCTGCGACGCCGGGTGCGCCATGTTCATGTGGCGCACTCTACCCAAGAGGCGCTAGGCGTGGTTAACGGCTACGAAGAGCCGGGGCGTCTGGGTGTTGATCGCTGGATGGGGGCGCTGGCGGGGTATCAGTTAGCGGGCGGTTGCTGTGCGGTGGATTGCGGCAGCGCGATAACGATCGACTTTGTGCTGCCAGGCGGCCAGCACCTGGGTGGCTTTATTATTCCTGGCCTGCGGCTGATGAAAGAGAGTCTGAAGCTTGGCACTCGCAATGTGGCCATTGATCCTGAAAGCGAGGCCGATGAGTTGTTAGAGCCGGGGCGGCGAACCGTTGATGCGGTTAACCACGGTATTTATATGGCCGCCGTCAGTGCCATTAATCGCATTTATAGCGAAGTGTGTGATCAAGAGGGTGTGGCGCTGCCAATGCTGTTGACAGGGGGCGATGCGCGAGTTGTTTCGCGAGGCGTACAGGTGCCCCATGCGGTGTGGCCGGATATGGTTTACGGCGGCTTGGAGGCGTGCTTTCCGATGACCTTCGCCGAGCGAGCGGGTAAAATGTCGGGCGCACCGCGGGTGCCTGAACCTGTGGCGCTAGAAAAGATTCGCGCGGCACTTGCATTCTCCATGCTGCTTTGACAGAATGCAGCGCGTTCCAAGACAGGCAGAAGGTGCCCTGGCATCGCAAGCTACGATAAATTAAGTAAATATCTAGCTTGACACTGTTTTGAAGGCTGGCATAATGTGCCGCCACAGTTGGAGAGGTTCCCGAGTGGCCAAAGGGAGCAGACTGTAAATCTGCCGCGAAAGCTTCGAAGGTTCGAATCCTTCCCTCTCCACCAGATTTATCAGGCGCTGAGCTTCTCGGTGTTTGGGAATGAAAAGCCGGTAAGCGGGCGTTAGCTACTGTTTCTCGTGCAGCGGATTGTCATTCTATAGGCAAGTTCTGCGGGCGTAGTTCAATGGTAGAACCTCAGCCTTCCAAGCTGATGGTGCGGGTTCGATTCCCGCCGCCCGCTCCAGTTGATGTGTTTGGCTCATGTAGCTCAGGGGTAGAGCACACCCTTGGTAAGGGTGAGGTCGACGGTTCAATTCCGTCCATGAGCTCCATATTGCAGATAAAGCGAGCGAAGCTCGCTTTTTTTGTCTCTGCGTTTAGGTGGTTTATACGACGCTTGAGCGTAAAGAGGGGGTTGTCAGGGGTGGGTTTCTCCGCTACCATGGCGCCCGCTGTTGTATAGGCGATTGGAAAGACGCTTGTCGGCAGAAGTAAGAAGCAAATGTAGAATGTAGAAAGTCAGTACGACGATACAGGCCAGTAGCTCAATTGGCAGAGCAGCGGTCTCCAAAACCGCAGGTTGGGGGTTCGATTCCCTCCTGGCCTGCCAACCTTCCCCAGGTTGGTATGTCTTTTTCCAAAATTCTTTTATCGTTCGCCGTACCCTGAGGAGTCTCGTTTTTATGAAGCCTGGTTCTGTAAAACATGGCGCCGAGGTGCAACAGACGCGCCATGACGGGCTCAAGTGGGCGGCGGTCGTAGCGCTGCTTGTCGTTGCTGTTGTTGGTAATACCTATTTCGCCGATATTGGCCTGCTCTACCGCGTGCTTGGTGTAGTGGTGTTGTGTGTGATTGCGGGTTTGATCGCGCTAACCACTACCAAGGGTCGTGATTTAGTAGAGCTTGCCAGAAGCGCCAAGAAAGAGATTCAGCGCGTTGTATGGCCGACCCGTCCCGAAACCATTCAGACCACCGCCATTGTGTTGGTGGCCGTTCTGGTGGTCGGGCTAATGCTGTGGTTGATCGACACTCTTCTTGGCTGGGCGATGTCCGGCGTCATTGGTTAGGAGCTTTCATGTCCAAACGTTGGTACGTCGTTCACGCTTATTCTGGCTTTGAAAAGCATGTCATGCGCTCGTTGATCGAGCGTGTGAAAATGTACGGTATGGAGGATCGCTTTGGCGAGATTCTGGTGCCGACTGAAGAAGTCGTTGAAATGCGTGACGGCAAGCGTCGCAAAAGTGAGCGTAAGTTCTATCCTGGCTATGTGCTGGTCGAGATGGAGATGGCCGACGAAACATGGCACCTCGTCAATGAGACGCCCCGTGTTATGGGCTTCATCGGTGGTACAAAAGAGAAGCCAGCACCGATTACGTCACGCGAAGCAGATGCAATTCTGATGCGCGTTAAAGATGGTACCGATAAGCCGCGGCCCAAGACGATGTTTGAGCCGGGCCAGTCGGTGCGTGTTATTGACGGGCCGTTTGCCGATTTCAACGGCGTCGTCGAGGAAGTGAATTACGAAAAGAGTCGTCTGCATGTCAGTGTGCTGATTTTTGGGCGCTCTACACCTGTTGAGTTGGAGTTTTCTCAGGTTGAGAAAGAGTGACGGGTGAGTGGTAAATAGTTAGTAGCGAATAGTTAGTAGTAGTGAGTAAGCAGTAGGTTTTAATTCGTGTGGGATGGCTAGTCAGCTGTTTCACTGGTACCGGGGAGCCTTCGGGCGCTATTACCCAACTGGAGTGTTAAAGATGGCCAAGAAAGTACAGGCTTATATCAAACTGCAGGTTGCTGCAGGTAAAGCCAATCCAAGTCCGCCGGTAGGCCAGCGCTGGGTCAGCACGGCGTGAACATCATGGAATTCTGTAAGGCGTTCAACGCCGCGACTCAAGAAATTGAGCCGGGCCTGCCGACGCCAGTCGTGATCACTGTCTACTCTGACCGTAGCTTCACGTTTGTTACCAAAACGCCGCCTGCTGCCGTGCTGCTGAAAAAAGCCGCTGGCATCAAGTCCGGTTCTGGTGAGCCGAACAAGAAGAAGGTCGGCACCGTAACGCGTGAACAGCTTGAAGAGATCGCCAAGTCCAAAGAGCCTGACTTGACGGCTGCGAATCTCGATGCCGCTGTACGCACCATTGCTGGCAGTGCTCGCAGCATGGGCCTAAACGTGGAGGGTCTCTGATCATGGCTAAACTGTCTAAGCGTGCGAAAGTTATTCGCGAAAAAGTAGACACTACCAAAGCCTACTCTATTGAAGAAGCGGTAGCGCTGCTCGCCGAGCTGTCTACTGTTAAATTCAAAGAGTCCGTTGATGTCGCCATCAACCTGGGCGTTGACCCGCGTAAATCCGACCAGGTGGTGCGAGGCGCTACTGTTATGCCTAACGGCACCGGTAAAGATGTACGCGTTGCTGTCTTTACTCAGGGTGCTAATGCCGATGCCGCTAAAGAAGCTGGCGCCGACATCGTGGGTATGGACGACTTGGCTGAGCAAGTGAAAAAAGGCGTGATGGATTTTGACGTCGTTATCGCTTCGCCCGATGCTATGCGCGTTGTAGGCCAGCTAGGTCAAATTCTAGGCCCGCGTGGCCTGATGCCTAACCCGAAAGTTGGTACCGTAACGCCCGACGTGGCGACCGCGGTTAAAAATGCCAAAGCGGGTCAGGTGCGTTTCCGTACCGACAAGAACGGCATTATCCACACTACCCTGGGTAAAGTGGATTTTGACGCCTCAGCGATTAACGGCAACCTGGAAGCACTGGTTGCTGACCTGAAGCGCCTCAAGCCGAGCTCGTCTAAAGGCATTTACTTCAAAAAAATGACCCTGTCTACTACCATGGGCCCGGGTTTGACAATCGATCACTCTGCTTTCGCGTAAGCGAGTCATCGTTGATTTTTTGTAGGAACCGAGCAAGAACTTTGCGGTCCCCCGTTTAGTGGCTATCACTGGACTGGGCATCGTCAAAGACCGCAGGTGCCGCGCTTGACCAGTACGTTTGTTCGTACTCAGCAGCGCGGCTTAATTGCCTCAGAAGCGCCTGCGCAGATGGTGTGGCCGCCAGTTGGTTAAGCTTTAAACGGCTTTCTGGTGAGCACCATCCCCAAGGCTTCCCGCTTTGCAGCGCATTTTGTAAAGCACAGCGGGGAGAGATGGTAACCACCGGAACCTTCTTGGGTTCCGGCACGAAGGAGTGATCACTGTGCCACTAGCACTTGAAGGCAAGAAAGCGATTGTTGCCGAGGTCAGTGAAGCGGCCAAGGGCGCACTCTCCGTCGTAGTTGCTGATTCTCGCGGCGTTACGGTCGGTAAAATGACCGATCTGCGCAAGCAGGCGCGCGAGAATGGTGTAGAGCTACGTGTTGTACGTAACACGCTGGCTCGCCGCGCTCTCGAGGGCACTCAGTGGGAGTGCTTGAACGATAGCTTCGTTGGTCCTACATTGTTGGCCTTCTCTACTGATCATCCGGGCGCTGCCGCTCGTCTGTTCAAAGAGTTTGCTAAAACGGACAAAAACTTCGAAGTAAAAGCGTTGGCCTACGAAGGTGAGCTGATTCCGGCTGCTGACATCGACCGTCTGGCAACCCTACCGACTCACGACGAAGCAATTGCCAAGTTGATGTCGGTAATGAAAGAAGCCTCCGCTGGCAAGCTGGTTCGTACTCTGGCCGCACTGCGCGACCAGAAGCAAGAAGCCGCCTAAGCAGGTTTTCTTGCAGGTGGCGTCAATGGTTTAACCAGTGCGCTGCCTGAACCGAGCAATGAATCCTGAGTCCTCGGCTGACCGAGACTCCCGCAAAGTTAGGAATGAAACAATGGCACTGTCTAAAGACGATATCATCAATGCTGTAGCCGACATGACCGTAATGGAAGTTGTCGAGCTGATCGAAGCAATGGAAGAGAAATTCGGCGTTTCTGCCGCTGCTGCTGTGATGGCTGGTCCGGCTGCTGGTGGTGGCGAGGCGGCTGAAGAGCAGACTGAGTTTGACGTTGTTCTGACGTCTGCTGGCGACAAGAAAGTTAACGTGATCAAGGCAGTTCGTGAGATCACCGGCCTTGGCTTGAAAGAAGCTAAAGGTGCTGTTGACGGCGCTCCGGCGACCATCAAAGAAGGCATGTCTAAAGACGACGCTGAAGCAGCTAAAGCCAAGCTGGAAGAAGCGGGCGCAACCGTCGAGCTCAAGTAATTCTTGTGCGGACGGCTTTACGCGCTGCGTAAGCTTCCACGGCTGGCGGCGGGATATCCCGCTGCCGGCCTTTTTCTGTTGTAGCTGGTGTCGAACACTCGATGATATTGAACGACAGCAGTACTGCTCATTGAGAGCGGCCACGACAGAAACGTAAAAGCGTTATTGAAGATGGCGTTATTGAAGATAGTGTTATCGACTACAGTGTTATCGACGACTGAGTTATCGAACTAGATTTTCGACGGCGAGCTACCGATTTAGGAGCTTGCTGTCTGTGTCTGACGAAGCTCGCAGGGCAGATGACCACGCATCGGTCACCCATGGTGAACAAGCTGGGGAATACAGATGGCTTACTCATATACTGAGAAAAAACGCATCCGCAAGGATTTCGGCAAACTGCCCCAAGTGATGGATGTGCCTTACTTGCTGGCGATCCAGCTTGATTCCTATTACGACTTCCTCCAGCAAGATCGTTCGCCCGACGAGCGTCACGAGGTCGGTCTGCACGCGGCATTCAAGTCCGTGTTTCCGATTGAGAGCTTCTCCGGCAATGCAGCGCTTGAGTATGTCAGCTACCGCTTTGGTACGCCGGCGTTCGATGTTAAGGAGTGCCAACTGCGCGGCGTGACTTACTCAGCCCCGCTGCGCGTCAAGGTTCGCTTGATCATCTATGATCGCGACTCCTCGAACAAAGCAATCAAGGATATCAAAGAGCAAGAAGTCTATATGGGGGAGATCCCCCTGATGACTGAGAACGGTACCTTTGTAATTAACGGTACTGAGCGGGTAATCGTCTCCCAGCTCCACCGCTCGCCCGGTGTGTTCTTCGATCACGATAAAGGCAAGAGCCACTCTTCTGGCAAGCTGCTCTACTCAGCGCGCGTGATTCCTTATCGTGGCTCCTGGTTGGACTTCGAGTTTGACCCTAAAGACAACGTCTTCGTACGTATTGACCGTCGCCGCAAACTGCCGGCCTCGGTACTGATGCGTGCCCTGGGGATGAACACCGAAGAGATCCTCGCCGAGTTCTTTGAAACCAGCGTCTTCCACATTGAGAAATCCGGTTTCTCTGTGGAGCTGGTTCCGTCGCGCCTGCGCGGCGAAACAGCCACTTTTGACATCAAGGATGGCGAAGGCAATGTGATCGTTGAAGAGGGGCGTCGGATCACCCAGAAGCACATTCGTCAGCTTGAAAAAGCCGGCCTTGAGCGCCTGGATGTGCCGATGGAGTACCTGTTCGGCAAAACCCTGGCCAAAGATCAGATTGATTCCAAGACTGGCGAGCTGATCTGCCCCTGCAATACCGAGATCACGCCTGAAGTGCTTGAGCGTATGGCTCAGGGTGGCATTACCCTGGTGGAAACGCTCTACACTAACGATCTTGACTGCGGTTCCTTTATTTCCGACACCTTGAAGCTGGACGCGACGAACTCCGCGCTTGAAGCCCTGGTGGAAATCTACCGCATGATGCGCCCCGGCGAGCCGCCCACCAAAGAGTCTGCCGAGACGCTGTTTAACAATCTGTTCTTCTCTGAGGATCGCTACGACCTGTCGGGCGTTGGCCGCATGAAGTTCAACCGTCGCCTGCGTCGTGATACCGATACGGGCTCAGGTGTGCTGGATCGCAAAGACATCCTCGACGTGCTGCGCGAGCTGATCAATATTCGTAACGGCTTCGGTGACGTTGACGATATCGATCACCTGGGTAACCGCCGTATTCGCTGCGTTGGCGAGATGGCCGAGAACCAGTTCCGTGTTGGCTTGGTGCGTGTAGAGCGCGCGGTCAAAGAGCGTCTCTCCATGGCGGAAAGCGAAGGCCTAATGCCCCAAGACTTGATCAACGCCAAGCCGGTGGCGGCGGCGGTGAAGGAGTTCTTCGGTTCCAGCCAGCTTTCGCAGTTTATGGATCAGAACAACCCGCTCTCAGAGGTTACCCACAAGCGTCGTGTGTCTGCACTCGGCCCCGGTGGTTTGACCCGTGAGCGTGCTGGCTTCGAAGTACGTGACGTCCACGCCACGCACTACGGGCGTCTATGCCCGATCGAAACGCCAGAAGGCCCGAACATCGGTCTGATCAACTCCCTGGCCACCTACAGCCACACTAACAGCTACGGTTTCCTTGAGACGCCATACCGCAAAGTGGTTGACCGTCAGTTGACGGATGACATTGTCCACCTCTCCGCGATCGAAGAGGGCGACTACATTATCGCCCAGGCGTCAGCGGCGGTAGATGAGTCCAACAAGCTGAGTGATGACCTGGTGCAGGTGCGTCACCGCGGTGAAACCACCTTTATGCGTCCTGAGCAAGTGACGCTAATGGATGTATCGCCACGTCAGGTTGTATCTGTTGCCGCGGCATTGATTCCGTTCCTGGAGCACGATGACGCCAACCGCGCCTTGATGGGTTCTAACATGCAGCGTCAGGCGGTACCGACCCTGCGTGCTGATAAGCCGCTTGTAGGTACCGGCATGGAGCGCTTTGTTGCCCGTGACTCCGGCGTCTGTGCGGTGGCTAATCGCGGCGGCGTGATTGATTCCGTTGATGCGCGCCGTGTCGTGGTGCGGGTTAATGAAGATGAAATCATCGGCGGTGAAGCCGGGGTTGATATCTACAACCTGACCAAGTACACCCGCTCGAACCAGAATACCTGTATGAACCAGCGCCCCATCGTGCGGCCTGGCGACAGCGTGGCACGTGGCGATATTCTCGCCGACGGCCCGTCGGTGGATATGGGCGATCTGGCATTGGGTCAGAACATGCGTATCGCCTTTATGCCCTGGAACGGCTACAACTTCGAGGACTCGATTCTGCTTTCAGAGCGGGTCGTTCAAGAAGACCGTTTCACCACGATTCACATTCAGGAACTGACCTGTGTGTCCCGCGACACCAAGTTGGGCTCTGAAGAGATTACCTCCGATATTCCCAACGTGGGCGAGTCTGCGCTCTCCAAGCTGGATGAAGCGGGTGTCGTCTACATCGGTGCCGAAGTTGGCCCCGGCGACATACTGGTCGGTAAGGTAACGCCGAAGGGTGAAACCCAGCTGACGCCTGAAGAGAAGCTGCTACGTGCCATCTTCGGTGAGAAAGCGTCTGACGTTAAAGACACCTCACTGCGTGCCCCCACCGGCATGAAAGGCACGGTCATCGACGTTCAGGTGTTTACCCGTGACGGCGTGGAGAAGGATTCACGCGCCCTGTCGATCGAGCGCACCCAGCTTGACGAGGTACGTAAGGATCTTCAGGAGACCTATCGTATCGCTGAAGATGCCACCTTCGAGCGTCTAAAGCGCACCCTTGAAGGCCAGGCCGTTAACGGCGGCCCGAACCTCAAGAAAGGTGATGTGCTCGACGAGGCGTACCTGGATGAGTTGCCGCGTCAGCAGTGGTTCAAGCTGCGTCTGCAGGATGAGTCCTACAACGAGTTGCTGGCTCAGGCCGACGAGCAGTTGGAAACCCGTCGCAAAGAGATGGACGAGCGCTTTGAAGACAAAAAGCGCAAGCTGACCCAGGGCGACGACCTCGCGCCGGGCGTGCTGAAGATCGTCAAGGTCTACATGGCCGTGAAACGTCGCATCCAGCCGGGTGACAAGATGGCCGGTCGTCACGGTAACAAAGGTGTTATCTCGGCGATTATGCCCATCGAAGACATGCCGTTTGACGAGAAGGGTGAGCCGGTTGACGTGGTGCTTAACCCGCTGGGCGTACCGTCACGTATGAACGTTGGTCAGATCCTTGAGACGCACTTGGGTATGGCGGCACGTGGCTTGGGCGTCAAGATCGAAGCCATGCTGCGCGATGCACGCGGTCAGCAAGTAGCCGAGATTCGTGACTTCCTGGGCCAGATCTACAATACCCAGGGGACGCGTGTTGAAGATCTCGACTCCCTGAGCGACGACGAAATCATCGCCCTGGCGAAGAACCTAAAAGGCGGTGTGCCGATGGCAACGCCGGTGTTTGACGGTGCCAAAGAGCACGAAATCAAGCACCTGTTGAAGCTGGCGGACATTCCCGAGTCGGGTCAGATGGCCCTGTTCGATGGCCGTACCGGTGACGCTTTTGACCGTCCGGTCACCGTTGGCTACATGTACATGCTGAAGCTTAACCACTTGGTAGACGACAAGATGCATGCGCGTTCTACCGGTTCTTACTCGCTGGTTACCCAGCAGCCCTTGGGTGGTAAGGCGCAATTCGGTGGTCAGCGCTTCGGTGAGATGGAAGTGTGGGCGCTGGAAGCTTACGGCGCTGCATACACGCTACAAGAGATGCTCACCGTCAAGTCGGACGACGTCGAAGGCCGCACCAAGATGTATAAAAACATCGTGGATGGCGACCACACCATGCAGGCAGGCATGCCGGAATCCTTCAACGTACTCGTGAAGGAAATCCGCTCGCTGGGCATCGATATCGAGTTAGAGAGCTAGGAGCCGTCCCATGAAAGATTTGGTGAAAGTACTCAAATCGCAGTCTCAGTCCGAAGAGTTTGACGCGATCAAGATTACCCTGGCGTCGCCGGACATGATTCGCTCCTGGTCGTTTGGCGAGGTGAAGAAGCCTGAGACCATCAACTACCGTACCTTTAAACCGGAGCGGGACGGCCTGTTCTGCGCCAAGATCTTTGGTCCGGTAAAGGACTACGAGTGCCTATGCGGCAAGTACAAGCGCATGAAGCACCGCGGTATCATCTGCGAAAAGTGTGGCGTAGAAGTGACCAAAGCCGCCGTGCGCCGTGAGCGCATGGGGCACATTGAGCTCGCCTCGCCGGTGGCGCACATTTGGTTCTTGAAGTCACTGCCGTCGCGTATCGGCATGTTCCTCGATATGACCCTGCGTGATATCGAGCGCGTGCTCTATTTCGAAAGCTTTGTCGTTATCGATCCAGGCATGACCACGCTGGAGCGTGGTCAGCTGATGAACGACGAGCAGTACTTTGAAGCACTGGAAGAGTTCGGCGACGACTTCGATGCCCGAATGGGTGCCGAAGCTGTCCAAGAGCTGCTCAAAGATATCGATCTGGAAGAAGAGATTAACCACCTGCGCGAAGAGATTCCGCAGACTAACTCCGAAACCAAGATCAAGAAGCTCTCCAAGCGCTTGAAGCTGCTTGAAGCCTTCTACCACTCCGGTAACGCACCGGCGTGGATGGTCATGGAAGTGCTGCCCGTGCTGCCGCCGGATCTGCGTCCGCTGGTACCGCTGGACGGTGGCCGCTTCGCGACCTCGGATCTTAACGACCTTTACCGCCGTGTGATCAACCGTAACAATCGCCTGAAGCGTCTGCTCGATCTTAATGCGCCGGATATTATTGTGCGCAACGAGAAGCGTATGCTCCAGGAAGCGGTCGATGCGCTACTCGACAACGGTCGTCGTGGTCGCGCGATCACCGGCTCTAACAAGCGCCCGCTGAAGTCGCTCGCCGACATGATCAAGGGTAAGCAGGGGCGTTTCCGTCAGAACTTGCTGGGTAAGCGCGTTGACTACTCGGGTCGTTCGGTCATCACCGTAGGCCCGACCCTGCGTCTGCACCAGTGCGGTCTGCCCAAGAAAATGGCTCTTGAGCTGTTCAAGCCGTTTATCTACTCCAAGCTGCAGTCGCTGGGCTACGCCTCAACGATCAAAGCCGCCAAGAAGATGGTCGAGCGCGAGCTGCCGGAAGTGTGGGACATCCTTGCCGATGTTATCCGCGAGCATCCGGTACTGCTTAACCGCGCACCCACACTTCACCGTTTGGGCATCCAGGCGTTTGAGCCGCTGTTGATCGAAGGTAAAGCCATTCAGCTGCACCCGCTGGTGTGTGCCGCCTACAACGCCGACTTTGACGGTGACCAGATGGCGGTACACGTACCGCTGACCCTGGAAGCGCAGCTTGAAGCGCGTGCGCTGATGATGGCCACCAACAACGTGCTGTCGCCCGCTAACGGCGAGCCGATCATCGTGCCTTCGCAAGACGTTGTTCTGGGTCTGTACTATATGACCCGCGAAAAGATCAACGCCAAAGGCGAAGGCATGGTCTTTTCCGACCTCAACGAGGTTGAGCGTGCGTTTGGAACCCAATCCGTGTCGCTGCACGCCCGGGTCAAAGTGCGTCTGGACGAGGTCGATATCGAAGAAGAGAGCGGCGAGCGCAGCTTCCACCGCCGTATTTACGATACCACCGTCGGCCGTGCGCTGCTGTTCCGCATTCTGCCCGAAGGCGTACCCTTCGAGCTGATCGATCAGCCGATGAAGAAGAAGGCGATCTCCAGCCTGATCAACGAAGTGTACCGTCGCGCTGGTCTTAAGCCCACGGTCATCTTCGCTGACCAGTTGATGTATACCGGCTTCCGTCTGGCAACCTGGTCCGGCGCCTCTATCGGTGTTAACGACTTCGTTATCCCCGAAGCAAAAACCGAGATCGTTGACGCGGCGGAAGCGGAAGTTAAAGAGATCGAAGACCAGTTCTCCTCTGGCCTGGTTACTGCAGGTGAGAAGTACAACAAGGTTATCGATATCTGGTCCAAGGCCAACGATAAAGTTGCCAAGGCGATGATGGTCGGTATCTCGAAAGAGACCGTCGTTGATCGTGATGGTAACGAAGTTGAGCAGGACTCGTTCAATAGCGTCTTCATTATGGCCGACTCCGGTGCCCGTGGTAGTGCCGCCCAGATCCGCCAGTTGGCGGGTATGCGGGGGCTGATGGCCAAGCCGGATGGCTCGATCATCGAAACGCCAATCGTCGCTAACTTCCGTGAAGGCCTGAACGTACTGCAGTACTTCATCTCGACCCACGGTGCACGTAAAGGTCTTGCGGATACGGCGTTGAAAACCGCCAACTCCGGTTACCTGACCCGTCGCTTGGTAGACGTGGCGCAAGACCTGGTAATCACGGAAGTCGATTGTGGTACCGAAAATGGCTTGACCCTGCACCCGATCATCGAAGGTGGCGATATTATCGTACCGCTTTCCCAGCGTGTGCTTGGTCGTGTCGTGGCCCAGGATGTCGTCGATCCAGGTAGCGAGGAAGTCTTGATTCCGCGCAATACGCTGCTCGACGAGAAGTGGTGTGCCGAGCTCGATACCATGGGCGTGGATGAAATTGTCGTGCGCTCCACCATTACCTGTGATACCCCGCACGGCGTGTGTTCGTCCTGTTATGGTCGTGACCTCGCTCGCGGACATCAGGTCAACATCGGTGAAGCCGTTGGTGTTATCGCTGCTCAGTCGATTGGTGAGCCGGGTACCCAGCTGACCATGCGTACCTTCCACATCGGTGGTGCGGCATCGCGCTCCTCTGCGACCGATAGCGTACAGGTTAAGCACGGCGGTAAAGTTCGCCTGCACAACATCAAGCACGTTGAGCGTGCCGACGGCAAGCTGGTCGTGGTCTCGCGCTCTAGCGCCCTGGCCGTTGCCGACGACCATGGCCGTGAGCGTGAGTACTACAAGCTACCCTACGGTGCAGAGCTCTCCGTACGTGACGGCGACGTGGTCGACGCCGGTGCGACCGTTGCCAAATGGGATCCGCACACCCATCCGATCGTTGCCGAAGTAGAAGGTAAGGCGCAGTTCATCGATCTCGACGAGGGTGTCACCATGCACCGCAGTGTCGATGAGATGACCGGCCTCTCCTCCATTGAGGTGATCGAGTCGGCGGCCCGCCCCATGGCTGGTCGCGACAAGCGCCCAATGGTGATGCTGCAAGATAGCGCTGGCGAGTACGTCTCTGTATCGGGCTCTAACACCCCGGTTCAGTACCTGCTGCCGGGTAACTCCATTATCTCCGTCGACGATGGTGTGACGATCGGGGTGGGTGAAGTGGTTGCCCGTATCCCGGTAGAAGCCTCGGCGAACAAAGACATCACCGGTGGTCTGCCGCGGGTTGCTGACTTGTTCGAAGCACGTAAGCCGAAAGAGTCCTCGATCCTGGCCGAGATCAGCGGTGTGGTTAGCTTCGGTAAAGAGACCAAAGGCAAGCGTCGTTTGACCATTACTCCGGAGTCTGGCGATCCGTTTGAAGCGCTGATTCCGAAGTGGCGTCAAATCGCCGTCTTCGAAGGCGAAACTGTCGAGAAGGGCGAAGTGATTTCCGATGGTCCGAGCAATCCTCACGATATCCTGCGCCTGCTGGGTGTTGAGGAACTTGCCAAGTACATCACTGCCGAAGTACAGGACGTTTACCGTCTGCAGGGCGTAGGTATCAACGACAAGCACATCGAAGTGATCGTGCGTCAGATGCTGCGCAAGGTAGAGATCACCGATTCAGGCGACTCCGACTTCATTACTGGCGATCAGGCAGAACTGGTTCGCGTACTGGAGCAGAACGAGCGGCTTGAAAAAGAGAAGAAATTCCCAGCCAAGTATCAGCGTATGCTGCTGGGTATCACCAAGGCTAGCCTGGCCACCGAGTCGTTCATTTCCGCGGCCTCCTTCCAGGAGACAACCCGCGTACTGACCGAGGCAGCGGTGACCGGCAAGCGCGATTATCTGCGCGGCCTGAAAGAGAACGTGGTGGTTGGACGCCTGATACCGGCGGGTACGGGCTTGACTCACCACGCAGAGCGTCGTCGCAAGCGCGAAGACGTAGAGCAACTGTTCAATCCTTCGGCTACCGAAGTCGAACAGGAGCTGGGTGCTCAGTTGACCGCTCTCGACTCTGACGATGAGCTGTAGGTCTGGCGCCCAACGCAGTAGGTAGCATGAGTAAGTAAAATGAGTAGCTGACCTGAAAAAGCGTCACCTTGCCGGTAAAACCGCCGGCAAGGCTTGACGAAACCTAGGGTCAGCCTTTAGAATGCGCAGCCTTTAACAGTGGGGTGGGTGCGCCCGCATCCACTGCATGTATTTGTTAAAAGGCCAAGGCAACCATTGGAGTCAGCTAAACACCATGGCAACGATTAATCAGCTAGTGCGCAAGCCGCGCAAGCGCCCCGTCACCAAAAGTGACGTGCCAGCGCTGCAGGCCTGTCCGCAAAAACGCGGCGTATGTACGCGCGTTTACACCACCACCCCGAAGAAGCCTAACTCGGCCCTGCGTAAGGTCTGCCGTGTGCGCCTGACCAACGGCTTTGAAGTCTCTTCGTACATCGGTGGTGAAGGTCACAACCTTCAAGAACACTCTGTCGTTTTGATTCGCGGCGGTCGTGTAAAGGATTTGCCAGGTGTGCGTTATCACACCGTACGTGGCGCCCTTGACACCTCCGGCGTTCAGAATCGTCGTCAGGGTCGTTCTAAATACGGTACTAAGCGTCCTAAGTCCTAAGTCCTAAGTTTAAGTCCTGGGGCTAGGTCGGCTGTACGGCGTCGTCCGTTGATCGGGCATGCTGAGTAACGATTTTTACGAATTTGACGGTCTGATAAGAGTAAGGTCGGGCAGCGCTTGTGGAGTTTGAGAAGCGTACACAGGTTGCAGGAGTTCCGGGTTTACCTGAAAGATCCTTAATTGAGGGCTTATCATGCCTAGAAGAAGAGTAGTAGCTAAACGCGAGATTCTGCCGGATCCTAAGTTCGGAAGTGAGCGTCTGGCGAAGTTCATGAACCACCTGATGGTCAGCGGCAAGAAGTCCATAGCTGAGCGTATCGTCTACGGTGCGTTGGACAAGGTTGCCGAGCGTAGTAAAGAAGATCCGCTGGAGATCTTCGACAAGGCGCTGGAAGCCATCCAGCCCATGGTCGAAGTGAAGTCGCGCCGTGTAGGTGGTGCGACCTATCAGGTGCCGGTTGAAGTACGTCCGTCTCGTCGTCAAGCGCTGGCAATGCGCTGGCTGGTAGACGCGGCGCGTCGTCGCGGTGAGAAAACCATGGTGCAGCGTCTGGCGGGTGAAATGCTGGATGCCGCTGAAGGTAAAGGTTCTGCCGTTAAGAAGCGCGAAGACGTGCATCGTATGGCAGAAGCCAACAAGGCCTTCTCGCACTACCGTTTCTAAGATCGGCGTTCCTGAGTACGGCGTTTTTAAGTACGGCTTTATGGTTTTTATATGCACGTTGTTCAGCATGGCGAAGTGTTTGCTGAGTCGCGTCGTTACAACAGATTAGTTGTAATACCTAACCGCTACCCTTGTGGGGTGGCGGCGGTCGCATAAGCCTCGCTTGCATACGCCGCTAAATTAACGAGCATCGCCAACAAACGGGAGTTTCACCGTGGCACGCAAGACTCCACTAAATCGCTACCGTAATATCGGTATCGTCGCTCACGTTGACGCGGGTAAAACCACGACGACCGAGCGTGTACTGTTCTACACCGGCCTCTCCCACAAAGTGGGTGAAGTTCACGACGGTGCTGCGACCATGGACTGGATGGAGCAGGAGCAGGAGCGTGGTATTACTATCACCTCCGCTGCGACTACCTGTTTCTGGCAGGGCATGAGCAAGCAGTTCCCTGAACACCGTATTAACATTATCGACACGCCAGGGCACGTTGACTTCACTATCGAAGTTGAGCGTTCGCTGCGTGTACTCGACGGTGCGGTCGTTGTGCTGTGTGGCTCTTCCGGCGTTCAGCCGCAGACTGAAACAGTATGGCGCCAGGCCAACAAGTACGAAGTTCCGCGCATGGTTTTCGTCAATAAGATGGATCGTACCGGCGCTGACTTCTTTATGGTTGTCAACCAGTTGAAAGAGCGTTTGGGTGCCAACGCTGTGCCGATCCAGATTAACTGGGGCACAGAAGAGGACTTCAAGGGCGTTATCGATCTGATTCAGATGAAGGCTATCCTGTGGGATGAGGAAAGCCTGGGTATGAATTATGAACTCGTGGATATTCCTGCTGAGCTGCAAGATACGGCTGAGAAGTATCGCGAAGAGATGGTCGAAGCCGCTGCCGAAGGCTCTGACGAGCTGATGGAGAAGTACCTCGAAGGCGGTGAGCTCTCGATTGAAGAGATCAAAGCTGGCTTGCGCGCGCGCACCCTGGCTAACGATATCGTTCTGGTGACCTGTGGTTCTGCCTTTAAGAACAAAGGCGTTCAGGCAGTGCTGGATGGCGTTATCGAATACATGCCTTCGCCGACGGAAGTTAAAGCGATTGAAGGTGAGCTCGACGATAAAGACGGTACCGTCGATACCCGTGAAGCTGACGACAGCGCACCCTTTGCGGCCTTGGCGTTTAAAATCGCCACTGACCCCTTCGTTGGTACATTGACCTTTATCCGCGTCTACTCGGGCGTTCTAAAATCTGGTGACGGTGTGTACAACTCCGTTAAGCAGAAGAAAGAGCGTGTTGGTCGTATCGTTCAGATGCACGCCAACTCCCGTGAAGAGATCAAAGAAGTACTGGCGGGCGACATCGCCGCTTGTATCGGTCTGAAAGACGTGACTACCGGTGATACCCTGTGCGACATCGATAACAAGATTGTTCTCGAGCGTATGGAGTTCCCGGATCCGGTTATCTCGGTTGCCGTAGAGCCTAAATCTAAGGCTGACCAAGAGAAAATGGGTGTTGCCCTGGGCAAGCTTGCTCAAGAAGACCCCTCTTTCCAGGTCAAAACCGACGAAGAAACCGGCCAGACGATTATTTCTGGTATGGGTGAGCTCCACCTGGATATCCTCGTTGACCGTATGCGTCGCGAGTTTAAGGTTGAAGCCAATATCGGTAAGCCGCAGGTTGCCTACCGTGAAACCATTCGCGGCAGCATTGAGCAAGAAGGCAAGTTCGTACGTCAGTCCGGTGGCCGTGGTCAGTATGGTCACGTTTGGCTGCGTATCGAGCCGCTGACAGCAGAAGAGAAGGGTGAAGGCGAAGAAGAACTGTTCTTCAAGTTCAACTCAGAAATCGTGGGTGGCACGGTTCCCAAGGAATACGTACCTGCGGTTGAAAAGGGTGCTTTTGAGCAGCTCAAAACGGTGTCATCGCGGGTTACCCGATGATCGACGTTAAAGTAACGCTGTTTGATGGCTCCTTCCATGACGTGGACTCTAACGAGACTGCGTTTAAGATTGCTTCTTCTATGGCAGTAAAAGAAGGTGCCAGGAAGGCCAAGGCCGTGCTGCTGGAGCCGGTGATGAAGGTCGAAATCGTGACCCCCGAAGAGTTTATGGGTGACGTCATGGGTGACCTGAGCCGTCGTCGCGGCCTGGTGCAGGGTATGGATGACTCCTCTTCTGGTAAAGTCATCCGTGCGACGGTGCCATTGGGTGAGATGTTCGGTTATGCAACCGATCTGCGCTCACAAACCCAGGGCCGTGCGAGCTACTCTATGGAGTTCTCGAAGTACGACGAGGCGCCCTCCAGCGTCGTTGAAGCCGTCATCAATCAAAACGGTTAACCGTTAGCTAACGTAAAGAGGTTATAGCAGTGGCTAAGGAAAAATTTGAACGTTCCAAACCGCACGTCAACGTCGGCACCATTGGTCACGTCGACCACGGTAAAACGACTCTGACGGCGGCCCTGACCCGCGTGTCTGCTGAGGTTTTCGGCGGCGACTGGCGTGAGTTTGATACCATCGATAACGCTCCTGAAGAGCGTGAGCGCGGTATCACCATCGCTACTTCCCACGTGGAGTATCAGTCTGAAGAGCGTCACTACGCTCACGTTGACTGCCCGGGGCACGCTGACTACGTCAAGAACATGATCACCGGTGCTGCGCAGATGGACGGCGCAATCCTGGTGTGTTCTGCCGCTGACGGCCCGATGCCGCAAACGCGCGAGCACATCTTGCTGTCTCGTCAGGTTGGCGTACCGTACATCGTTGTGTTCCTGAACAAAGCGGACATGGTCGATGACGAAGAGCTGCTCGAGCTGGTTGAGATGGAAGTTCGTGAGCTTCTCGACCAGTACGACTTCCCGGGTGACGACACGCCGATCATCACTGGTTCAGCGCTGATGGCTCTGAATGGTGAAGATGATAAAGGCATGGGAACCACCGCCGTTGCCAATCTGATCAAAGCGCTGGATGAGTACATCCCTGAGCCGGAGCGTGCTATTGACCAGCCGTTCCTGATGCCGATCGAGGACGTATTCTCTATCTCTGGTCGCGGTACTGTTGTTACCGGTCGTGTAGAGCGCGGTATCGTTAAAGCGGGCGAAGAAGTGGAAATCGTGGGTATCCGCGACACCACCAAGACGACCGTAACTGGCGTTGAAATGTTCCGTAAACTGCTTGACGAAGGTCGTGCAGGCGAGAACGTTGGTGCCCTGCTGCGTGGTACTAAGCGTGATGACGTTGAGCGTGGTCAGGTTCTGGCGAAAACCGGTACCATTACTCCGCACACCGTTTTCGAATCAGAAGTCTACATCCTGTCCAAAGAAGAGGGTGGTCGTCACACGCCTTTCTTCAAGGGCTACCGTCCGCAGTTCTACTTCCGTACCACTGACGTAACCGGTACCTGTGAGCTGCCGGAAGGCGTTGAAATGGTCATGCCGGGTGACAACGTACAAATGGTTGTTACCTTGATCGCTCCGATCGCAATGGACGAAGGTTTGCGCTTCGCCATTCGTGAAGGCGGCCGTACTGTTGGTGCTGGCGTTGTAGCCAAGATCATCAAGTAAGGTGCATGCTTGAATGAAGAAGGGGGCTCTGATGAGCCCCCTTTTCTGCGCACCAACAGCAAATGTTTGACATGGGCTTTTGGCGTGCCTATAATGCGCATCCTTTGAATGCGTGGGTAGACGGCTCGCGCCGTCGACATCCATTGGAGTTTAGGGCAAATGCAGAACCAAAAGATTCGCATTCGGTTGAAAGCTTTCGACCATCGCCTGATCGATCAGTCTACAGCGGAGATTGTTGAAACCGCTAAGCGTACTGGTGCTCAGGTTCGTGGTCCGATTCCGCTGCCGACCAATCGCGAGCGTTACACCATTCTGATCTCGCCGCACGTCAACAAAGATGCGCGTGACCAGTATGAGATTCGTACGCACAAGCGTGTGCTCGACATCGTTGAGCCGACCGAAAAAACTGTTGATGCTTTGATGAAGCTTGATCTCGCCGCAGGCGTAGACGTGCAAATCAAACTCAACTAATTACACTAGTCACTTTGCGGCCCAGCGTTCATCGCTCTTCGTAAAGAGTTAGCATGAGCAGCAGCCGCCGCGCCGTGAGGCGCCATACAATGTGCTAGTGGAATGCTCTGGAAAGGGCAGCCATAGCGGGTGATAGCCCCGTACACTATAGGAGACTGAGTATGACTATCGGTTTAGTCGGTAAAAAGGCCGGGATGACCCGTGTCTTTACCGAAGACGGCGCGTCTGTGCCCGTAACCGTTATTGAAGTTGATCCTAATCGTGTTACACGCGTTAAATCTGTCGAGTCTGACGGTTACGCAGCGATTCAGGTCACATCTGGCTCTCGCAAAGCTAAGCACCTCACAAAAGCGCAGGCTGGTCAGTTTGCCAAGGCGGGTGTTGAAGCTGGTCGTGCACTGATGGAGTTTCGTCTTGCAGAAGGCGAAGAGATTCCTGAAGTGGGCGGCGAAATCACCGTATCCCTCTTCGAAGCTGGTCAAATGGTTGACGTGACTGGCACCTCTAAGGGTAAAGGCTTCCAGGGTGCTGTTAAGCGCTGGAACTTCCGTACCCAAGATATGACTCACGGTAACTCTCTGTCGCATCGCGCGCCGGGTTCTATCGGCATGTGTCAAACACCGGGTCGCGTTTTCAAAGGCAAAAAGATGGCCGGTCAAATGGGTAACGCCCGTTGCACCGTGCAGAGCCTTGAGATCGTCCGTGTCGACGCCGAGCGTAACCTGCTGCTGATTAAAGGCGCCGTACCGGGTGCTCCCGGTAGTGACGTTATCGTTCGCAGCGCCGTGAAAGCAGGCTGAAGGGGATAATTACCAATGAATCTGAATCTTGCTGCAGGCGCGGGTACCGTTGAAGTAGCCGACGCCACTTTTGGCAAAGAATTCAACGAAGCGCTCGTTCACCAGGTTGTCACTGCCTATTTGGCGGCTGGTCGTCAGGGAACCCGCGCACAAAAGAGTCGTTCCGACGTTCGTGGTGGTGGTAAAAAGCCGTGGCGTCAGAAAGGCACCGGTCGTGCACGTGCCGGTACCATCCGCTCTCCGCTATGGCGTAGCGGCGGCGTAACCTTCGCGGCGCGTCCGCAAGACTACACCCAGAAGGTTAACCGCAAGATGTACCGTGCAGCGATGCGCTCCATCTTGTCAGAGCTGGTACGTCAAGAGCGTTTGGTCGCGATTGAAGAGTTCGTCGTCGATGCGCCTAAGACCAAGCAGGTAGCTGCCAAGCTAAAAGAGCTCAACCTTGAGAAAGTGTTGATCGTCACTGAAGAAGTTGACGAAAAGCTCTATTTGGCCGCACGCAACCTTCCCCACGTTGACGTGGTGGATGTCGCGGCAGCTGACCCGGTAAGTCTGGTCGCCTTTGATAAGGTGCTGATTACCGTCTCCGCCCTGCGTAAATTCGAGGAGAAGCTGGCATGAACCAGGAACGCGTATTTAAGGTTCTGCTTGGGCCGCACGTGACCGAAAAGGCCGCAATGGCAGCCGAGCGCAACCAGTACGTTTTCAAGGTGGCATCTGATGCTACCAAGCCCGAGATCAAGAAAGCCGTTGAAGCACTTTTCGGCAAGAAGGTCGGCAGTGTTCAGGTACTGAACATGAAGGGTAAAACGAAGCGTACTGCGAACGGCGTTGGCCTGCGTAAGGGTTACCGCAAAGCGTATGTGACCCTGGCTGCGGGTGAAACGCTCGAAGACTTCTCTGGCGCCGAATAAGGGCAGGAGTACGGATAATGGCAATCGTCAAGACCAAACCCACTTCCGCCGGTCGTCGCCACGTCGTCAAGATCGTTGGTGAGGAACTGTTTAAAGGCCGTGCCTATGCACCGCTGTTAGAAAAACAGTCCAAGTCCGGCGGCCGTAACAACTACGGTCGTATCACCACCCGCCACGTGGGCGGTGGTCATCGTCACCACTATCGGTTGATCGATTTCAAACGCACCAAGGATGGCATTCCTGCCACCGTTGAGCGTCTTGAGCACGATCCCAACCGCAGTGCGCACATTGCGCTGCTGAAGTATGCCGATGGTGAGCGTCGTTACATCATTGCACCGAAAGGTGTCAGCGCGGGTGACGTGCTGGAATCTGGTGTAAACGCGTCAATCAAGAAAGGCAATGCCTTGCCGCTGCGTAACGTCCCGTTGGGTTCTACGGTGCACTGCATCGAACTCAAGCCGGGTAAAGGTGCGCAGATTGCTCGCAGTGCCGGTACAAGCGCCCAGTTGGTTGCTCGTGAAGGTAACTATGCCACCCTGCGTCTTCGCTCTGGCGAAATGCGTAAAGTGTTGGCCGAGTGCCGCGCGACCTTGGGTGAAGTGAGCAACTCTGAGCACAGCCTGCGTCAACTTGGCAAGGCCGGTGCGAAGCGCTGGAGAGGTGTGCGTCCGACTGTTCGCGGTGTCGCGATGAACCCAGTCGATCACCCGCACGGTGGTGGCGAAGGCCGCACCAGTGGTGGTCGTCACCCGGTATCCCCATGGGGTGTGCCGACTAAGGGTCATAAGACGCGTAAGAACAAGCGCACCGACAAGCTGATCATTCGTCGTCGTAATAAGACGCGTTGATCTAAATTGCCAAGACATTAAGAGGTAACGGCTGTGCCACGTTCACTAAAGAAAGGTCCCTTCATTGACCTTCATCTTTTGAAGAAGGTAGAGGCTGCAGTGGAGAAGAACGATCGCAAACCGATCAAGACTTGGTCGCGTCGTTCTATGATCCTGCCCAATATGGTAGGCCTCACTATCGCGGTCCATAATGGTCGCCAACACGTCCCGGTGCACGTATCCGAGGAAATGGTTGGCCACAAATTGGGCGAATTCGCTGCTACTCGCACTTATCGCGGGCATGCGGCGGATAAGAAAGCCAAACGGTAAGCCAGAGAGGATTGAGAGATGGAAGTCACAGCTAAGCTGCTTGGCGCTCGTTTATCCGCCCAGAAGGCCCGTTTGGTGGCTGACCAGGTGCGCGGTAAACCTGTCGCCGAGGCACTCGACCTGCTGACCTTCTCACCGAAGAAGGCTGCCAAGCTGGTTAAGAAGGTGCTGCAATCCGCGATTGCAAACGCGGAAGAAAATAACGGCATGGATATTGACGAGCTGCGTGTCTCGACCATCTGCGTCGATGAGGGCATGACGCTCAAGCGTATCAAGCCGCGTGCCAAGGGGCGTGCGGATCGTATCTTGAAGCGCACGTGCCACATCACCGTCAAGGTAGCCGAGAAGTAGGAGTCGACCGATGGGTCAGAAAGTCAATCCAACAGGCATTCGACTGGGCATCGTCAAAGACCATGCTTCTGTCTGGTATGCTGAGCGCGGCGCTTACGCCGATAAGCTCAATAACGATCTCGAAGTGCGTAGCTTCCTGGAAGAGCGTCTCAAAAGCGCCTCTGTTAGCCGCATCCACATCGAGCGTCCGGCGAACAATGCCCGCATCACCATTCACACTGCCCGTCCGGGTATCGTGATCGGTAAGAAAGGTGAAGATGTCGACCGTCTGCGTCGCGATCTCACCCAGATGATGGGCGTTCCCGTGCATGTGAACATCGAAGAAGTTCGCAAGCCGGAGCTGGATGCCAAGCTAGTCGCTGCTAACGTAGCGGGTCAGCTTGAGCGTCGCGTCATGTTCCGTCGTGCGATGAAGCGCGCGGTACAGAACGCAATGCGTCTTGGCGCTGGTGGCATCAAGATTCAGCTGTCAGGTCGTCTTGGTGGCGCTGAAATCGCACGTACCGAATGGTACCGCGAGGGTCGCGTTCCGCTGCACACACTGCGTGCGGATATCGACTACGCCACTTACGAAGCTCACACCACCTATGGCGTTATCGGCGTCAAAGTGTGGATCTTCAAGGGTGAAATCCTCGGCGGTATCGAGGAAGTACGTGCCAAGGCTAAGCAACAGCAGCCTGCCGGCAACGCGCCCAAGAAGAAAGGTTCCAGGTAAGGGGAGAGCGAGTCGATGTTACAGCCCAAGCGTATGAAATTCCGCAAGATGATGAAAGGCCGCAACCGTGGCCTGGCGCATCGCGGAAGCAAGATCAGCTTCGGGGAATACGGCCTTAAAGCTACTGGTCGCGGCCGCATCACTGCGCGTCAGATCGAAGCAGGCCGTCGTGCGATCACACGTCACGTAAAACGTGGCGGTAAAATCTGGATCCGCGTCTTCCCTGATAAGCCGATCTCCAAGAAGCCGCTCGAAGTTCGTATGGGTAAAGGTAAAGGTTCTGTTGAGTACTGGGTTGCCCAGATCCAACCGGGTCGGGTCCTGTATGAAATTGAAGGCGTGTCGGAAGAGCTCGCACGTGAAGCGTTTGAGCTTGCCGCACAGAAAATGCCCTTATCCACCACCTTTGCGAAACGGACGGTGATGTGATGAAAGCCCAGGAAATTCGTGAAAAGTCCGCAGGAGAGCTCCAGGAGCAACTCCTCGAACTCCTCCGCGAGCAGTTTAACCTGCGCATGCAGAAGGCCACAGGCCAACTGAGCCAGACTCATCTGCTCAAGCAGGTCCGCCGGGATATCGCCCGCGTTAAGACTTTGCTCAACGAGAAGGCAGGTGATTGAGATGGCCGAAGAAAACACAAAGCGTACGCTCACCGGTAAAGTGGTGAGCGATAAGATGGACAAGTCCATCGTCGTCATGATCGAGCGGCGCGAGCGTCACCCGATCTACGGAAAATACGTTAAGCGCTCCACCAAGCTGCACGCCCATGATGAGGCGAACCAGGCTAAGGCAGGCGATACGGTCTCTATTCAAGAGTGCCGTCCGCTTTCCAAGAAAAAAGCTTGGACGCTGGTCGAGGTGGTTGAACACGCCAAGGGTTAACCCCCTGGCTTGTCAATCAGTGCAGTCAGATTAGGTTTGGAGAAAACCGATGATTCAGACTCAGACAATGCTGGATGTCGCCGACAACAGCGGAGCGCGCCGGGTGCAGTGCATCAAGGTGTTAGGCGGTTCACATCGTCGTTACGCTCGCGTTGGTGATATCATCAAGGTCACGGTTAAGGAAGCGATTCCGCGTGGCAAGGTCAAAAAAGGCCAGGTGCTAAAAGCGGTCGTGGTCCGGACCCGTAGTGGCGTCCGTCGTCCCGACGGTTCGCTCATCCGTTTCGATGGAAATGCGGCAGTTTTGTTGAATAACACCAACGAACAGCCCATCGGTACCCGTATTTTTGGGCCGGTGACTCGTGAACTTCGTAATGAAAAGTTCATGAAGATCATTTCCTTAGCGCCTGAAGTGCTGTAAGGAGCGAGGCGGATATGCAAAAGATCAAACGTGACGATGAAGTCATCGTCATCGCCGGGAAGGATAAAGGCAAGCGTGGCACCGTTAAGCGGGTATTAGATAACCGCTTTTTGGTGTCCGGTGTGAACATGATTAAACGTCACACCAAGCCAAATCCCATGGCGGGTAATCAGGGCGGTATCGTCGAGCGTGAGGCTCCGATTCACGCGTCCAACGTAGCCATCTTCAATTCGGAGACCGGTAAGGCGGATCGCGTCGGCTTCCAAGTGAAGGAAGACGGTACCAAGGTACGTATCTACAAGTCGACGCAGACGCAGATCGACGCCTAACGCGAGTCGGGTAGCAAAATGGCGAACTTGAAAGAACGTTATCAAAACGAGGTAGCAGCTCAACTCAAAGAAGAGTTCAGCTATGCCAACGTTATGCAGGTACCCCGGATCACTAAAGTGACTCTGAACATGGGTATCGGCGAAGCAGTCAACGATAAAAAGTTGATTGACAATGCCATCGGTGACCTAGAGAAACTCTCTGGTCAAAAACCGTTGGTGACCAAAGCACGTAAGTCCATCGCGGGCTTCAAGGTGCGCGAAGGTTGGCCCATCGGCATCAAGGTAACACTGCGCGCTGAGCGTATGTGGGACTTCTTGGATCGTTTGGTTTACATCGCGATTCCCCGCGTGCGTGACTTCCGTGGTCTCAACCCGAAGTCTTTCGACGGTCGTGGCAATTACTCCATGGGTGTGCGTGAGCAGATCATCTTCCCGGAGATCGAGTATGATAAAATCGATCGCATCCGGGGGTTGGACGTCACTATCACGACGACCGCCAACACCGACGAGGAAGGTCGTGCGCTGCTAACCGCGCTGAACTTCCCGTTTAAGAAATAGGGGCGAGATCATGGCTAAGAAAAGTATGGTAGAGCGTGAGCTTAAGCGTACTCAGCTGGTTGCGAAGTACGCGACCAAGCGCGCTGAACTCAAGAAGATCATCTCAGACGTGAACACGACTGAGGAAGACCGCTTCGAGGCGACGCTGAAGCTGCAGCAACTGCCGCGCGACTCAAGCCCGGTGCGTCAGCGTAATCGCTGCCGTATTACCGGTCGTCCGCACGGTTTTTACAACAAGTTCGGCCTTGGCCGTAACAAGCTGCGTGAAGCCGCCATGCGTGGCGACGTTCCAGGACTGAAAAAGTCCAGTTGGTAACGCCACGTAGAATTATCAGGAGCGCACATTAAATGAGCATGCAAGACACTCTGGCGGATATGTTTACCCGTATCCGCAATGCGCAGATGGCCACCAAGGAGACGGCAACCATGCCGTCCTCCAAGTTGAAAGTGCAAGTGGCCCGAGTGCTAAAGGAAGAAGGCTACATTGCCGACTTTGCGGTAGCGGAGGGCACTAAGCCTGAGCTAACCGTAACTCTCAAGTACTTTGAGGGTAAGCCGGTCATTGAGCACATTCAGCGGGTTTCCAAGCCGTCCCTGCGCCGCTACATGGGCAAGGATAACTTGCCTAAGGTTGCCGATGGCCTGGGTATCGCGATTGTCACCACATCCAATGGTGTCATGACCGATCGTGCCGCGCGCCAAGCGGGTGTCGGTGGCGAAGTCATCTGCACCGTATTCTAGGAGGCTGGAATGTCCCGCATAGCGAAATATCCGGTTAAAGTGCCTGCCGGCGTTGATATTAAAATCAATGCTGACCAGCTGACCGCCAAAGGCGGCCAGGGCACGCTATCTATGACCATCCACTCTGATGTAGTGGTCGGTCAAGAAGATGGCCAGCTGACCTTCGCCCCGAGTGAGTCTGCCAAGAGCTGGGCCATGGCCGGTACTACCCGCGCCTTAGTTCAGAACCTGGTAACGGGCGTATCCGAGGGTTTCACAAGAACTCTCGAAATTGTTGGCGTCGGTTATCGTGCCCAAGCTAAGGGCCAGACGCTCAATCTTTCACTGGGCTTCTCGCACCCGGTCGACTACGAACTGCCTAAAGGTGTTACAGCGGAAACGCCGAAGAACACCGTTATCGTGCTGAAAAGCGCCGATAAGCAGCAGCTCGGCCAGTGCGCCGCGGAAATCCGCGCCTTCCGTCCCCCTGAGCCGTATAAAGGCAAGGGTGTTCGGTACGCCGACGAGCAGGTGCGTCGCAAAGAAGCCAAGAAGAAGTAAGGCAGGGTTATGAACGCGAAGAAAGAATCTCGTCTCCGTCGTGCCCGCCGCGCTCGCGCAAAGATCCGCGAGCTGGGCGTGTATCGCCTGTGCGTCAACCGTACCCCGCGTCACATCTATGCGCAGATTATCTCGCCGGATGGTGGCAAAGTGCTAGCCAGTGCTTCTACGCTGGATAAAGCACTGCGCGAGGGTGCGACCGGCAACTCAGATGCGGCCTCTAAAGTAGGTGCTCTGATTGCTGAACGCGCTAAAGAAGCAGGCATCACCCAGGTGGCCTTCGACCGTGCTGGCTTTAAGTATCACGGCCGCGTTAAGGCGCTGGCCGACGCCGCACGTGAAGGCGGCCTGGAATTCTAAAGGGTTTTACGATGGCGAAGAACGAACAGCAAAGCGGTGATCTGCAAGAGAAGTTAGTGCAGGTCAACCGCGTCGCCAAGGTGGTCAAAGGTGGTCGTATTTTCGGCTTCACCGCACTGACCGTCGTTGGTGATGGTAAAGGTCGTGTCGGTTTCGGTCGTGGCAAGGCGCGTGAAGTGCCTGTCGCAATCCAGAAAGCGATGGATCAAGCTCGTCGCAACATGGTCAAGGTGAACCTTGCTGGCCATACGCTGCAGTACCCGGTCAAAGCCCGTCACGGTGCTTCCAAGGTGTACATGCAGCCGGCTTCCGAAGGTACCGGTATTATCGCCGGTGGCGCCATGCGCTCTGTACTAGAGCTTGCCGGTGTCCACGACGTACTGGCCAAGTGCTACGGTTCCACCAACCCGGTTAACGTGGTTCGAGCGACTGTTAAAGGTCTCTCCTCCATGCAAGCACCGGAAGACGTGGCCGCCAAGCGCGGTCTGTCTGTCGAAGCGATCACGGGGTAAGGCACCATGGCAGCAACGATCAAGGTTACCCAGATCCGCAGCACCATCGGCATTATGCCCAAGCACAAGGCTACTATTAAAGGCTTGGGTCTGCGTCGCATCGGTCATACGGTTGAACTGGAAGACACCCCTGCCGTACGCGGCATGATCCACAAGGTGAACTACCTTGTGCGCGTTGAGGGAGAGTAATCCATGAAACTCAATAACCTAAGCCCGGCTCCGGGCTCCAAACACGCTGCAAAGCGCGTTGGTCGTGGCATCGGTTCCGGTCTTGGTAAGACCGGTGGCCGTGGTCACAAAGGTCAGAAGTCACGTAGTGGCGGCAGTGTTAAGCCCGGTTTCGAAGGCGGTCAGATGCCTTTGCAGCGTCGTTTGCCGAAATTCGGCTTTACGTCTGCAAAATCTCTGGTCTCTGAAGAAGTGCGCCTGGCTGAGCTTGCTAAAGTTGCCGGTGGCGAAGTCACCATGGCATCTTTGAAAGAAGCCAACGTGCTGAAGGATGCTACGCTACACGCGAAGATCATCCTTTCTGGCGAACTGAAAACAGCGGTTACCGTTCGCGGAATCAAGGTCACCAAAGGTGCCCGTGAAGCGATCGAAGCCGCTGGCGGCAAGGTAGAGGACTAAATGGCCAAGTCAGGAAACATGCCGGCGATGGGCAGCGGTCTGAGTGAACTGTGGGCGCGTTTGCGCTTCGTGCTCCTCGCCATCGTGGTGTACCGTATTGGTGCCCACATTCCCGTTCCCGGTATCAATCCTGACCAGCTTGCTGCCTTGTTTAGGGAGCAACAGGGCACCATCCTGGGCATGTTTAACATGTTCTCGGGTGGCGCCCTGGAGCGTATGAGTGTCCTCGCCCTGGGTATCATGCCCTATATATCGGCGTCGATTATCATGCAGCTCATGACTGCGGTCTCCCCTCATCTTGAGCAGCTCAAGAAAGAGGGTGAGGCTGGCCGCCGCAAGATTAGCCAGTACACCCGCTACGGCACGGTGATACTGGCGTTTGTCCAGGCAGTCGGCATGTCCGTCGGTCTGGCTAGCCAAGGCATCGCGTACACTGCTGACTTCAGCTTCTATTTCACCGCCGTGATTACGTTCGTATCGGGCGCGGTGTTTATGATGTGGCTAGGTGAGCAGATTACCGAGAAGGGTATCGGCAACGGTATTTCGCTGCTGATCTTCGCCGGTATTGTCGCGGGACTGCCCAGCGCCGTGGGCCAAGCCTTTGAGCTTGCCCGTAATGAAGGGGCCTGGAATGTTCTGCCGCTGTTAGCGCTGTCGGTGTTAGGGATTGCGACTGTCGCCTTTGTGGTGTTCATTGAGCGCGGCCAACGCCGCCTTAAAGTGAATTACCCGCGGCGGCAAGTGGGCAATAAGATGTATGCAGGGCAAAGTAGCTACCTGCCTTTGAAGGTCAACATGGCCGGTGTTATTCCGGCTATTTTTGCCTCCAGTATCCTGCTCTTCCCGGCCTCTATTGGTCAGTGGGTAGGTGCCGGTGAAGGTATGGAGTGGTTGCAGCGTGCATCTCAGGCATTAGGCCCAGGTCAACCGCTTTACATCTTGCTTTTCGCGGCGGCAGTGGTATTCTTCTGCTTCTTTTACACAGCGCTGGTCTTCAACCCCAAGGATGTGGCTGACAATCTTAAAAAGTCAGGCGCTTTCCTGCCGGGCATTCGCCCCGGCGAGCAGACCGCTCGCTATATCGACAAGGTCATGACACGTTTGACCCTGTTCGGTGCCTTGTATATCACTGCGGTTTCCTTGATGCCCCAGTTCTTGATTGTGGCGTGGAACGTGCCGTTTTTCTTCGGCGGTACCTCGTTGTTAATCGTAGTCGTGGTCATCATGGACTTCATGGCCCAGGTGCAGTCGCATCTCATGTCGCATCAGTATGACTCAGTGATGAAGAAGTCCAACCTGAAAGGCTACGGTAGCGGCGGTATCATGCGCTGAGGCGCCGTCCAACCCTATTAAGTTAGAGAGGGCGCGCCGCGAGCCGGTTTTTGGAGAAAGATCGATGAAAGTTCGAGCTTCCGTAAAGAAAATGTGCCGTAACTGCAAGATCATTCGTCGCAATGGCGCTGTCCGCGTCATCTGCAGCGAACCACGGCACAAACAGCGCCAGGGTTAATAGCCTGGGTTGTATTAAGCGGGTGCCAGCATACCCCTTGCCTTAGGGCAATTGATGGGGTATGCTGTTGCGCCTTTTGTAGATGAATAAACGAGCAAGCCGCTCAAATTTCGGAGTAAGCTGATGGCCCGTATTGCAGGCGTCAATATCCCGGACAACAAGCATGCGGCGATCTCGCTGACCTATATCTTCGGGATTGGCCGTACCCGTGCTGAGCACATCTGTGCAGCAGCCGGTATCGCGCCTACTGCCAAGATCCAGGATCTGTCTTCTGAAGAAGTCGACACCCTGCGTTCTGAAGTTGGCAAGTACACCGTAGAAGGTGACCTTCGTCGTGATGTTACGCTTAACATTAAGCGTCTCATGGACTTAGGTTGCTACCGTGGTCTGCGTCATCGTCGTAGTCTTCCGCTGCGTGGTCAGCGGACCAAGACTAACGCGCGCACCCGTAAGGGCCCGCGTAAGCCGATCCGCAAATAACACGCACGTTCTGGCGTAAAGACAGGAATAGACATCAACATGGCTAACCCGCGTAGTAACCGTAAAAAGGTTAAAAAGCAGGTAGTGGATGCGATTGCGCATATCCATGCCTCTTTTAACAACACGATCGTGACGATCACAGACCGCCAGGGCAACGCTCTTTCTTGGGCGACTGCCGGTGGTTCGGGTTTTCGTGGTTCTCGCAAGAGCACCCCGTTCGCTGCTCAAGTGGCAAGCGAACGTGCAGCAACTGCTGCAGCCGAGTATGGTGTGAAAAACGTAGATGTACTGGTTAAAGGCCCAGGTCCCGGTCGTGAATCCGCCGTGCGCGCACTGAATGCCGCCGGCTTCCGCGTGCAAAGCATCGTAGACGCGACGCCCATTCCCCATAATGGCTGCCGTCCGCCTAAGAAACGCCGCGTTTAAGGAGACAGATTCATGGCTCGTTATATTGGACCTAAGTGCAAACTGTCTCGTCGTGAAGGCACCGACCTCTTTTTAAAGAGTGGTGTGACTCCCTTCGAGAAAAAGTGTAAATCCGAGCAGATCCCGGGTGTACACGGCCAGCGTCGTCAGCGTCTTTCAGACTACGGCTTGCAGCTTCGCGAGAAGCAAAAAGTACGTCGCATGTATGGCGTACTCGAAAAACAGTTCCGTAACTACTACAAAGAAGCCGCTCGCCTGAAAGGCGCGACCGGTGAAGTATTGTTGCAGTTGCTCGAATCCCGACTGGATAACGTCGTCTACCGCATGGGCTTCGGCTCGACTCGCTCTGAAGCGCGTCAGCTGGTCAGCCACAAGGCGATTTCCGTGAACGGCCGCACCGTTAACGTAGCTTCCTATCAAGTGAAGCCGGGTGACGTTGTTTCCATTCGCGAGAAGGCGAAAAACCAAGCTCGTATTCAAAGCGCGTTGTCCATTGCGGCCAACCGTGGCGATATCGCTTGGATCGAAATCGACGCCAAGAAGATGGAAGGCACTTTCAAGGCTCTGCCTGAACGCGGTGACCTGTCTGCCGACATCAACGAAAACCTGATCGTCGAGCTGTACTCCAAGTAAGCAGCATTTCTGTTTCTTGTCGATCTGGTGGCGGTTTAACCCCCGCGCCAGATCGTACCGAGTACCAAGTATCCGTTTGGCAGCCTGAAAGGTGTTCATATGCAGCGTTCAGTGACAGAGTTTCTCCGTCCTCGCGACATCAAGGTCGAAGAAATCAGCGCACATCACGCCAAAATCGTGCTCGAACCGTTCGAGCGTGGCTTTGGTCACACCCTGGGGAATGCACTACGTCGCATTCTGCTTTCTTCTATGCCCGGCTGTGCCGTGGTAGAGGCTGAAATCGCCGGCGTCGAGCATGAATACAGTGCGCTCGAAGGGGTGCAGGAAGATGTCATTGAGATCCTCCTGAACTTGAAAGATGTTGCGATCAAGATGCACAGCCGCGATGAGGCGGTGCTCACGCTGAACAAGCAGGGCCCAGCCGTCGTCACTGCTGGCGACATTGCGCTTGATCATAGCGTCGAAATCGTCAACCCGGACCACATCATTGCTCATGTCAATGAAGGTGCCGAGCTGAAAATTCAGCTTAAGGTAGCGCTGGGTCGTGGCTACGAGCCGGCTGACGCGCGCGGCTCTGATGAAGAGACACGTGCCATTGGCCGCCTGCAGCTGGATGCCACCTTCAGCCCTGTCCGCCGTGTTTCCTACTCGGTTGAAGCTGCTCGTGTCGAGCAGCGCACCGATCTCGATAAGTTAATTATCGATCTGGAGACCGACGGTACCCTGGATCCGGAAGAGGCTATCCGTCGCAGTGCGACCATCCTGCAAGAGCAGCTGGCCGCCTTCGTCGACCTGGAAGCTGATAAAGAGCAGGAAGTCGAAGAGGAAGAGGATCATGTCGATCCAATTCTATTGCGCCCCGTAGACGATCTTGAGTTGACCGTTCGCAGCGCGAACTGCCTAAAAGCCGAGAATATTTACTATATCGGTGATCTCATTCAGCGCACAGAAGTGGAGCTGTTGAAGACACCGAACCTCGGTAAAAAGTCTTTGAATGAAATCAAAGACGTATTGGCGGCGCGTGGCTTGTCCCTCGGTATGCGGCTGGAAAATTGGCCACCCGCTAGCCTGAAGGACGACAAGGCCTCCGCGTGAGCGTCGACTTGAGTCCCAGTTTGGTAAGGAATTACAACCATGCGTCATCGTAAGAGTGGTCGTCATCTGAATCGCACCAGCTCGCATCGTCAGGCCATGTTCAAGAACATGTCTGTCTCGCTGGTCGAGCATGAAGTCATTAAGACAACCCTGCCGAAAGCCAAGGAGCTGCGTCGCGTCATCGAGCCGCTGATCACCTTGTCTAAGCAGGATAGCGTTGCAAACCGTCGTTTGGCGTTTGCCCGCACGCGCTCTAAAGAAGCCGTCGGCAAACTGTTCAACGAACTAGGTCCGCGTTATGCCGAGCGTCCGGGCGGTTACGTCCGTATTCTCAAGTGCGGTTTCCGCACCGGCGACAACGCGCCTATGGCGTTCGTTGAGCTAGTTGACCGTCCGGTTGTTGAAGAAGCCGCTGCAGAAGAGTAATCCTCTGCGCCAGAGCCTCTTTGGTAGCGAATGAAAACCGACCCCTAGAGGGTCGGTTTTTTTATGGACGCATTAATCTTCTCTTTTTCTGCGCTTAACTGCCTGTTAATCACCTATACTCGGCATATTATTAAACGTAGTGAGCGGTGCTATTCCGCCTGCCCAAGCCTTGCGTTGTCCCTAGAGTGTGGCATGGTAGTGAAGCTGTGGCAGGGTGTTCAAACAGTAGTTAGTACTAGCGCATTGATAACAAGCAAGGGGCAGGTATGTATGCGAGGATAAAAAGCGCTGTCGGGGGAGCGTCGGCAATAGGGTTTTTGAGTATGCTAATGCTGCTCATACTCGCGATGGTCACCACTGCGCATGCCGACAACCCGCGTTACGCGGGTATCGTCGTGGATCTGGACAATGGCGAAGTGCTTTACGCCGAGAATATTGACGATCAGCGTTACCCTGCGTCGCTGACCAAAATGATGACGCTCTATCTCACTTTTGAAGCGTTAGAAGAGGGTACGCTGCGCCTGGATCAACCCTTGCCTGTCTCCGCTTACGCGGCCGCCAAGCCCGCTGTTAAACTGTGGCTGGCTGCCGGCAGCTCGATTCCTGTGGACACCGCCATTCGTGCACTCGCAGTTCGCTCAGCGAATGACGTTGCCGCCGTGGTCGCCGAAGCCCTCGGCGGCAGCGAAGCGAATTTTGCGCAAATGATGACCACCAAGGCGCGCGAGCTGGGCATGCACGCCACCACCTTTCGCAACGCTTCCGGCTTGCCGGATGATGGCCAAATCACCACGGCCCGTGACATGCTAACGCTCTCGGTACGCGTAATGCAGGATTTTCCCCAATACTACCACTACTTCGGCTTGCAAGAGTTCACCTACCGCGGCACCCGGCATACCAGCCACAACCGCCTGGTGCGTGACTACCCGGGCGCCGATGGCCTAAAAACCGGTTTTATTCGTGCCTCTGGCTTTAACGTGGCGACCACCGCAATGCGCGGTAACCGGCGATTGGTCGGTGTGGTGATGGGCGGTTTTTCATCCCAGTCCCGGGATACCCACATGGCCAACCTACTCGACCGCAGCTTCCTGCGCGCATCGCTGCGTGACCAGCGAAACTGGATGGGTGACACGGATTTCTCGCGGGAATTTATGGCCTTTGCGCCCCCTGCACAGCCAGTTGCACCACCGCAGCCCGCACCCCAGCAACCCCTATTAGCGGTGGTCGAAACCACTACCTTGTCGCCAGCGGCCAACGCCACCCCCTCGACGCCGGTGGTTGACCTTGAAGAGCAGCTAGCCGATATAGTCACCATTCAGCGCCCCCCTGCCGTCAGCGAAGAGCCGCAGCCTGACCCTCTACAAGCGTTTATTGAGCGGGAACGTCAGATGGCCGCCGCCAATAACGAAGCGGGTGGCGGATGGGGTGTGCAAGTCGGCGCGTTTAGTCGCGAAGCCCAAGCGCGGCAATTGGCCCAGCAAGCGGCTCAACGCATCGCCCAGAGTTTAGGCGGACGCGTCGCTGTGGACACGGTAGAGGGCCAAAACCCGGTTTATCGCGCCCGGCTAATGGCGTTGGACGAGCAGCGCGCTCGCCAGGCCTGCCGAGAGCTGCACTCCCAAGGCATGGACTGTATGGTCGTTAACGCCAGCTTATAAAAGGATGGGCCGTCATCACCCCGTCAATGGCTAATTGGCGGGGTTTTTGTTTTTTTTGGGTGTTGAACAGTGGACAGGGAGATCGCGGTGACAACCTCACTGAAAGGCATATTCTGCATGTGTTTGGGGGTTCTGTTTTTAGCCCTGGGCGACGCGGTTTCCAAATGGTTAGGGGAAGTACACTCGCCGCTGCAGATTATTTTCTTCCGTACCTTGGTATCGCTACCGCTGATTGCACTGCTTGCCCATTTTGCCGGTGGCTTACGCAAGCTGCGCACAAAACGGCCGGGCGTCCATCTCCTGCGCGGGCTGATCTATACCGCCACCATGGCCTGCTTCGTATGGGGGCTAACGCTGTTACCCTTGGCAGAAGCCACAGCGATCGCCTTTGTGGCGCCGCTTTTTGTCACTTTGTTGTCAGTGCCTTTATTGGGTGAGCGGATTGATCCACCGGTACTTATTGCATCACTCGTGGGGTTTGTCGGTGTGCTGATCGTGGTGCGTCCTAATGGTGACGCCTTCCAGGTGGGCGCGCTGGTGTTGGTAGCCGCGGCGCTGTTTTATGCCTTAATGATGATTACCGCACGCCGCTACGGCGCCCGCGAACACCTCTGGGCGATGCTGTTCTATATGACCTTTGTGCCATTGGTGATTACCGGACTAACGCTGCCCTGGGTGTGGCAGACGCCCCACCCCTGGCACTGGGTAGGTTTTTTCGCTTCGGGCATATTGGGCGTTGCGGCCACTGCGTTTATCACTCTGGCCTTTCGGTTTGCCCCTGCGGCCATCGCCGCGCCGTTTGATTACACTGCTATGCTCTGGGCGGTACTGTTGGGTTGGTGGTTTTGGGGTGAAATGCCGGATCTCTGGGTCTGGGTAGGCAGCGCCTTGATAATGGGCAGCGGGTTAGCGGTGGCGTATCATGACCGGCGCACGACCCTGAAACGTCGTCCAACGGCGTAAACACAGGTTACTTTTTGATCCAGGTCACGGAAGCCGTGAGCTTGCCAAAACGGCGGGTTTGGGCTGGTTATAATCCAGCCCTTTCGGCGCAGCCCGCTGCGTGCCATCGTCCTGATCGCGGTGACCCTCTATGCAAGCCCCCGAACGACTGAAGCAAGCTCCCGAACTGCTTTCCCCCGCCGGTACCTTCAAGAACATGCGTTACGCCTTTGCCTATGGCGCTGATGCAGTTTACGCGGGGCAGCCGCGCTACTCTCTGCGGGTGCGCAACAACGATTTTAAAATTGATAACTTACATCGCGGGATTGAGTACGCCCATGCCCGGGGCAAGCAGTTTTACGTGGCATCCAACATTGCCCCTCACAACAGCAAACTGAAAACCTACCTACAGGATATGGCGCCGGTAATTGAGGCAGGGCCCGATGCGCTGATTATGTCGGATCCCGGCCTGATTATGATGGTACGCGAACGTTGGCCGGAACAAGCCATCCACCTCTCGGTGCAATCGAATGTCGTCAACTGGGCTGCCGCCCAATTTTGGCAGCAGCAGGGTATTAGCCGCATCATTCTGTCTCGGGAGCTGTCACTGGAGGAGATCGGTGAAATAGGTGACAAGTGCCCAGGCTTAGAGATCGAGACCTTTGTTCACGGCGCGCTGTGTATCGCCTACTCAGGGCGCTGCCTGCTATCGGGCTACTTCAACCATCGCGACCCTAACCAAGGCACCTGCACCAACGCGTGTCGCTGGAAGTACAACACCATAGCGGCGACCCAAGATGACAACGGCGAATTGATCGCCGCCCAGGGAGTTGGCACCGCAACCGCCGACACCCAGAACGAGCTCTCGGCGCTGATTGAGGAGGTTTCCCGCCCCGGCAAGCTGATGCCTGTCTATGAAGATGAGCACGGCACCTACATTATGAACTCGAAGGATCTGCGCGCGGTGCAGCATGTGGCTCGGCTGACGCAAATGGGCGTGGCATCGCTAAAGATCGAGGGACGCACCAAGTCCCATTATTACGTCGCGCGTACTGCGCAAGTCTATCGGCAGGCTATTGATGACGCCGTCGCTGGGCGTCCCTTTAATAAACGGTTAATGGATGAGCTGGAAAACCTGGCGAATAGAGGCTACACCGAGGGCTTCTATCAGCGCCATGTTCACGGCGAGTTCCAGCGCTATGAGCAGGGGCACTCCATTGGCGTTCACCAACAGTTCGTCGGTGAAGTGCTGGGTTTTGATCCGACTCGTGGCACCTTGGAAGTCGAGGTTAAAAATCGCTTTGAAGTGGGGGATGGCATGGAGCTTATGCTGCCAGGTGGCAATCACCGCTTCGTGCTCGAGCATATCGAGAGCTTACAAGGCGAAGCGCAAAACGCAGCGCCTGGCTCGGGACATCGCGTACGAATCCCCCTCCCCCAGATCAGCATCACTCCTGAACAGCTTGAGTTTGCGCTGTTAATGCGTGATCTCACGCCTTCCAAAGCAGAACCACCTGAATCGTTAGGGGTAGCGATCAGCTAAAGGCATAAACGTCCATGGCAAGCACCCCGTGCTCCACGCTGTGGTGCAGCTGGCTAGCTTCGCCTCCCGCCCCCATAGCCACCAGCAGCGGCTGGAAATGCTCTGGGGTGGGATGATTCTTCTGGGCCTTGGGTGCGCGCTCCCAGCTAAGCAGTGCGTCGCGATCATTGGCGATAAGACGCTCGCTTACCCAAGTGGCGAACTCATCGACCCAGGCGGGCATAGGGCTCGCCTGGGGCATGAGTTCACGCAAGTTATGGGTCAGGCTGCCCGAGCCGATAATTAATACTCCTTCTCCCCGCAGTGCCGACAGGCGCTCGCCCAGCGCGACCAGTTCCTGATTGCTCCAGCGCACCGGTAGCGAAAGTGAAACAACCGGCACATTGGCATCAGGAAACATCAACGAAAGGGGCACCCAGGCGCCGTGATCAAGGCCACGCTCTACCCGCTCGGCGCCCAGTAACAGGGCCAGCCGTTCAGCCAGTTCAGGTTCGCCAGGGGCGGGGTACTGGCACTCGAAAAGCGCCCGTGGGAAGCCGCCAAAGTCGTGGATGGTCTCCGGCTTGGCGCTGGTACTAACCTTGAGCGCCAGGCTCTCCCAGTGTGCCGACACCACGACCACCGCCTTGGGTGACAGCTGTGTGCCCAGTTCGCGGAGGAAGTCGTGAGCCGGGGTTTTATTAAGCGCCAGCATGGGTGAACCATGGGAGATAAATAGGCTAGGTAACATGAGTAAGTCTCCACAGCAGCATTGCCAGCGCTGGCGGTGAGGCAAGGGCTGGCAATAGGGTTAGGTGTTAGGCGAAGCGGGGGCTTAACACCCAGCGGCCGCTGCCCAGGCCCGCTTGCACGATTAACGCCAGCGTCCAGAACATCGGGAATTCCCAACCGCCGCCGGCATTTGAGAACATCCAGCCGTTGCCAAGATGCACCCAGGCAGCGCCAAGCAGTACCGGCACCAGGGCCAGGCTCACCCAACGGGTGTACACACCCAGAATCAGGGCGGCTCCACCGCCGATTTCGGCTGCAATGGTCAAGTAGGCCAGAAATCCGGGTAAACCCAGTGATTCAAAATAGCCGACGGTGCCGGGCAGGGTAAACACAAACACCTTGAGCAAACCGTGGGCCAGCGCCATCACACCCAACGCAACACGCAGTAGCGAGATGGCATGGGGCTGTAGAGAGGGCTGTAAAGCGGGAGTGGAGTGAGTATACGTTGTCATAGGAGTAGCTTCCATCGAGTGGTTGATGACGCTACTTTACAGCCGGATAAGATCGAGATAATCAGCTTATTTTGCACATCACTGTTGCGAAATTGGCGACAATCCAATGTTTTGCTCCCAAACCGGCGGATCGCCCCATGCTTCGGTAAGCAGGTCGATAAAGCGCTCCACCTTGGCGGGCAGGTAGCGCCGGGCGGGGTAGAGCGCGTGCACATCGAGCCTCACCGGTGGCTCATTGGCCAAAATGGGCACTAAACGCCCGCTGGCGATACTCTCTGTAACCAGAAAGCTGGGCTGTTGAGCGATGCCCAGGCCTGCTTCCGCGACGTGGGTGAGTACATCGCCGTTATTGCTTTCCAGCGGGCCATTGACCGTCAACGACTGTGTGGCAATCTGCCAGTCAGCGCTCTGCTGGCCGCTGCGATAGCGCAGGCAGCGGTGCTCGGCAAGGTCTTTAACGCTGCGGGGTTCACCGTGGATGGAAAGGTACTCCGGCGAGGCGCAAAACAGCAGTCGGCAGCGGGTCAGACGTCGTGCCACCAGGCTGGAATCAGGCAGGCTGCCGATACGAATGGCCAAGTCATACCCCTCTTCCAGCAGGTCGACGCGGCGGTCGTTCAGATCCAGACGCACTTCAAGCGCTGGATGGGCCTGCATAAATTGAGCGACGAGTGGCGCCAGGTAGCGGGTGCCAAAGCTCATCGGCCCATTCACCCGCAGCCGCCCGCGCACATCGCTGGTACCTTGGCCCACCTCGGCGGCGGCTTCATCGAGCGCTTGCAGAATCCCTTGGGCGCGAACCAGATAGCGCTCCCCGGCTTCGGTGAGGTGTAGCCGTCGCGTAGTGCGCTGTATCAGACGCGCCCCCAGCGTCTCTTCCAGTGCCATGACCTGACGGGATACCCGCGTGCGGGAAAGATCCAGCGCTTCGGCAGCGCGGGTGTAGCTACCCAGCTCGGCTACCCGCACAAAAGCGACGATATGCTCCAACTGATTCATGACGCCGAAGCAGCTTGGAAAACCTGAAAAGCGCGCGCTGCCTGGTAAGGGTCGGGCTGACCACAAATAGCCGATATCACCGCTAAACCATTCGCTCCTGCCCGCTGTACGCTAATCGCATGATCCGCTTTCAGCCCACCAATGGCCACGCTGGGCAGTGGGCACGCCTTGACCAGCGCAGCCAAGCCACCAAAGCCGATGGGCTGGGCGTGATCCTGCTTGCTCTGGGTGGCAAACACCGGGCCAATCCCGACATAATCAAGCAGCTCAAACGGCGTGGCTTGCAGTTGGGCGATGGTATTGATCGACAAGCCGATAATCGCCTGCTCACCTAACACCCGGCGCGCTTCCTGAACGGCGACGTCGCTCTGGCCGACATGCAGTCCATCTGCCTGGCTTTCTAATGCCACCTGCAAGCGGTCGTTAATGATCAGCGGCACGCCGGTGCCCGCCAGAAGTGCTTTTAACCGTTTGGCTTGGGCGGTCATTTGTTCATCGCTGGCATGCTTGTCACGCAACTGCACGATGGTGACGCCGCCTCTTACCGCTGCCTCAACCGTTTGTTCCAAACCATGCTCTCGGCAGAGCGGGGCATCGGTGACCAAATAGAGCGATAGATCAAGCGGCATGGGTTGCCTCCAGTTGGGCATAAGTAGTGAGGTCGTCAGGAGTGAGTTGATAAAGCGCATCCAGTAGTGCCACTTGAAAACTACCAGGTCCGTTGGCGTGGCTGCCTGCACGCTCCCCTGTGACCGCAAAGCAGGCCAGTGCGGCTGCCGTTGCACCCAGTGGGGCATCGCGGCTGGCAGCCACAAATCCCGCCACTAGCGCGCTCAGCCCACAGCCAAGCGTTGTTACGCGAGGCATCAAAGGGTGGCCACCGTTAATGCGGTAGTGCTGTTTGCCGTCCGTCACCCAGTCGCTTTCACCGGTCATCGCGACAATACAGCCGTGTTTTTGCGCTAACGCTATCGCAGCATCCACGGCTTGGTCGGTGGCGGCTGTGGTGTCCACGCCGCGGCCTTGGCTAGCTAAACCGTTAAGGGCAAGAATTTCAGACGCGTTGCCACGAATCACGCTGGGTTTATTGGCCAGCAGTTGCGTGCACAGCGTTTGGCGATAGCGCGTGGCGCCAACGGCGACGGGATCCAGTACCCAAGGAATTGCGTGTTGATCAGCAGTCGCTGTGGCGGTCAGCATCGCATCGGCCCAGTGGGAGGAGATCGTGCCAATATTGATCGAAAGCCCCGCGGAAATAGCCGTGAATTCAGCCACTTCTTCAGGCGCATGCAGCATGGCGGGCGACGCGCCGGTGGCTAACAGCAGGTTGGCAGTGCTGTTCATGGCCACATAGTTGGTCATACAGTGAACCAGCGGTGTGGCTGCGCGCAGCGTCGCAAGGTAATCGCCAAGCGGGCGTAGAGTCATAGCATCCTCCCGGCAGGGAGGTGGTAAGCGTTACCACGACTCCCTACGCCGGTGTTATCCGGTTCAGGTTCAAAGGGTGCTTCTCAGCCCAACCGTAACGAAGGGCGCCCCTGTCGAGGGATTACTATCCTTGCCTGAAGTCGCCCTGTAAAGCCCTCCTACGCCATCGCACATCTCGTTATCGAGCGCAGGTTTACGCGAGGGCGCTGTTAACCCGTCCTTGGGCGCTACTTTCGCCATCTGACCGCCATGGAGGGTGGAAATGCCGGAAATGTATGAAACTTTTTCCGGCCCTGGTCGAAAGGCCCTCGCTTCAACCTGCCCTCGTATCCGTTATTGGATAACCTTGCCGGGTCTCTGGCATCTAACGAAACGAAATACGTGTACCGTAGGTAAGCATTTCATCAGGTGTCATCGCTTTACCCTCTACCCCAATCATCTCGTCACCACACTGGTCGGCGAAGGTCAGCACGCCGTGGGTCAAGCCCAGTTGGCCCAGGGTATCGCGGATTTCACCGGTGCCCAGGAAAGTGCTGACGTGGCCCTTGTTATCGCTAAGCTCAGACACGCCGTTAGCATGATGAAAACGTACTTTGTAGATTCCATCCATCGACTCGACTTCAACAATTGGCGAAAAACCGTTATGAAGCGCATTGGAAAGCTGTTTTAGCGTCAGGCGGTCACCCAGCGTCATATCGATCGCACTCATGAAAAACTCCTGTGGACGCCTCAAAGGTGGGGCATCACTCATGTTGCGGAAACTGCTTTTTGTAGAGCTTATGAATAATAAGTGTAGGGTTTCTGTTTAGTATTGCCAGTGCGCCTAATGTGATACTGAGTTGGTGAATCCTACATGCTTGTAAGGGCTGGTATTATGGCCCTAAAGCCCCCATGGTAAACGGGACGTGAGGCGAATGGATCTAATGATCAGCATCAGCGACAGGAGAGCAAAATGAGTTTTCAAGGCGAGCAGCATCCCGGCGTTGTGGCCACACCACCCCAAACCCAAGGGTTTCGTTTAAACCACACCATGCTGAGAGTGAAAGACCCTGAGCGAGCACTGGCGTTCTACTCAAAAGTGTTTGGTATGCAGGTAATGCGGCGGTTGGATTTCGAAGAGATGCAGTTTTCGCTCTACTTCCTGGCCAATGTAGAGCCCAGCGACAGCGTGCCCGAAGATGCCCAAGCGCGTACCGCCTGGACGTTTAGCCAGAAAGGATTGCTAGAGCTGACCCACAACTGGGGCACTGAAGACCAGCAAGATTTTGCCTACCACGATGGCAACGCGCAGCCCCAGGGCTTCGGGCATATCTGCTTTAACGTACCGGATTTGGCAGCGGCCCAGGCGTGGTTCGACGAGCACGACGTGACCTTTGTGAAACGCGCTGACCAGGGCAAGATGAAAGATGTTATCTTCGTTAAAGACCCGGACGGTTACTGGATCGAAGTGATTCAGGCAGACCTGATGGTAGGGAAAAGCGACTGAGGCACGCCAATGGCTGAACTACTGTTCCGGCTGCGCCATGTGACCGACGAAGAAGCCATGGAGGTGCGTGACCTGCTCGCCGCCCATGGCTTTGATACCTATGAGACCCAGGCGGGCTTTTTTCGCCTGGGGGTCGATGCTATTTGGCTGCGCAACCCGCATCAACATGACGCTGCCATTGCGGCGTTAGAGGCCTATCAGGCGGAACGCCTTGAGCGCGCCCAACGCGAGCACCAGGCGGCGGTTGAGCGGGGTAACGCCGAGACGCTGTGGAGTCGCTTGGCCGCTCACCCGTTGCAGGTCGTGCTAGTGCTACTCGCCGTGGGACTTATTGCTGCCCTGACGCTACTGCCGTTTTTAGGCTTGTCCCGCGCCTGACACTGAATCTAACCGCTCAAGCGGGCGGCAGGTGCCCCCGTTTGAGGTACATCATAACCCCATCCTCACCAGCCGTTAGCGCTGGCGCTGCACCGCTCGGGTAGCGGCACCAGGTGCCCGCAGTGTAGCTCTGCTCGCTATCGCTTAGCGTGCCTTCCAGAATCAAAAACTCGAGACCGCCCAGCAGCGTGGGGTAGGTAATGGAAGTGCCCGCCGACCAGCGTTCCAGGCTGGTGCGCTCTTGTTTGTAGGTGTGCAGCATCTTGTAGGCGATGCGCGGGCGCCGGTCTGGCTGCCAGGGCAGCCGGTGGGCGGGCACCGCCAGCTGGAGCGTGTCGTTAGGATCAAACTGATGCAGTTTGACAAAAATCAGCGCGCCCTCTTCGCCAATCTGCGGGGTATGGCCGGTACCGATGGGGTTGCGTAAGTAGCTGCCGGCGGCGTAGCGCCCATGCTCATCGGCGAACACACCTTCCAGTACCAGAATTTCTTCGCCGCCACCGTGGGTATGCCGCTCAAACTGGGTGTTGGGGGCGTAGCGAACGAGGCTGGTCGCGCGGGCAACTTCGTCACCAATTCGGTCAAACATCATGCGCTCTACCCCCGCGCTGGGGGAGTCGACCCACTGGTACTCTTCCGGGGTAACACAGGCAAAGTGGCTAAAATCGGCGTTTAGACGCATGGGAATGGCTCTTCGCAGTGAAGGTAAGTGACGGGGAGGAGGGGGACTAGTCTCCTTATTGATAGCAAAAAATGCAACTTTCGGTTGTTTGATCTTCGCTATATGGCCATAAAAAAGCCGCCCGCAGGCGGCGTTAGGTGGTCGGGTGGCCTACTTAGGGCGCTTCAGTCAGCTCGGAAAGGAGGTGGTGGGCTGCCTCGATACGCGCCTGATTGGGGTAGTTACGGTTGGCCAGCATGACAATACCGACCTGCTCGCTGGGCACAAAGGCCACATAGCCACCAAAACCGTTGGTCGAGCCGGTCTTGTTGTAGAGTGCCTGCTGCCTGGGGGCTAACGGCGGGGTTAGGCGGTCGACGGGGTTGGGCTCCAGGATCATCTCAAGGGAGTTACCCTCTAGCAGTTGCTCAAGCGCCACCGGGTAGGCGTAACTTTCCCAGCCCAGGCCCTGCGTCATATTGCCAACCTCAAAGTAGCCTGTGCGCGTAGTCGCCAAGGCTTGGCTCAATGGCTCATCAAGCGCCGTTGCACCCATATTGGCTTCCACAAACGTCAGCACATCGGCGGCGGTGGATTTCAGGCCATAGGCCTGAGCATCCAGCACGCCAGGGTTGACCCGTATGGGCTCGTCCTCTTTCGAGTAGCCGTAGGCGTAGTTCGCCTGCTGTGCGTCAGGCACCTGGAAAAAACTATGTTCGAGCCCCAACGGCGCGAACAGCGCTTCTTCCATCGAGGTGTCGTAGGGCTGGCCAAGGCGTTGGGCGGTTAAATAGCCCATCAGCCCGATGCTCGGGTTGGAATAGAGCCGGTGACTGCCAGGGGGGGACTCAGGCTGCCACTGGCGATAGAAGTCGATCATCTGCTCTTCGTTTTGTACCCCCTCAGGGAACTGCAGTGGAAGCTCACCTGCCGTGTAGGTGCCCAGCTCCAACAGGCTAATCTCATCGAAGGCGCTGCCTGCCAGTTCAGGCAGGTACTGGCTGGCCGGGTCGGAAAGCGAGAGCGCACCGCTGGACTGGGCATAGCCTGTTAACGCCGCCGTGAAGATCTTACTGATCGAGCCGAGTTCGAACAGCGTCTCCTCTGTGACTGGAGTACCCGCTTCCTGATCGGCTTCCCCATAATTAAAATAGTGCTGCTGACCGTTGATGCTCAGCGCAATCGCCATCCCTGGGATACGGTGCTCGGCCATCAACGGCGCGATAGTATCGTTCACCAGCGCCTCAAGGTCGGCGCTTTCAGGCGTGTCGGATGCCCAGGCAGAGCTATTGAATAGAAGCGAACCTGTCATGATAAGGCCGCAGTTTGCTGCTAACATCTTACGCATACCAAAATCCTGTTGTGATGATTGCTGGGAAAATGCTGGGCGTTATGTCCAGCCGCAAAGCGTATGACAGTGGTTAACTTACGGGGCGCTGCGGCAATCCACAAACAGTGAAATTTTGCATAAGCCATTAGAAAAATTTGGGGGTCAAGGTGGTGCGTCCCTACCTGCCGTTGAAGGCGCTGCGCGCCTTTGAAGCGTCGGCCAGGCATTTAAGCTTTACCCGCGCGGCAGAAGAGCTGCACGTTACCCAGGCGGCGGTTAGCCACCAGGTCAAACTGCTCGAATCACAGTTGAAGGTGCCGCTTTTCAAACGTTTGCCCAGGGGGCTAATGCTTACCCAGGAGGGCGAGCTGCTGCTGCCGGTGATGAAGAGCTCATTCGACCAGATCTCCCACACACTGAATCGGGTGGGCGAGAGTAGCTACCGGGAAGTATTGAACGTCGGAGTGGTGGGCACCTTTGCCGTGGGTTGGCTACTGCCAAGGCTGGCGGATTTTCAGGCCAAATACCCTTATGCCGATTTGCGCCTCTCCACCCATAACAACCGGGCAGACCTGGCTGGCGAAGGCCTCGATTTTGCGATCCGCTTTGGCACCGGGGCGTGGCACGGTACGGCAGCGCAGCCGTTGCTACCGGCGTCGCTCTCGGTAATGTGCACCCCTGAGATCGCCACCCGGCTTAACACCCCCGCGGATGTACTAGGCGAGACCTGGCTGCGCTCATATCGCGCCGACGAATGGACAGAGTGGCTATTGGCGGCGGGGCTACCAGGCAGCTTTCCGATGACCAATAGCATTGTGTTTGACTCCTCAATCGCCATGGTGGAGGCCGCGTTACAAGGGGCAGGCTTGGCGCTGGCCCCCCCGCTAATGTTCCCCCGCCAACTGAACAGTGGTGCGCTGGTACAGCCTTTCGACACCGCGGTCAGTCTGGGCGGTTACTGGCTGACGCGCCTGCAGACACGCCCGGAAACCCGCGCCATGGCCTCTTTCCGGGAGTGGCTGCTCACGGCAATCAACAATTAAGTACCAACGGCTTAGTGGCTATGCTCACTGTGGTCATGGTCATCGTGACTATGCTCATGGTCGTCATGTCCGGACTCCTCATGACCAGGCTGGGCCAGTGCATCGTGCAGCACCTGAGCATTGTGGCGCATCATGCCAAGGTAAGTGCTCGCTTCGCCCTCTGATGCCAGTGCATCGGCGTAGAGCGTGCCCGCAATCGGCAGGCCGGTCTCTTCGGCGAGCTGGGTGATGATCGACTGATTGGTCATGTTCTCATGGAACAGCGCCTTCACGTTCTCCTGCTCAATCACATCCACTAATGCCGCCATGCTGGCGCCGCTGGGGTCGGCTTCCGTGGAAAGCCCCACCGGGGAGAGGAAGGTCACCCCGTAGGCGCTTGAGAAGTAGCCAAAGGAGTCGTGGCCGGTAATCACGCTGGTGGAGGCCGGAATTTCGTCAATCAGCGCGCGAATCTCGGCGTCTACCTCGGCCATTTCCTGTAAGTACTGCTCCGCATTGGCGCGGTAGGTGTCGGCATTATCGGCATCGGCGGCGATCAAACCATCGCGGATATTGGCCACATACACCTTAGCTTGCTGCATATCCTGCCAGGCGTGGGGATCCTCATCACCATGCTCATGCCCCGCGTGCTCATCCGCATGCGCTGCGTGATCGTGCTCTTCATGATCGTGGTCGTCGTGGCCATGCTCCTCATGGCCATGCTCCTCATGTCCATGCTCTTCGTGAGCATGCTCGTCATGCCCGTGGCCCTCATGGTCGTGCCCGTCATGGTCATCGTGTTCAGCAAAAGAGAGCGGCTGAATACCATCGGTGGCGGTAACCACCGCCCCGGAATAGTCGCTGGCGCTAATCAAGCGCTCCATCCAGCCCTCAAACAGCAGGCCGTTAAAGACCACCAAGTCAGCATTGGCCAGGGAGCGTGCATCGCCGGGGCTGGGGGAGTAAACGTGGGCGTCGCCATCGGCAGCCACCAGGGAGGTTACGTCAACGTGGTCGCCGCCTACGTTTTCCACCATATCCGCCAGGATAGAGAAACTGGTTACCACCTGAACGCGCTCATTAGCCATGGCAGCAGGCAGCGTCAGCAGAGCGGAAACGCCCACCAACCAACGCGACGACCAGGATGATAAATAGCCAAGCGACATACAACACTCCTTACAGTTAAGCCTCACGTGGGAACATGCAGGCTAAAAAATTAGGTTCCGTGCTCAACAGTTAACGGCGTGGTTTTTCGCCGCAGTTTGGCTGCCAAGCTGTGGTAGCGGCCAAACAGGGCCGAAAACAGATAACCAAACCCCGCCAGCAGAATAATGCTCGGCCCCGAGGGGATATCCAGATGAAACGAGAGCAGCAGACCGCCGGTACTCGCCACCATGGCCAGCACAATCGCAATGCCGATCAAGCCCTCTAAGCGCTTACTCCAAAAGCGTGCCGAGGTGGCGGGCAGCATCATCAAACCCACCGCCATCAGCGTGCCCAGGGTTTGAAAACCAGCGGTTAAGTTCAGCACCAGCAGCCCCAAAAACACACTGTGCACCCAGCCGCTGCGGCGACTCTGACCGCGCAAAAACAGCGGATCCAAACACTCCACCACCAAGGCGCGGAACACCACCGCCAGGGTCAATACAATCAGCGTACTGATGCCCGCGATCAGCAGCAGCGCGGTGGAGTTGATCGCCAGAATCGAGCCAAACAGCACGTGGGTAAGATCAACGCTGCTGCCGCCCAGCGAAATCAGCATCACACCGGCGGCTAGCGAGATAATAAAAAAGCTCGCCATGGCGGCATCTTCCCGCTGGCCGCCCATTTTCGAGACCGCCCCCGCCAGCAGCGCCACCATTAGCCCAAACAGCACCCCGCCAATGCTCATAATCGGTAGCGAAAACCCCGCCAGCAGGAAACCCAGCGCAACGCCAGGCAGAATCGCGTGGGCCATGGCGTCGCCAATCAGGCTCATGCCGCGTAGCACCAAAAACACCCCCAGCGGCGGGGCGGCCAGCGAAAGCGCCAAACCACCCACCACGGCGCGGCGCATAAAGCCGTAATCGAACGGGCTGACAAACCAGGCGTTAAGCAGATCCAGCATGGCGTCCTCCCAGAGTAAACGGCACCACCTGAGCGGGTGCATGTTGGTGATTGAGCGCACTGGGCGCGACCCAGCGGCCATGGCCGCCGTTGAGCATCAGCACTTCGTCGGCCAGGCGGCGCAGATGATCCATATCGTGGAGCACGACAATAATCGTCGCGCCGTCATCCGCCATCTGTCGCAGTATGCGGATCAAAATATCCACGGTTTCGCTATCCACGTTGGCAAACGGCTCATCCAGGAGTAACAGCTCGGCTTCCTGCATCAGCGTGCGGCCAATCAGTGCGCGCTGGCGCTGGCCGCCGGAAAGCTCGCCCAGCGGGCGGTGGGCCAGGTGGGAAATACCCAGCCGCGCCATAATCTCGCGCCCCTTGCGGTAGTGCGCCGCGCAGTAGCCGGTTAATGCACCGTGGCTGGGCCAACTGCCGGTCATCACCAGCTCTTCCACGCTCATGGGGAAGGTCAGGTCTAACGCCAGCTGCTGGGGCAGCCAGGCCCGGCGCTCTTTCGCGACGGTGCAGACCACTTCGCCGCTAATCGGCCGAAGCTCACCCATAATGGCCTGAATGAGCGTACTTTTGCCTGCACCGTTCGCGCCGATCAGCGCGGTAATGGCTCCCGGTTTAAAGTCGCCCTCTATATGTTCCAGTACCGTGCGGCGCGCCTGGGCCAAGTGCAGGTTGTGCAGCTGTAAACGTGATAAAGAGCGCTGACTCATCCCAGCCACCCACCAGCCCACACCACTAGAACCCAAAGCGCCAACAGCGGTACGGCAACAAACAGCAGTCGTTTAACCGCCGATAGCGACATCAGGGAGAAGTGGCAGGGGCCCTCCTTGTTGTGGCGGTGCGTATGCTCACTCATCAAGTGGCCTCGTATCGTATCAAATAGGTTATAACATAACGTTTAGAAACGCTAAAAAATTGCTGATTATTTTACTCTTTCACAACTTGCTGGCAACGATTAAGCGCTGGGGGCAAACCGCCATCAGCGCTTGAGAGGCATGTCATAAGAGAGGAAGTGGGCCGTTTGGTAAAAAAGCCTAGTAACGCCAGGTAGCGCCAACTTGTTGAGGCGCCACATGCAGCGCGTACTCGCCGGGGATCGTGATCGGCCCAAGTGATAGATTAGCGGGTTGGAAGCGATTAATCGCCGAAGACGCCTGATGGGGCTGTGTCCAAATTTGCAACTCGTTGACCAGCATGCCGGTGGCAAAGTTGATCGCGCCGTCGCTTTCCCGGCCATCGGCGGCAATCACCGCGCCCGCCACGCCATTCACCACGAGTGAATTCACCCGGGCACCCCAGCCGCGCCGCTCACGTTCGGCTTGGGCGAGCTGCAAGCCCAGCGCCTGCACGCCGCTTAAATCGCCGCTGGCTTTCAAGCGCTCATACTCTGCCAGCGCCGCTGGGTGCGGCTGGCGGTCGGTCAGCATGCCAGCCACGGCCAGGGCGGATTTCACCACGCCCACCCGGGCATCAAAGCGGTCATCCGGGTCGCTCGCTTCGCTGGATTGGTAAGCGTTCACCGCCAGGCTGGTGCCGTAAATACCCGTCCACCCCCACTGCCAAACAGTGGCGTGGCTGGCGCCGTTCTCAAATACCTCATCGTACTCACTCCACTGCCACCGGTGGGTGCCTGGGCTTGTGCCTGGAGAGAGGCAGGCAGAACGACCACCAGGGTGGTTACCAGCGCGGCAAAAAGACGAAAAGCATGCATGAAGAAGTGCCTATATCGGGGAGCGGTAGCGCTAAGCGTAGCACGCAAATCCCATCAGACGAGGTTGGATTTAAGGGGCGAAGTATGACTAAGGTCAATGGCGCTTAAGCATAAAGAATGATTAGATGAGGTGTTGGTAACACGGTGGAGGGGAGGCGGTGAGTTACTATCACTATTGGGGCAAAGCGCAGGCTAAAGGGCAGGATGTGGAGTGCCATCTACTGCCGTATCACAACCTGGATGTTGCGGCGGTGGGCTGGTTGCTACTTTCGCCGGATAGACCGCTGACACAACGCTTGGCAGCGCAACTAAGTCTTGAGCCTGATGCACTACGTAATCTATTGGTTTTTTGGTTGGGTTTACACGATATCGGTAAGTTCGCCCGAGCCTTTCAGGGACTTTTTCAACCAACCTCAAACTTGGCATTAGTCCCTCCCTCTGCGCAATATGCCTATACCGAGCGCCATGATCGCTTGGGTGACGTGGTTTGGGAGGCTAAATGGCTAGACTGGTTTGAAGATGGCACGTTGCAGTGGTCAACAAGCTTGACGCGCGCTGAGCGAAAAGCGCTTCGCGCAGCTTTTTCTGTTCTCTCGCCACCCTTTTTTGGCCATCACGGTCAGCCAGTAAGCGCAGGCAATATCGACATAGAGAGGTTCTTCTGTCGTGATGAACATGCTGATGATGTAGAAGCAACGCGGCAGTTTATTGCCGATTGGGCCAACGTTGTTCCACCAGAGTGGCCTATCGAGCAGCTGTTTTCCGAACAGTGGGTTTATGCCCTGCAGACGCTAAGCTGGTCAATCGCAGGCTGGGCAACCTTAAGCGACTGGCTGGGCTCGAACCAGGATCACTTTCCCTACCTTCAAGATCAGCTACCTCTCTCCGATTATTGGCAAATTGCTTTACACAATGCTGAGAAAGCATTGGAAGAAACAGGGTTTAACAAGGTTTCCGAACCGTTGCCTTACGCCGGCATGGCCGAGTGGTTTGGCAAACAATCCATTACGCCAACGCCCTTGCAGCATACCGCCGAGACAGTAGCGCTCACGGATGGGCCGCAGTTGTTTATCTTGGAGGACGTCACCGGGTCAGGAAAAACCGAGGCCGCCTGTATTTTGACTCAGCGCCTATTAGCGGCAGGCCACGGCGATGGGCTCTATTTCGCACTGCCTACCATGGCGACTTCTAACGCCATGTATTCACGCTTGGGAAATTTGCATCGCCGCTTTTATACCGCTGAATCCTCTCCCTCTTTTGTCCTTGCCCACGGTGCGCGGGACTTAAACGACGACTTTGTCGCCGCCGTTGCCGCGCCTCAGCCTGCTGATTTGGATTACACCGCCAGCGAGCTATCGGCGACTAGTCGCTGCAATCAATGGCTAGCGGATTCGCGTAAAAAGGCGCTGCTGGCGGAAGTGGGCGTAGGCTCCATCGACCAAGCCTTGATGGCCATTTTACCGTTTCGCCACCAGTCGCTGCGCTTGTATGGGCTGGCGCGCAAGGTATTAGTGATTGACGAGGTTCACGCCTACGACAATTACATGCAGACCCTGCTGAGCCAACTGCTTAGCTATCACGCTCGACAGGGCGGTAGTGCTATTTTGCTAACAGCCACGCTACCCCGTGCTATGCGCAGCGCCCTAATGGCTGCTTGGCAAACGGGGCTTGGGCTGCCGAAAACTAAACCACAAAAAGAGGACTTTCCTTTACTGACCCATGTGAGCGAAGGGCAACCGTTAGAGCTGCCGCTGGGCTCGCGCAAAGAGGTGTCCAGGAGTGTTGAAGTCGCTTGGCTAACCGAAGAAGAACAGGCGATAGAGGCGGTGCTGGCAGCAGTAGAGGCCGGTGAGTGCATCGCCTGGGTGCGCAATACGGTAGATGACGCTATTCGTGCATTCGAAGCCATCGAAGTCCGGCACCCTGATCCTGAACGCTGCCTGCTGTTCCACAGCCGCTTTGCCATGGTGGATAGGCAACGCATTGAGTCCCAGGTCATTGAGCGTTTAGGCAAAGATTCAACGCCTGAAGAACGCAAGGGTCAAGTGTTGATCAGTACTCAGGTATTTCAGGAGTCTCTCGACTGCGATGTCGATGTGATGATTAGCGATATTGCCCCCATTGATCTGCTTATTCAGCGGGCAGGGCGGTTACAACGCCATCAGCGTGGGGAGCGCTGTCTGCCACGCCTGCTGGTACTAGCGCCGCCCTGGGCGGAAGATCCCGATGAGCATTGGCTCAAGCGTACGCTGCCAGGTACCCAGGCGGTTTACCGTGACACATCGTTAAGCTGGTTAACCCAGCGGGTACTGCGTCGTTTGGAAGCAATCCGCATGCCCGAGGAGGCTAGAGATCTTATCGAAGGCGTTTACGGGCCCGTATCTGACTATATTCCTGATGCTCTGCAGGCAGCGCGCTACGAACAAAAAGGAATGCAGAGAACGGCGGGCTCGATGGCAAACTTCAACGCACTCAACCTTGAAGAGGGCTATGTAAAAAGCGATCAGTGGCAGGAAGAGCAAGAGATAGGCACACGGCTGATGGAGGAGCCCACGGTCAATGTGGTGCTGCTGTCACTGACCGATGATAACGAGCTGGCGCTCTGGGCGGGTGAGCGCCGCCATGCTGATATGCTCAGTCAGGTGAAGCTACGCCAAAGCCAAGCTGCCAAGTTGGCAGCGTTACCAAGCCGTTATGAAAGCCAGTGGCTTGCCACTCAAGAACGCTATAAAGCCCTGAAATACATCCAGCCTTGGCTGCCCAGCGACGACCCTGAGTGCGACTACGACACCCAGTGGGGCGTAAGGTTAGGTAGTAAGGAGCAAACGCCATGAGGCGTTCAATGTTCGTTGGGTTGAAAGTCCATCGCTACTTCAAAGCTGTAAAGGCAATGCTCGGGAAACTCCTGAGGTTCCCGATCCATTTCGATAGCCGCAGCCCGGCGGGCGTCATCGTAGGCGTCGTTCATCAGTTCAGGCAGCGATGCCTTCAGGCTGGGGTTGTCTTTCAGCAAGCGCTGCACCTTGCTTTGAGCATCCTGAATCGTCAATCGCCAGCTCCGCGAACGCCGTTCCGGTTGGTGATCCCATTTCAGCAGGTGCATCAGCAAGCGGGCCAGTTGGCTAATCAAGGCGCGTCGCTCGCTTTTCCCCATGCTCTCAATCTCCTCGGCGAGATGCTCCAGATCCAGCTTGTCCAGTTTTCCAGCCCGCAGCAGCCCCGCCTGTTCAAGCGCCCAGGCGTAGGCATCCTGCTCATAATGAATCGCCATTGTTCTGATCCTCCCCGCCTTATGACTAACCCTAATATTTTTCAGTGTAAACGAAGCGCCGACACCAGACGACACTATCGAGGTGTACATGAATCTCCTTAACGACCCATGGTTACCCTTCCTGTTAAAAGATGGAGAGGTAGAGAATCGCCCACCCTCAGCCGTGGCTGACCCTGATGTTATTAACCTCGCTCTGCCGCGAGCGGACTTTCAAGGAGCAGCCTATCAGTTCCTGATTGGTCTGCTGCAAACCGCACTGCCGCCGAAAACTCATGACGACTGGCTTGATTGGTTAATGGAGCCTCCGAGTGTTGAGGCGTTGGAGAAAGCGTTCGCCCCTTTCAGTCGCGCTTTTGAACTGGATGGCGACAGCCCTCGCTTTATGCAGGATCTTGATCCGCTTGAGGATGTAAACAACGCCACCGTCAGCGGTTTATTAATTGATGCCCCCGGCGCTAATGGCATCAAAAATAATACTGACTTTTTCGTAAAGCGCGGCCGTGTTGAGGTGATGTGTGACGCCTGCGCGGCCATAGCGCTGTACACCATGCAGATTAACGCACCTGCGGGCGGTGCCGGTATCCGCGTGGGCCTGCGTGGCGGTGGGCCACTGACAACACTGGTAATGCCGGAGTCATCAGATGCCAGTCTGTGGGAGCGCCTATGGCTAAACGTCATTACGCAGAAAGAAGCCACCCGGAAAAGGCAACAGTGGTCGACGCCGCATCCAGAAGAACCTTCACTATTTTTCTGGATGGCTGATACGCGGGTAAGCGATAAAAAAGGCACCGAGGTGCTACCTGAAGACACCCACCCCCTGCATGCTTACTGGTCAATGCCGCGTCGCTTCCGGCTGCTATTTGAAGACGCAGATGAATGCCCGTGCGATATTTGCGGACGAAAAACAGAGCGGGTCGTGCGCGAATTACGCGCTAAAAAACAGGGGGCCAACTACGACGGCCCATGGTTACATCCGCTAACCCCCTACCGACGTGATCCCAAAAAGCCCAATGAACTGCCACTTTCTAGCAAAGGTCAGCCGGGTGGGCTTGGCTATCGGCACTGGTCAGGCTTTGTGCTGAATGATGAAGAAAGCAGTGGTGCAATCGCGGCAGCGGTGCTGAAAAGCTATATCCACAAACAAAAGCTAGTGACACAAGAGCGAGCGCATGGCGAAGACATCCAGGCGTTGCTGAGAGAGGCGCGCCTATGGGTGTTTGGCTACGACATGGACAACATGAAGCCGCGCGGTTGGTACAGCATCGAAATGCCCTTGGTAGCAATTCCACGAGGCCAGCAGGAAAGGCTCCGCACCTGGGTTCATCAACTGACAGAGCTTTCGCGCAACATCGCCTGGATGGTACGTACCCAAGTCAAAAACGCCTGGTTTTCGCGGCCATCGGATGCCAAAGGCGATATGAGCGCCATTGATAACCAATTTTACGATGCAACCCAGCCTGAGTTTTTTAAAGCGCTGCTAGCCCTTCAGCAGGTGCTGCAACAAGACTCGCCGCCACCGCATATTCCTCCCGATATCGCAGAGCGTTGGTACTTCGCCCTTAAGCATGAAGCTATGAGCGTATTTGAAGAACTGGCACTAAGCGGCGCCCAGGAAAGCATGGATCTTGAACGTGCCACCGCTGCTCATAGGCAGTTGCAAAGCTTTCTTGGCGGCAAGAGTAAAGGTAGCAAAGTGGTGAGTGACTTTATCCAACAGGGTGATTTTGACCCCTCCGCGCAGGCCAAACGTAACGCGGCCTCTGCTGCATCCACGACAGGAGACACCTGATGAGTGATGTGTTAACGCCGGACACAACCGAGAAAGAAGATTTATTGACCGAGGCGGAGAAAAAGTCACTCGTTGCTTTGAAACGGGATGAAGCCGCCGCCCTACGCCGTTGGTGGCAGCGGTTGACGCTGCCGCCGCAGGTTTTGCAAGCATTGACACCTCAGCCACCGCTACCCCGTGGTGTACGAGCGGTACTGCGCCGCTGTGATAGCGCGGAGGCCGCGATGTTAACCCAAGGTTTTCGCGAGCTATGGGCGATGCTGCCGGAGACGACGAAACAAACGGATTATCGCGATGAAAAGCTGCAAGTTTGGTCATGCATCGCGTTAATCGCAGCGGAGTTGCGCGAAGAAAAGAAGAGCGCGTCGTTAGCCTCACGCCTTGGCCAGCAAAAAGAGCAAACCGGCAAACCGCTGATGAGCGAGCTGCGCTTTCAACAGTTACTTTCCTGCCGTACGCCTGAGGAGTTTATACAGCGCTTACGCCGTGCGCTGGCGCTTGCGGATAAGAAAGATATCAGTGTCGTACTGCTGGCGAGTGTTATCTCACTTTGGTGGCGCGAGCATCGTGGACGTTTGTCTGCCAAGCCTACCCAGCGGCTTGGATTTGTACTGGCAAATGACTATTTCGCGGCAACGTCTCGCTATAGCCATCGCAGCGACTGATTTTTTCGACTGACTATCACCCTTTCTAGTTTTATATGGAAATCACTAACGGAGTTATCCATGAGCCACTTTATTCAACTGCACCTGCTGACCTCTTATCCGCCCGCCAACCTGAACCGCGATGATTTGGGACGCCCCAAAACTGCCTTGATGGGTGGTGCTAAGCGTCTACGTGTCTCGTCACAAAGCCTTAAGCGTACTTGGCGTACCTCTGCGCTCTTTGAAGAAGCACTGGCTGGGCATGTGGGCACGCGTACTAAGCGTCTGGGCAAAGAAGCTTACGATCAGTTAGTAGAAAAAGGTGTTGATCAAAAAATGGCGGGGGCTTGCGCAGAAAAAATAGCGGGCGTGTTTGGCAAGCTGCGTAAAGTAGAAAAGGGCGAGCCTAAAGAGTTTGAGATTGAGCAGCTAGTGCACGTTGGCTTGGAAGAACGCCAAGCAATTAGCGCACTGGTGGAGACACTGGCGGCAGAGAAGCGCGAGCCCAACGATGATGAATTAAAACTCTTACGCCACAAGCCTGCCGCCGCCGATGTAGCGCTGTTTGGCCGTATGCTGGCTGCCGTGCCTGAATATAACGTTGATGCTGCCTGCCAAGTGGCCCATGCAATCACCGTACACGCTGCTGAAGTAGAAGATGATTATTTTACCGCTGTCGATGATTTAAACAGCGGTGATAAAGACCGTGGTGCTGCACATATTGGTGAATCTGGTTTTGGTGCCGGGCTGTTCTACCTGTATATCTGCATTGACCGTCAGCAGTTGGTTGAGAACTTGCAGGGCAACAGTGAATTAGCCGACCAAGCGATTGCAGCACTGGTGGAAGCTGCTGTCAAAACCTCCCCAAAAGGTAAGCAAAATAGTTTCGGTTCCCGCGCTCATGCAAGCTATGTGCTCGCTGAAAAAGGCAACCAGCAGCCGCGCTCGCTTTCTACCGCGTACCTGCGGCCCGTGACGGGGCAGGATCAAACGCTTGATGCGATCAAATGTCTGGAGCGCCAAGCACAAGCGTTTGATGATGCTTATGAACCAGGTGCCGATAGCCGTTTTGTCATCAGTGCCGAGCCTGACTATGAAGGGCCGCAGCTAAAAGGTGATGTAAAGAAAGGCAATCTTGCTGAATTGGCCGCTTTCTTAAAAACCGACCAGTAAGGAGGCGGCATGACCGACTATCTTATTTTTCGGCTCTATGCGCCGCTTGCCAGTTGGGGCGAAGCCGCGGTTGGTGAAACGCGTCCTATAGCGACTTACCCAGGTAAAGGTGCCGTGCTTGGTTTGCTTGGGGCCGCACTAGGTGTTCGCCGGGATGACGATGCAGGCCAAACGCAACTGCGCGAGAGCATTGCCATGGGCGTAAAACAGTACACCCCCGGTATGCTGATGCGTGACTATCACACCGTGCAGATGCCCGCTGCGCAGTCAAAAGTGAGCTATCACACCCGCAAAGAAGAGCTAAGCGGGCCGCGCGATGCGCTAAAAACCATACTTTCCAGCCGGGATTATCGCTGTGATGGTCTATGGACAGTGGCCGTCTGGCTAACGCCAGCGGCAACCCTGACGCTTTCTGAGCTTGAGCAAGCGCTCAAAACGCCCTATTACCCACTTTATCTAGGGCGCAAATCCTGCCCGCCCGCTGCGCCGCTTGCACCCCAACGGCGAGAATGCAGCACGCTCAAAGAAGCGCTTGATATTGACTTCCCACCTTTAAACAAACGCTACGGCAATGACAAAGTGGCGCTGCGTTTTCCCGATGAAGCGTTATACGCCTGGGAGGGTGAGGCTAGTAGGTTAGACGGCGATGGCCAGGCGGCAGAGTACAATGATGTGTGGGATTTGCCGCTGAATCGCCGCCGCTGGCAGTTTGGCCCTCGGTTAGAGTTTCGTCGGGCCATAGCAGCAGAGGAGGCGCGCTAATGTATCTCTCACGCGTTCGTGTTGACCTGAACGGGCTCTCCCGCGAAAAGCTGTTTGATGTAATGAACGCGGAAGCCTATACGGCTCACCAGCTTTTATGGCAGCTATTCCCCGGCTACGAAGGGCCAAGGCCATTTATTTTTCGGCAAGAGCTGGAAGAAGCCGAAGAGAGTAAAGGCCCTAAAGGGCTACCGCTATTTTACCTTCTTTCAGACCGTGAACCCTCATCAGTGCCTGGCTTGCTGACCGCCGAGAGCAAACCCTACGCACCAGAGCTCAAAGCGGGCGAGAGACTGGCATTTCGCCTGCGCGCTAACCCCACGATAGCGGTTTCTGTGCCAGGGAAGCGCGGCCAGCGCGCGGATGTGTTAATGGCAGCCAAAAAGCCATTCCCGCCAGGTCAACGCACCAGCCAAGCCTGTGTTGATGCTATGAATGGCAAGGCCCGTGAGTGGCTCGAAAGTCGCGCTGAAACATGGGGCTTTAGCCTGCCGGTGACGCCAGAGCTGGGCGCCTACCGCCAACATGTGCTGAACAAAGGCAGCGGCAAGCCGGTTCAGTTCTCGACGATGGATTACGAAGGCCTGCTGGAAGTAACAAACCCTGGGAAACTTATCGAAACCATGGCCCATGGTATTGGTCGGGCCAAGGCATTTGGCGGTGGTTTGCTACTACTGCGCCGACCTTAGGAGACTATATGGGCTTTATTCCACTAAAGCCCATTCCCGAAAAAGACCGAATGTCGATGATCTTTATCGGGATGGGGCAGATAGATGTGCGCGACGGCGCTTTCGTCGTCATTGACGACGTTAATGGCGAGCGTATGCACATCCCGGTGGGCTCGGTCGCATGCCTGTTGCTTGAACCGGGTACCCGAGTTTCTCATGCCGCCATTAAGCTGGCGGCTACGGTCGGAACTTTACTGATTTGGGTGGGTGATGCTGGTGTAAGGCTATATAGCGCAGGCCAACCAGGCGGTGCGAGATCAGACAAGTTGTTGTACCAAGCGCAGCTAGCGCTAGATGAAAAATTGCGCCTTAAAGTAGTACGCAAAATGTTTGAGCTGCGTTTTGGTGAAGAGCCGCCTTCGCGTCGCAGCATCGAGCAACTGCGTGGTATGGAAGGCGCAAGGGTGCGCAAAACCTACCAACTATTAGCCAAACAGTATGGCGTTAAATGGAACGGACGTCGTTACGATCCTAAACAGTGGGACGCCTCGGATGTCGCAAACCAATGCCTATCAGCAGCAACCGCCTGCCTATACGGGATTACCGAAGCGGCTATTTTGGCAGCAGGCTACGCCCCCGCCATCGGGTATCTGCACACCGGCAAGCCATTGAGTTTTGTTTATGACATTGCCGACATCGTGAAGTTTGAAACGGTGGTACCCGCGGCCTTTAGAGTCGCGGCGCGCAATCCGCCTATGCCGGAAAGAGAGGTTCGTATCGCCTGCCGCGATGCATTCAAGCAATCCCACATACTCCAACGCTTAATCCCCATGATCGAAGATGTGCTTGCCGCTGGTGATATTCAGCCGCCGCCACCAGCACCCGATGCAGTACCGCCTGCGATTCCCGAACCACCTTCGGTCGGCGATGCCGGTCATAGGAGCGGATAAATGGCGATGCTCGTGGTAATTACAGAAGCCGTGCCGCCTCGTCTACGTGGCCGGTTGGCAGTATGGCTCTTGGAGATTAGAGCCGGAGTTTACGTGGGCGATGTTAGCAGGCGTATTCGTGAAATGATTTGGGAGCAGGTCGAGGCCCTAGCCGAAGATGGCAACGTAGCTATGGCCTGGGCCAGCAACCATGAATCCGGTTTTGAATTTCAAACCTATGGAGAAAACCGCCGAGAGCCAGTCGACCATGACGGACTACGTTTGGTGCGCTTTTTACCACCACAAGTTAACTAGCTGATTTTATTGGTTCTTTAACAATTTGATATGCTTAAAAAGTAAGCAAAATAGCTGGTAGATTTTTTATCTGCTATTTTCTTCTTGTAGATCAACTGTCTACAACAAGTCCGATCCCCGCACGGGCGGGGATGAACCGATGAGCCCTACGGTTTCAAGTGGGACGGTAATCCGATCCCCGCACGGGCGGGGATGAACCGCCTGACCCATACGTTCAATCGCTCTTTGCGCGCCGATCCCCGCACGGGCGGGGATGAACCGCAATCGCGTCAGAATCGCGTATCGCGTAGCTGCCGATCCCCGCACGGGCGGGGATGAACCGCTGGCCGGGAAGATCCAGACCGTCACAATCCACCGATCCCCGCACGGGCGGGGATGAACCGCCGTCGCAAATAGAGCATGTGGTGCATGCCATCCGATCCCCGCACGGGCGGGGATGAACCGGCGGGCCATGTCGTCCGTATCCAAGCGACCGACCGATCCCCGCACGGGCGGGGATGAACCGCAGGGCAGGTAATCAGCGCGGTCAAGCGTCAGCCGATCCCCGCACGGGCGGGGATGAACCGTTGAAAAAGGTCTTAGCATCCATGTCTTCGGACCGATCCCCGCACGGGCGGGGATGAACCGTCAACCTGACTTATGGGCGGTAGAAGCAGCGTCCGATCCCCGCACGGGCGGGGATGAACCGCCTATGGGATGCGTTTGAGCGCAAGTCGCAAACCGATCCCCGCACGGGCGGGGATGAACCGTATCTTCGGATACCGCTTTGAGAAATACCCGCCCCGATCCCCGCACGGGCGGGGATGAACCGCTCGAACAGCTTGGCGGCATCGTCGGCCATGCCCGATCCCCGCACGGGCGGGGATGAACCGTATCCCAGGCATTTTCCATATACACTCGATCACCGATCCCCGCACGGGCGGGGATGAACCGGTGCCGCACGGCCTAGGTCGGGGTAGATCTCGCCGATCCCCGCACGGGCGGGGATGAACCGAAAAAAGAGACGCGGTTTGCGGATTACGTGAACCCGATCCCCGCACGGGCGGGGATGAACCGCGGGAACTGAAAATAATGAAAGTGGCACCTCCCCGATCCCCGCACGGGCGGGGATGAACCGTGGGACGACTACCGCGCCACTGTTGAAGCCGCCCGATCCCCGCACGGGCGGGGATGAACCGCGGCAGCACGCAGTGAGCGGCAGCGTGATGATCCGATCCCCGCACGGGCGGGGATGAACCGTTAAAAGTGGAGTAAAAAAGCTCATTTAAATGGTCGGGAGTTAGATTTAAGGTAAATGCCCTTGGCACCGCTGCGCGGTGCTTTCGCGCCGGGCCGCCGTCGCGGGTGCGCTAACGCTTACGCCGCGCTACTCGAAAAGTGCATGATCCGTAATGAGTGGCAATGTGGGTATTGCCGTTCAGGTAGCTCGGAAAAATGTGGGAGTTCGAGTCTCCCCATTAGCAGTGCACTTAAAGATATGTGTCCTTGGCACAGCTGCGCTTGAGGCTTATCACGGCTACTTGAAATGTGCATGAACCGTAATAAGCGGCGTGCATTGAGTCCTTCTTCGATTTCTGGTTGTCTAATCGCAATTAATGGCAAATCCTACTTAGCTTCCATGCGGGGTTGAGGTATACTTATTAAGCTAGACGTCAAATTAAGCTATATCACTAACGTTAAAAGACATGGATCTTTCCTGCATGGATACTCATCGCTTCGAGCCTGAACAGCAAAGCGTGGTCGCTCGTCAAGAGCCTGATAGTCTTTCGCTTTTTTTCTGGTTTTTAAAACCGGCTTACTCACTGTCCTTACTCTGGGGATTTACCGTTTCTGGCAAACGACGCGCATCCGTCAGTATCTTTGGGGTTCTACAAGCGCCAATAATTCTGCTCTGGAGTACACGGGAACAGGGCTTGAGAAGTTTATTGGCTTCCTCATTGCTCTGGTTATCCTGGCATTGTATCTCGGCGTGTTTCAGATGTTACTCTTCTACTTCGGCCTTTCGATGTTTAACGTCTCGTCGAGTGCTACTAATCCTGCGGAGCAAACCCGTTATCTGGTTGTTGTGTATATAAATATTCTGGCTGTTTTGCCTCTTCTCTTTTATGCCAGTTATCAGAAGCGCCGATACATGATGAGTCGAACGCGGTGGTGCGGCATTCGTTTTAGTATGGAAAAAGGCGCGTGGGGCTATGTGATCCGTGCCATTGGCTACCGATTGCTTACGGTCGTCACGCTAGGGGCGCTTGCCCCGTTAGCGACGTTCAAGTTAGAGCAGTATATGGCCGAGCGGAGTTACTATGGTGATGTTGGTATTAAGCAGGGTGGAACTTGGACGCGTCTTTACTCAGCGCTAATACATTTGTTTATTGGCGTCGTCATTCTACTGGTAAGCGTAGGTGCTTTTTCCTGGGGTTATGACGGCTTGGCGTCAGCCATTCTTTTTGTTGGTAGCATCTGGGTGGCTATCGGTTTTGTGCATTACCAGGTTAAGAGTTTTGCTTATATGACATCCCACAAGACGTTAGGCGAGGAGGTTGGCTTTAAGGCTGAGCCACGAACGGGGGAGATTGTTCGGATCTACTTAATTGCAAGTGTCGGGATGGGGGTGATGTCGTTATTTATAATATTTATAGTAAGTGTCATGACGGCCATTTTTGATTTTGGTATCTCGTCAGTCACGGTTGGATTCATTGGTGCTGCGCTGAGCTATATCTTTTTATTTTTGCTGTTTCAGGCAATGAAAATGGTGATGATTACTCAGCCTATACTGGGTCATTATGTTCAGACGTTCAGCATTATAAATCCCGAGCCTTTAAGTCAAATCCAGCAGCGTCAGGCAGATGAGGCCGTTGGTGCTGAGGGCGTGGCTGATGCACTTGATGTCGCTGGCGCATTTTAATGTTGCAGGGGCAATTCTTTGATGGCGTGACGGCCTATCGCCATGAGGTGTGCATTACGGTGTTTGATGACCAGCAGGTGCTGGTCATCCACGCAGACTCACTCGCTGAACCTGTTCGCTGGGAACTCGCCGATCTTCGTGCTCTTAGTGATCGTTCGAGTAAAGCGCAGCTAACCTTGACCCGTTATGTCCCGTCTATTGACGAGAGAGATCCTGCACGGCTTATCGTCACTGATAACGACTTCATTGCCAGGTTGCGTGCTACACAGCCTGATCTTTTCCGCCGCGATGTCCGTAAGAGAACCTGGCTGCGCATGGCGGGATGGGGAACGGGCGCGGTGGCGGCCATTGTGTTGATGCTGTTCGTTATCTTGCCGAGCATGGCCAATATCCTGGCTGAGGCTATTCCGATCGAGCGTGAAGTTGCCTTTGGCAAAGCCGTTACCCAGCAAATCGAGTGGGTGCTAAACAGTTCAAGCGGAAGCACGCAGCGCTGTGATTCTCCTGAGGGGATGGGGGCGCTAAATACGATGCTGGAAAGGCTGACAGCTAAGCGTGATATGCACTACGAAATCGCCGTTCAGGTTTTTGATCATTCTGACGTCAATGCGTTTGCCGCCCCGGGTGGGCAGGTGGTTATTTTGAGTGCCTTGCTGGAAGAGGCTGAGACCCCTGAGGAAGTGGCGGGCGTGCTGGCGCACGAAATTGGCCATGTAGAGCGACGAGATCCCATGCGGCAGGCATTACGTGCGGCGGGAGCAACTGGGTTGCTCACCATGGTGTTTGGTGACTTGGCGGGCGCCGCAGTGGTGAGTGAGCATTTGCTAACTGCTGCCTATAGCCGGGAGGCTGAAGTCGAGGCAGACCGTTTTGCTTTAGAAACACTCGCTGCGGCGCACGTTGATGCGGCAGGATTTGCCAACTTTTTTGCCCGGATTGAGGGGCTGGAAGCGGGTGATATTGCTCTCTCTGAGCGTTTGTCTACACACCCTGCTTCCAGCTGGCGCGGTGCACAGGCCCAGCGTTTTGCAGACAACCAAGGCGAGACCACTGCTATCCTAACGCCAACCGAATGGGCGTCCTTGCAGGTGATCTGCCAGTAGGCGCTGTGGACGCTACTCTGTAAACTGCTCAATCGTTCATGTCTCTTTTTCGTCGTCTTTCCTGTTTTCCATGGCGCGTTTGTCGTCAGGTACGCGGACGATGTGGCCGACTTCCAGCTTGTGGTGGCTTTGGTGGCGGCCACCTTTGGTGTCGATGATGGCGGCGACTTCGCCGATGCTGACGGCGTCCTCTTCTCGGTAGGCTTCTACTTTGATGCGCACCATGGCGCCTTGATAACGGGCGGAAATAATGTCGCCTGGGTCGGGGGCGTTGTGATCAGGGTCGTTTTTAAAGTACTCCGCTACGCTGGCGCTGCCGGGTTCGTCCCATTCGATATGCTGGTGCATCGCTGTCTTCCTTGTGTTGGAAAGTGCTTTGAAGGGTGTTGCTTTAGTGTAGTGCGTTCAACCGCTTACTTCCTCCGAGTCTGCTTCAGTTTGTGCTTCAACTACCGGTTGCCCCACGTACTGAAACAGGAAGTTGAGTGCTGCCGGTAGGCTGGCCCGCCATACCTGCCATGTGTGGCCGCCGGGGTAGAGGTCGAGGCGCACGTCATTGGGCTGAATGCGCTCCATGGTTTGGCGCAGGATGCGGGCGTGGAATTCCGCGTCATAGACATCGCTACGCCCGGCGCTGATATACAGCGGTACGGGGGAGAGGTCGCCCTCTTCTTCAGTGCCGCGGGGGGTTACGCGCAGGCGATACGCTTCCAAATAGGCGGTGTAGTTAAGGTTTTGCCATAGCTCGCGATCAAACTGGCCCTGCTCATTGCGAAAGGCCGGGTGGCGCCAGGCGGAGGAGTTGCGTGGTGGCAGGGGGGCGTAGCTGGCGGGGCTTAACGCGGCCACCGCGGCAAACAGTTCAGGTCGCTCCAGGGCAAAATTGAGCGCGCCGTAACCACCGGCGGAGAGACCTGCTATGCCGCGCAGATGTCGCTCTTGGCCCACTCGGTAGGTCGCTTCCACATGGGGCATTAGGTCGTTAAAAAACGCGCTACGGGCGGGTTCGTTGTGGCCATCCACCCACCAACTGCGGCTGCCGGGCATAATGAACACGGCCGGAGGAATATGCCCGGCGGCGATTAACCTATCCGCCACCTGCTGTAAATTGCCGCGAGAAACCCAGTCGCGGTCGGTGCCAAAAGAGCCGTGCAACATATAAACGACCGGATAAGCATCTGTCGCCTGGTCGTCATAATGATCGGGTAAATAGACACTGTAGGGGTAGTCGTAACCTAGCGTGGGCGAGAAAAACTGATGGTGCTCGACCTCGCTGGCGAATGAATGCCCACTGAACGTCAGCCAGCCAATAAACGCGGTGAGTAGGGCGTGAAATCGGTACGAGAATACTGGTGGCTTGGGGATGAACACGTCTCCTCCGGGAATTAAAACTGTTCAATGGGGTCGGACAGCGCGAAGGCTTTTATTGTTCATCATAGCCATATACGAATACGACAGACAGCAACGTCACTCATTATCGCCATGCAAAATACCAAGGTAGGAGTAGGTAGCGGCGGGAGGCCCAATGCGGAAAATTGAAGAGATCTATTGGTTGCGTGCTTACGGCTGTATAGCCGTTTTTTTGTTTCATTTATTAGATCACGTCAATCAACGCCTCGATAACGTCGCGACCGATTTAATGCGTATACCACTGGTCTTGGGTACGCCGATTTTCCTGTTTATTGCCGTTTTTGTGTTCGCCGTTCGCTACGATAAATCTGTGCCGGAAGGTTTTCTTGCCCAGCGCGTGAAGTATGTGATGGTGCCGTATTTTGTGTATGGCTTTATTTATTCGACGGCTGAATGGGCGAGGCTGCAGACATCAGATGAGCCGGTGGGGTTAATAGCCAACGCTATTGAGTATTATGTCTACGCGGGCTGGCATGGCTATTTTTTGATTATCGCGATGCAGTTTTATGTGGCCTACTGGTTGTTTACCCGCTGGCAGCTGTGGCGCTTGAACCCGGTGCCGTGGCTGTGGGGCGCTTGTATTATCAGCATGGGGTATTGGGGGTTGGCCTACTGGTTTGACGTCGATCTGCCCGGCTACCTGCTGTGGATCGCGCCGTTGGGGTGGATCTATGTGTTTTTCCTGGCGCTGGTACTGGTGCGCTACTACCCGCTAGCTCCTGAGAGCGTGCTGCTGGCACGCCCCGCCTGGATGCAGCAAATGGCTCGCCCGCTGTGGTTGGGGCTGATGGTGGCGCTGATTATTGCGGCGACCTTCGCGGGCTGGCTGGCATTCTCTTCCAAAGAGGTGTGGGTCATTCCCTTCTTCGTGCTGTTTACACTCTGCGCCATGCGCTACTTGGCGGGGCGTCCTGCGCCTTTGTGGGTACGCCACGTCAATGCATATTCGTTCGGTATTTATCTGGCTCACCCCATGTTCTTTGTGCTCACCGATCTGGCTGTCGAGCCGTTATCGTTGCCCGTTGGCGTCTACGCGCTGTTGCTTATGGTGGTTGGGGTGGTGGGGTCAGTGGGGCTTAATAAACTGGCGAATACCACTACAGCAGGCGCGATGCTATTCGGCAAGCAGTTGAAGGTAAGCCATTAAAGGTAAGTAAATTGACGACGGCAATAAGGCAAGCGCTAGCAGGAACTGGCCGAAAGGGTGTCAGGGACGTGGCGTGACCGCCGCTTCGGGGTTAGGCAGCATAGGGTCGTCGTCTGGTTCATCCATTTGGCTAAGCAAGTGCCCGCTGTAGGTTTTCAAGCGGGTGGGGCAGGCGTGCAAACGCTGCAGAAAATCGTCTATCGCGCTGTTATCGTCAAGCTCTGGGTCAAATCCTCCCAAGCGCTCTAGCCAGGCGCGTCTAACGGCAATATAGGGCGGCAAGATCAAAGCACTTGCTAATAAGCGCCGCAGGATGCGTTCCGACAGCGTTGGCCGGGTGAAGCCGATGATCAAGGCATCAAGGGTATACGTGTTGAGCTGTGGGTAGAGTGCGCCCCAGAGGTCGGCAGATAGCGGCTTTTTTTGCAGCGCAATGATGAGCCACTCCGCTTGACTGGCAGATGCAGCTTTATTGAGGCGGGCGCCCAGGGGCCGCGCTGGCGTAATCAGCGAGTGCGCGTGGTAGCGCTGTTCAATAGCACTGAGGCGCTCCTGGGCTTGAGTGGTCGTTACCAAAATAGGCAGTAAGTGATCGGCCACACCAGACTCACGTATGGATTTTAAGTGGCGTGGCAACATCTCACCCGTCACCATGGCATCAACGATAAAGCAGACCGACCCCATTTGCCGACTCCATTTGTGAGCAAATCTATCAATTTGTAATTTATTGTAGTAGCTGGTTTATTTGAGTAGCAAGTAAAAAAACTTGCGGGCCAGAAAAGAGTGCTCAGCGCATTGCTTGCACTATAAAAGAGCATTGGTCGTTATTTTTGTTCTATTTTGGTGCGCTATAAGGTTTTGAGGTGACTTCTAAGGCCGTTTTTAGCCGTTATGCGTCATCAAGAGGCATTCAAATCCATTTTTTATTATTTATAAAACAAACAGTTGTTGTTTTTTGATGCCATATTGGTGCAGTGTTGGCATGCTCTCTGCATTGTATTTGCAAGCGGCTAGCGGGTCGTAGGCATAAGCCTTGCGGCGTGCTAAAACGATAGCCGGTCTGAAATGCTCGCTGAGCGATTTGTTAAAAAAGTCAGGCAAACGTTGAGCGAACAAGAATGACAAACGTGCGGTTTAGCACGTATTTTGTCGAACAACACTTTTATCGGTAGCTTACTGTCGTTAGCTTTAAGCCACGCTCATACCGGAGGACACTATGTCAGCCAAGACTCTCGCGCTAATTGAAGAACACGATGTTAAATGGGTAGATCTGCGTTTTACCGATACTCGCGGTAAAGAGCAGCACGTGACCGTGCCTGCCCGCGATGTAGACGAAGAATTCTTTGAGAATGGCCAAATGTTCGATGGCTCTTCGATTGAAGGCTGGAAGGGCATTAACGAATCCGACATGATTCTGCGCCCGGAAGATGGTACCGGTTACCTCGACCCCTTCACCGAAGATGCGACGCTGGTGCTGCGCTGCGACATCATCGAGCCGGCCACTATGCAGGGTTACGATCGTGACCCGCGCTCTATTGCCAAGCGTGCAGAGGCTTACCTGCAGTCAACCGGCCTGGGCGACACCGCGTTTTTCGGTCCTGAGCCTGAATTTTTTATCTTTGACGAAGTGCATTGGAAGTCTGATATCCAGGGCTCCATGTACAAAATTACTTCCGACGAAGGCGCTTGGGCAACCGACAGTGTCGTTGAAGGCGGCAATCTGGGCCACCGCCCGCGCGTTAAAGGCGGCTACTTCCCGGTTCCTCCGGTCGATAGCTTCCACGATATTCGTGGCGCAATGTGTAATACCCTGGAAGCGATTGGTCAGACCGTTGAGGTTCATCACCACGAGGTTTCCAACGCGGGTCAGAACGAAATCGGCGTTAAATTCAACACGCTGGTGAAGAAAGCTGACGAAGTTCAGGAAATGAAGTACGTGATCCACAACGTGGCTCACGCTTACGGCAAAACCGCGACCTTTATGCCGAAACCGCTGGTCGGTGATAACGGTTCGGGTATGCACGTTCACCAGTCGTTCTGGAAAGATGGTAACAATCAGTTTGCCGGTGATGAGTATGCTGGCCTGTCTGAAATGGCGCTTTTCTACATTGGCGGCATCATCAAGCACGCCCGTGCCCTAAACGCCTTTACTAACGCTTCTACCAACTCGTACAAGCGTCTGGTGCCTGGCTTTGAAGCGCCGGTTATGCTGGCTTACAGCGCCCGCAACCGCTCGGCTTCAATCCGTATTCCTTACACCGCTAGCCCGAAAGGCAAGCGTGTGGAGGCGCGCTTCCCTGATCCGACTGCCAACCCCTACCTGGCGTTCTCTGCCATGTTGATGGCAGGTATCGACGGTATCAAGAACAAGATCCATCCTGGCGATGCCATGGACAAAAACCTGTACGACCTGCCGCCAGAAGAAGGCAAGTCAGTACCGACAGTGGCGCACAGCCTGGATCAAGCCCTGGAAGCTCTCGACGCTGACCGTGCGTTCCTGACTGAAGGCGGTGTGTTCACCGACGAAATGATCGATGCCTACATCGAACTCAAGATGGAAGAAGTGGAGCGTATTCGTATGACCACTCACCCCATCGAGTTTGATATGTACTACAGTTGTTAAGTACAGCTGTTAAGTACAGCTGCTAATCAGCGTTACGCACCCCCTGGCTGTTACTGTCAGGCAAGCGGTGGTAACAACGATGGTTAATGAACCCCGCTACGGCGGGGTTTTTTTGTTGGGGCTGAGGAGTGCGGCGATGAGCAAGGTCAATACAGTGGCCATGAGTAGCGTACTGGTTGCTGCCCTAGGCTTGGGGGGAGCCGCTGGCCCAGCGTGGGGGCAGACGGTTTACCGGGTGACCGATGAGCACGGCAACGTTACCTTCACCGATAACCCCGGCCGTGGTGGTGAGGCCTTGGAGTTAGCGCCGTTGCCTGTCCTGCCGCCTGCGCTAAGCGCTGCACTCACCCGCACTGGCACGGCTAATTCCAGCACGACTGATTTCAGCACCACAACACCTGCCGTTACACGGCCAAGCGGCAAACCGGGGCAGCCTTTTATGCCTTATGACCACTTCTCGATCGCTCTGCCCCAGCAAGGCGCACGGATGGAAGAGGGAATGACCGCGGTGGAGGTGGCTATTGCGCCACCGTTGCGCGATGACCATCAGGTGCGGCTGTTGGTGAATGGCGAGATTAGCCAGACGGCGCTACACAGCGATGTGTTTTGGCTAACGGGGCTTGCCTCAGGGCGGCACGAGCTTCAAGCGGAGCTGCTCGATAGCAGCCAACGTTTGCAGCACCGCACGGCAACAGTGACGATTACGGTTCCTTAAAAGCACTTTCATAGACGCAATTAGCAAAGCGCTACCAGAAAAAATAGCTCGATATACTCCTTTCCAAAATCTGGATGCACTAAAGTGGTGCATTGTCAGAGGCATTTGGCGCGACAAGTGCGCTAAAACGATCCACCCTCTTCCGCTGCAATGCCCGCAAGCCGTGCAAATGGGCATGCAAGCGTAGTTGGCGCGCTTTTTGCAGTTCCCTCATGGAGCATCCACCTGTAGGTCTGTATCGGCGATGGAAGACGTGATTTTTCAGGACACCACTATGCATCAGCGTTTGCTTGAGCATCTCACCACAGCCGTATTGCTGCTAGACGGCGAGCTGCGCGTGCGCTGGATGAACCCTGCCGCTGAAGCGTTGTTAGCCGTCAGCCTTAGCCGTGTTCACGGGATCAGCCTGGATACACTACTTGGCGGGGATGAGAGCATTGACGATGTATTGGCCAAGGCGCGGGATGCGTTTCACCCTTATACCCAGCGCGAAGCGCGCATTACGCCGCTGAATAGCGAACCACTGACGGTTGACTACACGGTGACGCCGTTATCAGACGATGAGCTGTTACTGGAAGTAGAGCCGCGGGATCGGTTGATGCAGATCTCCCGGGAAGAGGCGCTCACCACCCGCCAGGAGACCATCAAGGTGCTCGCCCGGGGGCTCGCCCACGAAGTCAAAAACCCCCTGGGTGGCATCCGCGGGGCGGCACAGCTATTGGAGCGGGATCTAGACGACCCCGCGCTGCGCGAATATACCCATATCATCGTCGAGGAAGTGGATCGGCTGCGCGACCTGGTCGACTCCATGCTCGGCCCTAACCGCATTCTTAAACATGAGCCGGTCAATATTCACAAAGTGCTCGAGCGGGTGCGGGCGCTGCTGATTGCCGAGCACCCGTGCGTGACGATTAGCCGTGATTACGATCCCAGCTTGCCCGACCTTTCCGGCGATGAGTCGCAAATGATTCAGGCGGTGCTCAACGTGGCCCGTAATGCGGTGCAGGCCATGAGCGATGCGCAAACACCGGAGCCTTCTTTAATACTGCGTACCCGCGCTCGCCGCCAGTTCACCCTGGGGGCTGAACGCCACCGGCTGGTCAGCGAAGTCGCCGTGGTCGATAACGGCCCAGGTATTCCTCCTGCGCTGCAGGAAACGCTGTTTTACCCCATGGTGTCGGGGCGCGCGGAGGGCAGTGGTCTTGGGCTCTCTATTGCCCAGTCGATTTTGCACCAGCATCAAGGGTTGATCGAGTGCGACTCACGCCCTGGACACACCGAATTTCGTTTACTGATTCCCATGGTTGTTAATTTCACCGGAGAAGCGTCATGACTGAGGCTGCACGTAATGATGTTGCGCGGGTGGTCATTGTCGATGATGACCGCGCTATCCGCTGGGTACTGGAGCGCGCTTTAGCGCAACCTGACCTGGACGTTGAGTGTATCGAGCGCGCCGACGTTGCCTTGCCCCGTTTGTTGGAAAACCCGCCCGACGTACTGGTCACCGATATTCGTATGCCGGGTATCGATGGACTGGATCTTATGTCCCGGGTACGTGAGGCGCACCCCGACCTGCCGGTGATCGTGATGACCGCGCACTCTGACCTGGACAGCGCCGTGGCCTCTTATCAGGGCGGGGCGTTTGAGTACCTGCCCAAGCCGTTTGACGTTGACGAGGCCCTGGCGCTGGTGCGTCGCGCCGTGGCCCACGCCCGTGAACGCCAGCGTCCGGTCACCGTGCCGGAAGGGCTGAATGCCGAGATCATTGGTGAAGCACCCGCCATGCAGGAGGTGTTCCGCGCCATTGGCCGCCTTTCCCACTCCCATATCACAGTGCTGATTAACGGTGAGTCGGGTACCGGTAAAGAGCGCGTTGCCCAGGCGCTTCATCAGCATAGCCCGCGGGCGGGCAAGCCATTTATTGCCCTCAATATGGCGGCGATCCCGCGTGATTTGATTGAGTCAGAGCTGTTTGGCCACGAGAAGGGCGCTTTTACCGGGGCGGCCCAGCAGCGCCAGGGGCGTTTTGAGCAAGCTAATGGCGGTACGCTGTTTTTAGATGAAATAGGCGATATGCCCGCTGAAACGCAAACACGGCTACTGCGGGTGCTGGCGGATGGCGAGTTCTATCGCGTTGGCGGCCATACGCCAGTCAAAGTGGATGTGCGTATCATCGCTGCCACCCACCAAAACCTGGAAGTGTTGGTGGATGATGGCCGCTTCCGGGAGGATCTGTTTCACCGTTTGAACGTGATCCGTATCCACCTGCCCAAGCTTGCCGAGCGGCGTGAAGACATCCCCCGCTTAACTCGGCACTTTTTAGCCGAAGCGGCGAAAGAGCTGACCACGGATATCAAAGTATTGACCAGCGAAGCAGAGGCGCACCTAACGCGTTTGCCATGGCCCGGCAACGTGCGCCAGTTAGAGAATATCTGTCGCTGGCTCACCGTCATGGCGTCGGGGCGGGAAATTTTGGTGGAAGATTTGCCGCCGGAGTTGCGTTCACCCAGCGCTTCGGAAAGCAGCGCCCACGGCGATTGGCGCACGGCGTTTCGTGATTGGGCGGATCATGCCCTGGCCGAAGGCCATACCCACCTGCTGGAAGAAGCGGTGCCCGATTTTGAGCGGATTCTGATCGAGACAGCGCTTAAACATACCGGCGGGCGCAAAGGGGAAGCCGCCGAGCTGCTGGGCTGGGGGCGCAATACGCTCACGCGTAAATTGAAGACATTGCTACCGGCACTCGCTGACGAGTAATCGCTGCTCGCCAGCGAGTATATATACCGTATCGGCGAGGGCAGGGTACGCCAGCTCCATAGCCAGTGCAGCAGGCTAAAAGCGCTAAAGCCACTAGTGAGCCATGTGTGCCTATTGGCGAAAAGGCTATTCTGCCGCCTCAATGCGCCTGATCTCGGCAAGCAATGCTTCCGCTTCTTCAGTAAGCGTGGCGTTGGCGCGCATATCGCCATTACGTGAAGCCTCCATGGCGGCTTGAAGTTTGCGCTCATACTCTTGCTGCAGCTTCTTTTTTGGGTCGCGCTTAAACATGCCTAACATGAGCAATCTCCTCGCTATCCACACTATGGTGTACACCATTTGTATAGGTTTTGAGGGCGCGTGTCGAATGTTTGTTTTAGCTAGGCTTGCTAATGGTTCTGTGCGGGCGCGCTGCATTGGCGTAAAAAGCGCTCAAAATCCAACAAAATAGTCTCCAGGCTGGCGTGCAGGCGGTGGTCGTCATCCACCATGCGTAGCGATAAGCGCTGCAGACGGGCTCGTTCGATCACGGGCTCAGGGGCAACGACGTCATCCCGCCAGCCGTGAATGATATGGGTGTGCTGCGCCTGAATAATCGGTGACGTTTCCGGGTAGTCGGCTAGTCCCAGTGCGGGAGCCAGCAGAAAGCAGCCCAACACCGGCTGTTGAGCGCTAACCGCCGCACTTAGCCAGCCTCCTAAGCTCGAGCCTGCCAGCACACACTGGGCAGGGTCGTCTCCGCGCTTGGCTAATACCCCCAGCAGATGCTCCAGGCGCAGCTTAGGCTCAGCTATGTCTCGATAGTCCATAACTACCGGTTCACAGTCATCCAGCTTTTCCGCAACGCCTTTAAGCGCCTGGGTTTTTAGCGCTCCCGGCCCGCTCTCAAGACCATGGGATAGATACACAGTCATCATGATGTTTAGCTCGCTGCGCGCTGGATAGCTTCGCCACCCTGCTGAATGTCTTCACCTGCACCACGAATGGTATTACAGCCACTGACCAGCAGCAGTGTCACCATTATTACGATGCCAAGAGCGATAGAGCGTTTCATAGTGGTCTCCTTGAAGGCAAGTGAGTAGATAGAAGCAAAATACCCCCAACGGTGACGATTCGCTACGCTTTTCAATGTGTTTCGTTTCAAGGAGCGTTGCAGTGTGTCTCAACCGGGGATGCTTATGTCGCATGTGCCAGTTCGATACATGGAGATGAGCGTCGAGGAGGGAATTTTGGCATCCTGTTAATTTTTTAAGCTATTGTTATTAAATAAAATTATTTTATTTTGGCATGGTTTGGCTCAGGGCCTGCAGGTACTAAGTAGCAGCGTAGATATTTATTCATTATTCAGTAGTTTAAAGTTTCAGTTGATTAGAGGTAAACGACAGGTTGGGTGTCAGCAAAACTGAGTGAGTGGGCTGACGGGCAGAAGGAAGGCAGGGAGCCAATAAGTAAGTTAACAGGACGTGAAAGGACAATCAGCCCACTCACTGGTTGCAGCGCAAGGAGGCGTTGTTCATCAAACTAGGGAGTGGAGCGATGCGAAACAGCCATCTCATGAAAATGAGGTGGTTTTTTTGCGTGCTGAATTTTTATTAAGTATTTGATATTTAACAATATTTTATTCTTTATCTGCTTGTGCAGAACTCGCATACACCGTTACCGCACAGATTAATGCATTGTTTTGGTCTATCCTTCGATGAAATCAAAATGCAGCGGTTAGAAAACGCAAACGTAACGACCGCTCACTATCAGGGACAAGATTATGGCGATGGCATTGATGTTATGCATGTTTGTTTTGTTCTTAGGATTTTCAGGTGTAGGTGTCTATATGATGTTTAAGACATCATTTATGGCAAGAATAGATGAGCGTGATGATATGCCGCCCGATGTTTAAGTTTCTGTTTTTAAATTATAAAACCGCTACGCCCGCTGATGCGGGCGTAGCGGTTTTTGGGTAGAGCCACTGGGTTGCGTTAGCTCTTCTTCCAGCGGCCTTTACCGCGTTCTGGCACCATGCGCCCGAAGTAGAGCAAGCCAAACGCTAGCCATCCCACGGTTAGTAGAGCGGCAAAATCAGTACGGCCAAGGCGCCAAATTCGGCAATTAGCGGTAAGGCGGCGGCTGTAAACAGTCCGCCCCCCACAATCGGTTCAAACATCAGCTGTTTATAACCAAAGCTCTCTAGTGCGCCAGACTCGTTTTTGGGGTCTGCCATGCGCATCAGCAGCAGGCCAGTCACAGTAACCCCCATGGATTGGCCGAAATCGCCCACCCCGCGTTCAAACCAGTTTTCCGGTATCACTCGGGGCGCGATAACGATCAGCACAAACAGCCCCCAGGCAATCCCCGCCACAGCGAGCAGCAAGAAGGGCAGGAAGTGCTCACCTAAGGTGGTCAGCGAAAGGGTGGCGAGCGCAGCCACGATAGTAAAGTCCAGCGCGGTGCCGGCAATTCGTGACATGGTGCGGCTGGATACGTGACGCTCTAACCCAAATCGCATCACAATCAGCTGCACAATTACCCCACCAATCATGGCGATTGGGAAAAGCGGTACATGGGCGAGGATTTCCAGGCCGCCGTCGCGTGCCCAGGTGACTTGCTCTATCCATTGCAAGCCCGACAGGATTAACCAGCCGATCACAATGGCGATACCGACTAAACCGATATGCAGGCTTAGCGGATCGGTGGTGCCTGCCTCTTGCTCCAGGTCTTTTTTAAATTCGCTGAATTCTGCGGTAGAAGGGCGCTCGTCTTCACGCATCAATTCATCGGGATCCTCTGGTTGGTTCCCCCCATCCTGAAGTTTAATAATCCCACGACGCGCAGCAATATTGATCAGTACCGTACCTATCAGCACCCCTGCTACGATGCCTACTGTCGCCAGCCCCAAAGCCAGGTCGGCGCCTTCTTCGAAACCTAGCTCTTCAAAGGTGTCGGCCATGCCCGCCGCCGTGCCATGGCCGCCTTCAAAGCCGATTTCGATTAATGCCCCCACCATGGGGTTCATATTAAACACCGGCACTAACACCAGCAGTGCCAGGCTCAACCCAACAACATATTGGCCCCATGCCATGGTTTGCCCGACGACGACTTGCGGCCCTGCGCGCAGCCAAATAGTGCGCAGCCCAGGGATTGCTTTACCAATAAACAGCGCCGCGAAGACAACATTAATCAACAGCCCCGGTAGAGCTGCCCAACTCTCTTGAACATAAGCAGGAAACAGGCCGGGACTTTCTTCAAAAAAGGTAGGCAGGGCTTTGCCTAGTACATCAGGGCCCATCAGTAAGAGTAACAAACCACCGATTACCGAGCTGGGTAGGAAGAGGCGTCTTAACCAGGGAAGCCATAGACGCAGGGCATTGCTGGCTAACAGAACTAACCCGATGAGGACTAATGCTATAAATAATTCACCAACCGTCATGGTCATCACATCACTCCTTGATGCTGGCGCACCGCTACTGCCGCTAATAAGTAGGTGCGTTCAAAAAAGACAAGGTTGGATTAACCATAGCGCTTAGTCATCGATTACGCGAAAACAGTTATGGGAAAACCGGTGGGGGTTATCCCATCCAATAGAGGCTGGCCAAGGCAAACGCGTAGCCCATCGCTGCCCCTGCAACTACATCGCTTACGTAGTGGAGCCCTAAGCCCACCCGTGAGATCGCTATCAGCAGCGTTAATGGCAATACCACCGGCAGTAGCCAGGGTGTGTGGGCGGCGACTAACACGCTAAACATCACCGCGTGCATGGTGTGGCCGCTGGGGAAGCTATAACGGTCGCGGGCCGGCTCACAGCACTCGATGCCTTCCCCATAAGTAATAAATGGCCGCTCACGGCACAAGCGGGTCTTCACCAGCCGATAAATGGCCACGGCAAACAGCGCAAGCACGCTGTACTGCAAGACACGCCAGGCGCCGTTTGGCTGCAGCCAGGGCTGGGCGAGGATGAGTAACACCCAGACAGGCCAGTCGCCTAAGCGGCTGGCAGCCTGAAGCGTGATGCGCCAGGGGCGGTAGATCGATAGCCGAGATATACGCTGGCAGAACTGCCACTCCAGCAGGTCAAGACGATCGAATACGACAAGCGGACGCGGGCGCATGATGGGCCTCCTGGGCTTGGTGTAGGTAATTCAAAAACTGCTCGGCAATGCTCGTCCAGCTTTGCTCAAGTGCGCGTAAGCGCGCTACGCGACCTAAACGAGCGTAGTCAGCGGGGTGTTGGCACAACTCAACTGCTGCCTGTTGAAAAGCGGCGCTGTTACCAGCGGGTACGGTGACACCGTTGTGGCCGCTGCTAATCAGTTCAGCGCTGGCCGCGTGCTCGTAGGCCACTACGGCCAAGCCGCTGGCCATGGCTTCCGCCACCACATTCCCCCAGGTTTCTGAAAGCGAGGGAAAGATGAACAGGTCGGCACTGGCGTAGTGGCGAGCGAGCGATTCCTGCCCCACGAAACCGGTGAAGTGTGCATCAGGCAGAGCCTTTTCCAGCTGTGCCCGTGCGGGGCCATCGCCGACGATGATCTGGGCGATATCGGGGCGTACCTCGCGCATGGCTTGAAGGCTTTCATGTAGCAAGGTGAGGTTTTTTTCCGCGGCTAATCGGCCTACGTAAAGCGCCACCGGCTGATGCTCGCTTACCCCCCAGCGTTGGCGCAATGAAGGATCTCGGTGGGCAGGTGAAAACCGCTCCCCGTCCAGCCCGCGTGAAAGAACGTGGACGTCCCGAATGCCCTGACTCTGCAGTGCTTTTGCCTGCTGGTGGGTAGGCACTAACGTCAGGTCGCAGCCGTTATGGAAGTAGCGCAGGTAGCGCCGTGTGGTCGAAGCCAGCCAATTGACGCCATAATCTTCACAGTAGTGGTCGAAGTTGGTGTGCCAGCCTGCTACCAGGGGAATATTGAGTTGCCGCGCTGCTTGGCGTGCTGCCCAGCCGAGAGGGCCTTGGGTCGCTACGTAGATGATGTTTGGTCGGTGCTTACGCCAAAAGCGGCGCAGCGTAGCGGGCCTGACCAGCCCCACCTGGACATCGGTGTAACCAGGTAAGGCAAAGCGTTGCACCTGTAACTCCCGGTTAATACCAGTTGCGTTACCTGCGCTCCGGGGGCGCGGACGGATCACATCAACCGGCACTCCTTGCCGGTTAAGTTCACAGCTTAACCGGCTCAATGTATGGGCAACGCCATTGATGTCCGGTGACCATGTTTCACTAACGATGCAGAGCCGCATGAGCGATTCATCCCTTTATCACGTTTTCCTACAGTGTGGGCGGGGCGAATGACACTGCCGAGACAAACAGGTGAATAAGTGATGACACGCCTGAATAAATAGGCTAAGCGATAAAGTGCTGGAGTTGCCTACCTCTTTATCAGTTCAATGTTAAATTTGGATGGCAATTTTGTTTAATAAAGAATAAAAAAATAAGTTCCCAAAAAAATAAAACTTTAAAGTAAATGAAATATAACTCCTTTAAGGTTCCCTGCGTTGAGGCGTTATTCGTCCTTCATTGTGCCTTCGCAAAGCGCAAGTATTAACTACTTCAATGGGAACGATCATGTTTAAAAAAACGACTCTGGCATTAGCCGTTAGCGGTTTATTGGCCGCCTCCGCAGCACAAGCTGCCACTGTTTATGATCAAGACGGTACCGATCTTGAAATTTATGGTCGTATCGCTATGGGGCTTGAAGGTGGCGGTATTGATAACGGTGTTGATAATGGCGAAGAGTTCCGTAATTTCGGCTCGCGTTTACGGATTACCGCTGGCCACCAGATCTCTTCTGACCTGCGTGCATTCGCCCGTGTAGAGTGGCGCTTTACAGGTGATGAGCGTAATACCTCTTCTGGTTTCGATGAGGTGCGTAACAGCTACCTGGGTCTGGAAAGCCAGCAGTTTGGTACCTTTATGGCCGGTAACTACGATAGCTTCTACGACAAAAACGTAATGACGCCGTTCGATGTCTACGTTGAGCGCGGCTACGAGTTTGCGGGTGGCGGCCTACAGGCACGCGGCGATTCGATTGGTTATAAAACGCCTAAAATGAGTGGCTTCCAGGCTGTTATTTCTGCCAAGCACTTCTCTGAGCGTGGTTTGACTGAAGCCGAGCAGACTTCCGAAGGATCGGTTATCGCCACTCAGGGTGGTGTTGTTTACGAAACAGGCCCAGCTCGTTTAGCGCTTGGTTACGTGGAAGATACGGTACGCGGTGGCGGTAACGGTGAAGTGCGTTATGGCGCTACGGGCGAGTTTGCTATTACGGATGCTTTCGCTGCTCGTGTAGGTTATGAAACCCGCGGTGATGATGATGTTAACGGTGGTGGCTTCGATAAAATCGGTGTTGGCGCTACGTACGCTATCGATTCCTGGAAGTTCTTCGCCGACTACTACAACATCGACGTAGATGGCGAAAGCGACGAGCGTAACGCTTGGGCGCTGGGCTCCATGTACAAGCTGTCTAGCAACTTCGATATGTTCCTCGAATTTAACGATCGTAATCTGGATGCTGTTAATGATTTTGAGGAAGATGTGTATTACGCACTGGGTGCCCGCTATCACTTCTAATTAGTCGGGTGATGGTAGCAGTAGTGCTGTATTAGTTTTTTACGTTAGTTCTTTAGCTTTTAGTTAGCTCGCATGTTTCGATCTTTACCGGTGTGGTTAATTCCACACCGGTTTTTAGCGTTTTTGTTTTTTATGCTTTATTTGGCTGTCTTCAAAGAGGCGGTCTTTGTTCTTGGCGAGTTATTTATCTAACCGTAAACTTAAGAGAGGAGAGAAGGTAATAATTTTGCCATGGAGACGAAATGTCGCAGGTAGTCTATCTTTACTGCTAAGGTGTCCTAACACCGTTATGAAAGGAGTCATTTAGATGCGTTTTCACCGCTATGGCATGGCGCTAGGGACAGCGTTATTCGCCACCGTTCCTCCCGCCTTGGCAGATAACTATACCCTGACGCTATTTCACACCAACGATTTGCATGGGCGAACCGATCAGTACCCCTATCTAGTTACTACGCTGAAAGAGGCACAGGAGCGCTTTGGCGAAGGGTTGCTGCTGGATGCGGGTGACATCTTCTCAGGCACGCTCTATTTCACTGAGTTTCAGGGCCAGGATGCCCTCGAATTCATGAATATGATGGGCTACGACGCCTTTGTGCCGGGCAACCATGAGTTCGATTTGGGTGATCTGGAAGAGGGGCATCAAGCGTTAGCGGCGTTTTTTGCGGGCGCCGAGTTTCCTGTTGTAGGCGCTAACCTGGACTTCTCAGAGGGCCCGGAGTTTGCTGATATGCTGGGCGAGTCAATCAGCGCTGACCCCCAGGCGGGGGCGCTTTATGACGGTATTATCGTTGAACATAACGGCGAACCTATCGGCATCTTTGGGTTAAGCACTCAGGACAGTGAGACGATCTCCAGCCCTGGACACATCACCATTAGCGATTATCGTGAAGCGGCTGAAGCCATGGTGGCGGCGTTTGAAGAGCAGGGCGTTAACAAGATTATTGCCCTTACCCACTTGGGCTACGACAGCGACCCCAGCGTGGGTAACGACCTGCTGCTGGCTGAACACGTCGAAGGCATCGATATTATTATTGGTGGTCACAGTCATACCCAAGTGTCGCCCCCCAGGCTGTTAAGTGAGGCCCGTACTGGTGAGGAGCTCCCATCACCGACGGTGATTGGCCAGGCAGGCGAGTATGGCCAGCACCTAGGCGTTATGCAGGTTACCTTCGACGAGAATGGCGTGGTGGTGGATGCCAGTGGTGAGCTGCTGGCCGCCGACGACCGCGAAGCGGATTCTGACGCGGCTCAGCGGCTTGAACCCTATACCGCGGAAATTGAAACATTGCGGGATACCTTGATCGGCGCTAAGGCGATCTCCGATCTGCCCAATCCCCGCCACGGCAGCGGCGATGAACGGAGCGTGCGTGCCAATGAAACAGCGCTGGGTAATTTAATCGCCGATGCCCAGCTGCATGCCGCGCAGCAGGTAGCCCCCGAGACGATCATGGCGATTCAGAATAGCGGCGGTATCCGTGAAGCGATTGAAAGGGGTGATGTGTCCGTAGGCGATCTAATCGCCGTACAGCCATTTGGCAATCGCCTGACGCTGCTTGACGTCACCGGCGCTGAGCTGTTGGAAACCTTCGAAATCGCCCTGGCCAATGCACCCGGCGAGGATGGCGGTTTTCTGCAGGTATCAGCTGGTGTTGAGCTGGTATACGACAGCAGCAAGCCGTCGGGCGAGCGGGTAGTTAGTCTAAGCGTTGCCCAGGAGGGAGCGATGCAGGCGATTGACCCCGAACGGACTTACACCATTGCCACCAATAACTTTACCGCTGCTGGCGGCGACGGGCATACGGTACTTGGCGCGGCCTATGAAGATGGTCGCAACACCATCGTTGGCAATACAGATTGGGAGATGCTGCGCGACTATATGGTGGAACGCAAAGAAGTGTTCTACCAGGTTGAAGGGCGGATGAATGATATAGCTCACGAGGATGTAGCTGAAGAGGATGTCGCTGAAGAGAGTGTGGCGCAAGAGGGTGTGGCCCAGGAAGCGTCGCAGTGAGTTCCGGGCCACAAATAGCGCTTACTCATCAATGATGCTTTCAAAGCCCCCAAAGATGAGCCGCTTGCCATCAAACGGCATCGGGTTAACGTCCATCTGCAAGCGCGGATCCTCCATGACTTTGGACATCCCCTCGTCGCGCACGGCGCGGGATGGCCACTCTATCCAGGAAAAGATGATGCTTTCGTCATCCCTGCGCTTGACCGCCATGGTGAAGGAGGTCACTTCTCCTTCGGGGACGTCGTCTCCCCAGCACTCCACGACGCGCAGTGCGCCGTGCTCCTTGAAAACAACGGCCGCGGCGCGGGCATGCTCAATAAATTCGGCTTTATTAGCGGTGGGCACGGCAGCGACGAAACCATCGACATAAGGGTGGGTAAGCTTGCTCATGGCTGTTCTCCTATTACTGTTTTATTCTGCTTTAGGGGGGAGTTCTCGAACGGGGCGTACCTCAATGCTACCCAGCCGGGCGGGTGGGATACGGCTAGCCAGCTGGAGCGCCTCATTCAAGTCGTGGGCTTCGAGCAGGTAGAAGCCCGCCAGTTGCTCTTTGGTTTCTGCGAAGGGGCCATCGGAGATTAACGTCTCGCCATCGCGCACGCGTACGGTGGTGGCGGTCTCTGTCGGTTGTAATGGCTGCCCACCCAGGTAGTGGCCGCTGGCGCTCAGGCGCTCAACCCCAGCAATGCATTCCTGGTTGAGGTCGTGCCACGCCTGTTCGCTCATGGCGTTGATAATCTGTTCCTGGTAATACACCAGCGCAACGTACTTCATGGGGAGTCTCCTTCTGTGGCCAAGGGGCAGTTGTCTGACGGAACGTTTACCATCCAGCCGACGCCAAAACGATCTATCGTCATGCCGAACCCTGGTGACCAGAAGGTCGCTTCGAACGGCATGATGATCTTTCCACCCTCCGCTAGCTGGGCAAAGGTGCGTGCGGCCTGCTCGATATCCTGGTACTCCAATTGAACCTCTACCCCTTGGGGCGGTGTATAGCACTCAGCCGCCATATCGGCGCCCATCAAGCGGCGTCCACGTAGGTTCAGCGAGGCGTGGATGATGCGGTCATGGAGTTCCGGCGGTGAGTGTTCAGCGGCGGGCGTTTCAGCGTAGGTCAACAGGCACTCCAGATGCCCTCCGGTGACATCAGCATAGAACTGCATGGCCTCCCGGCAGGTGCCGGGAAAGGCAACGTGCACGTTCATGGCATCAGGGACTCGAGCAAGGTTACGATGCTGCTCAATTCCAGCGCCGGGCTCGAAATCCTCCAGTGAGAAGTAACGCCGTAGTTCTAGAGTCACGTTGCCATCGGCGTCTCGAGTGGGCCACTGCTGGGCCCACTCAATGGCCGCCTGAAGGGAAGGTGCCTCCAACACGCTGTAACCGGCAATACGCTCACTGGCTGGAGAGAGCGGCCCTGGGATGAGGGTGGGCTCACCGTTTTTGAAACGGATCAGACATCCGTCGCTGGTCGGATGTAAGCCATCGCCGCTCAAAAACACGCCTGCCTCGATCATTCGCTGGTTATAAGCGGCCATGTCGGCAAGCATTTCCTGAGATGGTATAGCGCCGTTCTCGGTGTCGGCGTCGGCGCGGCGTATCAGCATAAATTTCATTGAGAGCCTCCTGGGTAGTCAGGCTTGATAGTGACTCTCTCTAGTCGTTTGACGTGCTCGCAAATCGACACAGCCTAGATATTATTTTTGTTAATCGGCATATCTGGTTGATTTCCTTCTGCTATCGAAGGCAGGTTAAATGATCTTATTACGTAGCAACGACTTCCTCTCGGCGTGCCATGACATGATCCAGGAAAGCCCGAAGCTGAGGAGTAACCAGTCGGTTGCCTGGGTAGTAGAGATAGAACCCAGGCTCCCTAGGGCACCAAGCCTCCAGCACCTCAACGGCATCGCCGGCCGACAGCAAGCTCCTCACCTCCGGCTCAAGGAAATAACCAATACCTAGGCCATCCTTGACCGCACGCAGCCGCGTTGCCACATCGTTGGTACACAGCGGGCCGGTCACAGCCACCCGTACGGACTGCCCTTCGCGCTCGAATTCCCAGTGGAACAGGTGCCCTCCGCTGGGCCAGCGCATATTGATACAGGTATGATTCTTCAAAGCCGCGGGATGCTCCGGAGTGCCTGCCCGAGCCAGATAGCGCGGCGATGCCACTGCAATCCAACGCAGAGGCTCGCTCACTGGCACGCCCACCATATCCTGTTCCAGGCTCTCACCGAGCCGTAGCCCGGCATCACACTCACTCGCCACCACATTTTCCAAACGATCCGAGATGACGATCTCGACTTCAATGCCAGGGTAAGTCTCGGCAAAGCTAGCCAGGTGTGGTGCCAGCGCATAAGCAGCCCCTGTGCGCGACGCATTGATCCGCAACCGGCCGCCAAGCGCGTCCTGTTGCTCCAGCAGCTGCGCTTGAGCCGCTGAAATTTCCTTCAGAGCGGGCCGAACTCGCTCGTACAGCTGTTGACCCGCTTCCGTTGGCCGCGTGGTTCGGGTGGTTCGGTTCAAAAGGCGCTGGCCCAAGCGTGCCTCTAGCCGCTGGATCGTCTGGCTGAGTGCCGAGGGCGAAACGCCTAGCCATCCCGCCGCGCGTGCGAAATTGCCACGTTCGACGATTGCCATAAAGGCGCGCAATTCCGCCACATCGCTACCTTTCATTGTTTATTTCCGCTTCATAGTCCATGAATATATCAGTGTATTCTGTCAGTTTAAGAACAGGCCTACCATTGCGGAAACCAACCGCTAAGGGAGAATCCCATGCAGCTCGACCATTACCGCTTGCTGGGCCGTTCGGGCCTGAAAATATCGCCTATGGCGCTAGGCACCATGACTTTCGGAACGGAGTGGAACTTCGGTGCCGACGAGTCGACCTCCCGCGCGCTCTTTGATCACTACGTCGATCATGGCGGCAACTTCATTGATACGGCGAATTACTATACGGGTGGCACTTCCGAGTCCTTTGTCGGCCGCTTTGCCCAGGGGAAACGGGATCGCTTGGTCATCGCCACAAAATACACCTTGCCGATGCGCGGTGATGACCCCAATTCTGGAGGCAACAGTAGACGTAGCATGGTTCGTTCGGTAGAAGACAGCCTGACTCGCCTGGGCAGCGACTATATCGACCTGCTGTATCTGCACGCCTGGGATTTCACCACCCCCGTGGAGGAGATTCTACGCGCCATGGATGATTTGGTAGCCGCGGGAAAGGTCGTTTATCTGGGGATGTCGGATATCCCTGCCTGGCAGGCCTCACGGATGCAGGCGATCGCAGATCTCCGGGGCTGGTCGCCCATGGTTGCAATGCAGCTGGAGTACAATCTGATTGAGCGCAGCGTGGAAGGTGACTTGGTTCCGATGGCGCGTGAAATGGGGATGGGTATCATGCCCTGGTCACCGCTGGCGAGTGGACTGCTGACGGGGAAGTACAAGCGTGCCGAACTCGCACCCGAAAACGTGGTCAGGGGTAGCCGTGCAGCCATCGTAAACGAGGCGGGGCCCGTACCAGAGCGCAGCTTTCGCATTATTGATGAAGTGAAACGGGTCGCTGCAGAACAAAATACATCACCTGCCACTGTGGCTTTAGCATGGCTGCTTACCCGTCCTGATATGGCTGCACCGATCATTGGCGCGCGTTCGATAAGTCAGCTTGAAGCCAACCTGGCCGCACTCGAACTGGAACTGACGGGTGACCAATTGGCACGCCTCGACGAGGTCAGCGCGGTGCCTCTAGGATTTCCCCATGAGTACCTGCGGCGCCCGGCGGTTCAGGCAAATATCTATGGCGGCATGTCGATCTCTATGCGTGGCTAATGCATGTTTTTGGGCACGACTGCCGGTAACTGTTCATCTCAGTAGCGGACGGGGCAGCAATGCCCTATCCACTATTTAATCCAAATGCCCGCTGTCGTTTATGGAGTTGGCTCTAGTTCGTTTAACCGCTTTTGCAAAAAGCGTTTTTCGGGCGTCAGGGTGGCCAATTGCAGCGCCTGGTGATAGGCATTGCGCGCGGCCTCATGCTGGCCTTGGCGGCGCAGTAAATCCGCTTTAGCGGCATAGAACAGATGATAGCGGCTGATTTGCGGGTGATGAGCGATGTCGTCGAGCAACTTCAGGCCGGTGTCGGGCGCACCGTTCATGGCAATGGCAACGGCGCGATTCAGCGTCAGGATTGGCGAAGGAAAGCGTCGGCAGAGCGCATCGTAGAGCCTGACGATGCGCCCCCAATCAGTCAGCTCGGCGCGGCTAGCCTGGGCGTGTACGGCGGCAATCGAGGCTTGTAGGGTGTAGTACCCGGCGGGGGTGAGCGCCAGCGCCTGTTCCAGCCATGCAATGCCGGTTTGGATATCCTCTTGGCGCCATAGGCGTCTGTCTTGAGCATCCAGTGTTACCAGCTCGCCGTCGTTATCCTGGCGCGCATCCCGGCGGGCATCGTTAAGCAGCATCAAGGCCATCAGCCCAAATACCTCACCCTGGGGTAGTAACCGTGCCAGCTCATTGCCCAGCCGCATGGCTTCTTGGGTCAGGCTGATATCGACCACGCTGGCGCCCGTGCTACGTGAGTAGCCTTCATTGAAGACCAGATAGATCACCTGGAGTACATCCGGCAAGCGTTCGGGCAGTTCCTCTTGGGTCGGCACGGCATAAGGGATATGCGCATCGCGAATTTTGCGTTTGGCGCGTACGATACGCTGTGCCAGCGTTGTAGGCTTCATCAGTAGCGCGCTGGCAACCTGCTCGGTGGTCAAACCGCACATCTCGCGAAGCGTCAGGGCAGTCCGTGCTTCCATGCTCAAACTTGGGTGGCAGCAGGTGAATAGCAGCCGCAGGGCGTCGTCTTCAATAGTCGTTGGTTCAAGATCCAACGCCTCTTCTGTAGGCAGCTCTGTGGGTAACAGTAAGTGAGCCCTTCGGCGTGCGGTACTACGCTGGCGAATTTGGTCTATTCCGCAGTGGTAGCCGGTGCGAATCAGCCATGCGGTGGGGTTGTCAGGTTGGCCGCTAACCGGCCACTGCTGAACAGCTGCCACAAAGGCATCCTGCATGGCTTCTTCGGCTAGCTCAAAATCCCCCAGCAGGCGGATCAGCGTCGCCTGAACGCGCCGGGAGTGATCACGATACAGGTCATCAACGTATAAAGATTCAGTACTCATCAAGGGAGATCCGTACGCGACTCGGAGAAAGGGCTGAAGGCGCAGAAATGCGTCATGCTCGCTATCTCAAACGTAGCGCATGGTTTCTCCGTTGACTTGTTTTTATTGTCTTGTTTTTTTGGAGCAGGCGTTCAATCCCCGGTGCGTTTACCCGTGGTGCTATTAAAAGGGTGCAGAGCGTCGCGGGTCACAAAAAACCGCAGGGTTTCGCCTTCGGCAACCGGCGGCTGCCCCGCAACGCGAATCACCGTGGGCTGGTCGCTATCGGCGAGGGTCACGTACAGATGGCTTTCGGCACCGGCGGCCTCAAACAGCGCAAGCGTAGAGTCGACAATTAGATGGGGGACTGCGGGTGGCGCTAGATGCATATCATCCGGTCGAATGCCGACAACATCGGTGCCGTCAGGCAGGTTATCCAGTAGACCGTTAGCGCCTTGTTCGTTCAAGTAATCCACCGGCAGCATGTTCATGGCGGGGGAGCCAATAAACCCAGCCACAAACATGGACGCGGGGCGGGCGTAGATCTCCATCGGGGTGCCCACCTGCTCGATCTGTCCGGCGTTCAGTACCACCAAGCGGTCACCCAGTGTCATGGCTTCCAGCTGGTCGTGGGTCACATACAGGCTGGTGGTTTTCAGCCGCCGCTGCAGCTGCTTGATCTCCACCCGCATCTGCACCCGCAGCTTGGCATCCAGGTTGGAGAGCGGCTCATCAAATAGAAACGCCGCCGGTTCGCGCACCAGGGCACGGCCCATGGCTACCCGCTGACGCTGGCCGCCGGAGAGCTTGCGTGGTTTGCGCTCCAAAAACTCTTCGATCTCCAGCATTTTGGCGGCAACACGCACGCGTTTTTCAATGTCGTCTTTTTTAAAGCCGCGGTTTTTTAGGCCATAGGCCAGGTTGTTGTACACCGTCATATGCGGGTAGAGCGCGTAGTTCTGAAACACCATGGCGATATCGCGTTCGGCGGGTTCGAGCTTGTTCACCACCCGTTCGCCGATTTTGAGTGTGCCTTCGGTAATGGTTTCCAATCCTGCCACCATGCGCAGCAGGGTGGATTTACCGCATCCGGAAGGCCCCACCAGCACCACAAACTCGCCATCTTCAATCTGTAAGTCGATGCCTTTAACAGCCTGAACATCGCCGCTATAGGTTTTCTTGAGCCCTTCCAAGGTAATGCTGGCCATCTTATTTCTCCGTCTCGGTCAGGCCTTTCACAAACAGGCGTTGCATAAACAGAATCACTAACACCGGCGGTAGCGCTGCCATCACCACCGCTGCCATCACCAGTTGCCACTGGGGGTTCTCTTCCGAGGTCATGCGCTGAATGCCCATCACGATGGTGTAGTAATCAGGGTCGGTGGTGATAATGAGTGGCCAGAGGTACTGGTTCCAGCCGTAGATAAACATGATCACAAACAGCGCAGCGATATTGGTCACCGACAGCGGCATCAGGATGTCTTTAAAAAACTTAAGCGGTCCGGCGCCATCGACACGGGCGGCTTCGAGCATCTCTTCGGGGATGGTCATGAAAAACTGGCGGAACAGGAAGGTCGCGGTGGCCGAGGCGATCAGTGGGATCGACAGCCCGGCAAAGCTATTGAGCATTTTAAGATCCGCAGCCACCTGAAACGTCGGAATGATGCGCACTTCCACCGGCAGCATCAACGTGACGAAAATGATCCAGAAAAAGAACATCCGAAAGCGGAAACGGAAGTAGACGATGGCAAAGGCGGAAAGCAGTGAGATCGACAGCTTACCTACGGTGATTGCCATGGCCATGATAAAGCTGTTCCAGAGCATTTGGGCGGCGGGCGGTGCGCCGGCGTTGGAAACGCCGGATTGCCACATGCGTGTGTAGTTTTCGATCCCATGACCGCCGGGTAGCAGTGGCAGCGTGCCCTGCAACAAGCCCGAGAGTGAGTGGGTCGAGGCAATAATCGCGACATACACCGGAAAAGCCACCAGCGCGACGCCAGAGATCAAAACGATATGGGCTATCAGGTTTGCCCAAGGGCGGTTTTCAACCATTAACGTTCTCTCTAGTAGTTAACTCGGCGCTCAATAAAGCGGAACTGAATCATGGTTAATGCCACCACAATCACCATTAGAATCACCGACTGAGCTGCCGAGGAACCCAGGTTGAGGCCCACAAAACCATCGGCGTAGACCTTGTACACTAAAATATTGGTCGCCTGAGCGGGGCCGCCTGCGGTGGTGGCGTGGATGATCGCGAAGGTGTCGAACATGGCGTACACCACGTTAACTACCAGCAAGAAGAAGGTGGTCGGCGTGAGCAGCGGGAAAATAATCGTCCAGAAGCGCTTCGTCGGGCTGGCGCCGTCAATGGAGGCGGCTTCAATCAGTGATTGCGGGATGGACTGTAAACCCGCCAGGAAAAACAAAAAGTTATAGGAGATCTGCTTCCAGGCGGCGGCAAAAATTACCAGCAGCATGGCATCACTGCCGGAGTTACGGTGGTTCCACCGGTAACCCACCATCTCCAGCATATAGGGCACAATGCCGATGGAGGGGTTGAAGATAAACCACCACAAAACCCCGGCAAGCGCGGGGGCAATAGCATAGGGCCATACCAGTAGCGTGGTGTAGGTCGTCCGTGAGCGAATCATTCGGTTGACGGTGCTGGCCATTAAAAGTGCCACCGTCATTGATAGCAGTGTGGTACCGATGGCGAATACCGCGGTCACCGACAGAGAGTTGAGATAGCTACCGTCGCGGAACAGTCGAGCAAAGTTCTCGAGGCCTACAAACGTCGTTTTAAGGCCAAAGGCATCTTCGCGCAACAGCGACTGATACAGCGCCTGACCTGCAGGCCAGATAAAGAAAATCAGCGTTACAATCACCTGGGGCGCCAGCAGCGCGTAGGGCAAAAAGCGACCAGGGTAAGTCATGCGTTTGGTTTGCATGGGCAGCTCTGCGAATGGTGAGTAAATATAAGCATCAATAAACGACATCGCCGCCTGCCCAAGTGGGCAAGCGGCGAGGTGAGTGCTTATTTACTGGTTGGCAGCTTCAAAGTCACGGAGCAGATCATTGCCGCGTGCGACTGCTTCATCCGCTGCTTCCTGACCCGATTTGTCACCGGTCATCACCGCTTCCATCTCTTCGGAGATAATGTCGCGAATCTGGACAAAGTTACCAAAGCGTAGGCCCTTAGAGTTTTCGGTTGGCTCGTTAAGGGTCATCTGTTTCAGCGAAATATCCGCACCAGGATTCTCATCGTAGTAGCCCTGCTCTTTGCTCAGATCCCAAGCGGCTTGGGTGATGGGCAAGTAGCCGGTTTGCTGATGCCACTGCGCCTGCACTTCGGGTTGGGAGAGGTACTCGAAGAAGGCTGCAACGGCTTCGTACTCTTCGTCGCTATGGCCCTGCAGTGCCCACAGGGTGGCGCCACCGATAATCGAGTTTTGCGGCGCGCCGTCTACGTCGTCGTAGTAGGGCTGCATGCCAAAGCCCACTTCAAATTCTGAATTGGCGGCGACATCCGCACGTGAAGCAGAAGAGCCGAAGAAAATCGCGCAGTCCTGGGAGTAGAACATCGGCTCAGAGTCGGGGCCGGAACCGGGGCCGCCCCATTTGAAGACACCTTCTTCCTGCCAGTCGTGGAGATTGTCCCAATGGCGAGCGACCAGCTCATTGTTGAAGGTAAACTCGGTTTCCATACCGCCAAAGCCGTTTTCCAGCGTACCCAGCGGCACGTTATGCCAAGCGGAGAAGTTTTCCAGCATCACCCAGCTAGGCCAGGAGGTGGTAAAGCCACAGCGGGCCGCACCTGATTCGACGATTTGGCGTGAAAAATCGGCCACTTCTTCCCATGTTTCGGGGGGCTGCTCGGGATCCAGGCCCGCTTCCTCAAACATGTCGCGGTTGTAGTACATGATGGGTGTAGAGGAGTTGAACGGGAACGACAGCATATTGCCGTTGGTGTCGGTGTAATAACCCACGACGGCGGGCAGGAAAGCTTCGTTATCGAAAGCGCGACCATGCGCTTCCATCAGCTCGTACACTGGGTAGATGGCGCCTTTGGCGTTCATCATGGTGCCGGTACCGACTTCAAACACCTGCAGGATATGCGGCTGCTCATTGGCGCGGAAGGCGGCAATGGCGCCAGTCATCGTCTCGGTATAAGTGCCGCGGTAGCTGGGTGTGACGTGATAGTCGTCCTGTGAAGCGTTAAACTCTTCGGTCATTTCTTCGAGAATTTCGCCCAATTGACCGCCCATGGCGTGCCACCAGCTAATCTCTGTTGCCGCCTGAGCAGACAGGCTTAGGCTTGCCGTCGCCACCCCTACGGCAAGCGCGTGCAGTGTAAAACGAGACATAAAGAAGCTCCTTGTGGGCCTGAGCTTAGTCAGGCGTGCAATGCGTTTGTTGAGATTTTTGGATGCACTGAACATTAAGAAGTGTAGATGACGTTTTAGTGAATGCACGATGAACCTGCCGTGACAGTCAGCATTTCTCCGCCAGCAGGCCCACTGAGTAGGAAAAGGAGGAGGGCGATGATAGGGTGGTATAAAGTAGGGTGATATGAAGAGTTCAACTAACGAGAGCCGCATGACTGACGTGATCACGTTACTGACGAAGCTGGTGTCATTCGATACCACTTCCAGTGAATCCAATCTAGCGCTGATTGAGTATGTGGAAGGCTTCTTGGCCGAGTATGGCGTAAGCGCCGAGCGGGTGATGAGCCCCTGCGGTACCAAAGCCAACCTGATCGCAAGAGTTGGCCCAGCGGCGCCGGGCGGTGTGATGCTTTCCGGGCATACCGATGTGGTACCGGTGGCGGGGCAGCCGTGGTCGAGCGATCCGTTCACCCTGCGCGATGGTGGCGATGGCCGCTTATACGGGCGCGGTACCTGCGATATGAAAGGCTTTATCGCCTGCGTATTGTCGATGGTACCCACTTGGACGAAAGCGCCTCTGCAGCAGCCGATTTATCTGGGTTTCTCTTATGACGAAGAGATCGGCTGCGTGGGGGCGCCAAGCCTTATTAAGCGCTTTTACGAGCACTACTCCAACACCGCCCATGTGATTGTCGGTGAGCCCACCAGCATGCAGCCAGTGGTCGCGCAGAAAGGGGCGACCAACCTACGCACCACAGTGATTGGTCAGGAAGCACACAGCAGCCAGGTCAATCAAGGCACCTCAGCCATCCACGTAGCGGCAAGGTTGGTGACCTTTATTGAGAACACTATGGCGGCGCTGGTGGAAGAGGGGCGCGTCGATGAAGCCTTTAACGTGCCGCATACCAGCCTACACGTTGGCAAGATCAAAGGCGGCACGGCGATCAATATCATGGCCCGGGAGTGTCAGTTTGAGTGGGAGATTCGCCATCTGCCCACGGACACCTTCGACGCAATATATGCGCGCTTTGAGGCCTATTGCGCCCAGCTAAGCGCTGAGCTGCAGGACAAAGGCAAGCACGTTGAAATCACCACCGAGCCGCTTAACGTTACCGTGCCGGGCTTGGCCGATCGCGATAATGATCAGGTGCTTCGCTTAGCCAAAGACCATTTGCCAGCAGGTTGCTGCGACCATGCGGTGGCTTACGCCACTGAAGCGGGGCAGTTTCAGGGGCAGGGTTTGCAGACAATAATTCTTGGCCCTGGCAGCATCGCCCAGGCGCATCAGCCCGATGAATATGTCGATATTGAGCAGCTTGAAGCGTGCGAGGATTTTCTAGCCAAAATGGGCAGGGCGCTGGAAAGGCCCGCTGAAGCAAGTTAATGGCCACACAATAAAAATCCCACCCGGTTAAAGGGGTGGGATTTCTGGCGTTACCATTTCAGTGCTGAGGATGTTGTTCAAACAGCTCAGCTTTGGCATGGCGCATCACATCTTCGCACGCCTGCTGTTGGGCTAACTGCGTTAGCAGGCGTTGAGTTACTTCAAAGCCCTTGCCTAAGCAAGTATCGACTTCCTGTTGGCTAACCGCTGGCGTCACGCGGTAATCGATTTTTACCGTGCGCCCGCCACCTTCCAGCCGATCCGCAACTCCCCTGAGTCGCCACGCGATTTTCTCTTTCCAAGTTGCTGATTCTTCCGCGCCTTCGTTTACGCTAAACGTGCACTGCCATTCCGGTTTAAAGACCTTCATAGGAGAACCTCCAAAAATTTTGGAAAGAATGATCGATCGTGTTTCGTACCCCATCGTCTGAATGTATTGCCCCACCACTATATACCTAACGCAGCATAAATATCGAACAATAGTCATACACGTCGGGCGACGCGCATAGGGCGTATCGGTTAGGCTATAAAAGATGTGACTAACGAGCTTTTCTATGACCTCCACAACTGACCCAAGTTGCCCCTGTGGTAGCCCATTAACGCTTGATAAGTGCTGTGGCCGTTATCACCAAGGCGAACTTGCCCCTACGCCTGAAGCTTTGATGCGCTCTCGCTATGCGGCTTTTGTGCTAGGGCTTAGCGACTACCTGTTGGCGACATGGCATCCCTCTACCCGCCCTGCAGAGCTTGCGCCGGATCCTGACGCTAAGTGGAAGTCGCTATTCATCATCTCCGCAGAACCGCCGATTGAGAATATCGGTTACGTGCATTTTCGTGCCTGTTTTTATGAAAGGGGGCGCGTGCAAAAAGGATGGCACGTGTTAGAAGAGGTCTCCCGCTTCGTTAACGAGCAGCAACGCTGGTGGTATATAGACGGAACACCCACGCTTACTCGACTGAAACCACGCCGAAACGCCCCGTGCTTATGTGGTAGTGGGCGTAAATTAAAGGTATGTTGCGGTGAATAGCGACATCGTTCAGCCTCAGAAAGCCGAACCGCAATGGTATCTTTATTTGTTGGAGTGCCAGCGCGGCACCTATACGGGGATTACCAACAACCTGGCGAAGCGCTACCAGGCGCACTGTACGGGTAAAGGGGCGCGCTACACCCGTGCCAACCCTCCCGTTGCGCTGCTGGGTGCCGAACCGTTTAATGACCGCGCGGCCGCAAGCCGGGCTGAATACCAGTTAAAGCAACAAACGCCAAGCCAAAAGCGCCGCTGGGCCAAGCAGTGGCCTGTTCAGTTAGATGCCGATTAAGGAGCCCACATGCTGACGTTTTACTCAGAGGATAGCCGTTTGCGCCAAGCGCGCACGGAGTTGCATGACGGCGCGCTGGTAACCCCGTTTGAGTGTCCTGAGCGGCTGGATCTAGTGCTTAAGCATCTTCGCCAGTCCGGGCTTGGCGATATTCGTACCCCCAGCGCTTATGGGTTAGCCCCGGTGTTGGCGGTGCACGACAAAGAGTACGTGACGTTTCTAGCCAACTGTTGGCAAGAGTGGCAGGCGGCTGGGCATAAAGGTGAGGCCATTCCCAATATTTGGCCAGCGCGAACCATGCGCAGTGACCGCATTCCGCGCTCTATCAGCGGCCAGCTAGGCTACTACGCCTTGGCGGCGGAAACCTCGATCTCAGAAGGCACCTTTGAAGCCGCCATGGCGAGTAAAGACGTAGCGTTAGGTGCGCTAGAGCATACGCTGCAAACCGGTGAACCCAGTTTTGGGCTATGTCGGCCACCGGGCCACCATGCTGCCTATGATCAGTTTGGCGGGTACTGTTTCTTCAATAATGCCGCCATTGCCGCCCAGCGGGCGCTGGATGCAGGTAAGCGCCGGGTCGCTATTCTTGACGTCGATTTTCACCACGGCAATGGTACTCAGCAGATTTTCTACCAGCGTGACGATGTGCTGTTTATCTCTCTGCACGGCGACCCCGAAGTTACCTTTCCTTACTATTTGGGCTACGCTGATGAAAACGGCGAAGGGCAAGGCGAGGGCTTTAACGTCAATTACCCGTTGCCGCCGGGCACCCGTGTTACCACGTGGATGGCCACACTTGAACAAGCCTTGGCGCAAATTAAAGCCGCGGAGTGTGAATACCTGATCGTATCGCTAGGGGTCGATATTTTCGAAGGTGACCCGATAAGTGCCTTCACCTTTACCAGCGCAGATTTCACAGCGCTAGGTGAGCGCCTGGCCCAAGCAGGCCTACCCAGCGTATTTCTGATGGAAGGGGGCTATGCGGTTGATGAAATAGGTGTCAATGTAGTCAACGTGTTACAAGGTTTTGAACAAGCGCTATAAAAAGTCTTGAACTGCATCTAAACAAGGGTAAAGGTTAACCGTGACAGCGGCCCCTAAATCGGGCAGGCTAATGCCCTTTCAACGGGGCAGGGAGCTCAAGCGTGGCAGTGTATGGTGGAATTCAGGCACATGAACTGGAACGTTGGCTTAATGCGTTAACCAACGCCGCCTATGATCGACGCTGCCCGTTGGTAAAAGTGCATGGTGGCAATGCCCGTGCGCGTACTGCCCGGCAGAACTTATTACTCCTCGCCCACGACTATCGCAGCGGCCAACTCACCCGCGAAGAGTGCGCTGCAGATCTCGGTCACTGGTGCCAATCCTACCTTTCCGAAACCGAGTGGTACGTACTGGTCGGCACCCGCCAAGCCCCTTCACAGCCGCAAAGCGAGGAGGAGCGAAGTCTTGCCGTGCTTAAGCAGCATCGGGTGGGGTAACCACGCCAATCAACACGAAACGCGGTCGAAAGCTCCTGCAATGGGGCTTTTTTTGTGCGCGAAATGCATGTCTTAGCAGGAGGTCGAATTTTTAATGACAGGCGAATTAGTAGGTGCTTAATAACGATATGTTGACAAAAGTTTAGCAAGATGAGTAGTTTGAAAGGATATGTCTACTCGACTAACGTTTTACAAAAACGCTATCTAAGGGCAGGGGGCAATACATCTTGTGACCACTACACCAGCGCTATCGGTTCGTTCCTTGGGGGTAAATTTTGGCTCCAACCAGGTTGTTAAAAACCTGAGTTTTGATGTTTACCCCGGTAAAACGACGGCAATCGTTGGCGAGTCTGGCTCGGGTAAATCGGTAACTTCACTGGCGATTATGCGCTTGGTGGAGTACATGAATGCTGAGATTACCAGTGGCACCATAACGTTCTACCGTGAGACCAATGGCTCCCCACCACAAGATCTTACCCAGCTTTCGGATAAGGCGATGCGTAAGATACGTGGCAAAGAGATTGCCATGATTTTCCAAGAGCCAATGACGTCACTGAATCCGGTTTACACCATTGGTGATCAGATTACCGAAGTACTGGTATTGCATGAAAAGCTTTCGACAGAGTCTGCTCGTGTCGAAGCAGTAAAACTTTTGAAGCTGGTGCGGCTGGCCGATGCCGAATCGCTATTAAAACGCTACCCCCATCAGCTATCCGGCGGTATGCGTCAACGAGTGATGATAGCGATGGCGCTGGCCTGTCGTCCTAAATTGCTGGTAGCGGATGAGCCCACCACTGCGCTGGATGTCACCATTCAGGCGCAAATTCTTACCATTATGCGCGATCTGCAGCAGGAACTGGGCATGGCCGTTATCTTCATCACCCACGACATGGGGGTGGTGGCGGAGATGGCCGATCAGGTAGTGGTCATGCGTCATGGGGAGAAGGTCGAGGAGGGCTCAGTGGAGGAGATTTTCGCCCGCCCCCAACACCCCTATACCCAAGCACTGTTAGCGGCGGTGCCTAAACTTGGCAGCATGCAGGGCGAAGCCCTTCCACGCATGGATCCATTAGTGGTGCTGGAGGGAAATGTTGCGCGCACCCTGGGTGAAAGTCGTCAGCAGGATACCGCTAGAACCGATGCAGCCCCGGTGGTGGAGATTGAAAATTTAGTCACCCGTTTCGATATTCGTAAAGGCTTCTTTGGGGGGATTAGCCATCGTGTCCATGCGGTGGAAAATGTCAGTTTCACTATTTTTCCGGGTGAAACGCTGGCACTGGTAGGAGAGTCGGGTTCCGGCAAGTCGACCATCGGGCGCACCATTCAGCAGTTGCAGGAAAGCACCAGTGGCACGATACGCTTTGGTGGCAAGGCCGTGGCCGATATGTCTCGGGCAGAAAAAATGCGCCTGCGCCAAGAAGTGCAGTACATTTTTCAAGACCCGTTTGCCTCCTTGGATCCACGTAAAACCGTTGGCTTTTCGATAGCCGAGCCCATCCGTACGCACGATTTATTGCACGGTAGTAAAGCGATTCGCCAGCGGGTAGACCAGTTACTGGAACGCGTTGGTTTGAGTGCTGACCAAGCCGAGCGCTATCCCCATGAGTTTTCCGGTGGCCAGCGCCAACGAATCTGTATCGCCCGCGCTCTGGCCTCCAAGCCTAAGTTGATCATTGCTGATGAAGCGTTATCTGCCCTCGATGTTTCTATCCAGGCGCAGATCATTCATCTGCTAATGGAGTTGCAGCAAGACGAGGGCTTGGCCTATCTGTTCATTAGTCATGACATGGCGGTGGTGGAAAAGATCAGCCACCGAGTGGCGGTACTGCACCTTGGCCAAGTCGTTGAGCTAGGCGAGCGTCGGGCGGTGTTTGATTCGCCTCAGCACTCTTACACCCGCAAGCTCTTAAGCGCTGTACCAGTGGCCGACCCGGCTCAGCGGCGGGAGCGGGTGTTGCTGCAGGGCGATATTCTTAGTCCCATCCGTAAAGTCGGTGATGAGCCAGAACATTTGCCATTAGTGCAGGTGGCTAGCGGTCATTTCGTTGCCCAGGAAGTAGGCAGCGCCGAGCGTTTGGCGTCATAGTAAGTTGCCTGATGGTACACAAGCTGTGAGACAACAACAGGAGTAATTTCATGAAGAAAAACAAACGCGTGCTCAATGGTGCCATCGCCGGTATGGCTCTGAGCGTTGCCTTTTCTGCCTCTGCGCAGGCTGGTTCATTAACGATTGCTTCGCCGCAAGATCCCGGCAGTTGGGATCCCATCGATACTTTTTTGGTGAATTGGGCATCGGTCACCACTAATATTTTCGATGGTTTGACTTATCGAGGCCCTGATTTAGAACTAGTGCCTGGCTTGGCAACCGAGTGGGAGGAGCTGGATGACGGTACCCGTATCCGTTTCACTCTGCGCGAAGGTGTCACCTTTCATAACGGCGAGCCCTTCAATGCGGAAGCGGTAAAGTTCACCTTTGATCGCCTGCTGGGCGATGAAGGGGCCCAAGGCCCTCAGCGCTCCAACTATACGGCGATTGAAAGCGTGGAAGTGATCGATGACTATACGGTCGATTTTCACCTCAGCGAACCCGACCCGGTACTGCTTACCAAGCTGGCGGGCTACGGCGCCATGATCGTGCCACCGGAGTATCTAGCTGAGCATGGCGATGACCACTTCAATACCCATCCTGTAGGCACCGGGCCTTTCAAAGTAGTGGAATATAATCCTCGCGAAGACGTTCAGCTTGAGGCCTTTGCCGAGCACTGGGGCGGTGCACGAAACTTGACGAAGTGACTTACCGCTTTATCTCAGAGCCTTCCACCGCCGTGGCTGAGCTGCAGGCTGGACGGGTCGATATCGTTATTCCGCCGACGATTCCAATTGGCATGATCGACACCATCAATAACCACGACGGGGCCAGCATCGTCAGCGTGGCTTCGCCGACGGTGGAAGCGATTCGCTTCAACACCCAATCCGGTATTACCGCCGACGAACGCGTGCGTAAAGCCTTGATCATGGCCGTGGATCGACAGGCGATTATCGACTCCATTCTGGCGGGTGAGGGCGAAATGATCGCCAGCTTCCAGGGTGCCCAGTCCTTCGGCAACGACCCTGATATGGAGCCCCTGCCGTACGATCCGCAGCAGGCTCGTCAACTGCTGGATGAAGCGGGGGTCGAGCAAGGCGCAACAGTACAGATTGATGTGCGCGGTAACGACGCCACCTTTGGTGAGGTGGCCCAGGTAGTGGCGTCTTACCTACAGGGGGTGGGGGTTACCGCTTCGATCCAGCCATATGAAACCAATGTGCTACTTAACGACATTATCCCGGCAGGCCGCACTGGGGAGATGTTCCAGCAGAAATGGGGCGGTTGGACGTTCGACTTCGACAATACCGCTTACCTGATGTACCACACGGGCGAACGCTGGAATCCTTATGACAGCGACGCTGAGTTAGATGAAATGCTCGAAGCCCAGCGCAGCATTACTGATCAGGAAGAGCGAGAAACGCTGCTCCAGGCGATTGCGCAGTATACCCAGGATCGCGCCTTGGAAATGCCGCTCTATAGCATCAATGCTCTCTATGGTGTCAGTGACCGGGTGGAGAATTTTGAACCTGCCCCAGATAACCGCATGCGTTTAACCGACGTGGACGTTGCTGAATAAACTTAGCGTCATCCGGCCGCTTGAAAGGGTGGCCGGTTCTTTACGCTGACATTTTACAAAAGCTTCATGTAAGCGTTACGGGCTTGGGGTCATAGTGGCAAAATTTCTTCTCTATCGAATACTGCAGGCCATCTTTGTGGTAATCGCCGTGACGCTGATCGTCTCTTTTGCGATCAGGTTAACCGGTGACCCGGCGGTTATGCTGGCCCAAGGGGCGGGAAGTATTACCGAGGCGGATCTGGAAAGGATTCGTGAAGCCCTCGGCTTGAACCAGTCCTTCCTGGCTCAATACGTCGGCTTCCTGCAAGGTCTAGTAGTGGGTGATTTTGGTCGTAGCTTTATGGGCGGTACACCCGTCAGCGATCTAATCGGTCGGGCCTTGCCCGCCACTTTGGCGCTGGCTTTTGCTTCACTGTTTGTGTCTATCGTGGTATCGATCCCGCTGGGTATTAAAGCAGCGGTATCGCGGGGAAGGTGGCCCGATCAGATGATCAGGATTTTTTCCCTGATCGGGCTCTCTTTTCCTAACTTCTGGCTGGCCATCATGCTGGTGCTGCTGCTCTCCATCACTTTTAACCTGCTGCCGCCCAGTGGCATGGAGGGCTTCTCCAGCTTCATTATGCCCGCTGCGACCATGGGGATCATTTTAACCGCCACCAACGTGCGCCTAGTGCGAACCACTATGTTGGACACCCTGCGCTCTCAGTACATCATGGTGGCCCGGGCAAAAGGTCTTTCCAACACGGTCGTACTCTACAAACATGCGCTGCGTAACTGCTCCATTCCGCTGATCACCTATTTTGGTTTGCAGTTCGGTGGATTGCTGGGCGGTATCGTGGTTGTCGAGCGTGTCTTTAACTGGCCGGGATTAGGCACCTTGGCTTTCGAAGCCGTGTCGGCCAGGGACTACCCTGTCTTACAAGGCGTTATTACCGTGCTCTCGTTCATGATCATCTCCATCAACCTTCTCGTTGATATCGCCTATGGCCTGGTCGACCCCAGGGTGCGCAAGGAATAACCATGACGGCAGCTATCAAAACCGACAAATTGAAACGCTTTAAGAACCTTGAGTTTATCCTTGGCGTGCTGCTCGTGGGCGGCATCGGATTTGCCGTGATCTTCTCGGGTTGGCTATTTCCCGGCGGTGGTTCGGAGCTAAATCTAGCCTACCGCTTAACGCCGCCTCTGGTAGAGCCCAGCTTTCCGCTAGGCACTGATCCGTTAGGCAGAGATGTACTAGCGAGGGTGATTATTGGTGGTGAAATCTCGTTAAAAGTCGGCGTCTATTCAGCCCTCGGTGCGGTGGTGATCGGCATCATTATGGGCTTGGTATCCGGCTACTACGGTGGGTTCCTGGATATGATCGTGATGCGCTTTGCCGACGTGCAACTGGCGCTGCCCTTTATCCTGCTGGCAATTACCTTTATCGCCGTGATTGGTGGCGGGCTAACCAATATGATTATTCTGTTGATTATCTCCCAGTGGGTGCAGTACGCGCGCTTGGTACGCGGCTCGGTGCTATCGCTGCGCGACCGGGAGTTTATTCTGGCGGCTAAAGCGATTGGGGTGAAGGATATCCGTATTCTGTTCCAGCATCTGTTGCCTAATCTAATTGGCCCCGTCATCGTGCTGATGACCCTTAATGTCGCCAATAATATTCTGCTTGAGAGCAGCCTGACGTTTTTAGGACTAGGCGTCGATCCGGTGATTCCCAGCTGGGGCGGCATGCTGGCGGAAGGGCGTACGTATCTGCAGACAGCATGGTGGGTTAGTGTATTTCCTGGTGTGGCCATTTTGTTAACCGTGCTGGGGCTGAACCTGCTGGGTGACTGGCTACGTGATGCCCTGGATCCGACTGGACGTACCTCCCTATGACCAACACTCCCCCTACCGAGATTTTGTTGGAACGCTCTTTTCCACGCACCACCAATGCCTTGCTTGATGAGTATGCCGCACCTGCCTATCAAGGGTATCTGTTGGAGGCGTGGGTGTTTGACGATGAGGCCGAACGCCAAGCCACAGAAACGGCCTTCAAGGCTGCTGGTATTAGTGCGCGGCTGCGCAGTGCCTATAAGCCCCTGGTGCATTTCTTTTTAGAGGAGTTCTCGTGGGCGTCGCTGCAGTCGTTGGTCATTGAGTACCCGGTGTTAGCACATGCGCCGCGTCGCTTTCTTTTGGAAGCCTACCCGCTGGCGGCGCTACTTCCGCCAGGTGTATCGCTACGCTGGGAAGTTGATACCACGGCCACCACTATCTCTACGCCTTTTTATTATCGTGTCCGTGTGGAGCGTAGCACCGGGGAGGTGGAAACGTATTGTGTTGAAGCGCCTAATCGCCAACATCTGGATCATGTAGACGAAGCACAGTGTTCACCCTGCGGCTGGCTGCGGCTCATTTCTCCCAGTGGAGAGGTGAGCGAGTCGATTGTTGAGACGGATTTTGAGGCGCTGTTTCAAGCGGCGATGGCGACGTTATCCTCAACCCAGTGGCAGGCAGCATCTCCCTACTTCGAAGAGCTCAATTTTACGGTGCATTTGCCCTGTAGCGACCGCCGCCTAGTGCTGGGCGATGAGCATATTAGCCTTGCCGAGGCGCTTCATGAGGAACTCTATTTTTCTAGTCTGGAGTATTTTCAGCGGCGAGCAGGGTTGGCGCTGGGGGATCGATCCATTCAGCCGGGGCAGATTGTGCCGGAAGTCTCCTCTCCGGGGGAGCAAGCCTATTTGAAAGTCAGCCTACGGCCTTTGGATGCCTCCCAACTACCACGGGCCGAGGTGGAGCTGGAGAGCGCTCAACAGGCTATCGGCGTTGAGCAAATAGAGGCGTTATTGGCAGCGTTGGGTGGTCAGGCGTTACAGGCCAAGACACGGGCGGGGAGAGCGGTAGAGGCGCGTTATATCGTCGGCGGTGACCGTGCCGTGATGATCAGTGCTGGGCAGCATGCCAACGAGACCTCCGGCGTAGTGGGGGCCTTACGTGCCGCTCGGCAGCTTGACGGTGATCCAGAGGCCCACTTTGTCATCTCGCCGCTGGAAAACCCTGATGGCTACGCATTGCAAGGCCGGCTCGTCGCCGATCAGCCGCGGCATATGCACCACGCGGCGCGCTATACCGCCTTTGGTAATGACCTCCAGAGCCAGCCGCTTGGGCAGCCATTTGAACATGCTATTCGTGAACAGGCATTCTCTCTCAGTAATGCCGGACTAAATATCAATCTGCACGGCTACCCCGCCCATGAGTGGACGCGGCCGTTAAGCGGTTACGTGCCCCGCGGCTTTGAGATGTGGACGATTCCCAAGGGATTCTTTTTGATCATGCGCTATCAACCAGGCTATGAAACAGCCGCCGAGCAGTTGGTGGAAGCTGTTACCCAGCAGCTTGCGCAAGTGCCTGGGCTGGTTGAATTTAATGCCGCGCAAATTGCGCTATTTGAGATCCATGCGGGGGCGTTAACCTTCCCGATGTTGAATGGCTTCCCCTACTTAAGCTCGGAAGACGCCGATCAATTAACGCCATTGATGCTGATCACTGAATACCCTGATGAAACCCTAACCGGCGAGCCCTTTGTACAGGCACATACCGCGCAAATGGCAACGGTGGTGGCGGCCTATAACGCCTTTCAAACGCTCTCACTAAGTGGTTAATCTCCATGATGGCGAGACTGTCACAATGGCGTCGCGCTGTTACAATGGATAAATGAACAGTGCTTTCGCGACACCGACCGCCTCCCTCGATGACCCCCTCTACTACCTGACGAACTTTCGCTTCGTTTTGGCCTGGGTGGGGGAGCGCCATGCTGATCTGCTCGCGGCAGGCGAGCTCACTTTTGTTGAACAGTTTGAAAGCTTGCCGCAGGCCTCTCAAGCGCTCCTGGTGCGCATGGTAATGCGCAAGGGAGAACTGTTTCGGCTCAGCAAGCTCAGTTATGCTGAGGTAGGTGACAGCGCCGAAGCGATGGCGCCCTTGATCGCGCTTGGCTGGGTCGATAGTGATCCTGGGCTGAGTATTGAAGAGCTATTTAACCAACTTCGCCTCGGCGAGTTGCGTCAGCTATTGGCAGAGGATATTCGCGCCGCTGGGTTAAGCCTAACTAGCGCCAAAACCGCGCTCTACGACACCCTGGCAGGCCGACTTACCCACACCGTACCGCTGCATACCTGGTGGCCCAATGCGCCTGATTGTGTGGTGCGTCTCACCGTCATGGAGACCTGTGACCGGCTGCGGCTGATGTTCTTTGGCAACCTGCGCCAGGACTGGGCCGAGTTCGTGCTGACCGAGCTGGGTCTGCAGCGTTTTGAAGTGGTGCCGTTCACGCCGCACTCCCGTGCTTTCCAATCGCGCCAGGAGGTCGATACCTATTTAGCACTCCACCGCCTGCGCCAACGCCTTGATGCAGGGGAACTGCCCGCCGACCTGTACCTTGAATTGCCGCCAGCGTCGGACAACCGCTGGCTGGCCACGCGGCGGGCCCGGTTACTGCTGCAACTGGGCCGCGAGGCTGAGCGCAGCGGTGACTCCGCGCTTGCGCTGACACTCTATGGCGATGCAAATAGTAGCGAAGCGCGCATTCGACAGCTACGTGTGTTGGAGCGATTGGGCGAACATCAAGCGGCTTTGGAACGGGTGATCCAGGCGCTGGGTAGCAGCCCTAACGAGACCGAACACCAGGCCCTGGCGCGGCTGCTGCCCCGTTTGCAGCGGCGGCTTAAACTACCCGTGGTACCGAGTGAGCCAGAGCCCACCCATGAGCGTTGGGATTTACTACTGCCCGGGCCACAGGGCGTGGAGCGCGCCGTGGTTCAAGCACTTAGCGAGCCCCAGGCACCGATCTACTACGTGGAAAACAGCTTGCTAACCGGGCTGTTTGGATTGCTCTGCTGGTCGGCTATTTTCGCCCCGCTCCCCGGCGCCTTCTTTCACCCTTTTCACAACGGCCCGGCGGACTTGTACCGCGACGATTTTGTGTCCCGGCGGCGCGATGCCTTCGACGCCTGCCTGGCGCAGCTGGAAGACGGTAGCTATCGTGAGGTGATTCGGGCGACATGGCGGGAGAAACAGGGGCTGGCCTCCCCCTTTGTGCACTGGCCAATTGTCGATGAGCCGCTGGTTGAGCTGGCGCTCAAGTGTCTCCCCGCTGAGCATTTACGGGCCTGTTTCGAGCGCTTGCTGGGTGACTTGAAAGCCAACCGGGCAGGGCTGCCGGATTTGATTCAGTTTATGCCCGACGCACCCGCGGGTGAGCCGCGCTACCGGATGATCGAAGTCAAAGGCCCCGGTGACCGGCTACAGGATAACCAGCGCCGCTGGCTCACATTCTTTCATCGTCATGAGATGCCCGTCGCGGTGTGTTACGTACGCTGGGCAGATAGCGCCGAGCCGACGTCATGAGTGCGGCCTATCGCGTAGCCGTGCGGGCGCTGTGCGAATTCACCGCCCGTGAAGGTGACCTCGATCACCGCTTTACCCCGGCGCCCAGTGCCCAGGAAGGCATACAAGGGCATACGCTGGTGGCTAGCCGACGCGGTGCGGATTATCTTGCAGAACTGCCGCTGTCGGGCAGCTTTGCAGGGCTTACCGTGACAGGCCGCGCCGATGGCTTTGACCCCACGGCCAACCGCCTGGAAGAAGTCAAAACCTACCGCGGCAGTCTTGAGCGCATGGCCGATAACCAGCGTGCTCTGCACTGGGCACAGGTGAATGTCTACGGCGCGCTGCTATGTGCAGAGCGCGCTTGGAACGTATCACCTTAACGCTGGTTTATCTGGATATTGCCAGCGGCAAGGAGACACTGCTCAGTCAGGAGGCCAGCGCCAAGGAACTGCAGGATTTTTTTGCCGACCAGTGCCAGCGCTTTCTCGCCTGGGCGGAGCAGGAGGCTGAGCATCACCTGCACCGCGATCGCGCCTTACACTCGCTGCATTTTCCCCACACTGCGTTTCGCAGCGGTCAGCGCGAACTCGCCGAATACGTATATAAAGCCGCCAGCACCGGGCGCTGCCTGCTCGCTCAGGCCCCCACTGGTATTGGCAAAACGCTGGGTACGCTGTTCCCCATGCTCTCAGCCATGCCGCGGCAACAGCTTGACCGAATCGCTTTTCTGACCATGAAAACCCCCGGTCGCCGGTTAGCGCTGGATGCCCTGACGACGTTGCGTACCCGTCATGACAATGAGGAGGCGTTGCCGCTTCGCGTGTTGGAACTGGTAGCGCGGGAGAAGGCTTGCGAATACCCCGACCGCGCCTGTCATGGCGAGTCCTGCCCGTTGGCGGCGGGCTTCTACGACCGCTTGCCTGCGGCCCGCCAAGCCGCCGTAGAGCAGGCATGGCTGGATCGGGAAGCGCTGCGCGAGGTGGCCCTTGAACATGATGTGTGTCCTTATTATTTGGGCCAGGAGCTGGCGCGCTGGGCGGATGTGATCGTCGGCGACGTTAACCACTGGTTCGATAGTCATGCGCTGCTGCACGGCCTGGCCCAGGCGAATGAATGGCGAACGGGCGTGCTGGTCGACGAAGCACATAATCTGGTGGAGCGCGCTCGGGGCATGTACAGCGCCGAACTCGACCAGCAGCGTTTCAATCGGGTGCGCCGCTCTGCCCCAACATCGCTCTCCCGCCCTTTGAATCGTTTAGCTAGGCAGTGGCAGGCCGTTATTAAAGAGGCAGGGTTGGAGGAGGCAGGCGAGCCGGGTAAGCCAGGCTATCGGCTGGTCACGACGCTGCCCGATAAGCTGGTGGCCGCCGCTCAGCAGGTGGGCGCGTCGATTACCGATCATTTGGGTGAACACCCAGAGGATGCGACGCTTGAGCTCCAGGAACTGCTGTTTGAAGCGCTGGCTTTTTGCCGCTTGGCGGAGCGCTTTGGCGAACACTCGCTATGCGACCTTACCCGTCATGGTCGTGGCCGGGCGGTGCTGGGGTTACGCAACCTGATACCCGCCGATTTTCTGGCCGCTCGATTTAACGCCGCGCACTCTGTGGTGCTGTTCTCGGCAACGCTAATGCCCGCTCACTACTACCGGGATCTGCTCGGTTTGCCGGACAATACGGTCTGGCGCGAAGTGGCCTCGCCGTTTGCTGCCCGCCAGCTTGAGGTGCGTATACGGCGCGATATTTCCACCCGTTTCCGTGATCGGGATGCCTCCATTGAGCCCATCGTAGCGACCATGGTTCAGCAGTATCAGCGCAGGCCGGGCCACTACTTGGCGTTCTTCAGCAGCTTTGCTTACCTTGCGGCAGCGCTGGCGCGGTTTCGCGAAGCGCACCCAGACGTGCCCGTGTTCAGCCAAACCCGCGGGATGCCGGAGGCGCAGCGCGAGGCGTTTCTGGCGCGCTTTACCCCCGGTGGCAAAGGCATTGGCTTTGCAGTGCTGGGCGGCGCTTTTGCGGAAGGCATCGACCTGCCCGGCGACCGGCTAATCGGCGCCTTTATTGCCACCCTGGGCCTGCCGCCGTTTAACGACTTCAACGAAGCGCTTAAGGCACGTTTAAGCGCGCGCTTTGGCCAGGGCGACGACTACACCTACCGCATTCCTGGCATGATCAAAGTGGTGCAGGCGGCGGGGCGGGTGATTCGCAGTCCAGAAGATGAAGGGGTTGTGGTATTAATGGATGATCGTTTCGCACAATCTAATGTACGTGCGCTACTACCTCCCTGGTGGACGGTGGACACTCTTACTCAATAACGACGATGGTTAGGCGAGCCAATGACGGATTTACTCTGGTACCAGTACGTGCTGATCGGGCTGATTTTTGCCTGGAGCGGCTTTGTGAGGACGAGCCTGGGCTTTGGTGGTGCCGTGCTGGCGTTGCCCTTCCTGCTCTTGGTGACCAATCAGCCATTGGTTTTCCTGCCGATTATCGCCATTCACCTGCTGATTTTCTCTAGCTGGATTGCTTGGAACGGGCATCGACAGTTGCAGAAACAGGGGGCAGGAGGCTCCTCGTCACAGAGTAATATCGATTGGGGCTATCTAACCAAAGCCTTAAAAATCATGATTATCCCCAAGCTAATTGGGGTGGTAGGGCTGTTAACGCTGCCTGCGCAGGTCATGACCAGCATCATTTTCGGCATTGTATTCATCTATGCCATTGGCTATGTGCTCAACAAACCGTTCAAAAGTAAAAACAAATACGTGGACTACGTGCTGCTGGCGCTAGGCGGCTATGTCAGCGGTACCTCACTGATTGGCGCGCCGCTGATTGTGGCGGTGTTCGCTGCGCACGTGGCCAAAGAGCAACTGCGGGATACCATGTTCGTGCTGTGGTTTATCCTGGTGGTGATCAAGATGGTGTCGTTCGTTATCGCAGGGGTGGATCTACAGTTAATCCACCAGCTGTGGCTGCTGCCTTGTGCTTTTATTGGCCATTTGGCAGGCGAGAAAGCCCACCGCTATATGCTCAAAGCGGACACCGGGCTGTTCTTCCGTGTTCTGGGGGCGGTGCTGATATTGGTTAGCGTGGTAGGGTTGATTCATCCACCTGGCTAGCGGGGCGCTACCTTTAAAGCTTACTGTCCGCCTGTAGCGTTGTTTTGCCCAGAATGATCAGTACGATTGCCAGCACTCCACACACGACCGCCATGGCGGTAAACACATTACGCAGCGAGTCCAGCCAAATTACCGCCGGGGAGACTACCACTGGGGAGATAAACTGGCCGAAAAAGAAGGTCGAGGTAAAACCGCCAAACACTCGGCCGCGCACCCGTTGAGGCGTGATCCGCATCAGCCAGGTGGTGGTGTTGGGCATAAAGGCGCCAAGTCCAAAACCGGAGATCGCCGCACCCACGATTGCCATGGCGTAACTCTGGGTGAACCCAACAATCAAAAAGCCAGCGGCCGCCAGCAGGAACCCTAAAACGTATATCGTCATCACCGACAGAAACGGTTTGTAGTAGCCGTAGCAAAACGCCACGATACTGGCCGTTAGGGCTGCCATGGAAAGCGCAATGCCAATCGCCATGCCGCTGACTTGGCCTTGCTGAGAAAGCAAAAAGGGCAGTTGGGCGGGAAACATATAAAACATTGCCATGCTGATCATGGCGATCAGGTAGGCAAGGCCAGTGCGCCCGATATCCACCTTCACCGGCGCACCGTCTGTACCAGCGCTGACGCTACCGCTGGATTTGGGTTCTTGAAGAATCGCCCAGGCGTAGGGCAGCAGCAAAACGCCAGTAATATAGAGTAGAAATGGGCCACGCCAGCTCCAGTCGGAAAGTATCCCGCCCAGATTGATAAAGATCACCCCTCCCAGTGCCATGCAGCTACTTTGCAGCCCCAAGAAGCGGGCGCGTTCGGTGCTATCGAAATAATCCCCCACCAGTGTGGTGCTGATACTCAGAATACCGGCTACCGCAATCCCCATCAGCGCGCGGGAGCTTAGTAGTAGATCCACGCGATCAATGAAAAAGCCTGCGACCCCGGCAAAACCGTAGATGCCAAGCATCATCAGCAGCAGTTTTTTGCGGCCAAACCGGTCAGCCAAGTAGCCCATTAGCGGGCTAAACAGCGTAATCATAAGCGCAGGCAGAGTCAGAATCAGTTGAATCACTACCTGGGGCTGGTCGGGAAAATGGCGGCTAATACCCGGCAGTGCAGGCGCGATAATTGCCCCTGACATCACGGTCATGGTGCTGGCAAACAGCAGTACGGCCTTAATATGTGTTAATTGGCTAATAGTCTTGTCCATATCAAGAGAAGGAGGGAGAGTGAAAAGCATAAGCGCATATCGTAGCATGTTTGTTAGCATGCTATGTTTGTGTTTTTTTATCTACTTCTCAAACAGCCAGGTTCGGCCATGAACAGTTGAGCGCTATGGGGGGATCGGTGAAGTGGTACGTCGGCGCGGATCACTTACTGATTGAGTCTGTGCAGGTGCATAATCACTGGTCAGCTCGTTGGGCTTTAATTCGCGGCTAATATGCTGCTGTGGACGCCAATGACCTTAGCTATTTTTCACTGGCTGATGCCTGTCTCAAGATAGGCAAAATTTGGTATCGTTGGACTTGATTCAGTTGTCGGTATCCCATGCTTCGCTTTGGTAGGTAAGGCAGAAAGAGTACCGGCACTGGCTCTCCTGCCTCTACCTTGTGATCCAAAGTGCTGCGCTGACTCTATGAATTCTGGATTCCACCGCAAATGCTTTTTTTATGCAGCGTGAGTGGTAACTTAATAGTGCCAGCGAAGCTCTGAAGAGGATCGTGGGGAACGTAAAAAAACGTAGAAAAAGGAAAACTTTTAAGTGAATTAATATATTAAAAATACTAGGGGAAGGAATGTGAGCTTAAGTAGAAATGTATCTTTTTTTGCTGCTGTTGTCTTTTCGACGCTAGGGAGTTCAACACTAGCCTCAGAAACTATGCAACGTCAACTTTCGCAGGAACCAGCTGAAGCCCAAATGCATCGGCTTAATATGACTGATAGCGACACCGCGGCTACAGGTTTTATAAGAGAAGTGCGCACGAAGGTGGAACATATTTGGGTGCAGCCGGAAGGTGTGTCAAATGACGAGTTTGTTACGGTTGAAGTAGAATTAAGTGATGGTGGTGTGGTTAAAAAGATAGAAATTATGCAAGCCAGTAATTACCGCCAGTTAAATGATTCAGCTCTACTAGCCATCATACAGGCTGCGCCTTTTTCGAGTTATCGAGATTTGCCCCCTGATCAGCAGGCGGATTTATCACGCTTCGTATTAAGGTTTACCCCTAAGCATTAAAAGTCATTGAGCCCCCGTTGACGAGCTGGGACTACAGTAATATTACCAAAAATCATGCCCATGCCGCCTCCTACAAAAGAGCCAAACATTATGGCATGGAAATGCCCTGCTTTCCTTTCACTAGGCAACGCTATGGCGTGCGTCACCGCGTTTCCATCCTAATACTGCAGGTTATATCCCCGTTCCATGAAATTGTAGGCCACTGTATCAAAGATCCTAGCCATAAAGTTGTAAGAGATTTCTTACAAATCTTGTCGGCAATGTCTTACATAAACGGGATCATTTATCTGCCATGCTGCTTAGGACGCTTGGATGCGCGAGCTGGAAGGAATCAGCTTTTCTGTAAGGAGACGGATACCAAAAGCCCTCGGCCAACGGATGGCCGGGGGTTATATTTTTTAAAACAGATGTAATGGTCGTCGTTCTTATCCTGGCGTAGGCGGTAGGTGAAACGGGTAAGCTTTTACGATGACATTGTCATTTATTGCTAGCCCTTTTGTGTTTCAGCTTGGAACCTATATGGAACCTAGTGTTGCTACCAACAAAAAACGGCCACTTGCTGTATTAGCTAAGTGGCCGTTTTTTCTAAATTTTTTGGTCGGAATAGCAGGATTCGAACCTACGACCTCTGCCTCCCGAAGGCCTGTGGATAAGATAACTCGATATATCCCCAGAAACTTGTGGGTAAGTATATATTATTTAAATCAATGGCTTATTTGGTGTTTTTCATTTCGACTTGTTGCTGGCGTTGACCCCCTTTATCCTCATCTTGCTACCTATTTGCTACCTAGTTTTTCGACTGATCGGAGTATGGAGTGGGCAAAAGCACTGAGAAAGCTAAGCTGACTGCGCGTTTTTTATTAGAGCTTAGTAAATCACCACCTGGCAATGATGTTTTTGATACCGAGCTGGCAGGCTTTCATGTTCGCCACGGCCAGCGGGGGTTGTCGTTTCGTCTTTACTATCGAACTAAGACGGGCAACCAACGCATGCTCACCATTGGCAAATATGGTGTCTTCACCGCTACTCAAGCGCGAGAAACCGCGCGCGAGGCGTTGGCTGTCGTTGCCCAAGGTGGCGATCCCCGCGCGGTGATTGAAGAGACGAAAGCCGAAGCGCAACACCAGCAGCAACAAACGCTTAGATCTTACCTGCATACTGATTATGCCGATCACCAGAAGCGCCGCAAGGATGGCGACGCTACCCTAAGACGTATCGAAAATAGCTTTCCCGAGTGGCTTGATAAGCCTATGGATACACTCGGCCTGGCTGACGTTGAGCGCTGGCAGTCTCAAAAAGAGGCGGGAGCCCCAGATGCAGACCCACCGGTAAAACCCCAGGCTTACCAAACCCTGAAACGTTCCTATGGGGCACTACAGACACTGCTTAACCACGCGGCTAAGCGCGGTGTCATTACTCTAAACCCGCTAAAAGATATCAAACTCCAAAAGCCAGCGCTTACGGACGATCAGCTTGAAGCGGATGAGGGGCGCCGTTACCTGGAAGCTAGTGAGCGTGAAGCCTTTTTTGCAGGTCTGGACGCTTACCAAGAGGAAAAGCGGGCGCAACGCAGAAGCAGCCGGGCTCATGGTAAGCGGTATTTACCCGACCTGGATGGAGTAGCCTATGTCGATCATGCCGCGCCGTGGCTACTGCTCATGTATTACACCGGGTTTCGACCAGGTGATTTATTTGGCCTTCGTTGGCCACACGTGAGTTTCGAGTTTAAGAGCATTCGCAAAATCATCGAAAAAACCGCGCACCAATCCCCCGAACCGCAGACTTTCCCGCTTTCAGACCCGGCCTTGGAGGTGCTGGAAACTTGGTGGGAACAGCAAGGGAAGCCCAGCAGCGGCTATGTGTTTTCATCACCCGTTACGGGCAAACGGCTGGGCAAAGATGCAATGCGGAAACCGTGGAAGCGGGTGCGTCAGTTGGCAGGGCTTAACGATGGAATGGTGCTTTATACGCTGCGCCATAACTTTGCGAGTCAGTTGGTCATGGCGGGAGTGGATCTTCTCACGGTGAGCAAGCTGATGGCTCACTCGGATATTCAGACGACGATTAAATACTATGCCCACCTCCAGCCCGACCATAAGCGTAACGCGGTACAGCTTTTTGCTCAGATCGGGCAGGGGAAAGAGGTCATAGGCAAGGAGTTACGAAGCGATGGAAGTAGCGGTGCGCATTGACGCTTCAGCGGTGCTTGAATAGCTCTCGCTTGATTCCAGCCAGGCGTATACGTCAGATAAGCGATAGCGCACATGGTGGCCACGCTTCACGAATCGTGGCCCAGGCCTACCGAGTAGGATGCCGGTGCTGCGTGCTTTTCGCGCCGTCGCGGGCATTGCCGGAATTAGCCGCGGGAAAACCACGATATCTGGCAGCTCGATCATTGCCAGGTCTACCCCTGCCTTTGCGCGGGCCAAAGCATCAGCTAGCTCTTTATCGATATCACGTTGATCGTTAATACTCATTGGTTCTTTTCTCCTTTCTGTTTAGCCCGCCAGCGGTTGAAGCGGTTGCGAATGATGCGAAACGTTTGGCGTGCGGCTGGGTTGCTGTCCAGCTCGGCGCGGCTGTTGATTTGGCAGGCCGCGATTAACCAATCCCGGGCGTCCTGTTCGTTATGCGTACCGTCGGGTAGGGCGCTTACATCAATCCCAAACTTGGCCCGGCGGCGGCGATCTAGGTAGAGCTGGAAGGCTTGATCCTGGCAGAGCATGGCGGCTTGCCTTGCCACGGTGCCGCCTTTGGGTGGTGCGTGATTTTTCTCCATGCTTCCCCCTAAAACTCGATCCGCTGCGCGATGCCCTTGGGCACCGCTTTTGCTTGAGTGCGGATCTCGATCACCTCAACGCGGGGTTTGAAGTGGCTAACGGTGCTCACGCCTAGCTGGAAAGCGGCGCCCAGGCCAAAACCTGCGGCGAGCAAGGTAATGGCCAAACGATGGTTGACGGGTATTGGGTTTTTCATCGTTTACCGTCCTTGCTTGTTTTTCAGCTCACGAATGCCCTGGCACTCGATGCAGGTGGTGGCCCAGGGCGCGGCTTTGCGGCGCTGGGCGGGGATCACGTAGCCGCAATCTTCGCAGTCATCGTTGGCGGCCTGGGTGGCGAGCGTGGCGCGGCGTGCCAGCGTGGCCTCCAGGCTTTGTTGGATGGTGACCGCGGCGCGGTCGGCGTTATCTGCCATCGTTCTTCCTTCGGTTAGCAAAGTTCGGGCGGGAAGTACTCTTCCTGCTGGGTAGGTTTGGACGGCGCGAAAAGTTTTCGCGCGGCTTCTCTGGCTTCCTGGGCTTCGCGATGGGCGTCTTCCGCTTCGGCCCGGTAAATTTCTGAGCGCTTCCACTCTTCGAGACGTTCGCGCTGGGCTTTTTTCTCGTGGGGGGATGGCTCTCGGGGCTGGATATCCGGCCCCTGCGTACAGTTAGTGACACGAGTCCAAGGGGACGCGGCTTCGCCGCCTCCCGAAACCCCCTGGTGCCGCTGCGACTTGCCGCGCACTTGCCAGCGGTAGAAGCGGGTCAGGTATTCGTGTTCGTTACCCCGGCCGTCGGATACGACGATGCCGAAGGTGCCTAGCTTGCTTTCGCCGTGGCGGCCTTTGGCCTCTACGCCTTCCCGCACCTCGCCTGTGGCGTGGCTAAATTCAGCCCGTTCGAGATCCACGCGGGGCATCGTCCAGGGTTTAACGGGACGCTGTTTGCGGGGCAGATTGGGGCCGCCCATCAAACGCAGGAACTGATCCCACTGGCCTGCGTTAGCTGCCTTGCGAATCTGTTCCAAACGGCCGGCGATGCGTTTATCTGGGCGGGTGGCTTGCTCCCAGCTTTCCAACTCATCGATGTGCTTTTCGTTCAGGCGGCGCACTTCCCGCCACACGGTGACGCTGGGCAGGCCGACGAACTGAAACTGGCGAATGCCCCACACCGCCGCCCAAGACTCAATGCGTGGCGCGACGCTGTTTAGCTCATGGCCATAGCGGTCTTTGTCATCGTTTTGCACGCCATCACGGACGAACTGCTCGCCGTTGATGTTCTTGCTGATGTACTTGGCCACGTAGCCCGCGGCGGTGCCTTTCGCGTAGTTGATCTTTTCCACTTTGAAGCGGGCGGTGGTCTTGTTGCCGCGACGGTCGAACAGCTCTTCGGGGGTGTCCGCTTCCGCATGGCTGCGCAATATCTCGTTTACGCGCTTTGTGTGCTCCGGCTTCATCCACAGCAACAGGTGCCAGTGGGGCGTGCCGTCGTGGTGGGGTTCCACCACGCGTATGCCGTAAATACCCAGGTTCTCTCGGGCCAACGCAGCCCGGGCGCGTGCCCATACCTGCTGCAGGTGGGCTTGGGCTTCGCGCGGGGTGCTGCCGTCATACTTCGGGTTGCTGACGCTGTTTTCGGATATCACCGGGTGGAAACGGCTGGGCGCGGTGATGGTGTAGAACATGCCCACGTGGCCCATGCGGCGGGACTCCGCTTCGGTGTCGCTGATACGCAGCATCAATTCAGCACGGCGGTGGTCGGGGTTCGATAAGCCCAACTCGGCGAGTTCGGCCAGGGTGTAAACCTGGCCTTCCTGGTTGATCGCTTCCAATGCCTCGAGCAGGGCGCGGTTACGGTTCTTCTGTGCGCGGCGGCGGTCGAGCGTGACGTTGCTGCAGTAGATGCCCGCGCGCTTGTGCACGCGGTGGGCTTCCCGCTGCACCTGTTCCAACCGGCGGCCGCCCAGGCGGCGCAGCTGCCGACGCCACCAAATAGGGTCGGTGAGCTTGGCCAACTGCACGGCGCTTTTCAGCTTGAGGCTGGGCGGGTTGATGCCGTGCAGGCGTGCACGGTGGCGGGCTTTGACGAGCGCCATTTCATTGACGACGGATAGGCTCATGACCGGCGCACGGTGCCAGTTGAACACTGCCATCAATGGAATGACGCCCAGCGGCGGGCTTAACGGGTTGCGGGAATCCGCGATTTGCAGAGCGACTTCCCGCGCCTGGCCGGAAAGGGTGCGCGCCTTGGGTGTTTTCAGGTTCAGCGGTGGCGGTAGCAAGCCCAGGCGCAGGCGGCGGTTATGCTCGGCGATGCCGCCGATCAGCTTGCTGCGTTCGCGCTCGATGGCTGTGGCCTGGGCGTCGGCGTGATTGATGACCGCTTCATCGTCGTGGGTCACGTTTAGGCCGTGCAGCACCAGATTCTTTTCCACGCTGGCCAGCCAGCGGCAGCCCTGTTGTAGGCCTTCGATGGTGGTGGGTGCGCGTTTGACCAGCCCGTTAAAGCCGCGCTCCAGATCCTTGGCGATGGCAGGAAAGCGGCGGTAAACGTTGGCCGGGTCGATGAGCTCGCGGGTGTTGCGGGCTAACCAGCGGTTAGCAGCGGCGTGGCCGTGGCGTTTGGAAACGTGCACATAGCCACCCGCCAGCTTTTCCGCCAGCGAGGGCAGGCGCGCAAAGTGGCCCTTTAAGTACAGGTAGCAGTCTTTGGTGCCAGAGCTGTGGCCAAAGGCGAGTTCCAATGCCGTCATCGTTGCTCACCAAAAAATTCCTCACGCCTTTTATTCTCTAAGCGCTTCCAATAGTCATACGCTTCTCTCTTCATCACCTCTCTGCGTGTCGCTGCATCTAGCGTTGCCAAGTACTTACTGGCTTTGAAACTACCTTTCTCTGAAATTACATACGCAGTGCTAATCTCGATGCGGTAGTCATCACATACGCTTTCTAGCTGAGTTAGCTGGCAGCCAAACTTTCCAGCTTCGCGCTTTAACTCTTCTGCAGCCATTCGGTACCCAGCTTGTTCAAGCTGTTTTGCCAAAGCGTCGAAACGCGCTTTCACTTCATACAGGCTTTGCATAACGCTAGAAGTGTTCATGCCACCCCCTTTTCGATCAGGCTTAGCCAGTGCAGGGCGGCCTTGGTGTTGCCTTCCGCCAGAGCTTGGCGGGCGTGGCTGGCCAGCTCACAGCTGGGGTGCTGGGCACGGTTGCGCAGTTGATCTTTCAGGCCACTGGCGTAGTCGCTCATGCGGTGGATGGCGGCACGCACGGCAGCGCGTTCCGGCTTGGCTAGTTGGCTGATTTGTTGGGTGGCATCCGCGGTTAGCCCGGCGCTTTTCAGCACAAAGCGGCGTTCCGGAAAGGGGAGATCCGCCCAGACGCTGATCAAGTCTTGATCCGCCGCGCGGCTGTGCAGCTCGGCGCGGAGTTCACCAAAGCCCGCCCGGTCTGAGTGAACGCGGGGCGGTGCTTTGCGTGTGGGGAGTGGGGTCACGTTGGCCATGGTGGACTCTCTCAGTATTTCAGCTCAGTGCTCGAGAACGATAGGGCGGCGGGTATCGGCATCGACCACCTGGGCTAGGCCAGCATCGCGGGCCTGCTGGATCATGCGGTCGAGGTCGCGGGCGGTGAACACCACCGGGCAGCCGTTGCGGGTACGTAGCACCACTACATGGGAGGTGCTGGCGTTTAGGTCGATGGATGCGTCCAGGTTGACGCTATCCAGATCCGCGAAGGCCTGAATGGCGGCCACTTCGGCGGTGGCTTCGCTGATGCCGTAGTCATGAACTAGCGTGCCGATCGTGATGCGCAGCGCTTCGGCGCGGCTATCCCAGCGGTTTTGCCAGAGCACTTCGGTGGCGATATCGAAGGGTTTTTTTGCAGCGTTAATGGGTGCGACGTTCATGGTGGTTACCTATTGGCTTGGTGATGTTTTCTATGCCCAGGCGCATCTGGCCTTGTTCTTCTAGCCGTATCTGCCGCTTTAGCCATGCACCTTGCTTGATGTTCACGTCTGGGTTTGGCTGGTAGCTCGGAACGATCTCTTCGATAATTCCTAGGCTGGCCTTACAGCGGAACCCACAGGCGAACTCGTTGGTGCAGTTCAGATACAGTTCGCGGTAGTCAGGTAGATGCGTCTTCGAAGTCCGCACCTTCATGTAGCTACCGCAGTGAGGGCAGCCGATTCGCAACCGACTGACTTCGTTCGTGGGCACACCTTCTAATTCATCGTCTTGCTCTTCTGGTTCAGTCACTGCGCCCCCTTATTTCGTAGAGGGCGCGGCCTCGGCCGGTGAGGCTGGCCGTGCCCTTGCGCAGTCGTCGGCGGGCGAGCCACTCCGCGGCTTGGTCGAGCGTTTCAAGCCCTTGCTGTTGCCGCACTGCCTCCAGCTGGGTGTCCAGCTCTTCATCCAGTGCTAAGCGAAACTCATGGGGCATTTTGGGTGCTCCTTTTGGGCCTTTTTTGTGCTGCTTTTACGACGCACGCTGGCCCATACTGGTATTCACGATGTCGCTAACGCCGAGTGTTTCGAGCGCTTCTTTCAGCACCAATTGGCGCAGCAAGGTGGCTTTCGACATGCCGGTGTAGTCGACCAGGGCGTCAATCAACTTGGCTTCGTAGTCGTCCAAATTGATGGCGGCATAGCGTTGACGGATGCGACGGGTGTCTTGGTGCATGACGGCGTTCCTTATGCAGAAGCACGAACAACGGGTTAATCGGCGGAAAGGGTTTCTTGGTCGTACTGGGCGATGCCGCGCAGCATGAGCATGCGAGCGGTGGCCGACATCGAACGCATCTCCAGCTGGGTAATACGTTCCAGGCTGCCGCGCTCGGCTTCGGTGAGGTAGGTCATGATTGGCGAATTACACCCTTTGGGGGCATAAATCGGCTTTGGGGCAATGGTGTTAGCGGTGGCCATGGGTTAGGCTTCCTTAATGAAGTAAAAGACTCTAAAAGGGTCGGGTTAGAGGTGGAGCAGGGTGAAAGCAGCCAATATTCGTAAGCCGCATACGCTAGTGTTCTGCCAGGAGGTTGTTCCTGGAGGGAAGCCAGTAAATGTTCCTCATGAGCCCCTGGCGGATGCAGAAGAAAATGAATGTTTCGTCGTCGTGCCAGAGGCACTGGAGGCTATAGGCGGCGAACAGGTGTTCGGCTGGGCTATCTGGGAGTGGCCACGAGTCATGATTGAGGCCGAGTTCCATACCGTTATCCGTACGCCGGACGGTAAGTTGCTCGACGTGACGCCGCGCCCCGTCGGACTCCGCAAGATTGCCTTCATCGAAGACCCGAATCGCCGTTACGAAGGACGTCAGATCGATAACATCCGCAAGCCGCTGCGAGCCGACCCGTTGATCGAACGCTTTATAGGGCTGGGTAATCGGCACTTCGAATTGCTGAACGAAGGTGATCTGGCCGATCAGCACGGTGTAATTGAGGCCCCTGAAGGATTGACGGAAGTAGAGGATGCGATGGCAGAGATTGGCTCCGCGTTGGCGCGCAAATATGGTGCACCCCGTTGAGCGCCCTTTGTGCGTGGTATGCCTAATAGGCAGTGTCGTTGGTTGACTAGCAGCAGGTGTGGCCATGGCAGTGGCTCCCTTGCGTTGTGTAGTGAAGTAAAAGACATAAATAGAATGGTACCGAACGGTTTCCATGTCAAGGGTTTGTGAGGACTAAATGGTTTCATTGGGTGAAAGGCTTAGAGAGGAAAGGGAGCGGCTAGGGTTGTCACAAACCCTCTTCGGTGACCTTGCCCAAGTGACTAAAAAGACTCAAATGCTCTACGAGGGCGGTCAACGTAGCCCGAAAGCAGATTACCTAACGGTCATTGCTGAGCAGGGAGTTGATGTTCAATACGTATTGACTGGAAACCGTTCGGTTCCTGAGTCGCAGCCTCTGGGCATGCCATTAAGGGAGCCAGGGCCAGATCTCTCGCCGGTCAAAATGTACGACATCGAAGCGGCAGCGGGCGCTGGCCGAAGCTTTGAAGGCGAGCCGGTAAAAACCACGCTGTACTTTTCGACGGCTGAGCTTTCCGAACAGGGGCTAGACCCTGCCCAGGTGGTGGGCATCAAAGTGCGTGGCGATTCGATGGATGGCACCCTGGCCGATGGCGATTGGGTGTTAGTGGATCGCAGTAACCGTGATCCGAAACAGGAAGGCGTGTTTTTGTTACTGGTTAGCGGCGAGCGCCGGATTAAACGGGTGCAGCGCTTGGCGGGCGGCGCGCTGTACTTGATTAGTGATAACGAGCACTACCAGCCGGAAATGATCAAGCCTCAGGATATGCATGATGTGGAGATTCTGGGGCGGTGTGAGATTCGGATTGGGCGGGTGGTTTAACGTTGTAATTTAACCCTTTCTTTGGCTCATGAATTCTAATAGGTGGATAAATGCAATTTAAATTTTTACCCGCGCTACTAGTTTTTATGGGCTCCTATTTCCCGCTAAGTATTATCTTGCTTGTTCAAGATTTTGACTCAACTCTTTTTACATGGAAAATTTGCTGGAGTTTCTTTTTTTCTCGTAGTGAATGTTCTATCCCTCTTTTGACGCCTTTGATTAGTATCCCAGTTTTATTGGCTTGTCTTTTATCTTTCTGCCTTGCGCTTTTTTTAATTGGCAAAAGCGAGAATGAAAGAGAAATAAAAATCTTAGACTCCAAGCATATACCAGTTGACTTAATGAATTACGTTTTACCATACGTTGTTTCTTTTATTAGTATTGATTATCAAGATACAAAAAAGCTAATTGCCTATTTGTTATTCTTTTTTTGGCTTTTCTTTATTACTTATAAATCTGGTCGAATTATTCTCAACCCCATGCTAACAATTTTGGGTTGGCGTCTCTATGAGGTTTCTTATGAGGAAAGTTCAACTCCTAGAAACATGAGAGAGCAGAAGAAGGGGCTCGTTTTATCCAATATAACTATAACTTCAGGTGAGTTTTTCGAATCTCAATCTCTTCAAGAGGTCATGGTAGTCAAGGGGGCTAAATGATTGATCAAGCATTAAACGAATTAAAAGGCTTTGACTTTGAAAGCGCCAATGTTCATTTTTGGGTTTTTAAAACCGGCCAAAATGCGAGGGATAAAAAAATCCCGAGGTATACAGGGCGTTGGGTTAGAACTGGCCCAGAAATTGTGCAAGAGCTCAAGAGAATAGCCATCAGTGAAGTAGATAGAATTAGTGAGATTAATGAATATACTTTGCTAGCTCAAAACAATGAGTGTAGTGCGCTACATATACCTTTGGAGCTAACGCATGCCGATATTATAATTTCCTCTTGTGCCGACGAAGAAGAAAAAAATAGGATAAAAAGAATTAAGGAGTTGAGGAATAATGACCTATATATAGCTAAGTTTGTTCATATGGGTGAAATTATTTATGGTGTTAAAAAAAACACCTCAAAGCTGGTCTATTAAAAAAAGAAGAAGTTATGAGTCATTTAGCTATACAGGTGAGTCAGTTGAGCTAAATAACGATGAGTCGTTTGAGCTGGCAAAAACGTTTGATGCTGTTTTTTGGGGAGAGCATGTTTTAGCGTTAAGAGAGAAATCAAAATTCGAGTCAGTATTTAAGTATAAAGAGGCTCATATAGAGAGCTTTAGTGAATTATGTGCCGAGCCTGAGTTTTTAGATATTTTTTCTGATGTTGGGCCTTTAAGTAATTATGTAAATAACAACAAAATGCAGCTTAGACGAGCAGCTGCTATACAGCAAAAAGGGTACTATCGAGATCACGCTTTTATAGAAAGCTTAAGAAGAAATATTGATAGGCTTCAACTGGATATCAATTTTGGGGATGATGGTAAAATATACCCTTGTGAAATGACTTGCCCTGATATATTCAAAGCTTTACTTGAGCATAGGCTTTTATCTCACTATCAAGATCGTCCTTTTGATGTGCCAGATGCTGTTTTAAAATCACCTGGTTAAAAATGCTTTCTCATGCTTATCAGTCTCTTCCTGTTTTTTTGTTCAACGCGTCCATGAACCCATGGACGCGCCTTATTAGATCGCCAAATCCAAAGGTAAATCACTGATATCTTTAAGCCGCTTTCCATCTACCATCACAGACAACAGATCCGCCGCATCGTCCATGCCCAGTGTTGCTAACGTTTCTTGAAGCTCATAGAGCGCAAAGTGATAAACGCAGTCGATATCACCGGTACCCAACGCGATCGAAGCGAGTCGGCTTGGGGTGGGTTCTGCGGTGACGACCACCACATGTGGCAACCTGCCTTTACGGTTGCGTATGAGGTTAAGCGCTTCTGAACGGGCGTTTTGGGCTCTGTCGCTGCGGATTGTCCACTTGCAGGAAATACTCGCGTGCAGTAGTGGAAGGCCGCCGTTTTGCTTGCGAAGGCTGGATAACGTGGTGACCTCATCATCAACAAGGTGGCTATGGCGGTTAATGGTCTCATCGTCTTCCGCTTCACGCACCACGACGATATCCGGCGTAATCGTGTAATCGCTACCCAGCGCTGCGGCGAGTTCGCTATCTGCCTTTGCGGCTTTATCGAGCGCTACCAAGTGGGCGTATTGCTCGTAGCGGGCAATTTCGAGACGGTTGCGGCCACCGACCTGGTGAATATCCCAGGTGCCTGGCCGCAGGTGTTGAAGCTTAAGGAAGGCCGCTTCAACGAAGTGGGCGCAGATGGTTTCAAACTGGTTGCCGGATGTTTGCCCAGCAATTCGTTCGCCAATAGTTTCTGCTTTTAATAGATCGGCTATTCCCTTGGCGATGGCTTTACTGGTTCGGTTGCTGCTATCGGCGTTACTTACCACTCCTTTGTCGTTAGTGGTCAGTGTGGCTTTAAGCAGTTCGGCATGAAATGCTTTCCGTAGGTGTCCAAATTCTGCCGATGTTCCCATTACGCTACCTTGTAAATACGTTTGGCCGATAGTGCGTGAAAGATTTGTGATGCGACGGCTGCTGCCACAGGGGGAGGGAAAGCATTACCAATTTGGCGGTATGCAGCCGTTTTTTTGCCGAAAATTTCCCAATCATCGGGGAAGCCTTGAATTCTGGCGGTCATCTTGGGAGTGAGTTTTGGCATGCCCACGAAGCCCTTTTCGGGAGGCTCATTAGCCAAGACATGCCCATTCACGCCTAAGGCGGCCCAGGCTTTTTTCGCACGGGTGGGGCCGAGGTCTGGCCCGCCGTGCTTCTTGGAGCCACCTACCAACGTGGGCGCGATGGTGTTGGCTTGTTTCGCCCACTCTTCGGCGCCTTCCCATCCACCTTCTTGCATCAGGTCAAGCAGCAACTCGCCCACAGTAGGCGGAGCCACTTTTAAAGGCTCTGGCCATGAGAAGTGTTCGGAGAGCTCTTTGCGAATACCAACGCACACCACTCGGGGGCGAAGTTGCGAAACCCCATAGTCAGATGCGTTGAGCAGACGCCAACCGGTTTCATAACCAAGTACGTTGAGCTGCTCCTCTACTTTGCGGCGGTAGTCGGCAAACCGTGCATCCATCAGGCCGCGAACGTTTTCAAGCATTACGGCTTTGGGGCGGCACTCATCAACAAGACGAATTGCCTCGGGAAAGAGGTCTCTCTCATCAGCTTCGCCAAGTTGTTGGCCTGCCTTGGAGAAAGGAGGGCAAGGAACACCACCTGCTACTAAATCGACACCGTAGTACGGAAGCCCATTGAAGAGCCGTAAGTCTTCTTCCCTGACATTCCACTGTGGGCGATTTAACCGCAGCGTTGCACAAGCGGGCGGCTCGATTTCAACGAGTGCTTCATGTTCAAAGCCAGCCAGCTCAATGCCGAGCGCTTGCCCGCCTGCGCCCGCACACATTTCAAGGGAAGTGAAACGGCCCATAATATCCTCACTAATAAAACGATCGAGCAGCGACGGTGGGAGCCGTGCGCTACTCGATTTTGATCAACAGTGTATCACGTTGAAGGTGGATTTCAGGCCTATGGCCCTTGCCACGTTATGGCAATTCATTTTTGCTAATGTATTGCTTGATTATGTGTTTTTATACAGTATTAGCGCTAAGGAGGCGGTTGGCAAATATTAATTGTCGTCGCTTAATGTGGGGCAAGCACAGGGCAATAGCATGCGAGTGAATTACTTGGGGCCAGCAGTGGTGGGCGTGGAGCACCCAGCAGTGGCCGAAATGGACAGACGAAAATTTCCACCCAGCTGCTATCTGGTTGAGATCAGTGAGGATGCACGCCCAGGCGGGCTTTGGATGGAAGGCGATGTGCTGGTGGTGGATGAGGCGCGTTCGTTCGGCCATGGGGATCTGGTGGTGGCAGAGGTGGAAGGGGAGTACCGATTGTTTAAATCCCACCGCGTGGGTAGCCGTTGCCGGTTATTGCCCACTGCTGGTGGCCAGGGGTGTTTTATCACCGCTAAGCAGTATCGCGGGGTGGTGGTGAGACAGGCTAGGTGTTGGGCGGTGTAGGTTATTTCTTACAAACAGATGGCAAAATGCTTACATGCGTTGCTCAGTTAATTTGGCATAGTGGTGTGGTCGCTTAATAGCACGCGTGGCGGAAACGCTTCGCCAGAAGATTGCGGCAATAAAAACCCCCGGCTATTTGGAGTGGCCGGGGGTTTTGTTTCATCAAAAAATTAAAAGGGGATAGGGAATGAGAAAGGTAACGTTAGCTGCCGTTTTAGGCTGGCTTTTATGTGTTTCATTAGTTGCCCAGGCTAACTGGTACTCAGGCGGTGACCTACACGGCGCAAGTGCTTTGGAATGGCAGCAAGCGAGTGACGCTAACAAGCTGGCAACAGCAGCTGATTTTGTAAGCACCATGCATCAAGGCGGACATTTTAAAGCTGCTATCAGCCGACAAATTAGTGACGTTAATAGCCTGCGTCCGTTGGCACAAGAATTGGTTAATCAGCTTAATGATGCCTTTGAACCAGATCCGGATCCAGCAGAGAATCGTCGCTTATTTTCTAATATGAAGGTGGGTGAAAGTGCTGCGTTACTAATGATCATGATGGGATGGGTAGAACAGTAATTATTAATAAAGCTTATGCTGAATCCCCCGGCCATGTGATGTGGCCGGAGGAATTTATGCTTTAAAAATATAAGAGAAGTGAGTCTGGGAGTAAGTTATGACGCGCTAAACTAGCGCTATTGGCTTACTCCATGCTTTCAATGATATTTGTTTCGATCAAAGTCGGGCCATCAAAAAGGCAGTCAATCCGGTACTTTAATTCTAAATTTAGAGCATTTTTTGCTGTGAATGACGAGACAACGCGCGCCCTACCAGATACATGGGGAATATATGCTAGATCCCAAATTCGGGAAAAGCTGACTGTAGAGGGATTGATTGCTGCTTGCTTAGCGGCAAGCTCACAAGCATCAGCAGCCGCATTTTTTTCGAGGGGTACTCGTGCTGCAAAAGCCTCTCCATCTTGGGCATCTGTGGGCCTGAACCATACATTGAATGCATCTGCCCCAGAACCACATGTCACAAAAAAGACGGGGTCGCCCGTTGTACTGCGAGAAGATGACTTCGCAATTGAGGCGGTGTCGAGTTGGCTGCAGTGCTGGTTTTCAACTGATATCTTGTTTACGGTTGCAATAATTTGTTGTTTAAACTGCGAAGTATCATTGTCCCATAAAAAATCGTCTTCTACATAGATGCGACCACCATCATCATGGCGCTCTATTTCCCGTAGAACCGCATTGGGAACCCAGCCTTTTACATGCGTTAGCCAATCCGGGGTTTGGATCTGAACCTCAGTCCAATCGCTTTGTACACATAGGCGACGTACAGTCGTTGAATTGTCGATCACATGATAGTGATCTCTGCCTAATATTTCAGAGGCCTTGTCATTCCTGATTTTAGGAGAAGATAAGTCTGCTTCCTCATGAACGTCATGCTCCCCAGTGACGGCCACGACATCACCTAGCGCTAACCCGCCATTACCGCATGCTGCGGGGATCTCTGCATTGGTAGCCACATCTGCTAATAATGCAGTGTTCTCGTTTGAGCTCGACTCTGTATTGTTTTCTTGGCTATCGGAAGAATCATTCCGGCATCCTATGAGAACCAACGCTAATAATGTGTAACTGACCAATCTGAACGCTTGCATTGTATCCACTCATATCGTGTTAATGAGGCATAAGAGCGTGTTCACCAAGGTTGGGTCAGTATGAATATATTGAGCAACATTGGAGATTTTAAGTACTGCTATACAAAAGTATCTAAATTTGATGGTATTGCTAATTTTTATTAACTACAAGTTTTGCTTTGTTTCCACAGTGCTCACCTTGGCGGACTGATATTGAGCGCGATACATTTCACCGCGTCTCCATCCGAATACTGCAGGTATACCCCCGCTCCGTGAAATTATGGGTCACTTCATCAATGATCCAGGGCGTGGCGTCGATCTCTGGCTTGTAGCCCTGTGCGGTGACCGGGGTTTCGGGGTAGATGTCGGCGCGGCCTTCGGCCAGTTCCAGGGTGAGTTCGGAGTGCTTGCGCTGTAGGCGCTTGAGTTCGGCGCTGGCTTCTTCAATGGCGTGGGCCTCACTTGCGTAGGTGTGGCGCAGGCGCTTGGTATTGTCGCTACTGCCCACCAGCACTTCTTTTCTTTCGGCACTTTCCAAGTCGCTCCAATAAGCCAGCACGCCGGTGAACTCTTCACGATCGGCGATGAGATAGCGGTGGGTGTCGCCCACGCCGCGCTTGAGGGTGAGCATGGGGATGGGCGTGCCGCCTGCGGTGACGCCGCCGTTCATGGGCATAAACAGTAAGTTGCCGTTTTTGGCCATGCATAGGGCATCAAACCGTTCAGCCAGGCGGTGCAAAAAGTGCAGGTCGCTTTCGTCGGTTTGGTCTATGTGATCAATAAATATTCCCGCCAGCGCCGATGCGATATTAGGAGCCAGCCCCAGGCGACCGGCGGCGGTGGCCACAATCTCTTCGAGTGTTTTCTCGTGATAGCTTTCACAGCGCTTGGCGGGGTTCTCTTTGCGCAGGTCGGCACTGCGGGCGCGGATCGTGAGCACATCCGGCGCGCCTGAGTGTTCGACTTCATCCACGGTAAAGCTGCCGCGATCCACCAGGGCTTCACCTTCCCAGCCCAGGGCCACGGTCAGGATCTTGCCGCGCGGGGGGATGGCGAGGCGGCCGTCGTGGTCTTCCAGGGTCATGGTGAGTTCGTCGGTGGTGGTACCGCGCCGGTCGGTGATAGTCAGGCTTTGCAGGCGGCCGGTGGCGGCCATGCCGCCGATTGAATAGGCGGGTCGGCGAGCAGGAATCATTACACGAGCCTCGGCACGGCGCGCATGGCCATACCGGCCAGCGGGCCGAGCATGGCCAGCAGGTTGCCGTTATCGTCTTCTACCCGATGCAGCACCATATCAAAATCAATTTGCTGGGCGGCGCCGTCGCGCATCAATGCGACCTTGCGCTCCTTTAGGCTTTCCATCACAAAGAAACCGTAGTTTTTGCCGGTGCCTTCAATCAATGGCCAGGCGTGTCCCTGGCTGGCCATGTCGCGCACCTGATCGAGGTGGGGTTGGCCACCGGTGAATTGGGGGTGAAGGGTGCCGGTGAGCGTGAAGGTGTCTTCCCCTGGGCCGAGAAACTGCCGGGCGGGCAGCAGGCCGACGCGGCCTTGGGCTTCCTGCCGCCATCGGGTTTGCCGCTGCAGCTCTTGATAGGCGGCGGTGTCTAGGGCGAACACGAACATGCCGTAAATCATCATCATGGTGATATTTCCTCACTGCTCTTTAATCAATGTCGTGGAAGGCGCTGCGGTGGTTTGCCTGGGCGCGGCGTTCGGCATCGCGCAGGGCGCGCTGTACTTCGGCGTTTACCAGCCGTGCCAGGGCTTGTTCATCCATGCCGGGGGCTGCGTTGATCTCGATATTGATGCCGCCGTGAATCACTAGCCCGCCGCTGGGCTGGCTGGCGTGGCTTTGCAGCGGCGGCCGGGCGTCGACCTGTATGCCGCTGGTGTCGATGCGTAGCGGGTCGAATTGGGGAAGTTCTGGCCACTCGATGCGAAGGGCATCAAGCGTGGGCATTTCCGGCTTGGCCAGCTCGCTATAGAGCGTGGGTAGCTCTGGGCGCTGGATCTCTAACGCGCCCAGTTCGGGTAATGCGGGCAGCGTGGGCCGCTCGATGCGTAGCGCATCAAGGGCGGGCGTTTCGGGCTTGGCCAGCTCGCTATAGAGCGTGGGTAGCTCGGGGCGCTGGATCTCTAATGCGCCCAGCTCGGGAAGTTCGGGCAGTGTTGGCCGCTCCACTTCCAGGGCGATAGCGGGGGATGCGACCCCGGCGCCCAGCATTAGCCCGGCGGCGGCGTCACGCATATGGCTGGCGAGGCTGCGCACTTGTTTAACGGGGCCATCGGCGTCGGCTTCAATGCCGTTGGCCAGGCCTTGGGAGACGTAGTTACCAATGGTGGCAAACACGCGGCTGGGGGAGTGGATATCCAGCCAACCGCGCACGGTGCTGGTGACGTCGTTGGCGAGATTGGCGGCGCTTTCCGTGGCGCGATTGGCGCCGTCGCGTATGCCTTGCCCTAAGCCTGCGGCGGTATCCTTTCCTAGTTGGATAGCACGGTTGGCACCGCTGCTGAGTGAGTCCAGCGCGCTACCCATGGCGTCTTGCACCCAGCCCGCGATATTGCCCGCCATGCCCATCACTTGGTCACGCAAGGCGCCGATCATGCTGCCGATGCCGTTGATCATGCCTTCAACGATATTGACGCCGAAGCCTTCAAACACACGGCTGGGGGAGTTGATGCCGAGCACGCCTTTGAACCAGTTGGCCACGCTGGAGGCGATGTTGGTTATCCGCTCGCGCAGGGCGGTGAGCTTTTCGGTCAGCCCGCCCAGCAGGCCGTCGAAAATAAAGCCGCCCAGGCTGCGGAAGTTTTCCGGCACTGAAATGCCCAGGCGTTCGAGGGTATTGGTGAAGGCGCTATACAGCAGCCCAAGCGGTGACCAGTTGATGAGCAGGCGCGACACGCCGCCGATGCCATCGCCAAAGGCGGCGTTAACCGTTGACCATACGCTACCCGCTGATTGACGCACCCAGCCCATGGCGCTGTTCATGCCGTTGGATAGGCCGCCGATCATCTTGCTACCCAGCTCGGCCAGAGAGTCGGGCAGCTCAATCCCCAGGCGGCCTAACGCGGATGAAATGCCGCTATAGAGCAAGCCAAGCGGTGACCAGTTGACCAGCAGGCGGGTAACGCCGCCGATGCCGTCACCAAAGGCGTCTTTCACTTGCTGCCATAGGCCCAGGAAAAACCCTTTGATGGGTTCCCAGTATTTGTAAATCACCAGCGCGGTGGCGGCGATGGCCAGGATGGCCCAGCCAATCGGGTTGGTGGCGAGGAATACCGCCGTTGCTTTGAGTGCGCCGAGTAGGCCGATGGTTAGCGCTTTCCCTACGGCAAACAGGGCGGCGCCCGCTGTTTTTAACACCGGGGCTAGCACGCCTGCTTGTATGCCCAGGGTGGACATGGCAAAGCGTGCGAACAGCAGCGGGGAGAGAATGCTGGCAAACGTCATGGTGACAGCGCCGCCGATGGTGGCCAGGGCGATCATGGCCGCCGCGACTTTGGCGATGGTGCCTGCCAGCTCGGGATTGGCTTTGATCCAGTCGCCGACGCTTCGCGTGATGGCGGTGATGTTCTGCACCAGGTCACGCAGGGGGCCGTCGTTGGTGTCGGTAATACTGATGCCAACTTCTTCCCAGGCGCTGCGCAGGTTCTTTAAATCGCCACCGATGTTGTCGGCCATGACTTCGGCCATACGGGCGTTTTCGCCCATGTTGTCGCCCAGGGCATTGATGATGTCATCCAGCTGGCCACCGCCCATGGCGTCGACCAGTTCCGCCATGCCGGAGCCCGCTTCTACGCCGAAGATGTCCTGCATGATGGCTTTGCGTTCGACGTTGCCCAGATCCGCCGTGGCTTGGCTGATATCACGCAGAATATCGGGCATGGCGCGCATATTGCCGTTGGCGTCGGATATTTGCAGGCCGATGTTTTCAATCGCGGCCGCGCCCTTGGCGGCGGGGTTGGTGAGCCGGTTCATCATGGCGCGCATGGTGGTACCGGCCTGGCTACCCTGAATGCCGATGTTGCCGAGAATGCCCGACATGGCAGCGGCTTGTTCCATGGTGAGCTTGAGGTCTTCGGCGCCGCCCAGGTACTTCATGGTTTCGCCGAGCATTTCCAGGTTAACGTTGGCGCGGCTGGCGGTACCGGAAAGAATATCCCCGACACGGGCCATGGCGCCTTCCGCCTCCATATCGACCTTGAACGCCCCGGCGATGTTGGAGGCAATGTCCGCCGCGCGGGCCAGCTCGGTATTGTTGGCCAGCGATAGCGCGAGCACGTCTTTCATTGAGGCCTGAATGGCCCCTGCGCTCATACCTGCGCGTAGTAGAAACTCTTGGCCTGCACCCACTTCGGTTGCGCTGAAGGCGGTGGTTGACCCCAGGTCGCGGGATTGCTGACGTAGCCCTTGGTAACGTTCGTCGTCTGCATCAAAGCGGCCAACGGCCTGTAGGGTGCTCATCTGTTCCGCCCAGGCAACGCCAGGCGTTAACAGGCGAGAGGCGGCGTAGCCTTGGGCGATGCCGGTGCCGAACATGCCCATGCCCACGCCTTGGGCGCGGGCGACGTTGGCCATGCCGTTTTGGTAGCGGTCGCGGGCCTGGGTTAAGCGCCGCTGGCGTTCGGCAACTTCGGCAAGGTGGCGCTTCTGTTCCTGCAGCGCAGTGTTTAAGCGTTCCTCTTTGGTGCGCAGCTCCCGGGCGCTGCGCCCGAGGTTGTCGGTGCTGATGCCCGCTTCATCAAGCCGCGTTTTTAGCCCGCGGATTCGCTCCGTTTGGGTGGCGTGGTTTTGGGTAAGGCGCTTGATCTCTTCGCCCGCATGACGGGTTCGGTTGCGGTATTCCCGCATCGCGCGGGCGGAGCGGTCGAACTCGGTCTGCTGACCGTGGAGGCGCACGCGGGCGCGTTCCAGCGAGGCGGTCAACTGGTCGCTGGGCTGCTTGGTTTTGAGTAGCTCGCGGGCTAGCCGGTCGTATTCCCGGCGGGCAACGGTCAGGCCGGATTTAATACCGGCGTGGGCTTCGCGCTGTTGGTCGAGCGCCTGGGTGTACTGGCGGTTGCGTTCGCGGGCGTCGCGCATTGCGCGGGTGTTAGTGCGCAGAGCGGCGTTGGCTTTGCGGTAGCTGGTGAGGTCGCTTTGTTGCCGCTGCAGGTCTTTTAACTGGTCGCGGGTTTCGCGCATGGCTTGGGCGGTTTGCCCGGCACCTTGGCGCATTCGCTTTAGGGGGCCGGTGACGCGATCTACCGCGTTCAACATGACTTGCAGGCGTAGATTACGCGACATCGGCTGTTTTCCTATTTGTTGCGTTTACCGTTTGGCTTGCTGCCTTCGTGGCGTTTGCGGGCGCGTTCGCGCCACTGCATGAGTTCTTCGAGTTCCATGTTGTCCATGGCGCTGGGTTCCCAGTGGAACACCATGGCGAGATCCGCCATGGCGTCTTCTACGAACTCGGGAAGGGCTCTTTTTTGAAGGGCTAGGCCTCGGTTTCCTTGAATTTCTTTGGGATCAAAAAACCGTTGAGCGCCGTGCCGAGCTGAATGAGGTCGACGATATCGAGCGTTTTCACCTCGGCTTCGGTGAGCGGTGGCGTAGTGATGCGGGGCAACACTTTATGCAGGGCGGTAACTTCGAAGTTCATGATGTCGACCAAGCTGACGCCACGCATACCGCCGGACATGGGTTTACGCACGGTGATTTCTTTTACCGTGGTTTTGCCACGCTGCAGCGGGGTTTCCAGTGGCACTACTTCGGTCGGCACGCCTGGGGCGGCAGCGGTGGTTTGCTCTTCGTGTTTCTCAACTGCTTGGGTGTCGGTGCTTTGGTTTTCGGTCTTATCGATCATGGTCGTGTCCTATAAAAGAAAAGGGGTAGGGCCACCGGGGTGGCCGTTGGGTGGAGGTGCTTTACACACCCAGGGCGGCGCGGCGCTCTGCCAAGCGATCCTTGCCACGAACTTTGAAGATGAAGCCAGGCACGTCGCGCTCGATGACCTCTTCGCCATCGACGATTAACTTGAAGTACGAAAGGGTGGTGGTGACGCTGATTTGGTTGTTGTCGCCCTTTGATGCGTCACCCATGTTGATGGTCTTGTGGCGGCCGCGCATGACGATCTCGACCGGGATAACCCCGCCGTCTTCGTCGGATTCGTAAGAGCCGGTCATACGCAGCATGGCGGCGTCGTGGATGGGGCTGCCGTAGCTTTCGTAGATATCGACAATCATGCCCCCGGCCGTCCACTCGAATTCCTGCAGTTCGTTGCCCTGGTCGACTTCGATCGGGCCTTCCATGCCGCCGCCTTCGTACTCGACCATGCGGCGGGCCAGCTCGGGCAGGGTGAGTTCGGGAATTTGGCCCTGCCAGTTGTTGCCGTCGCCGAACAGGTTGAAGTCTTTAAGAATGTAAGGGAGTGCCATGGTCAGTTGCTCCTGTTAGGCGTTGATGCGGTCGGCAAAATCGACCAGATAGCGGTCGGTAATGCGCTGCTGCAGCATGAGGTTTTCCAGCGGGGGCACCGGCGTGTAGTCGTAGTCGATGTAGAGCTTGCCGCTCTTCAGCACTTCCTTACTGTTCAACTCGGGGTCGAACCAGGCTTCACCGCCCAGGATGTAGCCTTTGCGGGTGAGTTCGCGGAACTTGGCATTGATGCCTTCGATAATGTCGCGCACCAGGCTGGGGTGCATCGGCTTATCCACTGCCCACAAATGCGCTTCGGCGATGGTGTCGGCCAGCACCTGGGCGGTGCGGGTGTAGGATTCAAACGCGAACAGTGGGTCTTCGGTGCAGGTGCGGGAGCCCCAGAAACGGAAGCCGCTTTTGTTGATGAGCGTGGTGACCTCGGCGGCGTTGAGGTAACCAGCATCGGTGGCGGGATCTTGGAGATCCCAGAACACATCGTGGGTAATGCCGGTGACGCTGTTCACGGGCATATTGGATAGGGTTTTGTGCCAGCCGATTTCGTTATCCAACCGTGCGCGGTGGCCGAGCGCCTTGGCAACGGCGGAGAGTGGGCGGCTTTCCTGGGCGTTGACGTCGAAGTTCTGGAAGTTGGGCCAGATCACCATGGCTTCACGTTCGCCGAAGTTCTCCCGGTACATCACCGCTTCTTCTTTGGTTTCGCAGCCGTGGGCGGCCACGTAGGCGAAGGCGCGCAGCTTGATGGCCACACTGATCAGGGCGGTGGCGACGTTTTCGTTATCCAGATTCGGCACGCCGAGGATGCGCGGTTTCACACCAAAGCGCTGCTCGGCGGCCAGCAGTGCCTGGATGCCGGTCTTTTGCCCGGTGGGCGTGACACTGCCAATCACGTTGGCGGTGGTTTCGCCTTCGTCCTGGCCTTCTGCCACGCGCACCACCACACACAGGGCGCGGGTTTCTTCGACAATGGCGCGCAGCGAGCGGGCCAGGGTGCCGGTGGCACCGGCGTCGCCAATGGCTCTATAAATATCGGTGACCAGCACCGGCGTATCGAGGGGGAAGCGTTCGGCATCCGCCTCCGGGCCAGTGGCCACCAGCCCGATAACGGCGGTGGCCACGGTGCGGATGGGGCGAGTGCCTTCGTTAATTTCGACGACGCGGACGCCGTGATGGTAATCCTGGGCCATGCTTGTCTCCTGCGCAGGTTCAAGCGGGTACGGTTGAGGTGTGCTGCTATGGTGGGCAGGCTTCGCGCGGGAGGGTAGTGGCGGGCGTTGTGCCGATTGGTTTCGACAAACCAAAGGTGTAACATCAGCCACCATTAATTTTAACTAGATGAGTAATTATGCTATGGATAAAAAAGAAATAGATCATCAGTTATTAATATTTGAAAAGCTTTCCAAAATTAATAAATCAGTGTTCGATTATGTAACTCGAATAACTCTTGCGGGGTTGTTAAATCAAATTGGAGAAACTGTAGGGAATACTACAATTAAAGTGGTTGCTTACGTTTTATTTAGCTTGATTGTTCTTCAGGTTATTTTTAGTACATATAAGCTAAGCGATTATGTAAATGGTTTTTGAGGGAGAGGGTTGCTAGTTCTTGGCTATTCTGGTTTGTTTTTGTATTTGTTACTGCGGTTTTAATGTGGCTTATTCATTTCTTTTTAATACCGGCTATAGGAGAAGTTTTTAAGTATTATGCGGAGTTGGTAAAAGATTGACATTGCTGTAATAGCGGTCTTGACTAGTGATTTTTGAAAATATCAAGAAAAGCCCACCATTTGGTGGGCTTCGTGTTCTATAGCGATTTACTTAATCCTCCGGCGGCCGGTAGCGGTTGAGCTGCTCAATCGCTTGCTGGGCGGCGGCCTCTGCCGCTTCGATGGTTTCCGCTCGGCTGACCACTGCTTTGCCGCCCAGGCGTAGGTTGCGGATGTCGCGCAGGGCGGTTTCCCATTGCTCGGCGGTGGCGATGATTTCTGTGGCGGCAGCTTCGGCGCTGACCTCAAACATGGCCATGTGGTCGCTGACGCTGGAAGGGATGGCCGTTTCATCCTTGCCGCCTGCTAACCACTCGCTGGCTTCCTGCTTGGCCAGCAGGTACTCCTGATCGATATAGCTACCGGGGCTGACGAAGGCGGCGCGGGCGTTGCCTGCGGCGGTGTCGATTTTGCGGCCAAGTTGCAGCCTTGCTGCCTCAATGACCTTTTCTAGGGGCTGCGTCTCACTCTGAGTATCATAGTCAAGCAGCAAGTCATCGCCCACATGTAACTTTTTAATAATCATATCTGATCTCCATACGGCTGAATAAGTGCTAAGTGTTAAGCACTAAGGTCAGCGGAAGTTAGAATTAAATACCTTTTTTCTATTTCTGTGTTAAACAGCTCGCCTGCCGAGCCGAAGCCGGAAATCACAGCGCCACTGGCCCTAAAGTCGATAGCAAAGTCGAGATAGCTAGCGTTTGAACTAACAAAGTACTGGTGGTGCTTTAATCTCTGCAAAGGTGAAAGGTTATTATTCCTCAACACTCTTCCGTATCGCGTTAGCTTAATAGTGGGAATGCGAGTGTTTGTATTGTCAGAAAGAGTCGTTCTGTAACTAAGGAAGGGGCAGCTGTTTATTTCAACCGTGCAGTTTGACACCTCAATGAATCCAAAGTCCCCTCCCTGGCTGTCCTGAGATTTCAAGAAGGCTCTTGAGTGTCCCTGGCTACCACCCCCAACAGACGATGTGACTCCACTATGAAAAGAACCGCTTTCATCGTCGCTTCTCGTGATGATTGCTGTGCGTAAAAATGCTTTATCCCCGTCGATATCACTTCCGATGAGGGTGAAATGGCTGCATCGGAAAACTGAATCAGCGACGCCTGCTGAGTTTTTACTTTGTATCAGTTCAGTGGTCGCATCATCACTATAATTACCAAAAAACCGTACATCGATAGTTTCTTGTGCCGTTGCGGTACCGCTTTCGAGAAAGTAGGTTTGACCGCGCAAAAAGCGTAAGTTAAGCGTTTTGTAAACAAATCCTTGTGGGCTAGCTAGTTCCGTTAGCCTGCTCAACGTTCTTATGGCTTCTCCTTGCGATTTACCGTCATTGGCATCATTGCCATCTATTGGATTGATATAAATAGATCTTTCAAGCGAAGAGGTAATGTGCTTCGGAAAGTCTACATCGATAAAGTTTTTGAATTTACTCTCCGCTTTATCAACCTTCTGATCAATCCCCTTCATCTTATTGGCGACTTCAGTAGTCAACTTATTAGCGGCGCTAACCAGCGCGGTGATTTGGCTTTCTAGGCTCATGTGGCCTCCTGTTCGCTTGGTGTGCTGTTTTGAATAGTGGCGGCGCCTTGGGTGAAGGCGTCGGTTAGTGCGGTAAGGGCTTCGCCGAACTGGGTTTCCATTTCACCGACCTGGGTTTTGGTGGCTTTCTTGGCCAGCTCTTCGGTGATGGTGGTGGCGAAGTTGGGGTTATTGCCCAGGGCTTCGGCCAGCTCGGCGAGGGTGTCCAGGGTTTCCGGCGCGCTGCCGATCAGCGCTTGAACACGCTCGTCAATTTGCGCCGTGGTGGGCACGTCTGCCTTATTCGCCTTGTTGCGCAGCTTGCCGTCGATCACTCCCAGGGTGTGGGTGACGGCTTGGCGCAGGGCGATGAGATTTTCATCAAAGCTCATGGGGTGGCGTCCTCCTGGGCGGCGATCATGCCGCCGTGGTAGCTAATGGCGTCGGTGAGTGCGGCCAAGACGCTATCGATCTGGTGAGTGGCTTGCCGAGCCTCCGCGACTTGGGCCAGGATCTCTGGCGAGAGGGTACCGGGCGGGCCTTGGGTGCCGTGGCTGATCAATTGGAAACGCTGCGGCGCGGGCAACCGAACCGTTACCGAACGAGCGGGCATGGTGATGGTTAAGCGGGTGGCGTTAGCCATGGATCACCCCCGGCGTTAGCTGAAAGTGGCCACGTAACAGGCTGTACACATCACCGGACGGGAACGTGATGCGCAGCTCATAACGTGCGCCCGACCACTCGGGCGATACGGCGCCCGCTGTTTGCTCGGGTCGGATGTGCACGTTGATGCCGCCTTCGCTGGGTGTCAGCTCGATGCCGTTATCGGTTTCGCAAGTTAGCAGCGGCGCGCCCTGAGTCGTGGCCACCACGAACGTGGCTTCGCAGCCGGTGAGATCCACCGGCGCGGAGTTGGGGTCGTCGCTGGCCCAGGTCGCGCTAAAGCGGAAGGTGGTACCGGCGACCATGGAGAGCGTGGGGGCCTGAGTACTCATGCGCGTTTCTCTAACTCTTGCACGCGGAAGAGAAGATTCACTTGCCGGGCCATGTTCTCAACGATGGCCGCCGCGTTGGCGGTGTACTGCTCACCCCATGCCGCCAGCGAGAGGTTCGCGCCGGTGCCTTCCACGGTGACGGATTCAGCGGGCAGGGCATCGAGGCGCAGGTCGAACGCCAGCAGCAGCGGTACCGCGTTGGAGATGTAGGCTAGCGGCTGGGAATCAGACCAGACGGCGAGCAGGGTACCGTCTTCCAGAAAGAACCCCACTTCATGCACCCAGAACTCGGGGCCATCGCCATCCACTACGCCGGTGAGGTGAATTTGATGGGGGCTGACGCGTTGGCCATCGGCGATGCTGACGCGCCTGCGTTCGTTAACCAGCTTGAATTCGTTCTTGCCGGGATTGCGGGCGTTGTCACCAATGGCGATATGCGTAATACGTGCGGCGAGGCCATCGTTCTCGGCATTGAATACGGCGGCGAGGCCCGCCGTGGTAATAACGGGTACCAGAGCTGTCATGTGGTGCTCTCCATGGTGTGATGAGTAATGGCAAATCCGCGACAGGCACCGGCGACTAACAGCGAAGCCGCCGGGAGGTTGGCTTGGGCCACGGCATCGGGCAGGTCGGTATCAGGTGCGTTGGCCATGAGCCGACGAGTGACGACCAGCCCGCGATAGGCACCGGCGACTAACAGCGACGCTGCCGGGAGGTTGGCCTGGGCCACAGCATCGGGTAGGTCGGTATTGGGGGCGTTGGCCATGAGCCTGCGAGTAACGGCCAACCCACGGCAGGCACCGATAATGGCGAGCCATGCCGGTGAAAGCGTGGCGTCAGCCGTTACCTGTGCCGCGCGGCGAGTCAGTGCACCGGCCTCATGCGTTGCTGTCACGGCCACATTGGCGGCGATCTCAAGTGGTGGTTGGGTCGGACGGGCATCGTTGCGGGCTAAACCGGCGGCACTTTGGGCGCTGGCCACGCCAACACGGCCAGGGCCGAAGTCAGCGGAAAGCGAAAAATCGTAGTGGCTGCGCAGGTTCTTGGCGCTTTGAATGGCGTGGTGAATCTGCTGGTAAAAGGTGCCGCTGAGCTGGTCGGCGACTTCGCGGTTGTCATTGAGGTGCAGCCGGGCGCGGAAGGTGCCGCGGCGGGTCGTGGGCTGCTGTTCAAACCACTCGGTTAGGGTGACTTTGATGCCCATGGCGGCGAGGGCTTTTTCCACGGCTAAGCGGGTGCCTTTGATGCGGTGCACGGCAAAGCTTTCGGCGATCACGGCGCGCTTGGTGGCCTCTGGCCAGTCGGCTTCCCATACATCTACGGAAAACGCCCAGGCGAGGAACGGCAGCAGTTCCGCCGGGCAGGTGGCCGGGTTCCAGAGCGTGCGCAGCGGTACCGGTAGAGCCAGCGGGTGCGAGGCGGCAACGCGGGCTTCCAGTAGGCTACGGTTAGGCGGTAACAGGTGCATCATGGCAGCCGCTCCGTGGCGAGGTGAATCGCGGTGCAGCGGGGCGCCTGGTGGGGTTGGCTGCGTAGATCCTGCCAGTTATGCAGGGTGACGTTTTCGACGCCTTGCACGGTGAGCGCGGCGCTAATGCCGGAGCGGGTCACCCAGGTGCCGAGCTTGTAGCGGGCGTCGGTGTAGGTGTTTAGCTCTCGGCGGGCTTCCTCGATCACCAGCTCGGCATCGGGGCCGGGGCGCAAGGTCAGCGTGGCGTTGATGGTGTAGTCGGTACGATCAGCGGGCTGCAGGGTGAGCCGGTCGGTCAGCGGCCGGAAAGGCTCCAGGTAGTCGCGCACGGTATCGAGCAATGCAGGTGTGGCGATGCCATCGTTCTTACGGGATAGCACGGTGAGCACCACATCCACAGGTTCGGGGCTTTCCACCGCGACATCGCGCACATCTGGGTGTGCAGCGGCGGCGTGGAATTGATAGGCGCCGATGGGGCCAGCCACGGATAACCCTTCAAACGCTAATTGGATGCGGGCGCGAAAGTCGCGGTCGTGTTCGTAGGTGGGCGGTACCGGCGGCACCGCGTTGGGGTCGCCGGGGTCGAGCATTAGACGCGTGACTTGGAAATTAGCACCTAGCTGATCGAGATCCCCACCGGCGGCATAGGCAAGCATGACGGCGCGGGCGGCGTCGTTAATGCGTTCGCGCAGTAGCAGTTCGCGGTAGGCGTTTTCCTGCAGCAGCTTGGTAAGCGGTTCGCTTTCAAGCGCGAGTGTGGCCGCGAGATCGTCGCGCTCATCAATGGGCGTGAGCTCGATTAGTCGCGCCTTTCGCTCGCTAAGCAGTGCTTCATAGTCCAACGGTTCGATGACGTTAGGCGGTGTGATCTGAGAGAGATCTATCGGCGTGCTCATGAGAATGGCACCTCGATGTGTAGGCGCTGGCCATCGTGGGTTTGTGCATCGATCCCGAGTAGGGCGCGGCCGTGTTGGCTGGCATCCACTTGCCGGTTAACGCGCAGCACGCGCACTCTTGGCTCCCAACGGGTAATGGCCATCACGCTGGCGGCGTAGGCTTGCAGCAAGGTGGTGTCATTAAGTGGTTGGTCGATCAGTTCCGGCAGCAGTGAGCCGTACTCCCGACGCATCACGCGGGTGCCAATGGGGGTAGTGAGAATGTCGCGGATGCTTTGCTGGATATGGGCCAGCCCGCTAACTAAGTGGCCGTTTGATGTGCGCATGCCTGCCATGGTCAGCCCCCTACAAACACATTGGGCGAGCCGGTGGCCACCAGCGAACCGCAGGCGACCGGGTCGCCAACGCGGCCTTTGGGGCGGCCGTTTACGAAGACCGTTTTGGAGCCCGCTGCTAGTACGGATTCATGGGAGCAGTGACGCGCCCAGGCATCGGCCACGCGGTGGCTGGGGATGCTGTTCACAAACACATTCGGTGATCCTGACACTGACGGCCGTGGTGAGCATGAGCCGTGGCCGGTACATATATCGCCTTGGCGGGTAGCAGCGGGCATGGTGTTCTCCTATAGCGGCGTGGGGGCCGCCATTTCCTGGCGAACGTTGTCGAGTTGGTCTGACTGTTTGAGCGCGTTGATCATCGCGGCGCGGCTTAGGCCGCCATCGCCTTGCGTGATGGGGCGCGTGAAAATGCCCAGCTGCTCTTGGCTGGCCCGCTGCCGGATATGCTCAATGGCCTGGGCAATGGCGTGTTGGCTGGTGGCCAGTGAATTGCCGTCTGCTTGCTTACCGGCATAAAGCGCCTCACGAATCAGCGTAAGTTCGTCGCGGATCTGCTCGCCGACGGCGATCATTTGCGCGAAGTCGTCGGTGTAGTTGATAGCGTTTTCATCGCTGGTTTTAACGCCCATGTGATAGCCCCCTGGCTTTTACAGACTTAGTTCTCATAAATATTGCGGCCCTTGAGGTGCATATCGCCGCTGGCGGTAATGCGGATCTCGCCGGTGGCGTTGATGGTGATGTCGCCAGGAATGTCGACCTTCAAATGATGCTCAACGTGGTTGTAGTCGATCACCGCGCCGTCAGGCATCACCGCGTGGAAGTGGTCGCCGTTATCGCTGGGAGCCGGGTGCAGGTCACGAAACAAGCCGGTATGCACCACGCCTGCATTGAGATCCCCACCGGGGGAAATAACGATGACTTGCTCATCGACCGTTGGCGGGCACCAGGTGCGTGTGGTGCCGCGCGGGTTTCGATCCAGCGCAGCCAACCGGTTTTCATATCGCCAATGTCTACCCGCACGCGCGGCGGTTTCGGCGGGTCGGCGGCGGGATTGCCGTGATCCACCTCGGCGATGGTGCCAAAGCGGATCAGGTTATGTATTAGGCGGAGTAGTTCGGCGGCGTTAGTCATGCCGCTAATGGTGGTGGCGTTACGCGCGGATGGGTAGCGGCGGGCGTTGTGCGGGGAGGATAGGACAAGTGACGCCCCCAGGCTTGGCTGGGGGCGTTAGGCTTTTATGGGTCTGGTTCGTTGATTAGGGCTACGCCCTTGGGGCCAAAACCGACGCAGTCACACAGAAAGTTCGTGCTCAATAGCGGTGGCCACAAACTGATTAAGGCTTTGTCCTTTGGCGGTGGCGGCGTCGGCGGCGTGTTTGTGTAGGTCTTCCGGTAGGCGCACCTGGAACTTGCCAGAGTAGGTCTTGGTGGGTTTAATGCCGCGCTTCTGGCACTCCTCCAGAAAAATACGCAGCGAGATTTCGCCTTCGTCGCGTAGTTTGGCAACGCTGTCGGCGTAGAAGTCGGCTCCGCCGCTCAGCCCAATGAATTCGCCACGGAACATTTCAATGTCGGGGTCGTACTGGATGACGGCGCGATAGCCGTCAATGATCATGATGTTATTCATGGCGTCTCTCCGTTCTCTTCTAACCATTTGCGTATGCTGGCCACTGCGCCCTTATCGGTATCCGGTGATGGGTGCGGGCGATGAAAAACACGCACTTCATCAAACAATACAACGGCAATACGCGACCCTTCCCGCTCCTGGATCTCTGCCCCCATCGCCTTGAATAGCGATTCGATATCACTCCAGGCAATGGTGCCGGGAGTGGGTCGGCTAAAAATAGCAGCCAGTGTCTTGGCGTGTTTTCGTTTCATACTAAAATGATACTGAATTGTAGTACCACGCACAAGAAACGCAACCTAGCGATTGGGAGGCATTAGGTGGTTGAGAACGTTCTCAGCGGTGCGTTCACGGTCGGCCGGTGTGATACCCACCAGCTCACGCCGGGCGTATTGGTGTTGTGGGCCGCCTTTCTCGACTCGGTCGCGGAGGCCGTAGTGATGTACGCGGGCGATGCGGTTAATGCGACCAAGGAAACCCACTTCGGCGGTGTCTGCCGTAGTTTTGATGCGCAGGTATTTGGCGGTGCGTAGCTTGGTGAACATGGCTTTTCGGCGGATGCGGCCGCTTCGCCCACGTATTTCGGAGCGAGGTTCAAACGGCGTGCCGTCGGGGTTGGTTTGGGCCTTGATGCGTTCGCGGTTGGCGATGCGTAGATCTCGCGCGACTTCCCGAGCCAGCACGCGGCGCTCTTTAGGACTGAGCTTGTTGATGAGCGGCGTTAGCCAGCTTTCCAGTTGCTGGAGGTCGTCACTCATTCGCCGCCGCCTGGGCTTTGCCATTCGCTCTTCAGCACATGCTCCGCATCGCTTGGGCCTTTGACGTACAACTGCCAGCTTTTCGCCGGGCAGGCGTCCACCGGGTATTCCGGCATACGGTGTTCGGATTCTATGCGGCCGGTTTCACAGTTCACCTTGGCGACGACGCGCTCGGTTAGGCGCACGGTGATGGCCAAGTCCCAACTGGTGTTATTGAGGATCTCGGCTTCGAGCTGGACGGCTTCGTCGGGATCGAGATCCGGCTGGTAGCTGTTAAGCCACTGCAGTAGGGGAATCATCACCGTGTCTAGGCTGCCGCTGTAGTCGGTGATGATGATTTGCGCGTCGACCGTGTATTGGTGGCTTAGGTTGGTACCGCGCGCGAACTTGATCTTGCCGTCGTTTACGAAGGTGTGCAGCTGCTCGGGGTTGCGCTTTAGTTCAGGGATCGAGGCGAGCAGGTGTTGGCGTAGGGACTGGAGTTTGATCATTGCGGTGCTTCGCTGTGGCAAAGGATGATGGCATCCACTTCGGCGGCGCACTGTGCCCAGGCGGCTTCGGTGCGTTCCAGCTGCAGGTCTAGTTCGCCGTTGGTTTCTGGGTTACTCGCGGGGAGCGTGCAGGGGCTCGGCGTCGCGCAGTGATTGGTGATAAGCGTCGGCGCCGGTGACGGCGGGGCGGCGGCGCATCCGGCTAACAGCATCAGGCAAGGGAGCGGTAGCCCAAGCGCGAAGTGTTTCATTTTCACGGTGTAGCTCCTCGATGGTGGCCAAGCGGTTGGCGGCGGTGTGGCTAAGCGCGGCCTGCTGTTCTGCCAGGGTGCGGCGTTGGGCTTCCAGACGGCGGGCGTTTTCCCAAAGCGCATCAATAATCACCAGGCTTTTTTGTTCTCGGTAGTGGGATTCAGCCAGCCGCTGTTCGGCCAGTTCGGCGCGGGCATCGGCGGCGTTGCTGCGCTGCCAAAGCGCCCAGGTGACCAGCACCACCAACAGCAGAATGGCCAGGGCAGTGAGTAGGCGGGTCATGACGCGGACTCCTGCTCGATGCCTTTCAAGCACAGTTCGCGTTCCGTGGCGCGGCGTTTGACCAGGCCGTTTAGCTTTCTGCCACCGGCGTAGACCCAGCGGCTTAGCTCATGGCAGGCGCCGCGTAGATCCCCGGCGTTGAGTTTTCGCAGCAGGGTGGAGCGGGCAAAGGCGCCTTCCCCCACGTTGTAAACAAAGGAGGCCAGCGCGGCGCGGGTGGGCGGCGGCAGATCCACCTGGGCACGGCGATCCACCGCCGTAAAGGCGTGGCCAAGATCTGCCTGCAGAAGCTGAGTGCAGCGTTCCTGGCTAAGCGTTTGCCCCATGCGCGCCGTGGCGGTGTGGCCATAGCAGATAGTGGCCACACCGACCGGGTCGCGGTAGGCGGTGGGCTGGTAGCCTTCGTAGTAGGAGACCACGGCGGTGGCAATACTCAGCGCTCCAGCCGTCGCGCCGATGGTAAGGCGACGTTTAAGACTCACGGCGGCGCTCCTCTAGGTAGTTACGGATGCGTTTTAAGTAGCGCGGCAGCAGCAGGCCGATTTGCAGCGCCAAGTAGAGCAGCGTTAACACCGTGACCCAATCGGCGGGTGTCATGCCGCCCATATGCAGTAGGGAGACAATGGCCGGCGGGGCGACTTTGACGCTCTCGGTGGTGATTTCATACGGTTGGCTCATGAGCTCCTCAGTTCCAAAGCTGGAGTGGCGGTTGGGTGGTGTCGCGTGCTTCCGGTGGCGGCGGCAGCGTGACCGGCGTGCCTTCGTGCAGCACTGGCCCTTGATTCACCAGGTGCGGGTTTAGCCGCAGTGCCTGCTCGGTGATATCGGCAGTTTTGCCGTATACGCGGTAGAGCAGAGCGTCTAGCGTTTCCCCTTGGTGGGCGTACACGGTGCGCTTCATATCAGCTCGACCGTGGTGTGGCTGCGGCCGACTAATTCAGCGATGGCCCAACGGGCATCGGCGCGGTAGTCATCGGCGGCCAGGTCTTTGGCTTCGCCGCGTTCGTCGCCTTTTCCGGTAGCGGAGGCGTCGCGGTAGCGCTCCAAAAGATCCGCCTGGGCTTGGGCGTAAACCGCGCGCAGGTAGAGCAGCTGAATATCGCCGGGCGATTGCCAGGGTTCCGGCGGTATGGCATCGCAGGCCATGCGGCCCGCTTGTTGGTGCGCGTGCTGGTAGTTGGCCAACTGGCGGTTAACATCGGCCACGGCGGCGCGCAGCGATTGGCGGATGCGCGGCGGCGTGATGCCGCTCACACGCTCCTCTTCGCGGAAGTCGTTAGGGTCGATATCCGGCCAGAAGCCATTGTTGATGATGATTTCCAGCGTTGGGCTGGGTGGGTTGGTGGCGTGGCCTAGCATGTTCATGTTGGCGACCTGTTAAAGAAGGGGGTGGACCGCTTCGCGCGAGGCTAAAAGCCCTTGCTGGGCGGTGCCCCCTTGCCGTCGGGGTGCGACTCGGTTGGTGTCAGGCCTTGGCCTGGCCACCCTGTTTTTTGAGTTGGCTTTCCAGCCTTTGGATGTCTTGCTTGACGCCAATACGTTCATCCAGCGCTAACGCGGCCTTGAGTTGATCAAGCGCGCCTTCAGCATCTTCGGCGGCGCGCAGGGCGTAGCCGTAAGTCTTGTGCAGCTTGGCTTTGATCTCATCGTGCATATCGTGGTTATCCACGATGGCGGCGGCGCGGGCCATGACGTTGGCGAGGGCATCGGCGTCGGCATCTTCCTTGGCCAAGGCGCTTTTAACGCCTTCGGCGATCTCTTCGGCCAGGATGCTGACGGTGTCCCGAGCGTAGCGGTCGGGGGTGTCGATGTTGTGCTTCACGGCATAGGCTCCAATGGCGAGCGCCTTTTCAAAATCGCCCACGTCGATGCACCAGACCATCATGGTCATGAGCACGTCGTCTTTGGCGCCGTTGCCTTCGCTTAACACGCCTTCCACATAGGGCAGAAAGTCGGGCAGCAGCTCGCGCTTTTTCTCGATTTTGGCTTGGATCGATTTGATGCTTTTCAGCGTGCGCGTGGCTTCATAAAGCGCCGCGGCGTGGAGCTCGTACTGCTCACCTGCTTGCTGCTGACCGGGGGTGGCAGCGCCCGCCGCTTTCGCGGCGGTCACTTGCTCGTAGTGTTTACGGGCTGGGCTTTTCATCGGTTCCCCTTACTCTGCAAATTCGATGTTTTCGACCAGGCAACCGAAGCCGTAATCCTCAACCACGTAGGCGTCGTTGCTGGATTCGTAGTTCTCGATGCGGTTGCGCTTGGGGTTGTCGATGACATGACGGCGGCGGCTGCCCAACTGCCAGTACAGTGAGAGGTTGGCCAGCGAGGTAATCAGCAGGGAGCCGTCGGGCACGAAGGGGGCGCGCACGGCTTGCAGGCCACCGACGCGCTTTTGGCTGATCAACATATCCAGGTCGCGGGCTTCGCTGGGTGTTTCAGCGAACTCTTGGATCATGGGGAAGTATTTATCGGCCAGCATTTTGCGGCCCATGATGGCCACCAGGGCGGTGTCTTCCCGGTACCAGGGGTCGATCATTTCGTTGACCACATCGGTTACTAAGGCATCCAAATGCGCATAGTCGCCCTTGATACCAACGACCTTGCCATCGCCGTCTTCCTGTTTGCGCTTGTCGATGACGATTTTCCCCGCCGTCTTTCCTCCTGTTAGTACGCGGGCGGGGGCGTGTTCGCGATACTTCTGCAGCCAGCCCTTGTTGACGTCTTGAAGCAGCGGATTAGCAACGGGGTCGGTCTCGGTTGCGGCACTGGTGCCGTTAAAGCCAATCATGATGCGATCCAACGCCTGGCGTTTGATGATGGCGTTGCGGATGCGCGCCTGAAAATCCGGGAAGCGTGACCAGGCGTCCAGCTGTGCCCAGCGAATGTGGGTATCAAATTCAGTGCTGACACATTCGTAAGTGGTATCGCTTAGCTCGGTGACATCGCGGGTACTGCGGTCTTTTTCATCGACGTTGGTGCGTCCGGCGATGGGGCCGGAGACGCCCAGGCCGACTTTCTGGCCTTTGATCTCATCCACGCCAATGACGTTGATTTGGCCCAGGAAGGCACTGGATTCCTGCATCTTGCTCTCCAGCGTCTGCTGGACGCTGGGCTCGACGTTGAACTGTTCGCCGGTGTTGTCGACGCCGTTAAGCTGGGCTAATCGAGTTTTGAAGGCGTTAAAGGCTTTACGGGTATCGTTGCGCATTGGGTTTCCTTGAAGTGGTGGCGTTGGAGGGTGTGGCCAGCGCTTAGCAGTCGGTTAGCTGGGCATCGCCGCCGGTAGCGGGGGCGCGGCGTGAGGTGTCCGGCGTGTTGTCGAGCTGGGTGTAGAGCTCTTCGAAGCGTTTTTTAAGATCGTCGTGGGCGGTTTGCAGCTGGCTGAACTGGTCGGCGGTGGGGCGCGCTTCCAGTTCGTCGGCCAGGGCGTTGTAGTGCTCAGCGACCACTTCCAAGGTGCCTTCCAGTTCGGTGCGGAAGGTTTCAAAGCCTTTGGCGGTTTTGGTGTCTTGGCGGTTGAACAGTGCGGCGATCTTGGCTTTCAGGCCCTCGGCAGCCGGTGGCTTCTCTTCACTGAAGTCGAGTTCAATCTCTACCGCTTCGGTGAATACGTTCTCGGCGTGCTGCTTGCGGCTGGCCAGTGGCGAGGCGCTGCCCGCTTCGCGGCTGAACTTGATCATCTCGGTACCCAGCGAGGCGGGGGAGTCGGTGACCGCCAGGCCTTCCAGGTAGGCTTCGCCGGTGTCGCCAAATTTGGGGTTGACCTCAATGGAGCTGTAGACCTTTTGGCGCTTTTTGTTGATGGCCTTGAGTTCGTCGGTGGGATCGATCTCGGCGAACAGGGCCAGTTTGCCGTCTTCGACTTCGCGGGCTTCTACCGAGAGCACATCGCCGAGGGCGTTGAAAACACTGTCGGCCGTCATGCCGCGGATGTGCTCCATCCAGACGCGGGCGCCGTACTTATTGGGGTCGTAGTTGGCAGCCATCTGCTCGATCCATTCGCGCTGGATCTCGCGGCCGTCTGTGGTTGCGCCTTCGGTGGCGACGCGGAATTTTTTAGTTTTTCCAGACATGTTGGGCTTCCTGAGCGGGGCGGCGGTTGATGTGCGCTCAGGTTCCGCGTGTAAGCGTTTTGGCTCAACGGTTGCGCGTTGTGCGGGCGGGCTAGCACAAGGCGCGGCAGGCGTGGGCTTCGCGCGCGGCGGGTACGCTGGCGACATGACGACGACAGCCCCCATCGAACTTAAAGAATCCCCACGTATGGCCGCCCGCCACCTGTATTGGCAGGGGTGGCGGGTTTCGCATATTTCCAAGCTGATTGGTGAGAAGCCCGCCACCATTCACAGCTGGAAAGCGCGCGATCGGTGGGACGATCTAACGCCCACCGAGCGGGTAGAGCATTCGCTTGAAGCGCGCATGGTGCAGCTCATCACCAAGCCGAAAAAAGAGCCGGTCGATTACAAGGAAATTGACTTGCTGGGTCGGCAGATTGAGCGGCTGGCCAGGATTCGCAAGTATCACGACACCGGCAGCGAGGCGGATCTAAATCCCAACATCGAACGCCGTAATGCCGGGCCGAAGAAGAAGCCTCGGCGTAACGCTCTGGAAGAAGAGCAGGTCGAGGCGCTGAATGCGGCGTTTCTGGAATCGCTGTTTGAGTACCAGGCGGTGTGGCTGGAAGCGGGTCAGAAGCACCGCATCCGTAACATTCTCAAAAGCCGCCAGATTGGGGCCACCTGGTACTTTGCCCGGGAGGCGATCGTCGATGCGTTCAAAACCGGGCGCAATAAGATCTTTCTTTCTGCCAGCCGCGCCCAGGCGCATATCTTCCGCAACTACATCGTGCAGTTCGTTAAAGAGGTGTGCGATGTGGAGCTTAAAGGTGACCCGATTGTTTTAGATAACGGCGCCGAGCTGCACTTCCTGGGTACCAACTCGAAAACCGCTCAGGGCTATCACGGTGATGTTTATCTGGATGAGTACTTCTGGATTCACCGCTTTGCCGAGTTCAGGAAGGTTACGTCTGGCATGGCCATGCATAAAAAGTGGCGGCAGACGTATTTCAGTACGCCTTCCAGCGTTGGCCATGAGGGGTACCCGTTCTGGAACGGTGAGCTGTTCAATAAGCGGCGTAAAAAATCCGAGCGCGCCGAGTTTGATGTCAGCCATGAGGCGCTGAAGAACGGCAAGCTGTGCCCGGATGGCCATTGGCGGCAGATCGTTACGGTGCTGGATGCTATCGAGGGCGGCTGTGATCTGTTCGATCTTGAGCAGCTGCGCATGGAGTACTCGCCGGAAGAATTCGACAACCTGCTGATGTGTGGCTTTGTCGATGACAGCCAAAGCGCCTTCCCACTGGCGGTGATGAAAGCCTGCATGGTCGATAGCTGGGAAGTGTGGGACGACTACCGGCCCTTTGCGCCTCGCCCGGTGGGTGATCGGGAAGTGTGGATTGGCTACGACCCCACCGGTACCGGTGAAGATGGTGACGGCGCGGGGCTGGTGGTGGTGCTTCCCGCGCGCTCGAGCAACGAAAAGCACCGGGTATTGGAGCGACATCGCTTGAAGGGCCAGGACTACGAGGATCAGGCCGCCTTTATCGAATCCTTCCGCGACAAATACAACATTGGCCACATCGGTATCGACACCACCGGCATTGGCGGCGCGGTGGCCGAGTACGTCGAGAAGTGGTTCCCCACGGTGGTGCGCTACCGCTATGACGTTTCGCTAAAAACCTCAATGGTGCTGCAGGCCCAGCAGATCATTCGTAAAGACCGGCTGGAGTTTGATGCGGGCTGGTCGGATCTGGCCGCCTCCTTTATGGCGATCAAAAAAGAGCTGACCGGCAGTGGCCGCCAGTTCACTTATGTTTCCGGCCGCAGCAAAGCGACCGGCCACGCGGATCTCGCGTGGGCCACCATGCACGCCCTACATTTTGAGCCACTCGACGGCCCAGCCAGTGAAGGCGCTGGGCGTTCCATCATGGAGTTTTCCGACGATGACGATTAACACCGCGGCGGCCAAGCCGCGCATTCGCGTGCCTGCGTATCAGGTTCAAAACGATACCGCCCCGGCGGTGGCCACCGGCAGCGGGCGGATGGAGGCGTTCACCTTTGGCGACCCCGAGCCGGTCACCAGCATGCGTGATGTTTGGTACGAAGGGGTGTGGCTAACGCCTGATGAGTGGTATGAGCCACCGATCCCGCTAAGCGTGTTGGCCAAGAGCTACCGGGCCACTGCCCACCACGGCAGCGCCTTGCAGGTGAAGCGCAATATCCTGCTGAAAACCTTTATTCCCCACCCGCTGCTGAATCGCCGTACCTTTAGCTCGCTGGCCCTCGACTACTTGGTGTTTGGTAACGGCTACCTTGAGGACGTGCGCGGGCGGTTAGGGAGGCGGCTGGGTTTGCAGCATCGCGGCGCTAAGTATATGCGTCGCGGTGAGAATGACCGCTATTGGTGGGTACCCAATTATATGGAACGGGTAGAGCTTCCCGCCGGGCGAACCGTTCACCTATTAGAGCCGGATATCGATCAAACCATCTACGGGGTACCGGACTATATCGGCAGCTTACAAAGCGCCTGGCTTAACGAATCCGCCACCCTTTTCCGCCGCCGCTACTACCTGAACGGCAGCCACGCGGGCTTCATCATGTACGTCAACGACCCGGCTCACGATCAAAAAGACATCGACGACATGCGTAAGGCGCTGAAAAACAGCAAAGGCCCGGGCAACTTCCGCAACCTGTTCCTTTACTCCCCCAGGGGCAAAAAGGACGGTGTGCAGATCATCCCGGTCTCAGAGGTCGCGGCCAAAGACGAGTTCTACAACATCAAAAACATCACCCGAGACGACCAATTGGCTGGGCATCGAATCCCGCCACAGCTAATGGGCGTGGTGCCTCAAAACGCCGCCGGATTTGGCGATGCGGAAAAAGCCGCCAAGGTGTATGTGGCCAACGAGCTAGAACCACTCCAAGCCACTTTTAAAGAGATAAACGAGCATGTGGGGGAAGAGGTGGTGAGGTTCGATCCGTATTTGCTGGATCTTCAGGCATAAAAAAGCGCCTGGCATTCCAGGCGCTAATCGCTCTTTCATCCTTGAAAACAAAGGGAGCATCCGGCCCCGCAAGCGATAAAAAAACTATACCCTAAAACTGTATGTATGAACAGGTATTCAAGGATGATGAATCGACCGATTTTGCCCTGGATGGGCGGCAAACGCCGCTTGGCCAAACAGATCTTACCGCTGTTTAAACCGCATACTGCCTACGTGGAACCATTCTGCGGTGGGGCAGCGCTCTTCTTTATGAAAGCACCCAGCAAAGTGGAAGTGATCAACGATGCGCATGGAGAGTTGGTTAACCTCTACCGCATCGTGAAGCACCACCCTGATGAACTGGTGAAGCAGTTCCGGTGGGGGCTGATTAGCCGCGAAGAGTACCTCACTCAAAAAGAGATCGACCCACGCCACCTAACCGATATCCAACGAGCAGCGCGTTTCTTCTACCTGCAGAAGCTGGCCTTTGGCGGCAAGGTCAGCGGCCAAACGTTTGGCACCTCGGCGGTATCACCGCCGCGCATGAACCTACTGCGCATTGAGGAAGATCTCAGCGATGCCCACCTACGCTTATCCAGGGCGGTAGTCGAGCATCTGGATTGGGCAGAGTGCATCCGGCGTTATGATCGGAAAGGCACGCTGTTCTATCTCGACCCGCCATACTGGGGCACCGCCGGATACGGCTGCGACTTCCCGTTGGAAGAGTACTACCGCATGGGCGAGCTCGCCCGAACAGGGCAGGGTCAGTTTGTGATCAGCGTCAACGACACGCCGGAGATGCGCGATGCTTTCAAAGGGCTAACTCTACAAACAACTTTAATTAGGTATACTGTGGGGCAGCAAGCGACCGAGCCACGCGGAGAGCTCATCATCACTAACCGCTAAACCTCTAGCCAGCTATCTAACCAACGCCAAGCCGCTCCGAAAGGGGCGGCTTATTCATTGTCTTTTGGATGGAAACAAACAATGGTTGAAGTATTGCTTACCTTGATTCCTAGGCTTTTAAACAGAAAGCCAAAGCTCGACGAAGTGATTGAATCGTTAAGTGTTTATCAAAATGATCGGAGAAAACTCTGTTCTCAATTGAGGCTTGAGGATGCTTTTTACAAGGCATTCAAAAAGAAAGTATCGGCTAAGTTAATTGAGAAAATTGCTTCAACTAATTGGGGGCCTAGGGAATCGTTGATGATTTTTGGTCAAGCCTCCCCAGCAGTGACATGTGATTTCACTACACACGAAATGAAAATTCATAGAAGGATAAAATTGCCAGAGGAATGGCGTATGGGTATAGAGTTTCTAAGCGGCGTTTTATTCTTTTAGCAGGTGTAGCGTTATTTTTTTTAGGAACATACACGTTGTACCTGCTAGTAGGACACATTTATTTTAATGATATTAAAACGCTCTATGACACAGGGTTAAAAGGGTTTGCTCTACTTTTTCAGTCAAGCCTAATGGGTTTCGGGGCGACAATTTTTGGAGCTATGTTTACTCACCTTGGCTGGAGTTTGATCGGCAGTTTAGAAAGTGATGCTAAGGTTCTTGAGTTAGAGGGGATGCTTAACCAGACGCCAGACTAGGTCTTCATTACCCACGCCGCGCCATCGTCACCCCGCCCCGCCCGCGCGCTAAATGTAGTGGTTTTTATGCACCCCTGCGGCAGGCACTCAGACCGCGCCAGTGCTGGGCGGCAGGGTGGCTATAAGGGGTGTTGTTTTTATGCGTTTTCACGCAGATTTATGCAGTTTTGCAGTGCCTAGCTAAACGGCGTGAGGTAGTGAGCGGCAAGCATTTCTAAGATGGGTTTTCGGTGGGCATCCCAGGTTCGATCATCGACCAGATGCGCCATGGAATAAGGCATTTCAGCGTAGGTAATCCATAGCTCATCGGTTTCTGAAGGTAGTAAGCCGATCTTGGCGCGCCGGTTCTGTGAGCGGATTTCAAACCAGGCGTAATGGTCGCCGTTCTTATCCTGGCGTAGGCGGTAGGTGAAGCGGGTGAACTTTTGCGATGACATTGCCATTAGCTACCTCCCTTCCAATGTTTTTATTTTGCTACCTATTTGCTACCTAGAGCCATTACCAACAAAAAACGGCCACTTGCTGTATTTGCTAAGTGGCCGTTTTTTCTGGAATTTTTGGTCGGAATAGCAGGATTCGAACCTACGACCTCTGCCTCCCGAAGGCAGCGCTCTACCAAGCTGAGCTATATTCCGATAGCTGCCGAGCCGTGCTTGTCTGCGCCCAACAACGGAGGTGGATAATACTTAGCCAAGCGTGTTTTTTCAAGTCCCCGGCGGTGTGTTCTAGCAATTTTTATGCTTGGCGATCAACCGCTAAGCGGGCCAGTTGGGCCATGCTGTCGCGGTAGGTGCTGGGCGGTAGGGCGTCCAACTGCTGCAGGGCTTTGTCGGCCATCTCTTCGGCGCGCTGGCGGGTATAGTCGAGTGCGCCTGTGGCGTGAATAATGTCCAGTACGGCGTCGAGCTGCTCAAGCCCGCCATTGCGAATCACCTGGCGAATCAGCTTGGCCTGTTCCGGCGTGCCTTGCTCCATAGCGTGGATCAGCGGCAGCGTCGGCTTGCCTTCGGCGAGATCGTCGCCCACGTTTTTGCCCATGGCATCGGCGTCGCCCTGGTAATCCAGCAGGTCATCAATCAACTGGAAGGCAAGACCTAAGTAGCGGCCATAATACTGCAGCGCGCGCTCCTGTTCCGGCGTTGCCTCTGCCAGCACGGCACCGCTATGGGAAGCCGCTTCGAACAGCATGGCGGTTTTGCCCAGAATGGTCTCGAAGTAATCTGCCTCGGAGATGCTGGGGTTGCCGATGTTGGTTAACTGCAGCACTTCACCTTCCGCGATGATGCAGGTAGCGCCGGACAGGATCGCCATAATGCGCATTGAGCCCACATCGACCATCATCTGAAACGAGCGCGCGTAGAGGAAGTCGCCGACCAGTACCGACGGCGCATTGCCCCAGGCGTCGTTGGCGGTTTTCTTGCCCCGGCGCATATGCGACTCATCCACCACATCGTCGTGGAGCAGCGTGGAGGTGTGCATAAACTCAATCAATGTAGCCAGCGGGATATGCTTGTCGCCGGTATAGTCGAGTGAGCGGGCGGCCAGGAGTGCCAATAAAGGGCGCAGGCGCTTGCCGCCGCTTTCGGTAATGTATTGGCCGATTGTTTCAACCAAGGGCACTTTAGAGTTGAGCTGCTCGACAATTGTCCGGTTGACGGCTGCAAAATCATCGGCCACCACGGCGTGCAGCGGTGAAGGCGTGGGGCTGTCAGGCTGTGCTGAGGAGACGTTAGCGGTCATGGGATACGTTCATCGCGGCAGATTGAGGCGGTAAGTCCCGCCCATAATGGGGGTCATGCTATGGGGCTGCCTGTTAGGCGTCAAGACACGCACGGTGGCCGCACTATTATATGCCGTTATAAACGGAGGGTAGTGACAATTGACAACGGCCGGTGGTCTTGTGGTAAGAGACGATAGTCGTTATAATCCGCGACCCACTCATCTTGCTCCCTGTCAGATGGCTCCAAAAGGGGCGCCACTCGCAGCAGGTCGATAAGAGCACGACTCGAAAGAGCGTAGGAGATGAGTGCCGTTTAAACGTTAGAACGGCATTAACGACAGTCCGGAGAGCGACATGTACGCAGTTATCAAAAGCGGTGGTAAGCAGTACCGCGTTCAAGAAGGTCAAACCCTCAAGCTCGAGAAAATCGAAGTCGCTACCGGCGAAACGATTGAGTTTGATGAAGTGCTGATGGTCGCTGACGGCGATGATTTCAACATCGGTGCGCCGATGATCAGTGGTGCTAAAGTCTCCGCCGAAGTGGTTTCCCACGGCCGTGGCGATAAAGTCACCATTATCAAGTTCCGTCGTCGTAAGCACCACATGAAGCGTCAGGGCCACCGCCAGTGGTTCACTGAAGTCAAAATTACCGGAATTTCTGCGTAAGCGGTCAATTCCCTTAGGAGGATTTTGCAATGGCACATAAAAAGGCAGCAGGCTCCACGCGTAACGGTCGCGATTCCGAGTCCAAACGCTTAGGTGTAAAACTCTTCGGTGGCCAAGCGGCGACTGCGGGTAACATCATCGTGCGTCAGCGCGGCACGCGTTTCCACGCGGGCACAGGCGTTGGCCTTGGTCGTGACCACACGCTGTTCGCACTGAGCGACGGTTTTGTGAAGTTTGAGACCAAAGGCCCGAAAAACCGCAAGTTCGTTAGCATCGTTTCTGCCTAAGCGGCTAGAGCTATGCTCGCGGTTGCGAGAGAAAAAGCCCCGCTATGGCGGGGCTTTTTTGTCGGTCAAATCTCTTTTCCAGTACCCTCTACCACGATGTCTTTATCAGTATTCGGGTGGCAATAAAGGGTTGGAAAAAGATTTGGTAAACAGCAGTGCATATTAGGGCGGCGGAAGCGGCCGGGAGAATCCAATGCAGTTCGTCGATGAAGCCTCGATTATTGTTGAGGCGGGCAAAGGCGGCAATGGCTGTCTGAGCTTTCGCCGCGAAAAATATGTGCCCAGGGGCGGCCCCGACGGGGGCGATGGCGGTCACGGTGGCAGCGTTTACCTGATTGGTGACGATGCCCTTAATACCCTGATCGATTTTAAATTCCAGCGCTTCTATAAAGCCCAGAATGGGCAGGGCGGCATGGGCCGTCAAATGAGCGGTAAGGCCGGCGAAGACCTGCACGTCAAAGTGCCGGTGGGCACCACTGTGATCGATGAAGACACCCTGGAAGTCATTGCCGATGTCACCGAAATCGGTCAGGTGGTGCTGGTAGGCGAAGGTGGTCGGCGTGGGTTGGGTAATATCCACTTTAAATCCTCGACCAACCGCGCACCGCGTCGCACGACACCAGGCACCGAAGGTGACCGCCGTAACCTGCGCCTGGAAATGAAGGTAATGGCCGATGTGGGCCTGCTGGGCATGCCTAACGCGGGCAAATCGACGCTGATTCGCTCGGTGTCTGCTGCCAAGCCCAAGGTCGCCAACTACCCGTTTACGACCCTAGTGCCCAACTTGGGCGTGGTAAAGCTGGGGATGCATGAGCACTTCGTAATGGCCGATGTGCCAGGCTTGATCGAAGGGGCGTCAGACGGTGCCGGTTTGGGGTTGCGCTTCTTGAAGCACCTTACCCGTACGCGACTGCTGTTCCACGTGGTCGATGTGGCGCCGTTTGATGAGTCTGACCCGGTTGAAGCAGCCAAGGCGATTGTCCATGAACTGGGGCAGTTCTCTCCGGCGCTTTCTGAGCGGCCACGCTGGCTGGTGCTGAACAAGTTTGACCTGCTGCCGGAAGATGAGCGTGAAGAGCGCGCCCAGAAGATTATTCAGGCGCTCAACTGGGAAGGCCCGGTATTCCGTATTTCGGCGATCAGCAGCGACGGCACCGATAAATTGGTGCAAGCGGCCTACCGCTGGTTGACCGAACAGCGCCGTCTTGAAAACGAAGATGAAGAAGCGCTGGCACGCGAAGAAGAGATGCGCCGCCGCATGGAAGAGGAGTCGGTCGCACGTACGGAAGCGCGTCTGGGTCGTCGGCGTAAGCGCGACGATGAAGATGACGAAGACTTCGATGACGATGATTATGATGTTGAAGTCGAGTACGCCCCTTAGTGATATTGAGCGGGTGCACTCGGTTGTCAGTAAGGTAGTAAGCTTAAAAGGGCTGCGTTCGCGCGGCCTCTTTTATGGGCGTCTGATCAAATTGTAAGTATATGATTAAGTTGCCAGCGTCTGATTGAGGGGGGGTCGCATGGAAAGTAACGAGCAAATCCTGGGGCGCAGCGCGCTCATCCGCGCGCGGCGGGTCGTGGTGAAGATTGGCAGTGCGCTGCTGACGAATGATGGCCGCGGCCTGGACGAACCCGCTATCGGTGGTTGGGTAGATCAAATTGCCGCTCTGCACCAGCAGGGGATTGAAGTGGTACTGGTCTCTTCTGGCGCGGTGGCGGCGGGCATGGTGCGTCTTGGCTGGCAGGTGCGCCCCAGCGCGGTGCATGAGCTGCAGGCAGCAGCGGCGGTAGGCCAAAATGGCCTGACTCAATGCTACGAGCAGCACTTTGCCCGCCACGGTATACTCACCGCGCAGATTCTGCTTACCCATGATGATCTTTCCAACCGCAAACGCTACCTGAATGCGCTCTCGGCGCTGCGTACGCTGGTAGAGATGCGCGTGGTGCCGGTGATCAATGAAAACGACACCGTGGTCACTGATGAGATTCGCTTTGGCGATAATGACACCCTTGGCGCACTGGTGGCTAACCTACTGGAAGCGGATGCGCTGCTGCTGCTGACCGACCAGGAAGGCCTGTTTGACGCCGACCCCCGCCACAACCCCAATGCCCAAATGATTGCCGAAGGGCGCGCCGACGATCCGCGCTTAGCCGCCGTGGCAGGCAGCGGTGGCGCGCTGGGGCGGGGCGGTATGAGTACCAAAGTACGCGCGGCGCAGTTAGCGGCGCGCTCCGGGGCGGTCACGGTGATTGCCAGTGGCCGCCAGCCCGACGTAATCAACCGGATAATGGCGGGCGAAGCTCTGGGCACGCTGCTGCGTCCTGACCAAGTGCCCATGGCGGCGCGTAAGCGCTGGCTGGCGGGTCAACTGCAGGTGCGCGGCACACTGGTGCTGGATGCGGGAGCAGTCAAAGTATTGCGCGATAAAGGCTCTAGCCTGTTGGCAGTGGGTGTGCGCAGTGTGCAGGGCAGCTTTAAGCGCGGCGATATGGTGGTGTGTGTGGATGAGCAGGGTGCGTCTGTGGCCAAAGGGTTGGTGAATTATGGCGCTGATGAAGCGCGCCAGTTGGCCGGTCAGCCAAGTCACCAGATTGAGGCTATCCTGGGCTACGTAGAAGCCCATGAGCTGATCCATCGCGATAATCTAGTGGTTATCTAGGGGGCTCTGACTGTTATTTAGTCGCGAACGCGGGGCGGCAGAGGCACTTGTCGAGGCCAGTCATCGGGCACTATAAATAGCCGCTGGTAGCGTTGTTCACCGTGCTCTCTCGTTGGGTAACACAGCATTACTTGCTGGGGGGAGCGCCAGGTATTGACCCGATCAATCACGGTTGGCAGTACCTCTGCCGCAGGGCGAAAAACGCTGGCTGGCGGCGGTGCCAGCCAGTGGGGCTTTTCCAGCCCTACCATACTCGGCATGGCGGAAAAGCTGGCTGATAGGGTCGGCCAGTCACGCAAGTAACACCAGATACCGCGGCGATGATCTGCCGTCGCGCCTTCCGGTGCTGGCATAGCGGCATGCCAGGGGTAGTAAAGCACGCCGGGCATCGCCAGCCGCTGAGTTAACTGTTCGCCTAAACGCAGATCAGAACCACCCAGATCCCGTGGCGTAAGCCAATGCGCGAGGGTTTCCAGTGCGGGCGCCGTGGTGGAAAGGGGGAGTTGGTGACGTTGCAGATGAGTGCACTTAAGCGCCAGGCTGTCTAACCCGCCGGGGCCAATCCAGCGGCTTTGGCTATTGGCTGCTCCAGGCCCTTCGGGCAGCCCCAGGTAGAACTTGATAGCGACTTCTAAATGGATCGGCGCTGGATTGTCGCGGGTTCTGTACAGCATATCCAGCTCGCCCAGGGTGTTGCGCTGTCGGGTGATTCGGACATTTCGGGCGAGCAATCGCGTATTGGGTGCGTGATCCAACAACGTATGCCACAGGCGTTCGTGGTAGTGCCCCATACGCGTCGCGCGGCTCCCATTCAGGGCCGTTAGCGGTGGCCGGCCAAGTTGACCCAGCCAGGGCAGTAGTGCACCCACTAATCCCAGTTCTTTAAGTGTTGGCCGGCCTCCACAGGGAATCGGTGGTGGCAGCTCCACAAGGTCAGGTGTGGCGACCAGCCAGGCTAAGTCGCGTAGCACGGAACTCAATAGTGCTGAACTGAATAGCGCTGAATCGCCCAGCTCGGGGTTGCACGGCACTGAGTTGCCGACGCCTGAAGCTAGCGCCGACGAGCCGAGTTCTTCACTCTCCAGCGCACCGTTAACGCCTTCGTTCAGCACAGATTTCTCCTCAATACCCTGATAAGGTCGGCACTATCAATTTAGCGACATGCTTTATCAGCCTACCATAAACGCAGCGGGCTCCCCGTGGGGAGCCCGCAAAGCGACTAGCTGGAAAAATTAATCGCGGTCAATTTGCGTCACTTCGGCAGAGCCCTGACGCACGCTGATTTCTAGCTCACGGCCATCTTCACCGCGGCCTTCAATATCGATGATGCCGCTCTTATCGATATCGAGATCTTCAAATTCAACCATACCCTCCTGGCTAGCCACGTCCAGTGCTTGACGGATATCGTCTTCGCTCATACCCCAGGCACCGCTAATCAGGCGCTCACGTTTCTCTTGTAGGGTCTCACCGTTATCGAGTGAGAATTCCACGTCGGCGTACCACTCATCGTCCAGCCAACCTTCCACTTCTAAGCGGCCCCGGCTTTCAATGCTAATTTCTTCGTAGTGGCTGAAACCGTACTCATTGGCGTGGCTCAATACGTCATCAATGCGATCCATCGGCAGTGAATCGGCCTGGGCACTACCGGCAGCCGCAGCAAGCAGCAGCGCAGAGGTCGGGATCAGCAGCATTTTTTTCATGGTGTTCATAGCAAATTCCTTCTTTACGTATCTGTACGAGATTGAATGAACGGCATTCAGCGAATGCGACAGTGGATTTATATCACCACGATACTTTCCTTAAGCTGACAAAGCTGTTCATCTAACGTTCATGTTGCCTTTGGCATGCTGACGCTATGAGTAAAATCCTACGCCACTTCAAAAAGCTACTGCGCAGCGTCCCGCGTGGCTCTCGCTGCAACGTCACTGGGTTAACCTTGGTGCTGTTGCTGGCGGGTAGCGCGGTGGGCGACCAGCATTGGGAGTCACTACACGGAGAAGTACGCCGCGGCGAGGTCGTGCCCCTCGACACTATTTTGGATTGGCTGGAAGCTAACTACATCGGTGAAGTGTTGGAGGTTGAGGTGGAGCGCGAAGGGGGGTACGTCGAGTATGAGATCAAATTGCTTGGCCCCCAGGGCCAGGTTGTCGAGTTCGAGTTTGATGGTCATAACGGCCAATTGATGGCCATTGAGGGGGTGCGTATCAATGATATGCGCCGCTAGCCTGTTGATGTCACTTGCCAAAAAAGGGTAGTTAGCCGATGAAGTGTTTGTTGGTAGAGGATGACCAAGCGCTTGCCCGTGAACTTAGCCAAGCGTTGCGCGACGGAGATTGGCTGGTAGAGCATGCGGCGACTGGCCAGGAAGCCGATTTTCTGGTGCGCACGGAAGCCTACGACACGCTGATTCTGGATGTCGGTCTACCCGATGGCGATGGCACCCGCTGGCTTTCGGCATGGCGGGAAGATGGTATCGACCTGCCAGTGTTGATCCTTACCGCCCGGGAGCGCTGGGCCGATAAAGCGGCCGGATTTACTGCCGGGGCGGATGACTACGTCACAAAACCCTTTGAGTCCGCGGAAGTCCTGTTTCGCCTACGTGCCCTTGTGCGTCGCAGCCACGGCCACGCCCATCCAGTACTGAAAGTGGGTGAGCTGAGTTTGGATACCCACACCCAACACGTTACCTTGGCAGGTCGACCGGTGGGGTTAACCGCCCAGGAGGCCCGCCTGCTCGGCTATTTAATGCACGCCGCACCGCGGGTGGTGAGCCGCACCGAACTCTCGGAGCACGTTTATGACCGCGACCACGAGCCGGACTCCAACGTGATCGATGTTCAGGTCAGCCGCCTGCGCCGCAAGCTGGGCAGTTGGCGCATTGCCACCCTGCGTGGCCAGGGATACCGGCTATTAGCAGAAGAGCCTGCTAACGAATGAGACAAGACACCACCGCATGGAAAGATCGCTGGGCAAAACGTTCTATCAGCGTGCGGCTGCTGCTGGCCGTACTAGTGATGGTGGGGTTGGCGCTGCCTGTTGCGGGCACGCTGCTCTCCCACCATTACCGCGCCTCAGCCACCCAGGCGTTCGACGAGCGTCTGGAGGCTACTCTCAACGTCATTATGGCGGGCGTTACCTACGACCGTGTAGAACAACAGCTTGTTCACGACTGGGCCCTGGGCGACCCGCGTTTTGACAACGTCTACTCCGGTTGGTACTGGCAAATCACCGATGGCGAGGAGAGCACCCTCGCCTCGCGCTCACTGTGGGATCAGCGCCTGCCGGTGATTGATAGCGACACCCTTAGCGCTCGCTCGATACCTGGCCCCCGGGGCAATCGCTGCGAGTGGTGGAGCGCGATATCTATTTGGCGCCGTTAGAAGCGCCGCTGCATATTAGCGTCGCCGCCCGGGACGATGTGTTGACCCGCGATATTGGCGAATTTCAACGCCTGCTGTGGGGCGGTTTAGTCGGCCTGGGCGTGCTGTTACTTGGCGTATTGGCGCTCCAGGTACGCTGGGGGCTAGCGCCACTGCGCCGCATGCACGCCAACCTGCATGAGGTAGAGCAGGGGCGTGCCGAGCAGTTAGACACCCGTTTGCCTGACGAGTTGGCGACGCTTGCCGCCTCAATGAACGCGGTGCTGGCACGCGATCAGCGCTTGATCGAGCGCGGCCGCCATACCGCTGGCAACCTAGCCCATGCGCTGAAAACCCCGCTGAGCGTGATGCGCCTGCAGCTACGCCAACTGCCGGAAACGAACCGCGCCGCCTGGGAGGTTGAGCTAGAACGCGTAGATAGCGCGGTACGCCATCATCTGGCGCGGGCATCGGCAGCGGGAGAGGGGATACGCTTTGCGCCCATCGATTTACATGCCACCCTGGCGCCGCTGCTCAATGGGTTGGCCAGGCTTGCCCAGCGGCGTGGCATTGCGCTGCGCCAAACCTGGACGGGTGAGATTAATGTGCACATGGATGGGCAGGATATCCAAGAACTGGTGGGTAACCTAATGGATAACGCGCTGCGCTGGGCGCATAGCGATGTGCAGCTACAGGTAGAGAGTGAAGGGCAGCAGTTAACCTTGACCGTTAGCGATGATGGCCCTGGTATGTCGGAAGCAGAGTGCCAGCAGGCGGTGCAGCGCGGCAAACGGTTGGATGAACAGCGCTCGGGCAGTGGCTTGGGTTTGGCCATTGTGACTGACCTTGTTGCCCTGTACAGCGGCCAACTGCACCTTAGCCGCGCCAGCACTGGCGGTTTAAACGTGGCGGTGGCACTGCCCGTCGTCGCGGGTAATCGTCGCGTGTAAATAATGGAGACCGCACCGAATGAATCGCACAGATACGCTGCCCGATATAGTCGCCGGCCCCCTATTAAGACGCATCAGCGCTGCACGGCTGGTACTTTGGCTCGTCGCCACTCGGCCACTGAACATGACACTGGTGCTGCGCCCAGGGCACGCCGATAGCCAGTCGATTGGCTTGGCGCATCACCAGCAGTGCATCCCCATCGGCCAGCGGGCCTTTATCTACCTAATCGATTGTGGGCTTGAATCGCCGCTGCCCTGCGACGAGCGCATCGAGTATGACCTGCAGGTGGAAACTCTACAGGGCGAGTGGCGCTCTTTGCCCGAGTGGGCACCGTGGCTGTGTTATGACGGTGCCGCCTATCCCGCCTTTGTGGTTGCCTCGCGCCATCACCGCCTGATGCACGGCTCCTGCCGCAAGCCTCATCACGCCAGTGCCGATGGCCTGGTGCGCGCCGACAGTTGGCTGTCTGAGCAGCAGGCAGCGCCCACCGAGTGGCCCGCTTGGCTGCTGATGACCGGTGATCAGGTGTACGCCGACGATGTGGCCGGGCCGATGCTGCGGGCAGTGCATGCGTTGATTGAACGGTTAGGGCTGGTGGATGAGTGGCTGGAAGGCGCGACGGTCGACGATAGCCAAGCGCTCTACCGCTCGCCGGATAGCTACTATCGCCGTGCAGAGCTACTGCCGGATGTGACCAGCAACGTGGCGCTGCGCGAACGCTTCTTCGGCGGTGTCAAAAAGCCCGTGTTTACCTCGGCGAATGCCCATAACCACTTGATGACACTAGCCGAAATGCTCGCCATGTACTGCCTGGTGTGGTCGCCGACGCCCTGGCAAGTGATTGCGCCTACGCCGCCTGACTTAAACGACAAAGATGCCGAGCTGTATCGTCAGGAGCAGGCGGTGATCGATGACTTTGTTGCGGGGTTGCCCCAGTGCGCACGGCTGATGGCGCACCTGCCCAGCCTGATGATCTTTGACGACCACGATGTCACCGACGACTGGAACTTAACCTCCGACTGGGAGCGCGCCGCCTACGGTCACCCGTTCTCTAAACGCATTATCGGTAATGCCCTGGTGGCCTATCTGCTCTGCCAAGCCTGGGGTAACGACCCGGGTAAAATGAACCCGTTAGTCCACCACGCCTCCACTCTGCTGGGCGATGGCGACCAGCCGCTAGTCTGTGCCGAGCAGGATGGGCTGATTGAACAGCTGCTGCGTTTTCAGGGCTGGGAGTTTCAGGTGCCGGGCACCCCCGCGCTGATTGTGCTGGATACCCGCACCCGCCGCTGGCGCAGTGAGCGCAGCCCCCACCGGCCTTCGGGCTTGATGGACTGGGAGGCGCTAATGGAGATGCAACAGGCGCTAATGGGGTTCAAGAGCGCGGTGATTGTCTCTCCCGCGCCGATGTTCGGCGTCAAGTTGATAGAGGGAATTCAAAAGCTGTTCACCCTTGCCGGTAAGCCGCTGGTGGTGGATGCTGAAAACTGGATGGCCCACCGCGGGGCAGCCAATACGCTGCTGCAGATTTGGCAGCACTCCAAGACCCCAGGCAACTATGTGATTTTATCCGGAGATGTGCACTACTCGTTTGTCTACGACATTTTGGTACGTCGGCGAAAAAGCGCTCCTCACCTGTGGCAGATTACCTCCAGCGGCATCAAGAATACGTTTCCCAAGCAGCTACTCAATACCTTTGATCGGCTCAACCGTTGGCTCTACGCGCCGTGGTCACCGCTTAACTGGTTTACCAAGCGCCGTAAGCTAAGCGTTCACCCCCGTGATCCCGATCGCGCCAGCGCCGGTGAACGGCTGTGGAATGCCAGCGGCATTGGCTTAGTGACCCTTGACGAGAAAGGCCGCCCGATCAACATCCGTCAGCTCGACGCTGACGGCGGCGAGGTTCTCTTTCCTGCTCCCGAGAAGATCCTTTCATGACCTCTGTTTAGCGCCAACTGCCTGACGTCCTTGATGTTTGTCATGATAGCGTCACAAAAATGACGCACGCTTGCAGCTTATCAACAGCCTCCAGGGAAGGTGACGCATCATCGACACCACCGCTGGTGATTAGGGTGGCAGCAGAGGGCAGCAGGCAAATGACCGCACAAGAAGCGCAGTGGCTAAAAAAAATCATTGCACAAGAAGAGTTGCATGTGCTTTTTCAGCCCATTGTGGATGCCAGCCAGCAGGCGATTTATGGCTACGAAGCACTGATCCGAGGGCCTAAAACCTCGCCGCTGTACTCCCCGTTACGTTTGTTTGAGGTGGCTACCCAGGCCGGGAAGTTAGTCGAGTTAGATTTGCTTTGTCGGCGCCTCGCCATACAGCGTTTTGCAGAGCTCGACCTGCCCGGTTTGCTGTTTCTTAACGTGATGCCGCTGACGATTGTGGAGCGCGACTTTCGCGAAGGCTTAACCCTTGGCTTTATCCGTGACAGCGGTTTGCCCCCAGAGCGGGTGGTGATCGAACTCACTGAACATGTGCCCATCCATGACTATGAGCTAATGCGCCAGGCGGTGGATCACTACCGCACCATGGGCTTCCAGGTGGCGCTGGATGATCTCGGTGCCGGGCACTCAAGCCTGCGCCACTGGTCTGAGCTGCGCCCCGATTTCGTTAAGCTCGATCGCCACTTTATCTCCGGCATCGATCAGGATCCTGCCAAGCGAGAATTCCTACGCTCGATCCTCGATGTGGCCCGTAGTCTGGATTGCCAGGTCATTGCCGAAGGTGTGGAGACCGCCGCCGAGCACCTCTGCCTGTGGGAGCTCGACCGCGGCCTCGCGCTGCTGCAAGGCTTCTATTTTGCCCGACCCACCCAGCAGCCGCCGTTGGAACTCAATATGCTGCTGCCGGCGACCACCCATTTAAAAAGTCCCGCTGGCCGCACCGCCCGCTCAATTTTGCGGGCTACCGAGGCCATCACCACGGATTGCGCAGTGCCGTATATCTCCGAACGATTTCGTCAACAGCCCAGCTTGCGCTGTGTGGCCGTGCTGGAGAATGGCAAGCCCGTAGCGGTGGTGCGCCGCAATGCATTTTTAACCCTGTTTACCAACCCCTACAGCCATTCACTTTATGCCAAGCGCCGTGTGCTGGACGTTGCTGATGCACGCATGCTGGTGGCTGAAGCGGATACCCCGCTTGAGGTTTTGAGCCAGAAGCTGACCGATAGCCGGGATATCGAGCAGGAGGACTTTGTTATCGTTAAGGCTAACGGTGACTACCTGGGGATGGGCAATATCGTTGACCTGTTACGTGAGATTACCGCGATTCAGGTGCGCCAAGCGCGGCATGCCAACCCACTGACCGGCCTACCGGGGAATATTCTGATTAATGAAACCCTGGCTGCCTATTTAGCCGCCGAACGCGGGTTTGCCGCGGCCTACGTTGATTTGGATAACTTTAAAGCCTTTAACGACGCCTATGGCTACGCCCGCGGTGACCACATCATTATTTCGCTATCGCGGCTGCTGCAAGCCCAGGTAGAGAACGCCGGGGGATTTATCGGCCATATTGGCGGTGACGATTTCATGATGCTGCTGCCGCTTGAGCACTGGGAAAGTGTTTGTAAGCAAATTCTGCACTCATTCGAGGTGATGGCACCGGGTTTCTATGAAGAAGCCGACCGCCTTCAGGGCGGGATTTACATCGAAAACCGACAAAATAGACTGACGTTTTACCCTTTTGTCAGTGTCTCGATTGCGGTGAAGCCCATCCCCGATGCGACCAACTGTCGATCGCTGGATATAGCGGGTGAACTTTCCGAGCTGAAGCATCAAGCCAAAAAAATCCCTGGCAACAGTCTGTTCGTGGAGCGTCGCGGTCACGATGCTGCTCAAGCCACACATTAAAGATGCCTGCGTCAAAACGTCACGAAGTGGTCATATAAGTGCCCCATTTTTGTCATCTGGAGTCGTCAGGATGTTGTCATCTTTTAACAACTCTACAGAACGTTACAGGTGACCCATGCAAACATTATCCCTCTCCCGCACGTTACTCAGTGCCGCCGTTGCCAGTGCCTTCGCCTTGGCCGCTGTAAACGCCTCTGCGGATCTTTCATCACGCTATGTGGATAGTGATGGCGACATGATCGCCGATGTTCCCAGCGACGAGTCACAGTGGGTTGACCCGGATACCCTGGTGTTTGCCTATACCCCGGTTGAAGATCCCGCGGTTTACGCGGATGTCTGGTCTGACTTTCTGGATCACCTGAGCGAAGCCACCGGCAAAAAAGTCCAATTCTTCCCGGTACAATCCAACGCTGCCCAGCAGGAAGCACTGCGCGCTGGACGCCTGCACGTCGCTGGCTTTAATACCGGCGGCGTACCGGTGGCGGTTAACTGCGGTGGCTTCCGTCCCTTCGCCATGATGGCCGCTGAAGATGGCAGCTTTGGTTACGAGATGGAGATCATCACCTACCCAGGAAGCGGCATTGAATCTGTTGAAGACGTGGCGGGGCGTCAGCTAGCGTTTACCTCCGAGACCTCTAACTCAGGCTTCCGCGCCCCCTCTGCACTGCTGCGCTCTGAGTACGGCATGGAAGCGGGTGAAGATTTTGAAACCGCGTTCTCTGGTTCTCACGACAACTCCATTCTCGGCGTGGTCAACGAAGACTACGACGCGGCAGCCATTGCTAACTCCGTTGGCAAGCGGATGATTTCCCGCGGAGTGGTTGACGAAGGTGATTACGAGATTATTTATACTTCCGATACCTTCCCCACCACTGCCTACGGTCTGGCTAATAACCTGAACCCGGAACTTGCCGAGAAAATTCAGGACGCTTTCTTTAGCTACGACTGGGAAGGCACGCCCCTTGAGGCGGAGTTCGCCAACTCTGGCGAAGCGCAGTTTATTCCGATTACTTACCAGGAAAACTGGGCCGTTATTCGCACTATCGCCGACGCCAACGGTGTGACCTACGACTGCGATTAATCAGTCGGCAATCTGCAATCTGCAATTATTCGGCCAGGAGGGCTCACCTTCTGGCCGTTTAGCTATACATATGAGGTGGAACGATGTTGACACTTAGTGGCGTAGGCAAGCGCTACCCTACCGGGGATAGGGCGCTGAAGGATATTGAACTCACGCTGCCCAAAGGCCAAGTGATGGCGCTGATCGGGCCTTCTGGCGCGGGTAAAAGCACGCTGATTCGCTGCGTTAACCGGTTGGTCGAGCCTACTCAGGGCAGCATCCGTCTGGAAGACATCGAGCTGACCAAACTTTCGGGCCATAAACTGCGCCATGCTCGCCGCTCCATGGGCATGATTTTTCAAGAGTATGCGTTAGTAGACCGCCTTACCGTGATGGAAAATGTGCTCTCCGGTCAGCTTGGGTATGTAGGCTTTTGGCGCAGTTTTCTGCGCCGCTACCCCCAGGAGGCCGTGGTCGAAGCCTTCCGTCTGTTAGAGCGGGTAGGCTTGACCCATGCCATCGACAAGCGCGCCGATGCCCTCTCCGGTGGCCAGCGCCAGCGGGTCGGTATCGCCAGGGCGTTACTGCAAAGCCCCAAGCTGCTGCTGGTGGATGAACCTACCGCCAGCCTCGACCCGAAAACTTCGCGCCAAATCATGCGCTTGATTCGCGAGCTATGCGCAGAGCGTGAACTGGCAGCGATTATCAATATTCACGACGTGGCTCTGGCCCAGCAGTTTGCCGACCGTATTGTCGGCCTGCGCGCTGGAGAAATCGTATTTGATGGCCTGCCCAGCGAACTCGACAGCGAGATGCTCACCACGATCTATGGCGAAGAGGAGTGGGACACCACGCCGGAGCCTATGGACGATGAAGCGGCAGATGATGCACCGGTTGATCCTCCGTATGCACGGGTGATGTCGTCAATCGAAGCGGGGGCAGTACGATGAACGAGGAGGCACGTCAGCAGGCGGCCCAGCACGGTGAGTGGCGGCGACTCCCGCTGATCGAAAGTCCCCGCCTGCGCTGGGGGCTGGTCATCGGCGCGGTGGTGTATCTGTTTTTGGCGCTAGCCTCGGTAGAGGTGAACTGGGCGCGGGTGGCGGAAGGTGCGGGCAGGGCGGTTAATTTTTTAGGCGCCTTTATGCAGCCTGACTTTGTCAGCCGCTACGACGATATCGTCGCGGGCTTGCTGGAAAGCTTGACCATGACGCTCACCTCCACGGTACTGGGTGTACTGCTGGCAATACCCGTGGGCTTAGGGGCGGCGCGCAATATCTCACCGCTACCGGTTTATTTCGTGTGTCGCGGCATTATCGCCGTTTCGCGCACCTTCCAGGAGATCATCATCGCCATTCTGTTTGTGGTGATGTTCGGCTTTGGACCGTTTGCGGGCATGATCACCCTGGCCTTCGCGACGATTGGCTTTATGGCCAAGCTGCTGGCGGAAGATATCGAAGACTTGGATTGGCGTCAGGTGGAAGCGGTGCGTGCCACGGGCGCCAGCTGGTGGCAGACCATGAATCACGCCGTGCAGCCCCAGGTGATGCCGCGCTTGATCGGGCTCTCCATGTACCGCCTGGATATCAACTTCCGTGAGTCCTCTGTAATCGGCATTGTCGGCGCGGGCGGCATTGGCGCCACGTTGAATACTTCGCTGAGCCGCTATGAGTACGACACTTCCGCGGCGATTCTGCTGATCATCATCGCTATCGTGCTGCTATGTGAATATAGCTCTAGTCATGTTCGCCGCTGGACTCAGTAAACGCTGATTCAGTCACTGCTAGATCAGCCTTTTCTGGCCCCTTAATTTGTCGAGAGTTTACATGCCTGTTTCCACTACACCCCAGGGTCAGCCGGTTTGGCGGCGGCGCACCACCCACGCTCAATGGCTACAGTATCTGGCTTGGCTGGCAGGTGTCAGCCTGTTTCTGCTCTGCTGGAAGATGATTTCCGACAACACCATGTGGGTGTTTGTGGAAGATGCCGGCCGCCAGGGCGCCGATCTGATCAGCCGCATGACCCCTCCCAAGTGGGGCTACGCCAATGTGCTCTGGAAGCCCATGTGGGACACCATCAATATCGCCACTTTGGGCACCGCGCTAGGGATTATGATGGCGTTTCCGGTGGCATTTTTAGCCGCCCGTAACACCACGCCGCATCCGCTGGTGCGCAGCGCCGCCCTGGTCATCATTGTCTCATCGCGCTCCATTAACTCGTTGATTTGGGCAATGCTGCTGGTGACCATTCTCGGCCCTGGCGTGCTGGCAGGGATTATCGCTATCGCCCTACGCTCTATCGGCTTTGTGGGCAAGCTGCTTTACGAAGCGATTGAAGAGATCCACCCCACCCCCGTCGAGGCAATTAGCGCGACCGGCGCGAGCCGCATGCAGGTGATGAACTATGGCGTGCTGCCCCAGGTGATGCCTGCGTTTGCGGGGATTAGCGTTTACCGCTGGGACATTAATATTCGCGAGTCGACGGTATTGGGCTTGGTGGGCGCAGGCGGGATTGGCCTGCAGTTGAATGCCTCGATCAACAGCCTCGCCTGGAATCAGGTTAGCGTCATTTTTATTATGATTTTCGCTACTGTGTTGATCTCCGAGTGGATCTCCGCACGGGTTCGTCACGCAATTATTTAACTGAATTATTTAACTGAGTTTAGCCACCCAGGAGGCGAGTATGCGTTTTCCCGACGCGGAGATCACGACGATTGATTTACTGCGCCACGGTGAACCGGTAGGCGGGCGTATGCTGCGCGGCTCCACCGACCACCCGTTGAGTGAAACCGGCTGGCAGCAGGTCACCAATGCCGTGATGCGGCAGACGGTCGACGGGCATTTGCCCTACGATGCGATCGTGACCTCGCCGTTAACTCGCTGTCGTGAATTTGCCCTATGGCTGGGCGAAGAGTTTGGGCTGCCTGTTCAACTGGAGGAGGCTTTTGCCGAGCTGCACTTGGGGCGGTGGGAAGGCAAAACCCACGCCCAGGTGTTTGCCGAAGAGGGCACCGAGCGAATGAGTGCCTTTTGGTTCGATCCTGCCGCGGTGTCTCCCCCCGGTGGCGAAACCCTTCAAGCCTTCGACGCGCGATTAGCCGAGGCCTGGCAGCAGCTGTTAAGTAATCCGCCGGGCAAGCATGTGCTGGTGGTGGCGCACTTATTTGTCTGCAATGGGCTGCTGCGTCAGGTGATCGAGCAGCCGCTTGCGCGGGTATTAACAATGGATTTACCCTACGCGGCAATGAGCCGGGTGCGCCATGAGCGCCATGCGCTGGGGGCAACCAGCTTTGTGGAGTGGATCGGCCGTTAATCATTGGCGGCTAGGCAGGCTTTGCGCCATCATGAAGGCAAGCGGGTTTATCGGAGCGGTTGTCCATGATATCGGTTCGTCTGTGGCTTCTACCTTGCGGGTTGGCTCTATCGGGAAGGGGGCTGCTTACCAGCCTGTTGATACTGATGCTGGCGGGTTGTGCCAGTCGCGAACTGACCCCCATTGAGGCGCCGCCTAACCGCGCAGGGCTCTCAATGGAGCGTGCGTTGATTCTCTCCCATGCACAGCAGGCTATTGGCACACCGTATCGCTTGGGGGGAAATACCCCCGATGGCCTGGACTGCTCTGGCTTAGTGGAAATGACCTACCGGGCGGCGGGTATTCGTGTACCGCGTACCGCCGATGAGCAGTTTCGCGCTTTGCCACGCGCTAACGCCCCACGCCCTGGAGATCTGCTTTTCTTTGGCGACCGTCGCAAAGCGACCCACGTCGGAATTTATCGTGGCAATGGCCAAATGATTCATGCACCTGGTAAGGGCCGTGCAGTAGTCAGCGTGCCGTTAGAGATCGATTACTGGCAGGCGCGCTTTTTGGGCGCCGCCAGCCCTGCCCCTTAACTTATTTCCTCGTCAGCCGATAAGGTACTTTGCAGCGCAAAGTACCTTCGCCGTCATAGGGTGTTATTATGGCTAGCAGCACCACTGCCTTCATAATAGCGACTCTATTTACCTAATAACGGCTCTATTTAACAACGAATTTATTTGGCGAAGGCTCTATAAAATGATGAGGAGAGCAAAGACGTATGTATAAATCCTCGAAGGTATCGAAGGAACAGTCTTTGTCTCAACACTACTCCCAGCCAACATCTTCACTGCCAAGCTCGAACATGATGCCGACAGCATCCGTCAGCCAAACAGTGTCGCCCGCTGAATCGGTATTTTGCTATGCCAATGAGGCGATCATTATCACCGATGCGGAAAATAGGGTGGTGGAGGTCAACCCCGCTTTTTGTGAATTAACGGGGTTTACCCAGGGGGATGTAAAGGGCAAAACACCGGAAGCCTTCAGTATTTTACCGCTGGATGATAGCCGCACCACGCGTTTGATGCGTGAAGAATTTCAGTTGCGTGACCGCAGTAAAAGCCAAGTGAGTTACCGTAGCCACGATGGGCAGTTTTATCCTGGGATGATGTCGATTAATCGCGTGCGCAATGAGCACGGAGAGGTCGATCATCATGTGATTGTGCTGGCGGATCTTTCGGCCATTCCCGCTCATGCCCGACACCTTAATCGGGAAGTCTATTTCGATGCCCTAACCGGGCTGCCCAACCTGCAACTGTTGACGCAATTGATCCACGAGTCGATGCAGCATGCAGATGCCAAACAGCTACCTTTGGCGGTGTGCTCGCTGGATATCGATTTCTTCAAGAATATCAATGACCGTCTTGGCGCCACTGTGGGTGATGCGCTGCTCTCATCTTTTTCCCAGCGTATAAGTCATCTGCTGTTTGGCGATGATGTGCTGGCGCGGGTGGGGGGTGACGAGTTTGTGCTGTTACTCCATCATGTCGTAGACGACGATTTTTTTGAGAAGCTGCTAGCCTCTATCCGCCAGCCGCTGATGATAGAGGGGCAGAGCATCCATCTGACGGCAAGCTTGGGAGTGACGCTCTACCCCAATGACCACGTTCAGGGCGATGTGCTCTTACGGCATGCCAATCAGGCGATGTACCGTGCCAAGCAGCGTGGCCGCGATACCTTTCATTTGTTTGATCCCAACCATGACCGCTTGCTGCAGGTGCGCCATGAGCAGCGGCAGCGTTTTATTGATGCCCTCAATAACCATGAACTGCGCCTCTATTATCAGCCTCAGGTCGATATGCGCAGCGGTCAAGTGGTCGGCCTAGAGGCGCTGATTCGTTGGCAGCACCCGGAAGAGGGGTTGCTTGCGCCGGGGCAGTTTTTACCCACCATCGATACCACGCCGTTGGAAGTGGAGCTTGGCGAGTGGGTCATTGAGCAGGCGCTGCGCCAGTTGACCATATGGCAGGCTCAAGGCATCGCGCTACCCATCAATGTGAATATAAGCCCTACGCATCTGTTGGTGAGCAATTTTAGTCAGCGGCTGGGCGAGCTCTTGGCACGTCATCCCAATGTATCGCCAGCGATGCTCAAACTCGAAGTGCTGGAGAGTGCGGCGATGCATGATATTCAGGCCGCACTGCAAAATATGTCGCGCTGTCAGGCACTGGGAGTGAGCTTTGCTATTGATGACTTTGGCACCGGGTTTTCGTCGTTAACCCACCTGCGGCAGCTGCCGGTCAGTCTGATCAAAATAGATCAGAGTTTTGTCCGCGATATGCTCAGTGATCAAGACGATATGGCGATTGTGGAGAGCGTCATTTACATGGCGAATCGCTTTAAGCGGCCCATGCTGGCGGAGGGTGTAGAAACCTTAGAGCATGCCAAAGCCTTGATGGCGCTAGGCTGTGAATTAGCCCAAGGCTACGGGATTGCTCGGCCAATGCCCGCCGAGTCGCTGCCTACCTGGTTGGCGAATTGGCCCAGCCGTGAAGAGTGGAACTCTCTCGCAGAGGCGAACCCTTAGGCGGCTAGCTCGCCAGCGGCTGATTCATCCGCGGAGGGTGTGGTGGAAGGTGTAGCAGTGGAGGATGTCGCTGCGGCGCCGTCGCTGCGGGCTTGGTTCATTTCACTGCGCTGCATGGAGGCTTCCAGCTTGGCCTCGAGCAGGTACTGACGCGCTTGGGCAGCCACTTGGTAATCGGTAGGGGACGGGTCGGCAGGCGCCATGGCCGCGGCGATCACAGTCTGCATTTTTTCAATAGTGGCTTGGGGGTCGTTGGGCACCGGGCCATAATCGATCGGCACTTCGCCTGCTACCGCGTAGCGTTTGCCATCAGGGCCGACTTCATATTCGTAGCTGGCACCGCCCGCATAGGCGCCGCCCACTGTTTGGTGGGCCATCTCATGCTGGCGTACTTCGCGGTCTGTCTGTTTAAGCTGTTCGAGTAGCTGAATCTCTTCCGGCGCCATGGGCGTGCCGTCCGCCCGTTTGGGGCCAGCCTCGGCGCTGCTGCTCTCTTCGCTAGTGCTAGTCGTTTTAGGATCATCGGTAGACGCCGTATCTTCTTCAAGTGCACGGCCTTTGGCGGTTTGCTCAACGCGCGGGGACATTGTATTCGCTGAAGGATATGTCCAGGCAGCGTGGGAAACGGTGCTAATGGAAGAAACGGCCATAGGTCATTACCGACTAAGTACGAGTTGGGATACCATGAAGTATTAGCGAGCGATACCGACAGTGCAAGTTTTTGCAGTGTTATACCGCTACTTTTCCGGCACGATGACACTCTTATGCCAGCCCTATCTTATTGCCAACCCTATGCAAACCATTGATGTAGTCATTAATCTTAATTATGAGGAGTGCTTGGCTCATTATGAGGGGCGCATCGCCCGCGTACGTGCCCGCAGTGTGGATGGCCGCTGGGTAATATTTCCCGCCGAGGCGATTAGGCGCATAGTCGGTCGTGACGGTGTGCACGGTATTTATCGATTAAGTTTTTCTGAGCAGGGCCGATTGATTAGCATTGACCCCTTAACCGGACGTTGAGCTGCCTATGCACCGCCATGGAACACCGATCACTTTAAATGACCTCATTTATTCCATTATTCCCAATTTAAACAGTGCTGAAAAGTTAGTTTTCGCTACGCTAGAGAGCTTGATTGAAACTGCTTCAAACCCTCTGGACATCCTTAAGCGCACCGATCAACGTCAGGCGTTTAGTCTGGAAGTTCATCGTATACGCATCAACCTGGAACACCTGCTCGACCGTTACCGAACCGAGCTAGAAGTCGTACTACGCAGCGAAGGTGAGTATACCGGCCCGGTAGTAGACCCCGACCCCCAAGAAGCAGATGCCATTCGCAGTGCTGTGGATATTTATATTCATGTATGCGCTTTTCAACGCGGCGAGCGTCCCAGCCCCGTGCCTCGGCGAGAATCTACGCCGCCTAAACTGCCATAGCGTAGCATTCACACCTGGCATCAACATTGCTTGTATAATGTGGCCATTCTGACTTTCAGGGTTACCCCCTTGAAAGCAAACAGCCTGCCTACCCGGCGCTGGCTGTGGACACATTTGGAGATATACCATGTCTGCCTCACCTGTCACATTGATGGTGGCTCGTCGCGTTGAGCACGGCCGCTACGCTGATTTTAATCGTTGGCTTACTGAAGGGCGCGAACTGGCCGCCGATTTTGCGGGCTACCTAGGCTCCGGCGTCTTGGCGCCTCCGGCTGACGACGATGAATACCAGATCATATTCCGCTTTAGCAGCAGCGAAACCTTAGCCGCTTGGGAGCACTCCGCCTCACGCCATGCTTGGTTGGCGCGCGGCAAAGGCTTATACGAAGCACCTCACGAGCACCGGGCCACCGGGTTGGATGCGTGGTTTCAAACCGGTAGCAGCGCACCGCCGCGCTGGAAGCAGGCCGTGGCGGTATGGCTGGCGTTCTTTCCTATCTCGCTGATTTTTCAATTTGTATTCGGCGGCGTTTTGGCCGATTGGACACTGGTGCCGCGGGTAGTAGTGAGCACTCTAATGCTCACGCCTGTGATGGTGTTTGTGTTTATTCCACTCTCTATGCGTTTACTAGCGCCCTGGCTGCAGGGGAAGTGGTCACCGCTGGATCTGCTGGCGCGGTGGCGTCACGCACACCGATCATAACGTAACTGATTAATAAACTTGCTTTTGTTCACGCCTTCATAGCGATCAATGCTGCGTTGATACTATTGATCCTATGATGATGGGCTTTATGGTACTAAGCTAAATGTGCCTATAGAAAAGGATAAGTGACGCCAGTGCAATGCTGGCGTACAACTCAGCCCATGGAGTGTTTATGATTCACGTTCACCATCTGGAAAAGTCTCGTTCGCACCGTACCCTATGGCTACTTGAAACCCTTGAGCTGGACTATGAATTGGTGGTTTACCAACGCGATGGCAAAACACAGCAAGCGCCAGACTCGCTGAAAAAAATCCATCCACTGGGTAAATCGCCGGTGATTACCGATGGTGATTTCACCGTGGCTGAGTCGGGAGCGATCATTGATTACCTTCTGCAGCGCTACGGGCAGGGCCGCTGCCAACCTTCGTCGGATGATATGCCTGAGTGGGTGGATTACCGCTACTGGTTGCACTATGCCGAAGGGTCACTCATGCCGCTGCTGGTGATGCAGCTGGTGTTTAGCCAAATTCCCAAACAGTCACCCTGGCTGATTAAGCCACTGGCCAAGGGAATCAGCGATACGGTAAGTAAGCGCTTCCTCACGCCGCAGCTTAAACAGCACCTGAGTTTTATTAACCAACACTTGTTGGCGCAAGGTAATTTTGCCGGGCCGTGGCCTAGCGGCGCCGATATGCAAATGAGCTTTCCGCTCCAGGCAGTGGCCGCCGTACAGTCACTGGAACAGCATCCTGCCATAGCCGCTTTTGTGTCACGCATTGAGCAAGACGCCGCTTGGCAACGGGTGGTAGAGCGGGCAGGCCCGCTTACCATGCCTGGTCAGTGAACAGTCGCTATGTACTATTTCGCCTCATCTGCCGCTCTTCCGGTGGAGCTGCTACGCAGCATTGACGACTACCTTGGGCGTTGGGGTATCGCCTTGCTGCTTGTTTTTCTCCTTTTGGCGCTGCTGGGCAATCTATTGCTCAAGCGGCGTATGCAGCATAACCGGGCGCTCCTGCAAACCAATAAAGAGATGCTGGCGACTATCCTGGATAGTGTCGATGCGTTTATTTATATCAAGTCTCCCACCTTAGAGTACCAATACGTTAATCGCCGCATCAGCGAGCTATTTGGCCTGCCCGCAGACAAAATCATCGGCAAGCGCGATGAAGCCTTTTTTGACGCCGGAAGCGCCGCCGAGATCAAGCAGATTGATCGCAACGTATTGGCGTCAGGTAAAAAAGTGACGGTAGAGGAGAGCAATGTCTTGCAAGGCGAAAGCCGGGTAAGAACTTTCTTATCAATTAAAATGCCGCTTTCCATGTCGCCCGGTGCAGCCCCTTGCCTGTGCGGTATATCGACCGAACTGACTGACTACCTGGAAATGCAGTCGCGCACTCACTACCTGGCCTTCTATGACTCGCTAACCGGGCTGCCCAATCGGCGGCTGCTGATGGATTCCTTAACGGCTGCTATTGCCCATGAAGAGTGGGCGGCATCCTATAGCGCGGTAATGGTCATTGATCTGGATAACTTTCGCTTAGTGAATGACATCCAGGGCCATGATAGTGGCGATCAGCTATTGATTAGCGTTGCCGAACAGTTACGCCAGCGGCTTGACGCAGAGGAAACGCTGGCTCGCTTTAGCAGCGATGAGTTTGTGGTGCTGATCAATAATCTGGGCGAGCAACAGGCGAACGCTGCGCTAAAAGCCGAGCGTGTGGCGCGCCAACTATTAGAGACGATTGCGCAATTAAGAAACAGCCATTCGTTGCCGATCAGTGCCAGTATTGGTATTTCACTGTTTACGGGAGGAGGTGAGCACAGTATGGATAGCGTGCTGCAGCAGGCTGATATGGCGTTGCAGCAGGCGAAAAGAGCGGGCGGTAATGGGCTGTGCTTTTTTAATACCGATATGCAAACCAGCGTGCTGGAAAGAGCGAGCTTAGAAGCCGACCTGCACAAGGCGCTTGAACGCAACGAGCTGGCGCTGCATTACCAGGTGCAGGTTGACCATCAGGGCGTCACCATCGGCGTAGAAGCCTTACTGCGCTGGTTTCACCCTCAGCGCGGCTGGGTATCGCCCGCGACGTTTATTCCGCTTGCGGAGGAGAATCGGCTGATTGTGCCGATCGGTTATTGGGTAATGCGCTCCGCCTGCGAACAGCTGGCGAAGTGGTCGCGTCAAGCCGCCTATTCGCCGTTAAGTATCTCCGTCAATGTAAGTTCAGTGCAGTTTCAGCAGCCGGAGTTCGTGCGTGATGTTGAAGCGCTGTTGGCTGAAACTCAGGCGCCGCCGAACCGCCTGGTGCTCGAAGTCACCGAGAGCCTGTTGATGCAAGAGCCGGTGAGAGTCCGCAACACGATGTTGCAACTGCGGGCCAAGGGGATTCGTTTTGCATTGGATGACTTTGGCACGGGCTACTCATCGCTGAGTTATCTGAAGCGATTGCCGCTGGACGAGTTAAAAATTGATCAATCGTTTATTCACGAGCTGCTTACCGATAAGACAGACGCCGCGATTGTCGATACCACGATTCTGCTTGCGGTGAGCTTGGGCCTGACCGTGGTCGCCGAAGGGGTGGAGAAAAAAGAGCAGCTTGACTGGCTAAGAGGCCACGGCTGCTATCGCTATCAAGGCTACCTATTTGGCCGCCCGACCCCGATTGAGTATCTGTTCGAGACTTATTAAGGGGTTATAGCAAAACCCCTTTCCAGAATGCTGAAAAGGGGCGAGGGTGGTGCTTATTAATGTGTCTGGCTTAACTGGGCGACTGGCTTAGCTGAACAGTGCAAAGCTGTCGGCGTTAAGCCACATATGAACCAAAATACTGGCGATGTAGCCGAGCAGAATAACCGGCGACCAGCGCAAGTGACCCATAAACGTATAGGAGCCCCTTGCCTGACCCATTACCGCCACACCGGCCGCGGAGCCAATCGATAACAAACTGCCCCCGACACCCGCCGTTAAGGTAATCAGTAGCCACTGACCATGGGACATATCCGGCTCCATGGTCAGCACCGCAAACATCACCGGAATGTTATCCACCACGGCCGAAACGACACCCAATACGATGTTGGCGGCGGTGGCGTTCCAACCGGTATACAGCGCTTCGGACAGCAAGCCGAGATAGCCCATAAAGCCCAGTCCGCCAACGCACATTACCACCCCATAGAAGAACAGCAGTGTGTCCCACTCGGCTCGCGCCACCCGGTTAAACACATCGAACGGCACCACGCCACCCAATTGCTCAAGCTTCTTGTTGTCGCCACGGCGACTATAGCGTTCGCGCTTGCGCTCCAGGGATCGAGGCAGGCTGCGGCGCAGGTAGTAACCAAAGAACTGCAAGTAGCCCAGGCCGGTCATCATGCCAAGCACCGGGGGAAGGTGGAGCACAACGTGACATAACACGGCGGTGACAATCGTCAGTAAAAACAGCAACACAATGCGCCGGGCGCCACGCTTTAGCCACACATCTTCATAAACGCTGGAGGGTTTTTCATCCTTGATAAACACGCTCATGATGCAGGCGGGAATCAGGAAGTTGACCAGGGCGGGGAAGAACAGAATGAAGAACTCCTGGAACTCCACCATGCCCGCTTGCCATACCATTAGGGTGGTAATGTCGCCAAAAGGGCTAAACGCGCCCCCGGCGTTGGCCGCCACGACGATATTGATACAGGCTAAGTTGATATACCGCTGATCCCCTTCGGCCACTTTGGTTACTACCGCACACATCAACAGTGCGGTAGTGAGGTTGTCGGCAATCGGTGAGAGTAGAAAGGCGAGGCCGCCGGTTAGCCAAAACAGCGTGCGGTAGTTGAAGCCCTTGCGCAGCATCCAGGAGCGCAGCGCATCAAAGACTCGGCGCTCTTCCATGGCGTTGATATAGGTCATGGCCACAAGTAAGAACAGCATCAGCTCGGTGAACTCCAAAAGCGTAACGCGGAAAGCGTACTCGGACGCTTCCGACATGCCGTTTTGGACATACACCCAGCCGATGAGGCTCCAGATAATACCGGCTGCCACTAACACCGGTTTAGACTTGCGCATATGGATCTTTTCTTCCGCCATGACCAACGCATAGGCCAGGACGAAGATCGCTACAGCGAAAAAGCCCACGGTAGAGCTGGTAAGATCCAGCTCACCGGTTACTGCAAAAGCACTGGGACTTACGCCTAATAGTAAGGCCGCTAACAAAAAAAGCCAGCGACGATATAATCGAGGCTGGCAAGAGGGTTGGCACAACGTAGGCATGTGACGTTCTTCCTCATGGTCAAGTTGTCAGGAGTGGTGTAAAAACGGCCTTATTTTATCAGTCTATATTGCGCCGCAATACCTTATTAAAACGAACGAAAGGAGTTCTTCTTAAGGTAATAGCATCTTTTTTTAGGAAATTAATCTTTTAGGTAATGGTAAAATCTTTAGTATTCGTTTTATAAAAAAAGCTAACAGTGGGTTTGGTATTATACTATTGCCGCATAGCATTATTGAATAAGATCCATAATTTATATCTTTTTTCGCTAATATTTGTTTTTGAAAATATCTCCGTGGATCGGGGCAGACAATGAAGGAAGGGCCGCAAGTGCCCGCCTGAAGCCAGTCGTGCTATGTTGAGTTGCGCCACGCTCCCACTCAGACTGAAAAGCTTGTTCACCAAGCGTTTGCTCAAAAACAGCGGGTGACGATAAAACGAGGCCTGTCAGCGACGGCCATTGGATACGCTAAGGAATAACACGATGCGCAACCTCTTCTCCTCCCAGTGCCGCGCACTTGGTACATCGATAGCGACGCTGGCTCTTTTATGTGTCGCTTTCGATATCCAGGCTGAAACTCGTGTGACCTATAAGTCAGCCGCGGCGGGTACGGCCTACTACCTAATGGGCGTAGAGCTCTCTGATGCCATTCGCGAGGGGACTGGCGAAGCCATTATCCTCACCCTCGAAGAGAGCCAGGGTTCTATACAAAACGTGATGGAAGTATCGGCTCGCGAAGGCAATTACGTGTTTACCTCCCCGGCCGTTTTAATTGAGCAGGCGATGGCTGGTGAGGGGGCGTTTGCAGAACATCCGCACCCTCGTTTCCAGGAGATCCGAGGCCTGTTTCCGCTGCCCTCGATGACCATGCACTTTGTGCTTGCAGGCGATAAAGGCAGCATCGATTTTTCTGCGCTAGAAGATAAACATATATTGATTGGACGCGGCACCTTTAGTGCCCGTGAGGCCACTCGGTACCTGACGCTGTTTGGCCTGGAAGACCGCGTACGCATCGCGGATGCGGCGATTAATAGCGGGCCTGATGCGATTAAAAACGAACAGATTGATGGTTTTGTTACCGCAAGTGCCTATCCCTCTCCCAGTGTGCTTGAGGCGGCCAGCAGTCTGCCTATCTCGTTGGTCAGCCTGACCGACGAACAAATTGAGCAAACCGGGGCGTCACGCCAAACGATACCCGGCGGCACTTATCCTGGTATCAACAACGATGTCCATACGACGTCGCTTCCCGTGATTGCCTACACCACAACCGCGATGGACGAAGAGACGGCCTATACGCTTACCAAAACGTTTTGGGAGCATCATGAAACCCTGGCGGAGGACGCCCCATGGTGGAGCAGTATTAGCCCCGAAATGCTGGCAAACATGGCCGATACCCTTCATCCAGGGGCGCTGCGTTACTATCAGGAAGCGGGGAGCGAGATAGCTGACGCTGTGCGCTAACTTTTTTAGCTCCCCGACAACCGGCCCACAAAGCAACTTACTTCAAAAGATTGTAAAGCTTAACGCTATATAAGCGGCGTAGCCTGCGAGCAGCACGGCTCCCTCCCAGCGAGACAGGCGCATACCGGTATACAAAAACAGCACCAGTATGCCCGCAGCGCCCAGCATTACCCACTGGTCAAACAGGGCCACGCGTGGCGCAAGGGGCAACGGCTGTAAAAACGCGGAGATACCCAGAATACCTAACAGGTTGAAAATATTGCTGCCCAGAATATTTCCAACGGCAACATCTGCATGACGGCGCAGTGCAGCGATGACCGATACGGCCATCTCCGGCAGTGAGGTACCCACGGCGACGATGGTTAAGCCGATCACCGCTTCGGAAATACCCATAGCCTGGGCCAAGCCAATGGCGCCGTACAAGAGTAGCTGTGAGCCGCCAATCAGCATGCCTAAACCAACCACTAGCGCTACGGCGATCATCCAGCCTGTGGTGGGCAGCTTCGTCATCTCCTCCGCTTCTGAAGCGTGCATCTCCGCGGCTGGAATGTGGTGGCGGCTTTCACTGACATAGGCCCAAATAAGATAGCCGACGAGCCCTGTTATAAAAATTCCCGCATCTATACGCCCTAGCGCACCGCCGAAGGAGAGTCCAATAAACAGCAGGCTAGCCAGCACCATCACAAAGCCATCCCGGCGCAGCGCTAATGGTTGAACCACCATCGGGCAAATAACCGCGCACATGCCCAGAATCAATAAGATATTGCCGATATTACTACCCACAATGTTGCCAACCGCAATGTCAGGCTGCTGGTTCATCGCGGCATCAATCGAAACGACGAGTTCAGGGGCCGAAGTACCAAACCCCACCACCACAAGCCCTGTTAGCAGTGGCGAAACGCCGACTCTTCGCGCCCCAGCCACCGCGCCGCGAATGAGCGACTCCCCTCCGAGAGTCAATAGCGCAATACCTGCCAACAAACTAAGACCATATAGCATGTTAAAACCTCTTCTAAAGTGCTCGCCAGGCCGCGAATGACACGGTTTTGCCGGGAAAGCCAAGCGCGCTAGGCGGACGAATTAGTAGTGCCTAGCTCACTGGCAAGATTAAGGCTATTTTTGATAATTTGCGCGATTTTTGAATGCTGATGACAGCAGAACAACAAAATAAAAAACATAAAGGCTTTGACCTGCTGTTGACGACGTGACAGGATGTGCGCAGTTAGTAAGTTAGCAAGCAAGCATGGTTCCAGAAACATTCGAATTCTTTCGGTAGTCTGTAATTGTATTCCTTGTTCTACTCACTATTTATCTGGGTAATACCAGGATTTCTACAATTCGCGACTTGCGAAAAGGATTTAATATCATGGCAACTGGCACAGTTAAGTGGTTCAACGATTCTAAGGGCTTCGGTTTCATTGCTCCTTCTGACGGCAGCGATGACGTTTTTGCTCATTTTTCTGAAATTCAGTCTGATGGCTTCAAAACTCTGCCTGAAGGCGCTAACGTCTCTTTTGACGTTACCCAAGGTCAGAAAGGCCTTCAAGCTTCAAACATCAAGCTGCTTTCTTAATCCTAGCGATTATTTAAGTTCTCGAATCGTTTAGATTCGATGATCGGGCCCCGCTTTGGCGGGGCCCGATGCGTTTGCGCCTGTTAAAAGTGTTTCCTCCCTTTAGACGTACCTTCTGTGTGCTGGAGTCAGGTTGAGGCAAGAATGGGTTTGATTGTTGTGATGTTATAATATACCTTTATGGCGAAGATGCATTACTTTGCAATCGGCAAAAGGAGAGATCGGATATGACAGCATTGCCACTTAAGGGCGCCAGCGTATTGGTACTGAGTGCTTTGATACTGACAGGCATTCAGAGCGTTAACGCCAGCGATCATGACCATGAGCATGATCACGACCATACTCATAACGACCACGACCACGACCACGACCACGACCACGACCACGACCACGACCACGACCACGATAGCGATATCTACTCAGGCTATTTTGATGATGATCAGGTTAAGGATCGTGCGCTTTCTGATTGGGAAGGCGATTGGCAGTCCGTTTATCCCTACCTGCAAGACGGCACCCTCGACGAAGTGTTTGCGCATAAAGCAGACAATGGTGACAAGACGGCTGAAGAGTACAAAGCGTACTACGACACCGGGTATCAAACGGATGTGGAGCGTATCGTCATTGACGGAAGCAGCGTCACCTTCTTTGAAAACGGCGAAGAGAGAACAGGCGAATACCAATACGATGGCTATGAAATTTTAACCTATCAAGCGGGGAATCGCGGCGTACGGTTTATTTTCGAGTTGGAAGGAGCATCCGACGATCTGCCCCAATATATCCAGTTTAGCGACCACAGTATCTATCCCACCGATGCTCATCACTACCATCTCTACTGGGGCGATGATCGCGAAGCCCTTTTAGACGAAGTTACCCACTGGCCGACATATTACCCATCGGCGCTGAGCGGTGAGGAGATTGTTGAAGAAATGGTAGCGCATTAAGCTGCATCGGTTGATACGAATACACCTTCAAATACTTTCGTGTCACTTTTAATAACAAAAGCAAAGCGCTGGCCAGGTGCCGACGCTTTGCTTTCTCACCACCTCCAGTGCTGAACCCCTCCTGCATGGCCTACTGGCGACACCGGATATAGGTGCGCCTATTGCTCCATTTCGGCAGATATGATTTTATTTCTAAATTAATTTAAGGTGGCGCCTGAAGCTCTCAACAGGGAGGGTTAAGAAGCTGCCCAATAATAAAGTGACGGAAATATAGGAGCGGGTATGGCCACCTATACGCTTTATGACAAAGATGGCAATGAACTTATCCACAACGATTTACAAAAAAAACAAGAGTGGTGTAAAGACGGAGAGCGTCTGGAAACGCGTTTCCTAGCGCTGTATGGTAAAAAATTGGGCTTGAGGCTCAATGAAGAAAAGTTACGTGACCCAACAGTACCCGATTTTATTCATACTGAATCAGGCAGGTACGTCGACCTTAAAAGCCAAACGACACCGTTTTTCCAATCACACAAGTACGGCGTTGATCCTCAGTACGCAGTAACGTTAAATAAAATCGATGTGGATAGGTACTATCAGTTATATCCCGGCATCATCGTTCTTTACCATGTGAACTGGATAGCGGTAAAAATGGTAAGTGGTTATGGGAAAACAGCGGAAGTAAAAGCAATGGAAGGAATTTGGGCGGCCACTATCAATAAAATAAAAGCCATGTGTACGCCTGAAAATCTTCATGCGTATTTACAGCGCACTAACGACAAACAGGGTAATGCCCGAGATAGCTATGTGCTGAACCTAAAGCACGATCACTTCAAAGTTATTGAGGATGATAAGCAGAATCTAAAGTGGCTCAATTGAGCTGCTAGATAATAGCAGCAACGGCCATAGCTCATTTATGTCCTGTTAACTGTGCGAACAGCGGCATCAGTAGCGCGAAAAGTTCCGCTTGGGACGAAATGCAGCACTTGGCGTAGAGCTGGCGGCGGAAGACCTTAACCGTCTGGAGGCTGACGTTTAAGTGAAGGCTGATGGATAGGGATGAGTGGCCTCTTAGAATAAACAGAGCCACTTCCGCTTGACGTGGACTCAGCCGAATGTCGTGTTGTTGAACCAATGCCTCCCTTAGGCGTTCCTCTAGCGGCGCTGGAGCCGCTTTAATCACACCTTCAAAGCGGTAATCTTGCCAGTGCTTTTTCAGTAGAGTGCTGAGTGTAGCCTCATACTGTTGCAGCGACTCAAGTTGACGCCTATTGAAGGGCCTTCCACTTGATCGATCTCTAACAAAACAAGCGGTTAGCGTAATATCCGTGTTGATGTTGGCGAACACCGCCACCTCGTCTAGCAGCGTGGTCTGCTGGTAGTAATTCTTATAGTAATGCGTGCGTCGAAAGTGATCGGGTGCTATGTCCCTCAATCGACGTATGCCCTGCACACCACCTCTGAGGTGCTCGCGGTAAAACGGATCCAGCAGGTAATCTCCCCCTAGATATTGGCTATCCATGGGTAGATAAACGACAGGGTCAGTGTATTCCCGATAGAGCACAGCTGGCCGCTGTTCGCCGTGATAGGCGATGATGATCAAGTTATCGAATGCCGCTAGGTGTTTCACCAAGCCGGAGAAATGTTGCGGCAATGCAGGGGTTGCCAACGCCATGAGGGTATTGGCCAGTACTTCGTCAATTTCGCTATGCGTCACCCATTTCACATCTGCAGACCCATACCACGCTGGGGTTATATACGATCCGATGAGCTGCCAATACCGTTCTAGATAGGTCGGCTACTAAGCCTCTCAGTCTAGCTGGACAGCTGCAACGCCAGCAACTGAGGGTATTAGCCGATCATTAACGGTAGCAAGCTGGTCTAGCTCCGGCGGCTGGCTTGATCAACCACCTCTTCGTTTTGTGCCGGCTCAGCGATTGTCCGCTGTCGGTTGCAGCGTTTCCTGGAGATGGATCATGACGGATAACAATATCAAATTGGAAAGAACCCTATCCCTTAAAGCGGTGGTGCTGTTTGGCCTCGCCTATATGACGCCATTGATCGTGCTAGGCACCTTCGGGGTAATTGCCAGCACTAGCAATGGCGCCGTACCCACCGCTTATCTTATTACCACCGCTGCTATGCTCTTCACGGCCTACAGCTACGGCATTATGGCGCGCACCTATCCGGTAGCCGGGTCTGCCTACACCTACGCACGCAGAGCCATCGATTCGCGCGTTGGCTTTATGGTGGGGTGGAGCGTGCTGCTGGACTATTTCTTTCTGCCGATGGTGATATGGTTGATCGGCGCTGCTTATCTGAACGCGCGTTTTCCGGAAGTACCGAGCTGGATATTCTTGCTCGGCTTCATCGGGATCACCACCTTTTTGAATATCTATGGCATCAAGCTTGCGTCCAAAGTGAACTCGTTGCTGATGGTCTTCCAAATACTGGTGATCGCGTTCTTCGTACTGCTTTCAATTCGTCACGTATTTGCGACTGGTGGCACTGATTCGCTTTTTAGCCTGGGGCCGTTCTTGGGTGAAGAGGCTGGTTTCACCGCGATTGCCGCGGGCGCAGCGGTGGCCGCATACTCTTTCCTTGGCTTTGACGCCGTCACCACACTGACCGAAGAAACCATCGATCCAAAGCGCAATATCCCCAAGGCCATTATGCTTACCGCTCTGATCGGCGGCGGTATCTACGTGCTAGTGGGTTACACAACGCAGCTGGTGCATCCTGGCAGCAACTTCGTAAATTCCGATTCAGCCGCCTTCGAAATTGCCACGACCATCGGTGCAGATCTCTTTGGCGCTATCTTTTTGGCCGGTATGGTGCTCGCTCAGTTCACGTCTGGCCTGGCCGCCCAAGCAAGCGCCTCTCGGCTGCTGTTTGCCATGGGGCGGGACGCAGTATTGCCGCCGAAGCTGTTCGGTGGGCTGCACGCGCGCTTTCATACGCCGGTATTCAACATCGTGTTAACGGGCGCCATTGGCATTATTGCTTTGTTTCTTGATGTGTTATCGGCTGCCTCGTTTATCAACTTCGGCGCCTTCATCGCCTTCACGATGGTTAACCTGTCAGTGATCTTTCTGGTGAGCAAAGACGCCGATGCAAAGCGCCAGTATGGTGTGATTCGAGGGATGTTAGTGCCGCTCATCGGTGCCCTGGTCAACCTTTGGCTGATGAGTAAGCTGGATATCAACGCCTTTATTCTTGGGCTGATCTGGCTTTCCATTGGCCTCGCCCAGCTGGCTTATCTGACTCGTTTCTTCCGTCGCGAGCCGCCGGAAGTGGCCTTTGATGACTCAGAGTCCGAGTCAGCGCCCGCTTCGGCAAAAGCAACCCTGTAAACGGAGATCTACCATGTCCAGAAATTTGCCTGTCCTTGTGGTGCAGGAAGCCTCGCGGCCGCACGGCATTGACTCCGAACTGCTGGACTTCGAGGCCGAGCTGGCGGTACATCTGAGCGACTTCGGGGCTGATTTTGAACCGCCAAGGATGGTGGTTTATCCGGAGCTCTATTTATGCGGCGCCACGGGTACGCCTCAGCAGCGCAAGGAGCAACTGGAAGCCGCGGCTGAACCAATTGATGGCCCCCGTCACCAGCACTTATCACGTATCGCCCGCAACCTGGGGGTATGGCTGCTGCCCGGCACAGTATGCGAGCGGGGAGAGGACGGGCATCTGTACAACACCGCACCGGTGTATTCGCCCGAAGGTGAGCGAGTGGCTGCCTACCGTAAGTGTTTCCCCTGGCGACCTTACGAGCCCTATCAACCGGGAGATCGCTTTGAAGTGTTCGAGGTGCCGGGCATAGGCCGGGTCGGCCTGGCCATCTGCTACGACATCTGGTTTCCCGAGACGGTGCGCCAGCTCGCTTGGCTGGGGGCGGAAGTGATCATCAACCAAGTGGCCACCACTACCTGCGACCGCGCTCAAGAGCAAATCCTTGTGCAAGCCAATGCTATTTTCAACCAGGTGTATATGGTCAGCGCTAATTCAGCCGCGCCTGCGGGGGAGGGTCAGAGTTTAATCGTCGATCCCGAAGGCCGCATCCGCGCGCGGATGTCCGGAGCGACTTCGGGCATTCTCACCGATGTACTCAACATTGATGAGGTCGAGCGTGTGCGTACCTTCGGGACTGCGGGCTTGAACCGAATGTGGTCTCAATTCCGGGAGGACGACCCGGTGCTGGAATTACCCATGTACGAAGGGCGCATTGATCCTCGTAAGTGGAGTAAAAAGCGTTAATCAGCCTACCACCATCACTGGAGAAAAAGGCGATATGGACTCGGCTCCCGCACCTGATCCAATCGGCATGCCCGGTGCTCTGCAGCTCGTCGATCAGCATACTGCGGATTACGCGATCCGCGTCAACTTGCTGGTCTCGCCCGTCCGCGATCATGTACTGTTGCATGTCGACCTAGACTGGAGAACGCCATGCCTTCCCCCCTCGTGACCACCGACTGGCTGCAGGACAATCTGGATAACGAACATTTGGTGCTGATCGACGCTAGTATGGCCAATGTCGTTGGCAAGGAGCCGATCGTTTATGACCGTCCGATGTTGATCCCGGGAAGTTTCCGGATCGACCTGGAAGGAGCACTTTGCGATACCGGGGCTCCCCAAGCTCACGCCTTCCCGACGGAAGAGCAGTTCACGGCGGAGGCCCGTAGATTGGGCATCCAGCCCGAGAGCTTGGTGGTGTTGTACGACGATCAGGGTATCTACTCGGCACCACGAGCCTGGTGGATTATGCGGGCTATGGGCCTCAAACAGGTGTTTGTTCTAGATGGCGGCCTGCCGCAGTGGTTGGCAGAAGGGCGGGACATCGATTCTGCTTCGGTGGCAGATGCGGCCAAGCATGGCAGCGTGGTTGGCAAGCTCGACCACACCCTGGTTCGAGATTCTGCCTACGTTTTCCAGCATCTGGAGGACGAGCGAGTAACGGTCATCGATGCGCGATCACAGGCACGTTTCCTGGCGCAAGCGCCAGAACCCAGGCCTAGTGTGCGCGGTGGTCACATCCCCAATTCCCTCAACCTGCCGTTTACAGAGGTGCTGGAGGGTCATCGGTTCAAGCCAGCCAGCCAGCTGGCGTCAACGTTTGCCCACCTCGCTCCCTCCCTTCAGCCCAGCAACGGTCACCAACTGGTGTTTTCCTGTGGTTCCGGCATCACCGCCTGCATCATCCTACTGGCAGCCGAGCTGGCCGGGTATACTCAGCTGTCGCTGTATGACGGTTCCTGGGCCGACTGGGGCAGCAGTGACTCATTGCCGGTGGCGTAGCGGACATCATCTCGCTACAAGAGGAATTGGCAGTTCCTAACAATCACAGGCACGGCGACGTCTACTCTATTGCGGCTTCGTCCCCGTACAAGGTCACCGCTAAGCTCAGCGCTAGGCGCTTTCTGGTCGACGTAGTAGCCTCATGTCAGCTACAGAAATCGCTATAACCACTGTGGTCTGGAACATTCTCTCCCAGATTGCGGGTTGGGTATCGCCTGGTGGCATCACTGAAGCAGTTCGATAAGAATATCAGCAACGTGTCGAACGACAGGATCCTTCTCATGGCGCAGATGCCATGCCAAGTGCAGGGTAAAGCCGGGTACCTGCACCGGGGGCGGTAGAGAGATCAGGGCTGTGAAGTCAGCTACGACACGGGAAGGCAGCATGGCGATCATATCGGATCCCTGCAGCAGCGCAGGCACCATCTGGAAGTTTGGTACCACCGCACCAACCCGACGTGAGCTGCCTAGCCTGGCCAGCTCCGTATCCAGCGACGTCCGTGTTTCACCGCGCCCGGAGACGATGATGTGCGAGTATTTCAGCCAGGTATTCAGGTTGAAATCGGCGGCGGCAGGGTGTCCGGCGCGCATGGCGACGACATAGTGTTCAACGAACACTTCTTCACGATGCAATTTTTCCTCGACAGATGGGAAAACGGAGATGGCGAGGTCTGTCGAACCGTCGATGAGTGCCTGGCGTGCGGCCTCGGCGCCATGCCAGGGCTGGATCACTATATCGACGCCAGGAGCTGAGCGCTGCAGTTCCTGCTGCAAGGGCGCGGTTACGAACACCGCCGGATAGTCTGCCATGGCGACCCGCACTTTTTTGCGTATTTCAGCCAGCGGCACCTTGGGTGGGTCAACAAGATTCACCACCTCCGCAAGTAGCGATTTCAGCGGCGCACGCAGCGCCTCGGCCTTTGGGGTTAGGCGCATTGTACCGCGGCCGCGCTCCAGCAACTCATCACGGAAGAGATAACGGCAGCGCTGCAGTGCGGCGGAGGCGGCAGGCTGTGACATACCCAGCTTATCGGCAGCATGACTGACGTGCGCCTCATCCAGAAGCGCATCAAGGACAACGAGCAGGTTGAGGTCGAGAGAGCGAAGATTCATGAAACAAATAATAGAACATATTATTAATCGATTGGAGTAATTTTTGTCGTGGGTGCATCGTTTCCCTGCAGTTACCTAAAGGAGGCGAGACCCCCATGACTAAGACGCTTATTCTTCTGTTCCACCCCGATCTTGCGCACTCGAAGGCCAATGCTGCGCTAGCTGCGGCAGCGGCCAAGCTACCCGCCGTGGAGCTCGTCGATATGCAAGCCATCTATCCCCGTGGCATCGATCTATCCAAAGACGGCGAGCGCGAGGCCCGGCGGCTGCTTGAATGCGACCGTATCGTGCTGCAGTTCCCCATCCAGTGGTACTCCACGCCTCCGCTGCTGAAAGCCTGGCAGGATGCCGTGCTGACGAGGATGTTCTACATCGCCTACGAGTCTGAAGGGCGTATGTTGGAAGGCAAGCCGCTCATGGTGGCCGCAACGGCTGGCAATATACCAGACGCCTACCGTCCCGGCGGGCGCAACATGTTCACAATGAATGCGCTTCTCGCCCCGCTGCAGGCCACTGCGCATCGCTGTGGCCTGCCCTGGGCCGAGCCTTTTGTTCTCTATCAGGCCAACAAGCTGTCAGCGGAAGCGCTTGATGCCGCTGCGATCGAGTATGCCGCCACACTCAAGCGCTGGATCGTAAGCAGTACAGCGCTCGGGGTGAAAGCGCTTGAGCCAAGGAGAGCAGCTCAATGACTTACAGCAGACGCGATATACTGCGTATGGCAAGCGGCCTCGCGGCAAGCACATTCGCAACCTCCATCCTGAGCTTCGAAGCGTTAGCCAAGAGTGGCAGCAGCCCCGGCCCCGTTCCAGGCTTTCTCGACGGGCATTTCCGCCCCGTTAACAGGGAGACGACGGCCTTTGACCTGCCGGTACGCGGCGCCATCCCGCCCACTTTGTCAGGGCGCTACTTCCGCAATGGTCATAACCCGAAGGACGGCATCAATCCAGGCGCCTGGTTCTATGGTTCAGGCATGATCCACGGGTTACGCATCTCGGGCGGGCGCGCTGAGTGGTACCGCAATCGCTGGGTCAAAACGCAGCGCTGGAGGGGGAGCCGCTGTTTGTCGATCACGAGACGATCAACCTCCATGCGAGTGCAGCCGGTACCAGCGTGATCGCCCATGCGGGGCGTATTCTGGCCCTTCAAGAGGTCAACTTACCCTTCGAGATCACGCCTGAACTGGAAACGATCGGCGCCTACGATTTTGGCGGTGCTTTAAAGACTATGATGACTGCCCATCCCAAGATCTGCCCCCGCACAGGCGAGATGCTGTTCTTCGGCAATTCGCCTCTCCCGCCGTACTTGACCTACCACGTGGCGGATGCCTCGGGGCGGCTGGTACATAGCGAGGTGATTGAAGGGCCAAATGGTTCTGTCATTCATGACTTCGCCATCACTGAGAACTATGTGATTTGGTTCGACCCCAACGTCGCGCTTGATCTACATTCCGAGCTTGCTTTTCCCTATACGTGGCAGAGGGAGTACCGCGGCCGGATAGGCGTTATGCCGCGTGACCGCAGCAAAGGGGGAGTGCAATGGATCGACGTTGATCCCTATTACATGCTGCACTTCTCCAATGCCTGGGAAGACGCAGATGGCCTCCTTGTGGTCGAGGGGCCGTTCTTTGACGAAGCCGCTTGGGGGAAAGCCTCAGCCTTTATCAATGGTACCGCGCCTCAGGGAGCCGCGCCTGTCAGTGGGGCTAAGCGCAGCCGTTGGACAATCGATCTGCAACAAGGAGCGGCGAGTGTTGGGCTGCTCGATGACCTTACGATTGAATTTCCTATGATTCATCCTGGCTTCACAGGGCGGCAAAACCGCTTCGCTTATGCGGTGGTTTTCCCTGACGCGGCGCGCGCCGGTTACGGTATCGTCAAATATGACATGGAGTACGATCGGCGCTGGGTGCTTGACCTTCCTGTAGGTGTGTATGCGGGTGAGCCCTGCTTCGTTCCCGACCCACAGGGTCGTGGCGAAGATGACGGATGGTTATTAACCTATGTCACTGACCTGCGTAGTAACGTAGCGGAGCTGTGGATCCTGGACGCAATACAGATCGGCGCGGGCCCTGTCGCTGCGATCGAACTGCCTGCCTGGGTGCCCGCCGGTGTGCATGGAGCGTGGATTGGCGATAATGAGGTCTAGTCTTGGCAACTTATGGGCTGGGATCACTAGACCAAAGTCAGTCCGTTTTTCGGAGAGTCAATATATCCTCTAAAAAGCGTGCTTGGTTAGCCCTTTTCAACCCACAGGCACAAAAAAAGCACCTGAAGGTGCTTGATTTGTAGGGGTGTCTGGTGGAGGCGGCGGGAATTGAACCCGCGTCCGCCAGCACGCGCCTATTGGCTCTACATGCTTAGATTCCGTCATTTAGTTTAGCGCGACTGACTCCGACGGTCAGGATTCAGCCACGCGAGTCTTCTAAAGTTTAGCGCTTGGCGAGAAGACACCACCAAACGCGATCCTATCAGCTTTAGCTCGTATCCCCTCAGCGATGAATAGGCACATCACCTTGGGGCCAGACAAGAAGCTAACAGTGTTTAAGCTGCTAGCGCGCCTTGAGCGTAGTTTTCGTCATTTGCGACTATTTTTCGTGATGTGGGATTTACGAGATACATCACGCTCTCGGCATGCACCGCAAGGGTTGTCACCGGCGTCGAAACCATGTCGCCCCCTTATTTCAGGTGAGCATTCTAACGTGCTCACATCTGATTGACCAGTTATGCCTTATTATGTTCCCGCATAATTCGACCTTTTTGACGGCTCCAGTCACGATCTTTTTCGGTCGCGCGTTTGTCATGCAGCTGTTTACCGGTCACCAGTGCCAGTTCGCACTTCACTTTATTGCGCTTCCAGTAGAGCTTAAGGGGCACGCAGGTGTGGCCCTTGTCCTGGGTGATCGAAAAGATTTTGGCGATCTCTTTACGATGCAGCAGCAGTTTGCGGGTGCGGGTCGGGTCAGCAATCTCGTGGGTGCTGGCCGTATTGAGCGGCATGATATGACTACCTAGCAGGAACGCTTCGCCGTTACGAACCAGAATGTAGGTATCGGTGAGCTGAGCTTTGCCCGCGCGCAGGCTTTTCACTTCCCAGCCTGCCAGCGCCAGGCCCGCTTCGAAGGTTTCGTCGATGTGGTACTCAAACCGTGCCTTCTTGTTCTGGGCAATAACGCTGCTACCTGGGCCCTTACTGTTACCTTTCTTAGTGGCCATGGAACCTCATAATTAATCTGTCAGTGGCTTCCCCTTCGTTATTTGGGGAGGCGTGATACCATTTAGGGTCTGAAAAATGTTTCCCATGATACGCTTTGGGCACTGTGAAGTCAGCGGAGAGGTCAATGCCAACCGTCAATCGTTCCGCCTTAGTGCGGCACACCCCCCAGAAAATGTTCGACCTGGTCAACGACTTCGAACGCTACCCGGAATTTTTGCCAGGTTGCCGTCAGGCGCGTCTGCTTGAGCATGATGATGTGCATCTGATCGGCGAAATGACCCTGGGTCGCGCCGGTGTCGAACAAACCATTACCACGCGCAACGAACTTTTTGCGCCGGAACGTATTGAGCTGTCGCTGGTAAAAGGGCCTTTTAAACGGCTAAAAGGTCGCTGGCTATTTATCCCCATGGGAGAGGACGCCTGCAAAGTGAGCCTTGAGATGGAGTTTGAGTTCGCCAACCGGTTGCTTGGTATGGCGTTCGGAAAACTCTTTCAGCAAATCGCTGGCCAGCTAGTCGATGCTTTCACCAAGCGCGCAAACGAGCTGTATGGGCGCTGAAGCGCTTACAGTTGAGGTCGCCTTTGCGTTGCCTTTTAAACAGCGCATAGTGGCGCTACGCGTCCCTGAGGGCACTACCGCACGACAGGCTGTTGCCTTGGCCGATTTGCCCAAGCATTTTCCTGAGGTGCCCGGCGATACGTTTGCTGAAGCACCGCTAGGCATCTTCGGTAAAGCGATCCGCGAACCTGATACCCATCTATTACGCGACGGGGATCGGGTCGAAATCTACCGCCCGTTAGCGATCGACCCCAAGGCCGCTCGCCTGGAACGCGCTAAGCGCCAAGCGAGCGACCCGAAGCGTTAAGGCTGTTGAACAGGCTGCGTGCCCTCGGGCGGTCGCGTCTGGGTGCTCTCTTCAGGGAGCGCATCCATTGGGTCAACCCCTTCCGTTGCAGGCCCCATGCCGCTCTCACCTTCAAGTGGCAGTGGTTTGGATAGATCGCCTTCTTGCTCAATGTTCGCTAGGCGCCCCTGGCGGTCAAAGGTGAGTGTTACGCGTCGCTGCTCTACATCGCCATACGCCTTATCTAAACGAAATACATAATCCCACTGGCTGGCGTCAAAGGGCGCTTCCAGCAGCGGTCTGCCCATCACATAAGTCACCTGCTCTTGGGTCATGCCTGGCTGAAGCTGGCTAACCATCTCCTGGGTGACCAGGTTGCCTTGGGGGATATCGCGCTTGTACACGCCTACGTAGCTACAGCCGCTAATGACAGTAAGGGCAACGGAGAGCGTGATGATTTGAGTCAATTTTTGCATTTGGGCCTATTCTTCACTATCGTGGTTTCGGTTGATCATACCCGACCTAACCAGTTACTGCGAAGAGCGACCATGGCCGATCAGAACCATGAATTGCGCAAAGCCGGTCTGAAAGTGACCCTGCCGCGCGTCAAGATACTTCAAATTCTCGAAAATGTTTCGGGTCAGCACCACCTTAGCGCGGAAGAAGTGTACAAAACACTGATTGACGCGGGCGAAGATGTTGGCTTGGCAACCGTATACCGCGTATTGACTCAGTTCGAGTCGGCGGGTTTGGTCATTCGTCATAATTTTGACGGAGGACATGCGGTATTCGAGATGACCCAAGAGGATCACCATGACCACATGGTGTGCCTTGAAAGCGGTGAAATCATTGAATTTGTTGATGAGATCATCGAGCGACGTCAGCAAGAAATTGCTGAAGAGCACGGCTACGAACTAGTGGATCATGCCCTGGTGTTATATGTGCGCCCGCGCGGTTCCGACGTAACGCGCCAGGACAGTGGGCCGACGAACAAGAAATAACGTTCTCAGGTCGCTGCTAGTCGAAAACGCTAGTCGCTGTTTGAAATGTAAGCGCCCCTCATCTACTGGGCCGAATTCGCTTAGTGCATTCGGCCAGTGGGTTAGGGGCGTTTCAATGTGGCGGGCGCTGACTAGCGTGGAGCATCTCGCGCGCATGGGCGAGGGTTTGGTCAGAAAGCTTCACACCCCCTAGCATGCGCGCCAGTTCGCTGATGCGTCCTTGCTCATCAAGTAGTGCCATCTGAGTTAGCGTAGTGTCGCGCTTCGCCTGTTTCGCGATATGCAGATGCTGGTGGGCCTGTGCCGCCACCTGAGGCAGGTGTGTCACGGTCATGACCTGACCGTTTTCGCCCAGTTTGCGCAGCAGTTGGCCAACGATCTCTGCGGTGGCGCCCGAGATACCCACATCTACTTCGTCAAATACCAGGCTGGGCACCGTTGAGTGGGTCGCTGCGACGACTTGAATGGCCAGACTGATCCGCGACAATTCGCCGCCGGAGGCGACCTTGGTCAATGGGCGCGCGGGCTGGCCAGGGTTGGCGCTAATCAAAAACTGCACGCGGTCAAGGCCTTCAGGGGAGGGGGCGTCCTTGGCAGTGACCTCCACTTCAAAACGAGCTTTGCCCATGGCCAAGAAGCCCAACTGCTGCTGCACCTCTTTGCCCAAGCGAAGCGCGGCTTTTTGACGGCTCTCGGTGAGTTTTTTTGCCTCTTGGCGGTACGCTTCACGTAACTCGACGACCCGTGCACTAAGGGCCTCCAGGTCATTGCCACCCTCTTCGAGCTGAGCGACTTCACGCTGCAGATCCGCATGCAGGGCGTATAGCTCTTCAGGAGCAATGTGATGCTTGCGGGCGATGCGATGGACGTCACTCATGCGCTCTTCCACCCAGGCGAGCCGTTCAGGGTCTAATTCGGTAGTGCTGGCGAGGCGGTTGAGTTCGCTGGCAGCCTCTTCCACTTGAATGCGCGCATCGCTCAGCATGGCCAGAGTATTGGCCAGGGTGCCTTTATCACTGCCTGGCAGCGCGCTTAGGTGGGCGAACGCTTGATTGAGCAAAGAGAGTGCGCCGCCCTCGTCGCTGGCGCAGCAGTCGGCGGCAAACTGGGTTTCGCGTAGGGTCTCCTCCGCATGCGCCAGGCTGTGCTGCTCTTCCTCTAACGTGGCTAGCTCACCCTCCGCTAAACCGAGCTGATCCAGCTCCTCTACCTGGTAGCGCAGCAGCTGCCGTTTGGCCTCTACTTCACTGCCCTCTTCACTCAGCTTCTTCAACTGACGGCGCGCATTGCGCCACTCGCGGAAGGTATCGGCTAATTGAGCGGTGGCACCGCTTAAGCCTGCATAATCGTCTAACAGGGCGAGATGGGTCTCTTCGCGCATCAGCGCGTGATGGGCATGCTGGCCATGAATCTGAATCAGCTGCTCGCCGAGAGATTTGAGGTCGGAGATCGTCGCGGGTTGGCCGTTGATCCACGCCTTGGAGCGGCCATTGGCGGTGACCACGCGGCGCAGCAAGCACTCCTCTGTCGGCAGTTCCCGGGCCGTTAGCCACTCGACGGCGGCGGGCAGGTGCTGAATGTCAAAACGTGCGGAGAGATCGGTACGCTCGCGGCCATGGCGCACGCTGCCAGCGTCGGCGCGCTCGCCCAGGCAAAGCCCAAGGGCGCCTAATAGAATCGACTTGCCCGCCCCGGTTTCTCCGGTAATCGCGGTCATGCCGCCGGACAAGTCGAGTTCCAGGTGATCGACAATGGCGAAATCTTGAATAGCTAGCTGAGTAAGCATGGCGCCTCCCGAGGCGGTTCAGCACAGAAGCTGGATACTTATCCAATAGTTGTTGATTTATACAGTAGTTAATAACTCACTTCAATGCACCTCTTGAGATGGAATTTATGGCCCCCATATAGCGTGCATAGATAGTTAAAGCGAGTGATTTTGAAGCTTACTTCTTCGCGCGCCGCCAGCATGGCCGCGCCCTACTTTTTAGGAGCAAAACATGGCGAAAGAACCGCAAACTCCGTTGGATGACGAACTCACACGCCACGAGCATGAAGCCGAGGGCGCTGAACAAGCGGCTGAGAAAGTGGCGGAAGAGCGCTTGATGGAAGGCGAGCTGGAAGGGCTGATCAATGACGAAGAGCCGCTGGAAGGCAGTTCCGATAACCCTGAAGCGGAAATGCTGGCTGCCCAGGTAGAGGAGTTAGAGCAGAGCTTGGCCGACGCCAAAGACCAAGCCCTGCGCGCCGCCGCTGAAGCGCAAAACGTGCGCCGCCGTGCCGAGCAGGAAGCGGAAAAGGCGCGCAAGTTTGCCCTGGAGAAGTTCGTTAAAGAGCTGCTTCCCGTGGTGGATAGCTTGGAAAAGGCTCTTGAAACCATGGAAGAGGGGGCATCGGAAGTTCACCGCGAAGGTGTCTCCATGACCTTGAAAATGCAGCTGGATGTGCTCAATAAGTTCGGCGTTGAAAGCATTGAGCCACACGGTGAACCCTTCGACCCGCAGGTACACGAAGCCATGACCATGGTGCCTAACCCGGATCTCGATCCGAACACCGTGATGGATGTTATGCAGAAAGGCTATTTGCTCAATGGCCGCCTGGTGCGTCCGGCGATGGTCGTCGTCAGCAAAAAAGCCGATTAAGCCACTGGCGGCACAGAGTGTGAAATAAGAGTGTGAAAAAAAGCCCTTGAAATGTCAGCGGCGGCCCCCAAATAAAGGGCAACCCCGCGGGGAAGCCCGCAGACAAGCTTTAAAGACTAAATTTTCAGTTTTGTAACAACCGAATTCGAGGTATTGCTATGGGACGTATAATTGGTATCGACCTGGGCACCACTAACTCTTGTGTGGCCGTGCTCGATGGTGACAGCGCTAAAGTTATCGAAAACGCCGAAGGCGGCCGTACGACGCCGTCTATCATCGCTTATACCGATGATGGTGAAACGCTGGTTGGTCAGGCGGCTAAGCGCCAAGCTGTGACTAACCCAGAAAACACTCTGTACGCCATCAAGCGTCTAATTGGCCGTCGCTTTAAAGACGACGTCGTCCAGAAAGACATCAAGATGGTGCCGTACAAAATCAGCGAGGCTGACAACGGTGACGCTTGGGTTGAAGTAAAAGGTAAAAAAATGGCACCGCCGCAGGTAAGCGCGGAAGTGCTGAAGAAAATGAAGAAGACCGCCGAAGACTACCTGGGCGAAGCGGTCACCGAAGCGGTCATTACCGTACCGGCCTACTTCAATGACAGCCAGCGTCAGGCAACCAAAGATGCTGGCCGCATTGCCGGTCTGGATGTTAAGCGCATCATCAACGAGCCGACCGCTGCTGCACTGGCTTACGGTATGGACAAAACCCGTGGCGACAAAACCATCGCGGTTTACGACCTGGGTGGCGGTACCTTCGATATCTCGATTATCGAAATTGCTGACGTTGACGGCGAAACCCAGTTTGAAGTGTTGGCCACCAACGGTGACACCTTCCTGGGCGGTGAAGACTTCGACCTGGCGCTGATCAACTACCTGGTTGACCAGTTTAAGTCTGATAGCGGCATTGACCTGTCCGGCGACAATCTGGCCATGCAGCGTCTCAAAGAAGCTGCTGAGAAAGCCAAGATTGAGCTCTCAAGTGCCCAGCAGACCGATGTGAACCTGCCGTACATCACCGCTGACAACACTGGCCCGAAACACCTTAACGTTAAGGTGACCCGTGCCAAGCTGGAGTCGCTGGTAGAAGAGCTGGTTCAGCGCTCGCTTGAGCCGTGCAAAATGGCACTGAAAGACGCTGGCCTGTCTGCTTCTGAGATCGACGAGGTGATCCTGGTCGGTGGTCAGACGCGTATGCCGATGGTGCAGAAGAAAGCGGCTGACTTCTTCGGTAAAGAAGCACGCAAAGACGTTAACCCGGACGAAGCCGTGGCTGTGGGTGCTGCGATTCAGGGTGGCGTACTTGGCGGTGACGTTAAAGACGTGCTGCTGCTCGACGTTACCCCGCTTACCCTGGGTATTGAAACCCTGGGTGGCGTGATGACGCCGCTGATCGACAAGAACACCACCATCCCGACCAAGAAGACCCAAACCTTCTCAACTGCGGATGACAACCAGACGGCCGTGACCATTCACGTCGTCCAGGGTGAGCGCAAGCAGGTTGCGCAGAACAAATCGCTGGGTCGTTTTGACCTTGCCGATATTCCGCCTGCACCGCGCGGTGTGCCGCAGATCGAAGTCGCCTTTGACCTGGATGCCAACGGTATTCTGAACGTATCGGCAAAAGATAAGGCGACGGGTAAAGAGCAGTCCATCATTATCAAGGCCTCAAGCGGTCTGTCGGACGAAGAGATCGAACAGATGGTTCGCGACGCGGAAGCCCACGCGGAAGAGGACAAAAAGTTCGAGGCTTTGGTACAGCTGCGTAACCAAGCCGATGGCATGATTCACGCCACACGCAAAACGTTGGAAGAGGCTGGTGATAAAGCCACTGACGACGAGAAGCAGGCGATTGAAACTGCCATCAGCGAGCTGGAAGAGGCCGTTAAAACAGACGACCAGGATGACATCCAGAAGAAGTTGGATGCATTGACCGAAGCCTCTGGCAAGCTTGCCCAGAAAATGTACGCCGAGCAGGCAGAAGCAGCGCAGCAAGAGGGCGGTGAAGGTGCCGAGAATGCCGGTGCCAAGCCTGAAGAAGATGTGGTTGACGCCGAGTACGAAGAAGTCAACGACGATCAGAAAAAGCAGTAACATCCTCTTTCTGCCAAGGAACGCGGTAACGCGGGAGCTTACTCCCGCGTTGCTGTTTCCGGGATAAAGACGCACGTAATTAGGTATTTAGCTAAGTACGTAGCTAAATGTGTATGTCGCTAAAGTGCAGTTGAGTGCGTAGCTAACCAGGAGGCGTAGGGCCCATGTCCAAACGCGATTATTACGAAGTCCTGGGTGTCGAAAAAGGGGCCGATCAGAAAGAGATCAAGAAGGCCTATCGCCGTCTGGCGCAAAAATTCCACCCTGATCGAAACCCGGACGATAAAACCTCTGCGGAAAAATTCCGCGAAGTGTCCGAAGCGTATGAAGTGCTTAGTGACGGCGAAAAGCGCGCTGCCTATGACCAGTTCGGCCATGCAGGCGTTGATGGCCAAGGTGGTGGCGGTGGCTTCGGCGGCGCAGGCGCTGGCGATTTCAGCGACATTTTTGGCGATGTGTTTGGCGATATTTTTGGCGGAGGTGGTGGTCGCCGCCGTGGGCCCAATGCCCCGGCACGTGGCTCCGACCTGCGCTATAACCTAGAACTGGATCTAGAGAACGCCGTTTCAGGCACCACGGTGGATATTCGCGTGCCGCGGCATATCGAGTGTGACCGCTGCGATGGCGGTGGCGCCGAGCCAGGCTCCTCGAAAGAGACCTGCCCGACCTGTCACGGCCACGGCCAAGTGCGTATGCAGCAGGGCTTTTTCGCCGTGCAGCAAACTTGCCCGACCTGTCATGGCTCTGGCCAGCACATCAAAGTGCCCTGCCATAAGTGTAATGGCGAAGGTCGCGTACGCGAGACGCGCACGCTGTCCGTTAAGATTCCGCCTGGCGTCGATACCGGTGATCGTATTCGCCTGAATGGCGAAGGCGAAAGCGGCGTGAACGGTGGTCCGCCAGGGGATCTGTATGTGCAGGTGGCCATTAAGCCGCACCACATTTTCCAGCGTGACGGTAAGCACCTGCAGTGCGAAGTGCCAATCAACTTTGTCGACGCAGCGCTAGGCGGCGAACTTGAAGTGCCGACGCTCGACGGCCGCGTGAAGCTGAAGATTCCGCCGGAAACCCAGACCGGCAAGCTGTTCCGCCTGCGCGGTAAAGGCGTGAAACCTGTACGCGGTGGTATGCCCGGCGACCTGCTGTGCAAAGTGGTCGTGGAAACCCCCGTCAAGCTTAACGACGAGCAGCGCGACCTACTGCGCCAGCTCCAGAAGAGCTTCGACGACAGCAACAGCCACAACCACTCGCCGAAGAAAACCGGCTTCTTCGACAGCGTGAAGAGCTTCTTTGAAGATATGAAGCCGTAAAGCTGTAATAATGGTAAGCAGTTAGTTGTTTTGTTCAAAAACCCTCGGTTCGCCGGGGGTTTTTGCTATTTAGGGGATGCGGCGCGCGATGGATAACCTTCAGGATAAGCCCATAAAGGGAATTGGGTTGCGGATACTGTCAGGTGCCCTGTTTACCGGCATGCTGGTGTGTATTAAAGCCGTCAGTGACGAAGTGCCAGTGGGGCAGTCGATATTTTTTCGTTCGCTGTTTGCCCTCTTCCCGATCGTCATCTTTTTAATGCTCCGCCAGGAGTTTCCCAAAGCGTTGGCTACCCGCCGACCACTGGGTCATTTATTGCGCTCTGGATTGGGCGCGGCGGCGATGTTCTTCTCGTTTTCTGCCGTGGCGTTCTTGCCGGTGGCTGAGGCGACGCTGTTGATTCAGCTGGCGCCAGTGTTAATGGCGATAGGTGGCGTGCTGCTTCTGGGCGAAAAGTTCTCCTTCTATCGTGCTGGCGCTGTTGTGCTGGCCCTTGCGGGTATGGCTGTGCTGGTGTTCCCTGGGCTTAACTCAAGCGAAAGCGATGGGCGGCTGCTGGGGTATGTGCTGGGGACGCTTGGGGCGCTATTGACCGCCGGAGCGCTGCTGACCGTTCGGCGTATCTCACGCACCGAAACCGCCGGTTCTATAGCCTTCTACTTTATCGTAGTGGCAGCGCTAGCCGGGCTGGCAACGCTGCCGCTGGGTTGGGCCTCGCTTAATCACACCCAGTTTGCGCTTTTGGTGCTTTCGGGTTTGTTTGGCGGGGCGGGGCACATCGCCATGACGCTGGCGTTTCGCTATGCCGAAGTCTCTCGGCTGGCTCCCTTTGAGTATGTGGCGCTGGTCTGGCCTGTGATTGCCGATTGGGTGCTGTTTGGCATACCGGTCTCCAGTGGCTTCCTGCTCGCGCTACCGCTTATGTTGTCAGGGGTGGCACTTGCGGCGATGGAGGGGCGACGGCTTAAATGGCTATTTAGTCGATAAGCTGCAGCTGCGCGGAAACGTGCCGTTCCAGTCTATTGCCAATCGCTGCTTGGTGCTGGTCACTGCGGGCATTACGCTGGTAGGTATTTTATGAATGCTTTTCTGGAGGAGTCATCATGCCTTTATCTCGAGTTGAAATTGTCACGCCTTCCGCCGAGCGTTTGATCAATCGGCTCTGCAAGCACTGGGCGCATAAGCTGGAGGTCGAACAGAGCGACCAGCAAGCGACCATTACGTTTGCCACTGGCACCTGCGTCATGGTGGCTGAGGCCGATAAGTTAGTGGTCGCCCTGGAAACCCTCGAAGAGGAGCATTTGGACGAGCTGGAGGGGGTTGTCGAGCGCCACTTGGTGCGTATGGCCGGTGACGAAGAGCTGGCAATTGTTTGGGAGAACTAGACCATGGCTGGTCTGCTATAATCGCGCTGATTTTGAAAACACAAGTCTTACGCACCGAAACCGAGAGCGCAGGAGTTCGCATGACCCGAATTGCCATTGTAGGCGTGGCTGGCCGCATGGGCCGGACGTTGGTAAATGCTGTAGAGCAAGAGGCTGAGGCAACGCTAGCCGGTGGAATCGTGGAGCCAGGCAGCTCTTTGGCGGGCGCCGACATTGGCGAACTTGCCGGGATGGGGAAGCGTGGCGTTGTCGCGGTCGACTCCCTCGCGTCGATTGTCGATGACTTTGATGTGCTGATCGACTTCACCGCTCCCCAGGTCACGCTTGGTAACTTGGCGTTCTGCGCCGAGCACGGTAAGCGTATCGTGATTGGCACTACTGGCATGAGCGATGATGAGCTGGCCCAGCTTGATAGCTACCGCGATAAGGTGGCCATGGTGTTCGCGCCCAATATGAGCGTAGGGGTTAATTTAACCCTAAAACTGCTGGAAACCGCTGCTAAAGCGCTGGGTGATGAAGGCTATGACATTGAAGTGATCGAGTCCCACCACCGTCATAAGGTTGATGCGCCTTCCGGCACCGCGATCAAAATGGGCGAAGTCATTGCCGACAGTCTTGGTCGTAACCTAAAAGAGCACGGTGTGTTTGAACGAGTCGGGCAGTGCGGCCCGCGCAGCGATAAAGAGATCGGTTTTGCCACCGTGCGCGCGGGCGATATTGTCGGTGAGCACACGGTGATGTTTGCCACCGAAGGCGAGCGCATCGAAATCACCCATAAAGCCTCCAGCCGCATGACCTTTGCCAAAGGCGCAGTACGTGCCGCGCGCTGGGTCGCGGGCAAAGAGCGTGGCCGCTACGATATGCAGGATGTGTTGGAGCTGAGCTAGCGGGGCGATTGATAGCGCCCTAGCTTTTTAACCAGCAGGCTAAGGCGCTTCTTCAAAATAGGCTGGGCTGCCGTGCCTTTTGCTGCCGCTCGAAGGCGTGGCGCCACTCGTAGTGAGAGGTCTCCCGGTAGCGTGAGAACTTAAAATCCTCAGGCGGTGCCGTTGCGCTGTTGGCGAGCAGGTCTTTCACCAGCTTGCCGACCGCGTAACCTAAGCTGGCGGGAACCGCATTGCCCACCTGTTTATACTGTTGCACCAACGGCCCCGCCAATTGCCAGCTATCGGGAAACTCCTGGATGCGTTTGTACTCTTCTATGGATAAGGGGCGGTCTTCTTCTGGATGGGCCAGATCTGTCGCAGGCATGGCGGGGTGGGTCACCAGGGTGGGAGAGGGTTTATCCCAGCTTAGGCGCCTTAAAAAGCCGGTTTTGCCACCGCCGGAAAAAAAGGATTTACCCAATGCTTCTTGCTGCAAAGTGAGGGGCAACGCGCGCCAATTCTGCCCAGCTTTCAGCTGACGATAATACTTTAAGCGTTTTTCTGGAAAGTTAAGGTGGGTGTGGCTTTGTAGACCCGTGACCGCCTCTTTGAAGGTTTTCCACTTAGGTAACCCATGGCTGCCGTGCTCAGAGTGGGTTGGCTGCAAAAAGGGTGCTGCGCTGCCATCCCGTGAGCAGATGATGATGACTCTTTCACGGGTTTGCGGGGTGCCAAAGTTCGCCGAGTTATACAGATTAAAGCTGCATGAGTAACCGGCTTTCTGCAGTAGGCAGAGCACGAAATTAAGCGCTCCACCTTTCATCTCGTCCAGTGAGAGGTCGGGGAAGCCAGGGCCGCGCTGGCTATGGGGACGGTGATCCATCGGGCAGGAGAGTAGCCCGCGCACATTCTCAATGACCAGAAAGCGTGGCTGTAGCTCGATGGCGAGATCGATAAACTTTAGGAAGGCGTTGCCGCGATCATCGTTAAAGGCTTTTCGTTTGCCTGCGGTGCTAAACGCCTGGCAGGGCGGGCCGCCAACCATCAAGTCAATACTCGTTGCATCGAGCTGCGCCGCGGCTAAAATTTGTGCGGCTGTGTAATCATTGATGTCGCCGAGTAAGGCTGTATTGGGGCGATTGAGCAGAATCGTTTGACGGCAGTATTTGTCGAATTCGCAGGCCAGACGAATATCAAATCCTGCGGCTTCAATGCCTAAATCCAACCCCATGGCACCGGAAAAAAAGCTCAAGGCGACTGGCTTATCCATGTTGGCGGAAGTGTCAAAGTAGGCGGGGTGATCCTGTGCGATGCGCTGCTCGGCTTCCTGCTGATACCGTTGGACGCTTTCAGCATCGACCACCCAGGTGCTGCCGATTCTTTCTGCCCTTAGTGTCTGTTTCCGGCAAAGGGATCTAGCGTGCTGGGGGCTTACTCCAAGCATTAACGCGGCATCTTCGATGCTGATGTGGGTACTCACTCGTGTTTCCCTTGCGAAACCTTAGGCAGGTACCCATGTTCAACGTCTGACCAGTGAGTGTCAACATGCGCTTTAGGGGGTAGTCTTGGGGCGAGAATTCCTGTAACATTTCAAAAATTTTGGCCGGGTGGCCTGGAAATCCTAGACGGCGCGCTTGTTGCGTTGGCCAGCCCAAAGCCTGCCCCGAGCCCGCTAGCAGTTTTGATGGTTAGCGAGCGGCTCTGAAGGGCATCGAACAACAAGCGGGATGAAACCGATTCTTTTTATCGGCTTCGTCCCGCTTTTTTACGACCCCAGTTTTACTAGTGATAGATGTTATTGGCGATAGTTTTACGTCGTGGATAATCAAGAAATTGCTGAGCCTGCGCCCCACAGGCTCCCACCAGCATGGGAGGATCTTGTTTTGAATAACCCCGCATTGAGCAAACCCGCAATATTGGCCCTGGAAGATGGCAGCGTGTTCCACGGTATCGCCATTGGCGCGGACGGACTAACCAGTGGTGAGGTGGTGTTCAATACGGCCATGACCGGCTATCAAGAAATCCTCACCGACCCCTCCTACACCCGCCAAATCGTTACCCTCACCTATCCCCATATTGGCAATACCGGCATTAACGCTGAAGACATTGAGTCCGCTTCTATTGCCGCAGCTGGCTTGGTGATTCGCGATCTGCCACTTATGGCCAGCAGCTTCCGCTCTGAGCAGTCGCTGTCGGACTACCTGAAAAGCCAGAACGTGCTGGGCATTGCCGATATTGATACCCGCCGCCTAACGCGCATTTTGCGCGATAAGGGCGCTCAGAACGGGGCGATTCTGGCCGGTGCCGACGCTGAGGGCGATGATGCGGTGGCGCGGGCGCTGGAAGCCGCCAAGGCATTCCCAGGCCTGAAGGGCATGGATCTAGCCAAAGAGGTGTCATGTAAAGAGGCTTACCAGTGGTCGGAAGGTGAGTGGACGTTGGGTGAAGGCTACGCCGATGCGACTAAAAGCGAGCGCCCCTACCATGTGGTGGCGTACGACTATGGGGTGAAATTCAACATCCTGCGCATGCTGGCCGCTCGTGGCTGCCGCCTGACGGTGGTACCCGCACAAACACCTGCTGCTGAGGTGCTGGCGATGAACCCGGATGGCATCTTTTTAGCCAACGGCCCAGGAGACCCGGAGCCCTGTGATTACGCGATTAAAGCTATCCAGGAAGTACTGGAAACCGATATTCCGGTGTTTGGTATCTGCCTGGGCCACCAGCTGCTGGCGCTGGCTTCCGGTGCGAAGACAGTCAAGATGAGCCACGGCCACCACGGTGCCAATCACCCGGTACAGGATCTGGACACTGGCACGGTGATGATCACCAGCCAGAACCACGGCTTTGCGGCAGACGAAACGACCCTGCCTGCCAATCTGCGCGCAACGCACCGCTCGCTGTTCGACGGCACCTTGCAAGGGATTGAGCGCACTGACCGACCGGCGTTCAGCTTTCAGGGCCACCCGGAAGCGAGCCCAGGCCCGCGGGATGTGGCACCGCTGTTTGATCGCTTCGTCGCGATGATGCAGACCCGAAGCTAGCGCATTGCGCTGTCAGATCGCCTTATCGTCATTTTTTGTCGCTCATCGTCACCAATTTTGCGGGAACCGTTATGCCTAAGCGTACCGACATCAACTCTATTTTGATCATTGGCGCTGGCCCGATTGTGATCGGCCAGGCCTGCGAATTCGACTACTCCGGCGCCCAAGCGTGTAAAGCGCTGCGCGAGGAGGGTTACCGGGTGATTTTGGTTAACTCCAACCCTGCCACCATCATGACCGACCCGGCCATGGCCGATGCCACCTACATCGAGCCGATCACTTGGCAGGCGGTGGAAAAGATCATCGAAGCTGAGCGCCCGGATGCGGTTCTGCCCACTATGGGTGGCCAGACAGCGCTCAACTGCGCTCTGGAGCTAGAGAAGCATGGCGTGCTGGAGAAGTTCGGCGTCGAGATGATCGGTGCCAACGCCGATGCGATTAACATGGCCGAAGACCGCGATCTGTTCGATCAGGCTATGAAGCGTATTGGCTTGGAGTGCCCGAAAGCGAAAGTGGCCCACACCATGGATGAGGCGTGGGAGATTCAGGCTGAGCTTGGTTTCCCGACCATTATTCGTCCCTCCTACACCATGGGCGGCTCCGGCGGCGGCGTGGCGTACAACAAAGAAGAGTTCGAAGAGATCTGCACCCGCGGTTTTGAGCTCTCCAACAACCACGAGCTGCTCATTGATGAGTCGCTGCTGGGTTGGAAAGAGTACGAGATGGAAGTTGTGCGTGATAAGAACGACAACTGCATCATCGTCTGCGCGATTGAGAACTTCGACCCCATGGGGGTTCACACCGGTGACTCCATTACCGTGGCTCCGGCGCAAACGCTGACCGATAAAGAGTATCAGATCATGCGTGACGCCAGCCTCGCGGTACTGCGCGAGATTGGTGTCGAAACCGGTGGTTCTAACGTCCAGTTTGGCATGGATCCCAAGACCGGTCGTTTGGTGGTTATCGAGATGAACCCAAGGGTGTCGCGTTCCTCGGCGCTGGCCTCTAAAGCGACTGGCTTCCCGATTGCCAAGATCGCCGCCAAGCTGGCGGTGGGCTATACCCTGGATGAGCTGCAGAACGATATTACCGGTGGCCGCACCCCGGCGTCGTTTGAGCCGTCTATCGATTACGTGGTGACCAAGATTCCACGCTTCACCTTCGAGAAGTTTCCTCAGGCCAATGACCGCCTGACGACGCAGATGAAGTCGGTGGGCGAGGTGATGGCCATTGGTCGCACCTTCCAGGAGTCGCTGCAGAAAGCCCTGCGCGGCATGGAAACCGGCAACGACGGCCTTGATCCGGTGATTACCGACTTTACGCCCGACAACATGGCGATTATCCAGGGTGAGCTACAGGCCGCCGGTGCCGAGCGCATTTTCTATGTGGCGGATGCCATGCGTTCAGGCATGAGCGTTGAGGACGTCTTTGCACTGACCAATATCGACCCTTGGTTCCTGGTGCAGTTGGAAGATCTGGTGCTCACCGAAAACAGCGTCGCCAAACGCACGCTGGGCGATTTCTCAGCCCGTGAGCTCTATCAGCTCAAGCGCAAAGGCTTCGGCGATGCGCGCCTGGCCAAGCTGCTGAACGTGACTGAAAAAGAGTTTCGTCAGACCCGCCAGGCCGCCGGTATTCGCCCGGTCTATAAGCGCGTTGATACCTGTGCGGCGGAATTCGCCTCGGATACCGCCTATATGTACTCCACTTACGAAGAGGAGTGCGAAGCGGATGTCTCTGATCGCCAGAAGATCATGGTACTGGGCGGTGGTCCCAACCGGATCGGCCAGGGGATCGAGTTTGACTACTGCTGCGTTCACGCCGCCTTCGCCATGCGCGACGACGGCTATGAAACCATCATGGTCAACTGCAACCCGGAAACCGTCTCTACCGATTACGATACTTCTGATCGTCTCTACTTTGAGCCGGTAACGCTGGAAGACGTGCTGGAGATCGCCGACAAAGAGAAGCCGGTAGGCGTGATCGTTCAGTTCGGTGGTCAAACGCCGCTGAAACTGGCCCGTGAGCTGGAGGCCGCCGGTGTGCCGATTATTGGCACCACGCCGGATGCCATCGACCGCGCTGAAGATCGTGAGCGCTTCCAGGTAATGATCGACAAGCTGGGCCTGAAGCAGCCGCCCAATGCCACCGCGCGCAGCTTTGCGGAAGCCTTCGATAAAGCCGAGGCGATTGGCTACCCGCTGGTGGTGCGCCCCAGCTACGTGCTGGGTGGCCGGGCCATGGAGATCGTCTACGACGCCTCCGAGCTTGAGAATTACATGACCCACGCGGTGAAAGTCTCCAACGACTCGCCGGTGCTGCTGGATCACTTCCTGAGTGCCGCGATCGAGATCGATATCGATGCAGTATCGGATGGTCAGCAGGTCGTGATTGGCGGCATTATGCAGCACGTAGAGCAAGCGGGCGTTCACTCCGGCGACTCCGCCTGCGCGTTGCCACCTTACTCGCTGCCTGCGGATGTGCAGGACGAGATGCGCCATCAGGTCAAGCAGATGGCCGTTGAGTTGGGCGTGAAAGGCTTAATGAACGTTCAGCTCGCTTGGCAGGATGGCGAGATCTATGTGATTGAGGTCAACCCACGTGCCTCGCGTACGGTGCCGTTTGTCTCCAAGTGTATCGGCACTTCGCTGGCGCAGATTGCCGCTCGCTGCATGGCCGGTAAAACCCTGGCTGAGCAGGGCTTTGAGAAGGAGGTCGTGCCGCACTTCTATAGTGTTAAAGAGGCGGTCTTCCCGTTTAATAAATTCCCCGGTGTCGATCCGATTCTGTCGCCGGAAATGAAGTCTACCGGCGAAGTAATGGGATCCGGTGATACCTTCGCAGAGGCCTTCTTTAAAGCCCAGCTGGGCGCTGGTGAGGCGATTCCTGCGCTGACGGGGGAGCGTAAGGCGTTCCTCTCTGTGCGCGAGCCGGATAAGACGGGGATTATCGAAGTGGGTCGTTCTCTGTTAGCATTAGGCTTTACGCTATGTGCAACACGGGGAACAGCGGCTGCTTTGGAAGCTGCCGGGCTTGCCGTTGAGCACGTCAATAAAGTCTACGAAGGTCGTCCCCATATCGTCGATCTGCTTAAGAACGACGAAATCGCCTACATTGTGAACACTACTGAAGGTCGTCAGGCTATTAACGACTCTTCGGTCATTCGCCGTACTGCTCTCTCGCGCAAGGTGCCCTATGCGACCACCTTGGCGGGCGCTAATGCTGTTTGCATGGCGCTTGAGTACGGTAGGGAGATTACGGTGCGGCGCCTTCAGGATCTGCATGCAGGAGCAAGTCAATGAACAAGGTCCCGATGACAGTTGCGGGAGAAAGAAGCCTTCGTGAAGAGCTCGACCACCTTAAAAGCGAAGCTCGTCCGCAGGTGATCGCGGCCATCGCCGAAGCGCGGGAGCACGGCGATCTTAAAGAAAACGCCGAGTACCACGCCGCTCGCGAGCAGCAAGGATTCATCGAAGGGCGCATTCAGGAGATCGAAAGTAAGCTCTCCGTTGCGCAAGTGATTGATGTCACTAAGCTGCCGAAAACCGGCAAAGTGATTTTTGGTGTGACCGTGTCCCTGATGAACCTGGATACCGATGCAGAGGTGACTTATCGCATCGTCGGTGAAGATGAGGCCGATATTAAGTCTGGTCGCATCTCGGTCACCTCTCCGATTGCCCGTGCCCTGATCGGCAAAGAGGAGGGTGATGTCGTGGTGGTCAAAACCCCCGGCGGTGATGTGGAGTACGAAGTAGGTAGCGTCGAGCACGTGTAATAAAAAAACGCCCCTTCAATTGACCCAATGGGTTGGTTGAAGGGGCGTTTTCGTGAGGCGAGACGTTATTGGCCCGCGTTTCATTTAACGCTTAATGGCGGCCGTGGTGGTTCTCAAAGCGGGTAACATTGGAAAGCTTTGGATTCACCTGTGGGTTTCTGCGGTACAGTAGCGCCATTTTGCCAATGGTTTGCACCAGGTCTGCGCGGCTGTTGGCGATCAGTTCGGCTATTATGGCCGCGCGATCGTCACGCTCAGGAATGGCGAGTTTCACTTTGATCAATTCGTGATCGGTGAGTGCGCGGTTGAGTTCTGCGAGCAAATTTTCGGAGACGCCGTTCTCAGAAACGGTGACCACTGGGTTAAGATGGTGGCCTATGCTACGAAATGCTTTCTTTTGTGCCTGTGACAAGCTCATGGTATCTTGCGGTATCCCGGTTAGCGCTTAACGCTCCATCTTACGGTGAAACGCCACCGAGTGAAAGCGATCGCGTGAATGCGCCCATCTCTTATTCCAGTGTTAGATTCCCACATGCAGCAAAAGCCCCCGAACCGAAAACATTCCGTCAGCAAGACCAGCAATAACTGGAAGAAGGAGCATTTTGACGACCAGTATGTGAAGCAGAGCTGGCAAGATGGCTACCGTTCCCGAGCCAGTTATAAGCTGATTGAGCTGGATGAAAAAGATAAACTGCTGCGCCCTGGCATGACGGTGATTGATCTAGGGGCCGCCCCCGGCGGGTGGAGCCAAATTGCGGCAGAGAGGGTCGGGCCTGAAGGGGTGGTGATTGCTTCTGACATCCTGGAGATGGATGCGCTAGCAGGTGTGGACTTTATTCAAGGTGATTTCACTGAAGAGGCGGTGCTAGAGGCGATACTAAAACGCCTGGATAATCGCCGGGTAGACCTTGTGATGTCGGATATGGCCCCCAATATGAGTGGCATGGCAGCGATTGATCAGCCTCAGGCGATGTACCTAGTGGAGCTGGCGTTAGAGCTCGCCCGCGAAACGTTGTCACCTGGTGGTCGATTTTTAGCTAAAGTGTTTCAGGGGGAAGGGTTTGACGCCTATTTGAAAGAGCTGCGTGGCAGCTTTAACAAAGTGGTGACTCGCAAGCCAGATGCCTCCCGGGCACGTTCCCGTGAGGTCTATTTTCTGGCTGAAGGGTTTCGCGGGTGACGGTTCTCAAGAGGGTGTTTGAAATGGGTCTTGAGAGCGGACACTGCCCGCGTGGTTCATAGCCAAGATTTATCAGCGCGATTGCCAGACAGGCATGCGCAACGTGTGTCACATTAGTCGCCATAAGTGCGCGTGACGCAGATGGCCCGAGGCATAAGACGCTTTGGCAATGGTTGAACGCTTGATGTTGATGTAATGTCTTAATACTAAGCTTATGGGTAGAAGGCTTTATGACGCATCAGCGTTTAACTGACAGATTCTTGTAATGAGGGTAGCCCCTTGAACGATATGGCGAAGAACCTGATTCTGTGGTTGGTCATCGCGGCCGTCCTACTGACAGTGTTCAATAATTTCAGTACGGAAAGCGCACCGCAAAACACAAACTACTCTCAGTTTGTGCAGCAGGTGCAAAATCAGCAGGTACGTAGCGTAACCATTGATGGCTATACCATCCGTGGTGAGCGCACGGACGGCTCTCAGTTTCAGACCATCCGCCCTGCGGCGGAAGATCCTAAGCTGATGGACGACCTGCTGAGCAACAATGTGACGGTAGTGGGTAAAGAGCCAGAACAGCAAAGTATCTGGACGCGGCTGCTTATCGCCAGCTTCCCGATTCTGCTGATTTTGGGCATCTTTATGTTCTTCATGCGCCAAATGCAGGGCGGTGCCGGTGGTGGTAAAGGCGGCCCGATGAGCTTTGGTAAGTCGAAGGCCAAGCTACTCTCTCAGGATCAGATCAAAACCACTTTTGCCGACGTGGCGGGCTGTGATGAAGCCAAAGAGGAAGTCGAAGAGTTGGTCGACTTCCTGCGTGATCCGACTAAGTTTCAGCGCCTGGGCGGCACGATTCCCCGCGGCGTGTTGATGGTAGGCCCTCCGGGTACTGGTAAAACGCTGCTGGCAAAATCCATAGCTGGTGAAGCGAAAGTGCCGTTTTTCTCCATCTCGGGTTCTGACTTCGTTGAAATGTTTGTTGGTGTTGGTGCATCCCGTGTGCGCGACATGTTCGAACAGGCCAAGAAGCAGGCGCCGTGCATTATCTTTATCGACGAAATCGATGCGGTAGGCCGCTCACGCGGTGCTGGCATGGGTGGCGGTAACGACGAGCGCGAGCAGACGTTGAACCAGTTGCTGGTTGAAATGGATGGTTTTGAAGCCAACGAAGGCGTCATTGTTATCGCCGCGACCAACCGTCCGGACGTACTTGACCCTGCCTTGATGCGCCCTGGCCGTTTTGACCGTCAGGTCACCGTCGGCTTGCCGGACATCCGTGGCCGTGAGCACATTCTGGGTGTTCACCTGCGTAAAGTGCCGCTGGGTGATGATGTAAAACCGCAGCTGATTGCGCGTGGTACACCGGGGTTCTCCGGGGCTGACTTGGCCAACCTGGTTAACGAAGCCGCCCTGTTTGCCGCACGGCGTAACAAGCGCTTGGTCACCATGGAAGAGCTAGAGCTCGCCAAGGACAAGATCATGATGGGCGCTGAGCGCAAATCGATGGTCATGACCGATAAAGAGAAGCTCAATACGGCTTATCATGAGTCAGGCCACGCCATTATCGGTCTGGTCGTGCCTTCCCATGATCCGGTCTATAAAGTCACGATTATTCCCCGCGGCCGCGCCTTGGGGGTCACCATGTTCCTGCCGGAAGAGGATCGCTACAGCCTCTCCCGCCAGCAAATCCTGGGGCAAATCTGCTCACTGTTTGGCGGCCGTATTGCCGAAGAGATGACGCTAGGCCCGAACGGTGTGACCACGGGTGCCTCTAACGACATTAAGCGCGCTACTGAGCTGGCTCACAACATGGTCGCCAAGTGGGGCCTGTCTGAGGAAATGGGGCCGATCATGTACGACGAGGACGAGTCGCATCAGTTCCTCGGTGGCCCCGGCCAGGGTGGCGGCAAGATGAAGTCGGGTGATACCACCACGCGTCTTGATAAGGAAGTGCGCAAAATTATCGACGATTGCTACGAGCAGGCGCGCCAGATCCTGACCGATAATCGCGATAAGCTGGATGCCATGGCCGAAGCGCTGATGAAGTACGAGACCATTGATGCCGCGCAGTTGAAGGACATCATGGAAGGTCGCGAACCGCGCCCGCCGGAAGGCTGGGACGACGGTGACTCATCCGGTGGTGGTACGCCCGTCAATGATGATAAGCAGAAGACAAAGGCGGAAGACGATGCCTCTAGCACATCAGGCAGCGATGCTTCTGGAGGTGGTGATGGCGAAGAGGATGACGACGAGCCGCGTCGTCGCCCCTCCGACCCGCTAGGCGGCCCTGCTGGCCCATAACCGCCAGTCACCCCCTATGAGAAAAGGCGCCCCGTCATGGGGCGCCTTTTTTGGTATGCTGTGTACACATCACTGCAATGTTTCTTTTCTTGATCAGCTGCAGCATGAAATCAATTCTGGACACGTCCTTGGCACGAAGCGCAGAAAGCGCGTTCCAGCTGCGTTGCGGACGCCATCTGTTGGATCTCTCCTTTCCCCGTGTGATGGGTATTCTCAATGTCACCCCTGACTCCTTTTCCGATGGTGGGCAGCATGTAGCGCTGGATGACGCGCTGCGCCACGCCGAGCGGATGCTGGCTGAAGGGGCGGCAATGATAGACGTGGGCGGCGAGTCTACCCGCCCTGGGGCTAGCCCGGTTAGTGCCCAGGAGGAGTTGGATCGGGTCGCGCCTGTAGTGGAAGTTCTGGTGCGCGAGCTGGATGCGTTGGTGTCGGTAGATACCAGTTGCCCGACGGTGATACGCGAGGCGAGCGAGTTGGGCGCGGGCATGATTAACGATGTCCGCGCATTAGAGCGCGAAGGTGCCCTGTTGGCCGCAGTAGGGAGTGGCTTACCTGTCTGCTTGATGCATCGCCAGGGCGAACCTCAGGATATGCAGCAGGCACCTGCTTATCAGCGTCCGATTGAAGATGAAGTGGCGGCGTATTTGTCCCGTCGGGTTGCCGAGTGCGAGGCGGCCGGTCTGCGCCGCAATCGTCTATTGATAGACCCTGGTTTTGGCTTCGGCAAAACCGTTGAACACAATCTACGCTTACTCAAATACATGGAGTCTCTGCAATCGCTGGAGCTCCCGGTGCTAGTGGGTATGTCACGCAAAAGTATGATTGGAAAAGTGTTGGGCCGCCCAGTGGAGGAGCGTCTCTCTGGTGGTCTGGCGCTCGCTGCCATGGCGGTTGAGCGTGGGGCAAATATTTTGCGCGTGCATGATGTGGCTGCAACGGTCGACGCAGTCAATATGGCGTGGGCGGTACTACAAGAAGGCTGCGAGCCGCCGCTTAACAAGGAGTTTGACGCATGACAAGGCGCTATTTTGGGACAGATGGTATTCGCGGGACGGTGGGAAAAACGCCGATTACCGCCGACTTTATGCTCAAGTTGGGCTGGGCGGCGGGACAGGTACTGCGCCGAGATAAAGGGCGAACGCGGGTGCTGATCGGTAAGGATACGCGGATCTCCGGCTATATGTTCGAGTCCGCCCTGGAGGCTGGGCTCTCGGCCGCGGGTGTCGATGTATCACTGCTGGGGCCAATGCCCACGCCAGGGATCGCTTATTTAACGCGCACATTTCGGGCTGATGCAGGCATCGTCATTTCGGCATCGCACAACCCCTTTGACGATAATGGCATCAAGTTCTTCTCCGCCGAGGGTAAGAAGCTCCCTGATGAGACGGAAGATCGCATTGAAGCGATGCTGGAGGCGCCGTTAACCACGGCGGAGGCCGCACAGTTGGGTAAGGCAACCCGCATCGACGACGCCGCGGGTCGCTACATCGAGTTTTGCAAATCGACGCTGCCCGATCGGCTTAGCCTTCACGGGCTCAAAATCGTTCTGGATTGTGCTCACGGCGCTACTTACCATATTGCCCCCAATGTTTTTCGCGAGCTGGGGGCTGATGTCACCACCATTGGCTCTGCGCCTGATGGGTTAAACATTAACCAGCAGGTGGGGTCAACGCATCCCGCGGCTCTGCGTGCCGCTGTTATTCAGCAAAATGCTGATTTGGGAATTGCCTTTGATGGCGATGGCGACCGCGTGTTGCTGGTAGACGGCGACGGGCGTGAAGTCGATGGCGACGATATTCTCTATCTGATTGCCCGAGATCGTCACGAGCGTGGTTTGCTTCAAGGCGGCGTGGTGGGCACCCTGATGTCAAACTTTGGCCTATCGATGGCGCTGGAAAAGCTGGGGATCCCCTTTGAACGCGCTAAAGTGGGTGACCGCTTTGTGATGGAGCGTATGGCCGCTAATGGTTGGGAGTTAGGCGGAGAGTCGTCGGGGCATATCGTGTGCGCCCACGTGCAGACCACCGGTGACGGGATCGTCTCTGCGCTACAAGTACTGGCATTGATGATGCGCGAGCAGAAGAGCCTGCCGACACTGTTAAAAGAGCTGGAAAAAGTACCCCAGGCGCTGGTTAATGTACGTTTACCCGCCCATGCCAACGCCAAAGAGGTAATGGCTTCTGCGCCACTCCAACAGGCGGTAGCTGCGTTAGAGCATGAGCTAGGCGATGAGGGCCGGGTGTTGCTGCGCCCCTCAGGCACTGAGCCGCTCATCCGTGTAATGGTGGAAGGGCGCGCCCATTTAGATGTCGATCAACTGGCGCGCACCCTAGCTGACCAGGTACAGGCACTGCTTAACTAGCTAAGTACCACCAAGTAGCACAGAAAACCGGTTCCGCCAGCAGGTTTAATAAATAGGTTTAGTAAACAGGTTGGGTAAACCCAGCCTGTAAGCATAACAGCGGTTGTCTTGACAAGGCCGCTCCTATACCATTTCGCTCCACCATGAGTGAGGAGAGTCGATGCGTACGCCTTTAATCGCCGGCAACTGGAAAATGAACGGTTCCGTGGCGTTGATCAATGAGTTCGGTCAGGCCTTCTCTGCCGCCGTATCGCCAACGAACTTGGATGTGGTTATTATTCCGCCGTTCCCCTATTTGGATGCGGCGAGACACGCGTTTGAAGGGACGGTGCTGTCGTTAGGCGCACAAACATTGAACCCCATTCACTCTGGGGCGCATACCGGCGAAGTCAGTGGTCGCATGCTAAAAGAGTTTGCGGTCTCTTATGTGTTGGTGGGGCACTCCGAGCGACGCCAGCTCTACAAAGAGAACGATGAACAAATTTTAGCGCGCCTTTTGGCAGCCTTAAATGTTGATCTCAAGCCGATCCTTTGTGTAGGTGAGTCTCTAGAGGAGCGCGACGCAGGCCGCACGATGGATGTAGTGCTTCGTCAAGTGGGCTATGTAATGTCTCGCCTAGAGCCCGATCAGCGCAAGCAGGTCGTGATTGCCTACGAGCCCGTTTGGGCCATTGGTACTGGGCGTACGGCCAGCCCTGAGCAGGCCCAGGAAGTGATGGCAGGCATCCGTGCCTACCAAGCGGGCTTCGATAAGGGGCTCGCTGAGCAACTGCGCTTGCTTTACGGTGGCAGCATGAACGCAAGCAATGCGGCTGAGCTGCTCGCTCAGCCCGATATCGACGGCGGTCTAGTGGGCGGAGCCTCACTCAAGATCGATGATTTTTATGCCATTTGTCAGTCAGCAGGATAACGCCATGCAAGTTGCAATTCTTATGATCCATGTGGTGATTGCGGTCGCCCTGGTGGTACTCATTCTGCTTCAGCAGGGTAAAGGTGCCGAGGCCGGCGCTGCCTTCGGGGGCGGTGCTTCACAAACGGTATTTGGCTCGCGGGGTAGCGGTAACTTCCTGTCGCGCACGACGGCTGTGTTGGCGGCGGGCTTTTTCGTCACCTCGATGGCGTTGGCTTATTTTGCTACCCAGGCAGGCCAAGCGCCAGAAGCCGGGATTCCCGACTCGCGCCTGATCGAGCAGCAGCAAAGCGTTCCAACGCTTGACGACAGGCCAGCAGACGTGGATAATGCCGCGCCAGTGCTAGAGGAAAGCAGCGAGTAAGTAGCTGTCTGTTTTTTAGCCTCCCCTGTTGCCGAAGTGGTGGAATTGGTAGACACGCTATCTTGAGGGGGTAGTGACCGTATGGTCGTGCGGGTTCAAGTCCCGCCTTCGGCACCATCTGTTTTGCTGGTTCACCAGCTTCCCAGAATGTTTCTTTTGTTGCCAGAATGCCAAGTTTGGCACCTGAGGCGAAAAAGACAGCTTGACGCAAGAAGTTCTTGACGTAAGTAGTGTTTGTGTCTATTATCGTCGACCTAGATTGATGCGGGGTGGAGCAGTCTGGTAGCTCGTCGGGCTCATAACCCGAAGGTCATCGGTTCAAATCCGGTCCCCGCTACCATTTTCTAGTAACGTGTTCTAGATTGTTATTCTGAAGTTGTATAGAAAATAACAGTCGCTTCAGGCACAGCCTGCTGCATGTTGCTAAGACAGTACTGGAAGTAGTACTTAAGAAATGGTACACAAGGTTTCTTTCAAAAAGCCCCTTCCAGTGAAGGGGCTTTTTGTTAGCAGCTTTTGACTGGCAAGTGCGCTTGTGCGCGGACTATTGGCGCCGCCTTGTTAGTAAGAATAGCGTTAGCACGAACACTTTAATAGCGGATGTCGTCCGGAAAACGGAGACACATTCCCGAGTAACGCCAATCAGCCACCTAGCTTATCTAATAACTCCTGGCCAGGTGCCTGATGCAACGGCTATAGGAGCTTTGTCTGTGGCCACTAAACACGCTGCGCTTCACGCGCTGATAGAACCTGTTGTTGCTGCCATGGGCTTTGAGCTATGGGGCATTGAGCATCTTTCCCAGGGCAAAAATTCGCGTCTGGTGATCTATATTGAGCGCGAGAGTGGCGTCAGCGTGGAAGACTGCGCAGATATTAGCCGCCAAGTCAGTGCCGTTATGGATGTAGAAGACCCCATTGCCGGTGAGTACCGGTTGGAAGTCTCTTCGCCCGGTATGGCACGCCCCTTGTATTCCCTGGATCAGTTTTCCCGCTTTCAAGGTCATCACGTCGCGCTGAAACTGCGCACTGCCTTTGATGGGCGGCGCAAGTATCAGGGGCTTTTGGTCGGTGTAGAGGGGGATGAAGTGCTCCTGCAACTGGATGGCGAAGAGTACTGCTTTCCAATTGAGAGTATTGATTCTGCTCACATTGTACCGCAGTTCGACGATTGACCGAGTGGCGGCGCTGCCGGCAGGCTGCCGGGGTGATGCACATAAGGATAGGTTTTCTGGCGAGGCATACGCATGAGTAAAGAAATTTTAATGGTCGTTGACGCGATCTCCAATGAGAAGGGCGTCCCGCGTGATGTCATCTTCGAGGCGGTAGAAGCCGCTCTTGCGAGCGCGTCACGCAAGCGTTTTGAAAGAGAAGAAGCCAATGTGCGCGTGCATATTGACCGTCGCACTGGCGAATACGAAACCTTCCGCACCTGGACAGTGGTGGAAGATGACGAATTCGAAACGCCAGATTACGAAATTAAACAGAGCATTGCCGAACAGCGCGACCCACCGCTGAAATTGGGCGATGTGGTGGAAAAAAGCATCGAAAATGCCTCGTTTGGCCGTATCGCTGCACAAACCGCCAAGCAGGTTATCGTACAGAAAGTGCGCGAAGCCGAGCGGGCTGAAGTGGTGCGCCAATATGCTGATCGTGAAGGCGAGCTGGTGGCGGGCATCGTTAAAAAGACCACCCGTGATGGCCTGATCATTGATTTGGGCGAAAACGCTGAGGCGTTCCTGCCGCGCAATGAAATGATTCACGGCGAGCGTTACCGCATGAACGAGCGGGTACGCGCCTTGTTGGTCAAAGTGGATCCAGACGCACGCGGTGCCCAGTTGCAGCTATCGCGGACGTGCCCGGAGCTGATCATCGAGCTGTTCAAAATTGAAGTGCCAGAGATCGCCGAGCAGTTGATTGAGATCAAAGGCGCTGCGCGGGACCCCGGCTCACGGGCCAAAATTGCGGTAAAAACCAACGATCGTCGCATCGATCCTGTGGGTGCCTGTGTGGGTATGCGCGGTTCGCGTGTGCAGGCAGTCTCTTCGGAGCTGCAAAACGAGCGTGTCGATATCGTGCTTTGGGACGATAACCCCGCACAGTTAGTGATTAACGCCATGGCGCCTGCCGATGTTGGGTCTATTCTTGTTGACGAAGACGCCCACGCAATGGACGTGGCCGTGGCGCAAGATAACCTTGCTCAGGCCATTGGCCGGAGCGGGCAGAACGTGCGTTTGGCTTCTGAGCTTACCGGCTGGCGAATTAATGTCATGACCGAAGAGGAAGCGGAATCTAAGCGCGATCAAGAGATTGATAGCCTGGTGGACTCTTTTATCCAGCACCTCGATGTGGATGAAGATGTCGCTCGCCTGTTGGTGGAAGAGGGGTTCACTACCCTGGAAGAAGTCGCCTACGTGCCGATGGAAGAGATGCTCGAAATCGAAGAGTTCGATGAAGATTTGGTCGAGCAGCTACGCGCACGGGCGAAAGACGAGCTGCTGACGATGGCCATTGCCTCGGAAGAAGCGCTAGACGGTGCCCAGCCAGCAGCTGATCTGCTGGAGATGGATGGCATGGAGCGCCACTTGGCCTTCATTCTCGCCAGCCGCGGCATTGTCACTATGGAAGATCTCGCCGAGCAGTCTGTCGACGATCTGGTCGATATCGAGGAGTTGGACGAAGCGCGCGCAGCGGCACTGATCATGACTGCCCGTGCGCCCTGGTTTGAAATCGATGACGCATCGGATTCGAACACACAGTAAACAGGTCACGGGCTGAGGAGGGTCAATATGTCAGATATGACAGTTAAAGATTTCGCAGTAAAGGTGGGCCGTGATGTGCCTCGCCTGCTAGAGCAAATGAAGGAAGCGGGTTTAAAGCACGCTCGAGAAAGTGATGCCGTGTCTGAAGAAGATAAGCAGAAGCTGCTGAGTTTTTTGAAGAAGAGCCACGGCGGTAGCGACACCGCTGAAGCGGGTAAAAACCGCATCACGCTGACGCGCAAAACCCGTAGCCGTATCAATACCGGCGAGCGCGGTAAAACCATTGAAGTGCAGGTACGTAAGAAAAAGACTTACGTCAAAAGCGCCGAAGAGGAAAAGCCGAAAGCGCCGGAGCCTAGTTACACCGGCCCGCGCCAGCTAGTGGGCGATATGGCGGAAGCCGAAGCAGAGCGTAAAGTAAGCGATGCGCGTGCAGCCGAAGAAAAAGCGGCTGCGCAGAAGGCCCAGGCAGCTAAGGAAGCTGAAGAGGCGGCGGCAAAGAAAGAGGCAGCCGCTAAGAAGCCGGCTGAGACCAAGCCAAAAGCTGAAAAAGCGTCTGCAGCGCCGGATATCCCAGTGCCCGATCTTGAGATCGACGACACGCCTTCCGGTGACGATATGCCGCCAGCGCCGCCCAAAGAGGGCCGCACTGACCGTCGTACCGCTCCGCCGAAGAAGACGGCAGCGAAGAATAAAGGTCGTCGCGACGATGAAGATCGGGGTGATCGCGAAGAGCGCAAACGCGGTGGCGGCAAGAAGGTGAAACGTGCCGAGCAGCGTCGCGGTGGTCGCCGTGGTGGCAGCCAGAGCGGCAATGGAAAGCACGCTTTCCAGAAGCCAACTCAGCCCATCGTGCGTGAAGTATCGATCCCTGAGTCGATCAGCGTAGCGGAGTTGGCCGACAAAATGTCGATCAAGGCCAACGAAGTGATCAAGGCCATGTTTAACATGGGCGCGGCGGTAACCATCAACCAAACCATCGATCAGGATACCGCTGCGATCGTGGTAGAAGAGATGGGCCATACGCCGAAGCTGGTAAAAGACGATGCGCTGGAAACGGAAATGCTCGAAGGCATCTCCTATGAAGGCGAAGAGATCACGCGCTCACCCGTTGTTACTGTAATGGGGCACGTTGACCACGGTAAAACTTCGCTGCTGGATTATATCCGTAAAGCGAAGGTGGCCACCGGTGAAGCCGGTGGTATTACCCAGCATATCGGTGCCTACCACGTGGAAGATAACCACGGTGGCGTTACCTTCCTGGATACCCCAGGCCACGCGGCGTTTACCGCCATGCGTGCCCGCGGTGCCAAGGCGACCGATGTGGTCATTCTGGTGGTGGCTGCCGACGATGGCGTGATGCCGCAAACCATTGAAGCGATTGAGCACTCTAAAGCCGCTGAAGTACCCATGGTGGTAGCGGTCAACAAGATCGATAAAGCTGGCATCGATCTTGACCGCATCAAGAACGAGCTTTCGCAGCACGGCGTGATCTCGGAAGAGTGGGGCGGTGACACCCAGTTTGTTCACGTTTCCGCCAAAACCGGTGAAGGTATTGAAGAGTTGTTGGAAGCGATCCAACTGGTCTCTGAAGTGCTTGAGCTTAAAGCCGTTCCGTCTGCGCCGGGTAAAGGCGTAGTGGTTGAGTCACGCCTTGATAAAGGTCGTGGTCCGGTCGCTACTGTACTGGTTCAGAACGGTACGCTGAAAAAGGGTGATATCGTCCTGGCTGGCCTGCACTACGGCCGCGTGCGTGCGCTGACCAACGAACTTGCCCAGCAAGTAGACGAGGTTGGCCCGGCCATGCCGGTAGAGATTCAAGGCTTGGGCGGCACCCCGGACGCCGGTGATGACTTTATGGTCGTGGCCGACGAGAAGAAAGCCCGCGAAGTGGCTAACTTCCGTCAAGGCAAATACCGCGAAGTGCGCCTGGCGCGTCAGCAGAAGGCCAAGCTGGAGAACATGTTCAGCCAGATGGGCCAAGACGAAGTGGCCAAGGTCAACATCGTCCTCAAAGCCGACGTTCAAGGTTCTTTGGAAGCGATCAAAGGCGCCCTGGAAGAGCTCTCTACCGGTGAAGTGGAAGTGGCCGTGGTCTCTTCAGGTGTCGGTGGTATCACCGGTACCGATGCCAACCTGGCGCTTGCGTCAGAAGCCATCGTGGTCGGCTTTAACGTCCGTGCTGACGCTGCTGCCCGCGAGATCGTTGAGCGCGAAGGTCTGGATCTACGCTACTACAGCGTTATTTACCAGCTGATCGACGAGGTCAAGCAGGCGATGAGCGGTATGCTCGCACCTGAGTGGAAAGAAGAGATCGTCGGTATTGCCGAAGTGCGCGATGTGTTCCGTGCACCGAAGATTGGTGCCATCGCCGGCTGTATGGTGATTGAAGGCAGCGTGCATCGTAATAAGAAGATCCGCGTGTTGCGTGACGATGTCGTGATCTACGAAGGCGAGCTCGAATCGCTGCGCCGCTTCAAAGACGATGTACAGGAAGTGCGCAACGGCATGGAGTGTGGCATCGGCGTGAAGAACTACAACGATGTCCAAGTCGGCGATAAGATCGAAGTCTTCGACCAAGTGAAGGTCGAGCGTAGCCTGTAAGGCTGCGAGGAGCTAAACATGCGCGAATTCAAGCGTACCGACCGGGTAGCCGACCAGCTCCAGAAGGAGCTGGCGGTATTGATCCAACGCGAAGTGAAAGACCCACGTTTAGGCATGGTCACGGTCAGCGGTGTCACCGTTAGCCGCGACCTTGGCTACTCTGATGTCTATGTCACGCTGTTGGGTGAGCAAGAGCCCGAGCGTATTAAAGAGAATCTGCAGGTGCTTAAGCGCGCCGCCGGTTTTCTAAGAAGTCAGATTGCCAAGCGCATCAAGCTACGTCATGTACCGGAGCTGCGTTTTCATTTCGATGAAAGCGTGGTGCGCGGTCAGCAACTCTCTTCATTGATTGATGAGGCGGTGACGACGGATCGTGCACGCTATCAAGACGATAAGGGTGACAGCGATGCCGAGCAGAGTGAGGAAACTCGCTAGTGGCGCGTCAACGTCGCGGCTTGCCGGTTAATGGCGTACTGCTGCTGGATAAGCCCAAGGGCGTTTCCAGTAACCATGCATTGCAGCGAGTCCGCCGACTGTTCCAGGCCCAAAAAGCCGGGCACACCGGCACGCTAGACCCAATGGCAACCGGCTTATTGCCGATTTGCCTGGGCGAAGCGACCAAGTTCTCGTCGCACTTGCTGGAAGCCGACAAGGTGTATCGCACCCGGATTGAACTGGGGGTGATCACCGATACCGGCGATGCGGAAGGTACGGTGATGGAGCAGCACGAGGTTCCCAGCCTAAGCGTCGATGACGTGGAGGCTGTGCTTAGCCGTTTTCGCGGTGAGATTGACCAAGTGCCGCCGATGTACTCGGCCTTAAAGCATAACGGCAAAAAACTTTACGAGTTGGCCCGTGAAGGCAAGCAGGTAGAGCGTGCAGCCCGGCGCGTAAGCGTGTATGATGCGCGCCTGCTAGCGTTTGAAGACACTGCTTTCGAGCTGGAAGTAAGCTGCAGTAAAGGCACTTACATCCGCACGTTAGCCGAAGATATTGGCCAAGCGCTTGGCTGTGGCGCGCACATCAGTCAACTAAGAAGGCTCAAAACGGGGCCCTTTTTAGCCGACGCGATGTGGACGCTAGAGGCCTTGGAAGCATTGGCCGACCAAGCGGCACTGGAAGCTGAGCTTATGCCCGTGGATGTGCTGGTGGATCATTTGCCGTTACTGACGGTAGACGACACCGCCCATTCTCGTTTGGCCCACGGCCAGCCCGCTGCTCTCGAAACCGGCGCATTAGCCCCGGACGAAGTAGCCCGACTTTATTACGCCGAGACGTTTATCGGCCTTGGCGTAGTGAAAGGTGCCCAGGAAGTGGCACCAAAGCGGCTGTTAAGTACTGTCGCTATCTCGTAAGGCTAGTTGCAAGGAAGCCGCAGCCTACGTGAAAATAGTAAGATGCAAGACGTAAAATAGTAGCTTGAGACTGCAAATATGCGTGGTCTCACCCATTCATTTTTAGGCATATTGCTTACTGGAGATACAGATGGCTTTAACCGCTGAGAAGAAGGCCGAGATCGTCACCGAATACGGCCGCGGCGATAACGATACGGGTTCCCCTGAAGTGCAGGTTGCCCTGCTGAGCGCCAACATCAATGGCCTGCAGGATCACTTCAAGACCAACAAACAGGATCACCACTCTCGTCGTGGTCTGATCCGCATGGTTAACCAGCGTCGTAAGCTGCTGGACTACCTAAAGCGTAAAGATTTCGAACGCTATCAGTCCCTGATTCAGCGTCTGGGTCTGCGTCGTTAAGCGTTAACGGCAACGATTAGAAGCGGGCAGCTCCTTGTGGGCTGCCCGTTTTTTTATGTTTCCTGTTTAACAGCAAATAGAGAACTGGTAGCCCTATGGCGCTCCAGCGCCTAGAATGGTTACGAGTCAAAACGACCTAAACGAATAGACAAGTAGATATTGATAATGCTGAAGGAAGTCGCTGTGAATCCGGTAAAGAAAACGTTCCAGTACGGTCGTAGCACCGTCACGCTCGAAACCGGGCGTATTGCTCGCCAGGCCACCGGCGCTGTCATGGTTACCATGGATGACACCGTTGTACTGTGTACCGTGGTTGCTCGTAAAGAGGCTAACCCGAGCCAACCCTTTTTCCCCCTCTCGGTACACTACCAAGAGAAAACCTACGCAGTGGGCAAGATTCCTGGCGGCTTCTTCAAGCGCGAAGGTCGTCCCACTGAGAAAGAGACGCTGACCTCGCGGCTGATTGATCGCCCGATTCGTCCGCTATTTCCCAAAGGCTTTATGAACGAAGTGCAGGTCGTCTGTACCGTTCTCTCCACCGACCGCAACCACGATCCGGATATCGCTGCTTTGCTTGGCACCTCGGCGGCGCTGAGCATCTCTGGCGTGCCGTTTAGTGGCCCGATTGGCGCAGCCCGCGTTGGTTTTAACGAAGACAAAGGCTACTTCCTCAACCCCACGGTTGAAGAATTGGCCACCTCTGAGCTGGACATGGTCGTCGCCGGTACTGAAAAAGCCGTGCTGATGGTTGAGTCTGAAGCTAAAGAGCTGCTTGAAGACGAAATGCTGGGCGCCGTACTGTTCGCGCACGAAGAGATGCAGGTTGCCATTACGGCGATCAACGAGCTGGTTGCCGAAGCGGGCAAGCCGCGCTGGGAGTGGCAGGCTGCCGAAGAGAACCAGGCGCTGAAAGCCGCCATGGCCGATGCCTTTGAAGCGAAAGTGGGCGATGCTTACCGCATCACCGACAAAATGCAGCGCCAGGATGCACTGGCTGAGCTGAAAGAGCAGGCGATTGAGCTACTGGCTGCCGACGAAGGCGAGCCGGTGAATGACAAATTCAGTCGCGACGAAGTGAAAGGTGCTTTTGCGGGCCTGGAGAAACGCGTGGTGCGTTCACGGGTTATCAAAGGCGAGCCGCGTATTGATGGTCGTGACAACCAGACCGTTCGCCCGCTGGCCATCGAAGTCGGTGTGCTGCCCAAAGCCCACGGTTCCGCCATCTTTACCCGTGGTGAGACCCAAGCGATTGCCGTGGCGACGCTGGGTACCCTGCGTGATTCCCAACTGATCGAGTCCCTGGAAGGCGAGCGTAAAGACCGCTTTATGCTGCACTACAACTTCCCTCCCTTCTCAGTAGGCGAAGCGGGCTTTATAGGTGGCCCGAAACGTCGTGAAATCGGTCATGGTCGCTTGGCGCGTCGTGGCGTCCAGGCGATGCTGCCATCCGAAGAAGCTTTCCCTTACACCATTCGTGTGGTGTCTGAAATTACCGAGTCCAATGGCTCAAGCTCCATGGCTTCTGTGTGCGGCTCTTCGCTGGCCTTGATGGATGCAGGCGTGCCGTTGAAAGCACCGGTCGCCGGGATTGCCATGGGCCTGGTGAAAGACGATGACGGTTTTGCCGTCTTGACTGATATCCTGGGTGATGAAGATCACCTTGGCGATATGGACTTTAAAGTCGCTGGTTCTGAAGAGGGCATTACCGCCCTGCAGATGGATATCAAGATCGAAGGCATCAATGAAGAGATTATGGAGCTCGCGCTGCAGCAAGCACTGACTGCGCGACTGAGTATTCTCGAGCAGATGAATGTCGTTATCAGCCAGAGCCGTAGCGATGTCTCCGACAACGCGCCGTCCATGGCAACGATCAAAATCGATCCGGACAAGATCCGTGACGTTATCGGTAAAGGTGGCGCAACCATTCGCAAAATCTGCGAAGACACCGGCGCCTCTATTGATCTCGACGACGATGGCACCGTGCGTATTTACGCGGAAGATAAAGCCGCCGCCAAGCGCGCCATCGACACCGTACTGGCGATTACCGCTGAAGCGGAAATCGGCAAGCTGTATAGGGGCAAGGTCGTGCGTATTGCCGATTTTGGTGCCTTCGTTAATATCATGCCGGGTACCGATGGCCTGGTGCACATCTCGCAAATCGTTGCCGAACGCGTTAACAACGTGCGCGACTTCTTGAACGAAGGCGATGAAGTGATCGTTAAGGTTCTGGATATCGACAACCGCAACCGCGTTAAGCTGTCGATGAAAGAGATCACCGAAGAAGAGAAAGCCGCTTTTACCGCGGAAGCAGCGGAAACCGAAGCGACGATTTAAATCGTAATCTAGGTTTCTGATACCGCCCTCGTAGCCTCTGGCTGCGGGGGCGTTGTTTTTGCTAAGAACTGTTTTTGCTAGGTAATGCTTTTGCTAGGTGCTGTTTTAGCAAAGCACTTTTTTGCTAGATACTATTTTAGCAAAGAATTGTTTTGTGATTAGGTATCGCTTTGTGCGCCGGGATTTAGACAGTCAGGGAGCAGCAGATGGAGCAGCAACAAGCGCCGCGTTGGTGGGCGGTGGTGGCCGTGATGATCGGCATTTTTTTACTGGTGACCGCTGAGCAGCTGCCGATTGGGTTGCTCTCTCAAGTGGCCGATTCAATGGGCGTTACCCCAGGCATGGCAGGCTTAATGGTCACCGTGCCCGGTGTGGTCGCTGCCTTTTCAGCCCCTTTGTTGCCGGTAGCGGTGGGGCGCTTGGACAGGCGCATTATGCTCACGGTATTGATGGCCGTAATGGTGGCCGGGAGTCTGCTATCGGCATTGGCCAGCAGCTTTATCCTGTTACTTGCCGCCCGCGTGCTGGTGGGGCTTAGTATTGGTGGCTTTTGGGCGGTGGCGGGCAGCATTGCCCCACGCCTGGTGCCAGAGGCTCAGGTGCCAAAAGCGATGACGATGATTTTTGGTGGTGTCGCGGCGGCCTCGGTGCTGGGTGTGCCACTGGGCACGCTGCTGGGGGATCTCAGCAACTGGCGAGTCGCCTTTGGGGCGCTGGGTGTCCTAAGCCTGTTAACGGCCGCTGCGCTGTGGTGTTGGCTACCACCGTTACCGCCACGGGAGCCTGTGCGGCTTAAAGTCCTCGCCCAGCAGTTTACAAATCGTGGCGTGCGGGTAGCGGTGTTAACCACGGCTTTTGTGGTGGTTGGCCACTTTGCTGCCTACACCTTTATTAGCCCCATCCTGCAAGAGATCAGCGGTATTTCCCAGCGCCATGTGAGCAGTCTGCTGCTGCTTTACGGGGCGGCGGGCATTGTGGGTAATATCGCGGCGGGTATGTTTGCCGGGCGGCACCCCTACCGCGCAGTGCTGGCGATTCCCAGCTTGCTGCTCCTTGTCGTGGCCGTATTTCCTTTGCTAGGGGTGCAGCCGAGTAGTGGCGTGATACTGCTTATGGTATGGGGCGCCGTGTTCGGCAGCGTCTCGGTCAGCATTCAAACCTGGATTCTACGCACCGCACCCAATACCGAAGCCGCTACAGCGTTGATGGCGTTTACCTTCAATATGTCCATTGGCCTGGGGGCGATGGTCGGCGGGCGTATCGTTGACAGTACTAGCCTACCCATCGCCATGTGGGCCGCATCAGGATTATTCCTGCTGGGGGCGCTGTTGGTACTAAGCACGCCAGCCAAGGTAGTTGGCCAGAAAACGCGTTGAACCAGGAGGCACAAAAAAATGCCCCCGTAAGCAGCGGGGGCATTGGTTTGGCGTTACCTCAGACAATAATCAAGGACGCTCGATAGCCAGCGCAACACCCTGACCGCCACCGATACACAGCGTCGCGAGGCCTTTTTTGGCGTCGCGGGCGATCATTTCGTGGAGCAGCGTGACCAGTACGCGGCAGCCGGAGGCACCGATGGGGTGGCCCAGGGCGATCGCGCCGCCGTTGACGTTCACTTTAGAGGTATCCCAGCCGAGCTCTTTATTGACGGATAGCGCCTGGGCGGCAAACGCTTCGTTGGCTTCCACCAAGTCCAGATCGTCCAGACTCCAGCCGGCTTTTTCCAGGCAGCGGCGGGTGGCCGGTGCGGGGCCGATACCCATAATGGCGGGGTCAACGCCTGCGTTGGAGTAAGCGGCGATGCGTGCCAGCGGCTCTAGCCCCAGCTGCTTGGCTTTTTCGGCGGAGCAGAGCATCACCACTGCCGCGCCGTCGTTGAGCGCCGAGGCGTTACCGGCGGTAACGGTACCGTCCTTCTTAAACGCAGGGCGCATGCCGCCAAGCTTCTCGGCGGTCACTTCCCGTGGGTTTTCGTCGGTGTCGAATACCACCGGATCGCCTTTGCGCTGGGGAATTTCCACCGGCACGATCTGGCCTTTGAACTTACCTTCTTTGATGGCGGCAGCGGCTTTCTGCTGTGACGCCGCGGCGAACTCGTCCATCGCTTCGCGGGTGATACCGTACTTCTCGGCTAAGTTCTCGGCAGTAATGCCCATGTGGTAGTTGTTGAACGCATCCCACAGGCCGTCGTGCACCATGGAATCAATCGCCTTCCAATCGCCCATGCGCTGACCGTTGCGGGAATTGGGCAGTACGTGAGGCGAAGCGGACATATTCTCCTGGCCGCCGGCCAGAATCAGCTCGGCATCGCCGCAGCGGATTGCCTGAGTGGCGAGATGCAGTGCTTTAAGCCCTGAGCCACACACTTTGTTGATGGTCATGGCCGGTACCGAGTCTGGCAGACCGCCCTTGATGGCCGCTTGTCGCGCTGGGTTTTGGCCAACGCCTGCGGTGAGCACCTGACCCAGTAGCACTTCGTCAACCTGATCGGGAGCAACGCCGGTGGAGGCGAGGATATCCTTGATCACCAGAGCGCCCAGATCGCTCGCGGGAATGCCTGCGAGGGAACCACCGAAAGCGCCCACAGCGGTGCGGCGTGCCGCAACAATGACTACTTCTTGCATAAAATGACTCCTGAAGTGATTAACAGACAGTCTGATGCCAGATGCCCGATAGGCCTGCTCTGTCAGCCGTTCTCTTTTATTCTTACTCTGTCAGCCGTCCCTTCAGCATAGGGGATGGTGATGCGTTGCGGCAATAAACCTTTATGGGCAAATAAAAACGGGCCAACATGTGGCCCGTCAGAAGAAAGCATTAGAGGTGCTAAGATTAGGCCAGTTGTGATCAGGCCAGCTGCACCGGGATAATATTGCTGGTGTGGCTGACGTGGTTGCCTTCCTGGAGATACACCAGCGCGGGCTGATGCTTTTCCAGCTCTGCTTCAGAGTAGTGGGCGTAGCTGCAGATAATGATCCGGTGGCCCGGCGCGGCGAGGTGGGCCGCAGCGCCGTTGATCGATATAAGCTTGGAGCCTTCCTCGCCGCGAATGGCGTAAGTGGTGAAGCGTTCTCCATTCTCGACGTTGTAAATCTGGATCTGCTCATTTTCACGAATGCCCGCCATATCCAGCAGGTCGCCGTCGATGGCGCAGGAGCCTTCGTAGTTGAGTACCGCGTGAGTGACGCGTGCCATGTGCAGCTTGGCTTTGAGCATGATGGTATGCATGTGAGTTCCTATTGTTACCCGTTGTTTGTTTATTCTCTGGCAGCGCTGGCCGGGAGTTGAACAGTGAGGTTGTCGATTAATCGCGCCGGGCCCAGCTTGGCGGCGACCAGCAGTACCGCATGGCGGGTTGCTAGGTTAATGGGGCCTAGCGTGGCATCGCGCAGTTCCAGATAGTCCAGCGTAAAGCCCGCATCATACAGCGCGGTATGGCCCTGGCGTAGTACCTTTTCGATAGGTTCCCCGCGCGCTAAGGCATCGCGAAGCGTACACAGCGTGCGATAAAGCGCAGGGGCGATTGCACGCTCCTCGCTACTTAAATAACCGTTGCGTGATGACAGTGCCAAGCCATCTTCTGCGCGCACGATGGGCACGCCGATAATCTCGATAGGCATATGCAGATCACACACCAGCTTACGAATCACCGCCAGCTGCTGGTAATCCTTCTCCCCAAAGCAGGCGACGTCTGGCTGTACCAGATTAAACAGCATGCTGACCACGGTGGAGACACCGTCAAAATGGCCGGGGCGTGAGCCGCCGCACAGCCCTTCGCCCACCACGGGCACATGCACGCGGGTCTGGGCGTCCAAGCCGTTGGGGTAGAGCGAGCTTACCGCCGGGGCGAACAGCACGTCGCAACCGGCTTTGATAAGCTGCGCTTGATCGGCATCAAAGGTACGCGGGTAGCCGTCTAAATCTTCGCCTGGGCCAAACTGCATCGGATTGACAAACAGGCTTGCGACCACAATGTCGGCGTGCTTGCGCGCGCAGGCGACCAGTGCCAGGTGCCCGGCATGTAGGTTGCCCATGGTGGGTACCAGGGCAATACGCTGGCCCCGTTGGCGGTAATCTCGCAGCGTGCTGCGTAGCTGATCAATATCTCGCAAAGTGCGCATAGTCGTTTCGTGTCAATAACAAAAAATGGGCGATAGTCGAGCTGTCTTAAAACGGCTGTTAAAAGCGGTTCTTAAAAACGGTTTTTAGAAACGGTGCTTAGAAACAGTGCTCTTGAGCCGGGAAGGCGCGGGTTTTGACGGCTTCGTGGTAGTGCTGGAAAGCCGCTTGAATGCTATCAGCCTCAGCCATGAAGTTTTTTACAAAGCGCGGCGTACGGCCATGGGTAACGCCAAGCACATCGTGCATTACCAGGATCTGGCCATCGGTATCCGGCCCTGCGCCAATGCCAATCACCGGTACATCCAGCGCAGCGGTAACCGCTTTGCCCAGGCTGGCAGGAACGCACTCGAGCAGAATCACCGAAGCGCCTGCCTCGACAAGTACTTTTGCGTCATTAATGATGCGTTCCGCATGAGCGGCATCGCGGCCCTGCACTTTATAGCCACCTAGCTGATGCACGGTTTGCGGGGTTAACCCAAGGTGTGCACATACCGGTACGCCGCGGCGGGTAAGTTCACGTATGCCATCGGCCATCCACGCTTCACCTTCCAGCTTGACCAGTTCCGCTCCCGCGCGCATCACGGCACCGGCATCTTCCAACAGGCGCTCGGTGGTGGCGTTGCTCATAAACGGCAGATCCACCATCAGCAGGCTGTGGCCTTTGCCACGTGCCGCGCAGCGGGTGTGGTAAACGATATCGTCAATGGTGACGGGGAGAGTGCTGTTATGGCCCTGTAGCACCATGCCCAGCGAATCACCGACCAGCAGGACATCAATGCCCGCCTGGCTTGCCGCGTGGGCAAAGGAGGCATCGTAAGCGGTTAGGCAACTGAACGTCTCGCCAGCCTGCTTATAGGCCTGCAGCGTGCTTAGGGTGACGGTTTTCATGGCGTGCTCTCATGTTTTACGTGAGGCCGCTGCGACATAGGCAGCCGACCATTATTGATGCTGCATCCCTGCATGCGCGAAGTGGCGTAACCGGTGATTGTTACCTGAATGGGGTGTCGGTGTCGAGATTTGTGTCAAAAGGTAGCGTTAGCCGCACACTAGGCGTTAGATAAGCGTTCCAAGCCTTGGTTTTCAACTTGCTCAAGCCATGTGGATAGCGGCTGTTGGAGCAGATCTAGAGAGGGGGCGATCTCGGCAAGGGGGAGCAGTACAAAGGCCCGGGCAGTCATTTGCGGGTGGGGGACGCGTAGCCGAGGCGTGTCGATAGCGTCGTTGGCGTAGAGCAGTAGATCCAGATCGAGCGTTCGAGGCCCCCAGTGGCGCTGGCGGCGGCGGCGATGCTGCTGCTCTAACGCCTGAAGCTGATCAAGCAGTGCCAGTGGCGAGAGGTGTGTCTCCAGCGCCGCTACGGCGTTGATAAAGTCCGGCTGATCCTGTGGGCCCACAGGGCGGCTGGCGTAGAGCGATGAGGCTACCACCAATCGACTTAGTGGTAGCATTGCCAGCTCGTTGAGGGCCTCGCGAACCTGCTCGATAGGCGACTCTAGATTGCTACCCAAGCCAATATAGGCGAGCTGGGGAGAAGCACCCACTACTCTGGCGCGCTCGGCTTACGGCGCCGTTTGCGACGACGATCACCCTGGCTGGCGGGGTCGCCACCCACTTTTTGCAGTAAGCGACGCTGTTCGTGCTCATCGCCGCGCTGAAATGCCGTCCACCACTCGCCTAAACCACTGGGTATTTCGCCTGCCTGTTCGCGTAGCAGCAGCAGATCATAGCCGGCCCTGAAGCGCGGGTGCTCCCGGGTTTGAAAGGCTTTTTTACCGCGCCGCTGGGGCAGACGCTGCTGTAATTCCCAAATTTCCCGCATGGGAATGCCAAAGCGCTTGGGGATCGAGGTGAACTCTAACTGACGAGAGACCACCTGCTGAGCTGCTGCTTGCAGGGCGGGAATAGGGGGCATGCCCTCTTGCTCCAGCGCTTCCTGACGATGCTTGACCGGCGCCCATAAGAAGGCTGCCAATAGAAAGGCCGGGGTAACCGGGCGCTCTTCGGCGATACGTTTATCAGTGTTGGTCAGCGCCTGCTCAATCAGCTCTTCGGCCCAGGCGGCATCGGCCATGGCTTCTTCAGCCTCGGGGAACAGCATGCCAAACAGGCCGTAGTGGCTAAGCAGTCGGAAGGTGACCAAGCCGTGTCCCGACATAAACAGCTTGAGCACTTCATCGAATAGACGTGCAGGAGGAATCTGCAGCAGCAGCGGCGCCTGATCGTACATTGGCGCTTCGGTGGCGGGGTCTAGCGTAAAGTCGAGCTTAGCCGCAAAGCGCACCGCCCGTAGCATTCTGACCGGATCTTCGCGGTAACGTGTCGCCGGATCGCCAATCAGACGCAGGGTGCGGGTCTTGATGTCTTCGGCACCATTGGCAAAATCGGTGATGCTGAAATCGGCGATATTGTAGTAGAGCGCATTAACGGTGAAGTCGCGGCGCAGCGCGTCCTCTTCAATATTGCCCCACACATTGTCGCGTAGCAGTAACCCTTCATCGGACTGGTGGGCAATGTGATCGCCATGCTCGTCTTGGGGTTTGCCACGGAAAGTGGTGACCTCAATGACCTCGCGGCCAAAGCGCACGTGGACAATCCGAAAACGGCGGCCAATCAGGCGCGAATTACGAAATAGATCGCGAACCTGCTCGGGAGTGGCGTTGGTGGCGACGTCAAAATCCTTGGGCATCTTGCCAAGCAGCGCATCGCGTATGCAGCCGCCTACTAAATAGGCGTCGTAACCGGCACCGCTAAGGCGATAAAGCACTTTTAACGCGGCATCACTAATATGCTGGCGAGAAACAGGGTGCTCGGACCGAGGGATGTTGCGCGGAGCAAGGGCGCTGGTGCTGCTCTCTTGGGGATCAAGCAAGGTTTTCAATTGCTCCCCCGGGCTGTGTAGGAAACGGGTAAATCCTTTAAACATGCGACGATTTCAACTCGCAGGATACGAAAAAATGGTCGTAAACATAGTCGTTAGAAAACACTTCAAACGAGTACTGAACATAAACCACGAATGGCTGAGTGTAGCCGACCCTCTATGGCTTGCAAAGAGCGGCTTGCAAAGCACTTGACGCCAGCGCGTGATGCTCACAGCCTTTTGCATCGAGTTTTATAGTGGACAGACACGGAAAGGGGAGGCTAAGAGAGCCTCCCCTATCAAGCAATCAATCAGCGTCCGTGCTGCTATTTTTCTTCATGATGGCACATCGCCCTGAATACGCACCACAGTCGGTAGGCGTGAGGAGCACGGTAGTTCCGACCGCCTCGTATTCAAAACAATAATCCAACCGCGAACTTTTCTCCCCCCGGGGAATTATTATTGGCGCCGGGGTGCACACACTGACAGCTATTGTTGTTGTTAGGATGCCGAGTCACGTTGTACGTCGCGTCCTTATCGGGCCACTTGCTGCTTTTATTATTGTTCGCTGCGCCTGTGTTGCCTGCGCAAGCAAGTAATGAGATTCAAGCCTGTTGTTTTTATTAGTACCGTTATCTCTACCTGGCCCTGTTGTTCTTGTTGTGGCTCAGGTGGGGGTGAGGTCATGTTGTTTTTATTGGCGACCTACCGCTATGCCCAGTTTGTTTTTCTTACCCAGTAATACTGCAGACCCTGTGCCACCTATTTAATAAATTATAAATTTCAGAAGGTTGGAGTTTTTTAAGTCACCGCGGAACTTTGTAGCGCGAGAAGTGTTACCCCTTTTGCGTCCGTTTGTGCGCGGTGTTGTGTGGGAAGGTAACAGTGCCTGGGTAGCGTCAGGCAGGATATTTCTTATCTAAATCAGTATATTAGACGATAGTCGTAAGTGTGTGATGGCATGAGCGGATAGCATTGCCCAGGGGGTTAGCCTGGGCGACGGGCGGTTTTTTTGCGCGGTATCCCCAAACGTTGGCGCCGCTCCCAGAGGTTTTTACGACTAATACCCAGTTTTTGTGCCAGTTCGGTCTCACTCATTTGGTCTTGGTGCTCAAGCACAAAGTGCTGGAAGTAATCTTCTAAAGAGAGGTCGTCTTCATTCTCTTCGGCGTTTTTATCCCCGCTGCCACTGCTAACTGAGGCATTAACGGGCGGTGTATGGGGGCGAGGGGTAGCCGGTGCCAGTCCCAGATCATCCGGGTGGATCAGATGTCCTTCGGCAAGAATTACCCCGCGCTCAAGGGCATTCTCCAACTCGCGTACATTGCCCGGCCATGGGTAGTCGCGCAGATCCTGACGGGCTGCGCGGGATAGGCGCAGCCCCGTGCGCTCGTGCCGTTTACACGCTTTGTCGAGCAGGATGTCAGCGATCTCAAGCACGTCATCCTCACGCTCGCGCAGGGGAGGCAGCTCGATCTGCATCACGTTCAGGCGGTAGTAAAGGTCGAGGCGAAACTCGCCGGTTTTCGACAGCGCCCGCAGATCACGGTGAGTGGCCGCAATGAGACGGACGTTAACGTGGCGGGTTTCGACCGAGCCGATTTTGCGGATTTCACCCTCTTGCAAAACGCGTAGCAGGCGTGCCTGGGCATCCAATGGAAGCTCGCCAATCTCATCCAAAAACAGCGTGCCGCCATCAGCGGCTTCGACTAACCCGGTGCGCGCAGCGCTGGCGCCGGTAAAAGCGCCTTTCTCATGACCAAACAGTTCGGATTCGATCAGCGTTTCAGGAATCGCTGCACAGTTGACGCAGATCAGCGGTGCCTTGGCGCGTTTGCTCTGCTGGTGAATAGCGCGTGCCACCAGTTCTTTACCGGTGCCGGACTCGCCGAGAATCAGTACGGTGACATCGGCGGGGGCGGTTTTACTGATGCGGGTGTAGACCTGCTGCATGGCGACGCAGTTGCCGATCATGGTTTGTCGGCTGCCGCCTGCATCGGTGATATCCGGCGGAGGGCTCTGTTGCATGGACTGCTTATGCAGGATCCGCTCAACGGTTTCAAGCAGCTCCGCGTGGTCAAAGGGCTTGGCGACATAGTCCACCGCGCCTAGTTTGAGTGCTTCTACCGCCGAGCGCATGCTCGCATAACTGGTCATGATCAATACCGGTACGGGCACGGCTGCCGCGATCAGCGTCGTGCCCGGTTCGCCCGGTAGGCGCAGGTCGCTAATAATGAGATCGAAACCGGTGAGCTCAAGCTGGCAGGCCTCCTCAGCGCTGCCTGCTTCGCTGACCGTATAGTCGTGACGTTCCAGCAGCCGCTTCAATGCGCTGCGAATAATCGCTTCATCTTCAACAATCAGAATCCTGGGCATGGGTTGGCTGATCATCCTGTTGGTAAAGCGGCAACCATAGCGTAATGGCCGTGCCGCGAGGCTGTCCCGGGGGTGGCGAGGCCACGTCTATTTTACCCTGGTGCTCATTGATAATCTGGTAGGCCAGAGAAAGGCCCAGGCCGGTGCCCTCGCCGGCGGGTTTGGTGGTGGTAAAGGGCTCGAATAAGTGGTCTCGTACCCGTGGGTCGATGCCCTGACCGTTATCGACTATCCGCCACCAGGCAAGCTGCCCTTGGCATCCTGCGGTAATGTGAACTTCTCCTCCCAGACCACAGGCATCCCTGGCATTACTGAGCAGATTGACCATCACTTGTGTTAATCGCTGGGCATCGCCACGCACCACCACATCGTCGGGTGTCTCATTGGTTAGGATAACATCCTCTCCCGAGCGGGCGAGATGGATCAAGTGCAGTGCGTCTTCGCTAATCGATGCAAGCGCCACCGGCGAGGCGGGCAGCGGCACCGACTGGCGCCCCCCATGGGCAAAGCCAACCAATGAGTTAACGATTTTGGTGACCCTTTGAGTAAGCTGCTGGATTTGGTCGGCGGTCTCCAGCAGGGCAGGATCGTTGGTGTCGTAGCGGAGATTTTGCGCCAGAGATGAGATGCCGGTAATCGGGTTACCAATTTCATGGGCGACCCCGGCGGCTAGCTGGCCGATAGAGGCGAGCCGCGCGGCATGCACTAACTCATCTTCCAGCCACTTCATTTCGGTGTGGTCTTCAATCAGGATGACGCTGCCGCCACGGCTGTCATTGCCGCTGAGAATGGCTTTGTGCAGGGTCAGGAAGTAGTCCCGGCCGTGCAGCGCCACCGCTTGCTTGTAGAGCGGGCCTGGCGTGGCATCTAACGCGCTGCCCAAGAGCCTGGGCCAGGGGGCTGGCAGGCTATCGCGGCGTGAGCCGATCACACTTTCACCGCTAATTCCCGAGAGCTGCGAGAGCGCCTGATTCCACATCAAGAGCTCATCGTCATCCCCCAGAACGCACAGCCCGACAGGCAGATAGGCCAGGGTTTGCCGGTGGTGACGGCGCAAGCCGTCGAGCTCACGGGCTAGCCCTGTTAGTCGCGAGCGGTAAGCTTCCAGTCGACTCTCGACAAAGTGAATATCGTCGGTTTCCGGGGTGTCGTCATGGCGGTAGGGCAGGTAGCGATCGACGATGTCCCGAGCCACTGAAGGCCCCATCAAACCAGACAAGTTTGCCTGAATTCGGTCACGTAAGCGGCGCAGGGCATAGGGGCGGCGCTCCTGGGGCGTTAAGTTGAGCGCTTGCAGGGCCCTGTTCACTTCGCGGCTGGCTGCTTCATCGCCGAGTGCGTGGGCTAAGTGGGTAGAAAAGTCGCTGGCCGTGGCGGCTTCCAGTGGAAAGCGTTTGGAGCGGATAACGGCATCCACCGAGCACGCCTCTGCGGCGGACTGCTCACCTTCAGAAATACGCGTGAACAGCGATATCACAATCAGCAGCAGGATATTGACCGCTAACGACAGCAACGTGACGTTGTACCAAACCGGTGCACCAGTGTCGGTAAGCGGTGTAATGGGTAGCGTCGGTACGGGGAGCGAAAACATAAGCGGCAGCCAAAGGCCCCATAGCCATACGCCGACACCGGCGATCAGGCCAATCACCATGCCTTTACGGTTAGCTCCCGGCCAATAGAGCAGTGCCAGCATGCCGGGCAGGCACTGAGCCATGCCGACAAAGGCGGCTAACCCCAAGCCGATGAGGCCATGATGGCGCCCCACCCATTGGTAAAACACCCAGCCGCCGATAATCACCGCGACCACGAGCCCACGGCGTAGCCACAGCAACCAGCCGTAGAGATCACTGCGTGCTTCCGGGGGCCTCGCTACCAGCACAATATGATTAAGCACCATGCCAGAAAGCGCCAACGCAATTATAATCATGGTGCCGCTAGCGGCGGCTAACCCGCCGATAAATGCCACTGCCCCCACCCACCAGTGCTCGCTCATTAGGTAGGCGGCATAGGCGGCGATGGGAATGTCAGGGTTGATCGATTGTGCCGCCCACCAAATCAACGGCACGGGCAGCGCCATGAGCAGCAGAAACAGCGGCAGCGTCCAGCTTGCTTGTAGCAGGGTGTGCCGCGATAGACTTTCTGAAAAACTGATATGAAACAGATGCGGCATCATGAAGGCTGCGGCAAAAAACAGCAGCAGCAGGGTGCGCCACTGAGCAGGGTCAAGTTTGGGCGTCTGCTGCTGGAGGATTGCGCCAGGGCCTTCCAGCCAACGCTGTAAGTCGCCGGGGCCGTCAAACACCATCCACATGGCAACAGCCCCTAGTCCCAGCATCGCCAGCAGCTTAACAATCGATTCAAACGCGATGGCGCTTAGCAGGGTATCGTGGCGGCCATGAGACTGGCTGTGGCGGGCGCCGAAAATCACCGCGAAAGCGGCGATTACCGCGCAAAAAAGCAGTGCAACGCTGCCCCCCGCTTGGCTGACGGTGATGATATTGATGGCTTCGCTGAGGGTTTGTACCTGAATACCGAGTAGGGGCAGCACTGCCAGCAGACTGACCAGGGTGACCAGCGTGCCCGCCCAGCGGGAGCGAAAGCGAAAAGCAAACAGATCCGCCAGCGACGTTAGTTGATAGGTGCGGGTGATGCGCTGGATAGGCACGAGTAGCACGGGGGCCAGCAAGAAGGCACCCGCTGCGCCCAGGTAGTAGGCGAGGAAGCCAAACCCGGCATGGGCGGCCATTTCCACGCTGCCGTAAATCGCCCAGGCGCTGGCGTAAACCCCCAGGGCAAGGGTATAGACAATGGGATGGCGGGTAATGCGCACCGGTATCCAGCCGCGTTCTACTACAAAACCGCAGCCAAACAGCAGCGCTAAATAGCCCAGCCCCAGCAGTAGGACACCGACTATCTCAACGTTCATCAAGCTTCCTCTTCTGCTCCAGCCAGAGGGTTAACGCAATTAAACCACCCCAAATCGCAAAGGGCCGGTACCAGGCGGCCTCCGGGTCGCTCCAGCCATTCATCAGTAGCGGAGAGAGCAGATAGCCACCAAACACCAGAAACAGCATGATGCGATAGACGTACATATCAATCTCCTGTTGATGAGGAGGGCGGTATTGAACGGTGCTTCGCTGGGCGCAGTTGTTCAAGTGACCAGTTGTCTACCGCCCAGTGTAGCTGAGTCGCCGGGGACTCAGCAGCAAGCGCCTGAGGCGGTGCTTGGTCAAGTGCTGCCAGGGCCTGAAAGAGCTGCCGCCGTACTCCCCGCTCATCTTCTGCCAGGGCGGGGGCCAGGTTCTGCTTCGAGAGCTTCTGACCTTCAGCAGTGACGATCAGTGGTAAGTGCAGGTAGCGTGGTTGCGGTAGCCCAAGCGCACTCTGCAACTGGCGCTGCCAGGGGGTGTTATCGAGCAGGTCGAGCCCGCGCACCACATCGGTAATTTGCTGTTCGGCGTCATCGACTACCACGGCCAACTGGTAGGCCCATAGATTATCTTTGCGCTTTAATACCACATCGCCCAGTTCAGCGGGGTCAAACTGCTGCGCGCCGAATAGCCGGTCTTGCCATTGAATAGGGCGCTCGCCAAGGTCGCTGCGTAGCCGCCAGGCCACTGGTTTGGTGGGGTCGTAAACGCCATCGCGGCACCAGCCGGGGTAGATATCAAACGCCTGCCACTGCTTACGGGAGCAACTGCAGGGGTAGGCAATACCGAGTTGGATCAGCTGGTCTAAGGCAGTTTGATAAGCCGCATCACGGGTGTGCTGCCACACAACACTCCCATCCCACTCCAGGCCAAAGGTTTCCAACTGACGCAGGATCGTGCTCGCCGCGCCATCGGGGCAGCGGGGCGGGTCGATATCCTCAATGCGTACCAACCACTCCCCCTGTGCCGCACGGGCGTCCAGGTAGCTGCCTAAAGCGGCGACCAAAGAGCCAAAGTGCAGCGGGCCTGAGGGCGTAGGTGCAAAGCGGCCACGGTAGCCAATTGAGTCGTTCATTGTAGCGTCGTCCTTGGTGGTTCAGGCAAGCGCTGCCAACAAAAACGGGCACCCTAAGGTGCCCGCGTTCAAGTAGAACGTTGTGTTAGTGCTCAGCCGCCGAGCTGCTTCTCCTTGAGTTCTGCCAAGGTTTTGCAGTCCACGCAGAGGGTGGCGGTGGGGCGAGCTTCTAAACGGCGAATGCCGATCTCAACGCCGCAGGCTTCGCAGAAGCCGTAGTCATCATCATCGATTTTATCGATGGTTTCGTTAATTTTCTTGAGCAGCTTACGCTCGCGATCCCGAGTGCGCAGTTCCAGGCTAAAGCCCTCTTCCTGGGTGGCGCGGTCGGCGGGGTCGGCGTAGTTATTCGCATCTTCCTGCAGGTGGCGTACGGTACGATCCACCTCTTCCATGAGATCCTGTTTCCAATCCAGCAGCAGCTGACGGAAGTGCGCTAGCTGCTGCTCGTTCATATACTCTTCACCCGGCGCTGGCTCATACGGGGTGAAGGACTTGGACGCTTCCGGTTTCTTTTCTGCTACTGGCATGGGACTGCCCCTTACATATGTGACTACTGATCGACCATGAGCGATTGTCACGATCTCACGCCAAAGGGATGCTTGTTTAGCTGAAAAATGGCTGGGTTGCAAGCATAATGGTGAGCTTTCGACGATTGTTTGGCCTTGAATATGACTAGCGCCATGTTTTAGTTAGTTTTTCAATATTTACCCCGTTTTAAAAATGAATTGATGAAGGAGCCGTTATGGCCTGGAATTCGCGTGTCGATCACGTTGCCCCTTTTCGGGTCATGCATTTGCTGGAAATGGCCCAGGCACGGGAAGCGGCCGGGCACGATGTGATTCATCTGGAAGTGGGCGAGCCGGATTTTGCTACCCCCGAGCCGATTATCGCGGCCGGGCAGCAGGCGTTGACCAGTGGCCATACCCGCTACACCCCAGCGGCTGGGCTCCCTGCGCTGCGCGAGGCGATCGCCGGGCATTACGCCGAGCATTTTAACGCTACGGTTGATCCGGCGCGCATTTTGGTAACGCCCGGCGCGTCGGGCGCACTGCTGCTGGCTAGCCAACTACTCGTCGAAAGTGGCTCACGGGTGTTAATGGCTGACCCCAACTACCCCTGTAACCGGCACTTTATGGCCCTGGCGGGCGCCGAGATTGATGCGGTGTCCGTGGGTCGTGAGAGCGGCTGGCAGTTGGACGCTGCACTGGTCGCCCAGCACTGGCGTGAGGATACTCGTCTGGCGATGTTGGCGTCGCCCTCTAACCCCACCGGCCACACGTTGAGCGCGCAACAGCTCTCTGCAGTACTGGCAGCGGTCGCTGAGCGCGAAGGCGAGGTGATCGTCGATGAGATTTATCAGGGCCTTAACTACGACGAGTCACCGCTGTCGGCGACCTCGCTCTCAGCCAACGCCTTTGTGGTCAACAGTTTCTCCAAATATTTTGGCATGACCGGCTGGCGCCTGGGTTGGCTGGTGGCGCCGGAGCATGCGGTGGAGCCATTAACGCGGCTGGCGCAGAACATGTTTCTGGCCGCGGCGACGCCGTCGCAGCATGCCGCCCTGGCGGCGTTTACGCCCGAGTGTCGGGATATTCTTGAACAGCGCCGTGAAACCCTAAAAGAGCGCCGCCAGGTGCTGCTGGAGGGGCTGGCAGGCTTGGGGCTGGCGCCGGATCTACCACCCCAGGGCGCGTTCTATCTGTGGCTGGATATCTCCCGCTATAGCCGCGACAGCCAGGCCTTTTGCGATCGCTTATTGCAGGAGGAGAACGTGGCGATTACCCCAGGTATTGATTTTGCCGTACGTGGCGGTGAGCACCATGTGCGCATTGCGTTTACCAATGACGTTGCCCGCCTGGAAGAGGCGGTAGCGCGGATTGCCCGCTTTGTGGGCAGGCTGTGATGCTCAGCTACCCCGAGCTTGTGCCAGGCACGCTACTCAAACGTTACAAACGCTTTCTAGCCGATATTCGTTTAGACGATGGCCGCGAGGTGGTGGCCCACTGCCCGAATACCGGTTCCATGAAGGCGGTGAACGTGCCGGGGTGCCGCGTGTGGCTGTCGCCCAGTGACAACCCTAAACGCAAGCTTGCCTGGACGTGGGAGTTTATCGAGCTACCCCAAGCCGATGGACAGTTGGCGCTCGCCTCGGTGCATACCGGCCGCGCTAACCGCATTGTGGAGGCGGCGTTGGAGGCGGGTGAGTTAGCGCCCTTGGCAGGCTACGCCACGCTGCGTCGAGAGGTGAAAGTGGCCGATGCCCGGCTCGATTTTAGGCTGGACGATCCAGAGCGAGGACGGGCGTATATCGAGGTGAAGCAGGTCACCCTCAAAGAGCCGGACGGCCACGGCTACTTTCCGGACTCGGTAAGCGTGCGCGGCACCAAGCATCTGCATTCGCTGCGTGTGTTGGCAGAGCAGGGTGAACGGGCAGTGCTGCTGTTTTGTGTCGCCCACGAAGGTATTGCTGACGTGGCCGCCGCTGCGCATATTGATGCCACTTACTCGGCAGCCCTGGCGGAGGCCGCTGCCTGCGGGGTGGAAGTGCTGGCCTATGGCATTGACGTGGAGCGGAAGCAGGGGCGCCCCATCGGCGTAGGGTTAACCCGCCACCTGCCTGTGCGACTGTAGATAGTTTGTCTGCGTTGGAATTTAACCAGAGGCCGTGGGTAGTTGTAAGCAAGGGTCTTTCGCCATGGCCGGAAACTATTCCCTTCAATTCCGGCATTCACGCCATCCATGGCGATCAGATGGCGAAAGTAGCGCCCAAGGATGGGTTTACAGCGCCCTTGCGACAATCTGCCCACGGCATGTCGAGAGCTATACAGTAGTGCCTAGCGATCAATATAAAAACGCTGAATAAAATTCACCGGCTCGGGGGCGGCGTTGCGGTCGTAGCGCACGCTTAGCTCAAAGTGCATGTTCTCATCGTCGCGCAGGGTAAACGGCGCTAGATGGTAGGTGGCATCACCGTCGTGCACGGTGCGAAAGCTGAGCGACTCTTGGGTACCCGTCAAGCCGCTAACGTGACCCTGGACGCTGGCGTTAACGGGACGGGTAGTGCCATCGTCCTGACGTTCGCGAACGCTTACATTGACCAGGCCGCGGTTAGCGCTGCGCTGGAGGTTGTTCGCCTGGGCCACCTCTGGGGTCAAAAAACTGCTGTTCACCGCGCTGTAGTGAATCTCGTAATCGCCCACGCTGACGAACTGCTCCGCGTGGGCCCCAGCGGCGGCGAACAGCGTGCCGACAAGGGCGGCACCGATCATTAATCTGCGTAACATGGTGAGGCTCCTTGGATGACCTATCAATGGAGTGTTGACGTCTAGCGCCGGCGAACGCGGAAAATGGCAATTTCACCAAACAGGTTGGGCCATAGCCGCGATTTCCAGTGACCTTGATGATCTCCCACGCCCACCGCACGATCAACAATCACCAAGCCCTTTTTCCGGCATAGATGCTCAAAGTCATTAAATGTAGACAGGTGGATGTTGGGCGTGTCATACCAGGCGTGAGGCAGCGATTTGGAGACCGGCATATAGCCGCGCAGGCCCAAGTGCACACGGTGGCGCCAGTAGGCGAAGTTAGGGAAAGTGATAATCCCCTCTTCGGCGACGCGCAGCATTTCATCGAGCATCTTGTCCGGGCGGCGCAGCGCTTGCAGCGCCTGAGTCATGATCACTTGGTCATAGCTGTTATCGCAAAAGCTGCTTAAGCCGTCATCCAGGTTATGCTCAATTACGCTGACGCCACGGGCCACGCAGGCATTAATACCGTCATGGTCGATCTCTAAGCCATAGCCGGTTACGTTCTTATTATTCGCCAGTGTTTCCAGCAGTTCGCCGTCGCCACAGGCGAGGTCGAGCACGTGGGCGCCTTCGGGTACCCAGTCGTATATCAATTCTAGATCGGCGCGCATCATGGCGTCTCCTCTGAGCTCGTTCCCACGTTGCCCGCTTGGTCATCGCCCGCTTCAGCGAGCTTTAGCTCCCGAGCAGCGCGGGTCATAAAGGCGCTGAAGATGGCGTCGTAGCGCGGTGCTGAAAGTAAAAAAGCATCGTGCCCATGGGGTGATTCGATGTTGGCATAACTGACTGACTTGCCTGCCCGGGTAAGCGCATCGACCAGTTCCCTGGAGCGGGAGGGCGGAAACCGCCAGTCGGTGGTAAAGCTGACAATCAAAAACGGGCACTGCGCGGGGGCCAGGGCTTTGGCTAAGTCGCCCCCCTGGGTGGCGGAAGGATCAAAGTAGTCCAGTGCCTTGGTCATCAGCAGGTAGGTATTGGCGTCAAAGGCGGTGGAGAAGGTGTCGCCCTGATAGCGCAGGTAGGACTCCACCTGAAACTCAACGTCGAAACCGAAGTTAAGGTCGTCGCTGCGCAGGTCGCGGCCAAACTTGCTGCCCATGGCGTCTTCCGAGAGGTAGGTAATATGCCCCACCATGCGCGCTAGCTTTAGCCCGCGCTTGGGCACGGTGTCGTGCTCAGCGTACCAGCCGTCAAAGAACTCCGGGTCAGAGCGAATCGCTTGGCGAGCCACCTCGTTAAAAGCGATATTTTGCGCCGAGAGCCGCGGCGTGGCAGCAATGACTACGGCGTTGGCCACCCGCTCTGGGTAAGTCATTGTCCACTGCATGACCTGCATGCCGCCCAGGCTGCCGCCCACCGCGGCGGCCCAGCGCTCAATCCCCAGGTGGTCGGCAAGCCGTGCCTGGCTGGCCACCCAATCGCTCACCGTGACCATGGGGAATTCAGGCCCCCACTGGCGACCGGTTTCGGGGTTATGGCTGACCGGCCCGGTGCTGCCATGGCAGCCGCCCAGGTTATTGAGCGAAACCACAAAAAAGCGGTTGGTGTCGATTGCTTTACCAGGGCCAATATGGGCATCCCACCAACCGGGCTTGCGATCCTCTTCGCTGTGATAACCCGCGGCGTGGTGGTGGCCTGAGAGGGCATGGCAAATCAGCACCGCGTTGGTGCGATCAGCGTTAAGTGTGCCGTAGGTTTCGTAAATCAGCTCGTAGGCGGGCAGCACTTTGCCGCAGGCGAGGGCGAGCGGCGTGTCGAAGCGTGCCACGTGCGGAGTGACCAGGCCGACGGAACCCGCCGGTCGATCTGCAAACGCATGCGTATCTGAATCAGGCATTGAAGGCGCGAGTCCTGCTAAAAAGTACGTCTAAATGAATCAAGCCGAAGCGATCCATTGCACAAAGAGCTGGCAGACAGCCGTGATCAGAGCCCGACCAGTGCCCCGGAAATGCCCGCCGCACGAATCAGTGCGCCGACCACCAAGCTATCGACCAGATTAATGGCGATAAACACCACGATAGGCGAGAGATCAATCATGCCCAGCGGGGGGATCACTTTGCGTACCGGCGCCATAATGGGCTCCACCAGCTGCATCACCAGCAGCGCGCCTGGGTGGCTGGCGTTGGGCGCTACCCAGCTTAAGATGATCATCACAATCATGGCGAAGAAGTAGATTTTTAAAATTGCATTCGCCAGGGCCGCTACACCGGCAATCATCAACCCGGCAATGGGGGGCATGCCCACGCCAATGACCATAAAGATGGCGATGATGCTGACTACTTTTAACACAAAGCCTGCCGCTAACGTAGCGAGGTCGAAGCGACCCGCAACGGGGCCTAAAAAGCCTTGAAACAGACCCACCACCGGTTGGGTGATCTTGACCACCGATTGGCTTAACGGGTTGTAGTAATCTGCCCGCGACGCCTGTAGCAGAAAGCGTAGCATGAGTAAAAAAAGGTAAATATTGATGAGGGTATTTACCAGCATTAACCCTGCACTGCCCAATTCATTGCCCATTATTATGTCTCCTTGATGATTCGTCGCTTAACGGCTGTGCTCGCCGAATGGCTGTGTTTAGCTGCCGCTCAATTCCTTGGCCATTGCCTGGGCGCGGTCTGCGCAGGCCTGCATGGCGTCGGCAATGATGGTGCGCAGTTGTGCCTCTTCCATATGGTGGATAGCACGTTCGGTGGTGCCGCCCGGCGACATAACGTTCTGTTTCAGCGTGGCCGGGTCTTTATCGCTCTGCTGCGCCATCGTGGCGGCACCCAGCGCGGTTTGAATCGCCAGGCGGCGCGCAGTGGCGGCAGGTAGGCCGAGTTTAACCGCGGCTTCCTCCATGGCTTCAAACATCAGAAAGAAGTAGGCCGGGGCGCTACCAGAAACAGCGGTCACTGCGTCTAACAGGGCTTCCTCTTCCACCCACTCGACAATACCTACTGCCTCCATAAGCTGGGTGGCGATCTCGCGCTGGGCATCGCTAACCTTCGCATTGGCATAGAGGCCGCTGGCGCCATAACCGACCAGCGAAGGTGTATTAGGCATGCAGCGAACCATGGCATTATGACCACCCAGCCACTGGTCGATAGTGTCAGCATAAAGGCCTGCCGCAATCGAGATCACCAACGGCTGCTGTTGCTGAATGCTGTCGCGCAGCGCTTCGCATACGTTGCGCATGATTTGTGGCTTCACCGCGAGCACCACCACATCGGCCTCAGCCACCGCCGCGTTGTTGTCGGTGTCGGTATTGATGCCTAAGCGTTGTTTAATCGCTGCCAGTTCGTCGTCATTCGGTGCGGTGGCGGTAATCGTAGCGGGCTCGACGCCGCTGTCGATTAGGCCGCCGATAATGGCGCTGGCCATATTGCCGGCCCCAATGAAGGTAATCTTATTCGCCATGGTAGGTGTCCCTTTAGTAAAAGTGTTCTACGTAAAAAAGCGGGCTACTTTTCGTCTAAGCTGATGGGCGAGCGCCGAAAATCGCGGTGCCCAAACGCACCAGCGTGGCGCCTTCCTGTATCGCCGCTTCTAAATCGTCGCTCATGCCCATCGAGAGCGTATCAAGGGGCGCGTCTGGCAAGCTGCTTTGTAAGGCGGTGAATGCCTCGCGAAGTGCAGCCAATGGCTGGCGCTGGGCGCTGATATCCTTTGCCGGTGCGGGGATCGCCATCAAACCGCGCAGGTGCAAATTCGGCAGCGTGGCCACTTCTTTGGCCAATTCCTTTAACGCCTCGGGCAGCACACCGGCTTTGCTCTCTTCGCGGCTGATATTAACCTGGAGGCAGATATTGAGCGGTGCAAGGTGCGCTGGGCGCTGTTCGCTCAGGCGCTTGGCAATTTTTAGCCGGTCGACGCTGTGCACCCAGTCAAAGTGTTCGGCAACCGAGCGGGTTTTGTTGGACTGCAGCGGCCCAATGAAATGCCATACAATGCCGTCAAGGTCAGTAAGCTCGGTCTGCTTTTCCAGCGCTTCTTGCAAATAGTTTTCACCAAATTCACGCTGACCCAACTGCCAGGCCTGACGAATCATCGCCGCTGGCTTGGTTTTGCTGACCGCCAGTAGCTTGGCGGCGTCCTGGGCACGCCCCGCGTCTTCTAATGCATCACGCAGGCGTTTAAGCGCCTGAGCGTATGAAGAGTCGAGTGACTCGTTAAGCGCGATGTCTGTCATACTCAAGCACCTTACCGCAGCTGGGAAGAGAGATGGATATTACCGAACTGCTAGCATTCTCGGCAAAGCAGAATGCCTCTGACTTGCACCTTTCGGCCGGTTTGCCACCCATGATACGTGTTGATGGCGACATTCGTCGGCTCAATGTGCCCGCTATCGATAATAATGAAGTGCGCAAATTGATCTACGACATCATGAATGATCGACAGCGGCGCGACTACGGAGAGCACCTGGAAATTGATTTTTCCTTTGAAATCGTTGGGGTAGCGCGCTTTCGTGTTAATGCGTTCACCCAGGCCCGCGGGGCGGGGGCGGTATTTCGTACCATTCCCAATCAAGTGCTTTCCATGCAAGCCCTGGGGCTCGGTGAGGTGTTCGAGCGTCTGGCGATGTTGCCGCGGGGCCTGGTGCTGGTGACTGGGCCAACGGGGTCGGGTAAGAGCACGACGCTGGCCGCGATGATCGATTACATTAACGATCATCGTTACGAACATATACTCACCATTGAAGACCCCGTCGAGTTTGTCCACGCCAGCAAGCGCTGTTTGATTAACCAACGCGAAGTGCATCGCGACACCCATAGCTTTGCCGATGCGTTGCGTAGCGCGCTGCGTGAAGACCCGGATGTGATTCTGGTCGGAGAACTGCGCGATCTGGAAACCATTCGTTTAGCGCTGACCGCGGCTGAAACCGGCCACCTGGTGCTGGGAACGCTGCATACCACCTCTGCCGCCAAGACAATCGATCGGATCATTGATGTTTTTCCCGGCGAAGAGAAAGCAATGGTGCGCTCGATGCTGTCGGAATCGCTCCAGGCAGTGGTGTCGCAATCGTTGCTTAAACGTCAGGGCGGCGGGCGCGTAGCGGCCCACGAAATCCTCATTGCCACTTCTGCAGTGCGCAACTTGATCCGCGAAGACAAAGTGGCGCAGATGTACTCTGCCATTCAAACCGGCGGCAGCCTGGGTATGCAAACCCTGGATGCCGCGCTCACTCGGCTAGTGAAAGAGGGCGTGGTGAGTTTGCAAGAAGCGCAAATGAGCGCGAAGGGCACCTTGGCATTGAAAGATGACATTGAGAGATGAGCGGCCGCTGCTCAAGAAATTAGTCGCCAGCGCAAACTCATCGCTTAGCAAGCGTAAATGCCGCCAAGCACTCGTGGGCCTGCTGCGCCGGTGACCGAAGGTAAGTTGCCTGGCAGGTGGTTCAAGCGCTGATGAGCCAGCCAGGCGAAAGCCCCCGCCTCAATCCAGTCTTCAGGCCAGCCGTAGGCCGCTGGGGAAGTGAACGTTGCATGCGGGAGATGATAGGCAAGCCGCTGCATTAAATAACCGTTGTGGGCACCGCCGCCAGCGGTGATCAGCGTGAGCGGGCCGTTATCGATCCTCAGTTGTTCAATCCCCTGCGCGACACTGACCGCCGTAAGTTCAGCCAACGTCGCCTGCACGTCGGCGGCGGCTTCCTGACCGCTGAGATATTTTTGTAGCCAATCCATATGAAATAGCTCTCGTCCCGTACTTCTTGGCGGCGGCTGCTGGAAAAAAGGTTCGGATAACAATCGAGCCAACAGCTCCTGGTCTACTTCTCCGCTCGCGGCCCAATCGCCGTTTCGGTCAAAGCGACCCCCCTGGTGCAGGGCAAACCAGCCATCCAGCAATACATTTGCGGGCCCGGTATCAAAACCGATCACTGGATCGGTCGGCTGGCTAGAGAGCCAGGTGAGATTGGCAAAGCCGCCTAAATTAAGCACCAACTGATGCGCGTTTGCTCGCCCAAATAGCGCCTGATGAAACGCCGGTGCCAGCGGTGCCGCTTGACCCCCAGCGGCTAAGTCGCGGCGACGAAAATCGGCGACCACCGTGCAGCCGGTAATTTCTGCCAGCAGGCTTGGATTATCCAACTGAAGCGTATACGCCGGCCCACCGTTGTGGCCTGCGGGAGCGTGTTCAATGGTTTGGCCGTGACTGCCGATGGCGCTGATCTGTTCTATACCCACTGAAAGGGGCGCTAATAAGTGCTGCACGGCTTGGGCCTGGCATTGGCAGAACGCGTGCTCCGCTGCTGCGAGCTGGGCAAAGCTCACCTGCTCCGCATGACACAGTGTGAGCAGCAGGCGATGTAGCTCATCTGGCATGGGTTCGGCATGGGTGGCCAATAAACGCGGCGGCGAGCCATTTTCGATAGCGATAAGTGCCGCATCAATACCGTCCAGGCTAGTGCCGGACATCAGGCCAATATAGTAAAGCGGCGAAGCGATAGGCGTTTTCATAAGCGAACTCGTACGAAGCGGGGCTGAGGCTAAACCAGGGTCAGCGCTAAACCAAGGCTCAACCAAGGCGAACGAGCATGGTAACATCGTCGGTTATTTATCACCTGAGCCCGGTATGGGCGGTTCTTTATAGTGGAGAGAGGCAATGAGTGAGGTGGATCAGGCTTTAGCGCTGCTGTCGCGGGGTACGCATGAAATCCTGGTAGAGGATGAGTTAAAAAAGAAGCTGGCTTCAGGCCGCAAACTGCGTATCAAAGCGGGTTTTGATCCCACGGCCCCTGACTTGCACCTGGGGCACAGCGTGTTGCTGACCAAAATGCGCCAGTTTCAGGATTTGGGGCACACGGTTATCTTTTTGATCGGTGACTTTACCGGGCGTATTGGTGACCCCACCGGCAAAAACGTGACGCGCAAACCGCTCACCGAAGAGGACGTGAAAGCTAACGCCGAAACCTATAAAGAGCAGGTGTTTAAAATTCTCGACCCAGAGAAAACCGAGGTGCGCTTTAACGCCGAATGGTTTGGCGAGCTCTCCGCTGCCAAAATGATTGAGCTGGCTGCCCAAAGCACCGTCGCTCGTATGCTGGAGCGGGATGACTTTGAAAAGCGCTATAAAGCCAATCAATCCATTGCGATCCACGAATTTCTCTACCCACTGGTACAAGGCTATGACTCGGTAGCCCTTGAAGCGGATGTGGAGCTTGGCGGCACCGACCAGAAGTTCAACCTGCTGATGGGGCGGGAGATTCAAAAGCACTTCGGCCAGGAGCCCCAGGTGGTCATCACCATGCCGCTGTTGGAAGGGCTGGACGGCGTGCAGAAGATGTCGAAGTCGCTAGGCAACTACATTGGTGTCGATGAAGCACCGGGTTCCATGTTCAACAAGCTGGTATCCATGCCGGATAGCTTAATGTGGCGCTACTTTGAGCTGCTCTCTTTGAAATCGAATGAAGAGATTGAGGCGCTCAAGCAGAGCGTTGAGCAGGGCGCGAACCCGCGGGATATCAAAATGGAGCTGGCGCGTGAGCTGATTGCCCGTTACCACGGGGACGAAGCGGCCGCCAATGCGCATAAGTCGGCGGGTAATCAGTTGGCCGATGGCGAGCTGCCGGAAGACCTGCCCGAAGTCACGGTTGATTTTGAGGGCAGTGAGCAAGCACCGATTGCAGCAGTGCTCAATCGAGCAGAGCTCGCGAACAACAGCGCCCAAGCCAAAGACATGTTGGGTAATGGCCGGGTCAAAGTCGATGGCGACGTCGTTGCCAAAGACACCATGCTGGCGACAGGTAAGAGCTATGTTATCCAAGCGGGTAAGAAACGTTACGCCCGTGTGACGCTTATTTGAACTTTCTGTCAAAAAGCCCTTGCCAACCCGGCAGCGAATCCGTAAAGTACGCATCCGCTGCCGGGGACGCCAAGCGTTGCCAGCGGTGCATAAGGTGTAAAAGCCTTGGTTTGTCAGGAGGTTAGAGCAAGTTGTATCGCTCGCCTCAGTCGCTAAAAAACAGCGATTGACAACCACCAGGAAATGCGTAGAATACGCCTTCCTCGCTGAGGCAAGCCAGTTCAACGGCGGCCAGATCACTTTCAAAGTGATCGTGACAGCGAAACAGCTCTTTAACAATTTGATCAGGTAATTCATGTGGGCGCTTGCTGATGTTGGTGACAAATCACCAAATATCAAGGCAAGCGACTCAAGCAATAAGGTTTTAAAGGATTCGTCCTTTAGGATCTGTTTTGAATGAATTCGTTTGAACCTTGAGCCAAGTTTGGTTCGCTTCTGTCACTTACGGGTGGCAGGTAAGAGCCGCATAGATCTTAAACTGAAGAGTTTGATCATGGCTCAGATTGAACGCTGGCGGCAGGCCTAACACATGCAAGTCGAGCGGTAACAGGGGTAGCTTGCTACCCGCTGACGAGCGGCGGACGGGTGAGTAATGCATAGGAATCTGCCCGGTAGTGGGGGATAACCTGGGGAAACCCAGGCTAATACCGCATACGTCCTACGGGAGAAAGGGGGCTTCGGCTCCCGCTATTGGATGAGCCTATGTCGGATTAGCTAGTTGGTAAGGTAATGGCTTACCAAGGCAACGATCCGTAGCTGGTCTGAGAGGATGATCAGCCACATCGGGACTGAGACACGGCCCGAACTCCTACGGGAGGCAGCAGTGGGGAATATTGGACAATGGGGGGAACCCTGATCCAGCCATGCCGCGTGTGTGAAGAAGGCCCTCGGGTTGTAAAGCACTTTCAGCGAGGAAGAACGCCTAGTGGTTAATACCCATTAGGAAAGACATCACTCGCAGAAGAAGCACCGGCTAACTCCGTGCCAGCAGCCGCGGTAATACGGAGGGTGCAAGCGTTAATCGGAATTACTGGGCGTAAAGCGCGCGTAGGTGGCTTGATAAGCCGGTTGTGAAAGCCCCGGGCTCAACCTGGGAACGGCATCCGGAACTGTCAGGCTAGAGTGCAGGAGAGGAAGGTAGAATTCCCGGTGTAGCGGTGAAATGCGTAGAGATCGGGAGGAATACCAGTGGCGAAGGCGGCCTTCTGGACTGACACTGACACTGAGGTGCGAAAGCGTGGGTAGCAAACAGGATTAGATACCCTGGTAGTCCACGCCGTAAACGATGTCGACCAGCCGTTGGGTGCCTAGAGCACTTTGTGGCGAAGTTAACGCGATAAGTCGACCGCCTGGGGAGTACGGCCGCAAGGTTAAAACTCAAATGAATTGACGGGGGCCCGCACAAGCGGTGGAGCATGTGGTTTAATTCGATGCAACGCGAAGAACCTTACCTACCCTTGACATCTACAGAAGCCGGAAGAGATTCTGGTGTGCCTTCGGGAACTGTAAGACAGGTGCTGCATGGCTGTCGTCAGCTCGTGTTGTGAAATGTTGGGTTAAGTCCCGTAACGAGCGCAACCCTTGTCCTTATTTGCCAGCACGTAATGGTGGGAACTCTAAGGAGACTGCCGGTGACAAACCGGAGGAAGGTGGGGACGACGTCAAGTCATCATGGCCCTTACGGGTAGGGCTACACACGTGCTACAATGGCCGGTACAAAGGGCGGCGAGCTCGCGAGAGTCAGCGAATCCCTTAAAGCCGGTCTCAGTCCGGATCGGAGTCTGCAACTCGACTCCGTGAAGTCGGAATCGCTAGTAATCGTGAATCAGAATGTCACGGTGAATACGTTCCCGGGCCTTGTACACACCGCCCGTCACACCATGGGAGTGGACTGCACCAGAAGTGGTTAGCCTAACGCAAGAGGGCGATCACCACGGTGTGGTTCATGACTGGGGTGAAGTCGTAACAAGGTAGCCGTAGGGGAACCTGCGGCTGGATCACCTCCTTAAACGATGCGTCACAGTTAGTAAGCGTCCACAATGAATTACCTGATCAGATAGCTGTTGATGCGCAGTGATAAGCCAGACGTCTTCGGCGTTGCCTTATCACTGCGTATAGCAGTCGCTCTTTAACAATGTATATCATGCTGACAAGAACACGCCGTAAGGTGTGCTTCTTAAATTGTGATACGTCTCAAGCGTATCCGGCAAAATAGAACGTTATCATTGCGACATCCAGACTCCTTCGGGTTATAGGGTCAAGCAATGAAGCGCACACGGTGGATGCCTAGGCAGCCAGAGGCGATGAAAGACGTGGTAGCCTGCGATAAGGTTCGGTGAGGTGGCAACAACCTGTGACCCGGACATCTCTGAATGGGGAAACCCACTCATCATAAGATGAGTATCGTGCCCTGAATACATAGGGGTACGAGGCGAACCAGGGGAACTGAAACATCTAAGTACCCTGAGGAAAAGAAATCAACCGAGATTCCCCCAGTAGCGGCGAGCGAACGGGGACCAGCCCTTAAGCATGAGACTGATTAGGCGAACACGCTGGGAAGCGTGGCCGTAGCGGGTGATAGCCCCGTAGTCGAAAATCTGATCATGTGAAATCGAGTAGGTCGGGGCACGAGAAACCTTGACTGAAGACGGGGGGACCATCCTCCAAGGCTAAATACTCCTGGCTGACCGATAGTGAACCAGTACCGTGAGGGAAAGGCGAAAAGAACCCCGGAGAGGGGAGTGAAATAGATCCTGAAACCGTGTGCGTACAAGCAGTCGGAGCCCACTTGTTGGGTGACGGCGTACCTTTTGTATAATGGGTCAGCGACTTATATTCAGTGGCGAGGTTAACCGTATAGGGGAGCCGTAGGGAAACCGAGTCTTAACTGGGCGACACAGTCGCTGGATATAGACCCGAAACCGAGCGATCTATCCATGAGCAGGGTGAAGGTTGAGTAACATCAACTGGAGGCCCGAACCAGGATCTGTTGAAAAAGATTTGGATGACTTGTGGATCGGAGTGAAAGGCTAATCAAGCTCGGAGATAGCTGGTTCTCCTCGAAAGCTATTTAGGTAGCGCCTCACGTAGTACCGCCGGGGGTAGAGCACTGTTTCGGCTAGGGGGTCATCCCGACTTACCAACCCGAGGCAAACTCCGAATACCGGTGAGTAACGCGTGGGAGACACACGGCGGGTGCTAACGTCCGTCGTGAAAAGGGAAACAACCCAGACCGTCAGCTAAGGTCCCGAAATCCTGGTTAAGTGGGAAACGATGTGGGAAGGCTCAGACAGCTAGGAGGTTGGCTTAGAAGCAGCCATCCTTTAAAGAAAGCGTAATAGCTCACTAGTCGAGTCGGCCTGCGCGGAAGATGTAACGGGGCTAAACCAGGTACCGAAGCTACGGGTTCATCCTATGGATGAGCGGTAGAGGAGCGTCGTGTAAGCCGATGAAGGTGGATTGAGAAGTCTGCTGGAGGTATCACGAGTGCGAATGCTGACATGAGTAACGATAAAGGGAGTGAAAAACTCCCTCGCCGGAAGACCAAGGGTTTCTGTTCGACGCTAATCGGAGCAGAGTGAGTCGGCCCCTAAGGCGAGGCCGAAAGGCGTAGTCGATGGGAAACGGGTCAATATTCCCGTACCGGACATGGTTGCGATGGGGGGACGAAGAAGGCTAGGTGAGCCAGGCGTTGGTAGTCCTGGTGAAAGTGAGTAGGCTGGGATCTTAGGTAAATCCGGGATCCTTTAAGGCCGAGACACGAGATGAACTGACCACGGTCAGGAAGTCACTGATGCCACGCTTCCAGGAAAAGCCTCTAAGCTTCAGATCATGTGCGACCGTACCCCAAACCGACACAGGTGGTCAGGGTGAGAATCCCAAGGCGCTTGAGAGAACTCGGGTGAAGGAACTAGGCAAAATGGTGCCGTAACTTCGGGAGAAGGCACGCCGGCGTAGGGTGAAGAGACTTGCTCTCCTAGCCCGAACCGGTCGAAGATACCAGGTGGCTGCAACTGTTTATTAAAAACACAGCACTCTGCTAACGCGCAAGCGGACGTATAGGGTGTGACGCCTGCCCGGTGCCGGAAGGTTAAATGATGGTGTTAGCCGCAAGGCGAAGCTCTTGATTGAAGCCCCGGTAAACGGCGGCCGTAACTATAACGGTCCTAAGGTAGCGAAATTCCTTGTCGGGTAAGTTCCGACCTGCACGAATGGCGTAATGATGGCCACGCTGTCTCCACCCGAGACTCAGTGAAATTGAAATCGCCGTGAAGATGCGGTGTACCCGCGGCTAGACGGAAAGACCCCGTGAACCTTTACTATAGCTTCACACTGGACGCTGATGTTGCCTGTGTAGGATAGCTGGGAGGCTTAGAAACCCGGACGCCAGTTCGGGCGGAGCCAACCTTGAAATACCAGCCTGGCATCATTGGCGTTCTCACTCAGGTCCGTTATCCGGATCGAGGACAGTGTGTGGTGGGTAGTTTGACTGGGGCGGTCTCCTCCTAAAGAGTAACGGAGGAGCACGAAGGTACCCTCAGCACGGTCGGACATCGTGCAATGAGTGCAAGAGCATAAGGGTGCTTGACTGCGAGACAGACACGTCGAGCAGGTGCGAAAGCAGGTTCTAGTGATCCGGTGGTTCTGTATGGAAGGGCCATCGCTCAACGGATAAAAGGTACTCCGGGGATAACAGGCTGATACCGCCCAAGAGTTCACATCGACGGCGGTGTTTGGCACCTCGATGTCGGCTCATCACATCCTGGGGCTGAAGTCGGTCCCAAGGGTATGGCTGTTCGCCATTTAAAGTGGTACGCGAGCTGGGTTTAGAACGTCGTGAGACAGTTCGGTCCCTATCTGCCGTGGGCGTTGGATGTTTGAGAAGGGCTGCTCCTAGTACGAGAGGACCGGAGTGGACGACCCTCTGGTGTTCCGGTTGTCACGCCAGTGGCATTGCCGGGTAGCTATGGTCGGACGGGATAACCGCTGAAAGCATCTAAGCGGGAAGCCCCCTTCAAGATGAGACATCCCTGAGGTTTGATCCTCCTGAAGGGCCCAGCGAGACCAGCTGGTTGATAGGCACGGTGTGGAAGCGCTGCAAGGCGTTGAGCTAACGTGTACTAATGGCCCGTGAGGCTTGACCCTATAACACCCAAGGGGTCTGGTCGTGATGATGACGTCAATGAAAAAGCCGGATACGCAGCGTGTGGCCCCAGCGACATAACGCCAGGGCGGCAAGCAATGAGACGCACACAATTTAATAGTCAGCATGATATGCATTAACAGTTACGCCTGACGACCATAGCATGCGTGAACCACCTGATCCCTTGCCGAACTCAGAAGTGAAACCGCTTAGCGCCGATGGTAGTGTGGGGTCTCCCCATGCGAGAGTAGGACATCGTCAGGCACTTATTATGAAAAATCCCCCGGGGCTTGCGCCTTGGGGGATTTTTTTGCCTCACACCTCACACCTCACACCGCTCACCTCACCCTAACGTACGGTTTTCCGGCGTTTTATGTCAGAATGCACTCCTCTAGGAGGAATGCCCATGACTCAGATGCGCTGGGAGCAGTTGCTTTCCCCACGTCGTCTTCACGACCAACGCTCAACAAGCACCCGCGAAATCGGCCGTAGTCCGTTTCATAAGGATCACGACCGAATTGTTTTCTCCGGTTCGTTTAGGCGCCTTGGGCGCAAAACCCAGGTGCATCCGCTGACCGAAAACGATCATATCCATACTCGCTTAACTCACTCGCTAGAGGTTGGATGTGTAGGCCGCTCTCTGGGGATGATTGTGGGTGAACTGCTGCATGATCGTTTGCCTGAATGGATCACCCCTGCGGATCTTGGCGTCATTATACAAACGGCATGCCTTGGCCATGACATTGGTAATCCCCCTTTTGGTCATGCCGGCGAGTATGCTATTCGCGATTGGTTTCAGCGAGCTCAAAGCAGCGGGCTGTTAGAAGGTCTTTCAGACGCTGAGCGCGAGGATCTGCTGACCTACGAAGGTAACGCCCAAGGCTTTCGGGTAATTACCCAGATCGAATATAACCAGTTTAATGGCGGCATGCGGCTATCAGCGGCCACACTGGGGGCGCTGCTTAAATATCCTTGGACCGTTCGCTACAGCGGGCGTGCAGGCAAGTTTGGCGCCTACCAGTCAGAGCAGGCGCTGCTCAAAGAGGTGGCTGAAGCGGTAGGCTTATTACCCCAGGGCGAACAGCGCTGGTGTCGCCATCCACTGGCTTGGCTTGTCGAAGCCGCTGATGATATCTGCTATGCCCTCCTGGATCTGGAAGACGGTTTGGAAATGGGCATCCTGCGTTATGAAGAAGTAGTCGAAATACTTCGCCAGATTGCCGGCGAGTTTCCGCCCGAATATGCCGATATGCAGGCCCGCAATGTGTCCCAGCGTCGCCGTATTGCGCTACTAAGAGGCGCGGCCATGGAGCGCGCGGTTAATGATGTCGGCGCGGTGTTCGTGCAGCATGAGCAGGCTCTGCTGAGCGGCACGCTCAGCGATGACCTTTTAGAGCTGTGCCACCCTGATCTGGGGTGGGGCGTTCAGGCGGCGAAGCAGTTGGCTCGAGAGCGCATTTTTCAGAATGAGCGTAAGGCAAAGCTGGAGATAGGCGCTTATACGACGCTGGGTATTCTGTTGGAAGCCTTTATTGGCGCTGCGCACGAGCTTCACCATACAGGGCATTCATCGTTTAAACACCAGCGTGTATTGGCCCTGATAGGAGAAAACACTCCCCAGCCATCTTGGCCGCTCTACGATAGCTATCGGCGAATGCTGGACTTTATCGGTGGGATGACAGACCACTACGCGGTGGATCTAGCCCAGGAGATGGGCGGCCGTCTGCGCGGTGATTGAGTACTGCGTTAAACCGAAGGTTGGCTCAGGTGCTTCAACTCCATCAACTGAGCGCGCTCAAGCAGCACATTAATGACCTTGTCATGGATGGCATCGTTGAGCGGGCCTGGGGTCAGCTCGGTTATCTGTTTTGCAAGCGTATCACCGCTAACTACCAGAATGTCCGGGGCGGCTTCGCTGTTATCTATTTTCCAACCCGGCAGCACCAATACGCCCCGTACGGGCACGGGCACACCGCAGCGTCGCTCAAGCCAGTGAGTTAGCCAGCTAACTCCCTGACGCGTTTTATGCAGCGGTCGACGCTCTTGCCAGTGTGGAAAGCGCAAGCGTTCGCGCTCCACTGCCACTGTGTTGAGCTCATTGCCATCGGTACCAATGGCAAGTGTCCTTGCCCGTGTCTCGACCACAAATACGCCATGAGGTGTTACGACGACGTGATCAATCGTGAAGCTATCGGTGGGCACATCGTGAAATACGTAGTAAGGGTGGGCGTCCGGGCGAACCAAGCGCTCAAGTTCCTGACCAACGGCGAGTTCGCAGGCTAAGCCTAATTTTAAGCGTCGAATACGCTGATAGTCGCGTACCAGCAGCAGTGAAAACGCCAGTACAAGTAAGGTGCTGAGTAGACCATACAGTGCCCATTCGACCCAGTCTTGCCGCTCTACAAACAGCATGCGCCCCATCCCGTAAACAAGCGGGGCGAGGCTGATAATGGGCCCTAATGCGCCATTTAAAAATAGGTTGGAAAACGCTTTGTCAAGACGCTGTCGCAGCGCTTGGCCCGGTTCATGAAGGGGAGCGTTGAAAGGGGAGTGAACGCGAGCATCATGCAGGCTGCGCAGCGCAAGGACAATACTGGCCATTGCTGCCATGGGGAATAGAAAGATCAGGGGTAGCACGTATTCCAGCCAAGCCATTGCAGTGCCTTGCTCTATAGAGACTTATCCAGTAGTAAGCTCTGACGATAAGTCATAGTGGTGTAGAGGCCTAACCTCCAGCGAGTTTAACCTGGTAACCCAGATCGCTTAATGCTTGACGCAGGGTATCGCGATGATCGCCTTGAATTTCAATAACACCCTCTTTAACGGCTCCACCTGTTCCACAGCGTTTTTTAAGCGTTTTTGCCAAGGTTTTAAGCTCTTCGCTAGGCAGTGGAATGCCACTAATGGTCGTCACGCCTTTGCCTTTCCGGCCACTCGTTTCGCGGCGAATGCGTACAACGCCATCCAGTGCCGCTAGACGCTGCTGCTCACTCAGCTCATCGCAGTGGCAGGTATCAAGTGGTTCCCGGCAGGTAGGGCAAGTTTTGCCATGTTCGGTGGAGTAAACCAGACCACCGAGCTGGTCGCGTAAAGAGCCCATCATCCTCCTCCCATTGAGTGTTGAGGCACAGGGGTGTGCCAGTACTCACGCGTGAGTCGCTCCACCACAGCGGGTAGCTGATACATATTACTGATCATAATAGCGTTTTCAGGCGTTGTTTCAGCATCTGGGAAACGGTTTAAATGGATCACCGTCATCCCCGCTTGAAGCGCTGCGCGAACACCTACCAAGGCATCGTCTATGGCAATGCAGTCATGCGCTGAATAGCCCATGATACTCGCTGCATGTAGATGTAGACAGGGCTCGGGCTTCCAGCAATTGGCGGTATAGCCACTGAAAAAACGCTTGCCGAAGTAGCGGCTAAGCCCGGTCGCTTCTAAAGCCGTGTGAATTTTGCTTTCAGGCCCATTAGAAACCACTGCGCTGGGATACGCCGATAAAGTATCCAGCGCTTCTTGGGCGCCGGGTATCGTAGTCAGCTCCTGGGCAAGCCGGGTGGCTAGATTGGCCCGCATAGAGGCTTCCATGCGGTCAAGTTGTTCAGGGTCAACCTCACCAAAGCGTTGTTGCAGTTCAGCAACGATGCGCCGAAAGCGCGCTCCGCGAAACTCGCCAAGATAATCACTAGACGCGAAAGGCAGGCCGATTGAATTAAGACCGGTAGCCATCTCTTCGGCCAGAAGCGGTTCGCTATCGACAAGAGTGCCATCACAATCAAACAGCAAAAGTGGGAGCGGCATTGTGGTTCCTTGCAGCGGCTTATGCACTGCCAGTATTAGTTGAAGCCATCCATACTGCTATTGAACGGGATTTTACGTCATTTGTGAACACTGTTTTGTTATTTTTTGCTTGCCTGAACACGACTCTTGAGCCAGCTTAAACGGCTACGCTCATTTTTCTGGCTTCTTTTATAAGCCATCTAGCGTCAGTGGTGCAGTTGTGCAAGCGTTGGAAATGGCCAAGCTGCGCCGAAGGGACGGTAGGGATACACTATCGAGTCATAAACACAACATGGAGAATGCCTAATGCGATTAACCCCTTGGATGCTACCTTTTGCGCTCAGCGCTGCTTTACTAACGACGACGGGCTATGCATTGGCCGATAGCCATGAGTCAGAGGGTGAGCAGCATGAGCCTTTGGATGATGCAGCACTTGAAGAGGAGTACGGTATTAAAGCGGGGTCGGTGAAACGCGACGAGGATATGTCATCCAGTGATGCCGATGACACTGATGAACAGGCCCGCGCCCGTGAAGAGGAGGAGGAAGAAGAGAAAAATGAAGGGGTAGCCTCCAGCGAGGGCGAGGCTGACGTAGAACTAGAGCCTGGTAAGAGTGAGGAACGCAATCCCGAAGCTGGTACGGGTGGCACTGGCAGCCCGGAAGACGCTATCCATAGCAGCGAAGAGGAAAATAGTGAAGATAACGAGGATGGCACCGACGACAGTGAGTAACGTCAGTGCCTAAGCGCTACTTGGCGAGCCTGCGCGAGTTAGCGCTACTACGCTGGTGGTAAGGCTTCATTGTGCGCTGGCTGGTAACCCACCAGGGGGCTTGCTTACCGCTCATTGAGTTAAGCAGCGCTTTTTGCATGGCGAGGCCAGCCTCCATGCTGGCCTCGAGTTTTTCGGTGACCATGCGTTGGTTTTCTTGCATCATTTTGGGACTGAAAAACGGCTGTGTTTGCCATAAATGCTGTCGCATAGTGATTGTCGATAAAGACGTCGACCATAGCTCAAAGGCCATGATGCCGACTTTCCATATATCGAACATCGCGACTGGGGTAGTCGGCATTAGGGACAGGGGAGTTGTCGATTTCATCAGCGTTGTGGCCTCCTTGCTGGAACACGAGATGTCGTGGCCTCATCACCAGTGTTGGTGCATCAATGCTGCATTGCAACATCTATTTAATTAGCCACAAAAAAAGACGACCGATTGGTCGTCTTTTTCGAAAGTGTGGCATTAATACGCTTACTTTACCTTAGGAGCCAGTTCGCCGCGCTCATAGCGCAGGAACATCTCTTCCAGGCTGATCGGTTTAATCTTACTGGCATTGCCCGCCGTACCAAAGGCTTCGTAGCGAGCGATACATAGATCGCGCATGGCGGTAACGGTCTCTTTCAAGAACTTACGTGGGTCGAATTCAGACGGGTTCTCCGCCAGGAAGCGGCGCACTGCACCGGTAGACGCCAAGCGCAGGTCGGTATCAATGTTGACCTTGCGCACGCCATGCTTGATACCCTCAACGATTTCCTCGACGGGAACGCCGTACGTTTCGGGGATCTCACCGCCATACTGGTTAATCACTTCCAGCCACTCCTGGGGAACAGAAGAGGAGCCGTGCATGACTAGATGAGTATCCGGAATGCGCGCGTGGATCTCTTTAATACGCTGGATGGAGAGCGTGTCGCCGGTAGGCGGCTTGGTGAATTTGTAAGCACCGTGGCTGGTGCCAATGGCAATCGCCAGCGCGTCCACGTGGGTGGCTTTAACAAACTCGGCGGCTTCTTCCGGGTCGGTCAGCAGCTGCTCCATATCCAGCTTGCCTTCCGCGCCGATGCCGTCTTCTTCACCGGCCATGCCGGTTTCCAGGCTGCCCAGGCAGCCCAACTCGCCCTCGACGGAAACGCCACAGGCGTGCGCCATTTCCACCGCGCGACGAGTAACGTTGACGTTATAGTCGTAGTCGGTGGGGGTTTTGCCATCCTCACCCAGCGAACCATCCATCATCACCGAGGAGAAGCCGAGCTGAATAGAGCGTTGGCAGATTGCAGGGCTAGTGCCGTGATCCTGGTGCATGACCACAGGAATATGTGGAAACTCTTCCACGGCCGCCAAAATCAGATGGCGCAGGAAAGGGGCCCCCGCGTACTTACGTGCACCGGCAGATGCTTGCACGATGACCGGCGAATCGGTGGCATCAGCGGCTTCCATAATGGCGCGCATCTGCTCAAGGTTATTGACGTTAAACGCCGGAATGCCGTAACCGTATTCGGCGGCGTGGTCGAGCATCTGGCGCATGCTGATCAAAGCCATGAAATTACCTTATCTATGTGGTAGAGACTGGGTTGTCAAGATTGAGCTGTCAGTTTGAACGGTGATGAGCGTTCAGGTTCAAATCGTACTGTTTCAGGTCGGACAATGTTAACCGCGTTTGGCGGCGGCTTCGAGTGCCTCAACGGCTGGCAACTGCTTGCCTTCGACATACTCAAGAAAGGCACCGCCGCCAGTAGAAATATATGAAACGCGATCCGCAATGGCATATTTATCAATGGCTGCTAAGGTATCGCCGCCGCCGGCAATAGAGAAACCTGCACTATCGGCGATGGCTTGAGCAAGCACCTGAGTGCCTTTACCAAACTGATCGATCTCAAAGACGCCAACCGGCCCATTCCATAAAATAGTGCCGGCGTCTTTGAGCATGCTGGCCAAATGTGCAGCGGTGTCTGGGCCAATATCCAGAATCATCTCATTGTCAGCCACCTGATCGACGGGCTTGACCACCGCTTTGGCCGATTCAGAAAATTCAGTGGCGACGACCACATCGGTCGGGAGTGGAATTGAGACCTTCTCCATCAGCGCTTTCGCTTGGCCCACCAAATCGGCTTCATGGAGCGATTTGCCGACATTGTATCCCGCGGCGGCAATAAAGGTGTTGGCGATACCGCCGCCGACAATCAGTTGATCGCATTTTTCCGCCAGCGCGGTGAGTACATCCAGTTTGGTAGAGACCTTCGAGCCACCGACGATGGCGGCCATGGGCCGGGCGGGATGCGCCAGCGCTTTTTCAAGGGCATCTAACTCTTGGGCCAGCAGAGGCCCCGCACAGGCGCTGGGGGCAAAACGCGCTACCCCATGGGTGGACGCCTGGGCGCGGTGGGCGGTGCCAAACGCATCCATGACAAAGAGATCGCACAGTGCGGCGTACTGTTTTGCCAGCTGCTCATCGTCTTTTTTCTCGCCGCTATTAAAGCGCACGTTCTCCAGCAGTACGACGTCGCCATTGGCGAGATCCAGCGTTTCACCGAGATAGGCTTTGATCAGCGGCACAGGGCGGCCTAATAGTTCGCCTAAGTGCTCAGCCACCGGCGCGAGGGAGAATTCAGCAGCGGGTTCGCCTTCGGTAGGGCGCCCCAAGTGGCTCATCAGCATCACCTTCGCGCCCGCCTGCATGGCGGCTTGAATCGTTGGCAGCGCGGCCCGCAAGCGGGCGTCGCTGGAGACGCGGCCATGTTTGATAGGCACATTCAAATCTTCACGGATCAGCACGCGTTGCCCTTCCAGGGGAAGGTCAGTCATCTTTTTCACGTTCATATATGCGGTATCCTCGTGTGTATGTCGTTGAGTTAAATAGAAATAACTAATATAAAAAACGACTGTAACAGGTCATGTCTGAGCTGAAAGTCTGGCCAGTCGCTGGCTTATGTCGAGCATACGGTTAGCGAACCCCCACTCGTTGTCAAACCAGCACAGCAACTTGATAAGGCGTTTGCCAGCGACCCGGGTTTGAGTAGCGTCCAGGATGCCTGAGAGAGGGTCGTGATTAAAATCAACCGACGCCATAGGGGCTTCAGTATAGCCAAGCACACCCTTTAAGCGCTGCTGGCTGGCGGCCAGCAGCAGTGTGTTGACATCGTCCCGGTGGGTATCCCGGCTGACGGTGAGCGCCACGTCCATGGCCGAGACATTGATCGTGGGTACACGTACGTGCAGACACTCAAAGCGGCCCGCAAGATGGGGCATCAAGCGGCTGATGCCGAGCGCCAAGCCGGTATCCACCGGCACAATAGAGTGCATCGCCGAGCGGGTAAGACGCAGGTCGGTCTGGTGGTAGGCATCAATCACCGGCTGGTCGTTCATCGCCGAATGAATCGTCGTCGTCACACCATGCTCCAGGCCGAGTGCTTCGTCGAGGACGGTCAGTAGTGGCACCAGGCAGTTGGTCGTGCAGGAAGCGGCAGAGAGAATGCGCTGAGGCAGCGCTAGCTCGTTCTCATTGATGCCCCACACAATGGTGGCATCGACATCGTTCTCCGCTGGCTGGGAAAACAGTAGCCGCTTGGCGCCAGCTTCCAGGTGTAACTCGGCGGTGGCGCGATCTTTAAAGCTTCCGGAGCACTCCAGCACCAGATCCACATCAAGCGCTTTCCAGGGTAGCTTGCGTGGGTCTTGCTCGCAGAGTACCTGGATGCGATGGCCGTCAACGATAAGGGCCTGGCCGTCGTTATCGACGTCACCGGGAAAGCGACCATGGGTAGTGTCGTAACGGGTCAGGTACGTGATGGTCGCCAGATCAGACAATTCATTAATGGCCACCACTTCAAGCTCGGGGTGGTGCCGCTCAATGAGCGCCCGTAAGACGCACTGGCCGATGCGGCCGTAACCGTTAATGGCGATGCGATACCTGGGAGCAGAATTAGCCATGCGGGGGAGTGGCTCTTAAAAGTGTTTCGATGATCGATAAAGTCGAGAACGCTTTGCGATGATAACGTATTTTAGCGGGCGATTCTCATCAACTGCCGTTGCCCATCAGTTGACCAAGCCGATCAATCGCCAGGCCAGTGGCAGCAGCAGCGCAGTGAAAATACCCGTCAGGCTCATGCCCAGTGAGGCAAAAGCGCCAGCCGTAGGACTGATCTCAAACGCCCTTACCGTGCCGATGGCGTGGCCATTGAGACCCAGGGCAAAACCGATCAAGCGATCATCTTGGATATCCAGCCAACGCGCTGCCAAGCTAACACAGGGAATGGTAATCACCCCGGTGACCAGCAGTGCACCCAGTAGCAGTGCGGTGGTGCCACCGAGCTGCTCGGTAATGCCGATCGCAATTGGCGCGGTCACTGATTTAGCGGCAATGGAAGCGAGTACGTTGTTCGAGCTGCCCAGTAACCAGGCAATGCCCAGCGAGTAGCAAGCCGCCAGTGTCGCCGCGAGGGGTAAGCAAATCGTCAGTGGACGCCACAGCTCAACGATCCGCGGCAACTGTTGATAGAGCGGCATGCCCAGCGCCACCGTGGCGGGCCCCAACAGCACCGTTAACCATGTGGCCCCTTGCTGGTAGGTGGCGTACGGCAGCCCTATTAGCGCCAACGCCCCCGCTAGCAGCAGCGCTGCGATCAAGATAGCGGGCAGCCATGAGGGGCGCTTTAAACGCTGAAACAGAAGGCTGCCGAGCAAATAGGCAGCCAGCGTTAACCCGACTGCAAACAGCGGGGTGGTGGTTAATAGCGTGAGCAACGAGGAGTTACCGGACATGGGGTTGCCCGATTAGCCGCTTGAGCAACCACAGCGTGGTCACCACACTGAGTAACGTACCCAGCACTAAGGCGATAAGGATAGCCGTCCACTGTCCAGCCAGCTCGCCGATGATAAAAAACACCCCAACAACGCCGGGCATAATCAGCATGGCGAGTAGCGCAATCAGCGGCTGAGCGGCAGCGGCAATGCTGTTAGGAACACGGCCCCGCACGGCGAGCGTTGCGCAGAGCAGCAGCATCCCAATCACGCCTGAAGAGATCGGCAAAGCGGTGAAGTGGATCACCACTTCACCGATCAGCCAGTAGCTAATCAACCATAGAAAGCCACTGAGTGCTGGCATGGCTTAGCCGAGTAGTTCGTTGGCTTGTTTGACCACATTGTCGACGGTAAAGCCGAAGTGCTTGAACAGATCCCCCGCTGGCGCAGATTCGCCGTAGGTGGTCATGCCAATGACGCGGCCATCCAGCCCCACATACTTGTACCAGTAGTCGGCGTGGGCGGCTTCGATGGCGATACGCTTGGTGACCGCTTTGGGCAGTACGCTTTCGCGGTACTCGGCGTCCTGGCCGTTAAAGCGGTAGGCCGAGGGCATAGAGACCACCCGCACCGCTTTGCCCTGCTGCTCAAGCTCCGCAGCGGCGTCCATCGCCAGGGCCACTTCAGAACCGGTGGCAATCAGAATCAGCTCGGGTGTTCCTTCGCTATCTTTCAGGACATACGCCCCGTTTTGAATCGACGCCAACTGCGCTTTGGTGCGCTGCTGATGGGGTAGGTTCTGGCGTGACAGCACCAGTGCCGTGGGGCCTGAGTGACGCTTGATCGCCGCATCCCAGGCCGCGGCGGTTTCCACCGCATCGCAGGGGCGCCAAGTGTTCAGGTTAGGCGTGGTGCGCAGGCTGGTGAGCTGCTCAATGGGTTGGTGGGTCGGGCCATCTTCACCCAAGCCGATGGAGTCGTGGGTAAACACGTAAATCACCTGCTGGCCCATCAACGACGCCATGCGGATCGAGTTACGCATGTACTCCATAAAGATCAGGAAGGTGGCGCCATAAGGTACCAGGCCGCCGTGTAGGGCGATGCCGTTCATAACCGCCCCCATACCAAACTCACGGACACCGTAGTGCAGGTAGTTGCCGCTGGCGTCTTCCGGGGTAATCGCTTGGGCGCCTTTCCAGAAGGTCAGGTTCGACGGCGCCAGATCGGCGCTGCCGCCCAGCAGCTCCGGCATTTTCGGGCCAATGGCATTTAACACTTCAAAGGAGGCTTTGCGCGAAGCAAGGGTCTCGCCGCGCTCCTGGGCCTGCTCGATCAAGGCTTCGGTAGGCAACTCTGCTGGCAGCTGGCGCTTCATGCGGCGCTTGAATTCACGCGCTTCCGTGGGGAAGGCTTCAGCATAGCGGGCAAAGCGAGCTTCCCACTCTTGTTGGCGAGCCTTGCCTTCAGAGCGGGCATCCCAAGCCGAGTAGATCGGTTCAGGAATATGGAACGGCGCATGAGGCCAGTCGAGCTGGGTGCGTGCCAGCGCCACTTCGTCGTCGCCTAAGGGCGCTCCGTGGGCGTCCTCTTTGCCCTGCTTGTTGGGCGCACCAAAGCCAATGATGGTCTTGCAGATAATCAGGCTCGGCTTGTCATCATGGCTCTTGGCCAGTTCAATAGCGGCTTTTACCTCTTCAGGCTTGTGGCCATCCACATTGGGCACCACGTGCCAGCCGTAGGACTCGAAGCGCTTGGCGGTATCGTCGGTAAACCAGCCTTCCACTTCACCATCGATAGAGATGCCGTTGTCGTCATATAGAGCGATCAACTTACCCAACTGCTGGGTACCGGCCAGCGAGGCGGCTTCGTGGGAGATACCCTCCATTAAGCAGCCGTCACCCAAAAAGCACCAGGTGTGGTGATCCACAATGGTGTGGCCAGGGCGGTTAAACTGCGCTGCCAGGGTTTTTTCGGCAATGGCGAAGCCCACTGCGTTGGCAAAGCCCTGACCCAGCGGGCCAGTGGTGGTCTCGATGCCCGGTGCGTAGCCAAATTCCGGGTGGCCTGCGGTGGGGGAGTGAAGCTGGCGGAAATTCTGCAGCTGTTCCAGGCTCAGCTCGTAGCCACTCAGGTGGAGCAGCGAGTAGAGCAGCATGGAGCCGTGGCCATTGGAGAGCACAAAGCGGTCACGATCGGCCCACTTGGGGTCTTCGGGGTTATGCTTGAGGTAGTCATTCCATAGCACCTCAGCGATATCAGCCATGCCCATGGGGGCGCCGGGATGGCCGGACTTGGCCTTCTGAACGGCATCCATGGAGAGGGCGCGAATGGCATTGGCTAGCTCAAAACGGGACGGCATGGGGGTGCTCCTCGCCTGAAAACAGAAATTATAAAGGCGCTATTGTCGCTGACTTCCCATGTGTCGGCAAATCTAGCGGCAAATTCTGAGGATCACGTTCTGGGAAGCATCGCCCACAGCGTGTAGACTCTGCCTCCCGAAGCGGTAGAAAAATAATGCTGCCGCTTCACTAATACGGGCAGGGGTCACCTGCCATGATTTCCTGCTGATGCTGTGGACTACTATACAGCCGTCATACAGAGGGTAGAGTGCGCGATGAGCGAATATTCCCTGTTTACCTCCGAGTCCGTCTCCGAAGGTCACCCCGATAAGATTGCCGATCAGATTTCTGACGCGGTGCTAGATGCCATTATCGCCCGGGATAAACAGGCGCGTGTTGCCTGTGAAACCATGGTGAAAACCGGGGTGGCGATTATTGCCGGCGAGATTACCACCTCCGCCTGGGTCGATTTAGAAACCCTCGTACGCGATGTGATTATCAGCATTGGCTATAATTCGTCTGACGTCGGTTTTGACGGTGCGACCTGCGGCGTGGTTAACCTGATAGGCAAGCAGAGTGTCGATATCGCCCAGGGCGTTGACCGCAGTAAGCCGGAAGATCAGGGCGCTGGCGATCAGGGCCTGATGTTTGGCTATGCGACCAACGAAACCGATTCATTTATGCCTGCGCCAATCCACTACTCCCACCGTTTAGTCGAGCGTCAGGCTGAGCTGCGTAAAAATGGCCTGCTGCCATGGCTACGCCCGGATGCCAAGAGCCAGGTCACCTTCCGCTATAACGCCGAAGGCCAGCCCTGTGGTGTCGATGCCATCGTTCTGTCTACCCAGCACGATCCCGACATTGACCAAGAAGACCTGCGCAAAATGATCAAGCGCGAGGTCATCGAGCAGGTGATCCCCGCTGAGTGGTTGGATGAGAGTACCCAGTACCATATCAACCCCACCGGTAAATTCGTAATTGGCGGCCCGGTAGGTGACTGCGGGCTGACCGGACGTAAAATCATCGTCGACACCTACGGCGGCATGGCACGTCACGGTGGTGGCGCGTTCTCGGGCAAAGACCCCTCTAAAGTGGATCGCAGCGCTGCTTATGCGGGCCGCTATGTGGCCAAGAACGTGGTGGCCTCGGGCCTGGCTGACAAGTGTGAGATTCAGGTCTCCTACGCGATTGGTGTTGCCGAACCGACCTCTGTCTCCATCGACACGTTCGGCACGGGTAAAATTGACGATGCCAGGATCGTAGCGCTGGTTCGCGAGCACTTTGACCTGCGCCCCTACGCGATCACCAAAATGCTTGACCTGCTTCACCCCATGTATCAACTCACCGCCGCTTACGGCCACTTTGGCCGGGCGCCGTTCGAACACAGCTACACCTGGAGCGACGATAAAGGCCAAGCGCATACCGAAACCTTTACCGCCTTCCCGTGGGAAAAGGTCGATAAAGCTGAAGCGCTGCGTAAGGCTGCCGGTTTGTAAGCGCTTAGCCGCCTGAAGCCAACCCTCAGCGCCTCCTGCTTTACGCAGGGGGCGTTTTTGTTGGGGCGCATGGATGAAGGTTGTGATGAGAATGGTTTTCGATTATAGTGCGCGCGCTGGTAAATGCGTATCACTACTAGCGTTATCTGATCAGTGCAGCCCCTGTAATCGTTACACCTCTACCTATAGTGATGGGTGCTCCATGACACGTCTTCTTGCTGTGACGGGATTCTCCACCCTGCTGGGCCTGGCTTCGTCCTTGGCGCTGGCGGATAACACACAATACCCTTTGACACTGAACAACTGCGGCGTGGAGGTGACTTTCGAGCAAGCACCCGAGCGGGCGATCGGCCTGGGGCAAGCCAGTGCGGAGATCATGCTGATGCTCGGTCTCGAAGAGAGGATGGTAGGCACTGCCTTCTGGCCCAATCAGGTCTTGCCGCAGTTGGCCGAGGCCAATGCCAAGGTGGAGGTCTTGACGGTCGAGTTTCCGACGTTCGAATCCATCCTGGCCAAAAATCCGGATCTCGTCACGGCCGCGCTACCTAGCCTGATCGGCCCCTCCAGCAGAGTGGCGACGCGGGAGGACTTCGATAACGTGGGGGTGACGACCTATTTGTCCCCCAACACCTGCGTTGCCGAAGACGCGGCCAAGGACAAGTTCGGTTACGGCAGTCGCGAGCAGCGCTGGAGTATGGACGGCCTGTATCAGGAGATCGACGAAATGGCTCGGATATTCGACGTCGACGAGCGAGGCCAGGCACTGATCGAAGATCTAAAGCAGCGTGAAGCGGTGCTACGGGAAGAGACTCCTGGCGATAGCGACCCGCTCTCCTTTGTCTTCTGGTTCTCCAGCCCGTCGCCGTCTGCCGATGCCTACCTTGGCGGAAAAAACGGTGCCTCCGGCTTTATTGCCGATGTGCTCGGGGGAACCAATGCCATCGACTCCGATGCGGAGTGGCCGGCACTTGGGTGGGAAAGCATCATCGCGGCCGATCCAGACGTCATTGTGGTGGCTCGCGTCGAACGTAATCGCTGGGATTTAGACAACTCGGAGGCCAAGATCGAGTTTCTCAATTCGGATCCGGCGACCCGCGAGATGAGGGCGGTTAAAAACGGCGCGATCGTGGTCATGGATGGACATGCCATGGATCCGACAATGAGGACGATCTTCGGTGCCGAAGAGGTAGCCGAACAGCTTGAGGCGCTCGGCCTGAGATGAGTGTCACAATTGAGATGCCGCAATCAACTGAGCGGCTATCACACTGGGTATGGGTACCAGCCCTGCTGCTTGCTTCGCTTGTAGCGATTGCCCTGGTGGTGGGGATCAGCGTCGGGATTGGCGATATGCCAATCCCGTTGACGACGACCTACGCGGTGATCACCAACAAGCTCGGCTGGTCGTCGTTCGAGCTCAATCGTATTCACGAAGCCATCGTTTGGGATTATCGCTTGAGCCGAGCGCTGGTGGCCGCCTTCTGCGGTGCCGGACTGGCACTGGCGGGCGCCATCATGCAGTCGATGCTGCGTAATCCCTTGGCAGAGCCTTATGTACTCGGTATCTCCGCGGGGGCATCCACGGGCGCCGTACTGATCGTAATCTTGGGGCTCGGCGCTGGCGCGGTATCGCTCTCCTCGGGTGCCTTTATCGGCGCTTTTGCCGCTTTTTTGTTTGTGGCGCTGCTGTCGAACGGTGCGCGCGGTGGTGCTGACCGCACCATTCTGGCGGGGGTCGCGGCGTCGCAGCTTTTCAACGCCGTAACCTCTTATTTCGTCACTACGGCGGGCAATGCTCAGCAGGCGCGGGATGTGATGTTCTGGCTGCTCGGCAGCTTTGGCGGCGTGCGCTGGCCGGATTTTTTTCTGGTATTGGTCGTGGTCGGGCTGGGGCTGATCGCATGTCTGTGCTATGCACGTGTGCTGGATGCCTTTGCCTTCGGCGATGAGGCCGCCGCTTCCCTGGGCGTCAATGTCGGCCGAACGAGAATCGTCCTGTTCGCACTCACTGCCGTCATTACCGCTACCATCGTCAGCATGGTGGGCACCATTGGCTTCGTTGGCCTGGTGGTTCCCCACGCGGCGCGTTTCGTGGTGGGGCCACGCCACGCCGTCCTGCTGCCTGCCTGTGCCATCGTAGGGGCGATCTTTATGGTGGTAGCGGATATCGCCTCCCGCGTGCTGATTCCGCAGCAATCCCTGCCGATTGGTGTGGTCACGGCGCTTGTGGGCGTGCCGTTCTTCTCTGTCATTCTTTACCGGTTACAGCGCGCATCATGAGCATCAAGGCCGACAAACTGATCTGGAAAATCGGCACCAAGACGGTGATCGATGGTGTCTCCTTCGAAGCCGAACAGGGGAAGCTACTGGGGGTGCTGGGCCCCAATGGCTCTGGTAAGACCTCACTGTTACGGCTGCTGGCCGGCCTCAAGCGACCGCATGCCGGACGTGTCCTGCTGGATGGGCAGGAGCTTTCAACCTTTCGCCGCCGAACCATTGCCCAGCGCGTGGCCTTCATCGAACAGCACGCCACGACCAATGCCAACCTCAAGGTGATCGATGTGGTCAAACTGGGCCGTTTCCCACACCGTTCGATGCTATCGGGCTGGACACGCGAGGACGATACGACGGTCAACGCAGCGCTGGAGCGAACCGGTATGAGCGCAAAGCGCAACGATGCCTGGCATAGCCTCTCCGGGGGTGAGAAACAGCGCACTCATGTGGCGCGGGCTCTGGCTCAATCACCCAAAGAACTCATTCTCGACGAACCCACCAACCACCTGGATGTGCAGCATCAGGTCAACCTGTTGCGGTTGGTCTCCAGCCTGCCGATGACCAGTATCATGGCACTCCATGATCTCAACCACGCCGCGATGTACTGTGATCGACTGCTGGTTATGCAGGCGGGTAAGATCGTGGCTGCCGGTACGCCTGAAGAGGTGTTGACCCAACGTCTGCTGCGTGATGTCTTTTCGGTAGATGCCCATATAGAAACCTCCCCTCACCATGATCGGCTGCATATTCATTTCGCGCGTTAAAAATTTGCCTTGTATTGCATCGTTCATACTTTGAATTAAGTTAAACTTAGCATGGCGGCGCAGGCACTGTGTCTTTTCTTGTCATCAAGGGAGTGCGGATATGCTGGGTGGGCGATGGGTGATGAAAGTGGGGTTGCTGAGTGGCCTGTTAGTCATGGCGTTTACGGCGCAGGCAGAAGAGTGCCCCGACTGGCCTCAGGAGCAGCTAGCGCTGGAGACCCAGGCGCTTGCCGAACATATCCAGGAGTGGGATCGCGCTTACCACGATGGCGGTGAATCGCTGATTGCCGATGAGCTGTACGATCAGGCGCTGGCGCGCCTGGAAAGTTGGCAGGCCTGCCTGGGTGACACGACGCCCCATCGTCCGCTCACCCGTGTGACCAGTAGCGACGGCATCCGTGCGCACCCAGCGGCCCAGCGCGGCCTCAATAAAGCCGATGACGAGGGCGTCAGGCGCTTTACCAGCCGCCGCGAAGACCTTTGGATTCAACCCAAAGTGGACGGTGTCGCGGTGACGCTGCGCTATGCCGACGGTGAGCTGGTCGAAGCCGTTAGCCGTGGCGATGGCGAAAGTGGGCAAGACTGGACAGCCCGTGCCCGACAGCTCCCCGCCGTTCCCAATACGCTACCCGAGCCGATGTCTGCGCTACTCCAAGGCGAGCTGTATTGGCGGTTAGATGAGCACATTCAGTCGCGCTCACCCTCTTCGGGGGCCCGGGGCGCCGTGGCAGGCGCTATGGCACAATCTTCGCCTGAAGCGGCCACCCTCGAGCGTATTGGCCTGTTTGTCTGGGGCTGGCCTGATGGCCCGACCGACATGGAAAGCCGCTTAGCCCAATTGAGTGCGCTGGGCTTTGATAGCGCCGACTACACCCATCCCTTGGATGATCGCCGTGATGCCGCCTACTGGCGCGACAGCTGGTTCAATGGCCCGCTGCCGTTTGCCACCGACGGTGTGGTAATTAAACAGGCTGAGCGCCCCGGCGTGCGCCGCTGGTCATCGTCGCCACCGGAGTGGGCCATTGCCTGGAAATACCCCGCTCAGCAGGCGCTGGCAGAAGTGCGCGGTATCGAGTTTCGCGTCGGGCGCACCGGGCGAGTAACGCCGCTGGTGTGGCTTAACCCAGTGGTGTTAGAAGGGCGGCGCATTAGCCGCGTCTCGCTAGGCTCCTTGGATCGCTGGGAGTCGCTGGATGTTCGTCCCGGCGACCAAGTGGCGATTACGCTAGCGGGGCTAACGATCCCCCAGCTAAGCGACGTGGTGTGGCACGCCCAGGAGCGCTCGCCTCTCTCTCCGCCGCCACCCCAGCGCTATCATCTGCTGAGCTGTTTTGAGTTAACCCCCGGCTGTGACAGCCAACTGCTGGCGCGGCTTAGCTACCTGGGCGAGCAGTTAGCTATGCAGGGTATCGGTGAAGGTACCTGGCAAGCACTAATGGAAGCGGGTGTGGTCACGCAGTTACTCGACTGGCTGGACGTTGAACCACGCCAGCTGCAGCAAGCCTACGGTATTGGCGAGGCCACCGCCGCCTCGCTCACTGAGCAATTTCAAGTCGCCCTTAGTCAGCCGTTTTCGGCTTGGCTAAAGGCGCTGGGCGCGCCGCCGGGGAGTGAGGCGGTTCACGGGGAGTGGTATGAGTTAGCGAGTTACCAGCGCGAACAGTGGCAAGCCGTTCCAGGCGTTGGCCCGGTGCGTGCTGAGGCGCTGGTCGCGTTTTTCAGCCACCCGGAAGTGCAGCGCATGGCCGCACAGCTTAGCCAAGCGGGGGTTGCTGGTTTTTAGCCCAACCCGGTGAGGCGCAGCATTAAACCGAGATAAAACGGAATCAGCAGCGGCGCAAGCAGTGTCGTTACCAGCACCGCTAACGCGCCTTTTTGCGGCTGTATACCCAGTTCCATCGCAACCACCACCACATTAGCAGCCATGGGCACCACGCCCATTAACAGCAGTGCTAAGGCCAGCTCTGTGGAAAGTGGCGCGACCCACTGCAGGATTAATACGGCCCCTAGCATGGCCAATGGCCACATTAGGTAGCGTAGCCCTAAACAAGTGGCCACAAAGCGCGTATCCCAGGCGGAAAGCGTCACTTGGCTAAGCGTCATACCAATAATCATCATCCCCAGCAGCGTATAGGTGGCAGGGAACACCGCCAGCGAACTCATTACCGCAGCGGGTATAGCGACGTCGAGCGTGCTAAGCAGCAGCGCTAGCAGGAACGCATAGATAAGCGGTAAGCGAGAAATTTTGATCAGACTCTCACGTACTGAAAAACGCCCGCGTGCGCTAAGGTAAAAGCCTACGGTAAATTCGTAGATATTAATCCCCAGCATACAGAAGAGGTAGAGAGTGACACCTTCGGGGGGCAGCAAAATCAACGCAATCGGTAGGCCAAAGTAGCCGGTATTGCCCGTTCCCGAAGAGAACGCCAACAGGGCCGCTTCCTGCTCACCAAAACGGTGGCGAGTGAGGCGTTGTACCACCAGAGCCATCAGGCTTGCCACAATGAACAGCGCTAATGTGAGCAAAAGGTAGCCAGGGGTCGGGCCGCCGTTCATCAGCGCGCGAAAAATCGTAAAGGGGGCAATCAGGTAGACCAGCAGTGTCGCAATCGGGCGGGGGTCTATTTTTAAGCGTTGAGCGGCTATCCAGCCTAGCCCAACATACCCCAATAACATCAGCAGTGGCCCCATTAAGGCGCTGGGTGCTAAATCCATGATGGCTCCCGATAAAATAGTATGAATGGCTAACATGAGCCGAATTAAAGGCCAAGCGTGGAATCTTTCATTAGCCCCAGCGCGATGGAACAGCGAGAATACCCCAAAATATCACCATTATTAATCACTCATAAGGAAGTCCCATGAGCAGCCATGAGCATCCGCTAGGTATCAGCTTTGAATTCTTTCCGCCCAATACCGATGCCGGGCGCGACAAGCTGATCCGTGTTCGCGATGAACTGGCCGCACGCAAACCACGGTTTTTTTCGGTGACTTACGGTGCTGGCGGGTCTACCCAGGCGCGTACGCGTCAGGTGGTGCGCGAGGTCAGCGAGAGCGGTATCAGCACCGCGCCACACCTCTCATGCATCGGCAGTGAAAAAGCCCAGCTACGTGACTTGCTGTTGCAATATCGTGAGGAGGGCGTGGATAGCTTGGTCGCGCTGCGAGGTGATATGCCCTCGGGGATGGGGAGCATTGGTGAGCTGCGCTATGCCAACGAACTGGTTGAGTTTATCCGCGCGGAAACCGGTGACCATTTCGACATCGCGGTGGCGGCTTACCCTGAATCTCATCCACAGGCGCCTAACCTTGATAAGGATGTGGAGAACTTCGCACGTAAAATGAAGGCAGGAGCCAATATGGCCATTACCCAGTACTTCTTTACCGCGGATGCCTATTTCAATTTCGTTGATAAAGCCCGTGCGCTGGGCGTCGAACAGCCGATTATTCCCGGCATCATGCCGATTACCAACTACACCAAGCTGGCGCGTTTCTCTGACGCCTGCGGTGCCGAGATCCCGCGTTGGATTCGTAAGCAGTTGGAGTCCTATGGCGACGACAGCGAAGCGATTGCCGCTTTTGGCACCGATGTGGTGAGCCGCCTCTGTCAACGGTTGCTGGAGGGCGGTGCCCCAGGCCTGCACTTCTATACGCTTAACCAAGCAGCGCCGGTGCTCAAGATCGTCGATAATCTGACCGATTAACTTAGGCGGTTTATTGATCTAGCTTGTGCGCACTAAAAACCCCGCCCAACGATGGTTGAGCGGGGTTTCTCGCTTAGCACTTAGCGTTTTAAATCAATCAGCTAGCTTGTGCCGTTTTATTACCCCCTCCGTGCGCCTTACGCTGCATTATGAATAACACGGTACCGATCGCAAGGCCGACAATGTCGGTATAAATACCGCCATAGATTAAAAACAGTGCGCCTACCAGCATGACGACACGCTGCATCAGGTTAACGGGGCCAAAGAACCACTTCTGTACCATGCCTGAGAGCAAGACAATGCCCAGCGTCGCAGTTAACCCAACGCGTAAAATCTGCATTGGTGAGCCTTCCATCAGCATAGCCGGGCTGTAGAAGAACATAAACGGCACGATGAAGGCGGCCAAACCAATCTTGAATGACGCTACCGAGGTGCCCATGGGGTTGTCCCCAGAGATACCGGCGGCTGCATAGGATGCCAAGGCAACGGGCGGCGTAATCGCCGAGACGACCGCAAAGTAGAACACGAAGAAGTGAGCAATCAGCGGCTCAATGCCGATATTGATCAAGCCTGGCGCGACCACAGAAGCGGCGACCGCATAGGCGGCGGTGGTAGGCATCCCCATTCCCAGTAAAATACTGATCAGCATGGCAAATACGAGTGCCAGCAGCTGGCTCACGCCGGCTAAACCAAGCAGCAGCGATGAGAAACGCGCGCCTACACCGGTCAATGAGATAACCCCGACGATTAAGCCCGCGCAGGCGCACACGGCGATAATCTGAATCGACATGGTGCCTGCTATCTGGAGGGCTTTAAGAATTGCACGAAAGCCCATTTTATTAGGTGAGAGCCAGCTAACTACCGCGGCCGACGCCGTTGCCAGGGTGCCGGCACGAATCACCGAATAACCCATGAACAGAGCAACAATGAGGATAATAATCGGCGCAAACAAATAAACCTGTTTGACCAGCTTTGAAAACAGCGGGATCTCATCTTTGCGCATGCCACGCATGCCTTTACGGGCGGCTTCAAAGTCGACCATAAAGTAGATAGAGGCGAAATAGAGAATTGCCGGAATGACAGCGGCAAGGGCAATTTCGGTATAGGGAATACCGGTCACTTCAGCCATGATGAACGCGCCTGCGCCCATAATAGGCGGCATGATTTGCCCACCGGTAGAGGCAGCGGCCTCAATGGCACCCGCACTGCGTGCGGGATAGCCGACTTTCTTCATCAACGGAATGGTCAATGAGCCGGTGGAAACCACGTTACCTGCCGAGGTGCCGTTAATCATACCCATCAAGCCAGAGGCAAAAATGGCCACCTTGGCGGGGCCACCACGAGCACGGCCTGCTGCAGCAAAGGCAAAGTTTACGAAGTAATCGCCAACTTTAGAGGCCTGAAGGAAAGCGGCAAAAATAATGAACAGGATAATATAGGTCGATGACACCGCGGTGGTGGGGCCGAGGATACCGGCGTCCGTGTACACCTGGCTAAAGAAGCGCTGTAGTGAGAGCCCTGGATAGCCTAAAAAGCCTGGTAAATAAGGGCCAGCGAATACATAGGTCAGGAAAACCGCAGAAATAACCACCAGTGCTAGACCGGCTACCCGACGGGTGAGCTCCAGAATCAGCAGGGAGCCCGCAATAGCCGCCCAGGAAATGCCTGATGGCGCGAAAGAGGTGCCCGTCGACATACGGATACTGGTGTTATAAGCCACCAGTAAATAGCCAGCGCTAGCTAACGCGCAGACCATCAGTACCAAATCGGCAGGATTGAAGCGATGCTGTGCCTGACGATAAAACCATGACACCACAACCGCCGCTGCCGTTGTCGCCATTAGCGGATAGCCGTAGTGCCAATTTTCAACGCTTGGGTCGATGCGCATAGCGCCACCGCTGAGCGTTTGATACATCAAAAAGACCTGCGCCAGGGAATAGGCGGCGGGGATTAGTAACGCGTAGCTAAGCCACTTTATCCAGTCACCTGATGCCTGGTGATCGTCATCGGCGAAACGGGCGCCGGCAAATAGTCCGTAACCGAGAATAAGCGCACCGGCAATATGCACGATGCGAAACGACCAGGTTTCCATCGGATACACGTTGAGTGAAATCAGATGGAAACTTGAGTAAGCGATCGCTAATGCCGCAAATAACAGGAACTGCCAGCCCGTAAACAGGCGGCGATTGGGTTCAACAACGTCTTCATCGACACCATCGGCAATGGACTCGGGTATCGCTGACGCCGCGTGGGCATCGTCCTTGAGGTCATTGGGGTCTTGGTCGGTTTTGTGACTCATTAGAGTTCACCCTCACAGCAAAAGCATACAAAGGGGGAGGAGCAGCGAAAACTGCCCCGCCCGGCGAGGCCGGAAACGGGGCAGTCAGAACGGTAACGATTGCTTAGTTGATCATGTCATCAGCAATGTCATAGCCGTTCTCTTCGTACCAGCGTGCAGCGCCAGGGTGGAACGGCAGTACAGTGTTGTGCTTGATGTTTTCTGGGATGGTGGTCGCCGCGCTGCGATGCACAGATTGCATGCGGTCATTGTTTTCCATGGTGGCTTTGGTCACTTCGTAAACGAAGTCTTCCGGTAAATCACAGCCTGCAATAGCGAAGTTCCACATGGAGACGGCGCGCGCGTCATCTTCGAGTGTTTCATAAGTGCTAGCTGGGATCATAAACTCAGCAACGGGGAAGTTTTCCAGCACCGTGGCTAGCTCTTCTTCATTAAATTCGATGATGTTGACGTCAGTTTGTACTTCCAACTGACTAACGGCGGGGATGGGAATACCGGCCGCGAAGGCAACAACGTCAAGCAGGCCATCCTGCAACTGACCGCCCAGGTCTGACCAGCCGCCATTACGGCGTTCGAAGTCAACGCCCAGGGTTTCTAAAATGGCCGGGAAGTAGGTATCCGAGGTTGAGGCAGCCGGACCAAAACCGATGCGTGCACCATCAGGAATGTCGGAAATTGTTTCAATACCACTGTCGGCAAGCGCGGTAATCGAGAATGGCGTTTCGTACATGGGGAACATGGCGCAAACGTTATCCATCTTCATGCCCGGCGCCAGCGGACTTTCGCCTTTAACCGCATCAGACGCGGGGCCCATGGTGGTCAAGCCAAACGCCATATCGCCTGTGTGCACAAGCGCCAGGTTTTGAGTTGGGCCGCCGGTGACTTCGCCACCGCCAGATACGCCTAACTCATCAGCGATAAAGTTTGCCCAGCCTGAACCGTAAACGAAGTAAGTGCCGCCTTGGCTAGCGGTACCCACGGTAAAATTATCGGGCCAATCGGAACGGTCTTGAGCCTGGGCGCTGCTGGCCGCTGCGATAAGCAGGGCGCTGCTGGCGAGGAGCGTGAACGTTTTAGGCATATGTTTGCGCATGGCGAAAATTCCTAGCTGTTATTGGGGTTATATACTGGCGGCTTCAATTAACACCGCCAGTCGATACTGCGTTAAGCAGGTATGCCTGTATATAACAGCGATAGTCGTGCCATTTAAAGTTTAGAACTTTAAAATCAGTTGCTTGTAATTTTTTTATTCAACTTTGGTGGCAAGCCTTAAGCGCCGGAGTGTCCGGGTGTTCGCACGATGACGGCTTTAGGGTGTGTGGATAACCGCACACAAATTGTCTCTTTCGTTCGCGATTGGCCGTGGGACGGTAAGCAAAGACTGAACATGCCATCCTTGGCGGTTGGGAGGGTTAATGCGAGGGTTTGCCCGGATCCAGAATACGTACGGGCTGGACATCCTGTTGCTTCTGATCTTCGCGTACCTGGTTGACTCGGGTGGCCATTTCGGTAAGCGCGTCTTCCTCAATGGGAAGTTGCTCGAAGAAATCGCAGCTGACGCATTCCCGGTAGCGAATACCGTTTTGCTCCCAGGCGCGAATACGATCCATTGCCGCGCAGCGCGGGCAGGTGACACCGGCAATAAAGCGTTTAACCGTTGACATTACAGACTCCTAGCGCGCAGCGCCCAAGGCGCTGCGCATGGAAAAGCGTGTTTAAAAATGCCTTAAGCGGCGCGGATGCCGCTATGGCGCAAGAGTGGCTCTACGCTCGGCTCACGGCCACGAAAGGCGATAAACAGGTCAGCGGCGTCACGGGCGCCGCCCTGCTCAAGAATTTCACGGCGAAAGCGCTGTCCCGTTTCAGGATCAAAGATACCGGCCTCTTCAAAGGCACTCCAAGCATCTGCCGAGAGCACTTCCGCCCATTTGTAGCTGTAGTAGCCAGCAGCGTAGCCACCCGCAAATACGTGTCCAAAGCTATTTTGGAAGCGGTTGAAAGGCACTTTAGGCAGTACAGACACTGCCTCACGCACCTCATCTAACAAGGCTTGCACGTCGCTGGCGCTGGGAGCACTGACTTCATGATGCAGGCGCAGATCAAACAGCGAGAACTCGATTTGACGCATCATACCCATGGCCGACTGGAAATTCTTGGCCGCCTGGAGTCGCTCAAGCAGCTCTGCTGGCAGTGGTTCACCGCTATCCACGTGCTTGGCAAGTAGGTCTAACCCTTCGCGTTCCCAGCAGTAGTTCTCCATAAATTGGCTGGGCAGCTCGACAGCATCCCAGGCCACGCCATTAATGCCGGAAATATCGGCGATCTGCTGCTGGGTCAGCATATGGTGCAGACCATGGCCAAATTCATGGAATAGAGTGGTGACTTCGTCGTGGGTGAGCAGTGCAGGGCGGCCACTTACCGGGGCAGTGAAGTTGCAGGTAAGGAAGGCGACCGGCAGTTGTAGACCCTGCTCGGTTTGGCGGCGTACTCGACAGTCGGCCATCCAGGCGCCGCCACGCTTGCCTTCCCGAGCGTAGAGATCGAGATAAAAACCGGCTATCGGCAAGCCGTTTTCGGTGATGCGGAAATAGCGCACGTCATCATGATAGCGGGGTGCCTCGGTATCCTCTTCAAAGCGCACGCCGTAAAGGCGTTCAACCACCTGAAACAAGCCATCGACGACCTGGGGAGCCGGAAAATAAGGCCGCAACTGCTCCTGGGAGATCGAATGGCGCGCTTCGCGAAGCTTTTCACTGGCATAGGCAACGTCCCATGGCTCCAGCGTCGCCAGGCCGAGTTCATTTCTGGCATAGGTAGCGAGTTCTGCAAACTCCTCTTTCGCCTGAGGCAGCGCACGGCGGGCTAAGTCGTTGAGAAAGTCGAGTACCTGCCCGGGGGATTCCGCCATTTTGGTGGCAAGAGAGTAATCGGCGTAGGTGGCAAAACCGAGCAGTTGGGCCATTTCACTGCGCAGCGCCAGGATCTCTTCCATGATCTCAGCGTTATCGAATTTACCCGCATCTGGGCCTTCATCAGACGCACGGGTAACAAAGGCTGTATACACCTCCCGGCGCAGCTCGCGGTTGTCAGCGTAGCTAACCACAGGGAAGAAGCTGGGGAAATCCAAGGTAATCCGGTAGCCCGCAACGCCTTTCGCTTCGGCGGTGGCTTTTAGTGTATCGAGCGCGCTCTCCGGCACCCCTGCTAACGTCTCTTGGCTATCGATGTCCTTGTGCCAAGCTTGAGTGGCATCCAGCACGTTATTGGAGAACTGATTTGACAGCAGTGATAGCCGCGACTGAATCTCGCCGTAGCGCACTTTCTTTTCCACGGGAAGGTCGACACCGGCGAGTCGGAAATCACGCAGGGCATGCTCAACAGTGCGCCGCTGAGCGGCGTTTAGGGTTTCCCAGGCCGGGCCTTCTTGCAAAGCTTGCCAGCCATGAAATAACCCTTCGTGCTGGCCTACCCAGGTGCCAAACTCAGAGAGTTTCTCAAGGCATGCCTGGTACGCTTCACGTAATGCCGGGGAGTTCATAGTGCCATTGAGGTGCGAGACCGGTGACCACGCCTTGGTGAGCCGGTCATTCACTGCTTCAAGGGGCGCTGCAAAAGTGTCCCAGCTAGGTGGGGTAGCGGCTGCCTGCTCGGCGAGGCGGTCAATGGCCTCTCGGCTTTCGCTTAGCAGCGTCTCCACGGCAGGCTCCACGTGCTCGGCGCGAATCTCGCCAAAGGGGGGGAGTTCGTGGCTTTCAAGCAGCGGATTGGTGGTGGAGGACTCGGGATTGGAGGACATAGGCACCTCGGGTAGCAGGCTTTTTAAAAACCTGGTTCTAAAACACTGGTTCTAAAGACCTGGTTCTAAAAATACAGGTGTTAAAACGTCAGGAGTGCGCAAAATAGCGCAATAATAATGACACAGTGCGGGCGGTGGAGCCGTGTTTCAATGTTAGCTTCAACAACTATGTTGAATGTCGGGTTTTACGGTCAAGGTTTGGCCTGCACGCAAGCGCCTGCTAGTCTTGCCGCCTTTTAATGCCACCAATGGCAGGAGCATGTGATGAGCGAAACGCTGGAGCGCTGGGGGTCAAAGCGGGCCTTTATCCTGGCGGTAACAGGTGCTGCGGTGGGGTTAGGTAATATTTGGCGCTTCCCTTACGTGGCCGGAGAGAACGGCGGTGCGGCCTTTTTGCTAATTTATGTGGCCTTTGTACTTCTATTGGGTATTCCCGTGATGATGGCGGAGATACTGATTGGGCGTGCTGGTCGGCGCGGGCCGATGCAAGCCTTGGGTGCCCTGGCGGCTGAGGCGGGGGCTTCACCTCACTGGCGCTGGCTGGGCCTTTTCGGTGCGTTCACTGTGTTCTGTATTTTGTCGTTCTACTCTGTGGTGTCTGGATGGTCGATTGAGTTTTTGGTCGCTTCTGTTAACGGCAACTTTAATGGTGCCAGTGCCGCTGAGATTGGCGCTGGTTTTGATGCTTTTTTGGCCAACCCAGGGCTGCTGATCTTTAATCACTCGCTGTTTCTGTTTATGACCATGACCGTGGTGGCGGCAGGCGTTGCCAAGGGGCTCGAGCGGCTCAATAACCTGTTAATGCCGCTGCTGTACCTATTGCTGCTGCTATTAGCGGGCTATGCCGCGACCACTGATGGCTTTGCCCCGGCGCTGTCATGGCTGTTCATGCCCTCCTTCGAAGCGCTGACTCCGTCAGTGGTGGTGCATGCCATGGGGCATGCGTTCTTTACGCTGGCGGTGGGAGCCTGTGCCTTGATGGCCTATGGCGCTTATATGCCGGAAGAGCAGAGCCTGCCGAAAGCAGCGGTTGCTGTCGCCGTGCTCGATATTAGCGTGGCGTTACTGGCGGGGATCGCGATTTTCTCGGTGGTATTTGCCCAGGGCATGGATCCCACCGACGGCCCAGGGTTAATGTTTGTGACTCTCCCCATTGCGTTCTCTGAGCTGCCTTGGGGCACCGTATGGCTCAGTGTGTTCTTTTTGTTGTTGCTGCTGGCCACCTGGACATCGGCCATTAACCTCGCGGAGCCTATGGTCGCCACGCTGCAGGGCTTAGGATTGCGACGCAGTATCTCGACAGCGATTGTGGCTATTAGCGTCTGGCTGATCGGGCTGCTATCGGCGTTCTCTTTTTCAACCCTGGCCGAGTTTCGGCCGCTATTTGGTCGCAATGTTTTCGAGCTTGTCAGCAGTATACCGCCAGATGTTTTCCTGCCGTTGGGCGGCCTGTTGATCGCGACGTTTGCTGCCTGGGTAATGCCCCGTGAAAAAGTGGTCAGTGCGTTAGGCGTTGGTGAAAGCGGTTACCTTGTGTGGCGTAATATCATCCGCTGGGTGTCGATTCCTCTGACCTTTATTGTTTTGATGGCTGGGTTGCTATAGTGCGGAATGAAACTCTCCCACTGTCGATGAGTCTTCTAGGAGCGAGTTATGAGCAGTGCCTTACGAGCGCATCAAGGTATAAGGCCCCACTTGGGCGAGCGCGTTTATATTGATCCGGCCAGTGTGGTCATTGGTGATGTGGTGATGGGCGACGACTGCTCCGTCTGGCCAATGACGGTGATTCGTGGCGATATGCACCGTATTCGTATCGGTGCGCGTACCAGCGTGCAGGATGGCAGCGTGTTGCATATCACACACGCCAGTGACTTCAGCCCGGAAGGGTTTCCGCTCACCATTGGCGATGATGTGACCATCGGCCATAAAGCGATCTTGCACGGTTGCACACTGGGAAGCCGAATACTTGTCGGTATGGGCGCAATTGTGATGGATGGCGCGGTCGTCGAGGATGAAGTCATTATCGCCGCTGGCGCCGTGGTAACGCCTGGTAAGCATCTGGAAAGTGGCTATGTGTATGCCGGTAACCCAGCTAAAGCACTGCGGCCACTCAAAGATAAAGAGCGTGCTTTCTTTCCTTACACCGCTGGCAACTACGTTAAATTGAAAGACCGCTTTCTGGCCGAAGTCACCCGCTAGCGACTTTATCCAGGTTTTCCCTAAGCGATTGCTAAGCCAACCTTTTTTCTTAAATTAGTCATGTCGCGAACGCTAAAAGTCTGTTAATTTATACAGTTTTCTGTTTTGCAGACTTTGGGATGCCGCGTCATGGCTAATTTTCGCACGCATATTACGGTGGCAGCGGCGGGCGGCATGCTGATAGCTTACGCAGGCTGGAAAGGCCAGCTTTGGCCGCCCTCCCAAGCGGTGGTGATGATTGCATTAGTCACGTTCGGCGGTATTCTGCCTGATATTGATGCTGACCGATCACACTCTATCCGTTTGATATTTAACTTACTTTCAGTGCCTGCCTTGGTGTTGGGGGCGCTTCTCCTTCAACCGTGGCTGACGCCGGGAGCATTATTGATTGCCTGCGGGGGAATTTACTTCTGCGTTCGTTATTTGGCCGGCATTCTATTTTCGCGTTTCACCGTGCACCGCGGTATTTGGCATTCGCTGCTAGCGGGTGGGCTTTGTAGTCTACTCACCGCCGCGTTAAGTTTTAATTTACTCAACCAGCCTGAAGGGCTGGCGTGGTTTCACGGTGCTGCTACGTTGGTCGGGTTTTTGATCCACTTGAGTTTGGATGAGATATACAGCGTTGACCTCGAAGGCGCTCGGTTCAAGCGCTCCTTTGGTACCGCGCTTAAGCTAGGCGATAGCCGTCGACCGATGTCCAACTTGCTAATGTTGATTGCCACATTAACGTTGATACCCTGGGCGCCTCCTTGGTCTGTCTTGGGTGAGTTGCTGCATCAGGGCTCACTGCTATGGCGGTAGTCGTCGGCATTGAGACCGTGCTTTTTCAGTTTGTCGTAGAAGGTTTTGCGTGGGATACCCAAGTGACGGCAAACGTCGGTTACCCGGCCGTGGTAGCGTGACAGTGATTGGCTGATCAGACTCTTTTCAAACAGCTCTACCTGGCGTGGCAGGGTAGGTTCTTCGGTGTCGGCATTGACCCCTTCCAACAGCGCATCCAGGCGGTAATCAAAGGCGGCCCCAAGCAGCACGTAGCGCTCGGCAAGGTTACGCAGCTCGCGTACGTTACCGGGCCAGTCATGGGCTAGTAGAGCCGCAATGGCGTGGCTGTCGAGGGTCGGTGCTTCCAGCCCACTGCGATTGGCCGCGACCACGGCAAAGTGCTGGAACAGCAAGGGGATATCCTCACGCCGCTCGCGCAGCGCAGGTAGCGGCAGGGTGACTACGTTGAGCCGGTAGTAAAGGTCTTCGCGGAAATGCCCCTCTTCGGAGGCGGCTTTGAGATCCACCTTGGTGGCCGCGATAACGCGGATGTCGAGCGGCACGGTTTCATTGGCGCCCAGCCGTTCGACGCTGCGCTCTTGCAGTACCCGCAGCAATTTGACCTGCAGTGCCATGGGCATTGACTCGATCTCATCCAGAAACACCGTGCCGCCGTTGGCGTGCTCAAACTTGCCGATGCGCCGCTCGACGGCACCGGTGAAGGCGCCTTTCTCATGCCCAAACAGCTCCGATTCAATGGTGTTTTCAGGCACTGCGCCGCAGTTAATCGCCATAAAGGGGCTGTTACGGCGCCCGCTGCGCTCGTGAATCGCACGGGCCACCAGGTCTTTTCCGGTTCCCGTCTCACCAAACAGTAGTACATCGGCTTCGACTTGGCTGATGCGCTGAATCATGGCGGCCAGCCGCGAAATGACCGCTGTGCGGCCAACTAAGCGCGGGCCAAGCGCTGCTTGTTGCACTTCCAGTTCGGCTTTAAGACGGTGGTTTTCCAGACTGAGCTGGCGCTTCTCTATGCCTCGGCGCACCACATCCAGCAACTGATCACCGGCAAACGGCTTCTCAAGAAAATCCCAGGCCCCAGCGCGCATGGCTTCTACGGCCGTGGAAATGTCGCCGTGGCCAGTGATTAAGATAATGGGCAGAGTGGCGTCGCGGCTATGTAGCTCATGGAGCAGTGCCATGCCATCCATACCCGGCATGCGGATATCGCTGACGATTACCCCTGGGAAGTCAGGTGTCAATGCCGCCAGCGCTTGTTCTGCTGATTCAAAGCAGTAAGGCGTGTAGCCCGCGAGTTCAAGGGTTTGGCTGGCGGTGATCCGCAGGTGCGGTTCGTCGTCGATCACCATGACCGGCAGCGTCGACGGCTCATGCATAAGAGGGGCTCTCCTGGTTGTGGGTTAGGGGCGAGTGGGGCAGTGTAATGGTAAAGCTAGCACCGCCATTGGGCTGATTTGCAGCCTGCAGCTTGCCGCCTAAATCATCCATGATCCGCGACGAGATCGAGAGCCCCAGGCCTAAACCACTTCCCGGTGCTTTGGTGGTAAAAAAGGGTTCAAAAATATGTCCTAAGTGCTCCTCGGGGATGCCGGGGCCATTATCGCTAACGCTAATAATGACCTGCTGCTGGTGAGTATGGGCGCCCAGAGTGAGTTGTGGGGAAGGTACGCCTTTCATCGCCTGGAGCGCATTGCCGATTAAATTCACTAATACCTGCTCCAGGCGCACCAGGTCGCCTTTTACCCATAAGGTTTCAGCAGGCCAGTTCTGTACAATGGTGATATGGCCTTCGCGCAGGCGGCTTTGAAATAAGCGCAGGGCGTAGTCGATGCAGGCCTGTACCGAAATAGTCTCCTGGCGCTCGCTGCTCTTACGCGAAAACTGACGCAGCTGGGCACTGATATCCGCCATACGTTCGGTGAGTTCAACAATCTGCTCCAAGTTGGCATCCGCCTTGTCGTGACGGGCCAGTTCCATAAACCGACGGGCGTTCTCAGCGTAGGCGCGAATAGCCGCCAGCGGCTGATTAAGCTCATGGTTAATACCCGCAGCAAGTTGCCCCAATACAGCAAGTTTGGCCGCTTGGATCAGTTCGTCCTGGGTTTGGCGCAAGCTGGCTTCAGCACGGCGACGCTCTTCGATTTCATCTGAAAGGCGCTGGTTACTGGCCACCAGGTCGCGGGTGCGTCGTTCCACGCTGACCTCTAATTCGTCGCGCACGCGGGCCAGGGTGTTGCGTTCACGTTGGGCAAACGCTTCTCGCTCACGGCGTAGCCTCAGGCGTTGCCAGCCAATACCTGCACCGAGTGTGACAACGCCGTAGAGGCCGCCTGCCATGAGAGCGGCAATCCATTGGGCGCTAATCACCGGTGTTAGCGGTTTTAAAATGTGCATTTGCCAGCCAAATTCAGGAATATGCCGGGTCAAGCTTAGGTAGTCGCCGCCGCTCAGAGGGCCCTGGGAGAAGCTGACCAGCTGGCTACCCTGGCGGTACGGTGCATTGACTTCAATGCCCGAAGGGGTCAACGGCTCCATGGCGTATCGGCGCGTTGCCCGCAGGCTTTGTCGTTGCTCGTCGGTCAGCGGATAGAGGGCGTTCATGCGCAGCTCGGGGTGGCTGGCCATGAAGATAATGTCGTCACTATCGGTGACAAACAGCTCGGCATCCTGCTCTGCCCAACTCTCTTCAACATCATCTAAGAGTACTTTCACCACAAGGACGCCATCTGGCTGTGCGTCCGGTGAGGTGTCGTCTAGCCACACGGGCGATGAAAAGTAGTAGCCCCGCTCAAGCGACTTGATGCCTAAGCCAAAAAAGCGCCCCTGGCCGCCGGCGATGGCATCGGTGTAATAGGAGCGAAAAGCATAATTCTGGCCAATAAAGGTGTTTGGGCGGTGCCAATTGCTGGCGGCTATTGTGTCACCCTCACGATTGAGTAAATAGACATCTGAAACCCCCGCTGTAAAGCGGAAACGATCCAGTAGCATATTGAGCGGCATGGGGTCTTGGCTGTCGGGAGAGGCCAAAAAGCGCTGCACGCCTTCCCGAGTGGCCAGCATTTGCGGTAGGTAGTCGTAGCGCAATAAATAGCCGTTTAAGTTTGCAGCAGAGAGGCGCAACTCGTTTTCGGCATCGTCCTGTAAGTTAGACAGCGCTTGTTCCCGCGCCAGTTGGGCTGCCTGCCACATACACAATAGCAAGCCAAGCGAAATGACCAGCAGCCATAGGCGTCGCCATCGCAGAGGTAAAGGCGCAGGAACTTGATTATTCACGCCAGCGCTGTTCATGCTGTCGTCTTGCTACTGCCTTGAGCGCGGCGGAGGGCGCGCTGAGCCCGTGTCTCTGCACGGGCCATCTCAAGCAGTCCCTCTTCAACAAATACCAGGTGTTCATGGGCGCGAGCCCGTGCATCCTCCGCGCGACCCTCCAAAATGGCATTGAGCAGGGCGCGGTGCTGTTGCATCAACTGGCTGCGCGAACCCTCCTTGGCGAATAAATGGGCCAAGTTATTTACAATGCTCTTCTCGAGCAGATGGAAAATGCCACGAATGGTATGCAGTAGTAGAACATTGTGAGCCGCCTCGGCAATCGCAAGGTGAAACGCCGCATCTAGTTTAGCTTCCTGAATAGGATCCGCGCCGGCAAAACCGCCATCGAGCTCTTCAAAACGCTGAATCAAAACGGATTTGTCGGCAGGTGTAGAGCGAAGAGCGGCGTAGTAGGCGGATATTCCTTCCATGGCATCACGAAATTCAAGCAAATCTAAGTTAAACTCATCGTGGCGAGAAAGCATTTCCAGCAGCGGATCAGTATAGCCATTGCTAAGGTCGTCGTTTACGAAAGTACCGCCGCCCTGTCGACTGGTGAGTAAGCCACGAGCGGCTAATTTCTGGATGGCCTCTCGTAGCGAGGGGCGCGAGACGCCAAACCGTTCAGCTAATTCACGCTCAGGGGGTAAGCGCTGGCCTGGCTTTAAGCTGCCTTCCAGCATCATGGCTTCTAAGCGCTCAGTAATAACATCGGCCAAGCGCTGTTGGCGGAGCGGTGGATAGCTCATAGTGAATAGCTCATGTCTATAAGGCCCTGTAATTGGTAAGACCAATATTAAAAGCTATCGAATCTTTTCTCAAGCAGTTAGGGACTGATATTTGGCAGAGTAGGATTTAGTTAATAGCACATACTACATAGTGCCTTTGAACTAAAGTATGGCGTTTTTGAACGTTCAAATCGGCATCAGTATTTGACACGCTTAGTGCGGCTCACTACTGTTGATGCTGTTTTTTTGTAAATTGGTAAAACCAATTTCCCGCTTCGGGCGTCGGTGTCTAGCGCGCCCAGTGTATCGGGCTATCAAACAGGGCTATCACACAGGGCTATCCATGATCATTTCTGCATCCACGGACTACCGTCAAGCCGCTAAACGTCGTATCCCGCCCTTTCTCTTTCATTATGCCGACGGCGGATCTTACGCGGAGCATACATTGCGTCGTAACGTCGAGGACTTGGTCGGTATCGCGCTGCGTCAACGTGTATTGAAGGATATGTCGTCGCTATCACTAGAGACAGAGTTGTTCGGTGAAACACTTGCCATGCCGATAGCTTTGGCGCCGGTGGGGCTGGCGGGTATGTACGCTAGACGCGGCGAAGTACAGGCGGCGCGGGCGGCTACTAATAAAGGTATACCGTTTACACTATCGACAGTGTCGGTGTGTCCAATCGGCGAAGTGGCATCTGCAGTGGATCGACCTATCTGGTTTCAGCTTTATGTGTTGAAAGACAGAGGGTTTATGAAGCATGTTCTGGAGCGAGCCAAGTCCGCGGGCGTCAAGACGCTTATCTTTACCGTCGATATGCCCGTGCCGGGAGCGCGTTATCGCGATGCGCATTCAGGTATGAGTGGTAAGCGAGGCCCAATGCGGCGCATGCTTCAAGCAGCGGCACACCCTTTTTGGGCCTGGGATGTAGGTGTTAATGGTCGGCCCCATGATTTGGGCAATGTGTCTGACTATCGCGGTAAGCCAACGGAGCTTGAGGATTACATTGCCTGGCTGGGTGATAACTTTGATCCGTCCATCTCTTGGAAAGATCTGGAGTGGATTCGCGAGCAGTGGGATGGCCCGATGATCATTAAGGGGATTCTCGACCCTGAAGATGCTCGTGATGCGGTTCGCTTCGGCGCGGATGGCATTGTTGTCTCCAATCATGGTGGGCGGCAGCTTGATGGTGTTCCCTCTACTGCACGTGCTTTGCCTGCTATCGCCGATGCAGTAAAAGGTGACTTGGCCATTCTGGCTGATTCCGGTGTGCGTAGCGGGCTCGATGTTGTGCGTATGGTTGCCATGGGGGCCGATACCGTATTGCTTGGGCGTGCTTACATATACGCACTGGCTACTGCCGGAGAGGCGGGTGTTGCCCATCTACTCGAGTTATTCGAAAAAGAGATGCGGGTAGCAATGACGCTAACTGGGGCACGTAGTATTGCCGAGCTTGGGCTGGATTCGCTGGTGCCAGACTCAATACGCGGTGCCTAATGGCAGCGTTTGTGCTTCAATTAAGGTCAATATTAAAAACCGCTTGCCAACCCGGCTTTGAGCCCGTAAAGTACGCATCCGCTGCCGGGGACGCCAAGCGTTACCAGCGGTGCATAAGGTGTAAAAGCCTTGGTTTGTCAGGAGGTTAGAGCAAGTTGTATCGCTCGCCTCAGTCGCTAAAAAAACAGCGATTGACAACCATCAGGAAATGCGTAGAATACGCCTTCCTCGCTGAGGCAAGCCGGTTCAACGGCGGGCAGATCACTTTCAAAGTGATCGTGACAGCGAAACAGCTCTTTAACAATTTGATCAGGTAATTCATGTGGGCGCTTGCTGATGTTGGTGGCAAATCACCAAATATCAAGGCAAGCGACTCAAGCAATAGGGTTTTAAAGGATTCGTCCTTTAGGATCTGTTTTGAATGAATTCGTTTGAACCTTGAGCCAAGTTTGATCCGCTTTTGCTGTCTTCGGCTAGTCCTTAGAGAGCGAGTAAGGATCACAATGATTTTAAACTGAAGAGTTTGATCATGGCTCAGATTGAACGCTGGCGGCAGGCCTAACACATGCAAGTCGAGCGGTAACAGGGGTAGCTTGCTACCCGCTGACGAGCGGCGGACGGGTGAGTAATGCATAGGAATCTGCCCGGTAGTGGGGGATAACCTGGGGAAACCCAGGCTAATACCGCATACGTCCTACGGGAGAAAGGGGGCTTCGGCTCCCGCTATTGGATGAGCCTATGTCGGATTAGCTAGTTGGTAAGGTAATGGCTTACCAAGGCAACGATCCGTAGCTGGTCTGAGAGGATGATCAGCCACATCGGGACTGAGACACGGCCCGAACTCCTACGGGAGGCAGCAGTGGGGAATATTGGACAATGGGGGGAACCCTGATCCAGCCATGCCGCGTGTGTGAAGAAGGCCCTCGGGTTGTAAAGCACTTTCAGCGAGGAAGAACGCCTAGTGGTTAATACCCATTAGGAAAGACATCACTCGCAGAAGAAGCACCGGCTAACTCCGTGCCAGCAGCCGCGGTAATACGGAGGGTGCAAGCGTTAATCGGAATTACTGGGCGTAAAGCGCGCGTAGGTGGCTTGATAAGCCGGTTGTGAAAGCCCCGGGCTCAACCTGGGAACGGCATCCGGAACTGTCAGGCTAGAGTGCAGGAGAGGAAGGTAGAATTCCCGGTGTAGCGGTGAAATGCGTAGAGATCGGGAGGAATACCAGTGGCGAAGGCGGCCTTCTGGACTGACACTGACACTGAGGTGCGAAAGCGTGGGTAGCAAACAGGATTAGATACCCTGGTAGTCCACGCCGTAAACGATGTCGACCAGCCGTTGGGTGCCTAGAGCACTTTGTGGCGAAGTTAACGCGATAAGTCGACCGCCTGGGGAGTACGGCCGCAAGGTTAAAACTCAAATGAATTGACGGGGGCCCGCACAAGCGGTGGAGCATGTGGTTTAATTCGATGCAACGCGAAGAACCTTACCTACCCTTGACATCTACAGAAGCCGGAAGAGATTCTGGTGTGCCTTCGGGAACTGTAAGACAGGTGCTGCATGGCTGTCGTCAGCTCGTGTTGTGAAATGTTGGGTTAAGTCCCGTAACGAGCGCAACCCTTGTCCTTATTTGCCAGCACGTAATGGTGGGAACTCTAAGGAGACTGCCGGTGACAAACCGGAGGAAGGTGGGGACGACGTCAAGTCATCATGGCCCTTACGGGTAGGGCTACACACGTGCTACAATGGCCGGTACAAAGGGCGGCGAGCTCGCGAGAGTCAGCGAATCCCTTAAAGCCGGTCTCAGTCCGGATCGGAGTCTGCAACTCGACTCCGTGAAGTCGGAATCGCTAGTAATCGTGAATCAGAATGTCACGGTGAATACGTTCCCGGGCCTTGTACACACCGCCCGTCACACCATGGGAGTGGACTGCACCAGAAGTGGTTAGCCTAACGCAAGAGGGCGATCACCACGGTGTGGTTCATGACTGGGGTGAAGTCGTAACAAGGTAGCCGTAGGGGAACCTGCGGCTGGATCACCTCCTTAAACGATGCGTCACAGTTAGTAAGCGTCCACAATGAATTACCTGATCAGATATAGAGCAAACGGTTTAAGCACGATTCCCTCTTGGGTCTGTAGCTCAGTTGGTTAGAGCGCACCCCCTGACCTTAAATGGAAAGCAGGGTGAGGTCAGCTGGTGAGCCTGAGATTCTTGGGGATGGCTGAATTAACCGGGTCTGTAGCTCAGTTGGTTAGAGCGCACCCCTGATAAGGGTGAGGTCGGCAGTTCAAGTCTGCCCAGACCCACCAAATTTGCGTGATACGTCGTTGCTTCACTACTCGCATAGCAGGCTATGCGTCGCACTGAAGCGCCTAGTCTCACACAAATTTCCCGGAAAAATAGCGTATCAATGGGGCCATAGCTCAGCTGGGAGAGCGCCTGCCTTGCACGCAGGAGGTCAGCGGTTCGATCCCGCTTGGCTCCACCATTAAGTTCTTATTTGACATGCCGTTTGTTGATGTTTCGTGACCATTGATAAGTCGTACGCTAAGCGTCGTCTTATCACTGTTCATTGAACAGCTGCTCTTTAACAATGTATATCATGCTGACAAGAACACACCGTAAGGTGTGCTTCTTAAATTGTGATACGTCTCAAGCGTATCCGGCAAAATAGAACGTTATCATTGCGACATCCAGACTCCTTCGGGTTATAGGGTCAAGCAATGAAGCGCACACGGTGGATGCCTAGGCAGCCAGAGGCGATGAAAGACGTGGTAGCCTGCGATAAGGTTCGGTGAGGTGGCAACAACCTGTGACCCGGACATCTCTGAATGGGGAAACCCACTCATCATAAGATGAGTATCGTGCCCTGAATACATAGGGGTACGAGGCGAACCAGGGGAACTGAAACATCTAAGTACCCTGAGGAAAAGAAATCAACCGAGATTCCCCCAGTAGCGGCGAGCGAACGGGGACCAGCCCTTAAGCATGAGACTGATTAGGCGAACACGCTGGGAAGCGTGGCCGTAGCGGGTGATAGCCCCGTAGTCGAAAATCTGATCATGTGAAATCGAGTAGGTCGGGGCACGAGAAACCTTGACTGAAGACGGGGGGACCATCCTCCAAGGCTAAATACTCCTGGCTGACCGATAGTGAACCAGTACCGTGAGGGAAAGGCGAAAAGAACCCCGGAGAGGGGAGTGAAATAGATCCTGAAACCGTGTGCGTACAAGCAGTCGGAGCCCACTTGTTGGGTGACGGCGTACCTTTTGTATAATGGGTCAGCGACTTATATTCAGTGGCGAGGTTAACCGTATAGGGGAGCCGTAGGGAAACCGAGTCTTAACTGGGCGACACAGTCGCTGGATATAGACCCGAAACCGAGCGATCTATCCATGAGCAGGGTGAAGGTTGAGTAACATCAACTGGAGGCCCGAACCAGGATCTGTTGAAAAAGATTTGGATGACTTGTGGATCGGAGTGAAAGGCTAATCAAGCTCGGAGATAGCTGGTTCTCCTCGAAAGCTATTTAGGTAGCGCCTCACGTAGTACCGCCGGGGGTAGAGCACTGTTTCGGCTAGGGGGTCATCCCGACTTACCAACCCGAGGCAAACTCCGAATACCGGTGAGTAACGCGTGGGAGACACACGGCGGGTGCTAACGTCCGTCGTGAAAAGGGAAACAACCCAGACCGTCAGCTAAGGTCCCGAAATCCTGGTTAAGTGGGAAACGATGTGGGAAGGCTCAGACAGCTAGGAGGTTGGCTTAGAAGCAGCCATCCTTTAAAGAAAGCGTAATAGCTCACTAGTCGAGTCGGCCTGCGCGGAAGATGTAACGGGGCTAAACCAGGTACCGAAGCTACGGGTTCATCTTCGGATGAGCGGTAGAGGAGCGTCGTGTAAGCCGATGAAGGTGGATTGAGAAGTCTGCTGGAGGTATCACGAGTGCGAATGCTGACATGAGTAACGATAAAGGGAGTGAAAAACTCCCTCGCCGGAAGACCAAGGGTTTCTGTTCGACGCTAATCGGAGCAGAGTGAGTCGGCCCCTAAGGCGAGGCCGAAAGGCGTAGTCGATGGGAAACGGGTCAATATTCCCGTACCGGACATGGTTGCGATGGGGGGACGAAGAAGGCTAGGTGAGCCAGGCGTTGGTTGTCCTGGTGAAAGTGAGTAGGCTGAGAGTTTAGGTAAATCCGGACTCTTTTAAGGCCGAGACACGAGACGAACTGACCACGGTCAGGAAGTCACTGATGCCACGCTTCCAGGAAAAGCCTCTAAGCTTCAGATCATGTGCGACCGTACCCCAAACCGACACAGGTGGTCAGGGTGAGAATCCCAAGGCGCTTGAGAGAACTCGGGTGAAGGAACTAGGCAAAATGGTGCCGTAACTTCGGGAGAAGGCACGCCGGCGTAGGGTGAAGAGACTTGCTCTCCTAGCCCGAACCGGTCGAAGATACCAGGTGGCTGCAACTGTTTATTAAAAACACAGCACTCTGCTAACGCGCAAGCGGACGTATAGGGTGTGACGCCTGCCCGGTGCCGGAAGGTTAAATGATGGTGTTAGCCGCAAGGCGAAGCTCTTGATTGAAGCCCCGGTAAACGGCGGCCGTAACTATAACGGTCCTAAGGTAGCGAAATTCCTTGTCGGGTAAGTTCCGACCTGCACGAATGGCGTAATGATGGCCACGCTGTCTCCACCCGAGACTCAGTGAAATTGAAATCGCCGTGAAGATGCGGTGTACCCGCGGCTAGACGGAAAGACCCCGTGAACCTTTACTATAGCTTCACACTGGACGCTGATGTTGCCTGTGTAGGATAGCTGGGAGGCTTAGAAACCCGGACGCCAGTTCGGGCGGAGCCAACCTTGAAATACCAGCCTGGCATCATTGGCGTTCTCACTCAGGTCCGTTATCCGGATCGAGGACAGTGTGTGGTGGGTAGTTTGACTGGGGCGGTCTCCTCCTAAAGAGTAACGGAGGAGCACGAAGGTACCCTCAGCACGGTCGGACATCGTGCAATGAGTGCAAGAGCATAAGGGTGCTTGACTGCGAGACAGACACGTCGAGCAGGTGCGAAAGCAGGTTCTAGTGATCCGGTGGTTCTGTATGGAAGGGCCATCGCTCAACGGATAAAAGGTACTCCGGGGATAACAGGCTGATACCGCCCAAGAGTTCACATCGACGGCGGTGTTTGGCACCTCGATGTCGGCTCATCACATCCTGGGGCTGAAGTCGGTCCCAAGGGTATGGCTGTTCGCCATTTAAAGTGGTACGCGAGCTGGGTTTAGAACGTCGTGAGACAGTTCGGTCCCTATCTGCCGTGGGCGTTGGATGTTTGAGAAGGGCTGCTCCTAGTACGAGAGGACCGGAGTGGACGACCCTCTGGTGTTCCGGTTGTCACGCCAGTGGCATTGCCGGGTAGCTATGGTCGGACGGGATAACCGCTGAAAGCATCTAAGCGGGAAGCCCCCTTCAAGATGAGACATCCCTGAGGCCTAGAGCCTCCTGAAGGGCCCAGCGAGACCAGCTGGTTGATAGGCACGGTGTGGAAGCGCTGCAAGGCGTTGAGCTAACGTGTACTAATGGCCCGTGAGGCTTGACCCTATAACACCCAAGGGGTCTGGTCGTGATGATGACGTCAATGAAAGCCGGATATGCAGCGTGTGGCCCCAGCGACATAACGCCAGGGCGGCAAGCAATGAGACGAGCACAATTTAGCCCTAGTCAGTATGATATGCATTAACAGTTACGCCTGACGACCATAGCATGCGTGAACCACCTGATCCCTTGCCGAACTCAGAAGTGAAACCGCTTAGCGCCGATGGTAGTGTGGGGTCTCCCCATGCGAGAGTAGGTCATCGTCAGGCACTTATTATGAAAAATCCCCCGGGGCTTGCGCCTTGGGGGATTTTTTTTGCCTCACACCTCACACTAACGTGCGATTTTTCGGCATTTTATGCCAAGAATAACAATAGCTTGTGCATTCGGCATGGTATTGTTGCCACGCAGCATCTAGTATTATGCTGCACGTGCCCAGAAGTAAAATCTCAGGAGGAGAAACGGTATGACGACGCAAGTAGCCAAGAAGTTAGCAATCGCTCTATTTATGGCTTTGATGGCGGGCGGACTGATCGCTTGTGACGATCAAGGCCCTGCTGAAGAAGCGGGTGAAAACATTGATGACGCCGCAGAAGATGCCGGTGAGAGCATGGAAGAGCTCGGCGAAGATATGGAAGAGGCGGCCGAGAACTAGGCCAAGCATTTGTTTGATGAGTTAACCGAAGCAGTCGCTGAAAAGCGGCTGCTTTATTGTTTGTATCGCGTCTATTATGGTTAGTCTAAATAACGATAAAAATGAGGTGGCAACGTGCTACTACAACGCGATAAAAGCTTGCTGTTAATGGTCGATTTCCAGGCCGGTTTGCTACCTGTGATCGATGGTGGTCAAGAAGCCGTTAACGAGGCTGCTTGGCTAGGCGAAATGGCGTGCCTGCTTGAGGTGCCGGTTTGGTTAACCGAGCAGTCTCCAGAAAAACTGGGGGGCTCCTCAGCGTCACTGCTCGCCCGCCTAAATGACTATCAGCTCTGGCAGAAACAGCATTTTGGGGCCATGGCGGAAACTGAATTTCGTGAAGCGCTAAACGCAACGGGTAAAACACAGATTGTACTGTGTGGAACAGAAGCGCATATCTGCGTGCTGCAAACGGGATTAGGGCTATTAGAGGCAGGCTACGAGCTGTACTGGCTTAGCGAAGCCTCTGCCAGCCGCCGCCCGCAAGAGGCTGCGTTTGCCCGTGAACGCGCTTGCGCAAGCGGTGCTGTGGCGGTGACAGCGGATATGGTGGCTTATGAGTGGCTACACCGCTGCGATACAGCGCTGTTTAAAGAGGCGCACCAGCGCTTTTTAAAGCCGCGCGCATCACGCCCCGTACGCTTCTATTAGGCCATTCCCTTTAGCGATCGGCTTCTTTACGAATGAAAACGAAGGTATCCCCCTGGGATGCCGATGCATCGAAACGATAGCCTGCCACATCGAACGCCTTGAGCCCATCTGGATCGTTGACCTGTTCCTTGATAAGCCAAGCGCTCATCAGTCCACGTGCTTTTTTGGCGTAGAAGCTGATGATTTTAAAGGTGCCGTTTTTCTCATCTTTAAACACCGGCGTAATGATCCGGGCATTAAGCTGCTTGGTATCTACCGCTTTGAAGTACTCATTGGAGGCGAGATTAACCAGCACGTTGGAGCCGCTTTCCGCAATGGCCTCGTTGAGTGCGGGCGTCAGGATGGGCTTCCAATAGGCATACAGATCCTTACCGGCACTGTTAGGCAGTTTGGTGCCCATCTCCAGCCGGTAGGGCTGAATCAAATCCAGCGGCCGTAGCAGGCCATATAGGCCAGAAAGTATGCGCAGATGTGACTGTGCATAACGATTCTCCGCTTCGCTGAAGTTTTCTGCTTGCAGGCCGGTATAGACGTCGCCCTGAAAAGCCTGCGCAGCGGGTTTGGCATTGCCCAGCGTGAAAGGAGGGCGCCACTCCTCAAAACGCGCCGCATTAAGCCCCGCCAGTTTATCGCTGATACCCATAAGTTCGCTGATTTGCTGCGGCGAGTAGTCGCGCAAAATAGTGATAAGCGCTTGGCTGTGTTTCAGAAAGTCGGGTTGTGACACTTGCTCTGTGGTCGGTGGGGTTTCAAAATCCAGCGTTTTGGCGGGAGAGATAACACTCAGCATCGCATGCTCCTGGTCGTGCCCTGATAAATAAAAGCCTGATATAAGTTGGCTCAGTATACCAAGCCTCGGCAAAGGTCGAGGCTATAGCGGTGATAGCCTTGTGAAAGCCGGCTGTTTTTTTTAAGGGCTGTTGTTAAGGGCAGGGATTCGGCATACGGCGGTGAATATCTTCAATTGCCTCTAGCACTTCGTTGTCCAGCTTGAGGCTCTCGCTGGCAAGATTGCTTTCCAACTGCTCCATGGTGGTCGCACCAATGATATTGCTGGTCAAGAAGCTGCGCGAGTTAACAAACGCCAGCGCCATTTGCGCAGGATCTAGCTCGTGCTTTTCAGCGAGCGCAACGTAAGCCTGGGTGGCGGCTTCGGCTTCAGGCGAGGTGTAGCGCTTGAAGCGTTCATACAGCGTCAAGCGGCCTTTAGGTGGCTGCGCGCCATTCAGATATTTACCTGAGAGTACCCCAAACCCTAGCGGTGAATAAGCAAGTAGGCCGACATCTTCACGGTGGGCGATTTCAGCCAAACCAACTTCAAAAGAGCGGTTGAGAAGGTTATAGGGATTTTGAATAGAGGCTACGCGGGGTAAATCGAGCTTGTCGGCGAGCTGCAGTGAACGCATTACGCCCCAAGGGGTGTCATTAGAGAGCCCTATCGCCCGCACCTTCCCGGCATCAACCAGCTCTTTCAGCGCCGTGAGCGTCTCTTCTAACGGCGTCGCGTCTTCGTCTTCACTATGTACGTAGCCTAGCTTGCCAAAGAAGTTAGTTTGCCGGTCGGGCCAGTGCAACTGGTAAAGGTCGACATAATCGGTATTCAGGCGCTCCAGGCTTGTGTCGATGGCCTGATGAATATGCTCACGGGTTAAACGCGGGCCACCGCGGATATGGTCAAGCCCTGGGCCTGCTGCCTTGGTGGCTATGATCAGATCGTCTCTGGCGCCACGCTGCTTTAGCCAGCTGCCGATATAGCGTTCCGTTAAGCCCTGGGTCTCGGCCATGGGGGGAACGGGGTACATTTCTGCGGTGTCAATAAAATTGATGCCAAACGCCACGGCTCTATCAAGCTGTTCGTGGGCTTCAGCTTCGCTATTTTGCTCGCCAAACGTCATCGTGCCTAAGCAGAGTCGACTCACCTCCAGGCCGGTTCTGCCAAGTGGGCGCGTTTGCATGTTCATCTCCTTACTAAGGCGGAATTGCCATAAGATAAGCCACCATTACCAGGCTGGTAAACGGCGTCTGCATGGCATGGTAGCGAGGCTCTTTGCAAGCAGCAAATTAATGGGGTTGAGTCGTCGCAAAGGCAGGCGTATGCTTGCCAGCCCATCGACCGGCTAAAGGCCGGTTTCTCGTGTGGTTGGCAGCTATCTCATGACTGCTGGCCCAAGGTTCCAACAGATAGGCAGGGTGGTTTGCCATGCTGCAGGCATCAACGTTGTTTACTCGGCTAGAGTTTCGCCTAGCTGAACGGCTGTTTCATAATCACTGGTTGCTGCCGCGTTCACCGCGCACCCAGCGTTTAACGATGCGCTTGTTTAAGCGCTGTGCGGAGGCGGGTCACCCTGACGCGCTCTCCGTTTATGGTCATATGCTGTTTCACCGCAGTCAGACGCCCCAGGACAAAGCGCGCGGCGCGCGGTACGTTCTGGAAGCGGCCCATGCCGGGGATGTAAAGTCACAGTACCAGGTGGCGCAAATCCACGAGCACGGCTGTGCTCAATACCCGCGCCGCGAAGACTATGCGGTCACGTGGTACGCCCGTGCCGCTCAGTCGGGGCACTATCTAGCGGCGGAGCGGCTTGCCCGCGCTTATCGTCTGGGTGAGCTAGGCTTGGCGGTAGATGGCGAGCGAGCGGCTTACTGGCAGCGACAGGCGGATCAGTCGACACTAAATGATGTGGCCGCTGCATGAAGCGTTACCGCGTTTTGATTGAGTGAGGAAGGTTGTGTCCGAGACGCTACCCACAGTACTAGATATTGAAGCGTCCGGATTTGGGCGTGGCAGTTACCCCATCGAAGTAGGCATCGCCCGCGCCGACGGAAGCTGCTGCGCTTTTCTCATTCAACCGCTGGAGGAGTGGACGCACTGGGATCCTAAAGCCGAGTTGCTGCACGGCATTACGCGTGAGCGCCTTGTTCAAGAGGGCTACCCGGTACGCCAGGTCGCCCACTGGCTGAACGATGAGCTGCGCGAGCTGGGTAAGGCGTACAGCGATAGCTGGGGTTACGACAATACCTGGCTATCGCTGCTCTTTCATCACGCGGGTATGCTGCCGCGGTTTCGCCTTGAGGCGTTAAGAATTTTGCTGAGCGAGGAGCAGCAGGCAGTGTGGAGCGACACCAAAGAAGCGTTGATCGCCGCACGGGGTATTCACCGCCACCGGGCAGGTGAAGATGCCCGCTTACTGCAGCTTACCTATCAGCATACCCGCAAGCTCACCGAGCACCCGGGACGTTAGTAACTCTCCCTCTCATCAGCTTTATAGTTTGGCTTCCAGCGCCTCAAGCAAGTCATGGGGTGACGGCGCGTCTAACAGCATCTCGCGGGTGGGAGATGCCAAAAAGCCATGATTAACCGTGCTGTCTAAAAAAGTCAGCAGCGGCGAATAGAACTCGTCAATGTTCAGCAACCCCATGGGTTTTTCATGCAGGCCCAGATAGCCCCATGTCCATATTTCAAACAGCTCTTCCAAGGTGCCGATCCCGCCAGGTAAGGCAATAAACGCATCGGCGTTGGCCGCCATGGTGGCTTTGCGTTCGTGCATATTGCGCACCCGAATCAGATCACTTAAGCCAAAGTGGGCCTGTTCGCGCTCCACCAGGTGGTCGGGCATGACACCTATGACTTCACCACCAGCCTCAAGTGCTGCGTTAGCCAGCTCGCCCATCAGGCCAACACGTGCTCCGCCATATACCAGAGTATGGCCGCGTTCAGCGAGCGTGCGTCCCAGTTGATTGGTCGCCTGGCGGAAGGCAGGGCTGTTACCTTCACGGGAGCCAAGATAAACGCAAATTCGAGCCATTCGTTTATTCCCTATCGTTAAAAAATGAGCGTAGCTAAAATGGTAGCCAAAAAGACCACGAGCTTACCAAGGGGGTTAGGGTAAACAGCGGTCTACCTGGTAGTGCTCATCCATCCACTGCCCAATCACATTGTCACCGCAAAGGTGGTGGGCGTATTGGGTGTGCAGGCAGCGTATCTGGTGCCAGTTGCTGATTCCGCCAATACCACGCTCGGTCATCACCTTGGTGTAACCTAGCTTAGCGACTTCTGCACGCTGAGCATCGCTCATAGCGTCCCAGCGGGCGGTCACATAGTCGCGATGGCTCTGTTGGTAAGCCTCAAGAAATTCGGGCTCTTCCTGTAGGCGTTGTTCGAGTGCTTTGATAACCCCAACGGCTTCGATGCGGGAAATCTCAACTTTCAGCACATCAGAACAGAGCCAATACAGGGTAGGAAAGGGTTTACTATCAACAATCGGCGCCATGCGCAGTACTAGCGGCGTACCTTCACCGTCGGTGGCGGCGACCGCTTCGATGCCACGCGGTGCGCGGCCAAGCTGCTGGGCAATAATGGCGAGCTGACGTTCGTCAGGCGCTTGGTTGGTGCGTATCACCATTGGGTTGGTCTCTCACGAACGGTCGTCTTGAACAAATTTAGTCGAGCGGCCAACGGCACGGAAAAAGCAGCGATTGAGCTGTTCAGGCGACGCGACATAGCACCACGTCCGCTCACAGTATTCAGCGGCTCGTGCCATTAGCACGTCATAAAGGCGATTGAAGGGGGCATCATAATCGTAGGGGTCGGCACCAAACAAGCGGATATGCGGATAGTCGGCAAAGCGCTCAATAAAATAGCGCTCAAGGTCTGCCTCCACGGCGCGATGCTGGGCGACGTTGTCAGGGTCTATCCAGAGGTTGTAGCGGATTGCCATTATCAGGCTCCTGTTGCCCCGTCAGCGCGGGGCAGCGTCAATCAGGCGGGCTCAGGCGCGTCTTGCAGATGTGACGTTAGCGCCTCGCGCAGGTCACCCTCAATAGGCATGGCGCACTTGGCCTGATGGTCATACTGCACCATAACGGTATGCCCTAGGTTAGTGAGCTTGCCATGCTGCCGCGCCTCTTGGGTCACCGTAAACGAGCTATTGCCTAATCGCGTTAAGTAAGTCCGTATTTCGATATCGTGACCGTAAAACAGTTCAGCACGGTAGTCGACCTCCATACGGGCCATAATCAAGCGCCACTGCTTAGGGTTTAAGTCAGGGGTGAAGAGTTTGAACAGGTCATTGCGGGCAAGCTCAAACCATGCGGGCAAGCGGGTGTTATTGATATGCCCTAAAGCGTCGGTATCGTAAAACGCAGGCTCAATGGTGCGGGTAAACATGACGTATCCTTATTGTTATGCGGGGTTAGGAGTGGTTATTGGCATCACAGGGTTATTCAGGATTACCCCAAGCAAGCGCTTGGTCAAGTGCTTGCTTATACTAAACGCAGCCCCTGTTGGTCGCGCCAGGCGGCCTCTAGCGCCTCTTCCAGAGGCGCTTTTAAGTGCGCAGGGAGCGCTTCATGCGCCGCTTGCAGTGAATCAAACGAACGGTTGCGCAGCCAGCAGTACGCCCAGGCGCAGGCTTCAGCGTCGCTATCGGGGGTTGGGCGAGCGGGCATTTGATTGAGCAGAAAAACCGCCGTGCGCGGCGCCCATAGCGGCATTTCCCCTAGCTCATCTTGGCTCCACTGCTCAAGGGTGGCGCCGCTGGGCGTGGCATCAGGCGTGCCTAATTTCGCTACCCGCGCTGTTTCAGCCAAAATAAGCGCTAGTTGGTCACTATCCGCTTGGCCTAACGAGCGCCATTGCCGCAGCAGCGCAGATAGCCCAGCGCGCATCTTGGTATAAAAGTCATCTTGCGGCATGCTTGGCACAACCCCTATTCAATGAGTGAGATTTGTCATGGCCTACGATTTTGCCACGCCTGTGGAGCGACGCCACCCAGAAGGTGGCTGGGCATCGCAAAAGTGGCACCGTTACGGCGACGATGTGTTACCCCTTTGGGTCGCCGATATGGATTTTCGCTCCCCGCCCGCGGTGATTGATGCCTTGCAGGCCAGGGTGGCCCACGGTGTCTATGGCTATGGCGAAGTGCCTGCTACGTTAACAGAAACCCTGTGTCAGTGGAGCGCACACCACTATGACTGGCCTATTCAGCCGGCGTGGCAGCAGTGGCTGCCGGGCGTCGTGCCGGCCTTGCACCTGGCGGCGTTAGCGCTGACCGAACCAGGTGACGGTGTATTGACGGTGGCGCCTATCTACCCGCCATTTTTAGAGGTTGCAAAGCGCACCGGGCGACTGCCCCAGCAAGCGATGCTAGCAGCGCCTTCAACCCCCAATGGTTCTTGGCAGCTCGATATTGCTGCCTTGGAGGCCGCTATTACGCCGCGTACGCGCTTGCTGCTGTGGTGCCAACCCCACAACCCTACGGGGCGAGTATGGCGGCATGAGGAGCTTGCTGCGCTGGTTGAGCTGATTGAGCGCCACGACCTGTGGGTGGTCTCCGATGAGCTGCACTGTGACCTTTTATTAGAAGAAGGCGCCCAGCACCGCCCGTTAGCCGCGGCATTTCCTCTATTAGCGAAGCGCACCATTACACTATGGGCACCGTCGAAAACCTTTAACCTAGCGGGTTTAACCAGCGCTTGTGCGGTGATTCCCGATTCTGCACTGCGTGAGCGGTTTGCAGCGGCTACCAAAGGGCTACTTCCCGATGGAAACGTGCTCGGCTTGGTCGCGGCGGAAGCAGCGTATCGACATGGTGAGCCGTGGCGCCAGGAACTGTTAAGCGTGCTACGTGAACATCGTGGGACGCTGCAGGCGCGCGTAGCGGCTTGGCCGGGCGTGCGCTGGAGTGCGCCGGAGTCGACCTATCTAGCTTGGCTGGATATGCGCGAGGTAGGGCTAGGCGATGCGCCGCATAAGACGCTGCTAAAAGAGGCGGGAGTAGCGCTTTCGGATGGGGCGGCCTTTGGCAGCCCCGGCTTTGTGCGGCTTAACTTTGGTACCACCGCTTCCCAGCTGGAAGCAGCGCTGTCACGTATGGATTCCCTGCTGAAGCGGAATTGAAAGCCTTCAGAAGATCTTAGTACAGCATTGCAAAGAGTTTACGGCGGTAAGCTACGGTCAGCGGGTGGTCGGCGCCCAGGGCGTCGAACACCTGCAGCAGCGTTTTGCGCGCCGCGTCATCGTTATAGGCGCGATCCTGCTTCATCAGCGCCAGCAGCGCTTCGAGCCCTTCATCGTAATGACCGTCGGCCACTTGGCGCAGGGCGCGCTGGTACTGCGCTTCGCTATCGGTACGATCACCCAGGGCCGCAATCTCTTCTGCTGAGAGTGCCTGCTCGCTAAACTCGATGCTGGCGCGTACGCCACGCGCAGGTGCCGCGTCGCGCTCTTCCGGGGGCAGGTTATCGAGTACTTCACGGGCCTCACTGCCGCGCCCTTCGGCCACCAATACCCGTGCGAAGGCTACCTGGTAGGCATAGTGCTCTGGATACTGGCCCATCAGGGTTTGATATATCTCGTGGGCAGCGGCGGTGTCACCGGATTTAAGCGCTTCTTCCGCCTGCTCTTCCGGGGTGGGCGGCGCTTCACCGGTGGCTGGGAAGTAGCGATTGAGCCACTCGCGCACTTCTTTCTCCGGCAACGCACCCTGGAAGCCATCCACTAGGCCGCCTTGGCTAATCAGCTTCACATCGGGCACTGAACGCACGCCCAATTGGCCGCCGATTTCGGGGTTTGCTTCAATATCGAGTTTGCCGAGCAGAAAAGCGCCTGCGTACTCAACCACCAGCTTCTCTAGCACCGTGAGGAGAGTGCTGCTGCTAGCGTTGGACGGCGAGTAGCAGCCCAGTAGCACCGGCACCTGCATGGAGGCTTCCAGCACCTGCTGAATATTGCCAGCATTGAGCTCGATAATAACTTCTTCAGGGCGCACCGCTGCCTGGTTAGCGTCAGGCGCGGGAGCGTCGGCATTTCCGGTATCCGCAGTTAGCGGTTTACCTGAGCGGGGATCAATAATCTGCATGGGTAGACTCGGCATCAAAAAATGAACAATAGTTCCCCATGATATGCAGGCATATGCCGGTGGATTCAAGGAAAAGAAGGGAAATAAAACTCACTGCTAGTGGGTTTCAAGCGGCGTGAACTTGATAAAACAGAAACTGGGCGCGGTTAGGCGCCCTGGTGGAGCTACTGTTTCTGGCACTGCTTCTGAGATTGTTTCTGAAATTGCTTAAGGAATGATGCGCTCCGCGCGTAGGCGGGCGAACAGGTCGAAAAACGCTGCGCGTGTTTCGCGGAAGTGGTCAAAGCCGAAGTCACGGGACTTGGTGACATCGTTGACGCACTCAAGCTCGCGCCCCAGGTCGGCATCGGTGTGCCACCAGGAAGCCAGTTGGGTGACATCGGCTTCAACGAGCTCTTTTTGTTTGGCAATCTCGGCCCAGGTAGGCGCAATATCGGCCATTTGCGTCTCTAGCGGCTGCGGTGTTTCCGGGCAGTCCGCTACTTCGAGCTCGAAGAATTCGCCAATTTCATGCCACAGTCGACGCCAGCGGAATACATCGCCATTGACCGTGTTAAAGGCTTCATTGTGGACGCCGGGCGTGGTCGCCGCCCACTCCATCTGCCGCGCTAACACCAGCGAATCGGTTAGATCGGTCAAGGCGTTCCACTGCACCTGCGAGCCAGGGAAGGTGAACGGTTTACCCGTTGCCTTGCAGATAGAGGCGTAAACCGCCAGCGTCACGCCCATGTTCATGGCGTTACCCCGGGCATAGCCGATCACCGTGTGCGGACGGTGCACGTTCCAGCTAAAGCCGTCACGCTCCGCCGTCGCGAACATGATGTCTTCGAGGGTGTAGTAGAAGTTCTCGCCAGGGACGCGGGGGGCTGATTCACGAAACGGCGTCTCGGTTTTACCGCTACCGTAGTTCTCAAAGGCACCCAGGTACTGCTTGGTGCCAGTCACCAACGAGACGTGCGCCAAGCTTGCGCCCTGCAGAGCGTCGAGCAAGTTGTGCATCATTGCGCCGTTGGCCTCGACGTTAGCCTTTTCATTGTCACGACGCACCCAAGTGCAATAAAACACGTGGTGATGGGTAGCCCCGCCAATGCTTCAGAGGTGGCCTCGCGATCTAGCAGATCGGCAGCGACGGGAATGACTCCTGCTTGATCAGAGGGGCGACGAGATAATCCGTAGACACTCCACCCGCTAGCGGTGAGGTAGCTGGCTAGGTTGCCGCCGGTAATACCGGTAGCGCCGACGACTAATGCTGTGCCTTTGCGCATGGTTAACTCCTTTTGCAGACAAGTTTTTCGGAACGGGCAGCGGACATGTGCTTTGTGTCCGATGAAAAGCAGTCTGGTCTCCAAGGATCATTGCTACAATTGGAAAAATCGGAAATCTTTATTGCGGGAGGAGCAACTTGATGGATCTCAATGCGCTACGTATCTTTGAGCGCGTCGCCGCGACCGGCAGCTTTACCGTCACTGCACGTCATTTTCATCGGGCGGTGTCGTCGGTCTCACGTCAGATTGCCTCTTTAGAGGAGGCGCTTGGCCAGCAGCTGTTCTACCGCCATACCCGGGCTGTGACGCTGACCGAAGCGGGGTGGCGCTACTATCAGGAAGTTCGCGAGATACTGGAGCGGCTCGACCTGGCGACCGAAGCGCTAATGGCGCCCAATACCGAGCCTAGCGGCGTGCTACGTCTCAACGCCCCGGTGGCTTTCGGCCAGCGCCAAATCGTGCCGATCCTGCATCACTTCCAGCGCCGCTACCCGGCGATCAAAGCCGAACTGATGTTGACCGATCAACTGACCGACCCGGTGCGCGAGGGCATCGATATCACCTTTCGCGTTGGGGCATTGGCGGATTCCACCTTGGTGGCGCGCCGCCTAGCGCCAATGAATTATGTGGTGGCCGCGGCGCCCGACTATTTGCAACGTTGTGGTACGCCCACCCGCCCGGACGATCTGAGCCAGCATGACTGCTTACTCTACCAGGGCGAAATGGGCCGCCAGCGCTGGTATTTCAATACTGCTAATCAGTCACAAGCCTGCACTTATAAAGTCGACGGCAGCCTCTACAGCAACGATGCCGGAAGTTTGGTGCGCGCCGCATTAATGGGGCAGGGGCTGGTGATGTTTCCCACCTGGCTGATCGCTGACGAATTGGCATCCGGCGCACTGGTGCCGATACTCGAAGCGTGGGAGTGCGAAGTTATGCCGGGCAGGCGCGAGATCCACGTGCTCTATGCTCAGCGTCGCCTACACAACCGTAAGGTAAGCGCTTTTCTGGAGCACCTTTTTGAGATGGTTGGGTCTACACCAGATTGGGATCGCTGGCGTGAACAGCAGGATTAGCGCCGATAATACAGAGAAGATGTCTGAGAACGTTTAACCTGCAACTGCACATGCAAAAACCGTCAATCTTCACGCATGGCTCGGGCCAACATGTCGTTGATGGGTTTGGCCAAGTAGCTCGAAAAACTTCTTTCGCCTGTACGCAGCATCACTTCAGCTGGCATACCAGCGAGCAATTTCATGGTTTCGGTCATGTTTTCTTGCCCTACGGTGGTGACGCGCAGGCGCACCTTATAATAGCGGGCCCGGGTCGCTTCATCCTCGAAACTGTTGGCACTGACGTGGATAACCTCGCCGTCGATGATATTTGAAAGGCGCTGGTTGAAAGCGCTGAAACGTATCTCGGCAGGCTGGCCCATATAAAGGTGGTCGATATCATGGTCTGGCACCTTGGCTTCTACAATAAAGCCCACATCGGTTGGCACAATATCAAGCAGAGGGTCACCGGAACGGATAACGCCGCCCAGCGTATGCACTTTCAGCCCTACCACCGTTCCCGACACCGGTGCCAGCACCTCCGTGCGGTTCACCTTATCCATTAGGGCGGTGAGACGTTCTTCGGCGTCGGCCACTTCGGCTTGGGTCTGGCGTAGGGCTTCGCCTACCTGCTGCTGAAACTCCTGCAGGCGAACCTGTTTTTGCAGCGCATTTTCACTGATTTGCGAATGCAGGCGGGCGACTTCTGAGGCGTGCTGGGCATTGATGCTTTGATATTCGAGGCTCTCGCGCTCCAGTTCGTGCATCCGCTGACTGCTGATCATGCCGTTTTGAAACAGTTTTCGGTGGTTGGCGGCGTCGCCCTCAAGCGAGCTGATACGGCGCTGATTGATGGTCTGGGTATTGATCAACCCCTCAATCTGCTCATTCATTTGCACCATCTGTTCATCAAGAGAAGCAAGCGTGCTTGTGAGCGACTCCCGTCGGGAATCGAATAAACGGCGTTGTACTTCAAGCACCTCCCTCACACGGGGATAGTCCGAGGTGGTCAACTCCTCGGGAAAGTGGAGCGTTTCGGCGTCGCTCAACTCAGCCAGTAGTCGGATTTCGGTCGCTCGGCTGATGAGATAGTCAGAGCGGGTGACCCGCAGCTGTGAGCGTACCTGGGTATCGTCCAACACCATCAGGATATCGCCCGTTTCAACATGATCACCATCTTCTACCTCGATACTTTTGACGATACCGCCTTCCAAGTGCTGCACGGTCTTGGTGAAGCTCTCTACTGATACGGAGCCTGGCGCCACAACCGAGACCGCAAGGTTAGCGAACACTGACCAACTGCCAAAGCCACCCACGGCGATAATCAGGATGGCGATCCCCAGTCGGCGGTAGCGTGTATCCTCAACCGGCAGCGCATCGGGTTTCTCAGCGGCGGTATTGTTGTCTGGTGACTTTTGCAGGTTCATGACCGAGCCTCCTCGCCGCCATGGCGGCCGCGTGCACTGGGTTTAAGCGACGTCACGCGCTGGGGCGACACGGGTCGGCCACCGTCAGCTGTCATTTGGGTCACCGGCGCTACTCTAGTGGGTGGTTTAAGTGAGGCGATCTGGCCCTCTTTCAACACTAATACCCGATCAACATTTCTCAGCAGGAGCGAGCGATGAGTAATGATTAGTGCTGTGGTGCCTTCCTGACGCAGCCGAACCAGACAGTGGGCAAGCGAGTGCTCCCCGGCATCGTCCAGATTGGCATCGGGCTCGTCCAGAACTATCAGTACGGGTTGGCCATACAGCGCCCGCGCCAGGCCGATACGCTGGCGCTGGCCTGCGGAGAGGGCATTACCGCCATGGGAGAGCCAAGTGTCATAGCCGTTCGGCTGTTCGAGAATCATGTCATGCACACCGGCTCTCTGCGCCGCCAGTACCACTGCTTCAGGGTCGACTTCGTCAAAGCGAGCAATATTCTCCGAGATCGTGCCATCGAAGAGTTCAATATCCTGGGGCAGGTAGCCAATGTGGGGCCCCAGTGCCATGCGGTTCCACTGGGTGATATCGGCGCCATCCAGGCGAACACAGCCGAACTGACTCGGCCAAATACCCAGCGCCACACGCGCAAGCGTCGACTTGCCGGAGGCGCTGGGCCCCACGATGGCGATGTGCTCGCCCTTGGCGATGGTTAGGTTGATATCGCGTAGGGTGGCCAGCTTCTGTCCGGGCGGCGCTGCCGTGACGCCATCAAGCGCGAGACGCCCCTTAGGTTTGGGAAGTGGCATGCGCGGCTCTTCAGCAGGTATCGCCGCCAGTAGCTCCCCTAGGCGCGCCTTGGCGGTACGAGCGCCAGCAAACCCCTTCCAGCCGTTAATCATTTGATCGATAGGCGCCAGTGCCCGCCCCATCAGAATAGATCCGGCAATCATCATGCCGGGCGTCAGGTCTCCCCCAAGTACCAGATAAGCCCCTAAGCCAAGAATCAACGACTGGAACATCAGCCTTAGCACCTTGGAGGTGTTGGTGATCAGCCCGGCTCTATCGCTGGCTCTGGATTGCAGAACCAGGTATTCGCGATGGCGAGCGCTCCACCGCCCCATGATCCCGGGCAGCATACCCATGGCGTGGAGCACCTCTGCGTTTCTCAGATTGCTGTTGGCTAAGTCCTGGGACATCACATGCTGACTGTTGGCATCGTTCAGAAGCGATTTGGTGGTGACTTCGTTAATGATGGCAAGTGTCGCCAGGATGATGCCTGCCCCCAAGGCGAAGAGCCCAAACCAGGGATGGAACAGCGCAAGCACACCGATATAGATCGGTACCCAAGGGGCATCGAAGAAAGCAAACAGGCCATTGCCGGAAAGAAATTGACGAAGTGTCGTCAGGTCATTCAACGGTTGCGCCGAGGGCTTGCCGGGCATCATCAGTGAGCGTTTAAACATGGCCGAATACAAACGCTGACTGATCTGTACATCGAGTTTGTTACCGATCCTTACGAGTATGCGCGAACGCATTAACTCTAGCCCGCCCATGACCACAAAAAGAAAGACCACAACCAGGGTCAGCATCAGCAGTGTTTCCTGGCTTCGTGTGGTGATGACCCGGTCGTAAACCTGCAGCATGTAGAGGGGCGGCACGAGCATCAGCAAGTTAATAAACAAACTGAATAGGCCAACGTAAAGGAAACTGCTTCGGCAGGTGCTCAGCACTTTCTGCAGATCTGTCCCCTCGCGTGAATTCAACATGGCTGAGCTCCAGGGCATTGTTGGATGGTTCTTTAGGCCCAGCTATGACTAACAACCGCACCTTTGTCAGTCAGTAATGTGGGTCACCATGAAAGGGGCATCGCCTGTTGACCACCTACCTATCTTGAAAGCAATGCCACTCTTTTGTAATCAATATGTAATTTATTTGTTATTTATCGTATCAGTTTATTTTTAAAGGCAGCTATTAATTTTTTAGTTTTGTTTGAGGTGATAAGTAGTGTGCGTTTTTTCTAATCGGTGAGATTCACCGTCAGGCGAGGGGGTATTTTTCTACTGAAAAACGCTTGTTTTTTTTGTCACAATATCCCCGCTTAACGCTCAGTGTTTCTATGTGATTATTAATATGAGGTTGATTACATTGACTTTATTAATATTATTTTGGTGACTTGTTGTAACAATTAGATACAAAACGGTGCTTCTCGCCACCGCTTGCTACCCCCAAAAGCTCGATTAGACTCACGAAGTGTCGCTCCGGTTTGTCAGCGGTTTAAGGCTGCCTGCAAAGCGGTGTTGGAAGAGAATATTGTAACAATCGTTGTAACAAAGGTTGGTGGTTACTCCCAGGCGCACGCGCTGGTGCGTTTGCAAAATTCTAATGAAAACCGTGAGGTGGACCATGTTTTCAATGTCATTTGTTTCCGGTCAGGCGAAGTCTTTACTGGGAACCGTTCATGAAGGCGGGCGCTGGGGTAGAGATACGTTTCATGACCATCAGTTACACGTAGTTCCACATCCCAGCCCGTGGGAGTCGTCTATCAAGGCCATACGCTTGGCGTGGGAAGATGCGCGTAATGAAGTCTCGGTATTTGAGAGTTTCGAACGCCCCTTCGTTTTCGAAAACTTGCCTATGCCAGCGTTGGGAAGGCTTAAGATGCGCATTGAAGCGATGGATGAGTCCGGCAGTGTGCTACCCAATTCAGGCATGACGATTGATTTAGATGTGGTGCCAGAGAGTGATACGTCTCAAGAGACGCTTCCAGAGCCAAGAGAGGAAGCGTCTCTTGAGACTAAGAGTGCTGCGCTCGTCGATGATCCGATGCTTCCACAAGCTGACAGTGGTTTTGCGGTTCAGGCGCTGATAGCAGATACCTTTACTCCGATTCGGATTCAGGCAGAAGATGCTGACGACAGCGATGGTGTCTCGGCGGTTATTGCAGGCTCCGGTATTAACGTGGTCGATGACCCTGTTAGCCAGCCGAATGCGCTCAATGCCGATGGGCAAGCTTATGTGGACTATGGCGACGGTGTTAATGGTGGGGAAACACTGACGTTCACGTTCAGCGTTGAAGAGGCGGGTGAGTACGAACTGGCGCTGGGCTATGCGCTTAGTCAAAACGATGATGGCAGCGATCGAAACCGGCCCCTACGGCTGGACGTCAACGACCAGTTAGTAGATCGCATGTTCGATCTGCCCAGTACCACCCTGACGAGCACTTCAACCGACTTCAGTGACTACGGTGAACGTACCATTCGCGTACAGCTCGAGGCGGGTGAGAACACGGTAACCTTCACCTCTAACGGCGCTAGCGGCCCTAATGTCGACTACCTGGAAGTCCGCGCACCGGATCCTGATGTGTACGTTATTCAGGCGGAAGAGCTCGTGCTTTCGCCAGTGGCCGACAACGAAAACGGTGCGACCAACCGCGTGGTAACCGTCGATAACATCGCTGATTTTACCAATGGGTTGGAAACCTTCCGTGTGGGCGCCGAGGGCGCAAGCTACCTCGACTGGGCATTCAACAATGCCAATGCCTATGGCGAGTTCACCCTGGATGTCGCCACTGCGGGCACTTACAGCGTGACGGTGACCTATGCGACCAGCTCTGCGCGTCCGCTGGGCCTCTCCTTGGTAGACGAGGGTGTTTTGACACCGCTAGGTACGTTCAATTTCGCCCCGACAGCTGAGCCAAACTACTACCCCGATGACGTCAGCGATGTACCCACGGCTAACCAGCCGGCGGGCCCCAGCACTAATAACCCGACTCGACAAACCGAATGGGAAGGCTGGTCCACTGAAACCATTGAAATCTCCCTCGCCGCGGGCAGCAACACCCTACGCCTTGGCGGCGCCGCCAACGGCCCCAATATCGATAAGTTCGAGGTGGCGCTATTGGCGGCAGACCCAGTCGACCCCACGACGCCTGTGATCGATGCCATCGTGGTGCAGGCTGAAGACGCCGAACTCGGGGCTGGTAATGACGCAGGCACCTTGGTGCGCGACGCCGAGAACCCCGAAAGCGGGACAAGTTTTCAAGGACTTCGTCCTGATTATTCCGGTACCGGCTATGTCGACTACGGTAGCGCGCCGGGCGATAGCCTGACCTTTACGGTCAATGTCGCCGAAGCCGGCAGCTATGATCTGAACTTCCGCTATGCCAGCAGCGGCGACCGTCCGATGAGCCTTGCCGTCAACGGTTCGCCGCTGGCGCAGCAGGCCTTTGCCTCCACGGATCCCAATGCGACTAACGAAGCGCCGGAAGGCTTCGATGTGTGGGCCTATCAAAGCCTGACGACCGAACTCGTTGCGGGCGACAATACGATCGTTCTAAGCATTCCCGAAGGTGCTGGAAGCGGACCGAACCTTGATCGCCTTGAGGTCACGACCGCGGGCACCGGCCCGGTCGGCGATGTTCAGGCAGATGCCGATGAAACGCCGCTGGTGTTCAGCGCTGACAATAGCGTGATCAACGGCGCTGCCGTTGGCGAGGCTGGTTTTAGTGTGACCGGGCTCGATGAAGACATTGCCTCTGTGGGGATAAGCTTTGATGGCGGCGTTACCGTCGAGGAGGTAGCACCCAATCCGGATGGCAGCTTCACCCTAGACCTGTCAGGACGCGTCGATGGCGATCTCACGGCTACCCTGATCGCTATGGACGCCTTTGGTAACCGCGTCGAGCAGTCACTCGACCTTACCCTGGATACCACCGCCGATGAAGATGGTGACCTAGCCCTTGAGGGCCCGGATGCCGAAATCGCCACTGACGACAGTGCTACGGTCGTATTCGGTGTGGCGGGTATCGACGCCGACTCGACCCTTGAAGTCAGCTTTGATGGCGGCGCGACGCGTCAATCTGTCACCAGCGATGGTGATAGCCTGATGATTGACCTTAGCGGCCAGGGTTCAGGCGATGTAACGGTAACGCTGATTGTCACCGACGCGGCCGGTAACGAAGCCAGCGTGCAGGATACGGTGACGCTCGCCGCAGCATCTGGGCCGGTTACTCTCGATGTGGTCTTTGATGAAGCTTCTATTACTCCCTATAACGAGACTCAGGACAACCCGGCAAGCGGTACCGGCGCGGCAGTGGAAGACGACGGTGACACACTTTCACTAACCGATAACGTTTGGAAGCGGGCCGAGTTGCCGAGCAGCTATACCATTACCAATCAGACGCTGCTGACGCTGGATGTGGCGATTTCAGAGTCACCAGTTCCCGAAATCGTCGCAATTGGCTTTGATAACGACGATAACCCCTTCAACGGCGGTAATAGCGTCTATCAGCTTGGTGGTACCCAGACTCAGGGCGGTTTTGTCGATCTGCGCGGCCAGGGTGTCGATAATGGCGATGGCACTTTCCGTTTCACCATTGATCTGTCAGCGCACGCTGGCACAACTATCGACTCGTTAGTGTTTGTGAACGACGATGATGTGGGAGCCAAGGGCAGCACGAGCTTCAGCACCGTGAGCCTTTCCGAAGACGAGGGTGTGGATACCAACAGCGCGCCGCGCGTTGTCGGCGGCGGCATCGCCGATATCAGCCTTGATGAAGGCGCCAACATCGAGATTGATTTGCCCTTCGTCGATGATGATGGCGATGCCCTGAGCTACAGCTTCGTGGTGACCGACGGCGATGGTCAAGAAGTCATCGTGGACGGCCTGAGTGTCTCAGATCAAGTGTTGAGCGGCAGTCTCGAAGGACTAGCCCCCGGCGACTACACCGTTTCGGTGACCGCTGATGACGGTACCGCCAGCACCTCGACCGACTTCATGCTGACGGTCGACAACGTCAACGATGCGCCAGTCGCCGAGCCTGTTGCGCTTGAACCTTACTTCGGCGAAGTGGGTGAGAGCTTCATCCAGATTCCGCTTGCGGACTTCGCCACGCTGTTCTCTGACCCTGACGGCGACACCCTAACGCTCTCCGCCGAGGATTTGCCCGTCGGTCTTGAGGTGGTAGACGGCATTATCCAGGGTATTCCCAGCCAAGGGGGCACTTTCGACGTAGTGATTCGCGCCACCGATCCGTCTGGCCTTTCAGCTACCCAAACGCTGAGCTTTGTAATTGAGGGCACACAAGTAGGGGATGCCATCACCATTGAGGCGGAAAATTTCACCGATTTGGATGCCGCCAACTTGATCGTGACCGGCAGTGCGAGCGCGTCCAATGAACAGCTGATCCGGCTGACTAGTAACGAGCCCGCCACCATCGGCACCGACTTGGCCGCCGGTGGTGTCGAGCCTGGCTGGTACGTGGCGCGGCTGTATGTGTTTGATGAAAACGATGGTGAAGGTGCATTGACGCTCACCATTGGCGATACCGTGCTGCAGGCGCGCAATAGTGCAAGTGATAGCCTAAGTTCCGATGTGGTGCTCAACGACAACTTTGGCACCATCGTGGGCAGCGGGCCAAGGGGGAATGCGGGGCAGAGCGGTAACCGCAAGGAGATCGTCTTCGAAACGCCCTTTGAGGTGACCGCCGGTGATCTGGCAAGCCTTGAGCTTCGCGGCGCCGGTGGCGAACAAATGCGCATCGATTCGCTGACGTTCGAGCGAATCGATGAGCCGGTTAACTCGGCACCGACGCTTGCAGGCCTCTCTACCGACGTTAGCATCGACGAAAACAGCTCAGCCGTGGCTAACCTGGTGATCGACGATACCGATGGTGACAGCCTGACCGTCACGCTATCCGGTGCCGACGCAGCGCTATTTACTTACGATGAGGTGAGCGGGGAGCTTGCGTTCGTCAACCCGCCGGACGCCGAGCTGGCCGCCGACAGCAATGAAGACGGCGTATACGAGTTGACCGTAACCGTCTCCGACGGTGAAGACAGCGTCTCGCAGGACACCCTGATTACGGTGGCGGATATTAACGAAAGTATCGTCATCGATCAGACCACATACTCCATTGATGAGAACCTGACCGAAGTCGGTGCGATTTCGGTGGTTGACGAAGAGGGTGCTACCAGCGGCCTTAACGCACCGGTATTTGCCATCACCGGCGGCATTGATGCACCGCTGTTCACTATCGATGCGGCGACCGGGGTACTGAGTTTCACCAGTGCTCGTGACTTCGAGCTTCCGGTGGATGACGATGAAGATGGCGTTTATGAAGTAGAGGTCACCGTTACCGACGGCGATCTGACCGACGTCCAGACGCTGGAAGTGACCGTGAATGACGTCGACGAAGACCCCTTGGCGCCGATCACCCTGCAAGGCGAGGAGGCGAGCGTCACCGATGTCGGTGGCACCGGCCAGGGGGCCGTCACGCGTGTGGTGGATGCCGACAATCCCGATGACTTCGGCAACTTCCGGGAGGGCGCGGTCGGCGACGCCTACCTGGACTTCGGCACCGACGCGGGCGATCAGATCACGTTCAATATCGACGCACCCGCAGCGGGTACCTACACGGCGACGATTCGTTATGCTAACGGCGCCGCCACACCTCGGCCGCTCGACCTGACGGTCAATGGCAGTGCGCAACCGCAGGTGCCTTTTGCCAACGCGCCGGACGATGGCGTCAACGACCCCTGGGATGAATGGTTGGAGCAGGAGGTGCAGGTCACCTTTGAAGAGGGGGCCAATACCTTCACGCTGACCATCCCCACGGTGGCTAACGGTGGTACGAACAACGGCCCCAACATCGATCAGGTCGTGTTCAGCTTCGATGATGGTGATACGACCCCAGCGCCGTTCACCTTCGAGATTCAGGGCGAGGCGTTGTCGATCGACGATGATGAGCCTACTCCCGATACAGTAGTGCGTGACGCCAGCAATCCTGAAACAAACGAAGCGGCGGGCCCCGATGGGCTATGGGATGGCTATACTGGCACTGGCTATCTGGACATGGGTGGCGAAGCCGGTGATGCGGCCTTTTTTGACGTGAATGTCGAAGAGGCGGGCACCTATACCCTGAGCGTGCGCTACACCAATGGCGGTGGAGACGGTGCTGATCGGCCCATGAATATTCTGGTGGGCGGCGAGTCCCAGGGTGAAATGGCCTTCCCCATCACGGGTGAAGGCAACGCTGGCTGGTTGAACTGGCAAGAAGCCACTATCGAAGTTGAGCTTGAGGCGGGCAGCAATACGATCCGGCTTGAGAACATGGGCAATGCAGGCCCCAACATCGATAGCCTGAGCGTCACGCGGGACGGTGTCGAGCCGCCGGATGTGGTGGAACCGGTTGACCGCTTCTCGGTCAAGATCAACTTCCAACCCGACGATGTAGCGATACCGGAAGGCTATATTGCCGACAACGGCAAAGCCTTCGGCACTCAGTCGGTAACCATCGACGGCCAGACCTACCAATATGGCTGGGTCACCGAGGCATCGATCTACGATGACGAGCCCGGTACCATTCCACTGGATATTTCGAGCCTTACCAACGTGGCGGTCAATGACCGCACCGATGATATTGCCGGGCTCGATCCTCGCCAGGGCACCTACGCCCACTTCGACCAGCCTGGAAGCGATTATGTGCGCGCAGGCTGGGAAATAGAGCTGGAAGACGGCTACTACGAGGTGACCATTTCGATTGGCGATACCTCTGGGCCCTACGACAGCCGCAACGTGCTGAATGCCGAAGGCGAGCTGTTCAACGACCCCTTCACCCCGTTTCGCCCTGACGACTTCCCGGCGGACAGCAATCCGGGCGACGATACCGAGGGCGTGCGCTCCGACCTGGTCACTCGCATCGTACAGGTGAGCGACGGTCGTCTGACGCTGGATTCACTGGGTCTCGATAACGAGAATACTGAGATTCAGTACATTGAGATCCAGTCGCTTCCCGACCTGACCCCGGATGATGATCGTGAAGCGCCGCAGGACTATGCTTTCTTCACCGATGCCCGTGCTATTGCTGGCGTCGGGGAGAATGAAGTGGAGGTTGATCTCGACGGCGAAGATGGCGCTGTCCCCACCGGTGTTGATCCGACCTCGGATATCTTCGTGGGTATTTCGGTGGTCGATGGGCGTGGCGGTGCCTTGCTGGAAAGCCTAAACGACGGCTCGGTGAAGCTGTTCGAAACGGTTACCGGTGAAGAGGTCTCGTTCAACGTTAATACGACCGGCGGCTTTGATTCACTGACCATCTCGCCCAGCCAGATGCTCAAGCCGTTTACCAGCTATACGCTGGTGATCGATGGCTTCCAGGATCGCGGCCCCAACGACGATGCCGATGCGCCGACTCGCGAGTTCCAGAAGTACACCAACACCTTCGTTACCGGAGAGGAGCCGGAAGTCGTTGCCCGCGATGTGGCCTTCAACGATGTGGTCGAACTCAACGGCGCTGCGGATAACGCCTTCGGTTTCACGTCGCTGGAGATTACCTCCGACGGTTCGACCATGTATGTGGCGACTATCGGTGGGCAGATTTTGCGCTTCGACATCGATCCAAGCGACGGGTCGCTAATCAACCGCCAGGAGCTTTCGTTACCCAGCGACTACTTCTTCGAGCCCGGCGCCGAAAGCGGCAACGATCGGCGGGGTATCATCGGCCTGACGGTCGATCCCACCGACCCGAACGTACTGTGGATTACCGACAACTACCCGATCCCGCTCAACGGGCGCGATAACGGTGTGCCGGAGTTCAGCGGACGCATTACCAAGATTACGCTGGATGGTGGCAATGAGTTCTCGGGTACTGCAGAGCCCTACATTAGCGGGCTGCCACGCTCCAATGGCGACCACGTGACCAACAGCCTCGAGTTCCGCGCCAATCCCGACTACGACGCGGCCACCAATCCCGACGTGCCGACGCATCTGCTGTATTTGATTCAGGGCTCCAACTCGGCCATGGGCGAACCGGATAGTGCCTGGGGCAACCGCCCCGAGCGTTTGCTGAATGCCGCGGTCATGGAGATCGACCCGACCCGCGATGCGCCTCCCGGGGGCTTTGATGTCTCCACCGAACCGGTGCCCGACAATGGCCAGAACACCCGCTTCGATGACCCGGACGGCCATCCCAAGGATGATCCTATCCCCATGGGCAACGGCGAGTTTCTGGTGTTTGACGAACGCGGCGTGGCCACCGTGCAGGACGCCGACGGCAACGTACTGCAGAGCTACTACGACCCCTACGCCGAAGACGCGGTGCTGACCATCTTTGCCACCGGGGCGCGTAATGCCTACGACCTGGTATGGCACTCCAATGGCTTCCTGTACGTGCCGACCAACGGCTCGGCAGCAGGCGGCAACGTGCCGGACGACCCCTCGACACCGGAGGATGAACGCTTCCTGAACGTCGAGAAGCAGGACGACTACCTGTTCAAGGTGGTCGAAGGGGGCTACTACGGTCACCCCAACCCGCTGCGCGACGAGTACATCATGAACGGTGGCAACCCCACCGGCGGCAGCGACCCCAACCAGGTTGACCGGTACCCGGTCGGGACTAATCCCGAGGGGAACTACGATATCTCCGGCGTCTACTCGCTGGGCGAGAACCGTTCACCCAACGGCGCGGTGGAATACACCAGCGGTATCTTCGGCGGTAATCTGCAGGGTAATCTGCTCTTCACCGAATACTCAGGCGGTGATGACGTGCGTAGCATTACCCTTGATGCCAACGGCAACGTGATTGGCGACGATGTGCTGCGCGATCCTGAAGGTAACGTTATCAGCTACGTCGATCCGCTGGATATTATCGAAAATCCGGTGACCGGCCAGCTATATCTGTTGACCTTGAATCGGGGTAACGGACAAAGCCAGATCATTCGCCTCGACCCAGCACCGGGCGGTGTCGTTGATCCGGTCGATCCCGATCCGGGCGACGATCTGGTATCGCTGTTGGTCATCCAGGCTGAAGATAACACCCCCAATGACGGCACTGCGGTGACGATCGCCGAGGGGGGGGGCGCGGAAATCCAGATTCGTGACATTGACAATCCAGAATCCACAGCTGGCTTACCTAACGGCCTGCGTCCCGGCGCCTTTGGTCTGGATGGCAATACCAACGGTGATGACGGTGTGCCCGGCGGCTATGCAGATTTCGGTGCCACCAATGCCGATTTCCTCACTTTCAGCTTCAATCTTGATGCCGACCAAGCCGGGGAGTCGGTGTTGAGGCTGCGCTATGCCAATGGTGGTGCCGCCGATCGCCCGCTTGAGGTATTCGTCAATAACGTGAGTGTCGGGGTGTTCGACTTTAGTCCTCCTCCAGGGCTGACTGGCGATGCGGCCTGGGCCGAGTGGCTGACCGAGGACGTGGCGGCGTCACTGGTGGTGGGAGAAAACACCGTCCGGCTGCAGTCTACGGATAATACCGGCCCCAATATTGACCAGCTTGAAGTGCTGCAGTCGCCGCCGGATACTACGCCAGGCTTCACCGAGTATGAGGCTGAGGACGCCTTGCTTGATGGCCCTGTAGTGGTGCCGGAAAGCGCTGATGACCGCAACGCCTCTGGGGAAGGTTTCGTCGACTTCAATGGCACTGGCGATCAGACCATTACCTGGACCGTCGATGTCAATGAGACCGGCAACTACGAAATCGGCTTCCGCTACGCCCTGGCGGCGAGCAAAGCCGACCGCCCGATGGAAGTGACCATCAACGGCGTTAACTTAGGGCTGGTCAACTTCGTCGGCCAGAGCAATGAGGCGGAAAACGACTGGTTCTTCCAGGAGCTATTGGTCAACCTGCAAGCGGGCAGCAACACCATCAGCGTGACGGCACCTGAGGCCAACGGCCCCAATGTGGATCTACTTCGGGTTCCAGATGCACCTACCGACACCTTTATGCCGGTGTACGCCGATGTCTCCGACGGTGCGCGCATTGAACTTGAGAGTGGCGACAATGCGCGCACGATCAACGACCTGACGGCCGATTTCTACTTTACGGTGGATACCGATGGCCTTTATCGCCTGGATCTTGCGGCTAACGCCGGTGCCAACGATGGCCAGGGCCTGACCCTGACGCTTAACGGTCAGCCAGTGGATGTACTGGCCTATCCGGGCCAGGGGGATGCCGGGGAAGAAGGCACCTATGTCGAGCTTGAGGCGGGCGTGGAGTACAACCTGCGAGTGGTTTCCAGTGCCGATGGTGCCGATGAGCTGGACTATCTTGATGTGACACCGGTCTCGGGAAATGACAACGCCGACATTGCCATCCAAAGCGGCGATGCTGCCTACTACTCTGACCGGCTGCACTTCAGCTATCTGGAGAACAATAGCGCCTCGAACCCTGATCGGGACTTCAAAGAGAGCGCAACGGTAACGATTTCTAACACCGGAAGCGAGACATTGGAGATTCTCGATGCCGATATTGATGGCCCATTCGTGCTCCAAGATCCGAGCATCTTCGAAGGCTTGACGCTCACCGCCGGAGAGTCGCTAGAGGTGACGGTGCTGTTTGACCGTGATAGTTACACCCCGCCAACCAACGACGCTGGCGACGGAGTGTTTGAAGGGCGCATTCGTCTGACGACCAACGATGCCGACTCGCCGATTGCCGAGATTCACATGGCAGGCTTCTGGCAGGCGCGAGACGAGGGTGGTTGGGAACCCAATGTCAACGAGGTCTGGGAAGTCTTCGGCTTCGGTAACCGCATTGATGGCCTGACCACAGTGGGAGGCGGCGAAAACTCCGTACTCAATGACTTCGACCTCTATCGCCCCGTCAACGATGACGAAGTACTGTCGCGCTACTGGACGCTGGCTGACGGTGCTAGCGAGGCGAAGATCACCCAATTGGCGGCTTATCATGGGGATGGTGGCGCGACGTTGGGCATTCACAATCCTGGGAATAAAAACCAGGACATCATCTTCAGCAACCATGCCGGCGACAACAACCAAAGCCTTCTGCCGATTAAAGGAAATGGTGATTTCGCTACCGCGAGTTTCTCGCTTGCAGATATTCCTAGCGGTTGGGCCGGCCAGGGTGTGTTTGGTATCGAGGTGGCGAACCTCTCCACCGACCCATCGCTGAATCCTGAGGGGGGCGGCACGCCGCCGGCCGATGCCGAGGGTATCGAGCGTGGCTACACGGTACGCATGTTCCGGGCGCTGGATGCCGAGGGTAACGTGATTCCCAATACTTATCTGGGTGTCATGGATTACACCGGCATCAACTACGACTATAACGACAACATGTTCCTCATTGAGGGCGTAACGCCGGTAACCGGGGGTGAGCTGACGGTGATCAATAACGACGGCATTCCGTCCAATGATCGCCTGGTGATGTCGCGCATCGAGAATCCGGTCAACGCCGCGCAGGAAGTGCATGACGAAGTCACCATTACGATCAGAAACGATGGCTTCGAAACCCTTGATGTCAACAGCATTGAGGTCAGTGATACCACCCTGTTCGAGCTGACGGAGGCGTTCGCGGCGATTAGCCTGGAGCCGGGCGAGTCTATCGACGTAACGGTGCGCTTCATTGCCGATGACCCCAACGATGCCAGCCTTTACGAGGCAAGCCTGGTCATCAACTCGAGCGATGCTGATGAGGGCGAGAAGGTCATTCAACTCGCCGGTTTGGCCCAGAACCAGTCGGAGAGCGGACAAGAGCCACTGGTTCAGGAAATCATCAACGCCTTCGGCTATACCACCAATGTGGCCGAGGGGCAGATGAACCAGGGCGGGCTAGTGGAAGCTAACGGCGATGAGATTCTGTCACCGTACTTCCAGCGCGCCGACGGTGGATCGCCGATCAAGATCACCCAACTGGCGGCGTATCACACCCAGGGCGACGTGGCCCGGCTGTTCATCCACGATGTGGACAGTCGCAATCTCGATGAGATTCTGGCCCACGACGAGGCCGATGGTCAGACGCTACTGCCGCGCACGCTCAACAATGGCGATCTGTTGACCACGACGACGCTGGATCGCGATGCGCCGTTTGGCTTCTTCGCTGAGATCTCGGGTCGCCAGGGCTATATTTCCTGGTCGGATCCGGATGCCAACCTTTATGAGGACACCATTGATGCTATCGGCAATCCGGGCACCAATCTCAATTGGGACGAGAGCGATGGTCACCTGATCCGCGTCTACATTGCCAAGGATGCTGCCGGTAACGTGATCCCGGACACCTATATCGTGATTCAGGATTACGCCGGGGTTAACTACGACTACAACGATAATATCTTCCTGGTCGAGAACGTTCAGACCTACGACCCCACCGGGGCGGAAGATGCTGACGGAAACGGTCGAGTAGACCTGTACGACGACGATGACAACGACGGCGTACCGAACTTCCTCGACAACCCCGAGCCGGTGGGCCAGACCGCCTTCAATGACAGTGAAACTGCATGGGCCGTAGGCAACGATGGCTTGACCCTCGAAGCCAAGCTTTATGATAACGGCGGCCAGGGGGTGGCTTATAACGACACGACTACTGCGCATCAGGGAGCAGCTTTCCGCGCTGACGAAGCGGTGGATATCTCCAACGGCACCGAGGCGCTGGGCTACATTGCCGATGGCGAGTGGGTCGAGTACACCCTGAATGTCGAGACGGCGGGCACCTATACGCTTAGCTTCTCCACGTCTGCGGTCACCGATGGCAAGACCATCACCGCGGCCTTCGAACAGGGTGGTGGCTTCTATACCCCGGCGCAGGTACAGAGTCTGCCTAACACCGGTAGCTTCACCAGCTTCCAGACCGTCGGTCCACTGACCTTTGAACTGGAAGAGGGCGAGCAGGTGCTAAGGCTCACCTTTAACGGTGGCCAGTTGGATCTGGCGTCGTTCACCCTGAACTTTGAAGCACCGGTGAACGATGGACAGAGCGCCTTTAATGACACCCAGGCTGCCTGGGAGGTTGGCGCGGAGGGCTTGAGTCTGGAAGCGCGCTTCTATGACAACGGTGGCCAGGGTGTCGCCTATAACGACACCACCGCCGCTCACCAGGGTGACGCCTTCCGCTCCGACGAGGCGGTGGACATCTCTAGCCCTTCGCAGGCGATTGGCTTCATCGAGGATGGCGAGTGGGTGGAATACACCATCAATGTGGCGGAAGACGGCGTTTACGACCTCGACTTCCTGACCTCTATGGCTTCCTCCAACCCGGCCGCACGCTCGATTACCGCAAGCTTCGCCAAAGGCGATACGCCCTACGTGACGGCCTCACCGGTCGGGGTATCCCCAACGGGAAGCTGGACCTCCTTCACCCAGACCGATACTACTCAGGTAACGCTCGAAGCCGGTGAGCAGGTGTTACGGTTGACCTTCAATGGCGGCCCCATGGATCTGGCCTCGTTCAACCTGGCACCCGTTGAGCCGCCGCCGGTCGACGACGCTCAGCAGGCGTTCACTGATAACGGTGACCCCTGGCAGGTGGGTAGTGACTTCACACTCGACGCTGTCAACTACGATGAAGGTGGTCAGGGGGTTGCCTACAACGATGCCGATGCCGAGCAGATTGGCACGGACTTCCGCCCGGGCGATGGCGTGGATATCGTCGGTGACGGTGACGCCATTGGCTGGGTGGACGAGGGCGAATGGGTGGAATACACCCTTAACATCCAGCAGGCTGGGGTCTACGACCTGTCGTTCTTGTCTGCACTTGGTGATAGCAGCGGTGCACAGCGCAGCATCACGGCGACCTTTACTAAAGGCGACGGTACTCCCTACGCCTCGATTGACCCGGTGGTGATATCGCCGACAGGTGGCTGGGGCAATTTTCAGCCTACTGATGCCACCCAGGTAGCGTTAGAGACCGGTGAGCAGGTGCTGCGATTGACCTTCAATGGCGGGTCGCAGGATCTGGCTTCGTTCAGCTTGGCGCGTGATGGTCAGCAGGCTTTCAATGCAGGCGGCACTCCATGGGTGGTGGATGCTGATGAAGGCTTGACGCTTAATGCGGCTCTGTTCGACGAAGGTGGCCAGGACGTTGCCTACAACGACGCCGATGCTGTTCAGATTGGATCGGACTTCCGCCCGGATGAAGGGGTCGATATCGTTGGGCAGGGCGAGGCGATAGGCTGGGTCGATGAGGGTGAATGGGTGGAATACACCATCAACGTCGAACAAGCTGGCAGCCACACCCTGTCGTTCGTGACCTCGTCACCCAATGACGGCCGCACCATCTCTGCTGCGGTTGAACAGGATGGCGTCTTTTACGAACAGTCCGCCCCGGCGTCGGTGCCAAACTCTGGTGCCTGGGGAACCTATGTGGACGGACCTTCGCTGACGCTGGATCTTGAAGAGGGGATCCAGGTGTTGCGTCTTACCTTCAACGGTGGCTCTCAAGATCTGGCTTCGTTTCAGATCAGTCGAGATGCTGATGTGAATGCAGCCAGTGTGCTGAATATGGATATGATGAACATGGCCAGCGATATGAGCGATGGTTCGTCCATGGAGGAAGAACTCGTTGCGATGAGTGATGATGTGAGCATCAGCGGCGTGCAGGAAAATGACCAAGGCGCCTTGATGTAATGCTCGAATCATGTAGCACTTGCTAGAGTCTGCGAGGCGGTGCTGATGAGATAGAAAGAGAAAGTGTTAATCAAGCCTGCGAGAAATCGCAGGCTTGATTTGCGCAGTGAATTTGGTTGGCCACTGTCGGCGGGGCGGCCCCCCTTTCTCTATGGGCTGCACAAGAAGCCAACTACGCATGTAGTCATCGCCCTGAACCATACCAGTGAGCACTGCTCAAACGGATGATTTTCGAAATTGGGAGAGTATTAAGTGAGTAAAGTCGGCGGAAGGGGCGTCAGAAGAGATAGCTGAGGTAGTAGTGAAAGCTAATGTACTAGAGGAAATTAGCCGACAAGTAAAAACAAAAAAAGCAGGCCAGTAAGTTACTGATCTGCCTTTCAAAGTATTGGTAGCGGGGACCGGATTTGAACCGATGACCTTCGGGTTATGAGCCCGACGAGCTACCAGACTGCTCCACCCCGCATCAACGTGTGGCGTATTCTACAGAAGTTTTAGATGAAGTCAATAGGGGGGTTAACACGTTTGGCTTATAGTCGTTGATTATGACCTACGGCAACATGGGGTAAGTGCAGCTATGCTTTAAATAGCCATAACAAAAAGCTTACGTTGGTGCATTGTTCACGCAAATAATGCACTAGGGTAATACAGGCGCAGTCGCGCTTATTCACAATGGCTTGCGACATAACGTGCATGTTTTGAGATCCAAGCCATTTGTCATATCAGGGAGGTAGTCAATGGCCAATCAAGCCCCCGTCGCCTGGGTAACTGGTGGAACTGGTGGTATCGGTACGGCAATTTGTCGTTCGTTGGCAGATGCGGGATATCTGGTCGTGGCGGGTTATCGCAACCCCGACAAGGCCAAAACCTGGCTAGAAACGCAGCATGCCGACGGCTACAACAATATCGAATTGTCAGGTGTCGACCTTTCTGACCACAACGCCTGCCTGGAAGGTGCCCGCGAAATCCACGACAAGTATGGCCCGATTAGTGTGCTGGTGAACTGTGCGGGGATCACCCGTGACGGCACCATGAAGAAAATGACCTACGAGCAGTGGTACGAAGTGCTCGACACCAACCTCAACAGTGTATTTAACACCTGCCGTAGCGTCATTGAGATGATGCTTGAGAATGGCTATGGCCGGATTATCAATATTTCATCCATTAATGGCCGTAAAGGCCAGTTTGGTCAGGTGAACTACGCGGCGGCGAAAGCCGGCATGCATGGTTTGACCATGTCGTTGGCACAGGAAACAGCGACCAAAGGAATTACCGTCAATACCGTATCGCCTGGCTATATTGCCACCGATATGATCATGAATATTCCTGAAAAAGTACGCGAGGCAATCCGGGAAACCATTCCAGTGAAGCGCTATGGCACGCCAGAGGAGATTGGCCGATTGGTCACCTTCTTAGCCGATAAGGAGTCAGGTTTTATCACCGGTGCAAACATCGACATCAACGGTGGTCAGTTCATGGGTTAGTGGTTAGCCCAAGAGGAGAGCGTAAACGGGAGGCTATAAGCCTCCCGTTTTCTTTTGCTAACGCTATGGCAGTGGTACTCGTGCCAGTCGGCTGAGCAGGTTATCCAACTCTTCCACTTCAGCATCCCATAGCGTGGCTGGCATTGGCCCTAGCGCCAATAGTGCCGCCAGGATGTCGATCACTTCTTGATCACGGCTGCGCTCTTGATTGAAGCCTTCATTCAAACGTTCTACCTGAATCGCCAGGCGCAGTGGCTCATCACTCTGCCGCACGCTACCCACGGCCAGCATCGAGAGGTGCACTCTTAGCCTCGCAAGGGAGTCGGCGATACGGGCGTGCTCAGCGTCTGATAGCGGTACTGCTACGCTATGGCGCTGTTGATTGCGTGCGTTATGTGACTGACTGAAAGCGCTAGGCAATGAAGTGTCGAGAACCGATTGCGCGTCCACATCGCTAGGAATTTCCTCGCTGAGATAGCGCTGGTCGGCGGCCAGGTGAGCGTTCACTAATGGCATAATCGCATGCCACTGTTGAACCGTGTCGGCCACCGCCAGACGGTTTAGGCGTTCTCGGCGTGCACGCACAATGCCGCTCATCCGCTTCTGCATGCCTTCGCTGCGCCGGTTGCGTGGCAGCGGCTCAAGCTGGTTGGCCTGCTCAATAAAGCGCTCCAGTGTGGCCGACTCGCTCGCCTCCAGTGGCTGCCAACTATCCATTTCATCGATGAGCGTCTGCATCTCATCAAGCTGCTGTTGCTGGCGCGCTGCCTGCTCATTTTTATGTGCATCGCGTTGGGCAAAGAGTTGATCACACTCGTGGCGAAAGGTTTTCCACAGCGTTTGCTCTTCGCCTTTTGGGGCTCGGCCTAGTGCACGCCACTGCTGCTGCAGCTGTTTGGTCAGGTGGATGCGCTGGGCCAGCGGCTGGCTGTCGTCGCTACGCAGTGCGCTCACCTGGCTGATCAGTTCGCGTTTTTTTGAGGCGATCGTTTCAGCGCGTTGATCAATCAACGCCTGTAGTTGATGGCGAATAGTCCCAAAGCGTCGCCCAACGGTCTCTGAACGCTCACGTGGAACGGGGCTGTAGTGCCGCCACTGGTGGCGCGCTTTGTCGCGGATTTGCCTTAGCACATCAGGATCGGCATCTTCTGCGGGCTGAGCCAGCAGGCTCTCTAGCTGGTCGCATAGCGCTTCCCGGGCTTTCAGGTTGTTCTCACGCTCTTTGCTGAGCTGATCCCGCCAAGGGGCAAGACGTTCGTGGATACGATCCGAAGCGCTACGGAAACGCGCAGACTGTTCGCGGTTGGCCGCCGCATCGCCCAGTGATTTCCACTCTTTGACCAACTGGCGATGATGGCGGTCAAGCGCTTCTTCTGCCATGTAGAGATCGTTCGCCAACGCTTCGATACCCGCGCATAGCTGCTCGCGCTTTGGCCCGGCGACAAACCCCCGCCAGTCGCGTAATTCCGCGAGCCGGGCGGCTAAGTGCTTTAAGCGTGTTTTGAGCGGTTGAGCGGCTGAGCTCTCCAGGGCTTCAATGCGCGGCTTTAGGCGCTGATGCAGGCGGCTGGCGCTTTTAAAGGCGCCGCGCTCTAGCAAGTGCTCAAAGGTGTCGAGTTCCGCGCCATGGGCCTCCAGCGTGGCGCTGTCCTCTGCAGGTTGCAAAGGGGCGGTGCTGTCAGCATTACACGCAGCCAGGGCGCGGCCGAGCAGCGCCGGGGGGGTTAAGGTGTCTGGCCACCGGCAGTCGCTAATCAGGGTGGCCAGGGTCTCATGATCGCCACTGGCCAGGGCGGTTTCGATGGGCGCGCTTACCGCGCACCAGCGCTGCCATGCCTCTAAGCACTGGTCGTAGTGCTGAATCGCCAGCGTATAGCGCTGGCGCATGGTGTCACTGGGCGGGTGGATATCGGAAAGCGCCTGCCAGCGTTGGCCGAGTAGCTGACGCTGGGCGCGCAGGCTGTCGATATCCTGTACGGTCATGGCGGAAGCGTGGCGTAGGCCGTCAAGGGTCTCTTCGATGCCTTCAAGCAGCTGCTCTCGGGTGTTTTCAGCTTCTTCGCGGCGCTCGTCGCTCTGCTGGCGAGCCTGCTCCTGGGTCTCGTGGTCGTGGAGTGTTTTGCGGCAATTGAGCACGGCTTGATGAAAGCGCTGCTCCTGTTCCACGCTGGGCGGCTGAGTTAGTTGCTCCCACTGCCGTTCAAGGTGGCGAAAACGGCCACCGTAAAGGGGCTCCCAGGGCGCGCGGGCATGCTGTTCTAGCTGATTCAAAAGCGTTTCGCGCTGCTGCTCTTCCGCTTCCAGCCACTGGGCGTCGCTGCGCAAGCGATTGAGGCGTTCCCGGGCCAGACGAACCACCTGGCGGTCACGGCGTGCCTCTTTCAATAATCGCTTAAGCCCCTCCTCGTCCTCAATGCGCTCGGCGGCCTGGTGGCGAACGGCGGCTACACCGTTGTAGCAAGCTTGATGTATCAGGTCATTCTCATCACTCAGCTTGCTCAGGGCGATCAAGCGTAGATTAAGGTTGTCGCCCTGGAGGGCGACCGCACTCAATACCCGCGGCTCTTCAATCTGTTCAACCAGTATCTGGCGCTGGTTCAGGTCGGTATGGCCTTCACGCCCACTAAGCCGTTGGCAAACCGCATTGAACCAGGTTTCCTCCTGCTGATGGCGGGGGTATGCGTTTACCAGACCTACGCAGTCATCCAGAGCCAGCAGCGCGGCAAGGCGAATCTGGCTATCGCTATCTTGAGTGAGCGACTGCAGCGCTTGACGCTGATCCGCCTGCTCTGGGTTTAGTCGTTGGAGGGCCTGACGGCGCACCTCTGGGTCAGGGTGTTGCCACCGAGGTGCGAACAGGCGTCTTAACAGTCCGTGCATGGATCATCCTGCGAGTATGAAATGCGTAGCATGAAAAAAACGGCTCGGTGGTTGCAGTCACCGGCACAGTCGCTTAGCTTGGCGTTACTATTGCTGTCTCGTAATAAGCATGGTGTGATAAACGTCTATTTTCTAGGCCACACTGCTTCTAGATCACACTGTTTTTAGACTACAGTGTTTCTAGACGACGAAATGCGTGATAGTACGCTACCTTAATCTTATATGAACATGACGGGGAGTTCGGCCATGAGCCTTAACGTGGATAGTGCCGTAGTGGCCTTTACCTTCAAAGGCGGCATGCTGCCGATGACCGTCATGGAGCTAAGTAGTGCTGACCCAGAGCAAATCCGGCAGCAGTTGGCTGGTAAGTTTTCCCAGTCCCCTGCGTTCTTTCAGCATACACCGGTTGTGCTCAGCGTGGAAAAACTCGATGAACCCCACTTAGCCCTTGAGCGCATTTGTGCCGTGTGCCGTGACCATAAGCTGTTGCCGGTAGCTGTGCGCGGTGGTACTGAGCCGGTTCGCCAATCGGCCTGGGCGCTGGGGCTGGGTTGGTTTCCGCCGGTGGCGGAAGGGCGGGCACGGGTGCTGGAAAGTGTCGGCAGCTCGCCGGTGCAAGAGGTCGCCCGTGAGGAGCCAGTGAGCGAGTCAGAAGCGCCAACGTTGGCCACGCGGCTCTATCGCGGTACCGTTCGCTCTGGCCAGCAAGTAAGCGCCTCTGATGGAGATTTAGTGGTCATCGGGGCGGTGAATGCCGGGGCGGAAGTGCTGGCTGCTGGCAGTATTCATGTCTACGGTGCACTGCGGGGCCGGGCACTGGCAGGCATTCATGGTAATACCCAGGCAGGTATTTATTGCCGCGAGCTGGAGGCTGAGCTGCTTTCGGTGGCAGGCAATTACAAACGCTCGGAAGATATCGACGCTCAGCTTCTGGGGCAGCCCGCAGAAGTTCACTTTACAAAAGAACAGCTTGAAATTAAGCCACTGGGCTAAGGTATTAGTATGAGGCTGCGTTGGTGCTTCATGCCTAGCGACGCCGAAGACGCTATCCGTTACAGTATGGCATGTTGATGACATTGACGTTCCCGTTATGCGCAGAGCGCCAACTGACTCGCGCTCGCGACGAACGACTTCAAGAAGGAAGTGAATCTTGGCCAAGATAATTGTAGTGACCTCTGGTAAAGGAGGGGTCGGCAAAACCACCAGTGCGGCAGCCATCTCCACAGGACTTGCGCTGCGCGGTAAAAAAACGGTCGTCATCGATTTTGATGTGGGCCTGCGTAATCTCGACCTGATCATGGGTTGCGAACGGCGCGTGGTGTATGACTTAGTCAACGTGATTCAAGGCGAAGCAGGGCTTAATCAGGCGCTGATTCGCGACAAGCGCGTCGAGAATCTATTTATTTTGCCCGCTTCCCAAACTCGCGATAAAGATGCCCTGACCCAAGAGGGCGTTGCAGAGATTTTGGAGAAGTTGAAAGAAGATTTCGACTTCATTCTGTGTGATTCACCCGCCGGTATCGAACGCGGTGCGCAGTTGGCCATGTACTTCGCCGACGAGGCGATTGTGGTCACCAACCCTGAAGTATCGTCAGTGCGTGACTCTGACCGTATTTTGGGGCTGTTGGCCTCGAAAACCCGGCGTGCAGAGCAGGGCGATGATCCTATTAAAGAGCACCTGCTGGTGACCCGCTATAATCCCGAACGGGTTACCTCCGGCGATATGCTGACGCTGGACGATATCCGCGAAATTTTGGCGATCAATTTACTGGGCTTGATTCCTGAGTCAGAGGCTGTGCTGCGTGCTTCCAACCAGGGCGTGCCCGTTACCCACGATATCTCCAGCGACGCGGGCCAAGCCTATAGCGATACGGTATCGCGCCTGCTTGGTGAAGACATGCCGCTGCGTTTCCATGAAATGCAACGCAAAGGCCTGCTGAGCCGTATGTTTGGGGGGGCGCGCCGATGAAATTACTGGAGTTCTTGAAGCGTGAGCGCAGGAAATCCGCCTCGGTCGCCAAAGAACGTTTGCAAATTATTGTCGCGCATCAGCGTAGTCAGCGCGGTCAGCCCGACTATATGCCGATGCTAGAGCGCGAACTGCTTGAGGTGATTCGTCGTTACGTCCATGTGGATGACGACGCCATTCAAATTTCCTTGGACAGCGAAGACAACTGCTCGGTGCTGGAGCTGAACGTGACGCTTCCCAAGAGCTGAGCCTTCGTCTACGTGCAAGAACTGAAGACGGGGCGAAAGGGGTGGCGGGTGTGCTAGGCTTGGGCTTTTAACTGCCCAGCGGAGTGATTGCTCATGGCGCCACCCAATGCTGCCCCTGCCAGTTTTCTATGGCATGACTATGAAACCTTCGGGGCGGATCCGCGTCGCGATCGGCCCGCTCAGTTCGCTGCCCTGCGCACTGATGCTGATATGAACGAGATCGGCAAGCCGATCGAACTCTACTGCAAGCCCGCCGATGATTACCTGCCTCATCCTACTGCCTGTTTGATTACCGGCATTACCCCGCAAAAAGCTCAACGCCATGGTCTGCCCGAAGCAGAATTTGCGGGCGAGATTCAGCGCCATATGAGTGAGCCGGGCACTTGTGTGGTGGGTTACAACAGCCTACGCTTTGATGACGAAGTCTCCCGCCATCTGTTTTACCGCAATTTGCTCGACCCCTATTCCCGTGAGTGGCAAAACGGCAATTCCCGCTGGGATTTAATCGATGTTGTGCGCGCTTTTTATGCGCTGCGCCCGGATGGCATTGAGTGGCCGCTGCGCGAAGACGGTGCACCCAGCTTCAAGTTAGAGCACTTAACCGCAGCAAACGGTATTGCCCATGAGGGGGCTCACGATGCGGTAGCCGATGTGCGGGCCACGATTGCCTTGGCGCGTTTACTTAAAGCGCGCAATGCCAAACTGTTCGACTATCTGCTCGGCCTGCGCGGTAAGCGCGCGGTGGCCAAGCAGCTTGACTTGCCCAACGCCAAGCCGCTGCTACATATCTCCCGCCGCTATCCTGCCAGCCGGGGCTGCAGTGCCCTGGTGATGCCGCTGGCCGAACATCCGACAAACCCTAATGGGGTGATTGTTTACGATTTGAGCGTTGATCCCAGCGATATGCTGAGCATGTCAGCGGAGCAGATTCGCGAGCGGGTATTCGTCAGTCAGCAGGATTTGGCTGAAGGTGAAGCACGTATTCCGTTGAAGGTGATCCATATTAACCGTTGCCCGGTGGTGTTCCCCGCAACGGCTTTAAGAGACGTTGAGGGGCCGCAAAAGGGGGAGTATGGCATTATCGTTGCGCGCTTAGGCCTGGATGTGGCGGCCTGTCGCCAGCACTGGAAAACCCTGCGCGATGCCAGCGGTGTTGCCGCTAAGGTCGCCGAGGTGTTTAGCGCTGGTTACGAAGACGCCCCGCAAGACCCTGATCTAATGCTCTATTCGGGCAGCTTCTTCTCCGCCGCTGACCGTCAGCAGATGGAGCGGGTGCGGGAGATGGAACCGTGGGATCTGGTAGGGCAGCGCTTTGCGTTTCAGGATCCGCGCCTGGAAGAGATGCTGTTTCGTTATCGCGCGCGCAGTTACCCCGACACCTTGGAAGGCGAGGAGCGCGAGAAGTGGGAGGCGTTTCGCTGGATGCGAATCAATGATCCGGCCCTGGCAGGCTTTACCCTCAAGGCGTTTGCGCGGGAAATCGCTCAATACAATCAGCAAACCCTTACTGACCGTGAGCGGCAGATTCTGGAAGAGCTGGTGATGTTCGTGGAGGCGATGATGCCGGCCCAGGCGTTTGATGCCTGAGCCGGTGGTTTAACAACGCTGCTTATTCACGCACTTTAGGCAGCGCTGAGCGTTCCTCCCGATAAGTGCTGACATCGCTGGGTTCGTCGCCAGGGTTAAAGCGTATGTCCAGAGTGCGCTCGCGCAGCGATGGCCAGAGAGCTTTGATATCCTCAAGGCTAACGTTCAGCACTAGCTCGGCCAACTTATCACGGCGGTCAAAGCGAACGTCTTCAAGTGCCGTGGCCTGCCAGTAGCGGTTAGCCATGCCCGCCAGGCTGGTATCGCGCTGGCGCAACTGGTCGTGCACCGCTTGGCGATAAGGCGCTAAGTCAGCGTCGCTAAGCTGTTCAAGACGTTGGCTGGCCTCGTCAAGAAACGCATCTATCCGCTCAGCAATAGTGCCGCTCTCGACATCGGGGGATTGCACCATAAGGGCAATTCCTGGCGCTTCGAGCAGCGGCGAATAGCCAGCGTTGACGATGTAGCCGAGCTGCTGCTCGGTGCGCAGCTGTTGGTAGAACGGTGTCTCTAGCCACTGGGCAATCACCGCGGTGGTGGCTTGCTCCGCTGGCGTCTGATCGCGACCCTGTAGATAACGCAGCACCAAAGACTCATCCCGTGAGCTGTGAGGGTGCAGCACGCTGTGCTCCTCACTGGCCGCAAGTGGCGTTAAGTTCGCAATAGCGTCGCGGGTTAGCCGTGGCTTGAGCTTGGCGCGCATTAGCTGTGTTTGCTCACGCGCCAGGTCAGCGTCCAGGTTGCCCACTGCCATGGCATCGACGTACAGATCGGCGAGAAAGCGCTGGCGGAAATCTTCCAGATGGCTGCGGTCAAAACGCTCGCTGGCAGCGAGAAGCTCAGCAGTAGACCATTGTGGTGTGAGCAGGGCTTCCCCCAGCGTACGGCTGGCCTGCCCGGTGAGCGACGCCTGAGGCGCGTTGCGCCACTCGCGCTGCAGTTGGTAACGCACGCGCTCGAAAGCGCTGTCGCTGATCTCCGCGTGCGCTAATTGCTCAAGGGCTTGTTCAATCAGCGGGGTTTGGCCATCACGCCAGCCTGAGAACGATAGCGTCATGCCCCTGGCGTGGGGGTAAGCGCTAAACGATTGTCCTGCCAGCCACGCGGGGTAGAGGGTTTCATTCAAACTGTCGTTGAGCCAACTGGCGAGCAGCCGAGTGAGCACTGCTTCATGGGCAGAGTAGCTGGCGGTGGGGCTTTGTAGGCTGACTCGCCACTCAACTTTGGGCGTGTTAAAACGATCATCCTGCATATGCCAGGCGCTGAACGATGGCGTATCGACCAGCAGGCTGGGGCGCTCATCCTGGCCCTCCAGCAGTGTTAAATCATTGGCAATAAAGGGGTTGGGGCCAGGGAGGGCTAAACCATCAAGCACCTGGCCTGGCTGGTCGGGTGTTTGCTCTTTCCATTGGGCATTGAACCACGGTGAGACGGTGTCGCTTTCCACATCCGGCGCCGAGTAGAAGCGCAGCATGTTATCCGACGTTAGGGCATCCAGGTAAGTCTGCTGGCGCTCTGCGTCGGGGCCATCCATACGGTAAGCTGCGTACTGCACGTCTTCTACCGGGTAGCGCGATAGGCTCATGGAGAGGCGCGTGGCTTCCTGCTGTGGGGCGCCGTGCTGCTGGAAGCGGAAGGCTTGCTCATTGAGGTCTGCCTGCTCCTGGTAACGCCATTCAGAGAGGCCGTCGTTACGCAGTTGCTCAATGGCGGCAAACAGGGTGGCTTCAATGTCGTCCAAGCGTTCGGCGCCTGCAGGCGTCAGGCTGATGGAGATAGTAAATAGCGCTTCGTTACCATCGCCGCGTCCTACTCCGGCGGAAAGCCCATCGGCCAGTCCCGCATCGCGTAGCACCGCTAACAGGCTGCCTTCGCCCTCATCGCCCAGTAGGTGGGCGATCACCTGAGTGGGTTTTGTGCGGTAGTCGTCGGTGGGGTCGGGCACCGGGAAGTAGAAATTCACCTGGCGGCGATCCTGCAGCGACTGACGCTCGATATAGCGGGGGAGCGTGTCTGAATCAACCAGTGGCGCGTCAATCGTCGGCACACTTAAGTCGTTGTCGGGAATATCGGCAAAGCGTTCGGCTACCCACTCCTCAAGCGTCTCGAGCGGCTGAGGCGCTACAATGGCCAAGTTCATCACATTGGCATCGTAGTGCTGATGATAGAAGTCGATGACCCGCTCGCGTAGCGTCGCTTCACCTTCAGGCGGACTGGCCAGTGTTTCCCGGCTACCCACGGCAAAACCGGTGGTGGGGTTGTCAGGGTTGAACAGTTGGTTTAGCACATCGTTTTCGCGACGGGACTCATCACGAATACGTGCCATGTACTCCGAGTGAACGATATTGCGTTCGCTCTCCAGGTGGTCGGCGTTAAACAGTGGTGAGAGGAAAAATTCGCTGAAACGATCCAGTGCACCCGGCAGTGCCGAGGGCTCAATATCAAAGAAGTAATTGGTATCCTGCTGCGCGGTAAAGGCGTTGTGAGAGCCCGCGTTATTGGAAATATAGCGCTGGTAGGCATCAGATTCCGGGTAGGGCTCGGTGCCTAAAAACAGCATATGCTCGAGGAAGTGCGCTAACCCCTGGAGGTCGTCGGGATCTTGGGCGCTGCCGACACGCACATTCATCGAGGCCGCTGCCTTGTCAGCTTCCGGGTCGCTGACCAGCAACACATTGAGGCCATTTTCAAGGGTCAGCACGCGGTAGTCCCGGCTGTCATAAGGGCTAATGATCGGGGTGACGGTTTCGGCAATGGCGTCGGCAACGGCGTCATCGTCTTCAGCGAAGGCAAGTGGCGTTATGGCGATGCTGGCGATAATACCAATCACTGTGCACTGAGGAAAAAGACGCCAGCGGTTCAAGCAAGTGGATCGCAACATTACAGCTCCTGTGACACAGTCCAGCGCAGCATCGACCCATTGGGATGGGCGCAGGCCGGTGACTGGTAGGCGGGATTATTGACATGTTTAGATACCGGAAAAGCGCCCAACAGTTCCAACGGCGCGGGTGCTAACAGCGAATTAAGCGTTTCGGTATCGGTGTCGGGGTTGAGCCAGGCGGCTAGCGCATGGCTGGGAATGGTGACCGGCAAGCGGTCGGTTAACGGTGATAACAGCAGATTGGCGGGCACGGTGATCAGTGCCGCTGAATCGGTGAATGCCGTTAACGAGGTGTGGTAGCGGCACCATAGGGCGCCCAACAGCAGCGGCGCGCGGGATACCTGGGTGACTAAATAGGGCTGCTTGCTGCGCGGCTGGGTTTTCCATACATAGAAACCGCTCACCGGAATAACGCAGCGGCGCGCGCTAAAGGCATCGCGAAACATCGCCCGTGATTCAAGCGTCTCCGCCCGGGCGCAGTGGGGCGCGTGATCCAGCACCTCCAGCCAGGGCGGCGTCAGGCCCCAAAAAAGCGACGAAAGCCGGTATTCGCCCTGCTCTAGTCGAATTGCCGAGATTGGCCGCCGGGGGGCCAGATTAGGCGACTCAACCAGGGGCTCGGCGTTGACTAGCGTCGGCAGTAAACGGGTCAGCGGTAAATTTTGCACATGCAGTCGCCCCGTCATACCTATCTCCTACTCATTAAGATCTTCCCGGAAATTAAGCAAAATTGTCGAGAAAGTGTAACTGGATAGCGGGCGACTTCGCGCAATAAAGCACGAAATGGTGTGTTTTAGTGTCGAAAACAGTGTTCGATGTAAGGTATCCTATCGTATCCCTTGCTCCCGCTAAAGCGCAGTGAGGCTTTCCTCCTTGTTTGCCGTTGACCTTAAGAGATCGCCATGGCCCGTCCTAGACAGCATGCGCCCGATGCCCTCCACGCGCAGGTCATGCACGCTTGTGATGAGTGGTTGGCTGAACAGCCAGTCCATGGTCTCTCACTGCGTGCTTTGGCTAGAGAGGTTGGCTGTGCCCCCAGCACCCTACTGAAGCTATATGGCAGCTTCAATAACTTATTGCAGCACGTCAATGTGGAAACTTTGGCACGCTTACAGCACACCATTACCAGCTTGGTCGATGATGACCCTGAGCCATGGCTGCGCTCGCTGGCGCATGCCTACTGGCGGTTCGCCGAGCAGGATTGTTACCGTTGGCAACTGCTGTTCGATTACCCACTGGCCCAGGAGGGTGAGCTTGATCAGCGCCAAAGCGATTTGATCGAAGCGCTATTTACTCAAGTGGAGGCCTCGCTGAAAGCCTACCAGCCCGCGCTGGATGATCTCGAAGCCCGCCGTTTGGGGCGCACGCTGTGGGGTAGCGTCCACGGCTTGGTTCAGCTAGGGCTTAATGAGCGATTGGGCTATTGGCAGGGCCAGCAGTTGAAAGTGGATGAGCTGTTGGATCAACTGATGAGCACCATTCTGGCCGGCTTGCGCCATCGTGAGGCGGCGACGTGACCTGGGGTGTCAATGCGGGGCGTCAGGCGCTGCGCTGGCTGATTTTTGTCTCAATGCGCCTCTGCTACCGGCTGCAGGTGCATGGACGTGAGCATATCCCTAAGCAGGGCGCTGCATTAGTGGTGTGTAACCACGTCAGTTTTATGGATGCCCTGGTGCTTGGTGGCGCTAGTCCTCGGCCGCTGCGTTTTGTTATGGATCAGCCGATCTTCGACTCACCCTGGCTTAAGTGGTGGTTTCAGTTGGTAGGCGCCATTCCCATTGAGTCTGAGCGGCGTAGCCCCGGTGCTCTAAGGCGCGCCCTGGATGACGTGAGCACAGCGCTGCGCCAGGGGCAGGTCGTGATGGTCTTTCCTGAAGGGCGACTGACCCCGGATGGTGAAATTCACGCCTTTCGGCGCGGTTTGGAAGCCATTCTCGCTCGGGATGATGTGCCGGTGATTCCCGCAGGGCTGGCAGGCTTATGGGGGTCGTGGACATCCCACCATAACGGCAAAGCACTCAAAAAGTGCCCAAGGCGCTTCCGGGCGCCGGTGAGCTTGCACTTTGGGCCTCCACTCAACCGTCTGGACGCCGATGATATAGCGCTGCGGCGGTTTCTAGAAGCGCGGGTCAGGGCTTTAAAAGCGGCGGCTGATCAGGAGCTATCCCGCCGCCGTTAGCTCGCTTGCTAGCGGCGAGCCGCCCGCTGCTTTTGCCAGCAGCGCGCCGAGGTGATGAGGTTGTCGCGAATCTCCAAAATCTCCATGCGCATATTGCCAATTTGCAGACACGCAGGCCCTTCCGGAAAGGCTTCCAGATGCTCAAGGATGAGTCCGTTGAGCGTCTTGGGGCCATCGGTCGGCAACTGCCAGCCGAGCATCTTGTTAATCTCACGAATATTGGCGGTGCCTTCAATTACGTGGCTGCCGTCATCCTGCTGGTGAATTTCTTCATCCTCAGAGACATCGGTGGTGAACTCGCCCACGATCTCTTCCAGAATATCTTCCAGGGTGACCAAACCCTCTACGTCGCCGTACTCATCCACCACAATGCCGATACGCCGTTTCTGCTTCTGAAAGTTGAGCAGTTGGGTATGTAGCGGCGTGGATTCGGGAATGAAATAGGGTTCCCGTGCCTCCTGCACAATAGAGGCCTTGGTGACTTCGTCCCGGGAGAGAAAGCGGGCTGCGTTGCGCAGATGCAGCATGCCGATAATATTATTGATATCGCCTTTATAGACCGGTAGCCGGGTATGCTGGCTGGTACGAATCTGGGTCAAAATATCTTCGAGAGAGTCATCCAGGTCGATACCCAGCACCTCGTGGCGGGGCACCATAATGTCGTTCACGGTGACATTCTCAAGGTCAAGGATCGACAGCAGCATCGCCCGGTGGCGGTAAGGGATCAGCGTGCCCGCCTCATGAACCACCGTACGCAGCTCGTCGCGGGTCAGGCTGTCGCCGCCGTTATCAACGCTTTTGACGCCCACCAGCCGGAGCAGGCCGTTAGACATGACGTTGACCAACCATACCAGCGGGTAAAGCAGCTTTAACAGCGGCTCAAGGGCATAGGACGTAGGATAGGCGATGCGTTCGGGCTTGATTGCGGCGTAAGTTTTCGGCGTGACTTCGGCAAAGATCAGAATCGTGATAGTCAGCAGGGCGGTCGAGATCGCAGGCCCTGATACGTCGCCGAAGAAGTGAATGGCGATAATAGTCGCAATGGACGCCGCCAGGTTGTTGACGAAGTTGTTGCCGATCAGGATAACGCCGATCAGGCGGTCTGGGCGGGTGAGCAAGCGCATAACCCGTTTGGCTCTGCGGTCACCGCTGTTGGCTTGATGGCTCAAGCGGTAGCGGTTAATCGACATCATGCCGGTTTCAGAGCTGGAGAAAAACGCAGAAAGCAGTATCAGTAAGGCTAGCAGGCCGAACAGTAACCCCAGGGGGAAGTCGTCGCTCAAGTCGAAAAGTCCTTTGTGGCGAATTAGGCTCGATTTGTAGAAGGTAGCGAGTAGTGTGTCAAGACAACCAAAGGCGTGGTTGCGCCCCCGTTAGCGGTTGAGTCGTTATCGATTGAGTACAACCTCAAGTACGAACTTACTGCCAAAGTAGGCCAGCACCAGCAGGCCGCAGCCCCCCAGTGTCCAGCGCACGGCACGCATGCCGCGCCAGCCAAAGCGATAACGACCAACCAACAGGGTAGTGAAGATTACCCAGGCCAGTAGCGAGAGTACGGTTTTGTGCGCCAAATGCTGGGCAAAGAAGTTGTCGAGAAAAATAAGCCCGCTGGCGATGGAGAGCGTCAATAGAATAATGCCCGCCCACACCAGTTCAAAAAGTACCCGCTCCATGGTGGTGAGCGGCGGCAGCGACTGCACGATGCCGCGGATATGATGGTGACGCAGCGCCTGGTTCTGTAGGCCGACCAGCACCGCTTGGACGGCGGCAATTGCCAGCACGGCAAACGCCAGCGCTGAACTTATCGCATGCAACAAAATGCCCGGTGTAAGCCCGGTATGACCACCCTGATTCGGCAGCCAAGTGGCGGCGAGTAGCGCAATACCCGCCAACGGGAAGAGTACAATCCCGGCGTTAAGCACTGGTTTAAACAGGCTGGCAACTAGCACGACGTTGACCGCGACCGCCATCAGCAATGTGGCGCTGGTGGTAAACCCAGGCAGTAGGCCGGGGGACTGCCCCAATAGTTTGACCACCACAGGAATGTGCAACAGTAGGCCCAATACGGCGAGCAGGCGTACCATGCCCTGGCGGGGCGGCACGCGCCGGAACAGCGTCATGCCTTGCCAAATGGCAGCGGCAACATAAAGAACAAAAGCAATCGTGGCGAAAGGGAGCGCCTGCATGATGCTATCCGTGCGCCTTGCAGCGCGTTGCTGTGAATAAATAAACGAATTAAGTGTGATTGCGATGAGAATCTATCCAACTACTATAACTAATCAAAGCGGCGTCGCCCAGCAGGGCAAACGTATGAAAATAGGTAAAGACTCGGAGTAGGTCGGTAGGATTGCTAATCCTCTCCCATGGAGACTCGAAGCGTGAGCGCGTATAATCTTTTTACTAAATAGTCCAGGGCGTGCGCGCCGACGGCAGTGACGGAGGCAGAGAGGCCCCATGTTCCAGAATCTAAGTGAGCGTCTTTCCCAGACGCTAAAGTCGATCAAGGGTCAGGCTCGCCTGACTGACGACAATATTAAAGATACCCTGCGCGAAGTACGCCGCGCACTGCTTGAGGCCGACGTAGCACTGCCGGTCATCAAGGCGTTTATCGAACGTGTCCGCGAGCGGGCGGTCGGCCAGGAAGTATCCAAAAGCCTGTCACCAGGCCAGCAGTTCGTCAAAATCGTCCAGCAGGAGCTGGAAGCGATTATGGGCGAAGCCAACGACGGCTTTGTGCTCAAGGGCTCCCCCGCCGTTGTATTGATGGCTGGCTTGCAGGGGGCGGGTAAAACTACCTCTGTGGCCAAGCTGGCACGCTACCTTCGCGAGCGCGAGAAGAAGAAAGTCTTGGTAGTGTCTGCCGACGTTTATCGCCCGGCAGCCATCGACCAGCTCGAAACCCTGGCCAAAGAGGTCGAGGTGGATTTCTTCCCCTCGCGCTCCGACCAGCAGCCGGTGGCGATTGCCGAAGCGGCTATCAAGCACGCCAAGATCCAGTTTCACGATGTGGTGCTGATCGATACCGCCGGTCGACTGGCGATTGATGAAGCCATGATGGCGGAGATCCAGGCACTGCATAAAGCGGTCTCGCCTCAAGAAACGCTGTTTGTCGTCGACGCCATGACCGGCCAGGACGCCGCCAATACCGCCAAGGCGTTCAGTGAAGCGCTGCCGCTAACCGGTGTGATCCTTACCAAAGCGGACGGTGATGCCCGCGGCGGTGCGGCGCTTTCTGTGCGCCACATTACCGGCAAGCCGATCAAGTTTATGGGTGTCGGTGAAAAAGTCGATGCCTTAGAGCCGTTCCACCCAGACCGGGTCGCTTCACGTATCCTGGGGATGGGCGACATGCTGTCGCTGATCGAGGAAGCCGAGCGCACCGTCGACAAATCCAAAGCCGAGCAACTTGCCAAAAAGGTCAAGAAAGGCGACGGCTTTGACCTGGAAGATTTTCGCGACCAGCTCCAGCAGCTCAAGAAAATGGGCGGTATGGGTGGCCTGTTAGGCAAGCTTCCCGGCATGGGCCAGATGGCCGAGATGGCCCAGGGCCCTGGGCCAGAGAAAGAGCTGGGTAAGCTGGAGGCACTGATTAACTCCATGACCCCCAAAGAGCGCCGCAAGCCCGACATTATCAACGGCTCGCGCAAACGCCGTATAGCTGCTGGCGCGGGCCTACAGGTGCCTGACCTGAACCGTCTGCTCAAGCAGCATAAGCAGATGCAGAAAATGATGAAGAAAGCAGGTCAGAAAGGTGGCATGCAGAAAATGATGCGCGGTATGTCCGGCATGATGGGCGGCGGCGGTGGCCCGGGCGGCCCAGGTGGCATGGGTGGTATGGGCGGCCCCGGTGGATTGCCGCGGCGCTAAAATGCCAATAGTGAAAGCGCTGATGCGCTGGCTGAGGTTGACGGTCTATGAGTTTTCTGGCTATCAGGCTTTCCAAGCCGAGCGCATTTGCGTAGAATGCGGCCTCTTCATGCGTGGGCGTTGCGTAAAATCGCGTCAATCGCGGTAGCAGCGCCACCCAATGAAGGCCTTTATATAGCCTATAGCACGACGAGTGTTCCGGTAGCGGTTAGCGCTAACAACACACTCTCGTAACCTCAACCGAAGGATAGTTATCGTATGGTTACCATTCGTTTGGCCCGTGGTGGCGCCAAGAAGCGTCCCTTTTACCACCTGACCGTTACCGACTCGCGTAACGCTCGCGACGGTCGTTTCATCGAGCGTATCGGCTTCTTCAACCCGGTTGCCCGTGGTCAGGAAGAGCGTCTGCGCGTTGACCTGGATCGCGTTGTTCACTGGCAGAGCCAAGGCGCCCAGTTGTCTGGTCGTGTTGCTGAGCTGGTTAAAGAAGCACGCAAACAGGCTTAAGCCTGCTTTTGAGTCTTGTTGTCTGAGACTTATTGTGTGAGAAAGTGAGTGCTGGGTAGCTGAGGTCGTCGATGACGCGTTTTGAAAATAGCCAAACTGACGACACGCATGTGGTGCTAGGCAAGCTAACTAGCCCTTATGGGGTGAAAGGTTGGCTCAAGGTGTACTCCTACACTAGCCCAATGGACAGCATTCTTGAGTACCCGGAATGGTGGGTGCGCCAAGGCGAAACCCTAAAGCGCATAAGCATTGTTCAGGGACGTCGGCAGGGCAAGGGAATTGTAGTGCAACTTGAAGGGGTCGATGACCGTAGTGCGGCGGAAGCATTAGCCCAAACGGACATCCTGATGCCCAAAGAGGCGCTGCCTGAGCTTTCCGACGATGAGTATTATTGGCATGAGCTTGAAGGCATGGCGGTCTTCACTCAGGCTGGTGAACGGCTAGGACGGGTCAGCTACCTGTTTGAAACCGGCGCCAACGATGTCATGGTGGTTCGCGGCGATTCTGAGTCAATCGACAAGCGTGAGCGACTGCTGCCATTTTTGCCAGACGACGTCATTATTGAAATCAGTTCCCAAGAGGGCCGGATGGTCGTCAATTGGGATCCTGAGTTTTGACCAAACGTATGAACAGTTTGAGCAGTGATGCATCGACCGACTCAACCGAGTTGGAGAGTGGCAACGCGCCGGAAACGGCGAGCGAAGCAGCAGCGCCGGCAATGTGGATTGGTGTAGTCTCGTTGTTTCCCGAGATGTTTGACGCGCTAACCCAACAGGGCGTGGTCGGCAGAGCGGTAGAGAAACAGCGTATTGCACTGGAATTTTGGAACCCGCGGGATTACGCCACTGACCGCCACCGCAGCGTCGATGACCGCCCCTATGGTGGTGGTCCAGGCATGTTGATGAAAGTCGACACCCTGCGCGCAGCGATCTTTGCGGCCCGGGAGCGGGCGCAGCAAGCCACCGGCTTAAAGCCGACGGTGATCTACCTTTCGCCCCAGGGGCGTAAGCTGGATCAGCAGGGCGTTCAAGCACTGGCATCCGCCGGGCCTTTAGTGGTCGTGGCAGGGCGCTATGAAGGCATTGATGAACGCGTGGTGGAGAGTGACATTGATGAAGAGTGGTCGATTGGTGACTATGTGCTGAGCGGCGGTGAGCTGCCGGCGATGGTGCTGATCGATGCAGCGGCAAGGCTGATTCCCGGTGTACTGGGTCATCAGGATTCCGCTATCGAAGACTCGTTTAATGACGGTCTGTTAGACTGCCCGCACTATACCCGTCCAGAAGTCATCGACGGGCGCCAGGTGCCGGATGTGCTGTTAAGCGGTAATCATGCAGCCATCAAACGCTGGCGATTAAAGCAGTCATTAGGCCGGACATGGCAGCGCCGTCCAGACCTGTTGGAAGGGCGCACGTTAGATGTCGAACAGCGCAAGCTGTTGAACGAGTTTATCGAAGAACACGCTCTGCCTACTAAGTAGTGTGTTTCAGCTACCTAGATCAGAGCGGCGGTGCAGGGCGAAAAAGCGCACCTGTGTCACCCATAACGACTCCCGCGTAGCTCGTTTCGAGCGCCGGGATCACGGCTTCCGCCACCCATGATAGAGCGGTCAAGCCAACACGTTATTCAGGAGTATGATGATGAGCAGCAAAAGCAAAGTGATCCAGGCGATCGAATCTGAGCAAATGGGCAAGGAAATTCCTACCTTTGCCCCCGGCGACACTATTGTCGTTCAGGTAAAAGTAAAAGAAGGCACTCGCGAGCGTCTGCAGGCGTTTGAAGGTGTGGTCATTGGTAAGCGTAACCGTGGCCTGAACTCCGCTTTCACCGTGCGTAAAATTTCTCACGGCGTTGGCGTTGAGCGTACCTTCCAGACCTACAGCCCGCTGGTTGACTCGATCGAAGTCAAGCGTCGCGGTGACGTGCGTCAAGCCAAGCTTTACTACCTGCGCGAGCGCAGCGGTCGTTCTGCACGTATCAAGGAAAAGCTGGCTTAAACGCCACTGTTCCCCGGGCGCACGCTGTTGGCGTTGCGTCCGGATACCAAGACCCCGTCACCGCTTTGCGGGGCGGGGTTTTGTTTATGCCGCTCAATAAAAGCGGCTGGAGGTGACTAACCTATGAGCGTTATCGATGCTTTTTTAGATGCTCTCTGGCTTGAGCAGGGCGCCAGCGATCATACGTTAGCCGCCTATCGGCGTGATTTAACCGCCTGGCAGGGCCACCTGGAGAGCCACGGTGAAGCCCTCTTGGCGCCGCCGCCGGAGCGCCTCAGTGAATGGCTGGCCAGCCGCCGGGAGGAAGGCTATCAACTGCGCAGCAATGCCCGGCTGCTGTCGACGCTGCGCAGCTTTTACCGCTGGGGGCGTTTAAATAATCAGGTGGAGAGCGATCCACTCACCGATATCAAGTTACCCCGCGTCATACCAGGTTTGCCGAACACCTTGGAAGAGGATGAGGTAGAGCGCCTGTTGATGGCGCCGGATACCGATACCCCGCTGGGCGTCCGCGACCGCGCCATGCTGGAGTTACTCTATGCCTGTGGTCTGCGTGTCTCTGAGCTGGTGGGGCTTACCGGAGACGCGGTTAATTTAAGCCAAAACGTGGTGCGGGTGCGCGGTAAAGGCGATAAAGACCGTTTGGTGCCCATGGGAGAAGAGGCGGCGGATTGGCTGGCGCACTATATGCAGAGCGCACGGCTGGCGCTAATGAGCGACCCGACCCGGCCAGCGCTGTTTCCTGGGCGGGGCGATAAAGCCATGACCCGGCAAACCTTTTGGCACCGGATTAAGGTGCATGCAATAACAGCCGGGATTACTCGACCACTGTCGCCACATACACTTCGCCATGCATTTGCTACCCATTTATTGAATCATGGGGCCAATTTGCGGGTCGTACAGCTGCTGCTGGGTCATAGCGACCTGTCGACGACCCAAATTTATACCCATGTAGCCCAGGCGCGCTTGGAAAGCTTACATGCAGAACATCACCCAAGAGGCTGAATTGATGATGCGTCAACGCCGTTTAGTAGTATCTCCTTTAGTAACACCTGTCTCACTGCTGACGTGCCTGTTAACCGTCAGCCTGTTACCTTCCGCTGCCCAGGCGGACGAGGTGGCTGATCGACTTGCTGAATCGCTGAGTGTTAATGGACAGAAAATGCCGGTGGAAACGGTCACTGAGACACCCATGGAGGGCGTCTATCATGTGCAGCTGGAGAGTGGCGAAGCCTTCTACTCCAACGCTGACGGTAGCCACTTTCTGGTCGGTGACCTGTACGAAAATGCCGATGAAGGGTTGGTCAATTTGACCGAACAAGAGCAGAACCAAGAACGTGCCGATGCATTGGCAGCCGTACCTGACGATGAGTTAGTGATCTTCCGCGGTGCCGATGAACCGAAAGCCACTATAACGGTGTTTACTGACCCTACCTGCCCCTACTGCGCGCGGTTACACGACACCATTCCAGAGTTGAATGAACGCGGTATCGCTGTTCACTACATGGCGTTTCCCCGTGCGGGCATGGGCAGCCAAGCGGCGACCACGCTGCAGCAGGTATGGTGCTCGGATAATCGCAGCGAAGCGATGACCCAAGCCAAAGAGGGTGAGGCGATTTCCAGTGCAGCAGACTGCGACAATCCAGTGGCGGGGCAGTATGATCTGGGTAAGGCACTGGGCGTACAGGGCACGCCGGCGATTATTTTGCCCGATGGGCAAATGGTGCCGGGGTTTGTGCCCCCCGAGCGGCTCTCTGCCATGTTAGGCTTGGATGACGCATAACGTCACCTCCAAAGATAAAGCAAAACGCTGAGACACGGTCTTTAAGATCGACTTCAACACCGTAATTAAGGCCAGCACCACCAGGTGCACAACACGAAAGGGGAAGTATTTTGAAACCGGTAAGAGTAGGTATTTGTGGTCTAGGTACTGTCGGTGGCGGCACCTTTAACGTATTGACTCGCAACGCTGATGATATTGCGCGTCGTGCTGGCCGCCCTATTGTGATTGAGCAGGTTGCTCACCGCAGTATTCATCCTGACTGCGATATTACCGGCATCAATGCCACCTCCGATGTGTTTGAAGTGGCGACCAATCCCAATGTGGATGTCCTGGTGGAGCTCATAGGCGGTTACGATATCGCCCGCGAGCTGGTGCTCACCGCCATTGAAAACGGCAAGCACGTGGTCACTGCCAACAAGGCGCTGATTGCAGTGCACGGCAACGAAATCTTCAAGGCCGCTCATGAAAAGGGCGTCATCGTGGCGTTTGAGGCCGCGGTGGCCGGCGGTATCCCCGTCATTAAATCGCTGCGCGAGGGCCTGGGTGCCAACCGCATCGAGTGGGTGGCGGGCATTATCAACGGCACTGGCAACTATATCCTTACCCATATGCGCGATGAAGGCCGCGCCTTTGAAGACGTGCTCGCAGAAGCCCAGGCGCTAGGCTACGCCGAGTCCGATCCCACCTTTGACGTGGAAGGTATCGATGCCGCGCACAAGCTGACGATTTTGGCCTCGATTGCCTACGGCGTGCCGCTGCAGTTCGAGAAAGCCTTCACTGAAGGTATCTCGCGGATTACTGCGGAAGACGTCGAGCAAGCCGACAATCTAGGCTATGTGATCAAGCACCTGGGTATTTCAAAGCGCACTGATCAGGGCCTTGAGCTGCGGGTTCACCCCACGCTGATCCCGAAAGAGCGCCTGCTGGCCAATGTACACGGCGTCAAAAATGCCATTGCGGTGATGGGCGATGCGGTAGGACCGACGCTCTACTACGGCGCGGGTGCGGGCGCAGAGCCTACCGCCTCGGCGGTGGTGGCTGACTTACTCGACGTGGCGCGGGATATCTCCACCGACCACCACTACCGGGTTCCCTATCTGGCGTTTAGCGGCATTGACGAAGATGTCAGCCAACTGCCCATCATGCCGATGGAAGACATCACCACCGCCTATTACCTGCGCTTGTTGGCGGTTGATCGCCCCGGTGTTCTGGCGCGGGTGGCCACCATTTTGGCCGAGCAGGGCATCTCTATTGAAGCGCTGATTCAGAAAGAGGCCACTGAAGGCGAATTGGTGCCAATTATCCTGCTTACTCACCGCACCAAAGAGAAGCAGATGAATGAAGCAATCCGCGAAATTGAGTCCATGGCCGATATTGCCGGGTCGTTAACGCGCATTCGCGTAGAAAGCCTGGACGAAGGGGAGTAAGCAAGATGCGCTATATCAGCACGCGTGGGCAAGCGCCCGCGCTCTCCTTTGAAGAAGTGGTGCTCACCGGTATGGCCAGCGACGGCGGCCTCTATGTGCCGGAAACTCTGCCTGAACTCTCCCGTGAAGAGTTGGCCGACATGGCCGGGCTCTCCTACGCGGAAATCGCTTTCCGCGTGATGAAGCCGTTTGTGAACGGAGAGATCGACGACGAGACTTTCCGCAGCATCGTGACCGAGGCCTACGCGACCTTTAATCACGACGCAGTCGTGCCCCTCAAGCAGCTGGATGCCAATCACTTCCTGCTTGAGCAGTTCCACGGCCCGACCCTGGCATTTAAAGACGTAGCGTTACAACTGCTCGGCCGCTTGCTCGATCACTTCCTGAAAAAGCGCGGCGAGCGCGCGGTGATCATGGGCGCGACCTCGGGTGATACCGGCTCGGCGGCGATTGAGGGCTGCCGCCACTGCGACAACCTGGATATCTTTATCCTGCACCCGCACAACCGGGTCTCGGAAGTGCAGCGCCGGCAAATGACCTCGGTGCTGGCCAATAACGTCTTTAATATTGCCATTGAAGGCAATTTCGACGATGCCCAGGCGATGGTCAAGGCCAGCTTTGCCGATCAATCGTTCCTCAACGGTACGCGGTTGGTCGCAGTGAACTCGATCAACTGGGCGCGCATTATGGCGCAGATCGTTTACTACATCGCCTCCGGCGTTGCCCTGGGCGCGCCGCACCGCGAAGTAAGCTTCTGTGTGCCTTCGGCTAATTTTGGCAACGTGTTTGCCGGTTATATGGCCTACAAAATGGGTCTGCCGGTGAAGCAGTTCATCATCGCCACCAACGCCAACGATATTCTGCACCGCACCCTGGCCGCCAACGATTTCTCCAAAAAAGAGCTGGCGGCTACTTTGGCGCCCTCCATGGATATCGTGGTGTCGTCTAACTTTGAACGCCTGCTGTTTGACGCCTACGACCGCGATGGTTTGGCCGTCGCGGCGCTACTTGAACGTTTCCAGCGGGAACCCACGGCGCTGGCCGATGCGCCGCTGGCCAAGCTGCGCGAGAAGTTTTCCAGCTACAGCGTGGATGACGCGACGATTCTGGAAGCCATCCGTGACGCTCACAAGCGCACCGGTGAAATGCTCGATCCGCACACCGCTACCGGCTATCGTGCCGCCGAACGCGCCCGGGCAGATCAGTCAACGCCGATGATAACCCTGGCCACTGCGCACCCGGCTAAATTCGCCGAGGCTGTTGTGAAGGCGGGCTTCCTGGGCGTGCCGCTACCGCCGCATATGGAAGACCTGATTGAGCGCGAAGAGCGCTACACCGTGCTGCCTGCCGAGCTTGCCGCCGTGCAGCAGTTTGTTGTGGAAAATCGTCGTTGAAAGCCCGCTCGTTGAAATGCCGATGACCTCCGTCACCGACTTACCCCAGAATGTGCGCTCTTCTCGCTCAACCGGGCCGCGTTTAGAGCCTCGTCCGGTGGACGAGGCGCTCTATGCCCGTGCCCAGGCAGAGGGGCTAAGCGAACTGCAGGCGCGTTTGCTGGCCTCGCGCTTGCCGGGCTACAGCGGTGAGTTGCTACCATTAATAGCACCTAGCCTGCGTTATTTGGCCCACCCGGAGAAACTGGCCGACGGTCGCCGCGCCGCCGAACGTATCGCTCAAGCGGTGGCTGAGGGTGAGGCGATTGGTATTCTTACCGACTACGATGTGGATGGTATTACCTCCCACGTGGTGATTCGGCGCACCCTGGTGGAGCTGTTTGGAGTGCCGGAGGACAAGCTGCACAGCCTGATTGGTCACCGTATTCACGACGGCTACGGCATTAGCCTGCCACTGGTGGAGCGTACGCTGGCGCAAAAGCCGTTCCCCACCCTGGTGATTACCGCCGATTGCGGCAGCAGTGATGAGCCGCGTATCGCGCGCTTAAAAGCCGCGGGTATCGATGTGGTGGTCAGCGACCACCACGCGCTACCCATTGAGGGGCCGCCAGCTTCCGCCTATGCCTGCGTTAATCCCACTCGCTCTGACTGTGATTACCCCGACAAAACCATCGCCGGGTGTATGGTGGCGTGGCTGTTGATGTCACTCGCCCGCGGCGTGCTGATTGAGTGGGGGGCGCTTTCAGAGTCGACGCCCAAGCTGTCGCCCTGGCTCTCTTACGTAGCGCTGGGCACGGTGGCCGACTGCGTCTCCCTGGGCGGTAGCCCTGCTAACCGCGCGGTGGTTAATCAAGGTTTAAAACTGATCAATCGTATGGATGCGGCGTGCTGGCGTGCGATGGCCACGCGCCTCGGCGCCGACAGCGTACCGTTTAACGCCGAGACATTAGCGTTTCAGATGGGGCCACGCATCAATGCTCGTTCGCGGCTAGACGACCCCTATGCGGCGCTGCACTTTATGTTGGCCGAGAATGATGGGGTCGCCAACCGCCAGCTCGACGTGCTGGATCAGGATAACCAGTCCCGCAAAGCCATTGAGGCCGATATGGCCGCCGAGGCGCGCACTCTTGCCACGGCAGCGCTGGATGCCGATGAGCCCGCCGTGGTGGTGCTGCTTGAAGATGGCCACCCTGGCGTACAGGGTATCGTCGCCTCGCGGTTGGTGCAGGCTTATGGACGCCCAGCGTTGGTGCTTACCCAAGCCTCGGCACCGGGCATGCTGACCGGTTCCGGCCGCTCGATTGATGGGCTGCACCTGCGCGATGCCCTACAGCGCACCTTTGAGCTTGCTCCCCAAGCGTTACCACGCTTTGGCGGCCATAGTGGCGCGGCAGGCGTAGGCGTACCACGGGATCGGCTTGACGCCTTTAAAGCGGCTTTCTTGAGGGCCGTAGGCGAACAGCTGGAGGGACGAACGCTCTATCCGCGCCTATGGACGGATGGTGAGCTCTCCACGGCGCAGCTTTCGCTGACCACCTTGCAGGAGATCGAAACCCTTGGCCCCTACGGGCGTGAATTCGACCCGCCGCTGTTTGAGGGGCGCTTTATCGTCGAAGCGCTGCGCCCGGTGGGCGCCGAAGGTTCCCACCTGATGCTGGAGCTCTCCACTGGCCCGGTAACCTGCAAAGCGATCTGGTTTCGCGCTCTAACGCCGGGGGAACTGCCTGGGTTTAGCGTCGGCGATACGCTGCACTGTGCTTACAAGCTCAACCGTAACCGCTGGCGCGGCCGGGAGACGCTGCAGTTGATGGTCGAGCACGCCAGCCCAATTTAAGCTGTACATCGCATCATCTACTGGCAACTTAAGTAAGGACGCCCCATGCGCGTGGAAGATTTACCCAAGGATCAGCATCGCCCCTATGAAGATATGATGGCGATGCTGCTGGGCACGTTCTTTGTTGCGCTGGGGGTAACCTTTTACACCCATGCGGTGTTGCTAACAGGGAGTACGGCGGGCTTAGCGCTGCTGTTGAGCTATATGACCAGCAGCATGACCGGCTGGGGTTTTGGGGTGTACTTTTTTGCCATTAACCTGCCGTTTTACTACCTGGCGGTGAAGCGGATGGGCTGGAGTTTTACCCTGCGTACCTTTGCCGCCATCGGCTTGGTATCGCTGTTTTCCGAGCTAACCCAGGGTTGGGTGCAGTTTGCCAAGGTGCCATCGCTTTACGCCGCCTTGATGGGCGGCGCGCTGATGGGCATCGGCATGCTGATGCTGTTTCGCCACCGCACCAGCCTGGGCGGTATCAATATCCTCGCGCTCTATCTGCAGGATACACACGGCCTGCGTGCAGGCTACGTTCAACTCGCCATCGACGGCGTCATCCTGCTGATTGCCCTGACCCAACTGCCGTTGGATCGCGTGGGCTACTCGGTACTGGGCGCGCTGACACTCAACCTAATCATCGCCCTGAACCACAAGCCAGGGCGTTATATTGGGGTGAGCTAAAAACGTTTAGCCAAGCCAGAACCACCACACAATCAGCGCGATTAGACCCAGCCCTGCCAAATTGATCAGTAAGCTCATGAGGATTCCTCCTGGCTGGCTTTCCATAGCCGCAAACGGTTGGCATTACTCACCACGGTGATGGAAGAGAGTGACATGGCCGCTCCGGCAATCATTGGTGAGAGCAGCGTACCTGTTATTGGGTAGAGCACCCCTGCGGCAATAGGTATGCAAAGCATGTTATAGCCGAAGGCGCCCACCAGGTTCTGTTTGATGTTGCGCAGGGTGGCGCGGCTGATCTCAATGGCGGATGCTACCCCGTGCAACGAGCCGCGCATTAGTGTGATGCCCGCGCTCTCAATGGCCACATCGGTGCCCTGGCCAATCGCAAACCCCACGTTCGCCCTGGCCAGCGCCGGAGCATCGTTGATGCCATCGCCCACCATGCCAACGATTTCACCTGCCTGCTGACGGCGCTCAATCTCGGCGTGCTTGTCCTCAGGCAACAGGCCTGCGCGAAACTCATCAATGCCCACTTCCTGGGCAATGGCCCTGGCGGTGTGCTCGTTATCACCGGTTAACATAACGATGGTTAAGCCGTCTTTTTGCAGGCGCTTGATCGCGGCCACGGTGTCGTGACGCAGCGGGTCGCTGATGCCAAATAGCGCGGCCAGCTTGCCCTCCACCGCCAGGTACACCAGCGTGCGCGCCTGTGCCTCAAGCGCTTGGGCCTGCGCTTCACCCGCCGTGAGATCCACGCCTGCCTCTTTAAGCAGCCGCGCATTGCCCAGCAGCAGTGCTTTACCGTCGACGGTTTTAGCTTTCACTCCGCCGCCAGTCACGCTGTCGAAATCATGAATCTCGGCAGGGTTGACGTTGTGTTCATCCACGTAGCTCATTAGCGCTGCCGCCAGCGGGTGCTCTGAGCCCCGCTCCAGCGCGTGCACCAACCCCAGAACAGTGGATTGCTCCACGCCAAACATCTCCGCATCGGTAACGCTGGGCTTGCCCTGGGTGAGGGTGCCGGTCTTATCGACCACCAGCGTGGTCAGCTTGCTGGCGGTTTGCAGCGCCTCGCCGCTGCGCACCAGCACCCCATGCTCTGCCGCTTTACCGACGCCGATCATGGTCGAGATTGGGGTTGCCAGACCCAACGCGCAGGGGCAGGCAATAATCAGCACGGTGGTCGCCGTGACCAGCATATAAATCACTTCCGGCGCAGGCCCAAGGTTGAACCACACCAGGGCCGTCAATAGGGCAATTATCATGACGGAAGGGACAAAAACACTGGAGACCTGGTCGGCCAGCTCGCCAATCGGTGGGCGCGAGTTCTGGGCACTCGCTACCTGTTCGGTAATTTGCCCCAAGCGCGTATCGCTACCCACCCGGGTGGCGCGATAGATCAGCCCGCCACGGCCATTCACGGTGCCCGCACTGACTTCATCCCCAGCGCCCTTGGCAACAGGTAACGGCTCGCCGGTAAGCATTGATTCATCAATATGGCTCTGGCCCTCAATGACGTCGCCATCTACCGGCAAGCGCTCGCCGGGGCGCACCCGTATCTGGTCGCCAGTGCGCACGGCATCAATCTCGATCTCCTGCTCATGGCCGTCGCGGATCACCCGCGCCGTGCGGCTCTGTAGGTCAAGGAGTCGCTTTAGTGCATCGCTGGTGCGGCCCCGGGCGCGCAGCTCCATGGCATTGCCGAGCAGAATCAGCCCGATCACCATGGCCGAAGCCTCAAAATAGATGCCCTGGGCGACCTCGGGAAGCCAGGGTGCAAACAACACTACCGCCATTGAGTACAACCAAGCGGTGCCTGTGCCCAGTGCCACTAGCGTATCCATATTGGCTTGGTGGTGCTTGAACTGCTTCCAGGCATTGACGAAAAAGTGTCGACCCGGAAAAGCCATAATGCCTAGCGTGAGCAGACCAATTCCCAACCAGTAGAGACGCCCCAGCCCCATCGGATGGGGGTGGAAAAAGAGCATGCTGAGCATCAGCGGAATGGCCAGTGCCAGTGAAATGGCGCTGCCGCGCAGCCGTTTCTGGTAAGTCTTGGCGTCCTGCTCGGCCCGGGTGCGCTCGGCCTCGCGCATATCCACAATCGGTTCGGCACCGTAGCCGGCTGACTCAACGGCGGCGATTAACGCTTGGGTCTTTGCACTGCCAAACACCTGGGCGGAGTGGGTGCCAAAATTGACGCTGGCGGTGACGACTCCCTCAGTGCGCTCTAGCGCTTTCTGCACGCTATTGACGCAGCTGGCGCAGGTCATCCCACTAATCGCCAAGCGCTGCTTCTTGCCTTGCCCTTGAGAATGGGCATGAGCACTTGCGGTTTTTTCAGTTTCGGCATCAGCGGGTGCCGCGGTTTCTGGCTGCTTATCAGCATCGTCTGGGGCTGCTTCCTCCAGAGCTGCTTCGCCTGGCGGGTAGCCCGCCGCGGTCAAGCGTTGATCAAGCTCCGCGTCGGTTAGGGATGAAACAACCTTTAGGCGTTTTTCGCTAGGCGTGCCGGTGACGTCTGCTTCAGGGTCACCACTTTGAATCGCCTCGCGCATGCGCTTGACGCAGCCCTGGCAATTCATGCCAGGAATGATCCGGGTGGTGACTCCATTGGTAGGGCTCTCACTTGAGGCGGCTTCGGTAAAGGCGTCGCTCATGGGGTCTCCTTGATAGGCGTGGCGTCAGGAAAGCTCTCAATCAGGCGGCACACGCTGTGGCCGTCGGGGGATCCGTCGGGCATTTTCTGCCAGCTCTCCATGGCCTGTTCCATGCGCTCGGCCAGTGCTTCCAGCTCGGCAATGCGTGCGCGGATTTGCGGCAGGCGGATGGCGAGTAAGTCGCGTACCAAAGGGCAGGGGGAATCGCCTTGGTCGGCGTGAGTTAGGATGTCGCGAATTTCTGCCACGCTAAAACCGAGTTTGCGCGCCCGCTGAATAAAACGCAGCCGCTCTAAATCGGTATCTGAAAATAGCTGATAGCCATTATCTGGGTGGCGCTGTGGGGCAAGTAACCGCTCACGAGCGTAGTGACGCACGGTCTCAGCGGTAACGCCGCCCCGTTTGGCAAGCTCATTAACTTTCATGGCCTGTTCTCCCGACCGGTTAAATAGTGTCCCTTGAGTGTAGAACCTATGGGTTACCTATAGGTCAAGGCCACCTTTGCTCCATACGCTGAAATGACTAAAACACTGATTTAAAACGGTCGTGCGACTAATGTATAAGCCAAAAATAAAATAAAACGAGCGTTTGCCCTTGAACCTTTGGCTCAGTTGCGAGAAAACAGTCATGTAACAATAACTAGGGTGGATTGTCGGTATCCACTGGATCATCGGGAAGAGAGGCCTACTATGAAAAATAACTTTAATAAGCTCACCCTGGCCGCTGCCATTACAGCCGCTGCCTTCGCCAGTCAAGCTCATGCAGGCGGGTATCAAATCAACGAGCAGAGCGTGAGTGGGCAGGGCTATGGTCACGCCGGGCGAAGCTCTAACATTCATGATGCAACCATTGTGTACGGCAACCCGGCGGGTATGTCGTTTTTAGACCGTGCGCAAGTCACGGTGGGGGCAACCTACCTAAACGTAAATACAGATATTTCCAATGTCCAAGCGAGCCGCTTCATTGATTCGGGCGTAGCCACTGGCGGTGCGCCAAATGGCAATCAGATTCCGGTAGGCAGTATTCCCGGAGGTAACGATGGCGATATGGTGCCAGGAACACCCATTCCCTTTGCTTTCTATGCGCAGCCAGTGACTGATCAGCTCGCGTTCGGCTTCGGTGTGTATGCACCCTTTGGTTCTAAAACCGACTACGAAGATGATTTCCAGGGCCGCTATTTTGGCGACTATACCGAAGTCAAGGTGGTCAGTGCGCAGCCAACGGTCTCTTATCGCTTTAACGATCAGTGGTCGGTTGGTGCAGGCATCACATACAACCAGGTGGAAGGGGAACTGCGTCGCCAGCTACCCTCTGAGGCTACGTTTAATCCCGATAATGACATCGACTCACGGGTGGATGGTGACGATGAAGCGTGGGGTTATAATCTGGGCGTGATCTATCGCCCAATGCCTGAAACCACGCTGGGTCTGACTTATCGCTCGAAGGTGGATTACACACTGGAAGGGAATTTTAGTGCTACCGACCCGCTTGGTAATGTCGTTCGCTCAGATAGTGCGAACCTGGATTTAACCACCCCTGAGACGGTTAACTTCTCGCTTACCCAGCAGATGACTGACCGTCTCAAGCTGATGTTCGGTGCCTCCTGGGTGCGTTGGAGCCAATTCGACCAAATCCTGGTTACCGGCAGCCAAGGCGATACGATTACCCAAGAGGTTCAGAACTATTCAAACGCTTGGGCGTTTGCCACCGGCGGCGAGTATCAGTTAACGAAGACATTGGCGCTTCGTGCTGGGGTTACGTTAGACATGACGCCGACCAATGATGAGGATCGTAGCGTACGTATCCCTTCCGATGATCGGCGCATTTTCTCGTTGGGGGCAGGGTGGAGCCCAACGCCTGACCTGACTGTCGACGTGGCTTACTCCTATCTGTCAGAGCGCGGCACCTTTGTTGAGCAGGATCGTAGCGACCTGCTGGCCAGCCAAGCGACGGGTGGCCAGCCGGTAGGCGGAGCCTCCTACTCAGCGGACTACAAAAACGAAGCTCACGGTTTTGGTGCACAGTTAACCTATCGCTTTTAAGAGCCAAACGCCAACGAAACCCGGCCCGCGCCGGGTTTTTTATTGAACGGAATAACGCTCTCAAGCATTAATATGCAAGCTTGAGAGCCTAGGCGGCTGGGCTCTCCAGGAAAGCGGCGCGCATCAATTCACTGGTGTAAGTTTGGCGTGGGGCGTTAAACAGCGATTGGGTATCGTTTTGCTCAATGATTTCGCCTTGGCGCATGACGATCACCTCGTCTGCCAACGCCCGTACCACGGCAAGGTCGTGGCTAATAAACAGGTAGGTCAGTTGATGACGCTGTTGTAAGTCGCGTAATAGCTCGATGATGGTCATTTGAACCGAGCGGTCTAGCGCAGATGTTGGCTCGTCAAGCAACAGAAACTCGGGCTTGACGACCAGGGCTCGGGCAATCGCAATTCTTTGCCGCTGCCCGCCTGAAAATTCATGCGGGTAGCGATGCCGATGGGCAGGATCCAACGCGACTTCTTCGAGAGACTGGATGACCTGTGTATCGCGTTCAGCTCTGGTCAACAAGGGTTGATGGACGCGCAGCCCTTCGCCAATGATCTCGCCCACCGTCATGCGCGGGGAAAGTGAACCAAAGGGGTCTTGGAAGACAACTTGCATACGTGCCCGTATCGGGCGCATCCCCGCACGGTCAAGTTGGGCAACGTCGATATCATCGAAACGTATCTTACCGTGACTTTTCACCAGACGAAGCAGTGCACGGCCCAGGGTGGTTTTGCCAGAACCTGATTCGCCCACAATACCTAAGGTTTGGCCTTTGCGTAACGTCAGGTTGATGTTTTTCACTGCTTCAAAATAGCGGTTAGGGCCAAAGAGCTGCTTTTTAATCGCAAAACGCACGCTGAGGTTGCTGGCTGTGAGCAAAACGGGGGCCGTGTCGGGAACGGGCGCCTTTTGGCCGCTTGGATTGGCAGCGATTAGCATCTGCGTATAAGGATGCTGCGGTGACTGGAACAGGGTGTTGGTTGCCCCCGATTCTACGATTTCACCGTGCTGCATAACGCATACGCGATCGGCTAAGTGACGAACAACCCCCAGGTCGTGGGTGATAAACAAAATAGCCATGCCGTAGCGGGCCTGGAGGTCTTTCAGAAGCGCGAGTATCTGAGCTTGCACGGTCACATCAAGGGCCGTGGTTGGTTCATCAGCAATCAGCAGTTTAGGCTCGCAAGCCAGCGCCATAGCAATCATCACCCGTTGACGCTGGCCGCCGGAAAGTTCGTGAGGGTAGCTGTCGACTCGGCGTTCAGCCTCAGGAATACCCACTTGTGCAAGCAGTTCTAGCACGCGCAGATGTGAGTCGCGACCACGTAATTTTGTGTGCTTATGCAATACTTCACGGATCTGCTTACCAATGCGGTGCAGTGGGTTGAGCGAGGTCATTGGCTCTTGAAAGATCATGGATATTTCATTGCCACGGATGGCCCGCAGGCGCTGACGGCTAACCGTTAGCAAGTCTTCATCACCTGCGCCGCCATGCCAGCGAATGCTGCCCGTGGAGTGGGCTAGCTCGGGCAGTAGCCCTATCGCAGCAGTCGAGGTGATCGACTTTCCAGAGCCCGACTCTCCCACAAGTGCCATTGTCTCGCCTTGGTTAAGCGTAAAGCTAACGTTGTTAACTGCGGTAACGGTGCCGTTGGGGAGGTCGAAGTCTACGCGCAGGTGATCAAACTCCAGCAGTGGTTGTGGCATATCACCTCCTTGCCTTTATTAACGCGTCTTTTGTTAACGTGTTTTGGGATCAAGGGCGTCGCGCAGACCGTCCCCCAGAAAGTTTAAGCACAGCAGGGTAGTCGCGAGAAATGCTGAGGGAACAATCAGCATCCAAGGCGCCGTTTCCATCATGTCTTTTCCTTCACTGATCAGAACCCCCCAACTGGTTAAGGGTTCTTGAACGCCAAGCCCCAGAAAGGACAAAAAACTTTCCAGCAAAATCACTTTAGGTACGGTGAGAGTGACGTAGATGATCACCGGGCCAAGGGCATTGGGAATCAGGTGGCGTGTGACAATCTTAAAACTGCTTACGCCAAGCGCATGGGCGGCCTCTACGAATTCACGGCGCTTTAATGCCAGTACTTGCCCGCGCACGATACGAGACATATCAAGCCATTCGACGGCACCAATGGCGGCGTAGATGAGCAGGATATTGCGTCCGAAAACCACCATCAGCAAGATGACCATAAACATAAACGGTAGTGAGTACATAATGTCGACAAAGCGCATCATCAGGTTGTCGATCCGCCCACCGAAATAGCCAGCAATGGCGCCATACAATACACCGATCACCAGGGAAACGAGGGTGGCGACGATGGCAACAGAGAGCGAGATTTGCCCGCCGTGAAAGACTCGCGTCAAGAGGTCACGCCCATTGGCATCGGTGCCGGCCAAGTGACCACTTTCCATGTTGGGCGGTGCTAAAAAGGCATTCCAATCTACTTCATCGAGTGCCCAGGGTGTTAGCCAGGGGCCGACGAGGCAAACGAGGGTAATCAGCGCGATGAGTACGAGGCTGGCCAAAGCCGCTTTGTTTTGGCGTAGCCGTCGCCAAGCTTCGCCGCCCAGGCTATGGCCAGCGATCGGCGGGGACGATACGGTATTAGTCATTGTCATAACGAATCTGCGGATCCAGTGCCGAGTAGAGTAAATCGACCAAAAGGTTGAGTAGCACGATCAGGGCGCTATAAAACACCACCGTGCCCATTACCAGGGTGTAGTCACGATTAAGCGCAGCTTGGACAAAATAGCGGCCAATCCCGGGGATGCCGAAAATTTGTTCAATCACGACGGATCCAGTGATAATGCCGGCAATGGCAGGCCCCAAGTAGGAAATAACCGGTAGCATTGAAGGGCGCAGGGCGTGGCGCAGAATCACTTCACTCTCGTTGAGTCCTTTGGCCCGCGCGGTGCGGATGAAGTGGCTGCCTAACACTTCAATCATGCTGGCTCGCGTCATGCGGGCAATATAGGCAATCTGTTGAAGGGAGAGGGCGACAATAGGAAGCACCATATTTCGCCAATGCCCATCGTTCCAGCCGCCGACCGGTAGCCAGGCCAAAAAAACACCGAACACCAGCGCCAATAGCGGGGCAACCACAAAGTTGGGAATGGCCACCCCAGCAAGCGCTGTGCCCATCACCATATAGTCAATGGTGGAGTTGCGTTTAAGTGCCGCAATAACCCCCATGGGAATACCGACCAGAAGCGCGAGGCTGATTGCCCATAGGCCGAGTTCCAGGCTGACAGGAAAGCCCTGAGCGACGAGCTCAGTGACCGAAAAATCCTTATATTTGAACGAGGGGCCAAGGTCGCCTTGAAGCAGGTTTCCCATATAGGTGGCATATTGCTCCCAGACGGGTTTGTCCAGGCCGTACGAAGCCATGAGATTGGCCTCTATCTCAGGCGGTAGTTGTCGTTCACCGTCGAAGGGGCCGCCGGGGGCCAAGTGCATTAAAAAGAACGACAGGGTAATCACAATCCATAGCGTCGGGATCGCCTGAAGTAAGCGTCTTAAGGTGTAGCTGAGCATTATCGGGCCTCGCTCCTCAGGCCAAAGGCCTGAGGGGGGTAGCGGTAGTCAGTTGTGATAAAAAACGAACTACAGGGAATTAATCGTCGAAGTGAACCCAGCGTGAGCGATGGATATCTTCAATATTGGTTTCCCAGCCGGAAATGTCGGGGCTAACAAGATTGCGCGAGACGTAGTAGTAGATCGGTAGCGTAGCGCTGTTTTCTAGGGCGAGGGTCTCTGCTTCGGCCATGATGTCGGCTCGCTTATCCAGATCCTGAGTATTCGCGGCTTCGCTCATCAGAGCATCAAACTCAGGCGAGCTATAGGCGCCATAGTTATTCGATACATTGCTTTCCAACAGACTTAGAAAGTTTTGGGCGTCGTTGTAGTCACCGATCCAGCCTGCACGTGCAACATCGAAGTCGCCCTGACGAATATCCGCGTAGTGAACGGCGACCTCCGAATTATACAGATCAACCTCAACGCCAAGGGGCTTCCACATGGCGGCGATAGCGATGGCGACCTTACGATGATCCTCGCTGGTGTTATAGCGCAGCATGAGCTCCAGCGGATTATCAGGGCCATAGCCTGCTTCCTGTAGTAATTCCCGCGCGCGTTCCATCCGCTCTTCCTGAGAGAGCTCGGCGAAGCTGGCGGTGGGGGCTTCATAATGGCTGACGTTAGGTGGCACGAAGCTATACGCAGGCAGTTCGCCGGTACCGAGAATTTGATCGGTAATGACTTCGCGACGAACGGCGAGGCTTAGCGCTTCACGCACCCGCGGGTCAGTGGTCGCATGGCCATCACGAGCATTGAAAACGTAGTAATAAATGCCGAGGTAGGGGGCTATCTGAACGGCTTCAGGCAGGTTATCCATCAGCCAGTCATACTGTTGAGTCGGAAACTCTCGAGCAATATCAATCTCTCCTGCCCGGAAACGGTTGAGCGCTGTGTTGCGCTCTTCAATAGGGAAATAAACGATTTCGTCCAGTGCTACCTGATCAGCATCGTGAAAATTGGGGTTGCGAGTGGCTGTGATACGCGTTTGCGACTGCCAATCCTCTAGCTGAAAAGCACCGTTGGAGACCATATTGCCTGGCCTGGACCACTCATTGCCATGTGCTTCCACCGTGTGACGTGGCAGCGGATAGGCGGTGTAGTGGGAGAGTTGATCTAAAAAATAAGGCGTTGAACGTTCGAGGGTGATTTGCAGTGTCGACGCGTCGATGGCTTGCACGCCGAGGGTGCTTGTGTCGGCTTCACCTGCATAGACAGCTTCAGCATTTTTAATCGGATATAGCAGATAGGCGTAATTAGCGGCGGTGGCTGGTGATAAAATGCGCTGAAAGGCGAACACAAAATCATCAGCAGTGACAGGTTCACCGTCCGACCATTTGGCGTTGTCCCTTAGCGTGAAGGTGTACACCGTGCCGTCATCGGAGATTTCCCAGGATTCTGCAACGCCGGGAATACGTGTGCCGTCGGCGGCTTCAGTGACGAGCCCTTCAAACAGATCGCCCACCACATCGTTTTCCCAGACGCCGCTAATTTTATGCGGATCTAGAGAGGCGGGCTCGCCCATAATGGCTAAACGCAGTGTGTCCGCCTGGAGAGGTGTAGCGCAGCTTAGGGCCAGCGCTATTGAGCCCATGAGAGTGCGAGTTTTTAGCATTCTGATCCCTCCAATATTATTTTAATACGATTGTTTGACTGTTTGAGTGCTAGTTAAGTACTAGCATCGGGGAAAAGCAGGCGTCCATAAGAAATTAAACATGTAGCTATGCGCAATTTCGATACTATGAGCGTTATGCGCGACAAACCTGCATGGTTGTTGACAGCCAATTTCGCTACACTATGCGCTTTTCTGATCGATACACCTCTGTACGATCCGAGTAGACCAAGCTAGGGCGATCCCATGTTGGAAACCAATCCGATTCACAACCAGCTTAAGGACCTGTCTGAGCGGACAGACGTTCTTAGGGGGTATCTTTGACTATGCCGAGAAGAAAGATCGGCTAGAAGAGGTCACCCGCGAACTGGAAGATCCCAATGTCTGGAACGATCCAGACTACGCGCAGAAGTTAGGCAAAGAGCGCGCCTCCCTCGAAGCCATTGTGGCGACCATTGATGAGCTTGAGCAGGGCCTTGGCGATAGCCGGGATCTGCTGGAGCTTGCCGAAATGGAAGAGGATGAAGGCACCGTCGAAGAAGTGTGCAAAGAGCTGGAGAGCATGCAGGCGGCGTTAGAAAAGCTGGAGTTTCGGCGCATGTTTTCCGGTGAAATGGATCAGAACAACGCCTACCTGGAAATTCAGTCCGGCTCTGGTGGCACCGAAGCTCAGGATTGGGCCAATATTTTATTGCGCATGTACCTGCGCTGGGCGGATAGTCACGGCTTCAAAGCCGATATCACCGAAATCTCTGCTGGCGAAGTGGCGGGCATTAAGTCGGCCACGGTGCATATCCAGGGCGATTACGCTTTCGGCTGGCTGCGTACTGAAACTGGCGTGCACCGGTTGGTACGTAAAAGCCCGTTTGATTCCGGTGGTCGTCGGCATACTTCCTTTGCTTCGGTATTCCTGTCGCCGGAAATTGACGACAGTTTCGAGGTGGAGATTAATCCTTCGGACTTACGCATCGATACCTACCGCTCCAGCGGCGCGGGCGGTCAGCACGTAAACACCACCGATTCGGCCGTGCGGATTACCCACGAGCCGACTGGTATCGTGGTGGCCTGCCAGGGGCAACGCAGCCAGCACGCCAACCGCGATTTTGCCATGAAGCAGTTGAAAGCGCGGTTGTGGGAACACGAGATGCAAAAGCGCAACGCCGCCAAGCAGGAGGCCGAGGACTCCAAAGCTGACATCGGCTGGGGAAGCCAGATTCGCTCTTACGTGCTGGATGATCAGCGCATCAAGGATTTACGCACCGGCGTGCAGTCCAGTAACTGCGATAAAGTGCTCGACGGGGATATTGATCAATTTATCGTCGCTAGCTTGAAGCAAGGTTTGTAATTTTTTTAGCGTTTGAACATGAACAGGGTGCCCCATGGCTAACCAAGACGCGTCTCCTGCAGACAACGAAAACCACCTGATCGCCGAGCGCCGTGCCAAGTTGACTGCTCGCCGTGAGCGCGCCGCTGAGCAGGGAAAGAGTGCGTTTCCCAATGATTTTCGCCGCGACAGCCTAACCGTCGAGCTGCAAAATGCCTTCGGTGATAAAGACAAGGCCGAGCTTGAAGCGCTGGATCACCACGCCGCTGTGGCTGGTCGTGTAATGCGTCAACGTGGCCCCTTCATCGTCATTCAGGACGTGGCCGGGCAGATCCAGCTCTACGTGGATAAAAAGGGCCTGCCCGCCGACGTGCTGGAAGACGTTAAAAGCTGGGATATCGGTGACATCGTCGCTGCCCACGGGCCGGTGCATAAATCCGGCAAGGGCGATCTGTACGTGATGATGAAGGAGGCGCAGCTGCTCACCAAGAGCCTGCGCCCGCTGCCGGATAAGTTTCACGGCCTCACCGATATGGAAGCCCGCTATCGTCAGCGCTATGTGGATCTGATCATGAATCCGCAGTCGCGTAAGGTGTTTGAAACCCGCGCAGCGGTGGTCAGCTCTATGCGCCGCTTCTTTGAAGCGCGCGGTTTTATGGAAGTGGAAACGCCGATGCTGCAGCCGATTCCTGGCGGTGCGGCGGCGCGCCCCTTCATTACCCACCACAATGCGCTGGATATCGATATGTATCTGCGTATCGCTCCGGAGCTTTACCTCAAGCGCCTGGTGGTGGGCGGTTTTGAAAAAGTGTTTGAGATTAACCGCAACTTCCGTAACGAAGGTCTTTCGACCCGCCACAACCCAGAGTTCACCATGGTGGAGTTCTACTGGGCTTACGCGGATTACCGCGACCTGCTGGATATGACCGAAGCGATGCTGCGCACCGCCGCTGAAGAAGTGCTCGGTAACGCAGTGATTGAGTATCAGGGCGCGAGCTACGATTTCGGCAAACCTTTTGCCCGTTTGACGCTGCGTCAGGCGATTCTTGATCACGGTGACGGCATTGCCGACAGTGACTTGGATTCGCTGGAAGCGGCGCGGGCCACCGCCGAAAAGCTCGGCATCAAGGTCAAAGAGAGCTGGGGCCTGGGTAAAGTACAAACAGAGATCTTTGAAGAGGTGGCCGAGCATAAGCTCGACCAGCCGACCTTTATCACCGAATATCCGGCGGAAGTGAGTCCGCTTGCCCGGCGTAATGACGCTAATCCCTTCGTCACCGACCGCTTTGAGTTCTTTGTGGGCGGGCGCGAAATCGCCAACGGTTTCTCAGAGCTCAACGACGCCGAAGACCAGGCCGAGCGCTTCCGTGCTCAGTCCGCGGAAAAAGATGCCGGCGACCTGGAAGCGATGTACTACGATGCAGATTACGTGCGTGCGTTGGAGTACGGCATGCCGCCCACCGCGGGCGAAGGCATCGGTATCGACCGTCTGGTGATGCTGTTCACCGACAGCGCCTCGATTCGCGATGTATTGCTGTTCCCGGCGATGCGCCCTGAAGTGGACTAACACGCTAAGATAACGGATGAATAGTTGGTAAGGGCGCGTTATAGCGCCCATAATGGTCAACGTTTCGACGGCGAGGAGAATCCCATGAAACTGCTTAACCGCTCCGCACTGAGCGTCAGGCCGACCCAGCCCTTTGTGGACTGGATCAACGCGCTGGAACCCACCATGGGAGACGACGACCTGACCCTGGACGACGTCGAACGTGAAAGTACCATTTACCTGATTCCAGAGATGGATACCCCGGAAGCGCTGGAAACCTTTGTGCGTGACCGCTACGTGGAAATTCTCGAGACTGAGCTGCGCGCTTGGGAAGAGGATGAACGGCAGTGGCCAGATAAACTCGACTGGGCATTATTCCAGGAATTTGTGCGCGTCGAGCACAGCTATTTGGCCATTGACCTGGATGACGAAACGGCGTTAGAGATTTCTGAAGTGGATGATGCGCTGCTGCTCGACAGCGAACAGGATTAGCGTGCTAATATTTTAAGCAAGCTAAGTTCTGCCTGCGCGGCTGCCCGGTAATAACGGGATAGCTAACAGCTCGATAGCGCACTTCGAAACCGGCTTAGGCCGGTTTCATTGTGTTGGTTCGTTGGTTTTAGACGCTTGGCGGTTTCGTTTAGCAACTCTCCTGTCTAGGAACTCTTGCATGCGACTGTTTGAAACTCGCCCCGGTGATGATGGCCTGCCTGGGCCGGAACGCGCCCTTGCAGTGCTGGCGCTGGTGACCGGCACTTTAATGGCGGTGGTCGATACCACCATGATCAACCTGGCGCTGCCCACTATTGCCGCTGATTTAAATGTGTCGGCATCCCGGGCAGTATGGATCACCAACCTGTTTCAGGTCGTGTGTGCGGCTTTTTTGCTCGTGTTTGCGGGCGTTAGTGAATTGATCACACGTCGCAGGCTCTACCTGTTTGGGCTGGCCACCTTTGTCGCTGCCGCGCTGGGGGCAGCGCTATCGCGCAATTTAGAAACGTTGCTGGTGTTCCGTGCCTTTCAGGGGTTAGGGGCCGCCGCCACGCTATCGATTGGCCCATCACTCTATCGGGCGATTTTTCCCTCGCGCCTCTTGGGCAGCGCCCTTGGCTTGAGTGCCTTGGTGGTGGCCGGTGGCTACGCAGCAGGGCCCACGCTAAGCGGGGTAATCCTCTCCTTTGCCGACTGGCCCTGGCTGTTTGCGCTAAATGTGCCGCTGGGTCTCTGCTCGCTATGGCTCGCCAAGCGTGCGCTGCCCCGAGAAGCGCCACGCAAAGGCAGTTTTGATGTTGCTGGGGCGCTGCTCTCTATCGTTATGCTGGCCAGCTTCTTTATTGCTATGGACGCCGTGAGCCACGCCGCACCGATTTGGCAAAGCGGTGGCTGGGCGCTGTTAGCAGTATTGGCCTGTGCTGGGTTTATTGCGCGTCAGCGTCGTGCGCCTTACCCACTGCTGCCGCTCAGCGTATTTGCCGAGCTGCGCTTTACACTGGCGGTCTCTGCCTCTGGGCTTGCCTTTATAGGCCAGGGCCTTACGTTTGTAGCGCTGTCGTTTTTCTACCAGGAGCAGATGAGCTTTTCACCCCTGGAAACCGCTTGGCTATTCACCCCCTGGCCACTGGCTATCATGTTCGTTGGTCCTGTCGCGGGGCGCTTAGCCGACCGTATTAATCCCAGTATTCTCTCCAGCGCGGGGCTTGGCCTACTTATCATTGGTCTGATTGCGCTGGCGCTGGTCGATGAGTCGACCGGCGTGGCGGGAAGTCTATGGCGCACTGCGTTATGCGGTATTGGTTTTGGCCTGTTCCAGCCCCCCAACAACCGCGAAATGATGGGCAGCCTGCCGCCGGAGCGCAGTTCCAGCGTCTCTGGCGTGATGAGCACCACGCGAACCGTGGGGCAGTCATTTGGCGTGGCTCTGGTGGGGGCTGCTCTAGCGCTAGGCTGGCCGGTACAAGTAACGCTCTGGCTGGGGGCGGCGACCACGCTGCTGGCGCTCTTGGCCAGCGTGGCGCGTATGCCGCTGGCAAGGCGTGCGTTACACGCTCGACGGGCATCGTCTGCGGGCCAGTAAGCGCGTACAATAAAACGGTTTATGATCTCTCAAGGAGAACCTTATGACGCTGCAGACACAGATTGAGCAGAAGTTAACGGCACTCGCGCCGGACGTGCTGCAGGTTGAAAACGAAAGCCACATGCATAACGTGCCCGCGAACTCTGAAACCCACTTCAAAGTGACGCTAGTGAGTGACTCCTTCGACGGCATAATGCCGGTGAAGCGTCACCAGCAAATTTATGCGCTGTTGGCTGATGAGCTTTCAGGGCCGGTGCACGCCTTAGCACTGCATCTTTATACTCCCAGCGAGTGGAAGGCGCGGAGCGGTGAGCGTCCGGATTCACCCAACTGCCGCGGCGGCGGGCAGTGAACCAGGAAGTTACTCGGCGCCACTATCTGGACGCCATGGGCATTACTGCCTGGGCAGCTAAGTATCAGTTGCCTAATGCGCTGCCCACTGAGGCCTGTGAGTGGGAAGATTCGACGCCTGCTCCTACGCCGCCTCGGGAGCGCCTACAGGCATTGCTGGACGACGCCCCTGCGCCTAAACGTCAAACGTCCAAACCTCAACCGCCCGAGCTTCAATCTTCCGACCCCCTGGCCTCAGGCGAAGCCATTGCCTCACCCTCGGCGGTGCGGGCACTGCTGGATCAAGACAAGCAGCGTGCGGACAAGCCGGGCCAACATAAGCCGGCGATTGCCAACCCGGATGCGGCGGGCCCGCGCGGAGGCAGCGCCAGCTAAACCCCTTAAGTTCGAGCTCTCCTGTGTGTGCCTTGAGGGTCGCTGGCTGGTGCTGAAAGCAGGGAGTATGTCTACCCTTGAGCAGCAGCTACTGGCTAACCTGCTCCAGGCGGCGGGTATTCAGCGTGGGGCGTTTCCGGAAATCAGTCACTTCACCTGGCCGCAAATGGCCAACGCCTTTGCGGTGGAGGATCCCCTGGACGAAGCCCGCGAGGGCTTGGCGGCGTTTATCGCCGGAAGCGCGAGCCGACAGGGATGGCGATTAGAGCGATTACTTTGGTGGGGCGAGTTAGACGCTGAGCCAGATACCGAATCTGGGGCTAATCAGGCACCGCTGAGCCGCATACTGAACGTTGCTGATGGCCAAAGCCAAACGCTTTCGCTGCCCCTCTGGCAGGGGCCCTCGCTTGGGGTGCTTCTCGACGATAGCCATAGCAAGCGTGACCTCTGGCCAGCGCTGCAGACGCTAGGTCAGCTATGGGCGGCTGGCGCCAAGCAGACTGCTGATGATCACTGAACTCAACGTTGAGCACCTGGCACTGCTGATTGCGCTTGAGCAGCGGGCACAGAGCGGCACCTCCGAGACGCAAATGCTGGAGGCTCTGGGCAGTCAGGACACCTGTGTATTGGGCTGGTGGCAGAATGAGCAGTTGTTAGGATACGCCATTGTGGCACGACTGCCGTTTGAAGCGGAGCTGCAGGCGATCAGGGTTTCACCGGAGTATCGCCGAAGCGGCGCTGGTCTGGCGTTGATGGAGGCCGTGCTGGCGATGGCAAAAGGCTGGCTCAGTGAGCGACTGCTGCTCGAAGTGCGGGTGGGTAATCTTAGCGCTATACGGCTCTATCGGCGCTGTGGGTTTAGCGAAGATGGCTGTCGACGGGGCTACTACCCAGCGGCAACAGGGGCCGCCGGGCGTGAGGATGCGCTGCTGATGTCTCTGGTACTTTAGCCAGCAGCGTATCTATCAGGCGCTTAGGAGGTGCTGGAGGTGTCGAGACTGTCGAATTTGCTGAGCAGACTGTTGAGACGGCGCTCCCACTCTTCACGCTCCTCTTTCAGTTTGGCGTTTTCGCCGCGCAGCTCTTCATTTTCCAGTTTCATCATCTCCAGCGCGTCAACGGTATCGGTGACTTTCTGTTCAAGCTGATTAAATAGCTCCAGACTCATTTATCTCTCCCTAGCGTAAAAACGAAAACCCAAAACAGGTCATAAAAAGCCACCCAAAAAAACAAGCGCAGCGCTTGTCAGTAGGGACGAATGAGGCGAGCGTAACGCCACCGTCGCTTGGCGGCAAGCGCTGTTTACGGTGCGTGACGCTGATAAAGCCTTGCCGTGCTTTCACCCGCCTGGGTTTCCCGGTGCAACAGCCAGTTGGCGGGCACATCGGGTACCAGCACTGTCTCGGTTTCCAGGTAAATCATTGCCTCGTTATCCAGCCAGCCGCTATTTTCCAATGATAAGCAGCAGGGCGGGGCCAACTGCTGATGGAAAGGTGGGTCGAGAAAGACCAGAGTATAGGGCTTGGCGGGGCGAGCCAGATAAGCCTGAACATCGTTAACATGCACTGTGCTTGCGGTAATATTGAGCGATGCCAGATTGGTCGATAGCTGTGCCGCTACCCGCGGGTCGCGCTCGACAAAATCGACCCACGCCGCGCCGCGAGACAGCGCCTCAATGCCTAGCGCACCGGTGCCTGCGAATAGGTCGAGTACCTGCTGGCCGTAAAGCTGCTGCCCGAGCCAATTGAACAGCGTTTCACGCACGCGGTCTGGGGTTGGACGCAAGCCGGGGCTATCCAGTACCGGCAACTGGCGACGACGGAATTCGCCGCCGATAATACGTAGCTTTCCATGTGGCTTACCAAGCGGTTTGCCACGTTGTTTACCGCCCCGCTGAGTAGGCGTTTGGCGGGACTTGGAGGATTGAGGGGGGCGTTGTCGTGTCATGCAGCGGATTGTAGCGGGCTGTTTATCCAAAGTCTTGGGTTACGGTGTTAGCATAACCCTAATGTCCACACTTTATGTCGGGTAACACTCATGTTTGGTTTTTTTAAACGTAAGAATAAGCAAGATCCACAAGAGGCGCCTCAAGACAAACAGGCGCAGGAGGAGCCGTTAAAGGAGCAGCCTCAAGAGCACGCCGATGAGCTGGACATTGCGATGCCCGAGACTTCCACTGACACTGTTACTGACATTGTTGAAGAGGCCTCAAAAGCGCCGGAAGCTTTGCCAGAGCCAGAGCCAGAGCCAGAGCCAGAGCCAGAGCCAGAGCCAGAGCCAGAGCCAGAGCCAGAGCCAGAGCCAGAGTTGACGCCCGCGCCCGGCCGTGAGGCGACGCCGCCACCCGCCTTGCAAGAGAAACCGGTGGCTGCCAAAAGCGATCAGAAAGGCTGGTTTGCGCGTATCAAGTCAGGCCTGGGGAAAACCCGGGCCAATTTAACCGATGGCATCGCCGACCTGTTCTTAGGTAAAAAACAGATCGATGATGAGCTGCTGGAAGATCTCGAAACGCAGCTGTTAATGGCCGACGTGGGCATTGAAGCAACGACCGAGATTATTGGCCGCCTGGAAGCGCGCGTCTCGCGCAAAGAGTTGAATAACCCCGAAGCGCTCTACCGAGGCCTGCAAGAAGAGTTGTCCGCCATGCTGGCGCCGGTCGCCAAACCGCTTGTGCTTGAGAAGGAAGGCAAGGGGCCGTTTGTTATTTTGGTGGTCGGCGTCAACGGCGTGGGTAAAACCACCACCATCGGCAAGCTTACCCAGCGTTTTCAGCGCGAAGGCAAAAGCGTCATGCTGGCAGCAGGCGATACCTTCCGTGCCGCGGCTGTTGAGCAGCTCAAAGTCTGGGGCGAGCGCAACAAGGTGCCGGTAATCGCCCAACACACCGGCGCCGACAGCGCCTCGGTGATTTATGACGCGGTAGCAGCCGCTACCGCGCGCGGTATCGATGTACTTATCGCCGATACCGCCGGTCGACTGCATAACAAAAGCCACTTGATGGAAGAGCTGAAAAAGGTTCATCGAGTGATGCAGAAGTTAGATGACACCGCGCCTCACGAAGTGATGCTGGTGCTGGATGCGGGCACCGGGCAAAACGCGATCTCTCAGGCCAGCACCTTTAATGACGCCGTGCCGGTCAGCGGGATCACTCTCACCAAATTGGACGGCACCGCTAAAGGCGGGATTATTTTCGCGCTGGCGAAACAGCTGGAAACGCCGATTCGCTTTATTGGCGTGGGGGAGGGCATCGACGATCTGCGTCCCTTTGAGGCCAATGACTTTGTCCAAGCGCTGTTTGACCGCCAAGGGGACGATGCCAGCGCATGATCGCTTTTGAGCATGTGGGTAAACGCTACGGCGGGCGCTTTGAGGCGCTGGCGCACCTTAACTTTCGGGTTGCCCGGGGCGAGATGGTGTTTCTTACTGGCCACTCCGGTGCAGGGAAAAGCTCGCTACTACGCTTGGTGATGCGCCTTGAGAAACCTAGCCGAGGGCGCGTCGTTGTAGCGGGGCATGACATTGCCCAGCTGCATGCCAGCCAAGTGCCGTTCTATCGGCGCCAAATTGGTGTGGTCTTCCAGGATCATCAGTTGCTCTTTGATCGCAGCATTTTTCACAATGTTTCTCTACCGCTGGAGATTCAAGGGGTTGAACCTCGGGAAGCTGCCCGCCGTGTGCGTGCCGCGTTAGATAAAGTGGGGCTGCTGCATCGTGAAAAAGCGTTGCCCATAGAGCTCTCCGGCGGCGAGCAGCAGCGGGTGGGTATTGCCCGGGCGGTGGTCAATAAGCCCGCGCTGCTACTGGCCGATGAGCCCACGGGCAATCTGGATCCTCAGCTCTCGGCGGATATTATGGCGCTGTTTGAGGACTTTAATCGGATTGGTACCACGGTGATGATCGCCAGCCACGATCTGGCCCTGATTGCCCGACTGCGTCACCGCATTCTGCGCTTAAGCGACGGCAGGCTGGTAGCCGATGAGGGGGCGGTATGAAGTCATCCGCGACACCCAAGCGTCGTCAGGGAGCAGCACTGAAAACGCCGCGCAAATCTGCTGTTAAACCCGCGGTCGATAAAGCGCCCCAGCGAGGCGCCAGGTCGCAGCAAACGCGCTTTTCCAGCCGCCTGCGGGCATGGGGTCGCCACCACCGCAGCATGGCGTGGGATAGCTTTCAGCGCTTGATACGCTATCCGTTGGGTAACCTCCTGACTATGCTGGCGATTGCTATTGCGCTGGTACTGCCTGCGGCGCTGTGGCTAACCCTGGACAGTGCCCGCCTGCTGGATGCGGAGCTTGATGAGAGCGCTACGTTAACGGTCTACCTGGAGTTGAGTGCCGATGATGCCCAGTCGCTGCGTATCGAAGAAGCGGTTAACGCGGAACCAGACGTGCTCGAAACCCAGCTGATCAGCGCCGAGCAGGGGATGGCGGAGTTCCAGCAGTCGCTGGGGCTCGATGATGCCTTGGCAGGGCTGGAGAGTAACCCGCTACCTATCAGCATGGTGGTGCGCCCGGAAAGCGTTGACCCGGTTGCCATGCAGCAGTTGGCCACCCGCCTTGAAGCGCTCGCTGGGGTGGATGAGGTGCGCCTTGACCTGGCCTGGGTGGAACGGCTGAGAAACCTGGCGGAACTCGGTCGGCGTGTGGCGTTGGCGCTGGGGGCGCTGTTTGGTTTAGGCGTGCTGCTGGTGGTAGGGAATACTATTCGCCTCTCGGTGGAGAGTCGACGCCGGGAAATTGAAGTCGTGATGCTGATTGGCGCCACGCATGCCTTTGTTAGGCGGCCGTTCCTATATAGCGGTGCCTGGTACGGTTTGGGCGGTGGGCTGCTAGCGCTGGGGTTGTTAGGTCTGGGCAATCACTGGCTTTCCCTGCCCGTATCCGCTCTGGCGGCCAGTTACGGGGCGAGTTTTTCTTTACCCCAACTCGACGTGACAGGCTCTACAATTCTGCTATCTTGCAGTACACTACTAGGCTGGTTGGGTGCCTGGTTGGCGGTGACTCGCCATCTCTCCAGCATTCGACCTAGATAATTAATGCGTTTTATGCAACTAAGCGATACTGTTGGCAATGCTTAACCTGCGAACTTTATGCTTGGGTTAAGGTCTCAGTACCGCAGACATTTGTATCACTGAATTAGTATCACGGTTTTGTAATAGGTTATTGATAACGTGCTACGTCAACCACGATGGGTTACAGGGGAGACCACCTGCACATGAGCACTAGTCTTCTACCGGTGGGGCAGCTTTCGCCCGGCGGCGATCTGGGCGGCTATATCCGCGCGGTCAATGGAATTTCGGTACTAACGGCCGATGAAGAGCGCGAACTCGCTTACCGCCTCTATGATGAAGGCGATCTGGAAGCCGCTCGTCGTTTGGTACTGTCGCATTTGCGCTTTGTGGTGCATATCGCGCGTAGCTATTCGGGCTATGGGTTGCCCCAAGCGGATCTGATTCAAGAGGGTAACGTTGGCTTGATGAAAGCTGTCAAGCGTTTCGACCCGAACCAGGGCGTTCGTCTGGTTTCGTTTGCCGTGCACTGGATTAAAGCGGAAATTCACGAATTTGTGCTGCGTAACTGGCGAATCGTTAAAATCGCCACAACCAAAGCTCAGCGTAAGCTGTTCTTTAACCTTCGCGGTGCGAAGAAACGCTTGGCATGGTTGAATAACGACGAAGTCGATGCCATCGCCAAAGATCTCGACGTTAAGCCTGAGGTCGTGCGCGATATGGAAGGGCGCTTGTCGTCTTACGATGCAGGCTATGACGCCCCGGCAGGCGATGATGAAGAGAGCACTTATCAAGCGCCGGTGCACTTCTTGGATGATGCTGCTTCCGACCCTGCTACACAGCTGGAAGACAGCAACTTCGAGGAAGACTCAACGCGCCGTTTACAGCTTGCCCTGGAGGGCCTCGATGAGCGCTCGCGGGATATCCTCCAACGCCGCTGGCTGGCCGATAGCAAAGAGACGCTGCATGACTTGGCCGATGTTTACGGCGTAAGTGCGGAGCGTATCCGTCAGCTTGAAAAAAATGCCATGAAAAAGCTGCGTCAGAAAATGGGCGAAGAGATGATGGTCGCCTAAGATCATTACTTACTGCTTGATTTTTTGGCTTTTCAGTAGCAAAAAACCGGCCCCTTTAAAGGGAGCCGGTTTTTTGTGCAGCCATCACGCTAGCCTAAGCTGGCTGAGTGGTGGCGCGCAGTAAGTGGGCGGACAGTAGCGACCACTGATCTTCCCAGTGTTCAGTGGGCAGGCGTTTAAAGTCGCTACGCACATACTGTGAAATGCGCCCCTCCGCCTGGGCTGCCAGCAAATTGGCAGCGGCAGAAGCGGGGATCGTGGGGCGCAGGCCTTCACGCAGTTCGGCTTCGCGCAGAATCTGCTTAAGCTGCATCTCCAGTCGCTCGAACAGCTGATTGACCCGCTGGCGTAGCCGGGCGGTTTCGCCGGTGAGTACGTCGCCGCCCATTACCCGGGCCAGGCCAGGGTTTTTTTCAGCAAAGCCCAGCAGTAGCGCCAGTATGGTGCCGCAGCGGGAGGTGGCGTCAGGAACGTCTTCTAAAATGCGCGTGATGCGGGCAAAAATACTCTCTTCAATAAAGTCGATCAGCCCCTCGAACATACGCGCTTTGCTGGGAAAGTGGCGGTAGAGTGCCGCTTCTGAAACGCCGACCTGGCGAGCAAGGGCGGCGGTAGTGATGCGCTTGCCGCTATCTTCCTCGAGCATTAATGCCAGGGCCTGGAGAATCTGCTCGCGGCGGCGTGGTTTTTGATCTTCGCTCATAATGTGGCCTCCGTCGCGGTTAGCTCGCGTCCTTGATTTGAGTACCGACCCCAGCGTTGGTGAAAATTTCCAGCAACACCGCGTGGGGGACACGACCATCAATAATGTGCGAGCTGTTCACACCGCCCTTCACCGCATCCAGTGCGCAGCGGATTTTCGGCAGCATGCCGCCATAAATCGTGCCATCGGCGATGAGGTCATCCACCTGAGCGGTGCTTAAACCGGTGAGCACTTCACCTTCGGTGTTCATTAACCCGGCCACATTGGTGAGTAGCATCAGCTTCTCTGCATTGAGCGCCTCGGCAATCTTACCGGCCACCAGATCCGCATTGATATTGTAGCTGTGGCCTGCGGCGTCGACACCAATGGGGGCAATCACCGGGATAAAATCACGCGCCGCCAGCATCTCGATAAGCTCGGTTGAGATCGACTCCACTTCTCCCACGTGGCCAATATCGATAATCTCGGGCGCCGTCATTTCGGGGCTCTGGTGCTCGACCTTGAGCTGCCGGGCTCGAATTTGTGAGCCATCTTTACCAGTCAGGCCAATCGCTTTACCGCCGCTTTGATTGATCAGGTTGACAATGCTTTTGTTGACCAAGCCACCCAGCACCATTTCGACCACGTCCATGGTTTGCGAGTCGGTGACCCGCATGCCGTTGACGAAGCGCGACTCAATGTTGAGCTTTTTGAGCAGGTCTCCGATCTGCGGCCCGCCGCCGTGTACTACCACCGGGTTGATGCCGACTTCCTTCATTAGCACTATGTCGCGGGCAAAGGAGTCGATCAGGGTGCTTTCGGTCATGGCGTTACCGCCGTATTTGACCACCACGGTTTTGCCGGAGAACTGCTGGATATACGGGAGGGCTTCGGAAAGCACCTCCACAACGACCTTGGGGTCGCGACTGGCTGAACTCATGAGGTTGTCCCTTGCGAACGTTTATTGTGCTGCTAACGTTTATGTTGATTAAGTGATGAGGGTCACGCTTTCTAGGTGGTCGCGATCCCTTCAGCGCCGAACTGTTTGGCGAGCTACCTACTGAGTTGCCGGGTCAGTGGGGTAGCGCGATGTCTGGCGCGACGTGCCGAAGCGCGTCGTTAAAAACGGCCTTGATACGTGCTAGCGCGGCATCGTCTTTACCTTCAAAACGCATCACCAGGGCAGGCGTGGTGTTGGAGGCGCGACACAGCCCCCAGCCATCCTGGTAGTCAACGCGGATACCGTCCAAAGTTGTTTTGATACCTTCGCCGAAGTCGCCCTCGCGAGCAAGCTTATCCATCAGAGAAAATTTGTTATCGTCGCTAACCGCAATATTAATTTCCGGGGTCGCAACGTCCTGGGGGAAGTGGGCAAAAAAAGTATCGGCATCGGCGGCTTGGTTGGCGAGAATCTCTACCAGCCGAGCAGCGGCATAGAGTCCATCGTCAAAACCGTACCAGCGCTCTTTGAAAAAGATGTGCCCGCTCATTTCACCACCCAGCTGTGCGCCGGTCGCCTGCATACGCGCCTTGATCATCGAATGCCCGGTACGCCACATTTCGGGTTCACCGCCGGCCTCGCTGATCACTTTGACCAGATTGCCGGTGCACTTGATGTCAAAAATGACCTTGGCTCCGGGCTGGCGCGCGAGCATATCGGTGGCAAACACCATTAGCAGGTGGTCGGGATAGATCAACTTGCCTGAGGGTGTCACCACGCCCAGGCGGTCGCCATCTCCATCGAAGGCAAGGCCAATATCTGCCCCAGTTTCATGAACGGTGCGGATCAGATCCTGCATATTTTCCGGCTTGCCAGGATCAGGGTGATGATGGGGGAAATGGCCATCTATTTCCGCAAACAGCGGGATGGTCTCGATACCTAATCGTGCCAGCAGTTGGGGGCCCAGCTCTCCGGCAACGCCATTACCACAGTCGACCACGGCTTTAATCGCTCGATGGATCTTAACGTCGCCTAAAATGCACGTTAAATAGCGCTCACGGACATCCTGCTGGCTTATGCTGCCTTGTCCAGTTGCCAGCGCCCCGGACTGAATACGCTCAAAAAGCGCCGTGATTGCATCGCCGGAGAGCGTCTCGCCGCCCAGCACGATTTTAAAGCCGTTATAGTCAGGCGGGTTATGGCTACCGGTGACCATGACGCCCGATTGGGTGCCATCCAGTGTATGGGTGGCGAAATAGAGCACCGGGGTGGGCACCATGCCGATGTCGATGACGTCGCACCCAGCGGCGGCCAGGCCCCGCATCAGTGCCGATTGCAGCCGGGCGCCGGAAAGGCGGCCATCGCGGGCGACCACCACGCTGTATTCGCCCCGCTCGGCGGCTTCAGAACCCACCGCACGCCCGATCATTTCTACCGTCTCTTCAGTGAGCGTGTCGTCAACGATGCCGCGAATATCGTAGGCGCGAAAAATCGAAGCGGGTACAGGCTGTGCGTTCATAGGGCTTCCCAGCTAAACAGACGTTGCCTTAACAAGGCTTCCTAAATAGGCGTGATCATTGGTTACTGACTGCCAGTGCTGCCAAACCCGCCGCTGCCCCGGGAGGAGTCTTTAAAAGCGTCCACCAGGGAGAGTTCGGCTTGTACCACTGGCACAAGCACGTACTGTGCCAGTCGGTCGAAAGGAGCTAGCGTAAACGTACTTTGGCCACGGTTCCAGACCGAAATCATCAGCTCGCCCTGGTAATCTGAGTCGATTAAACCGACTAAATTGCCCAGCACGATGCCATGTTTATGCCCCAAACCGGAGCGCGGCAGGATCATGCCCGCCAAACCCGGATCTTCAATATAGATGGCAATGCCGGTGCGTACGAGCTGGCAATCGCCGGGCGCTAATAGTAACGGCTCATCCAGCAGGGCGCGCAGATCCATTCCTGCCGAGCCTTCGGTGGCATAGTGCGGCATGTAATCGTGCAAACGCTCATCTAATACTTTGCACTGTAGGCGGGGACGGGCACTCATGAGGACTCTCCTGGTGTTTGCGTAGGGGGTGTTGTGGGTAGCAACGCGAGCGCTTGACGGATAATGGTGGTGGCCAGCTGGGTCTTCGGCTGTGCAACTTCTGAGCGGCTCTCGACGCCTTGAGGGGTGTGCCAGAGTAGCCAGGCGGCGTTTTGGTCGCTGCCAAAGCCCAGGCCAGCCTGGGAGACGTCGTTGGCGACGATCATATCCAGCCCTTTGCGCTGTAGTTTATCCCGTGCGTAGCGCTCAATCTCCTGGGTTTCGGCGGCGAAGCCGATCACCAGCGGGCGCTGTTTTGCGGGCAGCGCCGCAACGCCAGCGATAATATCGGGGTTTTTAACCAGGGTCAGAGTGAGTGTGTCGCTATCATCCTGCTTTTTGAGCTTATGCTCGGCAGGGGTTGCCGCGCGATAGTCGGCCACAGCCGCGCAGCCGATAAACAGCGCTGACTGGGGCGCTAGTCGCTGCGCTTGTGCGTGCATTTGCTCTGCTGACTCAACGTCGATCCGCGTAACGCCTTGCGGAGTGGGTAGGTTAACCGGCCCGCTGATCAGCGTGACTTTGGCTCCTTCAGCCACTGCCGCGGCGGCCAGGGCAAAACCCATTTTTCCCGAGCTGTGGTTGGAAATGTAACGCACGGGATCCAGCGGTTCCCGGGTGGGGCCAGCGGTAATCACCACATGGGGGGCATTAGTGTGCGGTGCATCGGTGAGAAGGGCGCTGGTGACAGGTGCCGCAAACAGCGCCGATACCGCGCTAAAGATCTCTTCAGGTTCGCTCATGCGGCCTGGCCCCACATCGCCGCAGGCCTGGTCGCCAGCGGCGGGGCCAATCAACTGCCAATCATCGCATTCCAATTGCTGCACGTTGCGCTGGGTGGCGGCGTGACGCCACATCGCCTGATTCATCGCCGGAGCAATCAGCTTGGGCGCTTCTGAGGCCAAGCAGAGTGTGGTGAGCAGGTCGTCGGCCATGCCGTGCACCAAACGGGCGATAAGGTCGGCAGTGGCCGGAGCAATCAGCACCAGATCCGCCCAGCGGGCCAATTCAATATGGCCCATGCCCGCTTCGGCTTCGGGGTCGAGCAAAGAGGTGCGCACTGGCTCGCCAGAGAGTGCCTGAAGCGTAAGCGGGGTAATAAAGGCCTGGGCTCCGGCGGTCATCACCACGCGCACCTGGCAGCCCGCTTGCTTGAGCAGTCGCACAATCAACGCGCTTTTATAGGCAGCGATACCCGCACTGACGCCAAGCAGTATGCGTTTGCCTGCCAGCGTCGAAGCGCTTGTCGAGTTAACAGCAGAGGCCATGGTCAGCGATCCCTATCCACGTTCGTAAGGAGGCTTACCATACCACTGGCACTAACAATTTGGCATATTGAGCACAAACAAGGGTAAGCTAGGTTTAATGAGGCTTGTTGCTATAAAGCGATGCGTGTTGAGGCTGGCTTCGATCAACATAGATGAGCAGCGTGGGTGAGGTGCGATGGGAATCAATCACTGGCCGGAAGGTGAGCGGCCCCGGGAAAAGTTACTTAACGTCGGCGCCCAGGCGCTCTCCGACGCTGAATTACTGGCGATTTTTTTGCGCGTTGGCGTGCAGGGGCGTTCGGCAGTCGATTTAGCACGTGATCTACTCAGCAGTTTTGGCGGCTTGCGCCAACTGTTGGAGGCCGATCAGGAAAGTTTTTGTGCTGCCCGTGGGTTAGGTAGCGCCAAGTACGCTCAGCTCCAGGCGACGCTTGAGCTGTCGCGGCGCCATTTAGCCAGCCAGTTGGCGCGGGGCAATGCGCTGACATCACCTGCCTTGGTGCGCCACTACCTGAGTTCGCAGCTACGCCATTTAGGGCATGAGGAGTTTGCGGTGCTTTTTTTGGATACTCAGCACCGAATTATTCGCTATGAATCGCTGTTTCGCGGTACCCTAGACAGCGCATCTGTATACCCCCGCGAAGTTGCCAAGCGCGCGTTAGAGCTGAGCGCTGGCGCCGTTATCCTGGCGCATAACCACCCTTCTGGTGTGGCAGAGCCAAGCGATGCTGATCGACGTATCACGGAACGCCTCAAAGAGGCGCTGGTACTTTTTGACGTGCGCGTGCTGGATCATTTCGTGGTGGGGGATGGAGAAGTGATCTCTTTTGCCGAGCGTGGCTGGCTATAAGCAGCATAAGAATGCACTGCTTTATGCCGTTTTGATTAAGTAGAATGAGCAAAAAAGTGCTTTTCCAGCCTTTTTTGTGGGTTTTGCTTGCTGCAAGTCGGGCGCTCTGGTATAAAGTGCCACCTTTAAACTTGGGTTGAATAACGGATTTGGATAAAGCTTGGCGGTTAACGGCGCCGATACCTTCCCTGCTCCGGTTTGCCCGACAGTTTTGAACACTCAGGTAATTATATCCTGGCCAAGCAGTTGGAGGCTCTAATGTCCAAAGTATGTCAGGTTACCGGCAAGCGTCCGGTAACTGGAAATAACGTTTCACACTCCCAGCGTAAGACACGTCGTCGTTTCTTGCCAAACCTGCACACTCACCGTTTTTGGGTTGAGTCTGAAAACCGCTTCGTCAAGCTGCGCGTTTCCACTAAAGGAATGCGCATCATCGACAAGAAAGGTATCGACACAGTTTTGGGTGAAATTCGTAAGCGCGGCGACGCTATCTAAGCCAGCTTTTTATACCAAGCCCTTTGGGCCAGGTATTTTGGGTCAAGCATTTCGGCCAAGCATTTTGGGAGAGTTTAACCATGCGCGATAAAATCAAGTTGGTGTCTAGCGCCGGTACGGGCCACTTCTACACCACTGATAAAAACAAGCGGAACACGCCTGATAAGTTCGAATTCAAGAAATTCGATCCGGTCATCCGCAAGCACGTGATCTACAAGGAAGCCAAGATCAAGTAATCGCTGTCGCGATAATGATCGGCTTCCACTGCAGGTTAGCGCCTGTTCAAAAACCCGGCCCCAAGCCGGGTTTTGCATGCATGCATTTCCCATGTCACAGCTTTGCTAGACCCCTTCACAAGGCTGTCATTACAAGCCGGTACGATGCCTCACTATGCCCGAACTGCCTGAAGTTGAAACTACCCGCCGCGGAATTGCTCCCTATATTGAAGGCCAGGAAGTTACCGAAGTGCTGGTGCGTCAGCCGCGGCTGCGTGTACCTGTGCCCGATGACCTGGCCGAGCGGCTGGTGGGCGCGCGCATAGGGGAATTGAAGCGGCGGGCAAAATACCTGCAGATTCCTGTCCAGCCTGCTAACGGGGGCGAAGGTGACGTTGGTGCGACGCTGCTATGGCACTTGGGTATGTCAGGTAGCCTGCGGATTGCCCGGGTAGGGGATTTGCCTAAAAAACATGATCACGTGGATGTGGTCACCGCCAGCGGCTATGTACTGCGCTATCACGACCCTCGTCGGTTTGGCTTTGTGGATTGGCAGGCCGAAGACGAAACACAGGATAAGCGGCTTGCGCACTTGGGCCCCGAGCCATTGTCTGATGCGTTTAACGGCAAATGGCTCTACACGCTCTCACGCAATAAGCGCGTGGCAGTAAAACCGTTTCTGATGGATAACCAAGTGGTAGTCGGTGCCGGGAATATCTACGCGGCGGAAGCGCTGTTTATGGCCGGTATTGACCCGCGCCGCACGGCGGGTAGGGTTTCCCGTGCGCGTTACGACGCCTTGGCCCTAGCTGTGAAAGAGGTGCTGGCGGCGGCAATTACCCAAGGAGGTACCACGCTGCGGGACTTTGTCAGTGGCCAGGGCGAGCCCGGTTATTTCGCCCAGCGTTTGAATGTTTACGGCCGCCACGGCCAGCCCTGTTTGCGCTGTGGCGTTGAGCTTCGCCGAATTACGCTTGGCCAGCGTGCCAGCGTGTTTTGCCCCGGCTGCCAGCGCTGATGGCGACCTATAAGTGCTATTGTTTTATCTAAGTATTGCTTTGCTTACGTTTTTTTGGAGATTGCTGTGACCCAACGCCTGCGCCTGAATAAAAATGCTGACCGTCGCTTGAAAGCGGGTCATCTCTGGATCTACTCCAATGAAGTGGATATCAAAGAGACGCCGCTGAAAAACTTTGCGGCAGGCGAAACCGCCTTGGTAGAAGCCTCCAATGGCAAAGTGATGGCTGTTGCGTATGTGAATCCTCATTCGTTAATTGCTGCCCGGGTCATGTCCCGCGACCCTGAGATGCGCTTGGATCGCTCGCTGTTTGTGCACCGCTTTAATCAAGCGCTGGCACTGCGCCAGCGCCTCTATGCCCAGCCGTTCTATCGCTTGATCCACGGCGAAGGTGACCTGTTGCCAGGCTTGGTGATTGATCGCTTTGGCGATGTCCTCGTCGTGCAGCTCAACACCGCGGGTATGCAGGCGCTGGCGGATGAGATCGTCGATGCGTTGGAAAAAGTCATCAAGCCGGAAGTGATTGTTTTCCGAAACGATACGGGTGGTCGTCGTCAGGAAGGTCTTGAGGCCCACGTTGAGGTTGTCAAAGGCACACTGCCTGACGAGGTGGTGCTCGAAGAGAATGGTGCCCGCTTTGTAGTGCCGGTACTTAATGGGCAGAAGACCGGCTGGTTCTTTGATCACCGGGTTAATCGCGAATGGATCAATCGCAATGTGGAAGGTAAACGCGTGCTGGACGTATTCAGCTACGTAGGCGGTTGGGGCGTACAGGCGGCTGTTCATGGTGCGAAAGCGGTGATGTGCCTTGACTCTTCAGGCCCGGCGCTGGATCAAGTCGCCCGCAACGCTGCGCTCAATGGCGTGCAGGAGAAGGTGGCGGTGAGTGAGGGAGATGCGTTTGAAGCGTTAGCGGCGCTGAAGGCGGAGGGCGAGGAGTTCGATGTGGTTATTCTTGATCCTCCCGCATTCATCAAAAAGCGCAAGGATATCCCCAACGGCGAGCGTGCTTATGCCCGCTTGAATCGGGAAGCCATGCGTTTGTTGGGGCGCGATGGCCTGTTGCTGTCAGCCTCCTGCTCCATGCACCTAGCGCCCGAGCGGCTAATGGATGTGGTGCGTGGTGCGGTTCGCCACCAGGATCGCCATGGGCAGGTGATTTTCCAAGGTCACCAAGGGCCAGATCATCCGGTGCACCCGGCTATTCCCGAAACGTCTTACCTGAAGGCACTGGGTGTGCGGGTGTTCCGCGACTAACCACGTTTTGAGCCATCAGCGGAGGAGCCAACGCCATGGAATGGGCGCTACCCGAGCCTTTTGTGATCGATATCCATGTGGCTGATGAAGCGATTGATGCCTATCAGCACGTCAATAACAGCGAATACCTGCGCTGGGTTGAGCAGATTAGCTGGGCGCACTCCGAGGCGCTCGGCCTCTCTCTCGAGCGTTACCGCGAGCTTGACCGTGCCATGGTGGTTCACCGCCATGAGCTGGATTATCTGGCACCTGCCTTTGCCGGCGATGCGTTACAGCTTGCGACCTGGATTGTCGATTGTGACGAGCGCTTCAGTCTGACCCGTCGTTTTCAGCTGGTGCGTGCCGAAGATGCTAAAACGCTGCTTAACGCCCGCACCCGTTTTGCCTGCGTGGCACTCTCAACGGGGCGGCCCAAGCGTTTACCAGAGGAGTATCGGCGTATTTACGGCAACGCAGTTATTGTGGAGTGACGAAGAGTAAAGTGGATTTTTTCGTGTAGAACCGGCAATCGCTAGATTTTTCTCCTAAAAACGCCTTAACCGGCGTTTTTTTTGTTTTGTGTTTCTGGGCTGGTGGTCAACGTTAGCTGTGCTGTAATTTGTTTATCAACACGAATGATCTTTACAAGCACAGGAAAAATCCAATGAAAATTGCCGTCCCTAAAGAGATCAAAAATCACGAATATCGCGTGGCCTTAACGCCGACTGGCGCCCGGGAGTTAACAGGGCGCGGCCATCAAGTGAGCGTTCAAAGCAGTGCCGGCGAAGGCGCAGGCTTTGCGGACACCGATTACCAGGCTGCCGGCGCACAAATAGAAGCAGATGTGGATGCTTTATGGCGCAACGCTGAGCTGATCCTCAAGGTGAAAGAGCCGCAGCCGGACGAGGTGGCGCGACTCACCCCACAGCATACGCTGTTCACCTACCTGCACCTGGCCGCCGAAGAGCCCCTTACCCGTGGGCTGATGGAGAGCGGTGCCACCTGTATCGCCTATGAAACCATTACCGATGCCCGCGGCGGCTTGCCGCTTCTGGCCCCTATGAGCACCGTAGCCGGGCGAATGGCGGTGCAAGCAGGGGCTCATAGCCTGGAGAAGGCTCAGGGCGGTGCAGGCGTGCTGCTGCCGGGGGTGCCGGGTGTGGCGCCGGGTAAGGTGACCGTGATTGGTGGCGGTGTGGTGGGCGAAAACGCTGCCCGTATGGCGTTGGGGTTAGGCGCAGAGGTCACTATTCTGGATAAGTCGTTAGCGCGATTGGAAGTGCTGGATGACCGCTACCAGGGCCGCATCAAAACGGTTTACTCCACAGCAGACGCCCTGGAAACGGCCACCCGCGAGTCGGATATGATCATTGGTGCGGTGCTGGTGCCCGGCGCCGCAGCGCCAAAATTGATTACGCGCAGTATGCTGGCCGATATGAAGCCCGGCAGTGTACTGGTCGATGTGGCCATCGACCAGGGCGGCTGTTTTGAAACCAGCAAGCCCACCACCCATGCCGAGCCGACCTATATCGTCGATGGGGTGGTGCACTACTGTGTCGCCAATATGCCCGGCGCGGTGGCGCGTACGTCCACCCAGGGGCTGACCAACGCCACGCTGCCCTTTGTGCTCGCCCTGGCGGATAAAGGCTGGCAGCAGGCGCTAAGAGACGACCCGCACTTCCTGCCGGGCCTGAACGTACATGCGGGTCAAGTCACTTACCAGGCTGTGGCAGACGCCTTCGGACTGGAGAGCAGCGATCCTGCGAGCGTTGTTGCAGCTAACTAAGTTATCGGAAGCTAGTGGCTGGCGGCTAATCAATTAGTCGCATCGGGGACTATCGATCAAGGCTTCTGTTAGCTCAGTAGTGGGGCGGCACATCATCCTCGGGGCGCTGGCCGCCCTGGGGGTCGCTTGCCTGGAGTGCCTGGTGCTGCTCACGTAGGCGTTCGCGCATCAGGCCGCTGAGCTGCTCCAGTTTCTCCAGGCGTCGCTCCTGCTGAACCACGGCTTGATCCAGGGTGTCCAGCCAGTGCTCTTGGTGGGCGAGTCGGCTCTCTAAAGACTCAAGGCGTTGAGCCAGGTCAGCAGGCGATAATTCGTGGGTCATGATATCATTGCAACCTTATGTAGTAGTATGCCAGTGCTATTGGGAATGGGCCTGATAGTGCCGGTATTGTCCTTCGTCTGTTACCCATACAACAAGAGAGCTTTTTTTTCTATGAACCCAAAAGTTGTGTTTCGCTGTTTCTTAATCAGTGTATTACTTGCCGCCCCCACGCCACTGTTGCTGGCGGGGATTGTTCATTTAACCGATAGTGCCCTCGCCGAGCTGTGGATGGCCGAGCTGGCAATCAGTGGAGTTAGCGGTGTCTATATTGCCGTTGCTATAGGTAGTTTTATTGTTCTGTGGATTGGCACACTAGCGTCTGCCGCTTTTGCGCCCTCGATCGTGGTGGCGCCGGTGGCTCATGCCAAGCCAACATCACGCCAGCCCCAGGCAGCCGCTTCGTTGGACGATGATGAGGAAGAAGATATCATCGATCCTAACGATGGCCGTGAAGAGGGTGAAGTGAAGTGGTTCAACACCAACAAAGGCTACGGTTTTATTACCCGCGATAATGGCGAAGACGTGTTTGTACACTTCCGGGCCATTCGGGGCCGTGGGCCGCGAATGCTGGCAGAAGGCCAAATCGTGCGTTATCACGTGATTAAAATGAGCGTGGTTTGCAGGCCGACGATGTCAGTATTATTGAGTGAGCCTTACGGCTAGCTAAATGGTTAGTTGGATAGCAAACGACCCCGCCTTGGCGGGGTCGTTGTCGTTAACGCACCCGATTAACGCCCTGAGTCGGGCCACTCTATTGCACCCTCCTTTCCGCCGGGCAGCACCTGCCAGAAACGGTCAGGGTCATCGCCGGGGTGCCAGCCGCCTAGAGAGCAACGCACCTCTGTTTGCAACGCTTCTGCGGCCTGTTGGGCGCACTCCTGGTCGGTCATCCAGGGCGTGTGATTGCTATCAAACCAGAGGCTGGCAAACCCATCAGCGGCTTTATCGACCAACAGTACCGGCACGCAGTCGCCCTGGTATTGACCGCGGGTTTGCCATTTGCCTTTGCCTGCAGGACTCAGCGGTGGCGCTATTAGTGTGTTTTTCAACCACTCATTGAGCGTATCAAGCGACACGCTGGCCAGGTAAATCTCTATATCGGGGTAACGCTCCATCATAGGTTTACCTCGCCGGAGCAGAGCAGCGCTTGCAGCGTTGCTTCGTAAATCCGGCTTAAGTCGTCCAGGTCGCTGGCGCGAACGCGCTCATTGACCTTGTGGATAGTATCGTTGAGCGGACCCAACTCAACCACTTGGGCACCCAGGGTGGCAATAAAGCGGCCATCCGAGGTGCCACCGCTGGTGGAGAGCGCTGGGCGCCTGCCGGTTACCGCTTCAACGCCTTTAATGGCGGCGTCAACCAGCGCGCCTTCCGCGGTTAAAAATGGCTCACCGTTGAGCGTCCAGTCTATCTGATACTCCAGCCCATGCCGGTCTAGAATGGCCTCCGTGCGCGCTTTGAGCTCATCAGAGGTCACCTCGGTAGAGAAGCGAAAGTTAAATACCACTTCTACATCGCCAGGAATAACGTTGGTGGCGCCGGTGCCGGCCCGCAGGTTGGAAATCTGAAAGCTGGTGGCGGGGAAAAAGTCATTGCCCGCGTCCCAGTGCTCGTTGACTAACGCATCCAGCGCTGGCATCGCCTGGTGGATGGGGTTGCGCGCTAAATGCGGATAGGCCACGTGACCCTGCACACCTTTAATGTGCAGCGTAGCGCCCAGTGAGCCGCGGCGGCCGTTTTTGATCGCATCGCCAAGGTAAGTGGTCGAGGAGGGTTCGCCGACAATGCAGTAGTCGAGGCGCTCATTACGCTCGCGCAGATGCTCGACCACCGCGCGGGTGCCGTCCACTGCCGGACCTTCCTCATCGGAGGTGATCAAAAAGGCAATACGGCCATCGTGATCCGGGTGGCTGGCCACAAAGCGTTCAACGGCGGTCAGCATTGAGGCCAGGCTGCCCTTCATATCCGCCGCGCCGCGTCCGCACAGCATGCCCTCATCATCGATGCAGGGCTCAAACGGAGGGTACTGCCAGTTGGTATAGGGGCCTGTAGGTACTACGTCGGTGTGGCCGGCAAAGGCCACCACTGGGCCGTGATGGCCGCGAACCGCCCAGAAATTTTTCACGTCGCCAAACGGCAGCCGCTCAATATGAAAATCGAGCGCCGCTAAGCGCTCGATCATGAGTTCCTGGCAGCCTTCGTCGTCCGGCGTTACCGAAGCCCGGCTGAGCAGCTCAAAAGCGAGCGTGAGCGTTGGCGACACTCCTTCAGGCTCAGTTGTGGGCATGCAGTGCCTCGTTCAGGGCGATGGCACTTTTATTGGTCAGGCACTCAATGCGGCCACTCTGGGAGTTGCGGCGCCACAGCTGGTCGTCTTGGCCGGCCAGTTCGCGTGCAGCGACGGTTTTCACCACTTGGCCTTGATCATCGAGCAGCGCGACTTTGGAGCCCGCTGTGATGTAGAGCCCTGCTTCCACCGTGCAGCGATCACCCAGGGGAATGCCGATGCCCGCGTTGGCGCCGATCAGGCAGCCTTCGCCCACTTTGATCACGATATTGCCGCCGCCGGAGAGGGTGCCCATGGTGGAGCAGCCGCCGCCCAAGTCTGAGCCTTTGCCGACCACGACGCCAGCCGAGATGCGGCCTTCGATCATGCCGGGGCCTTCGGCGCCCGCATTGAAGTTGACGAAGCCTTCGTGCATCACGGTCGTGCCCTCGCCCAGGTAAGCACCCAGGCGTACGCGGGCGGTGTCGGCAATGCGGATGCCGGTGGGTACCACGTAGTCAGTCATTTTGGGGAATTTATCGACACAGTCGACGGACAGAGCACGGCCTGCCATGCGGGCTTTCAGGCGGCGTGTAGGCAGCTCTTCGATATCGATGGCGCCTTCGTTGGTCCAGGCAATATTGCGCAGCAGGCCAAACATACCGGTGAGATCAAGGCCGTGAGGTTTGACTAAGCGGTGGGACAGCAGATGCAGTTTTAGATACACCTCGGGCGCGGTTTGTGGCGCTTCGTCGCTCTCTAGGAACATCGCGACCAGCGGGCGCTGGCTTGCAGAGAGTGCTTCGGCGAGCTCTGCCTGGGCGGAGTGCCCCGCGGCTTCTAACGCTTTAGCCAAGCGGGTGCAGTCTTCGGGTAAAAAGCTGATGGCGGCGTTGCCTTGGGGGGCATCCAGGGCCTGCTTAGCGGCTTCCACTAGGCTTGCGGGTGGGTTGAGCAGTGGCGCCGGGTAGTAGATCTCCAGCCAGTCGCCCTGGGTGTTTTGGGTGCCGATTCCAAGCGCAAAGCTCAGCATAAGAAGTTGTCCTGTCGTGTTGGGAAGTGAAGGTTAGAAAAAAGAGCCTGATTGCCTAGGGCCTTGTAACGTTAGCCGCTTAGCTTGTCGTAATCGCCGTCGCGGTAGCCGACTACAATGGTGCCATCGTCTTTTTCCAGTAGCGGCCGCTTCAGCAGCGTAGGGTATTTCATCAGTAGCTGGCGGGCGGAATTGGCGTCGTAATCTTTCTCTTCATCAGAGAGTTCGCGCCAGGTTTTGCTGCGCTTGTTAATGACCTCGACCAGTGGCACGCGATGTAAAATATGCTCAAGCAGTGCAGCGGACAGGCCATCTTTGCGCAGGTCGTGGGTTTTATACAACAGCGCTTTTTCATCCAAGGCTTTACGCGCTTTGCGGCAGGTATCGCAGTTATCGATGATATACAGCGTCAGCATATGGCCTCCCTGAAAGGTTAAATCTCGCGGTTAACCGCGTTCGATAAGATGACGAATGCGTTGGGCGGCTTCCAGCGTGGGGGCCAGCTCAGCCACCAGCGCAAGGCGTAAACGGCCCGCGCCGGGGTTGATGCCGTTTGCACCCGTGCGGCCCATTAGGCTGCCAGGCAGTACGCTCACGTGCTGCTCGGCAAATAGCCGCTGGGTCAGGGCGATATCGTCGCCACCCGGTACGGCGGGCCATAGGTAAAAGCTAGCTTGTGGCGTGGGAAAATCCATTACCGGGGCAAGTACATCGGTCACCGCGCTGAACTTCTCACGGTAGGCATCGCGGTTGGCGCGCACGTGCTGCTCATCCTGCCAGGCGGCGATAGAGGCGTGCTGCAGCGGTAGCGACATGGCGCAGCCGTGGTAGGTGCGGTAGCGCTTAAACGGCGTGAGCAGTGCCGCATCCCCCGCGACAAAGCCCGAGCGCAGGCCCGGCAAGTTGGAGCGCTTGGAGAGCGAGTGAAACACCACGCAGCGCCGGTAATCATCACGACCCAGCTCGGCACAGGCTTGCAGCAACCCTGGTGGTGGGGCGGCTTCGTCGAGGTAGAGCTCCGAGTAACACTCGTCGGAGGCGATAATAAAGTCGTGTTCATCGGCCAGTGCAATGAGCTGCTTAAACTCCTCAACAGGCGTCACGGCACCGGTCGGGTTGCCCGGCGAGCAGATAAACACGATCTGCACATCTCGCCACGTTGCAGCGGGCACGGCGCTAACATCAGGGCGAAAATTATTCTCAGCGCTACAGTCCAAATAAAGCGGCTCACCGCCGGCCAGCAGCGTCGCACCTTCGTAGATTTGGTAAAACGGGTTGGGCACCGCCACCTTCGCCGGGCGGCTGCGATCCAACGCTGCCTGCACAAAGGCAAAAATCGCTTCCCGCGTGCCGTTAACGGGCACCACGTGCCGCTCGCTGTCGAGTTCGCGTAGTTGAAAGCGCTGGCTTGCCCAGTTGGCGATGGTTTGGCGGAGCGCGGGTAGGCCGTTGGTCGCCGGATAACGGGCCATTTCCAGCTGGTGCGCCACCAGCGCTTCAAGCGCCGCGGGGTAGGGCGCGTGCTGGGGTTCGCCAATGGTCAGCGGAATATGCGCCAAGTCAGCTGAGGGCGTTAGTTCGGCTTTCAGCGCGGCCAGCTTTTCAAACGGGTAAGGATGCAGGGCGTCGAGGTCGGCGTTCATGATGTGTCCGTTGATGGCTGGCGGCGTAAACCGTCGATTATAGGCAAGCCCAGGTGCAGGCTCAAACCTAACCGGGCGATCATAGTTCTCGAGCAGGCTTGTCGGTGCCGAGGGCAGGTTTCCGCGAGGGCGCTGTGAACCCGTCCGTGGGCGCTACTTTCGACATCTGACCGCCATGGATGGCGGAAATGCCGGAATTGTCGGGAACAATTTCCGGCCATGTCGAAAGACCCTCGCTCCAACCTGCCCTTGGCACCTAGTTACCTGCACTCTTAAACGCAGTTGTTTCTTAAACCCCCAATACCTCAATCAGACGTTCGCGCAGCTGCTGCTGGCGCTCGGGGTCAGTCAGCGGTTCGCCTGCTTTGGTGGTGATGAAAAAAACGTCTTCTACCCGCTCGCCGAGGGTGGCGATTTTTGCCGCGGAAAGCGAGATATCCTGCTCCATAAAAATCCGCCCCACCCGGGCCAGCAGGCCAGGGCGGTCGGGAGCCGTTAGCTCCAGCATGGTGCGCTCATTGGCCGGATCCTGCTCAATCAGCACCTCCGTGGGCACCTTGAAGTGCTTGAGCTGGCGCGGCGTGTGGCGGGTGACGATATCCGGGTAGTCGTCGGGGTCATCGAGCTCTTCCACCAGGTGCTGGCGCATCTCTTCGATATGGCCTGGGTCACGAATGGGCTGCCCATGGCTGTCGAGCACGATAAAGGTATTTAGCGTCCAATCGTTATGGGAGGTCGCAATGCGCGCATCGTGAATCGAGAGCCCCAGCTGCTCCATGGCAGCGGCGGTAGCCGCGAAAAGGTCGTCTACCGAACGGGTGTGGATAAACACTTTGGTGCCGCCTTCGGACATGTCCGCAGTAGGTGCGCTGATCAACACCAACGGCAGCGGCGACTGGTTGTGATTGAGTATGCCCTGGGTCTGCCAAACGATTTCGCTGGGCGCATACTGCAGAAAGTAGTCCTCCCCTAGCGATTCCCAGAGATGATCGATTTGCTCCCGATTAACGCCGATGGTTAGCAGCAAAGAGCGCGCTTCGGTGCGCGTTTCCCGCACCCAGTCGTCGCGGTCGGGCGGATTGTTCAGGCCGCGGCGCAGGGCGCGTTTGGTTTCGGCGTGCAGTTGGCGCAGTAGCGACGCTCGCCAGCCGTTCCACAGCGTGGGGTTGGTGGCATTGATATCGGCGACGGTGAGCACATACAGGTAGTCCAGCCGGGTTTCGTTACGCACGATCAGGGCGAAATCACGAATGACGTCAGGGTCGCTGATGTCGCGCTTTTGAGCAGTCATTGACATCAACAGGTGGTGCTCCACCAGCCAACTGACCAAGTTGGTATCGTGAACCGAGATGTTATGGCGCTGGCAGAACTGCTCAACGTCCCTGGCGCCAATCTCCGAGTGATCGCCGCCGCGCCCCTTGCCGATATCGTGAAACAGGCCGGCAATCCACAGCAGATCCAGCTTGGGCAGTTGCTGCATTAGCGCTGCCGCTACCGGGAAGTCGCCTTTCGCTTCCGGTTTGCGGAAATTGTGCAGAAATTTGAGCAGCAGCAGGGTATGGGCGTCGACCGTATAAATGTGGAACAGATCATGCTGCATCAGGCCTACCGCGCGGCCAAACTCCGGCAGGTATTTGCCCAGAATGCCGTAGCGGTTCATGCGCCGTAGCTGGCGGGGCACGTTGCCGGGAGCGCGCATAATGGCCATAAAGAGCCGCTGGTGGCGCGGGTCTTCCCTGTAGTGATCGTCGATCTGGTGGCGGTGGTCGCGAATCAGCCTGATAGTGTCGGCGCGCACCCCTTCGATTTCGGGGTGCTTGGCCATCAGCAGAAACAGCTCCAGCATCGCTGCTGGGCGCTCGCGGAACAGGGTTCGCGAACGCACTTGGATATAACCGCCCTTGGTCTCGAAGCGCTCGTTGAGTTTGACGGTTTCCAGTGTCTCCTTGCCGCGCAGGATCACTTCGTCAAAGTGTTGTAGCAGCATGTCGTTGAGCCCGGCGAGCGCAGTGACATGGCGGTAGTAGCGCTTCATAAACTGCTCAACTGCCAGACGTTCCGGGGTATCGCGAAAGCCAAACATCTCGGCGATGGTGCGCTGGTGGTCAAACAGCAGGCGGTCTTCGGCACGGTCGGTGAGCATATGCAGGGCGTAACGCACCTGCCACAGGAACGCCTGGCCCTGGCTTAGAATGCGTAGCTCAGCGTCGTTCATAAAGCCGTTGGCAACAATGTCGGTGTACTGCTCTGTGCCGAAGTGGCGCTTGGCCACCCAGCCGATCATCTGGATATCGCGCAGCCCGCCGGGAGAGCTTTTAAGGTTCGGCTCCAAGTGGTACTCAGAGTTGTTGTAGCGGTAGTGGCGGGAGATCTGCTCCTGCCACTTGGCTTCAAAGAAACGGTCGGCGGGCCAAATGTGCTCGGCGCTGAGGCGCTCGCGCATCGCTTCGCGCAGGCTTTCTGGCCCTGCAATCAAGCGTGATTCGAGCAGGTTGGTGATCACCGTCACGTCCGCTTCGGCCTCACGCTCGCAGTCGTTGAGCGAGCGCACGCTATGGCCAATCTCCAGGCCAATATCCCATAAAAAGGTGATAAAAGCGGTAAGTGGTTCCCGGTAGGCGGTGTCATCGTCCTGCTCCAGCAGTAGCAGTAGGTCGATATCCGAGTGGGGGTGTAGCTCGCCGCGGCCATAGCCGCCTACCGCTACCAGCGCGATACCATCATCGGGCCACTCATGCTGTGCCCAGGCAATCGCCAATAGCTGATCCAGATACCAGGCGCGGCCACGCACCAGGTCGCGGATGTCCGCACCGGCGCGAAACTGTTCGTCCAGCCGGGTTTGCAGCTCGCGTAGTGCGGCCTTGAAGGGGGCCACCGGTGAGCGCGAGCCAGCAAGCTCGGTGCGGAAAAGATCCAGGTCGTAAAGCGTGGTGTCCGGTTCAAACCGGTGGTGGTGAAGGAGCATCAGTTGGTCAGAAAACTAAAGTCTTCATCGCCGCGCGCGGTCAGCACTTCAACGCCGCCTTCGGTCACCAGCAGCGTGTGCTCCCATTGGGCCGAGAGGCTGCGATCCTTGGTGACGGCGGTCCAGCCATCGCGCAGCACTTTGGTTTTATAGCCGCCGACGTTAATCATCGGCTCAATGGTAAAGCACATGCCTGCGGCGAGCTTAATGTCGGCATCCGGTGCGTAGCCATCATAGTGAAGAAACTGCGGCTCCTCGTGGAAGTCGGCGCCGATGCCGTGGCCGCAGAAGTCGCGAACGACAGAGTAGCCGTTGCTTTCGGCGTGTTTTTGGATCACCCGGGCAAGCTCTGAGAGGCGGACGCCAGGCTTCACCCGCTCGATACTTTTATACAGGCACTCCTGAGTGATGCGGCACAGTCGTTCGCCCTGGATCGTCTCACCCACCACGAACATCACGCTGGAGTCGCCGTGGTAGCCGGCGCTGGTTTTGACGGTGATATCCAGGTTCATGATATCGCCATTTTTAAGCTTCTTGGCATCGTCGGGGATGCCGTGGCACACCACATGGTTGATCGATGTACAGGTCGCTTTGGGAAAACCGTGGTAGTTCAGGGGGGCCGGGGCTGAACCCAGCTCGTTAACAATATACTCATGACAGAGACGGTCGATTTCACCCGTGCTGATACCCGTTTGGATATGGGGGGTGATCATTTCTATCACGCTAGCCGCTTGGCGCCCGGCTTCGCGCATGTGTTCGATTTCAGAAGGCGTCTTGATAGGAACGTTCATGAATGCTCGATATGAATGCAGAGTGGAAAATTGAATGGCGCAATTTAAGACCGTCAAACGGGGTGCGACTTCATCTTGGCAATGATCTATGGTATAAAGCCGCGCGCTTTCCTGCAATCGTGATTCCGAGCTTCTTGGCTGGGAAGGACGCAGTAGGGCAGGGCGATGAATCCGCATTATGCCTCTCAAGAGACACAATGCTCACTATCAAGCCTTAAAAACACACATGCACCGGCACATGGTCCCGGGTGCCGCTGGCAACGTCTAACGTGGTCAACGGTCGGATCCATGGGGTGCGTGGAGGCCTAACCCGAGTTTTAGGAGTTCTACCATGTCTCACGTTAATATGCGTGACCTGCTTAAAGCAGGTGCTCACTTCGGCCACCAGACCAAGTACTGGAACCCGAAGATGAGCAAATTTATCTTCGGCGCGCGCAACAAGATTCACATCATCAACCTTGAGCACACCCTTCCGGCGCTGAACGAAGCGATCGATGTGGTCGAGAAGATGGCGGCATCCAACAACAAGATTCTGTTTGTTGGCACCAAGCGCAGCGCTAGCAAGGTAATTAAAGAAGAAGCTAACCGTGCTGGTCAGCCTTTCGTCAACCATCGCTGGTTGGGCGGCATGTTGACTAACTTCAAGACTATCCGTCAGTCCATTAAGCGTCTGCGTGATCTTGAAACCATGCGCGAAGACGGCACGTTCGAGAAGCTGACCAAGAAAGAAGTCTTGATGGCGACTCGCGAGCAGGAAAAGCTTGAGCGCTCTATCGGTGGTATCAAGAACATGGGCGGCCTGCCGGACGCACTGTTCGTGATCGACGTTGACCACGAGCGTATCGCGATCAACGAAGCCAACAAGCTGGGCATCCCGGTTATCGGCGTGGTGGATACTAACTCCAACCCCGATGGCGTTGACTACGTAATCCCCGGCAACGATGACTCTATCCGCGCTATCCAGATCTACGTGAAAGCGATTGCGGATGCGTGTGGTCGTGCTAAAGAAGCCAACGCTGAAGAGTTCGTTGAAGTGACCGAAGAGGCCGCTGCAGCTGAAGACAACACTGCCGCTGAGTAAGTGCAGCAGTGGGTGCGGTGAGCAGTTGTTCCGCATCAAGATAAAGGGGGCTTTGCCCCCTTTTTCCCGCTACAGATGAACTGTCTGAGCGGACGAATTTGCCGGCACTCAATACCGGCCCCGTGATGCAGAGAGACATAGGGCGTGTGATACATGATGGTCATTTATCATGCCTATACTCTGTGTTGCGTTTAACTCTCATAGAACCATTTCAGAGGTGAATTCTCATGGCAGCTATCAGCGCCTCTCAGGTCAAGGAACTTCGCGAACGTACCGGTCTCGGCATGATGGAGTGTAAAAAAGCACTCACCGAAGCCGACGGTGATATCGAAGTTGCGATTGAAAACCTGCGCAAAAGCTCCGGCCTAAAAGCGGCGAAGAAAGCCGATCGTATCGCCGCCGAAGGTGTAGTGGTTACGCGTGTAGCGGAAGATGGCAGCTACGGCGTAATGGTTGAAATCAACTCCGAGACTGACTTTGTTGCTCGTGATGACAACTTCATCGCCTTTGCCGACAAAATCGCCGCGGCTTTCTTTGCTGCCAAAAGTGAAGATGTCGCTGCCGTTATGGCTGGCGAACTGGAAGCTGCCCGCGAGCAGCTGGTTCAGAAAATCGGTGAGAACATCGGTGTGCGTCGTGCCATCGTTGTGAACGCTGCTGACGGTGGTCTGGTGGGCGAATACGTCCACGGTGGCCGCATTGGCGTTCTGACCGTACTGAAAGGTGGTACTTCGGAAGTCGCAAAAGACGTTGCGATGCACGTCGCTGCAATTAATCCTGCGGTTGCGCATCCTGCCGATATGCCCCAAGAGCAGTTGGATCAGGAAAAGGCGATTATTCTGGCGCAGCCGGATATGGCCGGTAAGCCGGAGCAGATCGCTGAGAAAATGGTTCAGGGTCGCTTGAAAAAGTACCTGGCAGAAAACAGCCTGACCGAGCAGCCGTTTGTAAAAGATCCTAACCAGACAGTTGCTGAGTTCGTTAAAGCGGCGGGCGGCGAAGTGGTTGGCTTTACGCGCTTTGAGGTTGGCGAAGGTATCGAGAAAGAAGAAGTCGACTTTGCTAAAGAAGTAATGGAACAGGCTGGCCGTCGCTGAGGTCAGAGGTTTCAGAAAGAAGATGGCGTGCGCGCGAGCGCACGCCTTCGCGTATCCGGCCCCTGTATAATGAATGCTAGTATAAACAGCCCAGATATAGCTGGCTTTATACACTGGTTTTATACCAAGGGGCTGCCCCGCCTGCCTGTTTACAGGTCTGCCTCAGGAGAGATGCCATGTCGAGTGATGTTCAAGAGCCTACCCCCCATGTAGCACCCAGCAAAGCCGCGGGCACCAAGTCAAAATACAAACGTATTTTGCTCAAACTGTCTGGCGAAGCGTTAATGGGGGAGCACGATTTTGGTATTGACCCTAAGGTGCTTGACCGCATGGCGCTGGAGATTGGCCAGCTCGTCGGCATTGGGGTACAGGTGGGTATCGTGATTGGCGGTGGTAACTTGTTCCGTGGCGCGGCGCTCAATGAAGCAGGTATGGATCGCGTTACCGGTGACCATATGGGTATGCTGGCTACCGTAATGAATGCGTTGGCAATGCGCGATGCCTTAGAGCGCTCCAACATCCGCTCGCGAGTGATGTCGGCCATCCCCATGAGCGGCGTAGTAGAGCACTATGACCGGCGTACCGCCATTCGCTATTTAACCTCAGGGGACGTAGTGCTGTTCTCTGCAGGCACAGGTAACCCCTTCTTCACTACCGACTCTGCTGCCTGTTTACGCGGTATTGAGGTAGACGCCGATGTGGTGATCAAAGCGACCAAAGTCGATGGCGTCTACAATAAAGACCCGGTAAAACATTCGGATGCAGTGAAGTACGACCAGCTCTCTTATGATGACGCTCTGGATCAAAAGTTGGGCGTTATGGATTTGACCGCAATCTGCCTGGTACGTGACCATAATATGCCGGTGCGGGTATTTGATATGAATAAGCCTGGTGCCCTACTGAACATGGTGGTAGGGGGCAAGGAAGGCACGCTGATATACAGAGGGTAATGACGTGATCAACGATATTAAGAAAGATGCCGAATCGCGCATGAAGAAAAGCGTTGAGGCACTGCATAGCAACTTCAATAAAATTCGTACCGGTCGTGCTCACCCGAGCATTTTAGACGCGGTGACTGTGGAGTATTACGGCAGCCAGGTACCGCTTAGCCAAGTGGCTTCAGTCAACGTTGAAGACGCCCGCACGCTGACGATTGCGCCGTGGGAGCAGGGCATGGTGCAGAAGATCGAAAAGGCCATCATGACCTCTGATCTGGGTTTGAACCCGGCCAGTGCTGGCAACGTGATTCGTGTGCCGATGCCCATGCTCACCGAAGAGACCCGCAAAGGCTACATCAAGCAGGCCCGCAGCGAAGCTGAAAATGCCCGCGTTGCCGTGCGTAACGTACGCCGCGACGCCAACGGTGATTTCAAATCGTTGCTAAAAGATAAAGAGATCACCGAAGACGATCAGCGTGAAGGTGAAGACGCGATTCAAAAGCTGACCGACAAATATATTGCTGAAATCGATAAGGCGCTAACTGCAAAAGAGCAGGATCTCATGCAGGTATAAATCTGTGCCCAGTGCTGTATTCAGCTCAGCCGCGGGCAGCTTAGGCTGCCCGTTTTGCCACACTCTGGCTGGTTTTTTTATGACTGATCTTTGGTGCGAGAATCCATGACGTCACCGCAGCTTCCTGAAAAACAGCCGGACGATGCCAGTGCGTCTTCTCTGGCCGGGGAAGCCCCGCCGTCTCATGTTGCCATCATTATGGATGGCAATAACCGCTGGGCGCGCGCGCGCGGACTTTCGGGGGTGCGCGGGCACCGGGCCGGAGTGGAAACCGTGCGTGCGGTGATTCAGCGGGCCGCCGAGCGCGAAGTGCAAACGCTTAGCCTGTTTGCGTTTTCCAGTGAGAATTGGAAGCGCCCAGCCGCAGAGGTTAACGCCTTGATGGAGCTTTTTTTGATGGCGCTAAAGCGCGAAGTCAAAAAACTCAACGAGCGTAATGTGCGCCTCTCGATCATTGGTGAACAACGGGGCTTTTCCCACGCCATCCAGAAGCATATTCAGCGTGCTGAAGCGTTAACCGCGGGCAACACGGGTATGCATTTGGTGATTGCCGCTAACTATGGGGGGCAGTGGGATATAGCGCGTGCGGCACGCACGCTCGCCGAACAGGTGGCGGCTGGCGAGTTATCACCTGCGGAGATCGACGAGGCGTGTTTTGACACTGCAATGGGGGTTGAAGACGTACCGCCGGTGGATCTGTGCATACGCACCAGCGGTGAGCAGCGGCTATCCAACTTTATGCTTTGGCAGTTGGCTTATGCTGAATTGCACTTTTCCCCGCTGCTATGGCCCGACTTCGGTGCGGAGGCGTTTGACGCGGCATTAAACGACTTCTGTCAGCGCCGTCGTCGCTTTGGGATGACGGACGAACAAATAGAGGCGCAGGGTGCTTAAACAGCGGATTATCACCGCAGCCTGGCTGGCACCCCTGGTGCTGGTTGGCCTGTTTGGATTAGACGGGGGCGCATTCGCGCTATTTACGGCGTTGATGGTGCTACTTGCCACCTGGGAGTGGGCCAATCTGGCGGGTGTTACCCGCATGGGGCAACGCGTTCAGCTGGTAGCCGGGATGGCGGCGTTGATGCTGGCCATGTGGTTGACCGGCGCCGCCACATCGATATGGCCGCTTTGGCTCTCCGCCGCTGGCTGGCTGGTGAATCTCTATTGGGTTACCCGCTATCCTGCTTCAGGTAGCCAGTGGCAGGCCACTGGGCGGCGGTTGGCGATGGGCCTATGGGTACTGTTGCCCTGCTGGGTGGGGTTTAACGTTCTGCGTGACATTGGAATGGCCTGGCTGCTGTTTGTGCTGCTGCTGGTTTGGAGTGCGGATATTGGCGCCTACTTTGTAGGACGACTCTGGGGTAAGCGCAAATTGGCTCCCCACGTGAGCCCGGGCAAATCATGGGAGGGCGTATTCGGTGGCTTGGCGGCGACCGCGATTCTGGCCATCCTGTTTGCGCTGTGGTTGCCGCTGAACCTGGTCGGCGGGATTACCCTGGTACTCGTCACCGCCGTGGTCACCCTGGCTTCTGTGCTAGGTGATCTACTGGAAAGTATGCTCAAGCGCTATCGCAATATCAAAGATTCGAGCCAGTTGCTCCCCGGCCATGGCGGGGTGTTGGATCGCATTGATAGTCTCACCGCAGCGATTCCGCTGTTTGCGCTGTTCTATGTAGAAGTGCTGGTTCAAGTGTTTGCTCAGGTGCCGCCGCTATGAGTCAATACGCTAATCAGCCCACGGCTATGCAGCGCGTGACGGTACTTGGGTCGACAGGCTCTGTGGGCACCAGCACGCTGGATGTGATTGGTCGCCACCCTGACCGCTATAGTGTCCATGCACTGACCGCACACACTTCCAAAGAGGCTCTGCTAGCGCAGTGTCTAGTGCATCGCCCCGCGGTAGCTGTATTGGATAATGAAGCCGATGCCGCTTGGCTGCGCGAGGAGCTTAAGCGAGCGGGCCAACCCACCGAAGTGAGTGCAGGCCCGCAGGCGCTGTGTGATGTTGCAAGGGACGCCAGCGTCGACTGCGTAATGGCCGCTATTGTAGGTGCCGCGGGCTTGCTGCCTGCTCTCGCCGCCGCGGAAGCAGGCAAACGGGTGCTGCTGGCCAATAAAGAGGCGCTGGTGATGAGCGGCGCACTGTTTATGGAGGCAGTTTCACGTTCGGGGGCGACACTGCTACCGATAGATTCCGAACATAATGCCATTTATCAGTGTCTACCTGCGGAGCATCGCGGAGGGCTTGCCAAGCACGGCGTTCGACAACTGCTGCTAACGGCCTCTGGGGGGCCGTTTCGTACCTGGAGCCAGGCGGATATCAACAATGTCACTCCCGAGCAGGCCTGCGCTCACCCGAACTGGTCGATGGGGCGTAAGATATCGGTGGATAGCGCCACGCTGATGAACAAAGGGTTGGAGTTGATCGAAGCTTGCTGGTTATTTGACGCTACCCCTGAGCAGATCCAAGTGGTAGTCCACCCCCAAAGCGTGATTCACTCCATGGCGGCGTATCACGATGGCTCTGTGATTGCCCAGTTGGGTAATCCAGATATGCGTACACCGATTGCCTATGGGCTTGCTTGGCCGGAGCGCATTGACGCTGGCGTTGAAACCCTTGACCTTTTTCAGGTGGCACGGCTCGATTTTGAAGCTCCCGATGAAGTCCGTTTCCCCTGCCTGGGGCTTGCCCGCGACGCGATGCGACAGGGCGGTATTGCACCTGTTGTGCTCAACGCCGCTAATGAAATCGCTGTAGACGCCTTTCTGCAGCGCCGGATCGGCTTTAAGGCGATTGGACAACTGGTGGCCGACGTCCTATCGCACCCCTATCAAGGCCGGGTCGACAGCCTGGACAGCGTATTGGCAACCGATCAATGGGCGCGGCAGCAGGCGCTGGAACTGGTAACAAGGTGGTCCGCTTAAGCATTCGATGAGTTGGTCGTTAGTGCAGGGCGTTAAGGAGTGAATGTGGGCCTAATACAGAATATTTTAGCGGTCATCGTGGTGTTGGGCCTGTTAGTGACCTTCCACGAGTTTGGCCACTTTTGGGTGGCAAGGCGCTGTGGCGTCAAAGTGCTGCGTTTTTCGGTGGGCTTTGGCAAGCCGCTATGGTCGCGGGTTGACCGCCAGGGCACCGAATTTGCCATAGCCGCCATTCCATTGGGTGGCTATGTCAAAATGCTCGATGAGCGTGAGGCACCGGTTCCGGAAGAGCAGCTCGATCAGGCGTTTAACCGCAAGACCGTTTGGCAGCGCATTGCGATTGTGGCGGCAGGGCCTATTGCTAACTTTTTACTGGCGATCGTGGCTTATTGGGTGCTGTTCGTGGCGGGAACCACGGTGGTATCGCCAATGGTAGGCAGCGTTGCGCCTGACTCCCCGGCCGCCGAGGCCGGGCTCTCCAATGGCGATGAAATTGTCGCTATTCAGGGCGATGAGATGCGCTCTTGGGAGGATGTTAACCTCAAGCTGGTGTCGATTATTGGCTTCAGCGGAGAGTTGGATATCGACGCCCGCCCCGAAGGCGTGAGCGAGCCACAGCGCTTTGGGTTGTCGGTAACTGATTATTTGGTGCGCCAGGATCCGCCTCAGCCGTTGCAAACACTGGGTATTACCCCGTGGCAGCCTGAGTTTCCAGCCATTTTAGGCCAGGTCGTGAGCGGGGAGGCTGCAGAACAAGCAGGCCTGGAAGCTGGCGATAAGATGGTGGCGATTAATGGCGAACCGGTGGATGATTGGATGCACTTCGTTAATATGGTGCGAAGTAGTCCAGGTGAAACGCTGCGGCTCACCTATGAGCGAAATGGGGAGCAGTCGAGTGTTGACTTAACCCCCGGGAGTAACCGTTTGGAAACTGGGGTTGAGATTGGTTATATCGGCGCAGGCGCTGAGCAGGTCGAGTGGCCAGCAGAGTTCCAGCGTGAAATCCGTTATGGGCCTATTGAAGCGGTAGGGCAGGCGCTTTCACGCACGGGTGAAATGACACTGCTTACCTTGGACGCTATCCGTAAGATGTTGGTTGGGCTGATTTCGCCCTCCAATCTGTCGGGGCCAATCACCATTGCCCAGGTCTCGGGTGACTCTGCCCGTGCGGGTATGGAAGCGTTTATTGGTTTTCTAGCGTATCTTTCTATCAGCCTGGGGGTGCTTAACTTACTACCCATCCCGGTGCTCGATGGTGGCCACTTGCTTTATTATTTTATGGAGGTGGTGCGTGGACGGCCAGTATCCGAAAGAACCCAAGCCGTAGGATTGCGCATAGGGCTTGCCATGGTCGGCACCCTGATGTTGATGGCTCTCTATTTTGATCTGATGCGCCTGTGGTAATGACGCGTGTAGCGCGCAGGATGCCTTGTCATCTGCCTGCACAAATGTATATGGTGCCTTTCTGGAATGATAGGCAGACCAACGCGAGCGAATTGACTGCATGAAAATCAAGACCCTTGGAATGGCGGCACTCTTGCTGGCAGGCGCCAGCGGCGCCCAAGCACAATCCTTTGATGTTTCAGACATTCGAGTGGAAGGACTGCAGCGGGTATCTGCCGCCTCGGTCTTCAATGCATTTCCGGTGAGTGCCAATGATCGCGTCAGCGAAGAGCAGTTAGCTGCCGCTGCCCGTGACTTGTTCGCCACAGGCCTATTTGACGATGTCTCCCTGGCACGCGAAGGCGATGTGCTGGTTATTCAGGTCGTCGAGCGGCCAACCATTGCGCGACTTCAGATCAGCGGCAACGATCAGATCTCCGAAGAGGACTTGCGCAATGGTTTGCGTGAATCAGGACTCTCCGAAGGTCAGGTACTGGAGCTCTCTACACTGGAAGAGATTCAGCGCGAGCTGGAGGGCGTCTATCAGTCCCAAGGTCGCTACAGCGCCAGCATCGATACCGAAGTGGAGGAGGTTGATGAGGGCCGGGTGCAGGTCAATATCAATATCAACGAAGGCGAAGTAGCCAAGATTCGCCAAATCAATATCGTTGGTAACGAAGCGTTTGATGATGAAACGCTGCGTGGTGTGTTTGAGTTAAATGATCGGCCAGGACGCTTTTTCGGCTGGTTCTCTAGCGACGAGTACTCCCGTGAAGCGCTTTCGGGTGATATCGAGCGGCTGCGATCATTTTATCTTGATCGCGGCTACGTAAACTTCGATGTTACCTCGACTCAGGTATCGATTGGCCCTGAAAAATCAGAAATATTTATTACTCTCAACGTTGATGAGGGGCCCAGTACCGGGTGGGCAATATCCGTTTCGCAGGTGATCTACAGATCAGCGAAAATGAAGCCCGCCAGCTACTCACCGTCAAAGAGGGGGAGATTTTTTCCCGTGGTGATGTGAATACCTCTACGGAAGCCCTTCGCCAGCGTTTAGGCGCCGAAGGCTTCGCCTTCGCTGATATTCAGGGCGTGCCTGAAATGGCTGATGACGGTGAAACGGTCGACCTGGTGATTGCCGTCAATCCCGGTGAGCGCGCCTATGTACGCCGTATCGAGTTTTACGGAAATACCACCACTCAGGATGAAGTACTGAGGCGTGAGATGATTCAGTTGGAGGGCGCGCCCGCTTCCACCGAGGCCATAACTCAATCGCGTCAGCGTCTTGAGCGGCTGGGCTTCTTTAGCCAGGTAGAAGTGGATACGGAGTCAGTGCCTGGCGAGCCGGATTTGCTTGATGTGACTTATAATGTCGAAGAGCAGCCTTCTGGCTCTGTCTCGGCAAGCGTTGGCTTCTCCCAGAGTGCCGGGGTTATTTACGGCGTCGGTTTGTCACAAAATAACTTCCTGGGTACGGGTAACCGGGTCAATGTAGGGGCTCAGCGTAGCGACACCTTTACCAGTGTGAACTTTGGCTTCACGGATCCCTACTGGACATTGGATGGCATTTCTCGCGGCTACAATGTTTTTTACCGCGAAACCGATTACGCCGATTCGGATATTTCGACGTTCTCGACCGACGCTTATGGTGCCGGCATCAACTTTGGTTACCCCGTAAGCGAACTGTCGCGTCTTAACTTCGGTGCAAGCGTTGAAGACCTAACGGTGAAAACCTACTTCGACACCGCCTCAGAAATTCGTCGCTATGTGGAAGATCAGGGCGAAGATGCGCAAAGCCTGAAGCTGACCGCTAGCTGGACACGCAACAACCTCAACCGCGGTATTATGCCGACCGATGGTAACTATCAGCGTTTATCGCTGGAAACCGGCGTGCCGGGCAGCGATTCGGAGTACTACAAGTTGCGCGCGCGGGCGCAACAGCTCTTCCCGATTAACGATGATGAGACCTGGGCGTTCAAATTTACCGGCAACGCTGGTTATGCCGATACGCTGGGCGGCAACGATCCGTTCCCTTTCTATGAGAACTTCTACGCGGGCGGTCTTGGCTCGGTGCGTGGCTTTACGTCGAATACGCTGGGGCAGCGCACCACACCAGCAACCGAAGGCGGCCGTGACCGTACACTGGGCGGTAATGTTTCCATAGAAGGCAGTGCCGAGATCATTTTCCCGCTGCCCTTTATTGAAGACCAGCGTGCACTGCAAACATCACTGTTCCTGGATGGCGGTAACACCTTCCTGACCTCTTGCTACGATGTGCTGGATGAAGATGCAGGGCGCCAGCAGTGCAACTCCGGCGTTGATCTAGGCGATTTGCGCTACAGTGCCGGTATTGGTCTCTCTTGGCTGACACCGGTAGGCCCGCTGACCTTTAGCGTTGCTGAGCCATTGAACGATGAGAGCGGTGACGACACTCAGTTCTTCCAGTTCTCATTAGGACAAACGTTCTAAAGGGCAATCGTGCTAATTTTGCTAGACCGCGTGCCATGGTGGCGCGCGGCTGGCGTGACCTAAGGAGATAATAGGATGCGTAAACTGACAGCGGTGGTATGCCTGTTGGGCGCGATGATTTTGCCCGCTCACGCTGCAGAAGTCGCGGTGTTGGACTGGCGAGCAGCATTGATGAATACCCAGTCTGCACAGGCGTCAATGAGTACTCTGGAAGGGCAAATCGGCAATCAGCAGCGGGAAGCGCAAAACCTGGGTAATGAGTTGCAGCAACTCCAGCAGCGTTTGCAGAACGAAGGCGAAACCATGGCCCAGTCTCAGCGTGAGTCGCTAATTAGCGAACTACAAGAGAAGGGTAGCCGTTTTGAGCAGCTTCGCCAGGAAGTCATGCAGGCCCAGCAGCGCTCCGAACAGCAGTTTTTGGAAAGCGCTGAACCGAAGTTGGAGCAAGCCGTCGAACAGGTACTGGAGCGCCACGGTATTGATGTACTGGTTGAGCCCCAGGGCGTACTGCACTCCGGTGTGGATCTGCCCAATGTGACCGACGAAGTCACGCAGATTTTTGATACCTTGAACTAAATTTAAACGATGAATGCTGTGGCCAAGCCACACTAAAGCTTCCCTGGGCTCCCATGACGCACGCTTCTCATCACCTAACCCTCGCAGACATTGCGCGCCAACTGGGCGTTACCGTTAGCGGCAACGCCCAGCAGCCGATACGTGGTTTGGCGACGCTAAAAGAAGCGCAGCCGGATCAAGTCGCTTTCCTGGCCAACCGTGCCTATCTGAAAGATTTGGCGACGACCAAGGCGGCAGCGGTATTGCTGCACCCGGAGCATGGCAAACACTGCCCGGTAGCGCGTTTGGAAATCGATAACCCGTACTTGGGTTATGCCAAGCTATCTCAGCTGTTTGACCCGCTGCCTGCCCGCGACGTCGTCGGTATCCACCCCACGGCGGTAGTGGCAGAGGACGCCCAGATAGGCACCGGTGTCTGCGTTCAAGCGCACGCCGTGATTGAAGCGGGTGCGGTATTGGGCGACCGTGTAGTGATTGGGGCAGGGAGCGTGGTGGGGGCCGACAGCATTATCGGTGAAGCAACGCGGCTGCACGCCAATGTCACTGTCTGCCATGGGGTGGTGGTGGGTAAGCGAGTCATCCTGCAAAGCGGCTGTGTCATCGGTGGTGACGGGTTTGGTTTCGCCCATGACGGTGCTGGATGGCATAAAATTGCCCAGTTGGGGGGCGTGGTGCTAGGCGATGATGTTGAGGTGGGAAGCTGCTCCAGCATTGATCGTGGCGCGCTGGGTGATACGGTGATTGGTAATGACGTCAAAATTGATAGTCAGGTGCAAATCGCCCATAACGTTATCATTGGTGACCACAGCGCCTTAGCGGGTTGTGTCGGTATTGCTGGCTCTACCAAGGTTGGTAAGCACTGTATGCTGGGTGGCGGCGTTGGTTTGTCAGGCCATTTGACGATTTGCGATAGCGTTCAGGTAACAGGAATGAGTTTAGTAACGAACTCAATCCATGAGCCAGGGGTCTACTCCTCCGGAACCGGCGCCATGGCCAATAGCCAGTGGCGTAAGAACGCGGTGCGTTTTAAACAGCTTGATGACATCGCTAAGCGCCTAGCCAGATTGGAAAAAAACAGCGTGATTAATGAGTGCTGATTGAATTTTGCCGGCTGCTGTTTTGAGGCTAGATGGCGGCAGGGTATAATCTCAGCCTTTTAATCAGCGGACGTGCTGGTATTTGCCTGGCTCTCTTTAGGAGTACATCAGGCGTTTTTATTTTAGAGGTCGCTACGATGGTTATGGATATCAATGAAATTCGCGAGTACTTGCCCCACCGCTACCCGTTTTTGCTGGTGGATCGAGTAACGCAACTCACCATCGGTGAATCCATCGTTGCGTACAAGAATGTCAGCATCAATGAGCCGTTCTTCAACGGCCATTTTCCGCATCACCCGATCATGCCTGGCGTGCTGGTGATTGAAGCGCTGGCCCAGGTCTGCGGCATTCTCGGCTTTAAAACGGTCAATAAACTGCCTGCCGATGGCTATGTATATTATCTCGTAGGCAGTGACAAAGTGCGCTTTAAGCGCCCGGTAATGCCGGGTGACAAGCTCACTCTAGAGGCCGATGTGATTAAAGGTAAACGCGGTATTTGGAAATTCGCCTGCCGTGCCACGGTTGACGGTGAGCTGGCCTGCGAAGCGGAAATTATTTGTGCCGAGAGGAAGGTGGCTTGATACATCCTACTGCCCTGGTCGACCCGACGGCGCGCCTTGCCGACGATGTTGAGGTAGGCCCTTTTAGCATTATCGGCCCTAACGTCACCATCGGTGCGGGTTCGGTGATTGGCCCTCATGTGGTGGTTAAAGGCCCCACCACCCTGGGTGAGCGCACGCGTATCTTTCAGTTTGCCTCGGTAGGCGAAGACTGTCAGGACAAAAAATATGCAGGTGAACCCACGCGGTTAGTGATGGGGGACGATAACGTGATTCGCGAAGGCGCCACCCTTCACCGTGGCACCGTTCAGGATCGCAGTGAAACCACCATTGGTTCGCGCAACCTGTTTATGGCCTACGTGCATGTCGGCCATGACTGTGTGATTGGTAACGACTGCATTTTAGCCAATCAGGTCACCCTGGCGGGCCATGTCACCGTCGGCGATCATGCCATTCTGGGTGGCTTGGCGGCAGTGCATCAGTTCTGCCACTTTGGTGATCACGCCATGGCAGGTGGTGGCTCGATCATTACCAAAGACACTCCCGCCTATATCATGATTAATGGCAACCCAGCAGAAGCGCGTGGCCTTAACCTGGTGGGTTTAAAGCGCCGAGGCTTTAGCCGCGATGCGATTAGTGCCTTAACCGCTGCTTATAAAATGGTCTACCGCCAAGGGCTAACCACTGAGCAGGCACTAGTCGAAATGCGTAGCCGTTTTGACCTGCCCGAAATCGAGCATTTTGCCGCCTCTATTGAGCGTTCGACCCGCGGCATCACCCGCTAACCCATGCTGATCTGCCTATGACCCTGCAACGCGTCTATCTCGTGGCCGGAGAGCTATCCGGCGATATTCTTGGCGCTGGTCTGATGCGCGAGCTTAAAGCACACCATCCTGGCGTCGAGTTTCGCGGCATCGGCGGCCCGCGCATGCAGGCAGAGGGCATGGAGAGCCGTTTTCCTTTAGAGACCCTGGCGGTGATGGGGCTGGTTGAGGTGCTAAAGCATCTCCCCGAACTGATCCGGGTACGGCGTACGTTGAAAGCCGAAGCGCTCGCCTGGCAGCCGGATATCATGCTGGGCATTGATGCGCCTGACTTCAATTTAGGTCTGGAGCGCCAACTGCGCGAAGCCGGCATTACCACCGCTCACTACGTGAGTCCTTCCGTATGGGCATGGCGCCAGGGGCGGGTAAAAGGCATCGCTAAATCGGTAAATGGCATGCTAACACTGCTCCCTTTTGAAGCCGCTTTCTATCGCGAACACCGTGTTCCCGTCGCCTTTGTGGGTCACCCCCTGGCTGACGAAATGCCGCTAGAAAATGACCGTGCTGCCACCCGCCAAGCGCTGGAGCTGGCGCCTGATAGCCAAGTGTTGGCGCTGTTGCCCGGCTCCCGAGCCAATGAAATTCGCTTTTTGGGCGATACTTTTCTCAACGCTGCCGAACAGCTCTGCCAGCGCCACCCCGCGCTGAAAGTGGTTATTCCTGCGGCCACCTCTGATCGCCGCCGGGAAATTAGCGCACTGCTTGCCAACTACCCGCTACTGGCGGAGCGGATTACGCTGCTGGATGGCCAGGCCCGTGAGGCGATGGTGGCTAGCGATGTTGTACTGCTGGCCTCGGGTACCGCCGCGCTGGAAGCCATGCTGTGTCACCGCACCATGTTGGTGGCCTATAAAATGGCTCCGGCCACCCACTGGCTGGCTAAACGAATGGTGAAAACCCAGTGGGTCTCGCTGCCCAATTTGATTGCCCAGGAGACGCTGGTGCCTGAGCTGATTCAAGACGCCGCCTCGCCGGAGGCGATTGCCGACCAGCTCAGCGCCATGTTGGCCGACGAGGCAAGTCGATATGCCTTGGAAATACGCTTTGCCGAGATGCACGCTACGCTCCAGCGTAACGCCAGCCGTCGCGCCGCCGAGGCGATTAGCCTGTTGGCCGCGGGTCAGCCACTGGAGAGTGTTGATGGCCATTAAAGATAGGGTGACAGCGCACTGGTTGATCGAGCACAAGGATTTTCCACTATTAGAAATTTCTTACAGCGGCGAGCGGCTGGCGGGGGTCGATGAAGTCGGCCGAGGGCCGCTGATAGGTAGCGTGGTGGCCGCCGCGGTGATTCTTGACCCCGCTCAGCCCATCGACGGTCTTACGGACTCTAAAAAATTGACGGCGCGCAAACGTGAAGCGCTGGATAGTCAGATTCGAGAGCGGGCGTTAGCTTTTGCCGTAGCAGAAGCCAGCGCCGCCGAAGTGGATGCGCTGAATATTTACCATGCCACCCACTTGGCCATGCGCCGCGCCATCGATGCACTGGCACCTGCAGCAGAATATTTACTTGTCGATGGCAATAAATTACCTGGCCATCTGCTGCCTGGGCAGGCCGTGGTAAAGGGCGATTCGCGCCACTGTGCCATTGCCGCGGCGTCGATTTTGGCCAAGGTCGCTCGCGATGCGCAGATGGTCGCCTTGGATGAGTGCTATCCTGAGTATGGTTTTGCGCGCCATAAAGGCTACCCGACCAAAGAGCACCTGACGGCGCTTGCAGCACACGGGCCACTGGCCGAACATCGCCGCAGCTTCGCGCCGGTGCAGCGGCAGTTGGCGCTGCTTTAAGCCTGTTTATTTATTTAGCGAGAGTGTTATGACGGTACCGTTTGTTCATCTGCGTTTGCACAGTGAATACTCCCTGGTCGATGGCTTGGTGAAGCTTAAATCGCTGGTGAGTACCACGGCTGAACGGGCGATGCCAGCGCTGGCCTTGACCGACGAAACCAACCTGTTTGGTCTGGTGAAGTTCTACAAAGCCGCCCAGGGGGCGGGGTTGAAGCCGATTATTGGCAGCGACTTATGGCTCCAGAATCCCCATGACGAGTCCCATCCTTACCGGCTAACGCTGCTGGCGATGAACGATGTTGGCTATCGCAATCTGACCGAGTTGATCTCGAAAGGTTGGACCCATGGCCAGCGCCAGGGGCGCGCCATTCTCGATAAACAGTGGGTACTGGAACAGAGCGAAGGCTTGATTGCACTTTCCGGCGCCCGGGAGGGGGAAATTGGCCGCCACCTGCTGTCTGATCATGAACAGGATGCGCGGGTACTACTCGAAGAGTGGCAGGCGGCATTTCCGGATCGGTTTTATCTGGAGCTAGTTCGCACCGGGCGTGCGCTGGAAGAGGCCTGTGTTCACGCCAGCGTCAAGCTGGCCATTGAGACGGGCACGCCAGTGGTGGCGACCAACGATGTGCGCTTTCTTGAGCGTGACGATTATTGGGCGCACGAAACCCGCGTCGCCATCGGCGAAGGTAAAGCGCTGGACGACCCGCGCCGGGAGCGTCGCTATAGCGAAGAGCAGTATCTAAAAAGCCCCGAGGAGATGGCGGCGCTGTTTGCCGATATTCCCGAAGCGCTGGAAAACAGCGTGATGATTGCCGAGCGCTGCAGTGTGGACGTACGCCTGGGCGAGATTTTCCTGCCCGAGTTCGGCATTCCCGAGGGCATGACCCAGGATGAGTTCTTCCGCAAAGTCTCCCATGACGGCTTAACCGAGCGGTTGGATTTTCTGTTTCCCGCGCAGCGCTACCCCCGCGACAGCGAAGAGTACCAGGCGATCGACCAGCGCTACCGCGACCGGCTGGAGTTCGAACTCAACGTTATTATCCAGATGGGGTTCCCCGGCTACTTCCTGATAGTAATGGACTTTATTCAGTGGGCGAAAGATAACGGTGTACCGGTTGGTCCTGGGCGGGGGTCTGGTGCCGGTTCGCTGGTGGCCTATGCACAGAAGATCACTGACTTAGACCCGATTGGTTACGACCTGCTGTTCGAGCGCTTTTTGAACCCGGAACGTGTCTCGATGCCCGACTTTGACGTCGACTTCTGCATGGAGAAGCGCGACAAGGTGATCGAGTACGTAGCCGAGCGCTACGGGCGCAATGCGGTCTCCCAGATTGTCACCTTCGGCACCATGGCGGCCAAGGCCGTGGTACGCGACGTGGCCCGTGCCCAAGGCCGTCCCTACTCGCTGGGGGATAAGCTCTCCAAGCTGATCCCCTTTGAAGTGGGCATGACCCTGTCTAAAGCGATTGAGCAGGAGCCCGCGCTCAAAGAATTTATTGGCAACGACGACGAAGCCGAAGAGATCTGGGAGATGGCGCTCAAGCTAGAGGGCACCACCCGCGGTACCGGCAAGCACGCCGGGGGGGTGGTTATCGCCCCCACCAAACTGACTGATTTTTCACCGCTGCTCTGCGATGAAGATGGCTCTGGTTTAGTTGTACAGTTCGATAAAAACGACATTGAAGAGGCCGGGCTGGTCAAGTTCGACTTCCTGGGCCTGCGTACGCTGACAATTATCGACTGGGCGCTGGAGATGGTCGACAAGGTGCGCAGCGTTAACGGCCAGGATCCGCTCAACATCGACAGCATCCCGCTGGACGACGCCCCTACCTTCGAGATGCTCAAGCGCGCCGAAACCACGGCGGTGTTCCAGCTTGAGTCCCGCGGCATGAAGGAACTGATCAAGCGCCTACTGCCTGACTCCCTGGACGACATGATTGCCCTGGTGGCGCTGTTCCGCCCCGGCCCACTGCAGTCGGGCATGGTCGACGACTTTATCAACCGTAAGCACGGCCGTGCGGAAGTCTCTTATCCACACCCGGATTACCAGCACGAGCTGTTGAAACCTGTCTTGGCACCCACCTACGGCATCATTCTCTACCAAGAGCAGGTCATGCAGATCGCTCAGGTCATGGCAGGCTACAGCCTCGGCCAAGCCGATATGCTGCGCCGGGCCATGGGTAAGAAAAAGCCTGAAGAGATGGCCAAGCAGCGCGACGGCTTTATGGAAGGGTGCGCCGCCAACGGTATCGATAAAGATCTGGCCGGTAACATCTTTGACCTGGTAGAGAAATTCGCTGGCTACGGCTTTAACAAGTCACACTCGGCCGCCTACGCGCTGGTCTCTTACCAAACCGCGTGGCTGAAAGCCCACTATCCGGGGCCCTTTATGGCCGCGGTAATGTCCACGGAAATGGACAACCTGGATAAAGTGGTGCCACTGATTGAGGAGTGCCGCAATCTCCGCCTCACCGTGACGCCGCCGAATGTCAACGTCGGTGGCTACAAGTTCACTGTCGATACCGATGCCCGGGTGGTCTACGGGCTAGGCGCCATTCGCGGCGTGGGCGAAGGCCCCATTGGCGCCATTGTCGAAGCCCGCGAAGCAGATGGCCCTTTCAAGGATATCTTTGATTTCTGCCGTCGCATTGATCCCAAACGGATGAATAAACGTACGCTGGAAGCGCTGATTCGCTCCGGCGCGCTGGATACCCTAGGCCCCAATCGTGCGGTGCTGTATGCGGCAATGGAAGACGCGCTTAAAGCCGCCGCGCAGAACCATACCAATCAGAACCTGGGCATGCTGGACATGTTTGGTGATGCGTTCGCCGCTGACGATGAAGGCGACGGTGATAGCAACGTTTATGCCGAGTATATCAACGCCCGTGAGTGGACTGATCGCGAGCGGCTCTCGGGAGAGAAAGACACCCTGGGACTCTACCTCACGGGCCACCCGATTGATGAGTACGAGCGTGAGTTAAAGCGCTTTGTGTCGACCCGGATCAGCGATCTGAAACCCTCCCGCGATCCCCAGCGCGTGGCTGGGCTCGTGGTCGGCGTGCGCACCATGAAGTCCAAGCGTGGTGATACCATGGCGTTTATCACCCTGGATGACCGCACCGGACGTATTGAAGCTTCGCTGTTTGGGGAGCTATTCGAGCAGTTGCGCGGTCAGATTGAGGCCGATCAGGTACTCATCGTTGAAGGCGAGGTCTCCAGCGATGAATTCTCTGGCGGCCTGCGCCTACGCGGTAAAGATGTCACGCCTATGGTGACGGCGCGCATTCGCTATGGTCAGGCGGTGGAGCTGGCGCTGGATGCGGGGCAGATCAATGGTCGCTTAATCGAAACCCTGCGCGACAGCCTGACACCCTATCGCGATCAAGAGGGCTTGCCCGTGCGGCTGCAGTACCGCCACCCAGCGGCGGTGGCCTGGCTTGAACTGGATGATGAGTGGAAGGTTGCCCCTAGCGATGATTTGCTGCTGGCGCTGCGGGATGTCCAGGGCCAGACGGGTGTGCAACTCCGTTATCGTTAAAAGAGGGGCGGCGGGCACTCAACTTGCGTGGCTGGGTCAGGGTGCGATAATGCGCTTACTCTTTTATTACTTATCAATGCTTATTTTGATCAGGCTACTTTTTTATAGGCAGCGCCGATGAATCCTAATTATCTCGATTTTGAACAGCCGATTGCCGAACTACAGGCAAAAATTGAGGAGCTGCGGTTAGTCAGCTCCGATAGCCAAGTCAACCTTTCCGACGAGATTTCTCGGCTGGAAGAGAAGAGTCGTAAGCTGACGGAATCGATCTTCAAGGATTTGACTCCCTGGCAGGTTTCTCAGCTTTCCCGGCACCCCCAGCGGCCCTACACGCTGGACTATCTCGAACACATCTTCACCGACTTCGACGAGCTGCACGGCGACCGCAACTTCGCCGATGATGCGGCGCTGGTCGGTGGCATCGCACGCTTGAACGATGCCCCGGTGATGGTGATTGGCCATCAAAAAGGCCGTGATGTAAAAGAGAAAGTGCGCCGTAACTTCGGCATGCCCCGCCCCGAAGGCTACCGCAAAGCGTGCCGTCTGATGGAGATGGCTGAGCGCTTTAAGATGCCGGTGCTGACCTTCATTGACACACCTGGTGCCTATCCCGGCATCGATGCGGAAGAGCGCGGTCAGTCCGAAGCCATCGCCTATAATCTGGCCGTTATGTCGCGACTGAAAACGCCGATTATTTCCACCGTGGTGGGCGAAGGTGGCTCCGGCGGCGCGCTGGCTATTGGCGTCTGCGATGAGCTGCAGATGCTGCAGTACTCTACTTATTCGGTTATTTCACCGGAAGGCTGCGCCTCAATCTTATGGAAAAGCGCTGAAAAAGCCTCTGAAGCGGCCCAAGCCATGGGGATCACCGCCGAACGCTTAAAAGAGCTGGGCTTTGTCGATTCACTGATCAAAGAGCCCCTCGGTGGCTCCCACCGCCACCCGCTGACCACCGCGGAGCGGGTCAAAGAGGCGCTGACTGCCAGCCTGGAACGCCTGCAGGCGATGGACACCGACGCGCTGCTAGAGCGTCGTTACAAACGCTTAATGAGCTATGGCGCCCCAGCCGCTTAATACGCTGCAAGGCCTGCTCAACGACGCCCTGGCGGAAACCCCGCCGGGGCGCTCTGTTTGGGTGGCAATCTCCGGCGGCTTGGACTCCTGCCTGCTGCTCACTTTAGCTGCCCAGGTCTGCGAACAAGCAGGCAGCCACTTGCAAGCCATTCACGTTAACCATGGTCTCCAGGCGGCGGCAAAGACCTTCCAAGCGCACGCTCAAACACTCTGCGAGCGTTTGAGCGTGCCGTTGACGGTGGTCAGTGTGTCGGTAGATGCACAAGGTGAAGGCATCGAAGGTGCCGCCCGCACTGCCCGCTATAAGGCGTTTTCTGCCACCCTTGCCGCGGGCGATACCCTCTGGCTGGCCCAGCACCAGGATGATCAGGCGGAAACCTTTCTGCTTGCCGCTCTGCGCGGCAGCGGACTGCCTGGCCTGGCGAGCATGCCCTTCCGACGCGATGTCCAGGGCATTACCCTGGTGCGGCCATGGCTCAGCGTGCGCCGGGCTGAACTGGAAGCTGCTGCAGAGTTGCTCGATTTGAGCTGGTGCGAAGATCCCACCAATCAGGATGTTCGCTTTGATCGCAACCGCCTGCGTCACCGGCTAATGCCCGTATTACGTGAGCGCTGGCCAACGGCCGATACAGCCCTGGCGAGCAGTGCTGCCCATGTCGGTGAAGCGGATTTGTTGCTGCGCGAATACGCCCAAGAAGAGCTGCACCGCTTACGGCTCGATAGCCCGCACCTTGGTTCATGCATCGACGCGGCGGCACTGGGCGAACGCCCCCGGGCACGCCAGCGGCTGCTGGTACGCACTCTATGCCAGCGCCAAGGCTTGCCGACACCGCCCCAGAAGCGCCTAGAGAGCCTTCTTGAGCAGCTATCAGCCAAAGCGGATGCTGCAGTATGCATCGAGTGGCCGGGCGCTCAGGCGCGCTTGTGGCGCCAGCGGCTCTATCTGCTGGCGCCGCTTGAACCGCTCCCGGCTTGGGAAGTTGACTGGGATGGTCAAACGCCACTGGAAACGCCCATCGGGCCGTTAGGCTGGCAAGTGGTGGTGTTACAACAGCCGTCTCAGGCCCTGAAAGCAGCCTGGCGGCAGGGTGGGGAGGTGATTCAACTGCCCAAACGAGGACGGCGGGATGTAAAGCGGTTACTGCAAGAGGCGGGCATTCCCCCTTGGGAGCGCGAGCGGCTGGTGGTGATTATGCAAGCAGGGGCATGTGTCGGCGTCATACGTCCCCCTGCTAAGCTGTTATGGCAGGCAGAGGGCACTCGCTTTACGCGTCTTAATTTGCCTGCTTGATCACCAGTTTAAAACCGGCAGCTTCCATAAAGGCCTGCTCCTGCTCCAAATCAGTGCTCAGTAGGGTGGGTTCATCATTGGCGGGCAGAGTGATGGTCAGGCTATCGCTGTCGGCGCTTATTTCTGGCAGCGAGGGAGCGGTTTCAGGGCGTGAATGGTTGAGCAGCACGGCTAAACGCAGCAGTCGGGCAAGTTTTTGAGTGGTCGCCTGCTGCGCCTCGGGCAGGGTCTGCCACTCCTTGAGCGGAAATTTGCGCCGGTGGGCGCGCACTAGAAACGCCAGTTGGCGCTGTTCCGGGCGTGAAAAGCCAGCGAGATCGGAATGCTCCAACAGGTAGGCACCGTGGCGATGAAACTGGCTATGCGAGATCGCCAGACCTATTTCATGTACATGGCAGGCCCACTGCAGGTAGCGCCCTTGCTCGGGGCTGAGTGACCAAGCGTGGCGAACCTGGTTAAACAGGCGCGTGGCGGTATCAGCAACGTTCAGCCCTTGGCGGCTATCCACGTCGTAGGTACGCTTCAGCGACTCCAGGCTCTTGGAGCGTGAATCCTCTGCCGTGTTGCGTCCGGCCATGTCGTAGAGGACGCCTTCGCGCAGCGCGCCATCCGCATAGCGCATCTGGGTTAAATCAAAGGCCTCAAAAATCGCTCCAAGAATGGCAATACCTGCCGGGAAGACTTTGGCGCGGTCGGCTTTAAGTCCATCCAGCACGACTTTATCCAGCTGTTTACACTTCAGCAGCCGTTCGCGCAGCTTTTGCAAACCGTCGCGGGTGATCACGCCCTCATGGGGAGTGTCGCCGTAGGCATGCAGTACGCTGGCGGCAGCCTTAATGGTGCCGCTGGAGCCGACCGGGTCGTCCCATCCCAGGCGTTGGTAGGGGCGCTGAATATTAGCCAGCTCGGAAAGTGCGGCGAGTTCGGCGCGGCGCATGCGTTTTTCATTTAATTCGCCGTCGGGGAAGAAGCGCCGGGAAAAGGTCACGCAGCCCATGCGTAGGCTTTCCAGCGCTTTGGGCTCAAAGGCTTCGCCAATGATAAATTCGGTTGAACCGCCGCCAATATCGACGATTAATCGGCGGCCATTTTCGGCCAGCGCGTGGGCAGCACCCAAATAGATCAGGCGCGCCTCTTCACGGCCGGCAATAATTTCGATGGCGTGACCTAGTTGGGTCTCGGCGCGCTCGATAAATGCCTGGCTATTATCGGCATCGCGCAGGGCGTTAGTGCCGACAATACGCAAATTGGCGTTGGTAATATCGCTTAAAAACGGCGCAAACCGCCCCAGGCAGTCCAGCGCGCGCTGCATCGCCTCTTCGCTGAGCAGGCCGTCATCGTCCAAGCCAGCAGCGAGCTGTACCTTTTCACCCAAGCGGGCCACCACCTGGAGGCGCTCGTGCTGGTAGTTAGCCACCAGTAGGTGAAAGCTGTTGGAGCCCAGATCTATAGCGGCGAAGCGCTGCGGCGCACCGCTGTCTACCTCAGCTGCAGAGGGGGCAATGGGGAGCGTAATGTCCTTGGGCATGAGCTTTCCTTCGTGTTGGCTGTGCCAAGGTTGCGGCGACCTTTATCTATTGTCAATTGCCAGACGCCTAAAGGCTTGCGTTTGTCGCGGCGCTTGACTACCATCGACCTACTGGCTTGATCTGACCTGGTTAGTTAGTGTGCCCACAAGCACGCCGCGGTTGAGATTGCGCAACGTCTTAGGAATAGTTTATTAGAGCTAGCTCAGAGATAAAGAGCGTCTTAGATACGTTGCTTAGGTAAAACATCTTGCATGCGTCGTTCAAGTACGGCACCTTGGTCGCCCCAGACGTTACTCACAGTGTATCCCGTTAGCGTCAGCCAAAATTCCAAGTCGTCAGATAACCCACTGGTTCAACCACTCTCCTGTGGGAACCAGAGTTGGCAAGTGTTAGCACCCTCGAGTTGAGTCTTAATAACAACAAGCAGCAGCGTTGTTAGTTAAGTTCAGCGACGTTCCTTTCATCTTCGAGCGCGTGCCTTTACCGGGGTCTGAACGCATCACACGGCGTCACTTTCACGCCTCCTGTCTTACTCCCGGCGCCTGGCGCCCAGCTTCCATGAGCAACTTTCTAACACACCGATGAATCTCACTGAACTCAAGCAAAAAACCGTTCCCGAGCTCCTCGATATCGCCCGTGAAATGGGTATTGATAACTTGGCCCGTTCGCGCAAGCAGGACATCATTTTCGCCATCCTCAAGAAACACGCCAAAAGTGGCGAGGATATCTATGGCGACGGTGTGCTGGAAATTCTTCAGGATGGCTTCGGCTTCCTGCGTAGCGCTGACAGCTCGTATCTCGCCGGTCCCGACGATATCTATATATCGCCTTCGCAGATCCGCCGTTTCAATCTGCGCAAGGGTGACTCCATTTCCGGCAAAATCCGCCCGCCGAAGGAGGGTGAACGCTATTTCGCCCTGCTGAAGGTCAGTCAAATCAACTTTGACCGTCCGGAAAATGCCAAGCACAAGATCCTGTTTGAGAACTTAACGCCACTGTTCCCAGACGATCGTATGCGTATGGAGATCGGTAACGGCTCCACGGAAGACCTTACCGCGCGGATCATCGATCTAACCGCGCCAATCGGTAAAGGCCAACGTGGTCTGCTGGTATCGCCGCCCAAGGCGGGTAAGACGCTGATGTTGCAGAACATCGCGACCTCCATCACACGCAACAACCCAGAGTGTCATCTGATCGTACTGCTGATCGATGAGCGCCCTGAAGAAGTGACCGAAATGTCGCGCACCGTGCGTGGCGAAGTCGTGGCGTCGACCTTCGATGAGCCACCGGCGCGTCACGTGCAAGTGGCTGAAATGGTCATCGAGAAAGCCAAGCGCCTGGTCGAGCACAAGAAAGACGTGGTCATTCTGCTCGACTCGATTACTCGCTTAGCGCGTGCCTACAACACCGTGGTACCGAGCTCCGGCAAAGTACTTACCGGTGGTGTCGATGCCCACGCCCTTGAAAAGCCGAAACGCTTCTTTGGTGCGGCGCGTAACATCGAAGAGGGCGGCAGCCTGACGATTATCGCCACGGCGTTGGTCGATACCGGCTCCAAAATGGACGAAGTCATCTTCGAAGAGTTCAAGGGTACCGGCAATATGGAAGCCCACCTGGATCGCAAGCTGGCTGAGCGTCGCGTATTCCCGGCGATCAATATCCGTCGCAGTGGCACCCGTCGTGAAGACCTGCTGGCCTCTGAGGATGAAATGCAGCGTATGTGGATTCTGCGCAAGCTACTCAATCCGATGGAAGATACCGCCGCCACTGAATTCCTGATTGACCGTCTGAAAGATACCAAGACCAATCTCGAGTTCTTTGAAGCGATGAAACGTCGCTAAGTGGTAGCGCAAATGCGACGCTAGCGTGTAGTGCAGAACCGCCGCTATGATCAACGCCGCTAATGTCATCTAGCGGCGCATTCGCCAGCCAGGGAGCGTGCCTTGAAGTACAAAGACCTGCGTGAGTTCATCGCGGCGCTTGAAGCCCAGGGTGAACTCAAACGTATCCATGTCGAAGTCGATCCTTACCTGGAAATCACCGAAATTTGTGACCGCACACTGCGTGCCGGTGGCCCGGCGTTGCTGTTTGAAAACGTCAAAGGCCACGACATGCCGCTGCTGGGTAACCTGTTTGGCACTCCAAAGCGGGTGGCGCTGGGCATGGGGCAGGAGTCGGTAGAAGCACTCAGAGAAGTGGGCAAGCTGTTAGCATTTCTCAAAGAGCCTGATCCGCCCAAAGGCTTGAAAGACGCCTGGGACAAGCTGCCGATCTTCAAGCAAGTGCTTAGCATGGGGCCGAAAAACGTTAAGCACGCGTCGGTGCAAGAGGTGGTGTATGAAGACGACGAGGTCGACCTTGGCCTGCTACCGATTCAGCACTGCTGGCCTGGCGATGCAGCGCCGCTGGTTACCTGGCCACTGGTGATTACCAAAGGGCCGCATAAGAAGCGCCAGAATCTAGGTATTTACCGCCAGCAGAAAATTGGCAAAAACCGGCTAATCATGCGCTGGCTCTCCCATCGTGGCGGCGCGCTGGATTTTCTGGAGTTCCAAAAAGCCCACCCAGGCGAACCTTTCCCCGTTGCAGTGGCGCTTGGCGCCGACCCGGCGACGATATTGGGTGCGGTTACTCCGGTGCCGGATTCGCTCTCGGAGTACGCCTTTGCGGGCCTGCTGCGCGGTTCGCGCACCGAGTTGGTGAAGTGCGCCCATGCTGATCTGGATGTGCCCGCGTCCAGCGAGATTATCCTCGAAGGCTTTATCTACCCCGATGATATGGCGGCGGAAGGCCCCTTTGGTGACCACACCGGTTACTACAATGAGGTCGACCACTTCCCGGTGTTTACCATCACGCGGATGACTATGCGCCGTGATGCGATTTATCACTCGACCTACACCGGGCGTCCGCCGGACGAGCCGGCGATTCTGGGTGTGGCGCTCAACGAAGTCTTTGTGCCCATTCTGTGTAAGCAGTTCCCCGAAATTGTCGACTTCTACCTGCCGCCGGAAGGTTGTTCATACCGCATGGCGGTGGTCACCATGAAGAAGCAGTACCCCGGCCACGCCAAGCGCGTGATGATGGGGGTGTGGAGCTTCCTGCGTCAGTTTATGTACACCAAGTTTGTGATTGTGCTGGATGACGACGTGGACGCGCGCAATTGGGAAGACGTAATCTGGGCGATCACCACCCGGATGGATCCCGCCCGGGACACTGTGATGGTCGAAAATACCCCGATTGATTATCTCGATTTCGCCTCGCCAGTCTCGGGCCTCGGCTCGAAAATGGGCCTGGATGCCACCAATAAGTGGCCAGGCGAAACGGATCGTGAATGGGGCACCCCGATTGTGATGGACGATGCCGTTAAAGCGCGGGTGGATGAACGTTGGGAAGCGCTGGGGATTGACCTTGAATTGCCGCCCGCTCGCCGCTGAATGCGATGTATCGCTGACCAAATTTGTTAAAAGAGGCTTTCATGAGTGCAAGGACGTTGACGTGCCAGGTCACCGAGGTTGAGAACTTAAGCCCCGATGTGTTTGGTGTGACGCTCGCCGGGCGCGCTGAAGCCATGCAGCACGCGCCAGGGCAATATTTAGAGCTTAAACTGGACGATGCCACCTGGGTGCCGTTTTCGATCGCCAGTGCCGACCGCAGTGATGGTGTTATCGAGCTGCATATACAGCACTGGCCGGAGCGGGATAACTCAGCGCGGCTGCGTGAACTGCTGCAGGTAGCCAACCAGCTCACGCTGCGTTTACCTAGCGGCGAGTGCGTGCTTGATCGTCAAAGCCAACGTCCGTTAATGCTGATTGCCGCGGGCACCGGTTTTTCCCAGATGAAAGCGATCATCGAAGCGGTGCTGCACGAACAGCCTGAGCGGGAAATTTCGCTGTGGTGGGCAGCCCGCGAACACCGCGATCTCTATTTGGAGCAACTGGCGAGCCACTGGGCACAAACCCACGCCAATGTTTGCTTCCATGCGGTAACCGAATCGCCTTTGGAAGAGCCGTTAGCAGCGGGCGAGCGGATCTCCCATCACTTGGGCCGTATTGATCAGGTGTTGAAAAGCGCCGATATCACCCCAGACACCCACGATGTCTATATCTCGGGTTCGCCCAACATGGTCTACGCCTGCCTGGATGTGCTCGACACAAAAGGCACAAAGCTTGAGCGGGTGTTTTCGGATGTGTTTGCCTACGCCCCCCGTTCTACTTAATATGACCGCAGCGTTGTAACGCTCCCCCTGATATAGCGTTGTCAAAAAAGGAGGCTAACATGGCCCAACACGACGAAAACTTTAAAGACGATTCTGGTTTCCTGTCCATCTTTCTAGGCTTGGTGGTGCTGGTTAGCATGAGCGCGCTGCCCGCAACCATTGGTTGGGTACAAGCTTTTAGCGGTTGAGTGTTGCCATTTGCAGCGCTTGCAGGCAGGATAAAACCTCAACGCCATGGCGGCAGCCCTATCATACGATTTACTTGGGCTAGCGATTGCCAGCGGAACTAACAGAATTTAACGGAATATGGGCATGCAGCGACTAACCACCCCACATACAGTAAACCCACAGCCAGTATTGGCTGGTGGCTTTGCGTTTTATGGGTATTGGTTTAGCCACGGTGTGCCCCTGGCCGACGCCTAACGTCGCGCCACCAGGCACACCACTCGGTTGCCTGCCGCAAGCACAGAAGCCCCGGTCGGTAACCCCGCCGGGGCTTCTGGCGTTTTAGGGCCCCAGCGATTTATAGACTGAGCGATTTTCGGCAATAGTTATTCATCATTATTTCATCAAGGAGCAGCATCATGATCTATCGCGCACTGACTAACGCTTTCGCTACCTATTTTGTGGGTTATGGCTATAGCTGGCGATTTAGCGACGCGCGGTCGGTGCTAGCTGCCACCTCCGACCGTGTTTACTTGGGTGGTCACACAGCCATACGATGTCACACGATCGCGGAGAGTTAATCATGAATGCGCCTGTCAGCCCTGTTATTAATAAAACTGTTGTAACCACTGCCCACGCTACTGCTCGACTAACGCCTTCAGCGCCTGAGCCCACTGCCAAGCGGCTGCCTACCCCCGCTGAACTCAGGCAACGTATCTCGTTAAGCGACCCGCTAACGGAACAAATTGCCCGCCAGCGCCACGCCGTACAGCAAATTTTGAGTGGTCACGATGACCGCCTGCTGGTTGTCGTTGGCCCTTGCTCCGTTCACGACCCAGATGCAGCGCTGGAATACGCCGACCGCTTGGCTGCGCTAAGCGAAGAGATCAGCGAACGTATTTTACCGGTCATGCGCGTCTACGTTGAAAAACCGCGCACTACCGTGGGCTGGAAAGGGCTGGCCTACGACCCTGGCTTGGATGGCAGCGGTGATATGCCCCGTGGGTTGGCGCTCTCTCGTGAACTGATGCATGCCGTAGCTGCTCGCGGCTTGCCAGTGGCTACCGAGCTCCTACAGCCGATGTTGGCGCCCTACGTAGACGACTTACTAAGCTGGGTGGCGATTGGCGCACGCACCACCGAATCTCAGCTGCACCGTGAGCTGGCCAGTGATTTGTCAGCGGCGGTGGGGTTCAAAAATGCCACCAGTGGCGATGTACAAGTGGCGATTGATGCCATGAGTGCGGCGACCCATCCGCACCAGCGTTTTGCAGTGGATGCTCACGGTCATCCGGTCGTCCAGCATACCGTGGGCAACCCGCATACCCACGTGGTGCTACGCGGTGGTCACGGTGAGCCTAACTATCAGGCCCAACACATACGTGCGGCGACCACCGCGCTGCATAATGCCGGGCAAAACCCACGGCTCATGGTGGATTGCAGCCATGCCAATGCCCGCAAAGATCATCGCCGACAGAGTGAAGTCATGCTGGATGTATTGGCGCAGCGTCAGGCAGGCGAAGCCAACCTGGTCGCGCTGATGCTGGAAAGCCACCTGTTCGAAGGTAAGCAGCCGCTCAAGCCTGGCGCCCTGCGCTACGGCGTATCGGTCACCGATGCCTGCGTGGGCTGGGAAACGACCGAGCACTTACTTAAAACGGCTGCCGATAGATTGGCGTAATTGCATTTGCAAACGCTATTACTTGTTTGCCCTGGCCAGCCCCGTATCATAGGGCGTTTGTAGCGATAATGAGGCTGGCCATGGTATTTACCTTAGAACATCACGACCCCGAGACCTACCGCCGCAAAGCCCGCATGATCAGCTTTGCCATGGCGGGGCAACTGATTATTTTTGGCCTCCTGTTCTCAATGCTCCTTACCTCCACCTTTGGCAGCAGCCTATGGCTCAATGCCTTGGGTGTGCTGCTTGGGCTATTGGCCACCAGCGCGCTGTTTGCCGTGCTGCGCGAGCGCCCATGGATGACGGAGGTGCGTTACGTCTGGCAGCTCAAACATCACCTGTCGCAAGTCAGTGGCTACCTTTCGCAACTGCGCAAAGCGGTGGAAGAGAATAATCGCGCGGCGTTGGATCTACTCACTTTTTATCATCAGGGAATGGCACAGTTGGCGGAGCTTAACGGGCGCACCACCGACGATGATGCCGAGCGGCTAGCGGAAAAAATGCAGGTTAAAATCAAACGCGAAGAGTTGGGATTGCCCCCGCAGGTAGAAAGTATCGATACACACGATCTACAGGCGTTCAAACGCGGGTAAGTAGTTCAGCAAGCAATAGAATGAGTTCTACAGGGAGCAGGCGTATGAATACGTTAAAAGCATGGGGCGGGGGCATCGCCGCAGCCAGTATGATGTTGCTACTTGGGGGATGTGCAGCCACCCCCTCAGCAGAAACGACAGCCGCTAACCAGGCAACATTGGATAACCGGGCGCCCTTTCTGCCCTCGGCGCTTTTTCCTGGCTCCGCCCAGGCGTTTGCTGCGTGGCACTGCGAGCCTGCACAGCAGCACTTAGTGACTGCCACTAATGCTAAAGATTTGCGCCTATGGTCGCTACACGGCGCATGGCGGCTGCCCCAAGCAGTCGTGGCTAGCGGCGCCCGCTACCAAGATGGTGAGATCAGTTTCTGGAACCGAGGAGACAAGGCGCTTGTGGAAACACCACGAGGCCAACTGCAGTGCTCGCTGGCCGAGCAGCGTGATGCTTTAACCCGTGCGGAGAAGCCAGGTGTGATGCTCTTTGGCCAGGGCAACGAGCCGGGCTGGACGGTTGCGCTCGCTAATGACACGCCGACGCTGACACTGGAGATGAACTATGGGGAAGAGCGTCTTCAATTACCCTATATGGTCAGTGTGATGGACAATGAGGCTGGCCGGGTCGTGATTGAAAACGCCGATGTGGAGCCTTTTTTCCGCGTGCGCATTGACGCTGGCGCCTGCTTCGACAATATGAGCGGCAAGCCTTTTCCCGCCCGCGTTACGCTGACCTATGGTGGGGAGCAATATAGTGGCTGTGGCCAAGGTATTGCTCCCTAATAAAGCACTAGCTCAGCAGCGATAAACAACACGCTCGGCCCGCCACTCATGCGCCTCGAAATCGCTGGCGCACAGGGCCGAGGTGTTGCCAGCGGCACGTGCGGCGAGACGCGAAAGCGTTGCCATTTGAATGCCGCGGGTACTCGCCAGCTGTTCGCTTACCGCAAGTGGTTCCCAGCGCTCACCTTCGAGAGTCGCCAGGGTAAAGCTAAACGGATGGAAGCCTGGGAAGCCAAGCCGAATATCGGTGGCTATCAGCGTCTCTTTGCCGTCCAGCAGGCGTGTTTCGTAGCGCAGAAAGGGGCCTGCAAACCAGTCCAGGCGTCGCCCTTGATGGCTGGCCAGGGCGACGTCCTCAAGGGCAGCATTACGAATAAGCGGCTCAAAACGCGGCTGACGGTCACCATCAAACACACTGATCAGGCTTTCATAATAGCGATCCCCGTCAATCACCGTAGCCCGCCAGAGCACAATGTTAAACGGCGTTGGCTGTATCAACAGCGGCGCCTCTTCCAATCCCAGCTCTGCCAGAGCCGGTGCCAGACGTTGCTCGACCATTAATTTCGCACCCGCCGCCAGCATGAGGTAAACGCTGGTGATGGCCAATCCCCATGTGCAGGCTTTACGTACCCGCTGAGAGATCAAAGCGACCCCCAAAGCGAATAACAGCGGCAGTGTATAGAGGGGATCGATAATGAAAATAATCGGCCAAGCGGCGGGAGTGAGGTCAAACGGCCAAAATAGCTGGGTGCCGTAAGTGGTTAGCGCATCAAGCAGAGGATGGGTAATCAGAATCAGCGCAAAAAAGCACCACCAGTGAGGCAGGCTAATAGCTTTTGCGGGAGCCAACCGCGCGCATAGCAACGCCAGCAGAGTCGCCAATCCTGTTAGTACAAAAAGGGAATGACTAAAACCGCGATGCTCGGTGACATTGGCCACGGCGTCGCCATAATCCAACGCTACATCAAGGTCGGGCAGGGTGCCCAGTACGGCGCCGATGAGAATGGCCTTACGGCCTAAACGTCGGCCCAACACGGCACCGCCAATGGCTGCGCCCAGCGCGGCTTGAGTCATTGAGTCCACAGGTTTCTCCGACGGGTAAACCCAGCTAAGATAAACGTTATGATTAAATTATACAGCGTCGCGGCGATTTATTTTCGCTGTCACGTTGTTGTAAAGCATGACTAAGAGCGTTTTTTATCAGGAGTCGATATGCAATATCTACATACCATGGTGCGTGTCAGTGACCTGGATGCTTCGCTGCGTTTTTACTGCGATCTGCTGGGGCTTAAAGAAGTACGTCGTAAAGAGAATGAGAAAGGGCGCTTCACGCTGGTGTTTCTGGCCGCGCCAGAAGATAAGCCACGCTCAGAACGGCTGACCGCACCAGAGCTTGAACTCACTTATAACTGGGATCCCGAAGAGTACACCGGCGGGCGTAATTTCGGTCACCTAGCCTATCGGGTGGATGACATTTATGCGCTCTGCCAACACCTTCAGGACAACGGCGTAACGATTAACCGCCCACCCCGTGATGGCCATATGGCGTTTGTTAAATCACCGGACGGAATCTCGGTCGAGCTGCTGCAGAAAGGTGATGCCCTGGCGCCGCAAGAGCCCTGGGCCTCCATGGAAAATACCGGTAGCTGGTAGTGATTCCAGCAAGAGCTATGCCACTAAGACTATGCCACAAGGAAAGTTCATCATGACCATAAAAGGTGGGCGTTTACTGCCCCTGCTCGCTTTTGCTGCGCTACTGTTAAGTGCGTGTAGCAGCTCGCCAGGGCCAAGTTCTACGCCACAACAGGGCGCCAGCGATGCCTCGCTTGAGGGGGCTATTGTTGAGCAGCGTTGGAATCTGCTGTTGGTGGGAACTGATGAGCGGCTCTCTATGCCGGAAACGCCATTTTTCGAGATTTCAAAAGAGGGAAAAGTTAGCGGTCACGACGGCTGTAACCGCTTTAGCGGAGAAGTAACACTTGGTGAGAACCAGCGTATCGAGTTTAGTCAGTTGGCTACCACTCGCATGGCGTGCCCGCAAATGGGGGATGCCAAGCGAGTGACCGAGATGCTGGAGACTGCCTATCGGTATTTGATTGACCATGACCGATTGGTCTTCTTTGGGCCAGACAGTCGGGTGCTAGGCGGCTGGCGCGAAGGCAACTGATTTAGCCAGTTAGCCTTCAAAAGGCGGATTGAAGCGAGCGATAAAGCGCGCATCAATCCGCTTTTTCCATTGCCATACCCACCTGCCGGAAACTCCAAAGCCACCGCGGCTGGCAATCGCGCGGCCGTCGCCAGTGCCAATGAGTGCCAACACTCGTTTGGGCGGCTGCCAGGGGCGTAACGGTTCGCCGTGGCAGGCGCGGCGGAGGTTGTCCGCTAAGTGTGGCCCCATACGCACTGCATATACACCCGCATTGGGCAGTGCTGGAGTAAACGCTGCACAGTCGCCCGCGGCGAAAATAGTTGGCTGGCCGGTGACTGCCAAGGTGTTTTCTACCTGAATAAAGTGGTGTTTATCCAATGGTAGTTCGGTGCTTGTAAGCCAAGAGTGGCCGATAGCCCCGGTTGCCCAGAGCACGATGTCCGCATCAATACGAGTACCGTCCTGGGTGGTTACCCCGCCTTCCACCAAGGTTTCGCCGCGTTGCTCAACGTGCACGGTAATGCCTGCCTTGGAGAGCGCGCGTCGGGTAAGCCAGCGTGGCAAGTACCCGGCTTCAGGCAAGAGTGCATTAGCGGCAGTGAGTAAGTGCCCCTGCCAATCAATATCCGGGCGCTGCTTGCGCAACTGGGTCAGTACGCACATCAGTGTTTCGCAGCCTGCGGCACCGCCACCCACGCCTAGCACTCGTTGGGCGCCGCCGCTGGGTAATTGGCTAAGCTCATTGTTTACTGTTTGCCAGCGCTGGTGCAGGCTGCTTAGTGGTCGCATGGCGAGTAGCTTGGGGAGGTTCTCCCCGTGTTGCTGGGGGCGCACCAGGGTCGATCCGATATTAAAGGAGACCACATCAAAATTAATGCGCTCGCCATTCTCCAGCGCCACATAACGCTGCTGGGGGTGAATCATGCTAGCTGGGGAAAGAATGAGTCGGGCGTTGGCCCGCTGACACAACGCCGCTACGTCGATCTGTGTCTCCCGCAGCGTACACTCCCCCGCTAGCCATGCGGGTACACTACCTGAGTAAGCGGCTAAGGGGCTATCACTCACTACAGTAATGGCAATATCTGAAGCGGGCTGTTGGGCAAAGGCTTCGAGGACAAAGGCGTGGGCATGGCCCGCACCAATCAGTAATAATTGCGGCATGGGCATCGCCTATAGAGAAGCAAGGAGCTAGGGGATGTTTAGCAGACAAAGACTTGGTTTTTACCCGCCATTTTGGCCAGATACATGCCTTGATCCGCCCGCTCAAATAGCTGTCGAGGCTGGTCGCCGGGCTTTAATAGGGTCAGGCCGATACTCACCGTTAACTGCTCGGCGATGGAGAAGGTGTGTTGCTCCACACAGCGGCAGAGCCGGTTCGCCAGCTTCAAGCTGGCGTCTTGGTCAAGCTCCTTGGATATGACGACGAACTCTTCGCCTCCCCAGCGACCAAGATGATCATCAGCTCTCAGCGTCTCCTGCACTAACTGCGCTATATCACACAAGATATCATCCCCGATGGCGTGGCCATAGGTATCGTTAATCTTTTTAAAGTCATCAATATCAAACATCAACATGGCGAAACTGATAGAAGAGTGGATCAAATCCTCCATCACCAGCTCCGTGTAGTAGCGGTTCCAGCATTTCGTTAAGGGATCGGTATGGGCCAGGCCCTCAAGACGCTGATTGGTCTTGGTTAACTGGCGGTTGAGGTGAACAACCTCATGGGCCGTTATGGCCACTGCTATATCGTCAGCCACATCGATGATCATGGAGGCTTCCAGAGGCATCCAATAACTCAAGGCGTCTTGGAGCGTTGTATTAGCTACCAACGCAGGGAGGAGCGGCTGCTGGCGAAACAACAGCAACCAGCCTAAAGGGGCATTCGCAACACTAAGAGGGGCTGCCAAGCCGCCTTGGCAACTGCCATTCAGCTCGGTAATTTCGTCAAGGGTGTTTTGCTGGTTCAACTGCTGCAATTGATGAAACAGCTGGTGCTTGGTGGGGCAGTCGCCAAAGCAGTGAAGATCGCCCTGATAAGCCAGCGCAATGCCTTCGGCCTGAAATATATTGCACCAGCTGGTGCCATGATGCTGCAAAATATCATCGATTGAGGTGAGTCGTTTAATATCCCGGGAGAGCAGCCTGCGGCGAGACTTTAAACCAGAGTGGCGGGCAGCTATACGCTCTGCTTTTAACAGGCGTAAGCGTTGGGATGCAATGTCGACGAGTAGCTGGATCCACTTGCCAGGCCCAGCGTGAACCGCAGGCGGATGCCCAATATACCCCCACACCTCATGTTCGCCCTCTAGCTCATAAAGTTGCAGGTCTGAGGTCGCCAGATCCTCATAACAACGAATAGCGAGCAGCTCGTGATGAGAGGCCAGCGTACTTTCCAGCGGATAGCAGTATGCCAAACGAAGGTTGCCGGTGCTTAAGCGGCGATAAAGTACCACTGGTTGACCCTGGGTAAGCGCGTGGAGCGTTTTAGCCAGCAGTTCCAAAAGCTCCAGAGGCGTTGCCGAGCCGCATAGTAGCGCCAGCTTTTGACACAGGTTGTCGAGATTTTGCACCGATGAAGATAGTGTGCCACTCATCATGAATGACTCCTCAAGCGCCGCTCTTCAGCGCTTAGCATAGCCACTCGCCTAATACTGCTAAGCGAAAACTCGAAATTGAATTAATGATTCAATCAAAAGGTGAACCGTTATTCAACTATTATTGAACAATCGCTTCACATTGGCGGCATGAATGAAAAAATCATGTTCGCCGAGCGTTTGAAAGCGGCACTAGAAGCAGCCGGGTACGAAGCGCGACCGTCAGTGCTTGAGCGGGAATTTAACCTTCGCTACTGGGGCAAGCCGATTACGTTTCAGGCCGTAAGGCGTTGGCTGCGCGGTGACTCAATCCCCAGTCAGGATAAACTTCAGGTGTTGGCCCGCTGGTTGTTAGTCGACCCGCACCACCTGCGCTACGGCGGTAGCAGCGCTTATAACGTTAGTGAACCTCCCGCCAATTGGGACATGTCATCGACCAATGAAGAGCGCCAGTTGCTGTTGCTCTACCGTGGTCTGCCCGCTGCCCAGCGTAAAGTGGTGCGCGATATCATGGAGACATTTGCCAAGGCACACCCGCCGGTGAATGACCGGAATGACTAGCTGGGTTATCGCCTCCTAGCTAAATTTGATAGGGGCGGCTAGGCGTCACTCTTTTCCGCTGTGTTGTCACCGCGCCGCCAATTGAAGTAGCGCTTCAATAGTGCCAGCACCCGTTCAGGTTTATGAGCGTTTTTCCATGCGCCCGCCGTGGCTTTGGCTGCTTCGCCCATCGTTGGGTAGGGGTGAATGGTACTCAGCAGCTTGTTGAGGCCCAGGCCGTGCTTCATGGCGAGAGTAAATTCGCTCAGCCATTCACCGGCGTTTTCCGCCACGATGGTGGCGCCCAGGATTTTGTCTCTGCCGGGCACGGTAAGCACCTTGATAAAGCCTTGAGTGGCGCCTTCGGCAATAGCGCGGTCACTTTCGCTCATGGCGTAGCGGGTGATCTCGAAGGCAATTCCTTGTGCCTTGGCCTCCTTTTCATTCAGCCCAACTCTGGCGACTTCCGGTTGCGTATAGGTGACTGCAGGCATATAGCGGTAGTCCACTGTGAAGCTTTTCAGTTCGCCGAACAGGGCATTGACTGCCGCATGCCACGCCTGATGCGCGGCGGCGTGGGTAAGCTGATAAGGCCCGGCTAAATCACCACAGGCCCAGATATTGGGAAGGCGGGTTTGCAGCCGCTCGTTAAGTTCAAGAGCGCCTGCTTGGGTGGTTGTGATTCCCAGCGCTTCCAGTCCTAGGCCCTCAACATTGGCCTGGCGACCCACGCTCACCAGCAAATAGTCAAAGGGGATCAACTTGCGCTCGCCATGATGCTCCACCGCTAGCTGATAGCCGCCATTCTCGTTAAGCACTTCCAGCGCTTTGGCGTCGGTCATCACCATCACACCTTCTTCAGCCAAAGTGCTTTCAGCCAGCTCACCAACCTCTTGATCCTCACGACTCAGTAGTTGAGACAGCCCTTCCACCAGCGTCACCTGACTGCCCAAACGGGCAAAACTCTGACTGAGCTCGCAGCCAATGGCGCCGCCACCCAGTACCACTAAGCGTTTGGGCAGTTCGGTCAGCGACCAGAGGTTTTCGGACGTTAAAACAGGGGCGCTCTCAATACCTGGCAGCGAGGGCAACCGGGGTCTTGCGCCGGTGGCCAGCACAATATGGCGGGCGGTGAGGGTTTTTACACCGACTTGAACTTCCCATGGCGAGGTGAGTTTAGCGTGCTCCTGGTAGACCTCAACGCCCAAGCCACGATAGCGCTCCACGCTGTCGTGGGGTTCGATATCGCTAATCGCCTGTTTGACGTGGCCCATTACCTTGGCAAAGTCGATCTCTGGCTCGCTGGCGGTCACCCCGAAGCGGTGGGCGGTTCGCATTTCATGGGCGGCGCGGGCGGCGCGGATGAGTGCTTTGGAGGGCACGCAGCCAGTGTTCAGGCAGTCGCCGCCCATTTGATGTTTCTCCACCAGCGCCACCTTGGCTTGTACGGCACTAGCGATATAGCTGGTCACCAGCCCCGCCGAGCCGCCGCCGATCACCACAATGTCGTAGTCAAAGTGTGCGGGTCGGGTAAAACCTTTATATGTCTTGCGCTGCTGCACCAGCAGCACAATGCGCCGGGCGATCCAGGGAAAGATGGCCAGCAGCAGGAACGAAGTGATAAGCGTTGGCGAAAGAACGCCCCCCAGACTCTCCAAGTCTCCCAACTGCCCACCCGCATTTACATAAATAGCGGTGCCGGGCAGCATGGCGACTTGGCTGACCCAGTAAAAGGTGATGGTCTTGATCCGCGTCAGGCCCATGACCAGGTTGATCATGAAAAATGGAAACACCGGCACCAAACGCAGGGTGAAGAGGTAGAGGGCGCCGTCCCGCTCGACACCGCGATTTACGGCGGCGAACTGGCGGGGAAATCGCTTTTCGATAGGGTTACGGAATAGAAAGCGCGAGAGTAAAAAGGCCAGGGTGGCACCCATGGTGCTGGCGAAGGAGATAATCAGCAGCCCCCAGCCAAGCCCAAACAGCGCGCCACCCAGCAGGGTTAATAGCGTGGCGCCAGGGAGTGAAAGGGCCGTCATCACGACATAAACGGCAAAGAAGGCGCCCGCCACCTGCCACGGGTATTGATTAAAGGCCGCCTGAAAGTCGCTCTGGTACGTCTTGAGGGTTTCCAGGGTGAACCATTGGTGGGCGCCGCTGAGGATAAACACACCAATGGCAGTGATCAGTAGCGCTGCAATCATCAAACGTTGTCGGGTCACAATAAAAACTCCAGCGCTAATAAGGTCAGTATCGGTGGTTACTCTGTGAGAGGGTCGCCCGTTTCCTTACACTGAGACGGGAGCACTTTTCCAGCGCTGCCAATCTTCCGGGCGATCCACATCCCAAATTATTGCCGGGTAGGCGGCGCTCAACCCCAGTTGTCCAATGCGCTGCTTAGTGGTGGTCAGTACGCTTTTAGTACCCCATGGAATATCTTCAAACAGTGCCGGGTAGTCTTGCCGGGTACCCACAAAGCCGTAGCCGCCATCTTCGGCGGGTAACAGCACCACATCAAAACGGGCCAGTTGCTGCGCGCAGGCCGTGATCAGTTCGCTGGTGATGCTCGGGCAGTCGCTGCCCATCAGCATGGCAGGCCCTGGCGTACTGTTCAGGGCATAGTGAACCCGTGCGCCTAAATCACCCTCTGGTTGAGCGCACAGCGCCACACCAAAGGCTTTGCGAAGCTCGATAAACAGCGGGTGTACGTGATCAAGCGCCGTCCATAGCGTGACGTTTTCAGCAGGCAGCGCTTTGCAGGCGCTGGCGACGCAGTGGCGTACCAGCTCCGCGTGGGCATTGGCAGCCCCTTCTAAACCTAGCAGGGGCGCCAAGCGCGTTTTGGCCTGCCCCGCCAGCGGCGCTTTGGCGAGCAGGTGCAGGTGGGGTGTTTCAGCGGGCATCGCGATACTCCTTGGCGAGTTGGGTTGCGCTCACGCCGCGCCAGTAGCGATAGCGCAATCGCCACATTAGGCGGATGGTTTTCCAAGCGCCGAACTGATCCCAGCGCCTGCCAGAGCTTATCACTTTCGCCGTTAGGCAGGCGGGGCGCGATACCTGTTTGAGCCGTTTAGAGAGCGCAATATCTTCCATCAGCGGCTGTTCGGGAAAGCCGCCGACGGCTTTAAAGGTATGGGTGTGCACAAACATGCCCTGGTCGCCGGTGGCAATGCCGGTTAACCGCGAGCGCTGATTCATCATCCAACTCACCACGGGCAGCCAGCGGCTACGACCTGAAAGCGCAATATCAAAGCGCCCCCAGGCGTGGTGGATGAGTACGTGGGTTATCTGCTCAACGGCGCCCTCGGGCAGTAGGGTATCCGCGTGTAGGAACAGCAGCGCTGGGGCACTGGCGTGCCGTGCGCCCAGGTTCATTTGCAGTGCTCGCCCTGGTGGGCTGCTGAGCACCCGGTCAGCCAGCGGTTTGGCGATGCGAACGCTGTCATCGCCACTACCGCCATCGACCACAATCACTTCGACCTGTGCCGAGAGGTGCTGGGCGCGCAGAGATTGCAGCGGCACCAGGGCCGCTTCAATACCGTCGGCTTCGTTGAACATGGGAATAATGATGCTTAACCGAGGCGCTGGGTCAGCCGAGTTCAATAATTGCCCCTCCCGCCGCCTTGGCATCCGCGTGGTCGTGGGTGACCAGCAGTGCAGGCAGGCCTGCTTCACGCAGTTGGCTAAACACCAGCGCACGCATCTCCTGGCGTAACGCCGTATCCAGCTTGGAAAACGGTTCGTCCAGCAGCACCGCTTTGGGCTTGGAGAGCAGCAGGCGCATTAGTGCCACGCGTGATTGCTGGCCACCGGAAAGGGTGGCGGGGTCGCGGGACTCTAAGCCCGCAAGACCAACCTGCTCCAGGGCCAGGCTAACCTGCTGGTGCTTCTCTTTGCTGTGGCGAGGTAGCCCGAAACGCAAGTTGCCGCCCACGCTGAGGTGAGGAAATAGTAGTGGATCCTGAAACAGCAGCCCAATACCACGCTTCTCGGCGGGCAGGCCGAGTAAATCGCGTTCGCCCAGCCATACGCCGCCGCTGGCGGTAAACTCGCGGTCAAGAAAACCTGCAATATAGGCCAATAAGGTGGATTTGCCCGACCCCGAAGGCCCCATTACCGTGAGCACCTCACCAGGGGCAATAGCGGCATCCACGGCCAGTAACTCTCGGCCTGCCAGGGCGATGCTAATGTGTTCAAGGCGTAGTGTTTGCCCAAGACGTAGTGTTTGCTCAGGGCTGAGCGGCGCACATAAAGAAGTCGTCACAATGCCTCTCTTAGGTAGCTAGATCACGGCGGTGGGTAGCCAATAAACGGGGCACCCCTAACGCAAGCATAAAGCCAATCAACGGCAGGCCCGCCTGCACTAATGCCCAAACACCGATTAAGCGCCGATTGCTGCCAGAGGCAAGGGCGACGGCCTCTGTGGTCACTGTGGTCACACGGCCCGCGCCAAGTAGCTGAGTGGGTAAGTATTGGCCAATACTCACCGCCAGACCTACCGCAAAGGCTGTTAACAGCGGCGCGAGTAACAGCGGCAGACGAACCCGCCAAAACGCGGCACTACGTGACACCCCCAGTGAACGCGCTACCTTTAGCCAGCGGGGATCGAGGCGGCGGTAGGTTTCAGCCAGGGAGAGGTACACATAGGGCAGCACAAAGAGCAGGTGGCCCGAGATTACCAAGCCAAGCTGAGGGCGCATACCCAGGCTTTCTGCCGCCACGACCAGGCCAAAGAGGAAGGCGATCTGCGGCACTAATAGGGGCAAATAGAGTAACCATAACGCGCGCTTGGGTTGAATATGCTGACGGTGTTCATTTTCCAGCGTTGCCAGCACCAGTGCTGTGGCGATCGTGGTGGCAATCAGCCCAATCAACGCGGTATTGATAAGCGGTGTGACCAGCATAGGGCCGCTGCGTTGCCAGTGATCCAGCGTAAGCATTTGCGGCAGCAGCTCGGGGAAACGCCAAAAACCGGCCAATGAAAATAGCCCCAGGCCGAGCAGTGCCGCCAGCGCGGTGATACTCGAAAATAGTAACGCCGAGCGGCCAACTGCGCGTAGGGTGACTTCACCCTGCCGACGGCTGCCGTTGGTCAGCCAGCGCCGTGTCAGCAGGCGGGCCAGTTGCTCCAGCAGCCACCAGCACAACAGTGCAGCAAGGGTGACGCCCAACTGCAGCACCGCTCCCGCTGAGGCCATCAAGCGTTGGCTAATATCCGGGTCGTTGAACCAGCCCAAGATAGACACGCTCAGCGTGGGGGGCAGCTTCGGGCCAAGAATCAGCGCCATATCGACGACCGAGGTAGCGTAGGCGATTACCGCATACACCGGTAGACGAATCAGTGGGTAGAGCGAAGGCAGTACCGTTTTTAACCAGCCAATGGTGGGCGAGTAGCCCAGCGAGCGTGCCAGCATCAGGCGCTTCTCGGGCGCTAATTGCGGCAGTGCTGCCAGGCTCATCAACAGCAGAAAGGGCACCTCTTTTAGCACCAGCCCCGCCATCAGTGAGAGCCCCCAGGGATCATTGATGATCAGCGTGTCCGGGGGGCGCTCCCAGCCGGTTAGCGATGGCGATATCAACCGTGCAATCAGGCCTGATGGAGCAATCAAAAAGGCAAACCCAAAGGCGATAGCCGCATGGGGAATAGCGAGCAGGGGGGATACCAACCGCCGAATAGCTAGGTCTAACCAGGTGCCACGGCTGGCGGCCAAAAACAGCACCACAATCGCCAGCGCCACGGCCGAACTCACCAACCCGCTGGCAAAGCTCACCGCCACCGAACGGCCTAGCCCCGACTGGGCGAACAGCATCTGCCAAGGGGCGAAGCTGGCGCTATGCCCACCTAACGCAGGCAAATAGCCAAACGCGGGCAGTAGTACCATGAGTAGCCCCGACCCCACGGGCAGTACCAGCAAGCCAATGATGAGTACAGGGGCCAGTCGCAGCATGGTCTAGTTAACGCCGTAACGCTCAAGCCAGGCGTCTTGAAGCGCGGTCATCCAGCTGGGGTGCGGCTCAGGCAGGGTGTTGGACAGCGCGTCAGCCGGTAGCTCAGCAGGGTGGCGTTCTCCTTGCTCAAACAGCGCTTGGGCGTCAGCGTCTAATTGATCGATATCCAGCACGCTGCGGTCGCCCCACATCGCCAATGACTGCTTTTCGGCCTGGGCTTGTGGCGAAAGTAAAAAGTCGGCAAGCACCATGGCCCCGGCTTTATGAGGTGAGTTATAGGGAATCGCTACAAAGTGGACGTTACCCAGGGTACCGCCTTCCAGCACATAGCTGCGCACGCTATCGGGAAGTTCATACTCCATCACCGCGACGGCAGCGTCGGTGGGGTAGAAAGAAAACGCCAGACTTAACTCGCCGTCGCTCATCAAGGTGCGCAGGTTGGGGCCCGAGTCGGGAAAGGTGCGCCCGCTGCGCCACAGGTGCGGGTGCAATGCATCCAAGTAGGCCCACAGTGGCTCGGTCACAGCCTCGAAATCGCTCTCTGAAACCGGCTGGTAAAGTGCCTCGTCCTGCTCGGTAAGCTCGATTAGCGCCTGCTTTAAAAAGGTGCTGCCGGTGAAGTCGGGGATACGCGGATAGCTAAACTGGCCGGGGTTGGCTTGGGCCCACTCAAGTAGTGCCTGGATATCCTTTGGCGGTGTCTCGGTTTGGTCGCTGTCGTAAAAAAAAGTGATCTGCGCCTTACCCCAGGGTGACTCATAGCCCTCAGTGGGAAGCGTAAAGTCGGTAACGACCTCGGGGTTATCGTCGGCGTTGGTGAGCGCAAAATTGGGTAGCGCTTCGGCGAAGGGGCCGAACAGTAGGTCATTTTCGCGCATGGCGGCAAAGTTCTCGCCGTTGATCCAGATAAGATCGATGCTGCCCTCTTCGTGATTACCCGCCTGCTTTTCGGCCAACACCCGCGCCACTGCACTGCCGGTATCGTCCAGTTTGACATGCTCCACTTCGACGCCGTACTGCTCCTGCAGTTGCTCTGCCACCCAGTCGATATAGCGATTGGTGCGAGTATCGCCACCCCAGGCGTTCCAGTAAACGGTTTGGCCTTCGGCTTCTGCTAAAACGCCTTGCCAATCATCAGGGGCAGGGTTGGCCATGGTAGGCAACGCAAGGGTTAACATCGCTGTAGCGAGGGTGAGGCGTAAAGGGGGATGGTTAATGGGCATCGCATTTCTCTGTTTAGGAGATCAAAACGTTATAGAGAGGCCTGCAAGCACTGCAGTTCGCTATGAACGTGATCGATAATGGGTAGCGAGAGGTAGTGCTCAACACGGTCTCGCACATGGTCAATCACGTTGGGGTCGGTGAGCTCTGCCGACCAGTCTTCACCGAGCTGCTGGCCATCTTTGGCGTTCAAGTGCTGGGCGCGCCACTTGGCACACCAGGTTAATGACCAGAGCCAGGTGGCGCGACGGCAGGCAACCAGGGTGTCGGTGTCGGGCGACGCTTCCATATCGGCTTGCCAGCGACGGTAGAAATTAATCACGTCATTCAGCGATAGCACCGCCCGGCTGTTTACATCCCAGGTAGTGGAGGTGTAAAGGCTGGTGTGGGCGAGATCGATGCCTGGCAGGCCGTAGCGACACTTCTCTAAATCCACCAGCACTGCGCGGCCATCGTCGCGGATCAAGAAGTTGCCAGGGTGGGTGTCAAAGCTAATCAGTGTCGGTGTGGCATCGCTTAAACGGGGGGGAAGTAGATCCAGCTCCTGTTTAATGCGCTGAGTGACTTTGCTCGAAAGCTGCGCATCGGCCAACCAGTTCGCTTGCTGGCGAACTTCTTCTATCATCGCCTGCCACGGGTCTTCAGGGGCAAGCAGTGGAGCCTGCTTCGCGGCGCTGGGCAAGGGTTGGCTATGCAGGCTGGCTAGAGCATCCGCGATGGCGGGAAGATCTTCTGGCAGCTGCGCCAAGCGGCCGCGGATCGCTTCGACCAGCAGCCCGCCCCGTGGCAGTGCCTCGTTCGGCGCAAGTGTGCTATACAGCTTTGGCGTATGCCCGCCAGGGCTAGAGCGCTGGTAACAGGCGGTTTGGTAAGCCAGGTTCTCTTCAGGCGGCAGGTTCATCTGGCTCTGCTTGGGCAGTCGCGCCACCCAGTCATCGCCCTCGCTGCGGTGAATCCACACATGGTCATGGGCAAGCCCAGTATCCGCCATCGGCGTAAGCTCGTGGTAGGTAATTCCGGCCCGCTTTAATTCACTTGCCAGCGCCTGTAAACGCGCTTCAGTCGGTATCGGCATAGAGCAGTCCGTGTCGTTGCTGAATCAGCGATGCCACTTAGTGGCCGTTGTTGTACCAACCTTACACGTTTTGTAAGAAAATGTGGTTAAGTGAGGTGACAGTGGGCCAACAGGTCGCATCAGCTTTCCACGGCCGCGAGTGGCAGGCGCGTTTGGATCTGGCGTTTCGAGGGTTGGAGGCTCTGCCCTTAGTCGCTGAACTGGCGGGTCATGCGGTTGGATAATACAAAATAATACTTCGTCTGAGCGAATCGGCATAGTAGCCGACAGTTTTAGCCATGATGTTTCGGATAAATTGGCTAATAGAAGTGATGCGAATAATAGCGGGTTATGGGGCTTAGGGCTTTACAAGCCAAATGAACTGGAGGGGGCTAGAAAAGATCGCTATGAGATCCGATTCTTGCGAGTTGCAGATTTTTATTTGCGACTCTGTAGATGAGTACGAGATCTGGTTTGATATGGCAATCGCGGAACCCATACCAGTTTCCTGTTAGCGCGTGGTCTACATGCTTAGGATGCAATGGCTCGCCGCGCTGAAGCTGGGAAATAATGTTTCCGACTTCCAGTATGTCAGCAATGGGCATTTTGGTGACTTTTTTGAAGTCTTTCTTGAACTGCGTTGAGTATTCGAGGCTATACATTGCTTACGTTGGCTTCGGTTAATTCATCCATCATCGTGTTAACCGAAGCGGCTTTGTGTCCTTTACCCTGGATGAGCTCATCAATAGCGGCTGAGGTTGTTTCATTGGGCTGTCGAGCTTTCAGCTCGAAGGGGATGCCGCCATGGTTGATGACTGCACGTGCAAATAGCTTGAGCGCTTGAGAGGGACTCAGGCCAACCTCATCGCAGATAGTAGTGAAGGCAACTTTTGTATCATGATCAATGCGTGTGCTGAGCATTTCGCTTTTCATTTTTACGCTCCGTTTGTGTTGCTATGTATTACATAGTAGCACATTGTTTGGCGTTTAAGCAGCCCAAAGCTTTTCGGGGTTGCCGCTTCTCGCCATAGGCGAATGCCCTATGGCCCTAATCCTGGCCAACTTACTTATATTCGTCAGTGCCTCTAACCCAAAACGCACCTATGAGGTGCCGTTTTGGGTTGGACTATTTTAACTAACCAACCTTACAAAGCTTCAATCTTCGCTTTCTGCTCTTCCAGCAGCTGTTTGGTGGCTTGGAATTCGGCCAGCTTGGCGCGCTCTTTATCCACCACAGCGACAGGGGCTTTGGCGATAAAGCCGTCGTTGCCAAGCTTCTTCTCGATGCCGCCGATCAGTTTGTCCTGCTTCTCGATCTCTTTGCTAAGACGTGCGATTTCAGCGTCCTTGTCGATCAGATCGGCCATCGGTACCAGTACTTCCATATCGCCCACCAACTGCGTGGCTGAGAGCGGGGCGTCGTCTGGGTTTTCAAGCCAGGTAACGCTCTCCAGCTTGGCGAGTTTGGACAGGAAGCGGCGATTACTCTCGAGGCGCTCGGCGTCTTCGGGCTTGCCTTTGGTCAGCAGCACGTCGAGCGGTTTGCCGGGAGCGATGTTCATTTCAGCGCGGATATTACGTACGGCGATGATGACGCCTTTCAGCCACTCGATATCCAGGCTGGCCTGGTCGTCGATTTTGCTCTCGTCGGTTTCCGGCCAGGACTGCAGCATGATCGTCGCACCCTCACCCATATACACGCCTGCCAGCGGTGCAACACGCTGCCATATCTCCTCAGAGATATACGGCATCATCGGGTGGGCGAGGCGCAGAATAGTTTCCAGCACGCGTACCAATGTGCGACGGGTGCCCCGCTTGGCTTCTGCCGTGGCATTTTCGTCCCATAAAACAGGCTTGGAGAGCTCCAGGTACCAGTCGCAGTACTCATTCCAAACGAACTCATAAAGCGCTTGGGAGGCGTGGTCGAAGCGATACTCCTCCATCGCCCTGGTGACCTGGGCTTCGGTTTTCTGCAGCTGCGAGATAATCCAGCGGTCGGCCAGAGAAAGCTCAACCTCTTCACCACCAGTGCCGCAATCTTCGCCTTCAGCGTTCATCAGCACGTAGCGCGAGGCGTTCCACAGTTTGTTGCAGAAGTTGCGGTAGCCGTCCAGGCGGCTCATATCAAACTTGATATCACGCCCGGTGGTGGCCTGGGAGAGGAAGGTAAAGCGCAGCGCATCGGTGCCGTGGGCTTCAATGCCGTCTTTAAACTCCTCTTTAGTGGCTTTGGCAATCGCCTTGGCCTGTTTCGGCTGCATCATATTGCCGGTGCGCTTTTCGAGCAGCTCCTCCAGCGTGATGCCGTCTATCAGGTCGATGGGGTCGAGTACGTTGCCCTTGGATTTGGACATTTTCTGGCCCTGACCGTCGCGCACCAAACCGTGCACATAAACCGTCTTGAACGGCACCTGCTTGGTGAACTTCAGGGTCATCATGATCATCCGGGCAACCCAGAAGAAAATGATATCAAAGCCGGTAACCAGCACGCTGGTGGGGTGGAAGGTTTCCAGCTCCGGCGTCTGCTCCGGCCAGCCGAGGGTGCCGAAAGTCCATAGGCCCGAGCTAAACCAGGTATCCAGTACGTCTTCGTCCTGAGTAAGCACCACCTCGGGATCGATTGCATGCTTCTCCCGGGCTTCTTCTTCGCTGCGGGCGACGTAGACGTTGCCTTCGGGGTCATACCACGCTGGAATACGATGACCCCACCACAGCTGGCGTGAAATGCACCAGTCCTGCAGGTCGCGCATCCAGGCGAAGTACATATTCTCGTAGTTTTTGGGCACGAACTGGATATCGCCATTCTCCACCGCTTCAATAGCGGGCTTGGCGAGTGACTCCACCGCCACAAACCACTGATCGGTGAGCAGGGGCTCGATCACATCGCCGGAGCGGTCACCATAGGGCAGAGTATTGTTAACGGCCTCGACCTGCTCCAGCAGGCCCAGGGCATCCATATCGGCAACGATCTGCTTACGTGCCTCAAAGCGATCAAGCCCCGCGTACTTGGCAGGCAGGCTGGCATCTTCGGCTGGCTGGGGCTGGCCTTTAAGATCGAAGATCTCGGCCTGCTCAAGAATCGTCGCGTCTTTGGAGAAGACGTTGATCAGCAGGTGGTTCTGGCGCTTGCCGACTTCGTAGTCATTGAAGTCGTGGGCGGGGGTGATCTTTACGCAGCCGGAGCCTTTCTCCATATCGGCGTGCTCGTCGGCGACCACCGGGATGCGGCGACCGACCAACGGCAGTTCGATAAATTTGCCGACCAGCGATGCGTAGCGCTCGTCTTCCGGGTTAACTGCCACACCGGTATCGCCCAGCAGGGTTTCCGGGCGGGTGGTGGCCACGACCAGGTAATCCTTGCCGTCAGTGGTTTTGACACCATCTGCGAGCGGGTAGCGGAAGTGCCAGAAGCTGCCCTGCTGCTCTTTGTTTTCCACTTCCAGATCGGAAATGGCGGTGTGCAGCGTCGGATCCCAGTTGACCAAACGCTTGCCACGATAAATCAGCTTCTCTTCGTGCAGACGCACAAACACTTCCTGAACCGCTTTGTAGAAGCCGTCATCCATGGTGAAGCGTTCGCGAGACCAGTCGACGCTAGCGCCCATGCGGCGCAGTTGGCGGGTAATATGGCCGCCGGACTCGTGTTTCCACTCCCAGACCTTATCGATAAATGCGTCACGGCCGAGGTCATGGCGAGTTTTGCCCTCTTCAGCGGCGATTTTACGCTCTACCAGCATTTGGGTGGCGATACCGGCGTGGTCGGTGCCTACCTGCCACAGGGTGTTGTTACCCTGCATCCGCTTCCAGCGCGTCAGGGTATCCATAATGGTGTCCTGGAACGCGTGCCCCATATGCAAGCTGCCGGTCACATTGGGTGGTGGAATCATGATCGAAAAAGGCGTGCCCTGGCCGGTGGGGGCGAAACGGTTGTCGGCTTCCCAGCGCTCGTACCAGCGGGTTTCGATCTGTTCGGGTTGGTAGGTCTTTTCCATGGGGAGTTGGCTCACGGCTGGCGAGAAATGTGCAAAAGAGAAAAATGTATAGCGCAAGAGTATACCGCGTGAGCGGCGTGGCCGTCAGGTGCTACTCACCCTCGATTATTGATCGCTATGGTATGGGCAGAGAACCCGCGCATGGCGAGTAGTCCAAGAATAGGCCCAGGCAGCAGCCACCAGATCACCGCCAATGACTGGCTCGACCACAGCGCGGTGACCAGGGCGATGGAGGGGATGGTCAAGCCAAAGCCTATCGCGTTCATCATCGCCAGCGCCGCCCCTAGCCGCTCGGGCGGGGCGGTGGCGCTGGCCAGCGCAGAGAACTGCGCGGAATCGGCAATCACGCTAACGCCCCATACGCCGAGAAGTGCCAGCAGGAGCCAGGGCGAGAAGCTGCCCAACAGGGGGTAAACCAAACATAGTGCACCCGAGGTTGCCAAGGCGACGCACGCGACTCGATCGCTGCCCATCTGTCGACTCCATTTGCCTGCTAGCACGCAGCCGGGCAGCCCCAGCGCGATGACCACAAAGCTTAGCCACGGCTGGGCGCCGTTACTGGCACCCAACCGCTCCAGCTCACGGGCAACCAGAAACGGCACCAGCGCCCACAGCGCGTAAAGCTCCCAACAGTGGCCGAAATAGCCCAGCGCGGCGGCACGAAAGCGCGGCTGCCTGAATGCGGCTAACCCTGCCCAGGGGCGGCCGCTTTTGGCGGTGGCTGGTAGATGCGGGCCAACGCCTAGCTTGAAAATCATCAGCGCGGCAACCAGCGCCAGCAGTGAAGCCAGCAGCAGCGGCCACTGCCAGGGTAGATGCAGCGTTAAGCCGCGCAGCAGGTGCGGTGAGGCAATGCCCAGGGTCAGCATGCCCACCAGCCAACCCAGCGCGGCGCCTGCGTGGCTGGGCGTCCAGCTCACCACCAGCTTCATGCCCAGTGGATAGATACCCGCCAGGCAGAGCCCTGTGGCAAAGCGCGCCACAGCGGCGAGCGTCACGCTCTCGGCCAAGCCAATAAAAGCGGCATTGATCAGCGCACCGAGAACAGCCGATACCGCAAACAGGTGGCAGGCGCGCACGCGGTCGGCCAAACCCGTGGTGGCAATGGCTAGCGTTCCGCTAATAAACCCGGCCTGAACGGCGATGGTGAGCAGGCCCAAATCACTTTCGCTAAGGCCCACGGCCTCCTGCAGCGCCAAGCCAACGCCATTAACGCTAAACCATAGCGAAGTGCCAAACAGTTGGGCGATGACAATCGTAACAAGCGGGTAGCGCGTGAACACGTTTACGTCTCCATGAGGGCGAAGGGCACGGCCAGAGCCCGCTAAGGGTAATCAACAATTTGCCGTTACGACGAATTTTCTAAAAACAGCATTGTCGAACCGCAAGACCCGTCAGGATTTCGTCGGGCAGGAAATACAAATTTGTTCGCAATTGGAGTTTTTATGCAAGTAGCCAAGCTTTTCCTTCCAGCAGTTGCAGCACTGATATTCAGTGTACCCGCCATGGCCCAGCAAATGGGAGGCGGTACCCCCAGTGTCGATGACCAAGTTAACCAACTCGACGAAATGGTGGATCTGAATGATGGGCAGAAGGAAGAACTCAGCAACCTTTTGACTCAGATGCAAGATGACGTTGGTGCCAATGAGCAGGAAGCCCAGCAGTTGCAACAGCAGCTCAGTGAGCATGTTCAGCCTGATTACGATGAAGCGGCCATTCGGGCGGATGCAGAGCGTCTTGGTGACCTAACGGCCGAAATGACTGCGGATAGCATTCTTATACAGTCTCAGATCGAAGGCGTTTTCACTCAGGAGCAGCGCGATCAACTGGATGAGGCCGTGGCTCAGCAACAGGAGCAAATGCAACAACAGATGCAGGAGCAGATGCAGCAACAGGGTGGCTAAGGCGAAGACGTACTGACAGAGATTGCCGACTTCTGTTGATGGCCCCGCCAAGTGCGGGGTCACGTGTTTTTGGCCGTGCCATTAGGCGTCGACGAACCGACGAGGAAGTAGATGTTGATTAAAATTAGGGATTCGTGGGCGCGAATAGTTGAGCTTAGTCATCTTCATCGATAGATGTGCCAATATCGATCTGTGTTTATGTAACATTTGGGGGAGGAGGGCTGATTTCTTTTTTACTGATACTTCGGAAAAGAAAAATAAAAATTGCGTCAAGAATGTTGAGGTAAAGTAAGTTGAGGAGGCCTATTATTAATAAGTGAGTGGTTCTTCTTTTTGAAATTGCATAATGTTTCCAGCAAGCAGAAGCGAGAAATAAAAATAATAATAAAACATATACTGCAACAGGGACATCATCCGCTGGTTCTTTTATTATATCGTTTGCTCCAACCCATAATATTGCTATAGTAAATAACCAGATTATGATGAGGTAGGTCTTTCTGCCCCATCCTAAGTTAGAAAAATTAAAAGGCTTTTTTGATGCCTGAAATTCGTTTTTACTTTCTTCTTTCACGTTATCTGTTCCTGCATAGTGAGTTTTTTGATGATTGATAAGATTTATATTAGCCACCTGTTTAAAATTAATCGCGCGATTGATTTTAAATAGGCACTTAGCCGTCTTTGCCTGCTGGAATTAAAGCTTAAATCTACGGTTATACACAGCGCTGATGCTAAATTTATTCCTTTTTATCATCCAATAATAGACTGTGAATTTAAGTAGTAGTAACCATATTTTGACCTATGAAAGTATTATGGATGTAATGCATAACGGTCATCTCACCATAGCGCTTGTTATTCTGAGGGGGCTCGCGTCGATAAAGCAAATAACATGCTATTCGCCCGTTCGGGTGTAGACGAGTTCGTTTGAATTGCCCAGCTCCTTGAAACAAAAATCGCAAATAACAAGTGGCTAGAATAGCGGGGTATTAGCGAAGCGCAACCCCTAGAGGTCACGAAGCGTCGATCTCTTACGCATGTAAGAAATAGCTTACAAATTTTTAAGCGTTGGCTTACAAAAAGGGGCTTGTGCGCGCAAAAGAAATGGTATAAGCCTGATTTTTTGAGCATAATGTCATATGCTTCAGGACTGTCTACCCCAACTTATGCGGCACAACCTCATGGCCCATTTCTTTATAGCACTGCCAGCAGGCGCGTTTGGCGACCAGCACTTGTTGGTGCTGGTTAATGATCTCGGCAATTCGCGCGTAGTTTTCTACGCCGTCGGGAATATCGGGGTGCAGGTTGAGTAGGGCGGTCTCTTCCGTGGGCACCGGTAACTGCTGCCAGCCTAGTGTGATGGGTACGCTGGCGGCCATTTCGCTATCTTCCAGGGCGTGGGGTAAATAGGCATCCGGGCGGAAATTCCATAGCGCGTCGTCAGCTTGCTCGGCGAGGGCTCTGTCTTCGCAGTGCAGATGCAGGCGGTAGCCTTTACGCCAGATGGTCTCGGCCAGTTTGCAGGCAAACTGCAAGCGCGCTTCCAGGGTGGTATCGGGCAGAATGTAGAAATCAATGCGCGCCATAGCGGTTCCAGGTAAAACGATTGCAGATACGTCGATTACAAACAGCACCGCCGCATGAGTGCGGCGGTGCTGAAAAGATAAGCGTTGGTTTTAAAACTGCTTAAACCAACTGGGTGAGCCAGCCGTACTTATCTTCGCTGCGACCGTACTGCAGGTCGAGCAGCTTGGTGCGGATGCGCATGGCAATCTCATTATTGCCACCGGCCGCTAGCTTGATACGCTCGTTTTCGGAAACCAGTTCGCCCACCGGGGTAATGACTGCAGCGGTACCGCAGGCAAATACTTCGGTGATCTCGCCGGACGCCGCGCCTTCACGCCACTCGTCAATGCTGATCGGGCGCTCTTCCGGCGTTAGGCCTTCATCCTTGGCCAGCGTCAGTACCGAGTTGCGGGTCACGCCTTCCAGAATAGTGTCGGTTAGGCGTGGGGTGACCAAACGGCCATCTTTGAAGACGAAGAACAAGTTCATGCCGCCCAGCTCTTCCACCCACTTGTTTTCAGCGGCATCCAGGAACGCGACCTGACCACACTGATGGGCTTCGGCCTCTTTCTGCGCGGCCAATGAAGCAGCGTAGTTGCCGCCACATTTGGCAAAGCCGGTGCCGCCGGGGGCCGCGCGCTTGTAGTTAGAAGAGAGCCAGATCGATACCGGTGCAATGCCGCCTTTAAAGTACGCCGCAGCGGGGGAGGCGATCACGTAGTAGTCGACCTCGTGGGCGGGGCGAACGCCTAAGAAGGCTTCTGAAGCGATCATAAACGGGCGCAGATAGAGGCTGCACTCATCAGAAGCGTTAGCCGGTGTAGGCACCCAGGCTTGGTCTTGCGCTAGCAGCGCTTTTAGCGAGCCAATGAAGTCTTCATCGGAAAGTTCCGGCAGTGCTAACCGGCGGGCACTGCGGCGGAAGCGCTCGGCGTTTTTCTCCGGGCGGAATGTCCAGATCGAGCCGTCGGCGTGGCGATAAGCTTTGATGCCCTCAAAAATCTCCTGGCCGTAATGCAGCACAGAAGCAGCCGGGTCGAGGGTTAGCGGGCCGTAAGGGCGCACTTGGTGGCCGTGCCAGTCGGCGTCAACGGTCCAGCGCACATGGGCCATGTGATCGGTAAAGTGTTTGCCAAAGCCGGGGTTTTTGAGAATGTTGTCACGGATCTCATCGGCTATCGGCTGGTTGGATGGCAAAATCTCAAAGTTAGTGGGCACGGCATATTCTCTCTACTTGATCCAAGCCCTGAAGGGCAAATAATAGGCGTCGTAATATAAGCGTTAAAGTGGGCGTAGCGTGTGCCTTGAAATAAGGCACACGCTAATGTGTTTAGGTGTAACGGTTGCGTCAAATAAAGGCAACCGTTGATTGCCTGATTGTGTTGTTAGACGTCGCTATTTTCTACCTGGGCGTCTGCTTCACGGTCAAGCAGGTACTGGGTTAACAGCCCAACGGGGCGTCCGGTAGCGCCTTTCTGCTTGCCGGAGTGCCAGGCGGTGCCAGCGATATCCAGGTGTGCCCAGGGGAAGTGGTCGGCAAAGCGTGATAAGAAGCAGGCGGCGGTAATGGTGCCTGCCGGGCGGCCACCAATATTGGCCAGATCGGCAAAGTTGGACTCCAACTGCTCCTGGTACTCGTCCCACAGTGGCAGGTGCCAAGCGCGATCCCAAGCGGCTTCCCCCGCGTCCAGCAGATCCAGCGCGAGATCGTCGTCGTTGGAGAGCAGGCCGGTGGCGTGGTGGCCTAAACCAACAATCACCGCGCCGGTGAGGGTGGCAATATCGACCACGCTTGCGGGGGTAAAGCGCTCGGCGTAGGTCAGCGCATCGCACAGCACCAGGCGGCCCTCTGCGTCGGTATTAAGCACTTCGACGGTGAGGCCTTTAAGCGTCTTGATAATATCGCCGGGCTTGGTGGCGTGGCCGTCGGGCATGTTTTCCGCGGCGGCAACGATAAACACCAGATTGAGTTTGGGTTTGATTGCCAACACGGCTTTAACGGTGCCAAACACGCTGGCCGCGCCGCACATGTCGAACTTCATTTCGTCCATGCCTTCGCCGGGCTTGAGCGAAATACCGCCGGTATCGAAGGTAATGCCTTTGCCGACCAAGACATGGGGTGCTTCGTCGGCATTTTCAGCGCCCTGGTACTTCATTACGATCAGGCGTGTCGGCTCGTTGCTGCCGCGGCCTACGGATAGTAGCGAGCCTGCGCCCAGGGCTTCCAGCGCATCTTCATCGAGAATGTCGACCTCGAGCGCGCCTTGTGAGTCGCGCCCCAACTGCTGCGCCTGCTCGGCTAAATAGCGGGGCGTGCAGATGTTCGCGGGCAGATTGCCCAGGGTTCGGGTGTAGTTGATGCCTTGGCCAATGGCGTTGCCCACTAACGCCCCCTGCTTCACCTGCGCAACAGCATCGGCATCGCTAATGATTAACGTCAGCTTGGCTAGGCTGGGGGCTGGCGCAGGCGACGATTTGAACTGATCAAAGCGATAAATCGCCCGTTCAACGGCTTCCATGACCTTACGCGCTTTCCAGGCCGGGTCGCGGTCAGTCAACGGAACATCGGCAAATACCACGCTGGCTTCGTCGATAGGCAGTTTCACCAGCGCGGCCATGGCCGCATCCAGCGCCTTGATAAAGGCCGCTTCCTGGCATTTTTCGCGCTCACCCAAACCAATCAGTAGTATGCGCTCGGCGCCCAGGCCCGGTGCAAAGGGCACCATCTGTACATTACCCAGTGCGGCGTCAAAGTCACCCCGCTCCAGCAATTGGCCGATCAGACGCTCGCTGGCGTCGTCCAGTTTGGCGACAGTGGGCAGTAAGTCACCCCCTTTAAAAACCGGCACCAACAAACAAGGTGTTTCAGCTTTGGCTGGGTTTGCGGTCTGAACGGAAAATTCCATGACGGCTCCAACAAGACAAGCATCGAGGGATTCGGGATAATGCCCCGTTGCTTTTGATTTTGAAAAGGGACTGTGGATAGTTTGATTAGTGTACCCAAGCCATACGCTTATTGCATGGCATCCTGCACGTCTAGCCGGAGAGCGCGTTGATTTTATTTCGGTATCTAACTCGCGAAGTGTTACTCACCATGTCAGCGGTTGCTGGGATTCTGCTGTTGGTGATCATGGGCAGCCGCTTTATCCGCTATTTTTCGGACGCAGCCGAAGGCGATATCCCTGTCACCATGTTGGGCAGCCTGATGATGTTTCACCTGCCTGGCTTTATGGAACTGATCCTACCACTGTCGTTTTTTCTAGGCATTCTGCTCGCTTACGGGCAGCTCTATATGAACAGCGAAATCACCGTGATGGTCGCTTGCGGGATGAGCCCCACTCGGCTGTTGAAAGTGACCTTGCTGCCCGCCAGCGTGGTGGCGGTACTGGTCGGGGTCTGCAGCCTTTGGTTGACGCCTTTGGGGGCGCTGCAAACCGAAACTGCGTTGGAAGAGCAGCGTAGCCGCCTGGACGTTTCGGTACTGGCCCCAGGGCGCTTTCAAGAATTTGGCGGTGGCCGTACCGCTTACATCGGCAGCTTCTCTAGCGACGGTACGGAAATGCAGGATGTGCTGGTGCACGAGCAGAACCAGCCCGGCGACGAAGGCACTCACGACTACGTTACCCGGGCGGCATCGGGCTATCAGGAAACCCGCCTCGAAACGGGTAGCCGTTTCCTGGTGCTGGATGACGGTGAGCGCTATGGGGTGACCCCGGGCGATAAAAGCGCTGAGCGACTCACCTTTGAGCGCTACACGTTACGATTGGGGTTGAATCGCGATCGACAGGAACTCGATTCCTTGGAGTATGCCACCACGCCTGCACTGTGGAACAACCCCAACCCCCGTGCCCAGGCCCAATGGCAGTGGCGTGCGGGTCTACCCTTAATGGTGTTTGTGTTGGCCTTGATGGCGCAACCGCTTTCCCGGGTTAATCCCCGCCAGGGGCGCTTTGGCAAACTGCTGCCCGCTGTATTTTTATACGTCGCCTATCTCAGCCTGCTGCTGGCAGTGGTCGATGCCATTGGCAGCGATACCTGGTCGACTACGTTGGGGGTGTGGCCGGTACACGGAGTGTTCTTAGGATTGGGCCTGCTAATGCTGTGGCGCTCGCAACGTAAGGGGATGCGCTGATGGTGCTTGATCGTCTTGATCGTTACATTGCCCGCAACGTGCTGGCGGCCATTGTCGTCGTTCAATGTGTGCTGCTGGGGCTGGATATTACCATGCCTATATCGATGATTTAGGCGATGTTCAGGCGGGCTATACCGCCTTTGATGCGCTCCTTTACCTGCTCATGCGCACGCCTTGGCGTTTCTATCAGTACGCCCCGGTGGCGGTGTTGATTGGCGCACTCATTGGTTTAGGCAGCATGGCCTCTAGCAATGAGCTCACCGTTATGCGCGCCGCGGGGCGCTCCCTGGCACGCATTGTGTGGGGCGTGATGAAGCCAGTGCTGGTGGTGGTCGTTGTGGTGCTGTTAGTCGCCGAGTATGTCAGCCCGCGCACCGAGCAGTATGCCGAGGCGTGGCGGCTGGAAAAGCTTCAGGGCGAAGGCGCTATGCTGACCAGCCGCAGCGGCTGGCAGATCGAGGGTAACAGCGTCTACCGTTTCGGCGCGATTCGTGCCGATGATGTGGTGCTTGATTTAACCCGCTACCGTTTTGATGACCGCCAGCTAGTCGAAGCTACCTACGCTCAGCGCGCCCGTTGGGAAGATGATGCCTGGCGGTTGGAAAATGTCGCGACCACACGCATTTTTGCCGACCACACCGAGTCCGAACAGACGGCAAGCATGGGCTGGGACACTTCCTTTACGCCCACCCAGCTAGAGCGGCTGCTGCGCGATATTGAGAGTCAGGCGCCCAGCGAGCTGTGGGCCTATGCCCAGTTCCTTGAAGAGCAGAACCTGCAGAATGACCAGGCACTGCTCTATTTTTGGCAGAAGATGCTGATGCCGCTCACCATGGGTTCGCTGGTGCTGATTGCCGCCTCCTTTGTATTTGGCCCACTGCGCACCGTGGCTGCCGGTACCCGGGTGTTTTACGGCGTTGTCACCGGGCTGAGCTTTAAGTACGTTCAGGATCTGCTGGCGCCCGCCTCGACGATTTTTGGCTTCTCTCCCGTTTGGGCGGTTCTGGTGCCGACACTGGCATGCGCCGGTGTCGGGATCTACTTTCTGCGTCGCAACGGTTAATGCCGCAACAGTGGCGCTACTTTTTAGCGCCTAAAAACCGCTAATAAACACCCAGGAGCTGAGAAAGAATGAGGGAGACACGACGCTTTACTCAGTTGGACAGCGTATGGCCAGCGGGCCTTGGTCGCCGTTTGGGCGCCATGCTGTACGACGGCTTTTTGGTCACCGCGATTTGGATCGCGGTGACGTCGTGCATATGCTGTTTTTCCGCTATGTGCTGGGACAGCAGCCCGAAGAGATTGGCACCACGGCCAGTGATATTTGGAGCCTGCGCCTCATGCTGGTGTTTTTTGTCACGCTGTTTTTTGTTTTTTCCTGGTCGCGCGGGGGGATGACCTTGGGCATGCAGGCGTGGCGGCTGAGGGTGCAAACGGCAGATGGCCGTTCGCTGAATCTGAAGCAGTGCCTAATTCGCTGCGCGGTGGCGTGGCTCTCGCTACTGGCCTTGGGTTTGGGTTACTTATGGGTGCTGTTTGATCAACAGCGGCGTAGCTGGCCGGATATCGCATCCAACACGCAAACGGTGGTTTTACCGAAAAAATAATTTCAGTCGGCATGTGGCGAAAAATGCTTTTACGCCAGTACGTTATTTTGCTACTCCTGCTTATTAAGACGAATGGATAGCAAAAAGCAGTGATTTCTACTTGATAAGATGTATGCGAATCATTTACATTCATCTCATGATTTCCATGAGGTGTCGCCATGTACGTTTGCGTGTGCAAGGGAGTAACCGACCATCAAATTCGCCAGCACGTTAGCGACGGAGCGCGCAGCTGGCGAGAAGTACGCGAGGCAACCGGCTGCGCAACGCAGTGCGGCAAGTGCGCGTGCTATGCTAAATCAATTACCCGCGATGCCGTTCAGGAAGCACGCCAAGAGGCCGATCTGGGACTCGCTTACGCTGTGTGACGCGAATCACTATTGTTAGGGTTATCTTTAGCAAATAACTGATTTGCTTGAACTTTTAGTCATCTTATCTATACTCTCAGAAACGCTGGGAGTATAGCTATTTGCGTCTATACTCTTCTCCAAACGTAACTGCTTGATCGTATTGTCTAAACTAGATTAAACATCAGCATTACAGTAGAAAAGGTGACGTTATGAAAGGTGATACGAAAGTTATTGAGCATCTCAATAAGGCGCTCGGCAACGAACTGGTTGCTATCAATCAGTACTTTTTGCATGCCAAAATGTACAAAGATTGGGGCCTGAAAGCCCTCGCCAAATGGGAGTACGATGAGTCCATCGAAGAGATGCAGCACGCTGACAAGATCATTGAGCGCATCCTATTCCTTGAAGGTATCCCTAATCTGCAGGATCTGGGCAAGCTGCACATCGGTGAAAACGTCAAAGAGATGCTCGAAAGCGATCTGAAAATCGAGCACGACGGTCGCAACGACTACATTGAAGCGATCACCTACTGCGAAAGCGTCAAGGATTACGTCACCCGCGATATGCTGCGTGACCTCCTTGCTGATGAAGAAGATCACATCGATCACATCGAAACCGAACTTGGTTTGATCGACAAAGTGGGCATCCAGAACTATATGCAGCGTCAAATGCAGATGGCTGGCGACGAGTAATTCACTCGCTGTTGCTCGCTTAACAAAAGCTAGACTCCCACACTAGCTAGACACTCAAATTAGATACACAGAAGCCAGTCAGTACTCACTGACTGGCTTTGTTCATCCTAAGACATCTCAAGCCTCATGGCGCTTTCGGCACCCCCGCTCTATTACCATTTCCTGTGAAAACCTGCGTTCGAATGTCATAAGCCTGACACGGTCATGCTGTTTGATAGTCCAGTTGATGCTGCACGTTTAATGACATAACCAGATGTTTCTTCGGCTCAGGCAAGGAATCAACCTTCATCATGACATTCACACGTACACCCTCACTGTTGGCGCTCGCTATTACGCTGGCTGCTTCACATTCGGTCAGCGCGGCGGATAAGTACTTCAACCGCATTGCCAGCTTCGCTATCCCCAGTAACATGACTGAGGGCGAAGATCGTAGTCGCGAAACCTCGGCGGAAATTATCGCTGCCTCCGGCGATGGTATGACGCTGGTTTACTCGGACAGCCCGCTGGGCGTGATCGGGCGCATTGATATTAGCGACCCCGCTAATCCGCAGCCGCTGGGCAATATTGATGTCGGTGGCGAGCCCACCGCAGTGACGGTGCTCGACAATATCGCCTATGCCGGGGTGAATACCTCGGTCTCTTATAGCGAGCCTTCCGGGCAGCTGCTCACCATCGATATCGAAAGCGGTGAAATACTTGCCTCCTGCCCCTTGAATGGTCAGCCCGATAGTGTGGTGGCCTCAGCGGCGCCCGAGGGGCGTTTCGTCGCCGTGGCCATTGAGAACGAGCGCGATGAAGACGCCGGCGACGGTCGTGTGCCGCAGATGCCTGGTGGCTCTGTTGCTCTGGTGGAGATCAATGATGCAGGAGAAGTGAACTGTAACAGCCTGCTCTACGCCGACGTGACCGGGCTTGCGGAGATCGCCCCGGAGGATCCCGAGCCGGAGTTTGTCGATATCAATGCTTTAGGTGAGATTGCGGTCACCCTGCAAGAGAATAACCACCTGGCGGTGATCGACCATGCTGGCAAAGTGGTGTCCCACTTCAGCGCCGGGGCGGTGGATCTGGACGGGATTGATGCCAGTGATGATGGTGCGCTGCTCTTTAATGAGCAGCAGTCCCAGCGCCTGCGTGAGCCGGATGCGCTGCAGTGGATTGACAGCGATCACTTTGCCATTGCCAACGAGGGCGATATGGATGGCGGCTCCCGGGGCTGGAGTATCTTTCATAAAAGCGGCCGCTTAGTGTATGAGTCTGGGGTGGATTTCGAGCACGCCGTGATTGAGGTTGGCCACTACCCCGATAAGCGCTCGGATGCCAAGGGCAGCGAGCCGGAAGGCATGGAGTTTGCTGTTTTTGACGGCACGCCCTATGTATTCCTGCTCTCCGAGCGGGGGTCGCTGGTGGGTGTTTACGACGTCAGCAACCCTACCGAACCGCAGCTCAGCCAACTACTCCCCTCGGGTCTTTCCCCGGAAGGCGCGGTGGCGATTCCCAGTCGCGGCCTGCTGGCGACCGCCAACGAGACTGACCTGGGCGAAGAGGGCGGCCCGCGCTCCCATGTCATGATTTACCAGTATCAGGACTCGCCCGCGGTCTACCCCACGCTCACCTCGGCGGGCAGCGATGAGCTGATCGGCTGGGGCGCACTCTCTGGCATGGTCGCCGCTGATAGCGTGCTCTATGCGGTCAACGACAGCTTCTACAGCGCTCAGCCGCGCATTTTTACCATTGATCCTTCCACGTCACCCGCGCGGATTACCGCCGCGTTGGAGGTGACCCGTGATGGTGAGCCTGCGCTGGGGCTTGATATGGAAGGCATCACCAGCGATGGCGAAGGGGGCTTCTGGATCGCTTCCGAAGGCAATGACAAAGGGCTTGCCAACACCCTCTATCATGTTGGCGCTGACGGTGAGATTGATCAGGGTATTGCGCTCCCCGAGGTGCTTGCCCAGCAGGCACTGAAGTGGGGGTTGGAGGGCGTGACCCGGATCGATCATCAGCTCTGGCTGGCGGTGCAGCGGCCCTGGAAGGATGACCCCGAAGGCATGGCCAAGCTGCTGCGCTACGATCTCGACAGTGGCGAGTGGGGTGCTGTTCACTACCCGCTGGATCGTGTCGATGAAGGGTGGGTCGGCCTGTCTGAGATTACCGCTTACCAAGGCGACCTCTATTTGATTGAGCGCGACAACCGCATCGGCGCAGATGCCCAGGTCAAGCAGGTGACCCGGGTCGCTTTGGAAGGCTTGGCACCAGCGCCACTAGGCGGTGAGCTACCGGTGGTTGAGAAACATCTCGTGCGCGACCTGATTCCCGATCTGGCCAGCTACAATGGTTTTGTAGTGGACAAGATCGAAGGCATGGCCATCAATGAGCAGGGCTATGCCTGGCTAGTCAGCGACAACGACGGTGTCGACGACAGCAGTGGCGAGACCTACTTCTGGTCAATACCGCTGGAGTAATGGCGTAGTGGTTCAGTTGCAATGGGCAGCCCAGTGGCTGCCCATTTTGCATGGTAGGTAAAAAAAGTAGGTAGACAATGGTAGGTAGAAAACAGAGCTGGGCGGGAGCTCTGTGCGCCTAACGCGCTGGTCGGCGAGAGCCTGCAAGACTGGAAAGCGACACCGCCAATACCCGCTGCCACCAGCACCACCAGGCGTCAAGCAGCGGTAGAAAGGACAGCATGAGAGGTAATCAACGGATATAAAAAAGCGCTGAAAAATCAGCGCTTTTTAGCTATCGAGCGGCACCTGGGGCCGGGTAGCGACGGGTTATTTCGCGACGGTGGTGGCGAAAGTTTCGTTTGTGCGGAAGTTGTCGGCGGGTTCATCTACCGCAAAGGTCGCCCGGCTCAAGCGGCGTACACGCTTCATAAACAGGGCAATGCAGAGCAGTGTGCCCAGTGCCGCCACCACATAGCTTAGCTGCAGCGGCAGACCAAAGCCGATCGGCGCGTAGGCTAAGTAGGTGAACGTTGCCATGGTCATGAAGGTAGCAGGGATCGAGGTGATCCAGTGAGGCTTACGCGATAGCACCAGGTACATGGTACCTACCCATAGCGCGATCACGGCGGTGGTTTGGTTGGCCCAGGAGAAGTAGCGCCACAGCAGCGTGAAGTCCATATGGGTGAGCGCGTAGGAGACTACAAAAAGTGGCAATGCAATCAGAATCCGCTTAACGATGGGCTTCTGCTCCACTTTCAGGTAGTCGGCAATGATCATTCGGGCACTGCGGAAAGCGGTATCGCCCGAGGTGATCGGCAGCACAATAACGCCGAGTACCGCCAGGGTGCCGCCGATCGCGCCCAGCATAGTGGTAGACACTTCGCTGACCACCGCGGCAGGGCCACCTGCTGCCAGTACATCAGAGAGTGACTGGTCGCCGTAGAACAGGCTCATGGCGGCGGCCGCCCAGATCATTGCGATAATGCCTTCGGTGATCATCATGCCGTAGAAGATTTTGCGCCCATTGGTTTCGTTTTGCGTGGTGCGCGAGATGATCGGCGTTTGGGTGGCGTGAAAACCGGAAAGCGCACCGCAGGAGATGGTTAAAAACAGCAGCGGGAAGATCGGCGCAGCGTCGGGGTGCATGTTCTGGAACGAGAGCTCGGGGATCGGAGCACCGGTGACCACCAGGCCAATACCGATACCTGCAGCGCTGAACAGCAGCAGGGCGCCAAAGTAGGGGTAGATACGGCCAATGACTTTATCAATTGGCAGCAGCGTGGCGATCAGGTAGTAAATAAAGATAGCGACGATAATCAGCGTCAACGACAGCGAGGTCATATTGGCCAGCAGCGCCGCGGGGGAGGTCACAAAGACCGTACCGACCAGCAGAAGCAGCAGAATCGCGAAGCCATTGACGACGTGCTTCATCGCTTTACCCAGAAACTTGCCGGCCAGTTGCGGTAAATGGGCACCGTGGTTACGGATCGAGATCATACCAGTCAGGTAATCATGCACGGCACCAGCAAAGATGCAGCCAATCACAATCCACACAAAGGCGACCGGGCCATACAGCGCGCCGAGGATCGGGCCAAAAATAGGGCCAACGCCGGCAATGTTCAGTAACTGGATAAGCGAGTTGCGCGTGGTGTTCATCGGCACATAGTCGATGTTGTCGCGCATGCTGAAGGCGGGCGTCTGGCGTTTACGGTTAGTCACAAACACGCGCTCAACGAACTTCCCATAGGTAAAGTAGCCCGCTATGAGCAGCAGGATCGATACAATAAAGGTGATCATCTAAGGTACCTAGAGCAGTAAAGGGATGGGCGAGCATGCCAATGAGCACACAAGCAGGCACTTCTTAAGCAGGGCTGAATTTACAGATAAGTGCTATAAAATCACAGTTAGACTTTAGTGGGCCGTAAACAAAAAACGGACAGCCATAGCTGCCCGTTTTCCCTTATCAGCAGCGTCTGATGTTACGACCCCGCTTTTACCAATGAGCTTTTTTTAAAGTCTCACGTATTAAGATTCCACGACGCCACAGGCCATACGGGTGCCGCCGCCGCCAAGATGGGGCTCATCTTTGTAGGTGTCGCCACCTTCATGAATCATGATGCTGCGACCCGGCATATCTTCCATGCTCAGGCGCGGCGCCAAAACCGGTAGGTTAGCTTCGCCATCTTCATTAACGGTCAGCACAGGGAGGTCGCCCAGATGGCCTTCGCCATAGGGGCCCTGGTGGGTGCCGGTTTCTTCGGGGTCATAGTGACCGCCCGCCGCGAAAGCCGCGGTCATTTCGCCGTCGTCATTCTCGGCAGGATCACAGCTGGCGTTCTGGTGAACGTGAAAACCGTAAACACCGGGTTCAAGATCCGTTAGCGAAGGGGTCAGCAGTAAGCCGTGATCCGTATGCTCAAGGGATACGGTACCGATTGACTCTTCATTACCCTCGGTGCTGACTTTATGCATCTCGACATCAAGCGTTTCATTCGCTTGTGCCGCTGAGGTAGCGAGCAGCAGCGAGGCGGCAATAGCGGTAAGCGGTGTTGAGAAACGTATAGTTGAATAGCGCATGGTGATCTCCTTCCGAATCCATGGAAACGCTGTGGCAGCGTTGCTTATTCAAGGTAGCTGGCGAGCCGTTACTTCGCCACCCGCCTAGCGAGAATCTGCTGAGATATGTTGTAAATTCAGTAAAGTAGCCGTTAGTGCTTGCGTCCGCGGCACCAGCGTATCGAGTAAGCAGTACTCCTCATCAGTATGCATTTTCGCACCGACCGGGCCGAGGCCACATAGAGTGGGAATGCCTAAGCTGGCCGTCCAGCCCGCATCGGAACAGCCGCCGGTAAATTCGCCATCAACCGCAAAACCGATCGCTTTAGCTTGCGATTGATAAAGCGCAAACAGCGCGCTGCTCATACGCTCTTCAAGCGGGAAGAACTCCGACGTCTGCTCAATGGTGGCTAGCGTGCCGGGAATCTCAGGTTCGGCGATTATCGCCTCAATGGCTAGATAAAGCTGGTCACGTTGCGCTGTGGTGACAAAACGGATATCCAACTGCGCGGAGGCAGAAGGCGCGACGGTATTGCGTGATACCCCGCCGGTGATGGTGCCCACATTGGTGGTAATGCCTGCCTCGTAATCGGTCAAGGCGTGCAGTCTGATGATTTTTTGGGCGAGCGCTTCGATGGCGCTGGCGCCATCGGCATGGCTAACGCCAGAGTGGGCGGCTTTGCCGGTGACGTTGATCAAAAAACCAGCACCTCCTTTACGCCCCGTCACCACATTGCCGCTGATGCGCCCAGGCTCGACGTTCAAGACGCCGCGAGCCCCCTCAGCGGCAGCTTCAATAAACGCCCGCCCATCCGGCGAGCCTATCTCCTCGTCGGCGGTAAACAGCGCGCGAACGGGTAGCGGGCAGTTGGGCAAACGGCTTAACGCGCGTAGCACAAAGCAGTTCATCACCAGACCGCTTTTCATATCGGCCACGCCAGGGCCAAAGCCAAGGTTCTCTTTTTGCGTATAGCCTCGGCTTGCCACGGTGCCGGTCGGAAAAACCGTATCCCGGTGGCCCATAAGTAGCGCATGGCCTTGGCCAGCCTCACCCAGTTGGGCCTCTAAAATATCGCCTGAGTTGGGGCGTTGGTGGCGTATCACCGTGATGCCATCCTGTTCGAGCCACTGGGTAATCAGGTCGGCCACCGCATCCGTGCCCGCTTTGTCATAGCTGTTGGAATCGATATTGACCAGGGCCTCCAGGCAGTCAACCATTGCCTGCTGCTGCCCCTCTAGCCAATCGCAGGCTTGTCGTATTAGTGGCTCTTGCATGACGCTCGCTCCTTATGAATCTCTGCACCTTGGGCACTCAAATCCCAGAATAGCCCCGCCATTAATATAAGCGCTTCTGAGGCAATGCTTCCCAACAGGTGTTCGTCGGGGGCGTGTTGCGAACAGGAGGGGTAGGAGTGGGGAACCCATAGTGTGGGTAAGCCCAGCGTCTCGGCAAATACGTCGTTGGGTAATGAACCGCCCAAGTTAGGCAGTAGCGTGGGGGTTTTATGGGTCGATAGCTGCATTGAGGTTAACGCCCAGCTCACCCAGGGGTCTTCAGGATCAAGCCGCGTCGCATTCATCTGTGACATGCGCGCTGCGCTCACTTTAATATCGTGATAGCCGTGTTGATCCAGGTGGTGGCGCAAATGGGCTAAAAAGTTATCCTGGTCGCTGCCCACCACATAACGCAGCTGGCAGTGGGCGTAGGCGTGGGGGGGAATCGCATTGGCCGGGGCGTCCGGGTTGCCTGCCTTCATGGCGAGCACTTCTAGCGTGTTCCAGCCAAACAGGCGCTCAGCGGGGGATAGCCCTGGCTCCCCCCAGTCGGTGTCGATGGCGGGTGCATTGTCACCAACCCCTACCTCGAGTAAGGCAAGCGCTTGGCGCACGGCGTCGGGTATAGGCGCTGGGCGTAACCCTTCAATCTGGATCACCCCATTGGCGTCTACCAAGGTGGCAATTGCATTGGTTAACCGCACGGCAGGGTTTTTGAGCACGCCGCCCCAGTTACCCGAGTGGTGGGCGCCTTCACGGGCCTGGAGTTTAAGGTCAAAATTGAAGGAACCCCGTGAACCTAAAAACAGCGTGGGGGCGTCAGCGTTCAAACGGGGGCCATCCGAACCGATAAACACATCGGCCGCCAGCCGCTCGCGATAGCGGTGGCAGACCTCTTTTAGCCCCGGTGAACCGGTCTCTTCGCCCATCTCCAGCACCAGCTTCACGTTATAGCTCAGACGCCCGCCGTTGGCTTTTATCACACAGCCCAGGGCGGCTAAATTAATCGTGTGCTGGCCTTTGTTATCGGCGGTGCCACGGCCATACCAGCGATCCCCCTGCTGGGTGATTTGCCAAGGTGACAGCCCGTCGGCCCACTGGTCATCATAGCCACGTATTACATCGCCATGGCCGTAGGTTAATACGCTGAAGGCGGCCTCTGGCTCAACTCTTTCCGCGATAAGAAAGGGCCCAAACCCTGCCACCGGATTATCGACGATTTCCCATGTAAAACCGAGCTGCTCGATGTCCGGAATAATCTGTTCAGTGAGGTAGCCGTGAAGCTCCGCCAGCCGATTGGGTTCCTGGCTTTCACTGCGGATGGCAATACGCGGGGCAAGCTGAGCATAAAACTCACCACTATCAAAATAGGCTTTGGCATTGTCTAAGGCGTGTTGGCGCGACATAACTATTCCTTTTAACGTGAGGCGTTAATTAACAGCTGTTAGGCAAAGTGGCAGGCGACACGCGCCTGATTGCCCTGACGAGTCGCCTGATCAGACGTCTGAGCAATAGCGCTCAGCGTTGGCGCCTGCTGTGAGCATGTGGGCTGAGCAACGGGGCATCGAGGATGAAAGGCACAGCCCGAAGGTGGCTGTGTAGGGTCGGGTTGCCCCGCCCCAAGGCCGATATCCGGTACTCCCAATCCAGGTTCTGGGGTCAGCGCAGAAGCCAACAGCGCTTGGGTGTAAGGGTGGCGAGGCGCGGTGAAGATTTGTTCACGAGTACCCTCTTCGACAATTTGGCCCAGGTACATCACCGCCAGCCGATCCGCTAGGTGCTCAACCACGGCAAGGTCGTGACTAATAAACAGGTAGGTAAGGCCAAATTCATCCTTAAGGTCGAGCAGGAGATTGAGAATCTGGGCCTGAACCGACACATCCAGTGCGGAAGTGGGTTCGTCACAAATCACCAGGTCAGGACGCATAATCAGCGCTCGGGCAATCGCCACCCGCTGGCGCTGCCCGCCAGACATTTGCCCTGGGTATTGCTGGGCCGCGCGTTTGGGCAGCCCGACCATATCGAGCATCTCCTCGACTTTTACGGCCTGCTCCTTGGGGGTGCCAATGGCATGAATACGCAGCGGCAGGCCAACGATCTGGGCAATCCGCTGGCGGGGATTAAGTGACGAATAAGGATCCTGGAAAATCGGCTGTATATGGCGGGCCAGTGCCTTTTGGTTAGCGTTAACAATCGCTTTGCCATTGATCAGCACATCGCCTGCGCTAGGGAGCGTCAGCCCCAGCAGCATTTTGGCCAGGGTACTTTTACCGCAGCCTGATTCGCCCACCAGCCCCATCACCTGACCGCGGGGAACGCGCAGCGATACATTATTGACGGCTTTTAAGGTACGGCTTTTATGCAGCATCCCGCCGCCCAGTTTGAATGTTTTGGACAGCGCGCAGAGCTCAAGGGCAAGCGGGTCAAGAGGGATTTCGGCACTGCTCATAGTATTACCTCCTGAGCGTTTATCGTTGCCGGGTTGGCCAGCTGATGGGCAAAGTGGCAGCGCGATAGGTGTCCGTCGGCGACGGTTTGTAAGGGTGGAGTGGAGTGACAACGCTCATCCGCATGGTCGCAGCGATTACAGAAGGCACAGCCCTCGACCTTATCTACCAAGCTGGGTACTACCCCTGGAATGGCCTGCAAACGGCTGCCCGGCAGCGTTTTGCCAGGTGTCGGTATGCAGCGCAGTAATCCTTGGGTATAGGGGTGGCTGGGAGCGTGAAAAAGCGCCTGGGCAGAGGCGGTTTCAATCACCTCACCGGCATACATCACGGCAACACGGTCGGCAATGCGGGCAACGACGCCCAGGTCGTGGGTAATGAAGATAACCGCGGTACCAAACTCCTGCTGTAAGTCGCGTAGCAGGTGCAGAATTTGCGCCTGAATCGTCACGTCCAGCGCTGTGGTGGGCTCATCGGCGATGATCAGGTCGGGTTCACACATCAGCGCCATGGCAATCATCACTCGCTGGCGCAGCCCGCCCGAGAGTTGGTGAGGGTATTGGCGCATACGCTCTTCGGCGGCGCTGATACCCACCCGCTTGAGTAAATAGAGCGCACGGTCGTGGGCGGCTTTACGCGATACCCGCTGGTGACGGCGCAACGCTTCGCAGAGCTGATTACCCAGGGTGTAGGCGGGGTTGAGGGCGGTCATGGGCTCCTGGAAAATCATCGCCATGCGCGCACCGCGCAGGTTGCTGCGCTCGTGCTCAGACACCGTGAGCAGATCAACGCCGTCAAAGTTGAGACAGTCGGCGTTGATCTGCGCTTTGCGCGGTAGCAGGCCCATCAATGCCAGCGAGGTCATGGATTTGCCACACCCAGACTCGCCTACCAGGCAGAGCATTTCACCGCGCTCAACGTGAAAGTCGATGCCCCGCACGGCGTGAAGCGTGCCTTTGGCGACGGGTAAATCAACACGTAGCTGTTTTACGCTCAGTAGTGGTGGGGCTGGCGCTGTTGAACGCTCAACGGATGATTGATTACTCATTGCGGCCTCCCGGTGCGCTTAGGTCGCGCAGCCCATCACCTAGCAGGTTAATCGCCAGCACCAGCACAAACAGGGCACTGCCGGGGATCGTAATCACCCAGGGCTGAAAGAACATATAGGCTTTGCCTTCGGCGATCATCAGCCCCCAGGAGGGTGATGGCGGCTGCACGCCCATGCCCAGAAACGACAGCGTCGCTTCAAGCAAAATGGCGTTGGCGACTTCCAGGGTGGCCACCACAATGAGGGCACCGACGATATTGGGCAGCACTTCGCGCAGCAGAATGTAGTGCAGGGGGCAGCCCAATGCCTGGGCGGCTTGGACATACTCGGCGTCACGCAGTTGCTGGGTGGCCGAGCGGGCAACCACGGCAAAGCGATCCCAGAGCAGTAGTCCTAACAGCAGCGTAACGGTGAGCATCGAACCACCGATCAGCGAGGCCATGGCAAGCGCCACTAACACCACCGGCATGGCCAGACGGGTGGTGAGCAGATAACTCACCACCGCATCAATGCGCCCGCCAAAGTAGCCCGCTAACACGCCCAAGGTGGTACCAATCAAACCGGAAATCAGCGCGACTACGATGCCGATAAAGAGTGAAATGCGGGTGCCATAAATCAGCCGGCTCAGATAGTCGCGGCCAAGGCGGTCGGTGCCTAAGGGGTGCGTCCAGCTTCCGGTTTCGTGCCAAATAGGTGGCACCATGCGGTTAGCGGTATTCTGTAAATAGGGATCATGGGGGGCTAGCCAAGGGGCCAGAAGCGCCACAATCCCTAGTGAAGTGATGATCAATAATCCTATGGTTAAGCTGCGGTTATTGAGCGTGCTGCGCAGTAGGCGAGATTGCCAACTGCCGACTAAGTGTTGCTCTGCCGCCACCGGTGAGGAAAGGGTGTGTGCCATGGTGTTCTCCGTTAGCGCGCGCGTAGGCGTGGGTCTAAAACTGCGTTGAGAATGTCGGCAAGTAGCGTCAGCACGATATAAAACAGCGCAATGATCAGAACGATGGCCTGAACCACCGGATAGTCATTGCGGGAAATGGCGTTCCAGGCCAGCTGCCCCAGACCGCGCAGCGAAAAGACGGTCTCGATAACCACCGAGCCGCCGAGCATAAAGCCCAGCTCCACAGCCGCCAGCGCTACGACAGGAATCACCGCATTGCGTAGCGCATGTTTGAAGATCACCGAACCAGTTCGCAGCCCTTTGGCTCGCGCGGTGCGGATGTAATCCGCCTCAAGCACTTCCAGCATGCCGCTGCGGGTGAGCCGCATCATGGCGGGGGTGGCGTAGTAGCCCAGCGCAACGGCGGGCAGCACAAAGCCTTGCCAACTATCGCTGCCTGCGGCTGGAAACCACTGCAGCTTGACGGCAAACAGGATGATCAGCGTTAAGCCAAACCAGAAATTCGGCATCGCCTGACCGGTCACCGCAATCGCCATGGCCATGCGGTCTATCCAACTGCCACGCTTGAGCGCGGCCACTACCCCGAGTGGAATAGATACGAATAGGGCAATCGCCAAGGACATCACCCCCAGGGTCATGGTCACCGGTAAGCGCTCGACCACCAGATCCATGACATCGCTCTGGTAATAGTAAGAGCGCCCAAAGTCGAGCTGTACGGCTCCCCAAAGCCAACTGGTAAACTGCTGAATCACCGGGCGATCCAGGCCGTAATCCGTTCTGATTTGTTCTACCTGCTCGGCGGTGGCCTCGGGGCCGCCTATGGAGAGTGCCAGGTCACCCGAGAGCTGTAGCAGACTAAAGCAGAGCACCGAAATGGTGAACGCGACGCTAAGCGCTATCAGCGTGCGCTTGAAAACAAATGCCCACATAAAGCATCACTCCCTCGCTGCGGAAAGCGAGCCGTGGCGAGATTGCCACGGCTGCCATTACGTTGATCACACGCCGTTACTTCCAGCTCGCCTCGTAGAAACGGGGGAGTTCGTCGGGGTAGGCGGTGAAGTCGAGATCAGCGGTGTGGGCGTAATAGGTGGAGTAGGAGAATAGCGGCGCCCAGTACGCTTGCTCGGAGATGCGGGCGAACGCTTTTTGATAGTGCTCTGAGCGCACATCAGGATCTACCGAGGTGTCGGCGGTCTGAAGCCACTCTTGCACTTGGCTGTCCTGCCAGAGATCGTCAATACCGCCTGTGAAGTAGACGCTCACGAAGGCCGATACATCGTTAATAGAGAAGGAGCCCCAGGCTTTAAAAGACATATCGGTTTGGCCGTTACGCTGAAGCTCAAGTAGCGCGGGGGAGGTCATAAAGCGCAGGTTGGCATTGATGCCTACGGCGCGTAGATCGCCAATCATCGCTTCGGCATAGTCGCGTTCCCGGTAGGCGTGAAGGTCGATATCAAAACCATCGGCGTAACCCGCTTCGGCGAGGAGTTCACGGGCTTTTTCAGGGTTGTACTCATACTCGATAACGTCTTGTGTTTCACAGCCGAACTGGGTGGGAAAGCAGGGGGCGTAGAGGGCCTGGCTGCCGCCGCGTACTAGATCATTAGCGAGGCCTTCCCGGTTCATGGCGTGGTTAATAGCTTGGCGCACGCGAATATCATGTAACGGCGAATCTTCTCGGGTCGCGGAGTCCAGGCCGATATAGCCGACGCGCATGGTTTCGCCACCGAGCACGCTAAGCTGGGGCATACCGTCTAACGATTCAGCTTGATCCGATGGTACGCGCCAAATCCAATCGACTTGACCGGACATTAACTGCGCCATACGGGAGTCCGCATCGGCAATCGCCTTGAACTCGATATTGGCGATCTCCGGCTGACCAATGGGGCTATCGGTAAAGTAGTCATCAAAGCGCGTCAAGCTGACGCCATCCCCTGGGCGGACATTGGTAATCCGGTAAGGGCCGGTGCCTACGGGCTCGCGGCTAAAGCCCTCGATACCGACTTCCTGAAAATACTCATCGGGATAAATCGGCATCGGGCCAGCGAGGTACTCAAGGGCCGCTGGGAAAGGCTCCTTGAGATGAATGCGAACCTGATAATCATCCAGTTTCTCGACGCTGTCGATCCAGTCGACATTCTGGCGTGTCACCACCCGTGACTCCGGTGACACCGCATAGTTAAAGGTGAAAACAACATCGTCGGCGTCGAAGGTCTCGCCGTTGTGAAAGGTCACTCCCTCGCGAAGCACAAGATCCAAGGTCGAGTCATCGACCCACTCCCACTCTGTCGCCAAGCGCGGTTCGTACTCGTTGGTTTCAGGGTTGCGGTAAATCAGCGTGTCCCAGGCCAGATGGGCGAGGATAACGCCTTCGCGCAGGTTGTTGTGGTAGGGACTAACGTTCTCAGGTTCGCTGTCAGAGGCATAGACCAGCGTGTCATTGGCCTTGCCCGCCACTGCCGACGTGGCGAAGCCGAGTAACGTAATTGAAGCAGCCCAAGCGGAAACAGCCCGAGCGAGTTTGCGTTGTGGATGCATGTCATACCCCGTTATTTTTTACTAAGAAAGGTTATGAGCGTTTGGCGTACCAGCGGGGCTTTTATTGTGTTGGATGAATTGCCCACTGAGTTAAAACTAAGCTATTGATTAGTCATGCCGCCAGTGCAATGTTTAGAATTTATCATTGCCGTTTCGGCAATGATGATGGCGAAGGAAGCCTTTATGAATTCACGGGTGCTACAAGAAACCGCGTTACGCTATTTTTTAGAAGTCGTGCGCTGCGGCTCCATCAGTGAGGCTTCGGGGAAGCTAAACGTGGCGCCTTCGGCGATCAGTCGTCAGATTGCCCGGCTGGAAAGTGAGTTGGATACGCTGCTGTTTGAACGCCGTGCCCGGGGCATGGTGCCGAGCGCCGCAGGCGAACTGTTGGCGGTGCACGCCCGCCATATGCAGCTGGAAGCCGACCGTATTGGCAGTGAAATTCTGGCGCTGCGTGGATTGCAGCGGGGCAAGGTGCGCTTGGCTAGTTCAGAAGGCTTTGCCGTGGATTTTTTACCGGCGGCCATCGCCGCTTTTCGCAAGCGCTACAGCGGTATTCATTTTCATTTGATGGTGGGGCCACCTGCCCAGGCGACCCGGCATGTCAGGGAGGGCAATGCAGACATCGGTATTACCTTCAGTCTAAAGCCCGAAGCAGATATTAGCGTCGCGCTTAGACAACCCGCGCCGATTATGGCGCTGGTTTCACCTGGCCATGAGCTAGCCGCGAAAAAACACCTAACGTTAGCGCAGCTACAGCGTTATCCACTGGCGCTACCCTCGCCAGAAACGACTCTGCGGCAGCTGTTTGATATCTGCTGTAGTCGCCAAAATTTAGCGTTTGAATCCATTTTTAGCAGCGATTACACCGAAGCATTGATTAACTTCGCTATGCTGGGGGGAGGCGTGGCGCTGGCTGGTGAGATCTCCGTTCGTTACCGCATTTATCAACATCGTGTCGTCGCGATTCCTATTCGAGACCAGGGCATGGACTCCCGCTTTATCGAAGTCCAAACCCTCGCCAATCGCACCTTGCCGAGTGCTACCCAGGCTTTTTTGGCGTTTATTAACGAGCATATACCGGCTGGGAAGCTGCCGTTTTTACCAAATTCACAGCTATTGACGGATATCCATGCGCCTCCTGAGTAAACAAGGGGAAGTGATGCCGCATTGCTTGGATGACATCTCACTGCCTAGCCGCGACAATAGCGACCTGTTGCTATTGTGATCGATCTTTTTTGTTGCCAGCTTTTACTCGGGAGCGTTATGACGCCACTTAACATCCTCTATCAGGATGAGCATCTAGTTGCAGTGCACAAGCCATCAGGGCTTCTCGTGCACCGCTCGGCGCTGGCCCGTGGCGAAACTGAATTTCTACTCCAGCGTTTGCGTGACCAGCTTGGTAAACGGGTATACCCAGTTCATCGGCTGGATCGTCCTACTTCTGGAGTGATCGTGTTTGCGCTCTCTTCAGCGGTTGCCGGGTTGCTCAGCGAAGCCTTTAGCGAGCGTCACGTAGAAAAGCGCTACTTGGCGGTGGTACGCGGTAAAGCGCCGGAAAGCGAACGATTGGATTACCCGCTGCGGGAAGAAGACGGTACGCGGCCTAAGGCGGAAATGCCCGCTATGCCCGCGATGACCGATATTCGCCGCCTGGATAGCGTCGAGCTGCCGGTGCAGGTCGACCGCTACCCGGTGGCGCGTTACTCACTGGTGGAGGCGCGGCCGCTAACCGGGCGGCGCCACCAGATTCGCCGCCACCTCTCCCGGCGGGGCTATCCGGTTATTGGCGATGCCAAGCACGGTAAAAGTGTCCACAACCGTTTTTTTGCCGAGCAGATGGGGGCGCCGCGCTTACTGCTGGCGGCCACCTATTTGGCCTTTGACCATCCGCTGTTAGACAAGCGCGTGCAGTTGAGCTGTGCTTTGGATGAGACCATGATTGCGCTGTTTAATCAGCTTGGTTGGGCAGGGCATTTGCCGATGGACAGCGTGCGTACCCCGCCCCAGAAAACGCCTTCAGCCCTCCAAGCGCTATAAGTGAGTCTGCTATGTCCTCCACTGTGTCATTGAACCCGTCATCGGCTGCCACTGCCGACTCATCAAGTGACTATGAGTTTCGCTTTGGCGGCATTCGCCGTCTTTATGGCCAGCGTGCAGCCGCGACGTTTCGTCATGCCCACGTGGTGGTGGTGGGCGTCGGCGGGGTAGGCAGTTGGACGGTGGAGGCACTTGCACGCTCGGGCATTGGCAAGCTGACGTTGATTGATCTGGACGACGTCTGCGTCTCCAACGTCAACCGCCAGCTCCACGCCCTGGATGGCACCATTGGTCAGCCCAAGGTGGAAGTGCTTGCCGAACGCTGCCGCTTGATTGCTCCAGAAATCGAGATTGTGGCCGACAGCGCCTTCGTCACACCCACCAACCTGGCCGAGCGGATTCCTGATGACGCTGACCACGTGGTGGATGCCATCGACAGCGTGATTGCCAAAGCCGCGCTGATTGCCTGGTGCAAGCGGCGCAAAATCCCCATTACCGTTACCGGCGCGGCGGGCGGGCAGACCGACCCGACGCGTATTCAAGTCGCTGATTTGACGCGCACCGAGCATGACCCGCTGTTATCCAAGGTGCGCTCCCGGCTGCGTCGGGACTACGGCTTCTCCCGCAACCCCAAGCGGCGCTTCTCGGTGGAGTGCGTCTACTCCGACGAGCAGTTGATCTATCCCGGCGCCGACGGTGAAGTCTGCCTGCAAAAGCCCGGCAGTGGTGATGCCACGCGCTTGGACTGCGCCTCTGGCTTTGGCGCCGCCACATTTCTGACCGGCACCTTTGGCTTCGTCGCCGCCTCAAAAGTGCTGGAACGCTTGGCCAAAAAAGCCAACCAGCCAACTGCTGCAAACGCCACTCAAGAGGAAACCCAATGACCGCGCCCGTTCCCGGTATTTACCGCCACTACAAAGGCAGCCTCTACGAAGTACTCGGCACTGCTCAGCACAGCGAAAGCGAAGAGCCCCTGGTCGTCTACCGCGCCCTCTACGGTGAATACGGCCTCTGGGTGCGCCCGCTCGACATGTTTGTTGAAACGGTGACTAAAGAAGGTCTCACCCAGCCGCGCTTTGCGCTGGAGAAAGCGTTTTAAGTCGGAAGTCCGCTATCAAGGAGTATTCATGCCCCCTATATCACCCCAGCAAACGCTGAAAGACGTATTCGGTTTTGACGACTTTCGTGGCGGCCAGCAGGCGGTGGTGTCCAGGGTGTTGGATGGCCACTCCACGGCGGCGATTTTCGCCACCGGTGCGGGAAAGTCGCTTTGCTACCAGCTCCCAGCGCTGCATCTGCCGCATCTCACCCTGGTGGTGTCACCGCTGCTGGCGCTGATGCAGGATCAGCTCTCTTTTCTAACCCGCCATGGCGTGGCTGCCGCTAGCATTGATTCCACTCAAGACCGCGAAACGACGCGCGATGTCATGGAGCGCGCTAAAAGCGGTGAGCTGAAAATCCTGATGATCTCAGTGGAGCGGCTTAAGAACGAGCGCTTTCGCTACTTTCTGCGCCAGGTTCAGATATCGCTGCTGGTAGTCGATGAAGCCCACTGCCTCTCCGAGTGGGGGCATAACTTCCGCCCTGATTATTTGAAGCTGCCGGATTACCAGCGCGATTTTGCCATTCCCCAGGTGCTGCTGCTTACCGCCACTGCGACACCCACGGTGATTGCCGATATGGGCGAGAAGTTTGCTATCGCGCCAGAGAACGTCATCACCACCGGCTTTTACCGCCCTAATCTCGAACTGCTGGTGGCACCCGCTATGGAGGATCGTCAGCAGCAGTTGATTGAGTGGCTTAAACCCCAGATGCAGCCGGGCAGCGAAGCGCCAACGATTATTTACGTCACCCTGCAACAAACCGCTGAACGTGTGGCGAACGCTCTGACGGCCCAGGGCATCGTCGCCCAGGCGTACCATGCTGGGTTAGATTCCCAGCGGCGGGATGAAATTCAGCGCCAGTTTATGGGTGGTGAATCGCCCTGCATCGTGGCCACCATCGCCTTTGGGATGGGCATCGATAAGGGCGATATTCGCAACGTGGTGCACTATGACCTGCCCAAATCCATCGAGAACTACAGCCAGGAGATTGGTCGGGCGGGGCGTGACGGCCTGTCTTCCACCTGCCTGACCATGGCCGGGCGGGATGGCTTGCGGGTGCTGGAAAACTTCGTTTACGGCGATACACCCGAATACGCGGGCATCTACCGCCTGCTGGAAGAGATCGCTGCGGCAGGCCAATCGGCAGATCGCCAGTGGGAGGTGCTGCTGAATACGCTTTCCCGGGATACCAATATCCGCCCGCTGCCGCTAAAGACGCTGCTGGTGCGGCTGGAGATGCACGGCATTATTGCCCCGCGCTTTGCGTTTCTCGCCGAGTATCGGTTGCGCTATCACATCGAACCAGAGGTTCTGGTGGGGCGCTTTCAAGGTGAACGGGCGGCCTTTGTGCGTTTGCTGGTCGACAATATTCCTATCGCTCGCACCTGGGGAACGGTGGATTTTGATCGCCTACACCAAGCGGGGCTAGCTCAGCAGATCGACGCCTCCCGTGCCCGAGTGATCACTGCCCTTGAGTACTTTCAAGATAAGGGCTGGCTAACTCTGGAAGGCAAGCGGATGACTGACGTTTACGAGGTGTGTCAGCCCGGTTTTGCCATTGAGACGCTGGCGAGCCAACTATATGACGAGTGCTTGCATCGTGAGGGCATCGAAATTGAGCGGCTGCAATCGATGCTGGCGCTATTTGAGTCGGAGAGCTGCCTAACGCGGCGGCTGGCAGAGCACTTTGGCGATAGTACGTTTAATGCCCCCCTTCAGAGTGAGGAGGGGCTATGTGGCCACTGCTCGGTGTGTTACGGCCATCCGGTAAAACTACCGGATGCCGCGCCACAGCCCGCATTAACGGCTGCTGATTTTCAGCGCTATGCCACGCCGCTGATTGAGCGTCACACCGAACAGTTTGGCCAGCCGCCCAGCGCCCAGCGGGTGGCGCACTTTTTGTGCGGTTTAACCATGCCGATTTTCACCTCGCTCAAAGCTCGCACTCTTAACGGTTTCGCGGTTTTTGAGCAGCGCGCCTATCCTGAAGTGCGCCAGTGGGCGGAAATGATGCTTGGAGCACTAGCACCAAACTACTAGCACCGTGGCGCTAAGGAAGCACTGCCGAGCTGAGTTTTAGATGTAACAACTCCGCTGCACTTTTGCCCGCCACGGCACCCAGCACCACGGCACTCAGCAGTCCATTGCCAGAAAGGTAGCCGCTGTCGTTGGAGCCTGAAACACCGCGAGCAGCACCGCCTGCGGCGAATAGGTTAGGCAGCGCCTGGCCTTGGGTATTGAGCACGCGCGCGGAGCGATTTACCTCTAAACCACCCTGGGTATGAAACAGCGCGCCGGTCACACGAATAGCGTAGTAGGGTGGCTTGAGCAGGTTCACCGTCTCAAAACGGCGGCCAAACGCATCCGCCGTTTGCTGTTCGGCATGCTGCTGCATCTCCATGAAAGTAGCCTGCAGTGTGGCGAGTGGCAGGCTCAAGCCAGTCGCCATCTCTTCAAGGCTGGCAAAGCTGCGCACCGCGCCGCTCTCCTGGGCATTGCGGTAATCTTCAAAGGCTTGGGCCGATTCGTGAATGCGGGCGTCATAAAGGTTCCAGGCAATTTGTTCTGGCTGGGCCAAGACCTTGGCCGCCTGTTCCGAGTAACCGCCATGCTCGTTGGAGAAGCGCTCGCCGTTTAGATTGACCTGGATGCCACCTTGCATCATCAGCGCCCAACTAATCAAAATCTGATGGGGCGTCGCCAGCGAGCCGTGGCCCTGGCAGGCGCCCAAGTCTTTAGTGCTGGCGCCCATGGCCTGACCCCACAGCAGCGCATCACCTTGATTGCCTTCATGGCCGTAGTAGAGCGCATGTTTCAGCGTTGGCAGATAACGCTCTACCAGTTTTGAGTTACCACCATAGCCGTTGCAGGCCAAAATCAGCGCGTCGCAGCCAATGCTTTCGCGGCTGCCATCTGGGCGCTCCAGAGTGACACCCTTTACGCGCTGGGTGTTATCCACGTGCAAATCCACTACCCGTGCCTGGGTCAGAATATCAATGCCTGCCGCTTCGGCAGCATTGAGCAACGCGCCCATCAGCTCTTCGCCGGTTCGCCTTGGCGTAGCATGCATGCGCAGGTGGCGGTGACCGGGGTAGAGAAAGCCCTCCACCAGCTCAAAGGGCACGCCGTGCTGATCCGCCAGCCACTCGATGGTTTGGCCTGATTGAGTGGCGAGTAGTTCGACAATAGCGGGGTCTGCCTCAAAACCGTTCTTCTTTTGAATATCTTCCGCCATGGCTTCAGCAGAGTCAGTGACGCCCAAATCATGCTGAAAGCGCGTATTGGCGGCGGGAATAAAGCCCGACGACATCGCCGTGCTGCCCCGGGGAAGCGCGTCGCGCTCTAAAACGGCAAGCTCTACGCCCGCTTCCTGGGCGGCCAATGCCGCGACCAAGCCGCAGGCGCCCGCGCCGATGATCAGCAGCGGAAGGTGGGCGTCGAAGCCTTCGTGTGTATAAGGAAGTACCGCCATTACGCCTGCTCCGTTGCATGGTGGAAGGCATCCATAATCTCGCCCGCCGGAGCCTGCCATACCTCAGGGTGGCCACTGATATGGGCCAGCACTTCTTCCAGGCAGGCTATGCGGTGGGGCTGGCCCACCAGCCAGGGGTGCAGGTTCAGGGCAAACAGGCGGCCACCCTGTTCGCGGGACTCTTCCAGCAGAAAATCGAAGGCGTCTTTTACCTGGGTTACCCAGGAGTCTTCCGAATGCAGGTTCTGGCTCATCACGAACTGATCTTCAATTTCAGTCGCCAAGGGCATCATGGTCAAACTGCCCGTCTTGGTTTCACAGGAATATGGCATATCGTCATTCACCCAGTCGGCGCAGTACTCAATGCCGTTTTCTGCCAGCAGGTCAGGGGTGTTGAAACTCTGGTGCTTGGCCGGGCTTAGCCAGCCGCGAATAGGTTGACCGGTGACGCGGCGCAGAGTGTCCACAGAGCGCTTGACCAGCTCGGCTTCCTCTTCAACCGGCTGGCCGCCGTAGTGCAGGTGATCCATGTTCCAGCCGTGGGCGATAAATTCACCGCCGTGCTCTTTCAAGCGCTGCATCAGATAGGGCGTCTGCTCCGCTAACTGCGCATTGATTGCAAAGGTGGGCGTGATGTTGTGCGCCGCCAGCGCTTTGAGCACGCGATAGATTCCCACCCGGTTGCCGTAATCCCGCAGCGAGAAGTGGCGCAGATCCGGGTAGGGCATGGTCATGCCGTTAGGCACTTTAAACGGCTTGCCGCGTTGGTTAAGTGGGTAGAACTGCAGCGAGATATTGATCCACACCGCCAGGGTTTTGCCCTCGGGCCAGGTGACCGGTGGGCGTTCACTCAGCATCGACCATTCATAGCGCTCATGATCGTAGCCGTGGCGGCGGTAAGGGTAGTCGAGATAGTCGTCATTAAGCGCCATAGCGTTACCCCTGTTTACTGGCGGTGGCGGCCTGGATCGCAATGCTGTCGAGTGCGGCATCGTAATAGTTGGCCAAGTAGTAATCGGCAATCTCACGGCCGGTGGCGACCCAAACATCCGGGTGGCCGGTGATGTACTCCAGCGCCTCTTCAAACGCCTTGATTCGGTGCGGACAGCTCACTTGGTAGTTGTGAGTGGGAATGCACATCACGGTGCCGGACTCCGCGCCTTCTAAATAGAGATGGTCAAAGTGGCGCTTGAGCATGGTGGCGTACTGGCGCGGCTCCACTTTGTTCACCGCGTAGACGATGGTGTCGTTCATCTCCAGCGAGTAGGGCATGGAGATAAACCGCTTACCGGAGCGAACGCTGATCGGCGTCGGCTGGTCGTCGTGGAATAGGTCGCAGGTGTAAAGCCCGCCTTTGTCGCCAAATAGCTCTTCGCCCACTTCGGCAAACAGATCCAGGGTGCGCTCGGAGTGGGAGAGTGCAGGGGCCAGATAGCCCGCGCAGGCCTGACCGGTGTGGCGGTGAATGGTTTCCATGCTGTCGCGGATCATCGCCCGCTCTTGGTCTTCGCTCAGGCCGTAGGTGTAGCGGGTGTTGTAGATGCCGTGGCTGAAAAACTCCCAGTTGCGCTCGCGGCACATTTGGATAATCTCAGGGTGGTGCTCGCAGAGCGCCACCGACAGCGATATTGATCCGCGAATGCCGTACTTCTCCAGCAACGCCATCTGGCGCTGGTGGCCAACCCGGTTGCCGTAATCGCGAATGCTGTAGCCGGGCACCGATGGGTGCGGATGCGGCCAGGGGCTGCGCTGTGGGTTCTGCGGCGGGTCGAGTTCGTAGTACTCGATATTGGGCGCGACCCAAAAGGCCACTCTGGCACCTCCGGGCCACTCGATTTTGGGCCGCTGGTCGTAGGCCCAGTAGTCGTAAACGCCTAATGACTCTTTCATAACCGGCTCCTCTTAAGCTTAGCGGTGGCTTGTGATGTCTCAGGCGTTACCGTTCAGCCACGCGAGTACATCGGCAACCGGCAACACGTCAGCATATTTAAGGTGCAGGTCGGTGAGGTTGGCGTAGTGGTAGCTTTCGTGTTTATCTGCGACGCACTCCATCGGCACGATAGTGCGGTAACCCCGGGAGAGGCTCTCCACGGCGGTGGCGCGAATGCAGCCAGAGGTAGAGCCGCCGGTGATAATCACCGTATCGACCTGGTGCCACACCAGCAGCGACTGTAGTGGCGTTTCAAAAAACGCCGAGGGCATGCGCTTGGTGTAGATCACGTCGCGGCTGCGGTCGATGTCACAGCGCTCGTCGAACTCAGCGCGCTCGGAGCCGTACTTGATGTTTTGCAGCGAATCGGGGGTATCGGAGCGGGTGCCCCAAACGCCTGCATCTTCGGCGGAGTCTAAAAAAGCCACATGGGTCCAGACTACCGGCCACCCTTTCTCCCGAAAACCGCGTGCCAGTTGGTTGGTGTACTCCAACTGCTTGGGGTCGGTTTCGTAAGCGGTTTTAAAGAGATCGGTGCGGGTGTAGGCCTTTTGCGGGTCAACGTTGACCAGCACCGCTTTATTGCCGAAGCCAAAAGGTACCCGCTGGGGGTTGGCCATCACGTCGTTAAAAATCTCTTTCGCCGTTTTATCGGTGGTCTGCATTGTCGTCTCCTGAAATTGCTTATTTATAAGTCATTGGCACGCGTTGAGAAGCGAGCGTTAGCGATTGTCGTACTGCTCGCCAAGCTCCAGCATCGCCTGGGTGCCTAAGTAGTCGTTAAGTTGTTTGAAATCGAGCATCTGGTCGCGGAAGGCATCGGTGGTGCCATCCTGTTTTAGCGTGGCAAAGAAACGGCTGGCCATATGGGTAATCGCTCGTACCAGCGCGCCGGGGAAAATCACCAGTGAGAAACCAAGGTCTTCCAGCGCCTGGGCGTTCTGCAACGGGGTGTCGCCACCTTCGACCATATTGGCCATAATCGGCACCTTGCCTTTGAACTGAGTCATGATCTTGCTGATATCTTCGTCGCTACGGATACCTTCGATAAACAGCATATCCACGCCCGCTTCGTAATAGGCCTGTGCACGCTCAATGGCGCTGTCGGTGCCTTCCACGCCAAGTGCATCGGTGCGACCGATAATCAGCGTGCTGTCGTTTTCCCGTGCGTCCAGTGCGGCATGTAGTTTGCCCACCATTTCGCTTTTGGAGACCAGGGTTTTACCGCGCAGGTGACCGCAGCGCTTCGGATAGGTTTGATCTTCCAACTGAATGGCGTTGGCGCCCGAACGCTCCAGCAAGCGCACGCTGCGCATCACGTTCATGGCGTTGCCAAAGCCGGTATCACAATCCACCACAACAGATAAATTTGTGCGTTCGCGAATATGCGACATTGCCGTACAAATTTCGGTAATGCTGAGCAGGCCAATATCCGGCCGCCCCAGCTGGGTATAGGCCAGGCTGGCACCGGAAAGGTAGACCGTATCGAAGCCCGCCTGCTCGGCAAGTGAAGCGCCAAGGGCGTCAAACACGCCGGGGGCGACGACAATAGAGCTTTTCTGCAACTGCTGTTTAAGCTGGGTGGGCTGTCGTGAGGCCTGCTGAGAAGCAATCTGTTGGCGTGTCATAACAATCTCATTAAGTGTTGGTAAGCGTCAGCGCGGCTTATCGAGAGCCACCTGGTTAGCGATACTTCTGGGTGCTGGTTCTGTAATAATGGCTTTCAAAGGGCAGTAATTGTGTTACTAGTTGGCTGTTGATATGTATTATATGTAATACATTTTTATGTCTATTATTATCCCTGCGTCAAGTATGATATGAATTTTTCGAACAACATCCTGAGGAGAGGCGTGGATGAGTGAGGCACAATCCTCCGCGGTAGGCGGCACTAAATCCCACCGCATCTACCTGCTGCTGAAAGACGCTATTTTGAGTGGACGGCTGCCTGCGGGCAGTAAATTGCCCGGCGAAAATAAACTGGCGGAGCAGCATGGGGTGTCGCGAGTCACCGTTCGGCGTGCCATGGAAGCGCTGCAAGCGACAGGCATGGTAGAGCGTAAAGCCGGCGTGGGCACGGTGGTGCTGGAGCAGCCGTTGGATGCCACGGTGATGACCGCCAGTGTCTCAAATCTGATGCCCAATATGGTCAAGATGAGCCAGGCTTCCCAGGTGCGGTTGCTGGAGTTTGCCTATGTGCTGCCGCCTGAAATGATCCGCGAGCGGCTGGGTATGGCGCAGAGCGTAAAAGTTCAGCGCTCGGTACGGGTGCGCATGGTTGATGACAAGCCGTTTTCTCATTTGGTCACCCATGTGCCTGAATCGATTGCCCTGCACTACAACGAGATGGATTTAGCCAATACACCGCTGTTTGTGCTGCTAGAGCGCAGTGGGGTAAAGGTCGACCACGCTTCCCAATCGATTTCCGCTACTTTGGCTAGCCATGAAGTGGCGGAGGCGCTGGATGTGGCCGTGGGGTCGCCACTGATCTCACTCACCCGCGTGGTGTTTGATGAGCAGGGCCGGGGGGTAGAACATCTGGATGCACTTTACCGTCCGGATCGTTATCGCTTCCAGATTGACCTGGAGCGCAACGGCGACGATAACTCTCGCTACTGGGAGCCCAAAGTGAGCGGAATGCCCACCAGCGGGAAAGATATATAGAGATTTAGCCTATATTTTAATGTATTAAATTTAATACAGATTTAAAATTATAAAAAATACATTTGACCTGTGTTGTGAAACTGCGCTAGTTGTATTGGGTGAGAATGATAAGTCCAACAAAGGCCGAGGCAACGAGCGACGACAATGAGTACCCCAACAACGCTGTTTGACAAAGTTTGGCAGGCCCATGAGGTTCACCGCAGTGAAAGCGGACAGAGCCTGCTGTGGATTGACCGCCATTTTGTCCACGAAGGCTCCTTTCACGCCTTCAATAAACTGGCTGAGCGCGCGTTGCCCGTAGCACGACCCGATTTAACCTTTGGCATTGCTGATCACTACGTACCGACGCTAGCCCGTGATTTGGCTGGCGTTGCCGACCCCAAAGTGCGCTCGATGATTGAGCAGCTCTCTCACAATACCCATCGGCATGGGGTGACGCTGTTTGGTCTTGATGACCCGCGCCAGGGTATCGTGCATGTGCTAGGCCCCGAGCAGGGGCTTACCCAGCCGGGCATGGTGATGGTGTGCGGCGATAGCCACACCGCCACCCACGGCGCCTTTGGCAGCATTGCCTTTGGGATTGGCGCCTCGGAAGTGGCCCACGTGCTGGCCACACAAACCTTGTGGCAGAGCAAGCCCAAGGTGATGCGGATTACCGTGGATGGCCAATTGGCCGAGGGCATCACCGCCAAGGATATCGCGTTGACCTGGATTTCACGCCTGGGCGCCGACGGCGCACGAGGCTACGCCATTGAGTACGCTGGCGAGGCGATTCGTTCGCTCTCCATGGAAGCGCGCTTAACGCTGTGCAATCTCTCGATCGAGGGGGGGGGCGCTGCGGCATGATTGCCCCGGACCAAACCACCTTCGATTACCTGCGCGAGCGCCCCTGGAGCCCGAAAGGGGAGACCTTCGAGCAAGCCTGCGCCTACTGGTCAACCCTCTACAGCGATCCCGATGCCAGCTTTGATCTTGAAGTGACTCTGCATGCGGACGAAATCGCGCCCACGGTGACCTGGGGCGTCTCTCCCGAAGAGGCGCTGCCTATTGATCGCGCCGTACCTGACCCCGCACAGCTTAGCGACTCTGCAAAAGCTCGCCAGACTCGGGATAGTTTGGCCTATATGGGCTTAACGCCGGGGCAAAAGCTCACTGATATCACCATTGACCGGGTTTTTATTGGCTCCTGCACTAACGCTCGCATTGAAGACTTACGCGCCGCTGCCGCCGTGCTGGCCGGTCACAAGAGCCGCGTACCTGGCATGGTCTCACCCGGCTCGACCCTGGTAAAAAACCAGGCCGAAGCCGAGGGGTTAGACCGTATCTTTATCGATGCGGGGCTTGAGTGGCGCCACTCAGGCTGCTCCATGTGCGTAGGCATGAACGGGGATTTGGTCGCCAACGGTGAACGCTGCGCCTCCACCACCAACCGCAACTTTAAGGGCCGCCAAGGACCTGGTGCGCGTACCCACTTGATGTCACCTGCCATGGTGGCGGCGGCAGCGGTCAATGGACGGCTGACGGATGTACGTACGCTTCCAATGGCCGCTGCTTCACCCGGTCAGCCTTCAGGAGCGCGCTAATGCAACCGATTACCGTATTAAACACCCTTGGGGTGGCGCTTGCCGCAGCGAACGTGGATACCGATCAGCTAATTCCTGCACGCTTTATGAAAGAGCCGCGCAGCGTGGGGTACGGTCAGTTTCTGCTTTACGACGTTCGCCACGACGAGCAGGGCATACCCAACCTAGAGTTTACGTTGCATCGCCCCAACGCGGATAAGGCCGAGGTGATGGTCAGTCGGCGTAATTTTGGTGCGGGATCCTCTCGTGAGGCGGCGGTCTATGCGCTGGTCGATTACGGCTTTCGCTGCGTGGTGGCGCCGAGCTTTGGCGATATTTTTGCCTCAAACGCCGTCAATAATGGCTTACTGCCTGCTGTCGTTGAAGAGGATGACGCCGAACGCCTGCTGGCAGCCCTTGGTGATGCACCGGCCGCAATTTACGTTGATTTGGAGAAGCAGGTTATTCGTGTCGCCGAAGTGGAAGTCAGTTTTTCCATTAACCCCGTATGGCGTACCAAACTGCTCAACGGCTGGGATGATATCGATATGACTCGCCAGCATGCTGGCACCATTACCGAGTTCGCAGCCCACTACGCAGCGCAGTTCCCCTGGACGGCGGCGCAGCCGCCAGAAAGCGCCATTATAAGTAAAGAGTAGTGGCAGTAACGCTATACCAAGAGTGAATGTCCATAAAAACAGCACGCACGCTTACAGCAGACGTTTATAAAAACGGCTTATAAGAAAGACACAGAAACAATAAACGCTATAACGCAGACTACCTCGTGCAGGAGACTAACGAATGAAAAAAGTAACGCTTACCCTGGGCATGCTCACCGCCCTGGCTTCCGCCCAGGCGCTGGCGCTTGATGAAATCACCGCCGTGCATGCGTTTCCCCCCTCGCTGATCTATACCCAGAGCTTTCTCGAGTTCGTCGATAAGGTTAACGAACGCGGTGAAGGCGTGGTGAAGATCAATGTGCGTGGCGGCCCTGAAGTCATCGGTCTCTCCGAACAGCCCGACGCAGTGCGCAACGGGGTGGTCGATATGGCCTACACTGCGGCAAGTTTCTACGCCGGTACCGTGCCTGAGCGCGATGCCATGGTGGCCTCCAATACCAATGCTATTTTCGCCCGTGAAAATGGCGGCATCGACCTGCTTAATGAAATTCATCAGGAGAAGATGGGCACCTACTACTTGGGCTGGTTCGACAGCGGGGTCAGCTACAACTTCTACACCATTGATGAGCCCACTATTGATGGCGAAGGTAATCTAAACGTTTCAGGCCTACGCTTACGCAGTAACCCGGTATATGACGCCTTCTTCCAGGAGTACCTGGGCGCGCAGCCCATCAGCCTGCCGACCACCGATGTTTACGCGGCCCTGGAGCGGGGCGTGGTGAACGCGACCGGCTGGACGCAAATTGGCCTGAAAGACCTCAATTGGGATCGTTTTCTTAACTATCGGGTTGACCCTGCCTTCTTCTCTACCGATATGGGGGTGATCGTTAACCTGGATAAGTGGAACCAGCTCAGCGAAGAGTCGCAGCAAATTCTTCAGGAGGTCGCTATTGAGCATGAGCGCGACAGCGCCGAACAACTGGCTGAATTAGCCAAGGAGCAGCAGGCTCAGCTTGAGGCCGAGGGCATGCAGGTCATCACTCTGGAAGGCGAAGCAGCGCAGCGTTTCGCAGACGCTGCCCGGGATGCTACCTGGGAGCGTATGCGCGGCCAGATGGAGCGCCATCCTATGGGGCTTGAACATTACGATACGCTGATCGAAAAATTCAACGATTTATAGAAACGTAGGGGCGCCGAGCGATCAAGCGCCCTATTTGTGTGGCTATTTTCTAGGGTTTCTTATGCGCTACGCACAACGCGGCTATCTGCTGCTGCTCAACGGCATGGCCCTGCTGGCCGCCATCATGCTGGTTTGGCTGATGGTGGCCGTGGTGCTTTCGGTGGTGATTCGTAACTTGGGTCTTCAGCCCTCAGCATGGTTTTTCCTCTCCACCGAATACGCCATGTTCTACCTCACTCTGCTCGGAGCTCCCTGGCTGGTGCGCCAAAAAGGGCATGTGCACATTGAACTGCTGACCTCGGTGTTGCCACCAGCCACGCTGAATATCCTAAGCCGTGGGGTGTCACTGCTCTGTGTCATGGTGTGCGGCGTGCTGGCGTGGAAGGGGCTTGATCTGGTGCTGCTCAATATTGAGCGCACTGACTATGACGTGCGGGCTTTCTTTGTGCCGAAATGGATACTCACCATTGTCTTCCCTATCAGCTTTACCCTGATGGCGATCGAGTTTGGCCGCTTTGTGGTGGGCCATGAAATTCTTCACAGCGGCGAAGCGGGGATTAAAGAATAATGGAATGGTACTTTGCGCTCGCTTTCCTACTCTCGCTGATTCTCCTTTTCATGGCGATTGGTACGCCCATTGCCTTGGCATTTTTGGCCGCCAATGTGATTGGTGCCTGGCACTTTATGGGCGGCCAAACCGGCATCTTGCAGATGCTCAACAACGGGTTTGGCGCACTATCGAGCTTTAATCTGGTGCCTATCCCGCTGTTTTTGCTGATGGGTGAACTGTTTTTCCGTACTGGCTTAGGCATGAAAATGTTCAATGCCGTCGACCAGTTGATGGGCAAGCTGCCGGGGCGCTTATCGTATGTGACGGTGGTCGGTGGCACGGCGTTTTCTACCTTAAGCGGCTCCTCCATGGGCTCTACGGCGCTGATGGGATCGCTGCTGGTGCCGGAAATGGAGCGGCGCGGCTATAAGAAGAAAATGGCGATTGGCCCCATTCTGGGCACCGGCGGTTTGGCAATCATTATTCCACCTTCTGCGTTGGCGGTGCTGTTAGCTACTTTGGCGAAAGTGGATATTGGTGCGCTACTTATCGCCGGTATTCTGCCGGGGCTAACGCTGGCGGGGTTCTATATCGCCACTATCTTTATCCAGACCAAGTTGGATCCGGAGGCCGCGCCAGTCTATGAGTTAGAGCCGGTGCCGCTTAGCGCCAAGCTCAAGTTGATAGTGACCGATATTCTGCCCATGCTCAGCGTAATGGTGATCATTGTCGCGATGATGCTGATGGGGTTTGCTACGCCTTCAGAAGCCGCCGCCTTTGGGGCTTTGGGCGTGATTATCCTGGCGTTTATTTTCCGCTGCATGACCTGGGAGGCGTTTAAGCTGTCGGTCACCGGGGCACTGAAAGTCACGCTGATGGCTTACTTAATCGTGTTTGGCTCGGCAACCTTTAGCCAGTTGCTCGGCTTCTCAGGTGCTTCAGGTGGTTTGATCGGCTGGGCAACCAGTTTTGATCTGTCGCCGATTCTGATGCTCCTGGCAATGTTTGCGGTGCTACTGGTACTGGGCACCTTTATGGAGCAGATCTCCATCATGATGCTCACCGTGCCGATCTTCTTCCCACTTGCCCAGGCGCTTGGATTTGACCTGGTGTGGTTCGGTATCGTTGTTCTGCTGGCGCTTGAAATCAGCTTCTCAACGCCACCGTTAGGACTACTGCTTTTTGTGATGAAAGGTGTTGCGCCCGCGGGTACGACCATGAGCGAAATATACTCGGCGGCGATTCCCTATATCCTCTGTTCGATGCTGCTGGTGGCGGTGCTGATCGTGTTTCCGGGCCTCGCGACTTGGTTGCCCAGTATGCTGCAGTAAGACGCTTAGCTTTAAAAAATAGGTGGCAAAAAAAGAGAGGCTGCAGCCTCTCTTTTTGTTCTTAAGCTAACTGCTAGCACCTACTCCCAGGCCGGGAAAGGGTCGGGCAGTCCCTTCCATACTTCCACGCCTTCCAGTAGCTCCGCCTCGCTCAGCAGACAGGCATCCAGTGCTTCACGCATCTTGGCTTGATCCAGGTTCTGGCCGATAAACACCAGCTCCTGGCGCATATCTCCGAACGGCTCCTGCCACTTCTCCATAATAAACTGACGCGTTTCGGGGTCGGTAGGCCAACGCTCTTCAGGAATTGCCTTCCAGAATACCCCGGCTGGGCCGTGGTGGGCGATGCCGCCTGCCTGGCTCCACTGACCGGCGGCTTGGGGGCGAGTGGCGAGCCAGAAGAAGCCTTTCGAGCGCAGCAGGCCCTTACCAAACCACTCCTGATTGAGCAGGTCATGAAATTTCTGCGGATGGAAGGGGCGACGGGCATGATAAGCAAAGCTGCCAATGCCGTACTCCTCGGTTTCGGGAACGTGTTCGCCGCGCATCTCTTTTAGCCAGCCTGGGGCTAGTTGGGCGCGCTCAAAGTTGAACTTGCCGGTATCCAGAACTTTATCCAGTGGCACGCCGCCCTGGGTGATCGGCACCAGCTCAGCGTCGGGGTTCAGCGAGTATAGGATAGCCTTTAGCGCTGCTAACTCTTTCTCACTGATCAGGTCAGTCTTGCTGATCAACAGCACATCGCAAAACTCGATTTGATCGACCAGCAGGTCGGCGACATTGCGCTCGTCGTCTTCGCCTAAGCTTTCGCCCGCTTCAGCGAGGCTTTGCGCTTCGCGGTACTGTTCAAGAAAGTTGGCGCCATCCACTACGGTCACTAGCGTATCCAGCCGGGCGACGTGGGAGAGGCTCTGGCCGCTTTCATCTTCAAAGGTGAAGGTTTCCGCCACGGGCAGCGGCTCGGAAATCCCGGTGGACTCAATGACCAGGTAATCGAACTTGCCTTCCCGGGCCAACTGGCTGACCTCAATCAGCAGGTCTTCGCGCAGGGTGCAGCAGATACAGCCGTTACTCATCTCTACCAAGCGCTCTTCAGAGCGGTTCAGAGCAACATCGCCATCCAGCGCCGACTCACCAGGGCCACCCCGCACCAGTGCACCGTCGATGTTCACCTCGCTCATATCGTTAACGATGACCGCCACCCGGCGGCCTTCACGGTTGGCGAGAATATGATTGAGGACGGTGGTTTTACCAGCACCCAAAAAACCCGAGAGCACCGTCACGGGCAAGGGAGTAAATGCGGTCATTGCTAGGTCACCTCTAAACGGGTTTATGTTATGTGATAATATAACACTATAAGTGCTTCGAGGAAGACCTGTTTCAGAGGAGGTCTGGTCAGTTTCGTATCTGCTATTGGATCTCAGCGCTTATATTGCGTCGGGCAATATCCACGTAGCACATCCGGCGAGCGCAGGGCTTGGTGTTTGGTCGTACGGCCGGTGACACGTTTGCGCCATAGGCGAAACGAGGCGGGTTTGAGCTGATGACGCATCACCTCGATGACATCCGGCTCGCCAAGGCCAAACAGTGTTTCGATGGCTTCAAATGGCGTGCGGTCTTCCCAGGCCATTTCAATGATGCGCGACTGCTCGTCATCGGGTAAGCGGCGAAAGCGCTTAACGGGGGCTTTGGGCATCGTTCACCTCATGGTATTCGAATGGCGGGCATTTAGTGTGCGGGCAGTGTAGCGCTTTTTAATAGTCCAGCGCAGCGCATCGATCACCACAAAAATCGCTAGGCTGGCGCCCAATACAGGCAGCGCCAGGCCCACTGCAATAGCACCTGCCAGCAGGCCTATTTTGGCCGAGAGCGGCAGTTGCGAAAATGGCTCAGCCACCGTCGGAAAGCGCTGACCGCTTGCTGCGCGTAACCGCCTCCAGGCCATTAAATAACCCCATCCGATCAATGTCACAAGCCCGGCGGCGATCAACGCCAGCACGATTTGATTCGCAACACCAAACAGCACCCCCATATGCAGGTCAATCCCCCAGCGGGTGAGTTTGGCTGCCCAAGGAAAAGTGGCAAAGTCGGTTTGATCAGTCACTGCCATTGAGCGTGGATGCAGTGCCACTTGATCTACCTGAGTGGGCCATTGACGGTCAATTTCCGCTACCCGCCATGCCTGCTGGGGAGTGCTTGGGGGCGTTAGTTGCATGCGCGCTGCGCTGAGGCCCGCCTGACGAGCAGCATTCAGTGCCCGATCAAAATCTTCTGGCGTAATAGACGTGGCTACCATAGCCATATGGCCGTGATGTTCGGCATGTTCGTCGACGACTTGGCTATCGGTATCGTTCAACGCCGTTGAGGCGCTTGGCGTGCCCCAGCCCCAGGCATGACGAAGTTCCGCAATATTGCCCCCCGCCCACTGTGACCATGTAAGCCCGGTGGCTGAAAAGAACAGTAACCCCAGCGAGAGTACCAGCCCAAGCGTTGCGTGGCGCCGGCGAGTCCGGTGAGGGCTGACAAGCGCTCCCAGCGAGCGGCGCTGACGAATCCATAGTAGCACACCGCCTAGCGCAGCCACCCATAGCCATGAGGCGGCCAGTTCACTATAAAGACGCCCTACGTTACCCATTAACAACTGGCGGTGAAAGTGATCAATCGCGGTGCGTAGTGGCAAGATGCCACTGGTACCGTAAACGGTTGAATCACCCGTCACTTCCAACGAAATGGGGTCAACGAATACAGCGCGGTGCTCTGATGGGCCAAGGCTTGGCTCGCTATACATCAGTCGGGTCGTGCTGCCGGGTTCCGGTGCCGGGCGCACTGCGCTTGGCAAGGTGGCACTGTCCAGGTAGCGTTGTGCCGCCGCAATTTGTTCGGCAAGTGGCTGAGGCTCTCCCTGGTTAACCCCATACAGGGTGTCGTGGTAAAGCCACTCTTCAAGCGGTGGGCTGAGTAAGTAAGCGATGCCGGAGAGGGCCGCAATTAGTATAAAAGGGCCGACGAAGAGGCCGATATAGAGGTGCAGGCGGCTAATCAGGGCAAAAAGCAGTTTGCCAGTGTGGATAGAGGGGAGGGTTGAGGCTGTCATTCGCTGGATCCGAGTGGCATCGGTAAGAGAGAGACAGCTTAGATAGTTTACTTAGCAACTGCTAGCCTACACACAGCGGTAAAAAGTCACACGCTTAGCGATTAGAGGGTGTGGGTTTCGCGGCTAGGAGTGCACGAAATAGGCCATTCATTAGCACCGGTTCGTCGTGGCGAATCAGGAACCCAGCGTCGGTGAGCAGAGGCTCCGCTTGTCGGGTAATGTCGGTTGCAAGGGCTGATGTAAGCAGGTTCAAGATGCGCCGGCCTGGCCCTGCAGGTTGTGCATCCGACTGAAACTTATCCATTACACACAGTTGCCCGCCGGTTTTAAGCACCCGGTGCGCTTCGGCAAGCCCTTGTCGTGGGTCGGGCATCACCGCCAGAATCAAGTGCATAACCACTACATCAAAGTGCTCATCGGGGTAACTGAGTGCTTCGGCATCCATCACACCGCACTCCATGTCTCTATTCAGCGCAGCCGCCCGTTTAACCGTTCGCTTGACCATGGCAGGGGCTATATCAGTGGCGTGTAATTCGATGTCCTGGGGCAGGAAAGGCAGATCCAACCCTGTCCCCGCGCCTACCAACAGCACGCGCATGCCGGGCTCCCAGTCCACTTGGCCAAGCGCTATGCGCCGCGGCCTGCGAAACACGCGGGCCGCGACCGGATCATAAAAAGGTGCGTAAACCGTATAGCGCAGTCGGTTCCAGGCAGTGGTGTTGAGCATAGCGCCTCTTTGCAGCGCAGCGCTGCGATGGCTGAGCAGTGGTGACTGGTTACCTATAGCATAAACGCCATTATTCAACCAATAGGGCACTGACGGTGTGGTGCTGGTTTATAAGTCTGATATTTAAAAATGAGTTCCTTTATTTATGTTGAATCAAGATTTTTGAGTTTTGAAAAAGATTAATTTTTTTGATTATAAGGTTTATTATGGTCTGATTTTTAAATCGTGGATGTGTTGTTGTCATTATTTTTTTACCCTTTCTGAAGGCGCGTAGTTAAGTTTTCAACAATATCGATCACTAATTTTCTATCATTTTGATTTAAAGGGGCTAAAAGTTGCTTCATTCTGCTTGACTGGTCATCAATATGAAAGCTTGCTTGGCCAAGCAGCTCCGCGGCTTCGCAGTTGAAAATTTCAGCAAGCTCAATTAAGCGCACGATATTAGGGATCACCCGCCCGCGCTCGATACGCGAAACGGCTTCATTGCCAACGCCTAAGCGCTCAGCAACCTCTTCTTGGGTCAATTGACTGCGAACCCGCTGTTTGGCAATGGCTCGGCCAATACTGCCCGCTAGCCGTTCCTGTTCTGTTTTGTTCACGATGCCCTCCATTAGACCTAGATGGTTGAGGAACGACCTATTGACATGAAGGACTGTTTAGGTTGAATATCATCTTCTAAGGTTGATTTGGATGCTGATAGTTACTTTTTGTTTCATTTGCTTACTCGCTGAAATGAATAATTGTCGGATATGAATTTAATCAACTATCTAAAAACATAGCTGGAGAAATGAAAAACCTCAGCTATGAAGTGCACGGCTGAAGGTTATTTGAGAGGTAGAAGCTGAATAGATTGAATGTTCGTGTTTGAGTTGAGTTTGCTTTTAAGATTGGCATCAATGTTTTAAAGAAGAGTTATCGTTAGCGTTGAATGATGTTCGTTTTTTAAGTTTTAGCGTTTGAATAAAACTGTCGAATAACGTTTGTGCGGTAGACGTATGTGTTTTTCAAATAGAGTGTTCAAGAAAACGGGATAGAAGCTTGATATTTAAATCTGAAGGCGCTTAATAGCATGCACCCTACTTCTGCACCAGAGATTTTTCGACAGCTGGCGGATAAGTTGTCCTATGTCAGTGAAGAGGGGTTTTTTCACCACCTCGTGAGATCCTTGGCGGATATTCTCGGCGTGGATCACGTTGTTGTTGAACATGTTGATAGCCATCAGAGTATTTCGACAACCCTGGCGGTGTGGTCTCAAGGTGAGTTCATTGAGCTGGCTCCCTATTCGCTCCAGGACACACCATGCCAGCAGGTCGCCAATCACTCACGTCTATTCGTTGCCTGCCAGATTCGCGAGCAGTTTCCGGATGACCAGCGTCTGGCGGCCTTGAAGGCAGAAGGGTATTTGGGCATCTCTATCGCGGCACCTGGCGGCGGCTTTTTGGGCGCTATTGTACTGATGCACTCCTCTGTCCTGAGGCTTCCTCCGTATGCCGACGAAGTATTACGTATCGCAGCGGCGTTGGCAGGCGCCGAATTGGCGCGCCAGTTAGCGGAGAGTCAAACACGCGAACGTCTGTTACATAAAAAGCTAGCGCTGCAGCGCATTGGTCGATACAACGAAGATTTGATTAACACCCTTCATGAGCAGCAACGTTTCCAGCACGCTGTGGTTAGCGTGGCCACTGCTGTATCAGCGGAAAATGGCGAAGCGTTTCTGCATCAATTAACCGCCCATATGGCTGAGGCGTTATCTGCCGAAGTGGGGTTTATAGCGTTACTGGATGAGCAGGATGCCGATATTGCTCATACCTTAACGCTGTATTTCCATGGTCAGTGCCAGGATAATTTTGCTTATTATCTTCCCGGCGTCCCTTGTCACAAGGTCATGATAGAGCAGGAGTGTATCGTGCACGAGGGCGCCGCCATTATGCTGCCTGCCGAGAGCAACGGGGCGCTTTCGTGGGTAAACGGCTATGTTGGGCGGCGGTTGGATGATAGCCATGGCCAGCCCATGGGGCTTATTGGTGTCATGTTTAAAAAGCCGCTGAACGATGTGGAGGTGATGCGCAACGTACTGCAGATATTCGCCGCGCGGGCCGCTTCAGAGCTAGAGCGCCAGCAAGACGAAGTACGTATTCGCCAATTGGCCTTTTGTGATGCTGGCACCCAATTGCCTAATCGGTCGGCCTTTATGCGCCACTTGGAATGCGTGGTCGCTGATCCCCAAACCACTGAACTGGCGCTATTGCTGCTGGATCTTAATCATTTCAAAGAGATCAATGATACCGCTGGCCACGATCTGGGTGATTTAGTCCTTAAGGCCGTGGCCGAACGCTTTGCGGCGTCGCTAACGGAGGGGCAGTACCTGGCCCGTTTAGGTGGCGATGAGTTTGTGGTGGTATGCCCCGGTGTCCAGGCAAACAGCGCGTTAGCGACGGCTCAGCGGCTGTGTGACAGCATCGCACTGCCCTTTATGGTTGAGCAACACTCTTTCGAGCTTTCCGTGGGCATCGGCCTCGCGCTTTATCCCCAGGATGCGGTAACGCCATTAGAGCTGCTGAAACACGCCGACATTGCCATGTACCAAGCAAAACGGCAAAAGCTTCCCGTGTGCGTATTTGAGCCCTGGATGGAGCGCATTGTGGCTGAACAGCTGCATATCGCCAAACGCTTAGCATCAGCCATTGCAGAGAAACAGCTGAGTTTGCACTTTCAGCCTCAGGTAGATTTACACAGCGGCCGGTTAATTGGCGCCGAGGCACTGTGCCGGTGGCACGATGAGGAGCTGGGCCAGGTTTCACCGGGCAAATTTATCCCCATTGCCGAGGAGCGCGGCATGATCGTTGCGCTTGGCAACTGGGTCATTGAAGAAGCCTGCAGGCAGCTTGCTGCATGGCGAGAGCAGGGGCACTCCATGCCTGGCCAGTTGGCGATTAATATTGCCGCCCAGCAGTTTGAAGAGGATGACCTGGTCGCCATCGTACTCAATCGCTGTGCCCAGTTCGCCGTTGAAGCGTCACAGCTGAGTCTTGAAATTACCGAAAGCGGCATCATGGAGAGCCCTGAAAAGGCAATTGCAATCACTGAAGTGTTAAAGAGCAAGGGGTTAGGGTTGTCTATTGATGATTTTGGCACCGGGTACTCGTCGCTTGCTTACTTGAAGCGCTTTGCCGCCGATAAGATCAAAATCGACATCTCCTTCGTCCGCGATATGCTCACCAGCGACAATGACCGTGTCATTGTGGCAACGATTATTGCCATGGCGAATACGCTGGGTCTAGAGACCATTGCGGAAGGGATTGAAAACCGCAACCAGATTAATGCATTGCTCGCAATGGGCTGTGCCCAGGGGCAAGGCTACTACTTTGATCGGCCCTTGGCAGCTTCACAGTTTGCCCATCGTTGGCTCAGTTAGCTTAGGCAGCTAGGTTATGAAAGGTTATGCATGCCAATGGCTACTGCGGCTTACAATAGTTCTCAGTGAAAAGGCTTAAGTCTGTAGACGACCACCTTACTATAGCGCCTAATCACACTTGCTCAACATATTGAGCAAGTTCTAATTTTTTCTTCATCCCTTTCAAAAAGCCCGGTCAGTCAGGGTGCCAAGTAGTCTAGACTCATGCTATACCTAAGCTGTAATCTCAACTTCATATGCGCTCACGGTGTGTGCTTTAGCGATGGTGAGTAATAGCAAAAGGACGCATTTAGCTGATCGAAAGGACTCTATACGTATGTCGGTTCGGCAAATAAGCGAATTTGAATTCAGTCAAAGGATTGTACAGGAGCATTGCGCTAAATGAGTGAATCGACCCTGCAAAGTAAATTCTCAAGTCGCAAAGGTTGTTTTTCAGCAGCGCTTCTATGCGGGCTGCTTGTTGGGAGCATCCCCCTTGAGGCTTTTGCGTTTGGCTTTGATGATGTCGCTCGAAGGGCCGAGGAACTGGCCCAGCAGGGCTACCGTGCCCCAGAAACGTCCTTGCCGGATCAGTTGCGTGAACTCAGCTATACCGAGTATTCGCAAATACAGTACAAGCGCGATCGCGACGTATGGAGCGGTAAAGGCGCACCTTTTACGCTGAGCTTTATCCCTGAAGGAATGCATTATGCCAGTGCTATCCAATTAAACAGTATTGATCAGGAGGGCGAGGTTCACGGCTTTGCTTACAGTCCTGACGACTTTACCTATGGTGATTTAGACATCTCCGACGATGTTATGCAGAGCGATGGCGTGGGTATCGCCGGCGTCAGAATCAACCACTCACCCAACGGCGTTGATAGTAAGGAGGTGATGGTATTTCTAGGCGCAAGCTATTTTCGCGCCGTGGGCAGTGGTCAGGTTTACGGTCTTTCAGGACGAGGGTTGGCCGTTGACACAGGATTATCGTCGGGCGAAGAGTTCCCACGCTTTAGCGAAATTTGGATTGTCGAACCAAGCCCAGAAAGTCAGTACTTGACGATTTTCGCCCTGCTTGACTCGCCAAGCGTTACCGGTGCCTACCGCTTCGTGCTACGTCCCGGAGAAGACACCATCGTCGACGTACAGTCGCGGCTATATTTGCGTCGGGCTGTCGAGAAGCTGGGGATTGCACCGTTAACCAGTATGTATCTCTACGGCCCGGAGCAGCCTTCCTCGACACAACACTATATCCCGGCCATGCATGACTCGAATGGGCTATTAATCAGCGATGCTCAGAATGGCTGGCTGTGGCGCCCGCTAGCCAATCCGGCCAGATTGATGATGAATAGGCATGCCACACCTCAGTTACGCGGTTATGGCTTGATGCAGCGTGGCCATAATTTTAGCGATTATCAGGATATTGATGCACGTTATGATTTGCGCCCAAGCGCCTGGGTTGAGCCACGCAACGAGTGGGGAGCCGGTAGCGTTGAGCTGATTCAGATTCCGACAGACAACGAGACCAATGACAACATCGTCTCGATGTGGCTGGCTGACGAAACGTATGAACCAGGAGCACCGCTGGAATTCGATTACCGCATTACGTTCACCGCAAATGAAAGCCGTCACCTTGATCCTGAGCTTGCCTGGGTGGCAGAGACGCGTCGCTCACGGGGTGAGGTGATTCGCGATGACCTGGTGCGTGAGCCCGATGGTACACTTGCCTTCGTTCTAGACTTTGTCGGGCCCTCGCTTGAAGGTATCGGCAACGGCGCCAATCTGAGCGTTGAAGCCAGCGTAGGCGATAATGGCGAATTGGCCGCTAGTCGCGTTGTGCATAATCCGGCCACGAACGGTTGGCGTGTGTTTGTCAATGTGAAGCGCAATAACGGCAATCAGCCTTTGGATATCAGGGCCAGGCTAATGCTTGATGGCAAGCCACTATCTGAGACTTGGTACTATAGGTTGCCCGCCAATGGCTGAAACACTGTCTTCTTTGCAGGCAACGCCAACGGATATCTATTTAGAGCGGTTAGCGCTGGAGACCCAGGATCGTGAGGAGCGCTACAAGTTACTGGTCGGTGATCTTGATAAACACGAGATGGCTTCGCTTCACGCGGCGTTGGGTGGTGAGAGAGAGTGGCAGAGTAAAGAGAGTGATGATCCGGCAGCCTTGTCAGTGGGTAGGCGCTTGGCGCTTGCTTATGCAGAGCCGCCACTAGCGCCACCGGAAGTGCTGTCAACGGACGCATCGGGCATTACACGTCTCCGCACTGCGCCAGCAATGAAGCGAACGCCGCTGGCCCCCCAGCAGTGGTCGACGAATCCTTTTGTGAATATTGGTCGCCGCTTCAAGCGCTGGGCAAATGGTGATTTTCGTCGGCGCAGAAGAGAGTCACCCTCCGCGTCCTGGAAGTGGGTCGCCACTAGGCGACGCTGGGTTTTGCTAGTGCTGATTTTCGGTCAAAGTATCATCGCTGCCAATCAGATGCGTACCGTCCTCCCTGGCCAGGGCCTGCAGTGGCTTGAGATAGCTATCCTGTCGTTATTTGTGTTGCTATTCGCCTGGGTATCCGCCGGGTTTTGGACTGCCTTGATGGGGTTTTTCCAGCTATTACGAAGCCATGACCGCTACGCCATAGACAGCGAGGTTGGCGACGAGCCGATTGATGATGAGGCACGCACAGCGTTGCTGGTGCCCATCTGTAACGAGGACGTTGCCAGGGTATTTGCCGGGGTGCGCGCCACTCTGGAGTCTTTGCGCAGCACGGGTAATGATCGCCATTTTGACATCTTCATCCTGAGCGATACGTCCGATCCCGATACTGCCATTCAAGAAACCTATGCCTGGTTGGTGTTGTGCCGCGACCTGGAGGCCTTCGGACAGGTCTTCTATCGCCGTCGACAGCGTCGTGTGAAACGTAAGAGCGGAAACCTTGACGATTTTTGCCGGCGCTGGGGAGCACTCTATCGCTATATGCTGGTATTGGATGCCGATAGCGTCATGAGTGGCCAATGCCTTACCCGGCTGGTGCAAATGATGGAGGTGCACGCCAATGTTGGTATTATCCAAACGGCGCCACGTGCTTCCGGACGTCTCAATTTATACGCGCGCATGCAGCAGTTTGCGACGCGGGTTTACGGGCCGCTGTTTACCGCCGGGCTGCATTTTTGGCAGTTAGGTGAGTCGCATTACTGGGGCCATAACGCGATCATTCGCCTCGCCCCGTTTATGCAGCACTGCATCCTGGCGCCACTGCCCGGTAAAGGCTCGATGTCTGGGGAGATTTTATCCCATGATTTTGTCGAAGCGGCGCTGATGCGCCGCGCCGGTTGGGGGGTATGGATTGCCTACCAACTGGAAGGCAGCTATGAGGAAATGCCGCCGAATCTGCTCGATGAGCTCAATCGCGACCGACGTTGGTGCCACGGCAATTTGATGAACTTCCGGCTGTTTTTTTCCCAAGGCATTCATCCCGTGCACCGTGCCGTTTTTCTGACCGGTTTAATGTCTTATCTTTCTGCGCCGCTATGGTGTCTTTTCCTAGTACTGTCTACCGCACTTTTAGCCGTACATACGTTTAGCACCCCCGACTACTTTCCTGAGCCGGGGATGCTGTTTCCTGTTTGGCCGCAGTGGAACCCCTCCTTAGCAGTAGGACTGTTTGGTGTGACGGCTTTACTGCTGTTCTTGCCTAAGCTGCTCAGCGTATTGCTGGTGTGGATACAGGGTAGTCGTCAATTTGGCGGGCCACTCAAGGTGTTGGCGAGCATGGTGCTTGAGTCGCTATTCTCGATGCTATTGGCGCCAGTCAGGATGCTGTTTCACACTCGCTTTGTGCTTACGTCATTAATGGGGCGGGCGGTTCAGTGGCGCTCACCATCGCGGGAAAATAGCGACACGACCTGGGGGGATGCCTTTCGCGCTCATTGGAGTCAAACCCTAATAGGGGCTGTGTGGGCAGCGGGTGTTTACGTTATGGAACCAACCTTTCTGTGGTGGCTCTCGCCCATCGTCGTCGCCTTGATGCTGTCGATCCCGGTATCCGCGCTGTCGAGCCGTGTCTCGTTAGGGCGGTTCTGCTTCCGAAGGCGGTTGTTCCGGATTCCCGACGAAACGCAACCGCCTCGGGTACTGCGGCGCATGGTGAGCTTGCTCTCCCGTATGAACACAGGCATGGCGGCGCCCTCTTTTGCCCAAGTGGTGGTAGACCCTGTGCCCAATGCGTTGGCCACTGCCTTAGCTACATCACGGCATACCGATGTTGAACCAATACGTCGACGCCGGGCCGAGCGGGTGGCACGTGGTGTAAGAATGGGGCCAGCGGCGATGAGTCGGTTGGAGCGTTTGGATTTTCTAGATGACCCGGTGATGCTGTCGCAACTGCATTATCACATTTGGGACAACAGCAAGGCGCACCACAGTTGGTTTGATTGTGGTCTGCCAGGGCGTGAATCCAAGCACCTGCCGACCTTTAACTAAGCTTACTAACGCGTGTTTAATAACTACCGCAGTTAATCAGGCCCGCGGAAGGCTGGCTTGTATAGCCTATCCGCGATTGGCTCAAAACGCTTTCCCATTAAGTGTTTGAGAAGGTGACTCCCCAAACTGCTGCTTATAGTCGTGGGCAAATTGGCCCAGATGCCAGAAGCCCCAATAGGTCGCAATGTCTGTTACCGACTGCTCCGGCGATGCCGCCCGCAGCGCCCGGCGTACGCGATTCAGCCGTGTCAGGCGTAAAAACTGTAGTGGGCTAATGCCTAAAATGGTCGTAAAACTGTATTGCAGCGTGCGACGGCTAACATGGGTCAACTGGCAAAGCTCCTCCATGGTCACCGGGCCATCCAAATGTTCGTCTACATAGCGCTTAACACGATCAACCACGTCCTTGCGATGGGCGTAGCTGGGGGGCAGTTCGGCGCTAGGCTGCTCTGCCTGTAGCAGTTCCAGTAGCGCCATAAGCAGAATATCTTGATGAATATGGCTGGCGATCGTCAGCGTTTGGCTGGTGAGTAAACGTTCGATAAGAAACGATAAGGCATTCAGCGTCTGCTTGGGCGCAGGCCGACGTGGTCTCTCCTGCCAGCGTTTATCCAGGCTCACACCCTGCCGTTGGGCAGCCTCTGCTAACGCTGGTAGCTGAATCACTAGTCCATAGATATCGAAGGTTTCGGGGGTGACCAGCTCAAAGTCCCGTCCGCCAGGGCGGCACATCACCTCGCCCGCGCTAAGCGGTTGACCATTGATACGCGTACCCTGGCGAGTGGTAGGAATCCCGATCCACAGCGAGTTTGGCCACACCCGGCAATCCTGACGTAGTGCCTGCCCGGTGTACTCCTTAAACACCTGCATGGTTTCAAGTGCCACTTCATCCAGGCGGCCATAGAAGCTGCCAGGGCTAAGCTGATCGTACTCCTGCTGCCAGCGCGTCAGGTTTTGCGCATGCTCATCGGCATCAAAGGCCTCTTGAATGCACCTTGTTGGTGCAAATGAGCTGTCGAGCGTGGTCATGAAGCGCACCTCGCAGTGTTAATTTGGCTAATCATAATTTATGTTTTGCCATAACGTTTTGTATTTATTTGAATTTGTGAAATGTTAGTGGGTTTGCCAAAACTCGATACTACCTGACTAGTGATAGCGCTATGGTAGAAACAAGCAAGTTTTATACCTCAACGCGTATGCCTGACGCTGTGTCTAAAAATATACGTAGAAATTGAAATATAAAAAAGGAAGGCCCCATGACGCAGACCTATCACACGACGGTGGGGAGCCGCCGCTACCGTTTTGCCAGTCTAGCTGAGCTGATGGCCAAAGCCACACCGCCCCGTTCCGGCGACCGCTTGGCCGGGGTAATGGCCGAGAGCGCCGAAGAGCGGGTGGTCGCTCAAATGGTTTTGGCGGAACTGCCGCTCACCACCTTTTTGAATGAGGTCTTGATCCCCTACGAAGAGGATGAAATCACTCGGCTGATTATCGATGACCATGACGCCGACGCTTTCGCCCCCCTCCGTCACCTTACCGTCGGCGATTTTCGTAACTGGCTACTCTCCGATCACGCGACTAGTGACGTATTAACGCAGGTAAAAGCGGGTATTACCCCCGAAATGGCCGCTGCCGTCAGCAAGCTGATGCGCAACCAGGATTTGATCCTCGTGGCTAAAAAGTGCCAAGTCACGACTGCTTTTCGCAATACGATTGGTCTGCCGGGAAGACTCTCCACACGACTGCAGCCCAATCACCCCACCGATGATGTGACCGGCATTGCGGCGAGCATACTGGATGGCCTGCTCTACGGCAGCGGTGATGCGGTGATTGGCATCAACCCCGCGACGGATAACGTCGCCCAGAGCGTCAAGCTGATGCGCCTGATGGATGAGGTGATTCAGAAGTATCAGATCCCCACCCAATCCTGCGTGCTTACCCACGTAACGAACACGCTGGAAGCTATAGAGCAGGGCGCCCCGGTCGATCTGGTGTTTCAATCCATTGGCGGCACCGAGGCCACCAACCGTAGCTTTGGTTTTGACTTGAGTACTCTCGCCGAAGCCGAAGCAGCGGCGCAGTCGCTCAATCGCGGCACAGTGGGGCGCAACGTAATGTATTTCGAAACCGGCCAGGGCAGCTCGCTCTCCGCTGACGCTCATCACGGGCTCGACCAGCAAACCTGCGAGGCTCGCGCTTACGCGGTGGCGCGCAAATTTAATCCGCTGTTGGTTAACACCGTAGTGGGGTTTATCGGCCCCGAGTACTTGTTCGACGGTAAAGAGATCACCCGGGCCGGGCTGGAGGATCACTTCTGCGGCAAGCTGCTGGGCGTGCCCATGGGCTGCGATGTCTGCTACACCAACCACGCCGAAGCTGACCAGAACGATATGGATAACCTGCTCACGCTGCTCGGCGTGGCGGGCTGCAACTTCATAATGGGTATCCCCGGCTCTGATGACATTATGCTCAATTACCAGACTACCTCCTTTCACGACGCGCTCTACGCCCGGCGGGTGCTGGGGCTGAAGGCCGCGCCGGAGTTTGAGCGTTGGCTCGAAGAGATGCAGATTTTCCAGGATGTGAGCACCCACCGGCTCAACGACCAGTTTCCCGCCGCCTTTGCCAACAGCCTGCGCCACCTGCCCAAGGAGCCGCACCATGGCACATGATCCATCATCACCCATCGTGGTGGAGAACCCCTGGGAGCGGCTAAACGCCTTTACCGACGCACGAATTGGCCTGGGGCGCGCTGGGGTCAGCCTGCCGACCAGCAAACTGCTGGCGTTTCAACTCGCCCATGCCCAAGCCCAGGATGCGGTTCACTGCCCGCTGGATGTGGAAGCACTCTCCGCAGAGCTAACCCAAGCCCTAAGTTTGTCTGAAGCACCGCTCCGCCTGCACAGCCACGCCCAGGATCGTGCCATGTACCTGCAGCGGCCCGACTATGGCCGTCGCCTTAACGACCAGACCCGTGAGTACCTACAGAAAGCCGCTGAGTCTCAGCAGCGCTATGACCTTGCGGTGGTGATTGTCGATGGGCTTTCTGCGCTGGCCGTTCAGCAAAACAGTGCGCCGTTTCTTAGCGCGCTTTATCAGATGCTTGATAAAGATGCCGCGGATTGGCAGCTAGCGCCGCTAACCATAGTTGAGCAGGGCCGAGTGGCCATAGGTGATGAGGTGGGTGCACTGCTTAATGCCGATGCCGTGCTGGTGATGATCGGTGAACGACCAGGGCTAAGCTCGCCGGACAGCCTGGGGCTGTATATGACCTGGGCACCGGAACCGGGGCTAAAAGATGATCGGCGCAACTGTATTTCCAACGTACGCCCGGCAGGTCTACAAGTGGAGGAGGCTGCTCGACGCTTCTTTCTGCTGTTAAAAGAGGCCCGGCAGCTCAAGGTATCCGGGGTTAAGTTAAAAGACCGCAGTGAAGACGATGTGCTGGAAGGTGATGCCTCTTCCGGTTCAACACGCAACTTTCTGGTCGCTGATTAACGACATTGGCCCACGGCAAACGCTGTATAGCAGCAGACGTATAACAATAAACGTTTAACAATCAGGGCGTAACAATTCTCCCATAACAATATGGAACGCAGTAAGCAGCCTATAGCAAAGCACGCCGCTGACGACACTTTCGTTCCACACCATGAGGGTAAAAAGATGACACAACCATCTGTTGATCAAGCGTATTTGGCCAAGCGCCAACTGCGCAAAGGCACCGCCGGCTGGATGCTGCTGGCGGGGCTAGGGGTTTCCTATGTGATTTCCGGTGACTTCGCTGGCTGGAACTTTGGTATCGCCGAAGCGGGGTGGGGCGGCTTTGCGATTGCTGCCTGTTTAATGGCACTGATGTATTTAGCGCTGGTGCTTTCACTGGCGGAAATGTCGGCGGCGATACCTGCGGCTGGGGGCGGCTACAGCTTTGCCCGCCAGGCAATGGGGCCTGCTGGCGGCTATCTGACCGGGCTGGCCGTATTGATCGAGTATGCCCTGGCACCGGCGGCCATTGTGATCTTCATCGGTGCCGCCGTAGAGTCGTTGCTGGGTATCAACGGACCGCTGGTCTACCTCATTTTCTACGCGCTGTTTATCGGCATTCACTTGGCGGGTGTGGGGGAAGCGCTAAAGGTCATGATGGTCATCAGTGGCTTGGCAGTGTTTGCCATCCTGGCCACTGCGGTCGCCCTGATCGGTGATTTTGATGCCGCCAACCTGTTCGATATTGCCCCCACCGATGCGGCGGGTGCGAGCACCTTTATGCCCTTTGGCTGGTACGGCGTCTGGGCGGCACTACCCTTTGGTATGTGGCTGTTCCTGGCGGTAGAAGGCGTACCGCTGGCTGCCGAAGAGGCTAAGGATGCTGCCCGGGACATGCCCAAAGGCATTATCGGTGCGATGCTGTTCCTGCTCTTCACCGCGCTGTTAGTCGTGGTGCTGCTGGCCGGTGCGGCGGGTGCCGAGATGATCGGTCAAAGCGGCGTGCCGCTGGTGGATGCGTTGAATGCAGCAGGTAACCCGACCCTGGCAACCGTGGTGAACGTGCTGGGCCTGGCGGGGCTGATTGCCTCCTTCTTCTCTATCATTTACGGCTACAGCCGGTTGGTGTTTGCGCTCTCCCGTGCGGGGTACCTGCCCAAGGCACTGTCGCTGACCAGTGGCCGTAAAGTGCCTTATCTTGCCCTGATCGTGCCCGGCGTGTTTGGCTTTCTGGTGTCGTTAAGCGGTGAAGGCGACCTGATGCTGGGAATGGCCGTGGTCGGTGCGACGATCTCTTATGCACTGATGGCACTTAGCCATATTCTACTGCGGGTAAAACAGCCCGACCTGCCGCGTCCGTATAAAACACCTGGTGGTGTCGTCACCTCAGGGATTGCACTGGTGCTTTCTCTGGTCGCGCTCACCGGGGTATATGCCTTCGACCCACGCGCCTTTAACTACACCATCGTGCTGTTTATTGTTGGTGCAGCTTACTTCTTCCTCTACAGCAAGAATCACCTCGTAGCGAAAACCGCCGAGGAGGAGTTTGCGCTGGTGGTCGCGTCACCTGAAGAACTGGATGATAGTGATTCAGAACCAGCGGTCACGACAGCGAAGCTGTAATTTGCGAGGCTAATCGCCTAGGCTGAACAAGCCTCTTTGCCCTGCGGCAAAGAGGCTTTTCTGGCTAATGATAAGGAGTCGCCATGGCGTTGACATTTAATAGTCGAAACGAGCAGCAGCGCTGGTACTCCGTTGATGATGGCGTGATGGGCGGCGTTTCAAGGAGTGGTTTTTGCGTTACCGATGGCGTAGGTCGCTTTCAGGGCGAGGTGTCGCTTGAAAACGGGGGTGGCTTTGCCTCCGTTCGCCGCGAGCCCAACGGTTTTGAGCCAACACTAGCGGATGCGCAGGGCATCGCGCTGACCGTGCGGGGCGACGGGCGTACCTATCAACTACGTCTGAAAAGCACCGCTCTGGGCGATGCTTCAGCGTACCGAGTGAAATTTGCACCTGATCAAGATGCCTGGGAGACGCTGCACTTTTCATGGGATGCTTTTGAGGCAGTGCAGCGGGGAACGGTATTGAGTGACGCCCCAGCAATAACGCCAAGCGAGATTCACCAGCTCGGCTTTTTGATTGCTGACCGCACTTCCGGAGCCTTTTGCTTAGAGGTCAAACATATAGAGCCCTTGCGCTAACTGAGCACAGGGTACCCACCAAGGTCGTCTCGCATATGGTTTCCAGTTACGCGAAGCTGGTAAAAATAATCTGGAGCCTGGCCCGTGAAGCACTCCCCTGCATACCGCTTAGCGACGACGATTTTGCATGGCTTCGATGAGTATCGCGCGCGTTTTAAAGAGATCACTGCCGATGCCAGCCGTCGTTTCCGTGACGCGGCGTGGCGCGAAACGCAGCAAGCATCCGCCGAGCGCATCAATCTCTATAAGGAAAAGATTGATGACACTCTGGGGCGCTTAAAGCGTACTTTTGATCCCGAGGTGGTTTCTCACTGTGAGTGCTGGCGCGAGGCGCGCAACCACTACGCTGAGTTGATCAGTCACCGACTCGATTATGAACTCGCTGAAACCTTCTTTAACTCGCTGTTCTGCGCCATTTTCCACCACCGCCATATCCGCAACGATTGGATGTTTGTATATAGCTCCCGGGAGGATGCCGCCCACCGCTCGGGAATTGACCTATGCCGTCGCAAACAGGTTAACGGCGACTGGCAGGGCGCGCTCAAATGGGCGCTTATCGATGCGCCCTTCGAAAATCGCTTTGCGGAAATAGACCAGGATACCCATCTCGGCGCCACCTTCTTACGGCAGCACTTACCCTCGGCGATTTTGAACGCCAGTGATGCTGAAATCGAGTTGCTGAATAGTGTCTTTTATCGCAATAAAGGCGCCTATTTGGTGGGGCGGATCCTGGGCGGCGGCGAGCAGGTGCCGCTGGTACTGCCGGTACTCCACGGGGAAGGATTTGGTGAGCAGCAAGGGGGCGACTCCAGCCTGCACCTTGATACGGTACTGATCGAAACCGACGAGGTGTCGATTATTTTCTCCTTCACCCGCGCCTACTTCCAGGTTGAGGTAGCGGTGCCCAGGGAGTTTGTCGACTACCTTCAGCAGTTGATGCCGCACAAACCGGAAGGCGAACTCTACGCAGCTATCGGCTTCTTTAAGCATGGTAAAACCGAGTTTTTCCGGGCCTTGAACCGTCAGGTCGCCAAGCGCGCAGATCAATTTATTATTGCGCCGGGGGTGCGCGGCATGGTCATGGCGGTGTTTGTACTGCCCAGCTTTCGCACCGTGTTTAAGATCATTAAAGATAAATTCGACCCGGCCAAAGAGGTGACCCATGCCGTGGTGCGCGAGAAGTATCGGCTGGTAAAGCGCCATGACCGGGTAGGGCGCATGGCTGATACCCAGGAGTTTTCAAACTTTATTGTTCGTCAGGATCACTTTGCCCCCGAGTGTTTGGAGCATCTGCTGGAAGTGGCGCCTTCAACGGTGGTGCTACGAGATGACAAAGTCATCATCAAGCACTGCTATACCGAGCGGATGATGACACCGCTGAATATCTATCTGGAGCAGTGCAACGACAAAGAAAAGGAGATGGTACTCAAGGATTACGGCAACGCCATTAAGCAGATGGCGGCAGCGAATATTTTCCCTGGCGATATGCTGCTGAAAAACTTTGGTGTGACGCGCCATGGCCGGGTGATCTTCTACGACTATGATGAGGTCTGCTACCTCACCGAGTGCCGTTTCCGACATATCCCAAAATCCTACGGTAATGACTTTCAGGGAGGCGAAACGCTCTCCATCGGCCCCAACGATATCTTTCCAGAAGAGTTTGGGCCTTTTATGTTTGCCAATAAAGCGCTGCGCGATATGTTCATGCACCAGCATCCTGAACTCTTTGACCCGGATTACTGGCTGGAACTGCAGCAGGCTATTATCGATGGTCGCGTCATTGATGTTTACCCTTATCGCAATAAGCAGCGCTTTGCAGGCAGTATTGGCCAGCTAGTATATTAGATGGCGATTGAAGGTGTAGTGAATCATAACCGACGAGGTAGTCATGGCAGCAAGCCCGCATTTGGTGGTGTTTACCGGCTCGGGGATTAGCGCCGAGAGCGGGATTAAAACCTTTCGTGCCAGTGATGGCCTGTGGGAGAACCATCCAGTTGAGGATGTGGCTACCCCCGAAGCGTGGCAGCGTAACCCGCAGCAGGTGTTGGATTTTTACAATCAGCGCCGGGAGCAGATTCGCCGCGCTAAGCCCAACGCCGCCCATAGAGCGTTGGCTGCTCTTGAGCAAGACGGTTTCAGCGTCAGTATCATTACCCAGAATATTGATGACCTGCACGAGCGGGCAGGCTCCCGCCAGGTGCTTCACTTACATGGTGAAATCTTGAAAGCGCGCTCCTCCATCGACGAACGCATGCGCTACCCACTGCTCAAGGGGGGAATTGAGCTGGGTCAGGTCTGCGATAAAGGCAGCCAGCTACGTCCCGATGTGGTTTGGTTTGGCGAGTCAGTGCCGCTGTTTGCCGATGCCTGTGAGCTTGTTAGTCAGGCCGACTTTTTGCTGGTCGTCGGTACGTCGCTGGCGGTCATGCCCGCCGCTTCGCTGCTTTCGTACATCGATTACGACACCCCCTGCGCACTGGTCGACCCAGAAGCGGATAGCCTTAGCCCGCCGGGCGTGCTGGCGATTAACACCACCGCCGGTGAGGGGGTGCCAGCGCTGGTAAATCGCTGGAAACAGCAGGGTAATCTACTGCTTTCCTGAGCTGTTTATTGATCCAGAAACCACGCTTTCATGACGTCGGTAATCTTTGCCATCTCCGCTTCAGAGGTGATATAGGCGGGCATGGTATAGAGCCAGCGGCCAATGGGGCGCAGCCAGACGCCCCGCTCCCGGGCGAAGTCGCCTACGCCTTTTAGTGCCTCGGCGGAGTGCGCTTCAATCACCGCAGTGGCGCCCAGCACCCGCACGTCGGCAACGCCGGTATGCGCGTTGAGCGCGCGGTCTTCCAGCAGTTCGCGGCGCAGTAAGCGGTTAAGTGCCGCTATCTTGCCAAGGTAATCCTCTTCCTCGAATACCCGCAGGCTCTCCAGTGCCACGCGGCAGGCCAGCGGGTTGCCCATAAACGTCGGCCCGTGCATAAAGGCGTGCTGGGGGCTGTCGCCGATAAAGGCGTCGTGAACTCGATCCGTCGCCAAGGTGGCGGCGTGGCCTAAATAGCCGCCGGTCAAACCTTTGGAGAGAACCATTATATCTGGCGTAATGCCCGCGTGGTCAGCGGCAAATAGCTTGCCGGTGCGGCCAAAACCGGTGGCCACTTCGTCAAAGATCAGCAGCACATTAAACTCATCGCACAGTGCCCTGGCGCCAGCAACATAGGCGGGCGAGGTCATATTGAGGCCGCCCGCCGCTTGTAAAAGCGGTTCCATCAGCAGCGCGGCAATCTCATGATGGTGGCGCTCCAATACGCTACGCAGAGCGCTAAGATCGTGTTCGATCTGCTCATCGGTGGCATCAAAAGGGGCTGTGGGCGCCGGGGCGAAGTGGTGCTGGGGCAGCAGACTGGCAAACAGGCTGTGCATGCCTTCTTCAGGGTCGCACACCGCCATGCAGCCGGTGGTGTCGCCGTGGTACGCCTTCATCAGCGAGAGCATCTTTTGCTTGCCGGGGTGGCCGGTAAGCACCTGGTACTGCAGCGCCATTTTCATCGCCACTTCCATACCCACCGAGCCGCTGTCCGAATAGAAAACGTGATTCAGACCGGCGGGGGTAATGCGCACCAGTTCGCGGGCCAGGTGGTCGGCGGGCTCATGGGTTAAGCCGCCAAGCATCACATGGCACAGCTCGCCGGCCTGTTCGCGAATGGCCGATACCAGGCGTGGGTGGCCGTAGCCGTGGATCATGCACCACCAGGAGCAGGTGGCATCCAGCAGACGCTCGCCGCTCTCAAGCACAAAGTGAGCGCCGTCACCGCCCATCACCTTGGGCGCGGGCGTTTGGGTTTTTAGGTGTGCATAAGGATGCCAAACCGGTGTTTTCATAACGGCTCCAGGGAGAGATAGGGGGCGGCAGCCTCTGCACTGGGGGCATCAAGATGGGGAATAATGCCTAAACAGGGGGCGGCCAGTTTAGTATTTAGATGCGCGATGTTGGCTTCAAAACGGGCAGGTTCGGCCGCAAAGGCAGGATCCACCACGCTGCCCGCCCAACCGGCGAGTGCCAAGCCGTCGGCACGAATGGCTTCCGCCGTTAAGCGGGCATGATTTAAGCAGCCTAGCTTTAAGCCGACGACCAGGATCACCGGTAACTCTAGGGCTATCGCCAGGTCGGCAAAATCCTGCTGGTCGTTTAATGGCACGCGCCAGCCACCGGCGCCTTCAATCAGGGTGAAGTCCCTGGGTGTTTGGCTAAGCGTTTCGCCTAGTGAACTCACGATGGCACTAACCTCAAGCGGCTGGCCCGCCTCCTTCGCGGCGAGATGAGGCGCTATGGCGGGGGCAAAGGCGATGGAATTCACCGTGGCATAGTCGACCGGAGGCACACTCTGCTGCTGTAACGCCACTGCATCATCGTTACGCAGGCCTTCGCTGGTCTGCTCGCTACCTGAAGCCACCGGCTTAAGGCCCAGCGTGCTCAACTGCTGTTGGTGGGCGGCGTGCAGTAAGCCGCTGGTCACTAATGTTTTACCCGCATCGGTATCGGTGCCCGTTACAAACCAGACGTTCATGGCGATTTTTCCAGTTGCAGCGTTAAACAGCGATAGCTCACCGGTAGGCCCTCCGGCTGGCGCAGTTGCTCAAAGCGCGCTTTGCAGCGGCGATATCCGCTCGGGTAAGGCTTGTGTTCGGCCGGGGAAGCTGCGCGCCAACGCCTTTAATGGATGCCATCACGGCTTGCAGGTCGGGGTAGTAAAAGCGCTCAACGGTGGTCGTTTGTTGGTTGATAGTTAAGCCGCTTTTACTAATAGCCCGTTCGACGTTGGCGCGATGAGGTGGTTGCAGCAACGCTTCGGGGCGCTGCCAGGCAAAGGCGATCTCTTCCAGAGTACCGGGTAGCAGCGTAGTGATATGCACTTGCCCTCTGGGAGTGAGAACGCGGTAAAGCTGATGCATCACCGCGCCGATATCGCGGCACCACTGCACCGCCAAGTTGGAAAACACCAGATCAAAGGCATGGGCATCAAACGGTAGCGCCGCCGCGTCGCCCTGCTGCCAGTGGATATTGTCACCATAGCGCTGGCGGGCTTTCGCCAGCATACCGGGCGCTAAATCTAACCCGGTCACCTGAGCGCGGGGGTAGCGTTCAGCCAAGCGCTGCGTCCAGTAGCCGGTGCCGCACCCTAGATCGAGTATTTTATAGGCGCTGTCGGGTAGCGAATCCCTCAGCCGTTGACCTATTTGCCGCTGTGCGCTGGCGAGCATATCGTAGCGTGGGGCGGCCCGGGAGAAAGCGTGAGCAACCCGTGCCTGCCAGTTGGCATCGCTTTTCATCGTTAGCGCGTTCATAAAACCGCCCTATCGGCGTTAGCCATCTGGGTGGCATGGTGGGTAATCGCAGCAGCCAGCGCCTGGGGCTGGGAGAGCATGGGACAGTGGCCAACACCGGTTAAAAGCTCGCTGGCGCGGCGTTGGGCGGGGCCGATTAATGGATCGTGTTCGCCAGTGAGCCGTACCACTGGGCAAGGTGCCGCCGCTAGGCGCTGGCGATTATCAATCGACGCCAGCCAGTCCAGGCCTGCAGCGAGTGTGGTGATGTCGGCGGGTAGCGTATCCCCCAGTAAATCACCCAACTGCCGGTATGCCTGTCTGGGGCTGGGCTCGCCTTGCGCCTGCCAGCGCAAAAAGTGCTGCCAGGTCGCGGTGGGGTCGCGCTGAAAGGCGCGTCGAAAGGCGCTTAGTTCGCCGGAAGTGACACCGTCGGTAGCGCAGAAGGTGTTACCGGCACCGAGTAGAATCAGCCCGCGTGGTGGGGGCAGTTCCTCAAGTAGTGCCGCTGCCAGTAACCCACCCAATGACCAGCCGACCCATACCGCATCGCTGGCTAGTGGCACGGCCATCTCCTTCGCGAGCCCTGAAAGCGTAGCGTTAGCGCCTAGCGCAAGGGCTTCGCCATAACCAGGCCAATCGACCCCCTGGGCAGCCAAATGGGCGGGCCAGTGCTCCTCCAGTGGCTGCCAGATACGCTGGTCGACTCCCCAGCCGGAGAGCAGCATTAAACGCAGGGGCTGCATAACGCCTCTTGATGCTGGCACTGGTCGAGCGCGGCTAACAGCGAGTCAATATCGCACCGCTGGTGGCGGGCGCTTAGGGTGATGCGCAGCCGGGCCTCTCCCTTGGGCACCGTTGGCGGGCGAATGGCGCCCACGGAAATACCTCGTGTTTGCAACTGACCCGCCCAGCGTAAAGTGCGCGCTTCATCTGCCAAGATTAGCGGCTGAATAGGTGTGGCAGAGCTGCTGAGTGGTAGCCCTAGTTTCAGCGCTTCGCGGCGGAAGTAAGTAGTATTGGCGTTGAGCTGGGCACGGTGTTCGGGTTCACCCTGAACGATCTCAAGCGCTTTGAGGGTGGCGGCGGCAATGGCTGGCGGCTGGGCGGTGGTGTAAATATAGCTGCGCGAAAACTGAATCAGGTGGTCGATAAGGGCAGCATCGCCGGCCACAAAGGCCCCAGCGGTACCCAGTGCTTTGCTCAGGGTGCCAACCAAAATCGGCACCTCGGTACTGCCCCAGGCGCTACCCACGCAGCCGCTGCCATTTTCACCCAGTACGCCTACGCCGTGAGCGTCGTCCACCATTAGCCATGCACTTTGGCGTTGGCTGACGGTGACCAAACTGGCGATGTCAGCCACATCGCCATCCATGCTAAACACGCCATCGCTAACCACGAGTTTATGTGCGCACTCACTGCGCCCCAGCAGGTTTTCCAGATCGCTTATGTCACGGTGATGGTAGCGCCGTGAGCGGGCGCCGCTTAACGCAGCGCCATCGATGAGCGATGCGTGGTTGAGGCGATCTTGGAAAATAGCGGTATGACGATCTGCCAGCGCTTGCAGCACGCCCAGGTTGGCCATATAGCCGGTAGAGAACAGCAGAGCACGCTCGCGGCCTGTCCAGCGCGCCAGGGCCTCTTCCAGAGCGTCGTGAACTTCCCTATGGCCGCTGACCAGATGCGATGCACCGGCGCCTGCACCGTAAAGGCGAGCGCCCGCTGCCTGGGCCTCGCTAACACGCGGGTCTTGGGCAAGACCCAGGTAGTCGTTACCTGCAAAGTCGAGGGTATTGCTTTTGGCTACCTGACGAGTTCGCCAGCGCTCCGTGTGTTGACGATGGGCGCGGGCGTCGGCCAGACGCTGTTGCCACGCTTTAGACACTGGCATCTACCGCCAGCTCGGCAACCAGTTCGGCGTGCACCTGCTGTTGGGCCTGTTGGGCGAGGCGCGCCGCTTGGGTATCTTCGCTCTCGCAGGTCTCACGCTTTTCCGGATGCAGGCCCAGCTTAGCAAATAGAGCACGGTCACGATCCGCCTGAGGGTTGCCGGTGGTCAGCAGTTTGTCGCCGTAGAAGATCGAGTTGGCGCCTGCCAAAAACGCTAGCGCCTGGGTCGATTCGTTCATCTGCTCACGGCCAGCGGAGAGCCGCACATGGCTCTGGGGCATCATAATACGGGCGACAGCAATGGCGCGGATAAACTCGATGGGGTCTAGATCTTCGACGTTTTCCAGCGGTGTGCCGGGGACTTTCACCAGCATATTGATGGGCACGGATTCCGGGTGCGGGGAGAGCTTGGCCAGCTGTTGCAGCAGGGCGCTACGATCCTGGGCATCTTCGCCCATGCCGAGAATGCCGCCGGAGCAGACCTTCATGCCTGCATCGCGCACGTTAGAGAGGGTTTCCAGTCGGTCGCTGTAGGTGCGAGTGGTGATGATTTCGCCGTAGAACTCCGGCGAGGTATCCAGGTTGTGGTTGTAGTAATCGAGCCCGGCGGTGGCCAGTCGGCTGGCCTGTTCACCGTCCACCATACCCAGCGTCATACAGGTCTCCAGGCCCACTGCTTTTACCTGACGAACCATCTCTTCCACCAGCAGCAAGTCTTTATCCCGGGGGCTGCGCCATGCCGCGCCCATACAAAAACGGCTGGCACCGGCTTCTTTCGCTGCCTTGGCTTGTTCGACGACTTTTTCGATTTCCAGCAGTTTCTCTTTCTCTAGCTGAGTATTGTAGTGGCCGGATTGTGGGCAGTATTTGCAGTCCTCTGGACAGGCGCCAGTTTTAATCGAGAGAAGAGTTGAGACCTGCACCGCGTTGGCATCGAAATGGGCACGGTGTGCCTGCTGGGCTTGAAACAGCAGGTCGTTGAACGGTAGCGCAAACAGCGCGTTGATCTCATCCAGCGTCCAGTCGTGACGCTGCGGATAGCCTTGCTCTTGGCGCTGCTGGTGGGATAGCTCATGGGGCACGGTCATGGGGTGTAAACCTTTTTACCTTTAATAGTTGACGAGACTTTAGCGGCGTTGCGCTTTGGGTGTCAACGTTGAAAGGTTTTTAGGTTTACGGTGGTGTGGTGGAAACATTCGTCAAAATATGGCGCGTTCATTTATACTCCACGCCCTTTTCACTGTTAGTTGTTTCCCTCTTCTGGAGCGCGGATGTCTGCTTTTGAAAGCGCTGTGAATGATCGCTCTGTCGTTGGTTCTGAAGATGTTCCCACCAGTGAATATCCGCGGCCGCCCAGGCGTGAGTTTAAAGCCCGCGGCAGTTTTGTTACCCGCTGCGAAGGCTGCAATTTGCCGGTACTCAATTGCTTGTGCCCGTATAAAGTGAAGGCGGAGAGCGTGGCTCAGGTGTGGCTGTTAACGCACCCCTTGGAGCACTTTAAACCGACCAATACCGGGCGCTTGATTGGCGATGTGATCACCACGACCCAGGTGTTTACCTGGTACCGTACGGCGCCGGATGCCCAGCTAGCCGCGTTGCTGAAAGATCCCCGCTACGCGCCCTTTGTGATTTTTCCGGACGATCAGCCCGACTATGCCGACCGTGTGGTGGGGATAGAAACTGTTCATGCGGCGAAAGCCCAGGCGCGCATCCCGGTATTTGTTATTTTGGATGGTACTTGGCGTCAGGCGCGGCGTATGTTCCGCAAAAGCCCTTACCTGGATGATTTGCCTGTGCTGCCCTTGCAAACCGAACGCGAGACGCGCTATCGGCTGCGCAAACCGGCGTCAAAAGCGCATTTATGCACGGCGGAAGTGGCAATTGAGCTGCTCCGCCAGGGGGGCGATACAGCGGCAGCGGACGTGTTGGATGACTACTTTGATGTGTTCAACGATAGCTATGCGGCGAGCCGATTGCATCATAAAATCGACCCGCCTACTGCGGCGATGCGGCGCCTAGCCGCCAAACAGAGCGCCAGCAATTCGGAATCCGGCCACCCAGGTGCCCACCGCGGAGCCTAGCGTGGCGAGAATAAACACTAGCAGGGTGCGCGATACCCGGTTTTGCCACCAGCCTTTTAACTGGGTGACATCGTGGCGTAGCGATGAAAAATCGCGCACTTTGGGTTTGCGCATAAAGAGCTCAACCCCCGCCGCCACAAAGCCCGCACCGATAGTGGGATTCAGCGAAGTGAGCGGCGCGGCAAAGAAGGTGGCAATCACGGTCACCGGATGCGCCATGGCGATAATGGTTGCGCCGCCGGAGAGAATCCCGTTAATCAGGAACCACTCAACGACCAGTTGCCAGCCAAGGTCGGTGTTGCGGGAAAAACCAATCGCAAAACCGGTCAGCACCAGTGCGGTAATCAACCATGGTAGCGCTTTCCAAATCCTGGACGGCGGCGGGGTGGCTTCCAGCGCTTCGCGCTCGACCTTTGGCTCGGCGGGCAGTGGGGCTTCAAGATGCTCGCCGGTGCCTTTGAGGTGGCCTGCGCCAAGCACCACTAACACGTGTTGGTAGCGCCCCGGCGGCGCCTCCTCGGCCAAACGCAGCGCCATATAACGGTCGCGTTCACGAATCAGCGGTGTATAGAGCGCTTCGGATTCGGCGGCAAACTCGCTGAAGGTGGCCTCCAGCATATCGCCCTCTTTGAGCTTTTCGATATCCTCTTTGGAGATATCCTGGCGGGATAACACGCTGCCCAGCAGGCCTGAGAAGAGCGAGAAGCGCTGCCACCAGGGCACATTGCTGTAAATGCGCTTCAGCGTTATGCCGACATCGCGATCGACCAGCAGCAGCGGTAGCTGACGACGGCTGGCTTCCTCAACGGCGGCACGCATTTCGGCACCCGGCTGAATGCCGGATTGATCGGCAATCCGCTGCTGAAAGGCGCCCAGCGCCAGGCTCGCGGCCACCATGCCCGCTTTACCCTGTTTAAAGACTTGAAACAGATCCTGTTCGCCCATGGCATCCGGGTTAGCCATGCTGTGGTGACGGGCATCGCAGAGCTCAATGGCGACGGCGTCAAACGCACCGCTATCCAATAGGGTGCGAACATCGTCGGCGCTTTCCGCCGACACGTGAGCAGTGCCCAGCAGCGTGTAGCGGGTTTCGCCAATGGTGAACGTTTTTAATGGCCCACTGGTAGGGGGAAGCGGGGTCGCTGTTTCAGCCAGCGACCCCGCCTCTGCGTTGGGCGTTTCTTGGGGAGATGTATCATCGTGGTTCATTAACAGCTCTCAATTCGATCAAATAAGTGGGTCTGGTGGAGGTTCAACGCCGCCAGAAAGCGGGCGTAAACAGCACCAGTACCGTAAAAATTTCCAGGCGACCGAGCAGCATGGCCATGACCAATATCCATTTGGCCAGGCTGGGCATGTCGCCGTAGTGCGTGTGGGATTCACCCAGCGCAGGGCCGAGGTTGTTGAGGGCCGAGCCCACCGTCGACCAGGCGGTTACCTGGTCAACCCCGGTTGCCATTACCCCCACCAGCATTAAAAAGAACAGCAGAACGTAAACCGAAAAGAACCCCCAGACTGCTTGGGCAATGCTGTCGGGAACGCTGACCTTGCCCACTTTGACCGCAATCACCGCGTTGGGGTGAATCAGCCGCATAATCTCGCGCATGCCCTGTTTGATGATCAAAATAATCCGGATAACCTTCATGCCGCCGCCGGTAGAGCCGGAGCAGCCACCTACGAAGGCTGCCACAAACAGCAGAAAGGGCAGGGCACCGGGCCACATGGAGAAGTCGGCAACGCTAAAGCCTGCGGTGGTGGCCACCGACACAACTTGGAAAACCCCGTGGCGCAGGCCGCGCAGCGCGTCATAGGTGTCGGTTAACCAAAGAGAGAGCACGGTGATCACTGACAGCGCGAGCAAAAATAGCATTAAAAAACGCGCTTCGGGGTCGTGAAAGTAGTGCATCAAGCTTTTTTCACGCCAGGCGATAAAGTGCAGGCTAAAGCTGAACGCTGAAATCAACATAAAGCCGACACAGATCATTTCGATGGCGGCGCTATCGAAGTAGCCGATGCTGGCGTCGTAGGTGGAAAAACCACCGATAGCAACCGTCGAAAAGCTATGGCTCAAGGCATCGAACCAGCTCATGCCCGCTAGCATATAGGCAATCATGCAAGCTAACGTCAGCGTGGCGTAGATGTACCACAGCGCCTTGGCGGTCTCGGTGATACGCGGTGTGAGTTTGGAGTCTTTAAGCGGCCCTGGGATCTCGGTGCGGTAAAGCGCCATACCACCCACCCCCAGGGTCGGCAAAATGGCAACGGCCAGAACGACGATACCCATGCCGCCCAGCCACTGAAGCTGCTGGCGGTAGTAGAGAATCGATTCGGGTAAAAAATCGATACCGGTGATCACCGTGGCGCCGGTGGTGGTTAAACCGGAAAACGACTCAAACACCGCATCGGTGATACCCAGTGAACCTTCACCAAATAGCATTAGCGGAAGCGAGCCGAACAGTGCCAGCACCGTCCAGAACATCGCGGCAATAATAAAGCCGTCGCGGATGCGCAGCTCTTTTTGCGAGCGTCGATTAGGCAGGTAGAGCAGCAGCCCGGTGGAGACTGAGATCGCAATGCCGCTAATAAAGGCACTCCACACGCCGTCGCGAAACCACAGTGAGATCAGCGTAGGGGGGAGCATGGTCAGGCTGAACAGCATGAGCAGCAGCCCTAAAATACGCAAAATAACCCGCAGACTCATGGTTGTCGCATGCTCCTGTTATTAGCTGCCATTGGCAGTAGCTCGGGGGTTATCAAAAGAACGTTAAACCGACTTGGAACAGGCGCTCCACATCGCGAATGCGGCGCTTGTCGATCACAAACAGAATCACGTGGTCGCCACTCTCTATCATCACATCGCCGTGGGCGATGATGACCTCTTTGCCGCGCACAATCGCACCAATCGTGGTGCCATCGGGCAGGTCGATCTCACGAATAGTGCGGCCCACCACTTTCGATGACTGCTTATCGCCGTGGGCGATGGCTTCAATGGCCTCGGCGGCGCCGCGACGCAGGGAGTGGACGTTGACGATATCGCCCCGGCGCACGTGGGTGAGCAGGCTGCCGATGGTGGCCTGCTGGGGTGAGATGGCAATATCGATCTCGCCGCCCTGCACAAGGTCAACGTAAGCAGCGTTGTTAATCAGCGTCAGCACCTTCTTCGCCCCCAAGCGCTTGGCGAGCAGCGACGACATGATATTGACTTCGTCGTCGTTGGTCAGCGCGCAGAAGATATCGCACTCTTCGATATTCTCCTCTTCCAGTAGACGCTTGCTGGTGGCACTGCCGTGGAGCACCACGGTGCGATCTAGCCGCTCGGAGAGGGTGGTACAGCGCTCCAGGCTGTGTTCGATGATCTTGACCTGGTGACTATGCTCCAAATGCTCCGCCAGCCGCTCGCCGATATTGCCGCCCCCGGCAATCACGACGCGGCGGAAATCCCGTTCGACCCGGCGTAGCTCGCTCATCACTGCGCGGATATCACGACGGGCAGCGAGGAAGAAGACCTCATCGTCGGCTTCGATCACCGTGTCGCCGCGGGGGATGATCGGCCGGTTACGCCGGTAAATGGCGGCTACGCGGGTATCCACGTTGGGCATATGGCGGCGCAGAAAGGCTAAGTCCTGGCCCACCAGCGGGCCGCCGTAGAAGGCTTTCACCGCCACCAGCTGTACCAGCCCACCGGCAAACTCCAGCACCTGTAGGGCGCCGGGGTGCTCAATCAGGCGGCGTACGTGGTCGGTGACCACCTGCTCGGGGCTGATGAGTACATCAATGGGAATCGCTTCGTGAGCGAAGAGGCCTTTACGGGTCAGGTACGCCGTGGCGCGCACCCGGGCAATTTTGGTCGGGGTGCGGAATAGTGTGTGGGCAACCTGGCAGGCGATCATATTGATCTCGTCGCTATTGGTGACGGCGATCAGCATATCGGCGTCTTCGCAGCCCGCCTGGCGCAGTACAATGGGGTAGGAGCCCGCTCCGGTGACGGTGCGGATATCGAGTTTGGTGTGCAGCTCACGCAGTTTTTTGGCGTCAGTATCAACGACGGTGATGTCGTTCTCCTCGCGGGCGAGGTGCTCTGCCAGTGTGCCGCCGACCTGGCCGGCGCCGAGAATGATGATTTTCATTGCTGAGCATCGGTTCCATTAAAAGCGCCAGCGCGCGATGCCATTAAGACCAAGCGGTAAGGCCGGTCGGTGACCTATCATGCGCTGCAATAAAGACGGCGGCCAGTGTAAACCAGCCGCCGCCGAAAAGCAGGTGGGGATTACTCTAGCGTAAAGCCCACTTTAACCGTGACCTGCCAGTGGGCTACTTGACCATCTTCAATATGGCCGCGGGTATCGACGACTTCCAGCCAACGCATGTGGTTAATCGTTTCTGATGCTTTGGCCAGTGCGTTCTGTACCGCTTCCTCAATACCCTTCTCGGAAGAGCCGGTCAGTTCCACATGCTTGTAGGTGTGATGACTCATAAATGTCTCCTTCCTTGTCATAAATTCACTGCCACACAGCAACAGTTAGCATCTAGGCAGTGCGCTTCTCTAGTCTGGCATAAAAAAAGCCATCGTGACTGCTCTGGGCCGGAAACAGTTGGCGACCCGCGCCGCTGGTGATTCCCCAGGCAACATCGTTAGGCGTGGTGACGTGGGCGTTGGGGGTACGGGCGAGAAACGCCTCGATCTGCTCTCTGTTCTCTTCCGGTAGCACCGAGCAGGTGGCGTACAGCAGGGTACCGCCTTCGCGCAGCATGGGCCAAAGGTTGTCTAACAGCTGGCGCTGAAGCTTGGCAAGCGGCCGGATATCATCCTTGCGGCGCAGCTTTTTGATATCGGGATGGCGGCGAATAACGCCAGTGCCGGAGCAGGGGGCGTCGAGCAGAATGGCATCAAAGGGGGTGCCGCTCCACCAGTCGCGCTCGGTGGCATCGGCGTGTTCTAGCACCGCCTCAACACCCAGGCGGCTGAGCGTATCTTCCACCCGCGCCAAGCGCTGGTTATCGCTATCGATCGCCGTTAGGGCAATATCAAACTGCTCGAGCAAGTGGGCCGTTTTACCGCCTGGCGCGCAGCATGCATCAAGTACGCGAGCGCCTGGCCGTGGTGCCAGGGCTGGGCCAAGCAGTGCCGCTGAGAGCTGAGCGGCCTCGTCCTGAACGCTAACGTGGCCCTCGTCAAAGCCGGGCAACGCGGTGACATCGCAGGGCGTTTCCAGGGTGATGGCGTCTGGGGCGTGGGGGCATAAGTGGCCGTTTAACCCCTGTTCGGTGAGCATGCCCAAATAGGCTTCACGGTCGTTGTAGCGCTGATTGACCCTTAATGTCATCGGCCCAGGGTGGTTGTTGGCCTCAATAATATTGCGCCACTGCTCTGGCCATGCTTGACGCAAGGCGTTGAGGAGCCACGGCGGATGTTCTAGCGCGACGCTCTCGTCCCGGTCTACCTGGGCCTGGAGTGCCTCGGATTCGCGCTGTAGCCGCCGCAAGCAACCATTTAATACGCGAGTGGCCCACTCCTTATTCAGTAAGCGCGCAGCGCCAGCGGTTTCGCCTACCGCCGCATGGGCGGGAATACGCATATACAGCAACTGGTAAATACCCAGCAGCAGCAGCGCCTGAATATCGCTGTCGCGTTTTTTAAACGGCTGTTTCAGCAGCACGCCGGCAAGGGCTTCCAAGCGTGGTAAGCGGCGGCAGGTGCCGAAGCAGAGCTCTTTGAGCAATCCGCGGTCGCGGGCCACCACGCTGTGCTCATCCAGCCCCGCCAGGGAACCCTGGTCGCTAAGCACCGGGGCCAAGGCGCGGGCCGCAGCAGCGCGGACTTCCTGACCACTGCCACCACCTTGAGGGGAGCGCTTTTGGCTCATGGTGCTTCTCCTTCGCTGGCCTGGGCCGCTGGTTTATCAAAAAGAGCATCAAAACGAGCACCAAGACGAGTGCCGGTAGCAAGGCGCGCGTGGCGCGCATTCAGTAAGTCACGTACGGACATGGCTTTACCGCCAGGCAACTGTGCGCTAGTCACACAAAGTACCTCGCGGCCGTTTTGCCCACAGGCAATCCGCAGATGATCATCGCCGTGATTGAGTAGTGTGCCGGGCTCGCAGGCTGGATGCTCGCCCTCTTCGACGTTCGCCATTAGTAGCCGCAAGCGATCATCGCCTAATGCGCACCAGGCCACCGGCCAGGGGTTAAAGGCACGAATCTTGCTGGCGAGCAGGTGAGCTGGCTGGTTAAAGTCGAGCTCGGCTTCCGCTTTGCTCAGCTTGGCGGCATAGGTAACGCCCTCTTCCGGCTGAGGCGTGGCGCGAGCGGTGCCAGTGGCCAGATCGTCCAGGGTATTGATCAGCGCATTGGCGCCTTGAATGGCGAGGCGGTCATGCAAATCGCCGCCGGTGGTGCGCTCTGTAATAGGCGTGCGCACTTCCGTGAGCATCGCGCCGGTATCCAGGCCAGCATCCATCTGCATAATGGTTACGCCGGATACCTTGTCGCCCGCTTCAATTGCGCGCTGAATCGGCGCTGCGCCACGCCACCGGGGCAGCAGCGAAGCGTGAACGTTAATGCAGCCGAGTCGCGGTATGTCCAGCACGGCCTGGGGTAGCAGCAGACCATAGGCGACGACAACCATAATGTCGGCCTCGAGCGCGGCCAGCTCGGCTTGAGCCTCTGGCGCTTTTAACGTTTGGGGCTGATAGACAGGCAGGCTGTGTGCCAGAGCCAGCTGTTTGACCGGGCCGGGCGTTAGCTTGCGGCCACGGCCAGCGGGGCGGTCGGGTTGGGTATACACCGCCACCACCTCGTGCTGGCTTTCCAGCAGCGCGGCAAGGCTGGAGGCGGCGAATTCAGGCGTGCCGGCAAAAACAACGCGCAATCTTGACATAGAGAGAGGGCTACCTGGCTTAGCTGAAATGTAAGTAGGAAAAAGGCTTAGGCGTCCTGCATCTGCTTATGGCGTTTCTGCATTTTCTTGCGGATACGGTCACGCTTTAGCGGCGACAGGTAGTCCACAAACAGCACGCCCTCAAGATGGTCGTACTCGTGCTGGATACAGTGTGCCAACAGGCCCTCCGCTTCCAGTTCGTAGGCATCGCCATTACGATCCAGCGCGTTGAGCTGCACTTTAAGGTAGCGCGGCACTTCGGCGTAATGCTCGGGAATCGACAGGCAGCCTTCTGAGAGCGGCTCTTTCTCGTCGCCAATCGGGGTATAGCGCGGATTGATAAGCACCAGCGGCTGGGAGTTATCGTCGCTGACATCCATGACCACGACACGGCGATGGACATCGATCTGGGTCGCGGCTAGGCCGATACCCCGTGCGTCATACATGGTCTCCAGCATATCGTCGACGAGTTGGCGTACCTCATCGTCGACGGTTTCCACCGGAGCGGCCTTGGTGCGCAGGCGCTCATCGGGGAATTCAAGAATAGGAAGTTTGGCCATGGCGTTACAATCACCGTTATGCTGAGTCTGAATTAAGTCAAGCTAGGCAGTGACGAGCGTCTTCTAACCTAGGTACTTTATGATGGGTCACTATAACATGCTGTCAACGTTTCTGGGCATGCGCACCCGATACGCACAGGGTTTCAGCAGCAACATAATCATCGCGCTGATGCATTTTATTGGGGGAGAGCAGAATGGCGGTAAAGCAATACGCCTATCGGTTAGCTTTAAGCGGTTTGCTGATGAGTGCAGTGCTGCTTTTGAGTGTCGATGCCGCTGCTGGGGAGCGTGATCAAAGCGTCATAAAACTCTCTCCGCAGGTACGTACTTTGCCCCATCGTGAAGCGATCGAACCTATCGTCTTGGAGGAAGCGCGAGCCTTTCTACGCGAGCACCGCGTTGTCGATGATGCCGAGGCGTTGCAGGAGCTGGCCTACGTAGTGGCGGGAGATGATCGCCGCTTGATCAGCGGTGCGGGGGATCGGTTATACGTGCGGGGTGATGTGCCACGCCATGGTCAGTTGGGCATCTATCGGCAGTCGGAGCCCTACCTGGCAATGGATGGCACGCCGCTGGGCTTAGAGCTGATTAACGTGGGCCTCGCTCGCCATGTCAGCAGTGACGGCGATATTGCGCAGCTTGACGTCGTTAGCTCCCATCAGGAAGTACGGGTTAACGATATCGTGTTGCCATTGGAGGCGCGCGAGCTGAGCGAGGAGTTTTTGCCCCGTGCGCCGCTCAATGCCGTCGAAGGTCATGTGATTGCCGTGCCAGGTGGCGTGCGCTTTATTGGCCGTTTCCAGATCGTCGCGCTGGATCTTGGCACCCTGGATGGGTTACAGGCGGGTCATGTGCTGCAAGTCAATCAACAGGGTGAGCTGATTAACGACCCGCGTACCCAAGAACTGGTTCAGTTGCCGAGCAGTGAAGCGGGCACAGTGATGGTATTTAAGCCCTATGATCGCGTCAGCTATGCCTTGGTGACCCAGGCGTCACGGATGCTGGAGGTGGGCGATGAGGTTGGGTCAGCGACGAACTAACGGGCGGTAAATCAAGACGTTTAAAGATAGGAGGGAGTATGGACGCCCAGGCGTGGCTGGTGGTCAATGCGTTGCCGGGTATGGGGGCGCTGAGAATTGCGCAATTATTAGCTCGTCAGCCGCAGTGGCCGGAAGGCTGGCTGGCAGCGCTGCCCAGCCGTGCAGCCAGCGAGTTGCGCCTGTGGCTTGAACATCCCGCCCGCAGCTCGTTGCAAAAGGTGGTTGATGAGGCCCTGGCGTGGCAGCAGAGCGGCCCAAGTCGCCATGTGCTGCATCGCGACCACCCCGCCTGGCCTGCGCTGTTAAATGAGTTGCCCGACCCACCCGTGGTGCTCTGGGCCCAGGGGGATCTTGACGCCCTGGAGGGCCCCAAACTTGCTATAGTCGGCACGCGCCGTCCAACCGGCGAAGGTAACCACAATGCGCAAATTTTTGCCCGAGATCTGGCCCGCCGCGGTTGGTGTGTGGTCAGCGGCATGGCGTTAGGGGTTGACGGCGTAGCCCAGCGGGCGGCCCTGAATGCCGGTGGGCGCACAATTGCCGTACTCGGTTGCGGTGTGGATGTGATCTATCCCGCCTCCCACCGTGATCTTCACGAGCAGCTTAGTTCTCTACCCGGTGGCCTGGTGGTGTCGGAACATCCGCCAGGCACCGTGGCCCGCCCGGCATTTTTTCCGCGCCGTAATCGAATCGTTACTGGCCTCTCACTCGGCACGTTAGTGGTCGAAGCCACCGAAAAAAGCGGCTCGCTGGTGAGCGCGCGGCTCACCTTAGAGCAAGATCGGGAGCTGTTTGTGCTGCCCGGCTCGCTGCACAACGTCCAGGCCCGCGGCTGCCTGACACTGCTGCGTCAGGGCAGCGCCCACCTGGCCTGCAGTGTCGACGACATCATTAGCGATCTTGGCCACTGGGCGGAGGCGTTTATCCCGTCCGATGACGCCACTCAGCCAACCTCACCCGAGCAAGCCGAAAAACCACCTGAACAAGCGCCGCTGCCCGAGACCTTGCCCGACCCCTTATTAATGTCACTCTCGGCCACGCCGACGCCGATTGATCTGTTGGTGCACGCCACCGGTGTGGCGGTCAGCGACTGCCAGCAGCGCTTGCTGATGCTGGAGTTAGAGGGGTGGGTAACCCAGCAGGCGGGAGGCTGGGTGCGGCTGCCAAGGCCATGATAGGATAAAGCCATTAAAGGCATGTTAGCCGTGAGGAGAGAGCATGAGTTTGGCGACCGATCTAGCCCCTGCGATTAGCGCGTTACGTGCCGGTGGGGTGATTGCCTGCCCCACCGAAGCGGTTTGGGGGCTGAGCTGTGACCCCGAAAACGACGCAGCCTTAGCCCATCTAATGCGCATGAAAGAGCGCGACCCCGCCAAAGGCGTTATCCTCGTTGCTGCTAATGTGGCCCAGTTTCAACCCTGGCTGAGCCAGCTCCCCCTTGCGATGCATGCGCCCCTGGCGGCAAGCTGGCCGGGGCCCAATACCTGGCTAGTGCCTGATTATGGTCGCAGCCATGGGCTGGTGCGCGGTGCCCACGACCGTGTAGCGCTGCGGGTGACCGACCACCCGGTAATGAAAGCCTTGTGCGAAGCCTTTGGGGGCCCGCTGGTCTCCACCTCGGCCAATCGTTCGGGGGAGCCGCCCGCCATGAGCGCTGACGAGATTACTAAAATTTTTGGCGATGAAGTGGCTCATGTGGTGCAAGGCGAGCTAGGCGGCAATGCTAAGCCCAGCACCATTAGAGACCTGGCCACCGGTAAAATCATGCGCTCTTAACCGGCTCTCTAACGACTTACTATTCTCCATTCACTATTCACTATTTACCCATTACCACCCACCAATGCCCCAGGAGTTCCCGTGGCCCACGAGCACCTTGATGACGTTAAACGCTACCTTCTTGATCTGCAGGATCGGCTCTGCGCCGGATTGGCGAAAGCCGATGGCGCTGCACAGTTCCAGGAAGATAGCTGGGAGCGTGCAGAGGGGGGCGGCGGTCGATCACGGGTGATGACCCATGGCGGCGTGTTTGAAAAGGGTGGCGTCAACTTTTCCCATGTCTATGGCACTCAGTTGCCGCCTTCGGCCACCGCCGCGCGCCCTGAACTGACCGGGCGCAGCTTTCACGCGGTGGGTGTTTCCTGGGTGCTACACCCGGAAAATCCCCATGTGCCCACCAGCCATGGCAACGTGCGCTTCTTTATTGCCGAGAAAGCCGGCGAGCCGCCGGTGTGGTGGTTTGGCGGCGGCTTTGACCTAACGCCGTTTTATCCCGTGATGGAAGACGTGGTGCACTGGCACCAAGTGGCAAAAGCCGCCTGCGAGCCCTTTGGCGACGACGTTTATGCGCGCTATAAAGCCTGGTGCGACGAGTACTTCTACCTCAAACACCGCGATGAAACCCGCGGCGTAGGCGGACTGTTTTTCGATGACCTGAACGAAGGTGAATTTGCCGACTGTTTTGCCCTTCAGCGAGCGGTGGGCGACAGCTTCTTAGCGGCTTATCTACCCATCGTTGAGCGTCGCAAAAATGACGCCTGGGGCAAGCGCGAGCGGGATTTTCAGCTCTACCGCCGTGGCCGCTACGTGGAGTTCAATTTGGTATGGGATCGCGGCACGCTGTTCGGGCTACAGAGCGGCGGGCGCACGGAGTCAATTTTGATGTCTATGCCGCCAATGGCGCGCTGGGAGTATGCTTTTGAGCCAGAGCCGGGTAGCGCCGAAGCGCGTTTGCAGGCGTTCTTGCAACCCCGTGACTGGCTCGGTGAATTTGCTGGAGATGTCTCCCAACCCATAGCGGAGAGCCATCATGACTGATCGCTACTGCGTGTTTGGCAATCCGGTCAAGCACTCGAAATCACCGCAGATCCACGCCGAGTTTGCCCATCAAACCCAGCAGGCGCTTGAGTACAGCGCTGAAGAGGCGCCGGTGGATGGCTTTGCCAGTGCCTGGCGCGCCTTTATCGATGCGGGGGGGCGGGGTGCCAACGTGACCGTGCCGTTCAAAGAGGATGCCTTCGCGCTGTGCGACACCTTGAGTCACCGCGCCCGTCGTGCGGGGGCGGTGAATACGCTGATTCTGGGCGGCAATGGCCGTACCTACGGCGATACCACCGATGGCATTGGCTTGGTACGCGATTTGGCCTATCACCGCGTGGCGTTAGCGGGAAAGCGTATATTGGTGGTAGGCGCCGGTGGCGCTGTGCGCGGTATTCTGGAGCCACTGCTTGCCGAGCAGCCCAGGCAAGTCGTCGTGGTTAATCGCACCGCCGCCAAAGCCGAGCAATTGGCCAGCGATTTTGCCGATCTAGGGTCTATCCGCGGCGGCGGTTTTGATACCGTGAACGGTACATTTGATGTAGTGATTAACGGCACCAGCGCCAGCCTCTCAGGCGATTTACCGCCATTGCCGGATACGTTGTTTAATGCTAACGCCTGGGCCTACGACATGATGTACGGATCCGAGCCGACCGTGTTTTTACAGTGGGCGGGCCCACGGGGGGCGAAACTGCTCGACGGATTGGGCATGTTGGTCGAACAGGCCGCCGAGTCGTTTTTCCTGTGGCGCAATGTGCGTCCTGAAACCGCGTCCGTGCGCGAAATGCTGCGGCAATCACTTAACTATTCATAGCCGCATCCAACTAACGCTGCTAAAAAAGCGGGGGCGGATACAGTATCCGCCCCCGTTGTTTAGTGACCCTGCTAAATACGCTTCACTTAGCGCGCTTAACGTACAACCCCACCGTACACATCGCCAGCCCCACTACTGAAAGCAGCATGCCGCCATTAACTAACAGCGGCGAGCGTTGGAGCCAGGAGACAAACGGCTGTGGCGTGTCGCGACAGACCCCCTCGAGATAGTCCCAATGGCCGCCATCAAGCTGGCACGCACGGACGTCGTTGAGCTCCCAAAAGTAGACGCCCATTAGCACAAACAGCGGCAATACCAGCAGCAGTAAACCCAGCTTAACCATTTAAACCTCAAGCGCCGTTAAGGACGTGGGCAGTTGGGGGTGCGACCACTGCTGCGCGCCTGTTCATAGCGGGCCAGGGCACGATCCATATTGGCTTGCAGGCCTTCAATGCGCTGGCCCTGTCCTGGGTGGGTCGACATCCAGGGAGGCGGTGATGCGCCGCCCGAAACCGCCTGCATATTTTCCCACAGGGTAACGCTTTCACGTGGATCAAAACCGGCCTGTGCCATTAGATCCAGGCCGATGACATCTGCCTCACTCTCATGGGCTCGTGAGAACGGCAGTACAATGCCGTACTGCGCGCCCATACCGAGTACGCCCATCAATTGTTGACCTCCGGCGGACTGCATGCCCGAGCTACTGGAAATAACTGACAGGCCTAACGAGGTGGCGCTCTCGGTAGAGGCGCGTTCATTGGCATGATTGGCCAGTACGTGACCAATTTCGTGACCAATTACGGAAGCCAACTGGTCTTGGCTAGTGGCAATATCCAGCATGCCGGTATTCACGCCCATATAGCCGCCGGGTAGCGCGAAGGCATTGGGTTGTTCGGATTTAAATACGCGAATTTGCCAATCTAGCTGTTGCTGTTGGGCGGGGAGCTCCGCCACGATGGCGTCGGCAATACACTGCACGTAGCGATGACTGGCCTGATCGGCCGTGGGTAGTTCCTGCTGATACTGCGTGAATGCCTGACGGCCCATCTCGTTTAGTTCGCTATCCGAGAGCAACAACAGTTGTGAGCGCCCGGTAGGCGAGGTAGTACAAGCGGCGATAGACGCACTTAGTGCGGTAATAGCAAGGGGGCGAAGCCAGCGCATAAGACGGTTTCCTTCTAGACGGATAGGTTTCTTGGACACAAGATAACCGCTGATAGCAGTAAATCAATCCCCCCATCATAACCCACCTAGAGGATGAGTATGGATGCTGAATTGGCCACCTCTGAACCAAGGCTAGGTCGCAGACGATCGGCTGCAAGCTCCTAGACACAAATCCTCAACGCTGGGGGACTAACTGCCCGTCGGCACCTACGTTTAGTCGAATGGTGGGCGTTAGCAAACCAGCAGGAAGCCGCATGCCTAAGCCGCGCAGATCCCCTGGCGTGATGGCCAGTTGACTGCCGGGCGGTAGCTCGCCTTGGGAGGCCAGCTGGCTGGCAAGCTCCAGCACGGGCGCCATGCGTTGGGTGTCGGTGGCGAGAACATCAAAGGCAACCGGTAGGCGTAAATTGGCATCGTCGCCAGAGGTCAGCGTGACGTCCTGTTCATAGTTACCTTCCACAGGATCAACGCCAGGCATGTCGAGCATCCAGCGAAAGCCCGACATCTCCACCGGGGGCATACCTGCGGGTAAGCCCAGTCCCATGGCAATGGTGGCCTGAACGGGCAGGCTGCCAGCGCCAAGGCTGGAAGCAATCAGGCTGGTTAGATCACTTGTATCTAGCCCCGCATTGATACTGTAAGGCCCAATGCGAACATCCTCGACCCCCAGTGAGGTTACCGCCAAACGAAACGCAAACAGGCCGGTTTGGGGGAGAGCGAGACAGCCCGTGAGCAGGCTGGCAAAGCCAAACAGGGTCAGCCAACGCCAGTAGCGAGCAATATAAAGCATAAGACTCCCCTTAAGTAGGGCGTAAGGTAGTGGGATATAACAATGCCAAGCGTAAGGTATTGATGCGAACTTACTAGGTTCGGGCTAATAAACGCGGCTATTTGAGGGCCGAAGTCATTTTCTGTCAAGAGAATTTGAGCGCTCAGGCGCTTATTTAAGGCTAGAACCAAAACGCCCGCTTGACGATACAAGCGGGCGAATTCAAATAGCAATAAACTAGACGTTCTAGCGACGGCTCTTGCGCGCCTCTTTAGTGCGGTTCAGCTCGCGCTTTTTGGCTTTCTCTTTGTCGCTGGCGCCCGCCATGTTATCGAACGGGTTGCTGCCCGAGCGAAACTCGAAGCGTATCGGCGTGCCACGTACCTTGAGCACCTTGCGGAAGGTGTTGGTCAGGTAGCGACGGTAGGCTTCCGGCAGTGCTTCGGTTTGGTTGCCGTGGACGACGATAATCGGCGGGTTGCTGCCGCCCTGGTGAGCCATGCGCAATTTAATGCGTCGCCCGTGTACCATCGGCGGTGGGTTTTGGCTGACCGCGTCCTGGAGCAGGGTGGTGAGGCGGTTGGTAGACCAATGGGCATTAGCGGCGGCAAAGGCGCGATCAATCGAGGGGTAGAGATCACCCACCGCCGTGCCGTGCAGGGCCGAAATAAAGTGCAGCTCGGCGTAATCCGCAAAGCCCAGGCGGCGCTTCACCTCGGTGCGCATTTTATCCTTGGCTTCGGTTTCCAGGCCGTCCCACTTATTCACCGCCAGTACCAGCGCACGACCGGTGGTCAATACGTAGTCGAGCAGGTGCAGGTCTTGTTCCACCAGACCGCTGGAGCCATCCAGTACCATGATCACCACATGGGACTCTTTGATCGCATCCAGTGTCTTGATGATGGAAAACTTCTCGGCGATTTCGCGCACGTTCTTGCGCCGCCGAATACCCGCGGTATCAATCAGTACATAGGGCTTGCCGCGGCGCTCAAAAGGAATCTCGATGGCATCGCGGGTAGTGCCCGCCTCATCAAATACGACGACCCGATCTTCGCCCAGCAGGCGATTGACCAGGGTCGATTTACCCACGTTGGGGCGACCAATGACGCCAATGCGAATGCCTTTGCTGCCGGTGTCCGCGGGAATGCTGGCATCACGTTCGGGAAACGGTTCGAGTACCACATCAATCAGAGTGGAAACGTTGCGCCCATGGGCGGCCGCAATGGGCCAGGGGTCGCCGAGGCCGAGCGACCAGAAGTCGCCCATAGCCGAATGCTCTTCCAGCCCGTCGGTTTTATTCACCACCAGCCAGGTTTTTTTCTGATTAACCCGCAGGTGGTTGGCAATCGCCTGGTCAGCGGCGATAAGGCCGGCGCGAGCGTCGACCATAAACAGCACGATATCGGCTTCATCAATGGCGGCGAGTGACTGCTCCGCCATGGCGGCGTCGATGCCTTCTTCGTCACCGCTGATACCGCCGGTATCAATCACGGTATAGACCTTATCGCCCAGCATGCCATTGCCGTACTTGCGGTCGCGGGTGAGGCCAGGAAAGTCGGCCACCAGTGCATCACGCGAGCGCGTTAGGCGGTTAAACAGCGTCGATTTACCCACATTGGGGCGACCGACTAAAGCAATGACGGGTGTCATGGAGTTACTTCCAGGGTTTCCAGGCGACCGTTGTTGGCCTGGACATGAATGGTGCTGCCTTCCGTGACCGGACGAACGCTAATGCCCGAGCTGTGCACCCGAGTACGGCCGACGATGTTGCCTTCACGTGCATCGATCAGGTGTAGATAGCCTTCAAAATCACCAAAGACCAAGCGGCCATCGGCGAAGGCCGGGGCGGTCAACCAGCGATCTTCTAAATCGTCGTTGCGCCAAATTTCGCGGCCGCTATTAGCGTCGAGAGCGACCACCTGGCTGTCATCGGTGACCACAAACAGGAAGTCGCCAACCAGAATCGGGGTATGACGACTGGAGAGATCCGCTTCCCAAAGCACGTCACCTTGGGTCGCTTCCAGCGCCACCACACGGCCGTTATAGCTGGTCACAAACAGGCGGCCATCGGGGCTGATGATCGGCTGGCCGGAAAGATCAACCAAGCGCTCTACTTCGCTCCGCCCGCGTGGGGTGGCTATCTGCATCTCCCACAGCGGCTGGCCGCTGCGGTTATCCAGGGTGGCCAGGCGGCCATTGGCCAAGCCAACGAAACTGACCGGATCAATGACCATCGGCGTACCGGTGCCGCGCAGGGTGAGTGACGGCTGTGAACTGGTGTATACCCAGCGCTCTGAACCCGTGGCGCGATCCAAAGCAGTCACTTGACCATCGACACTTTGTACGACCAGCAGTTGCTGGTTAGCCTGGGGCGCGGCGAGTACTTCGCTGGAGACCCGTGAGCGCCACTCTTCGCTGCCGTCACGTTGATCCAACGCAATCACTTCACCGTTTCCGCTGGCCAGGTAAACCTGACCGGCAATCGCCGTTAACGCGCTGGAAATAGGCGTATCCAGGTCGATTTTCCACTCGACGTCGCCGCTATCGGCGTTCATCGCCATCACCACACCTTCGGCATCTGCCGCAAACACGGTGTCGCCTTCACGGGAAGGGGCGATGGGGTAACGGGCATGGCCCAGGCCATCGCCCACATTGCGCCGCCACTGCGTCTCTAACGAGGAAGTTTCGTCGAAACTGCGCAGCTCTTTAGGTGTATAAGCAGGTTCGCCTTTGCTCGCGCAACCGACCAGCAGGGCCAGCGACAGCGCGCCTAAGCTTGCGCGTACTAGCTGTTTCGTTGGGTTACCAAACGTCATTGTGTCGCCTCCTCAGCGCCGAGATCATCAAGCTTGAACTGCACGCCGTAAAGCGGCTGGTCTTGAGTTTGTGCCAGTTGCAGAGCGGTCTCCCATGCCTCGCGGGCCGCCTCGGTATCGCCCTGGGCGAAAAAGGCATCGCCGCGCACGTTGGCGCGTTGGGCCGCTAGCGCGTCGCTAATCGGCTCGTCTAGCAGCGCCAGTGCCTGGGTCGGGTTGCCGTCAGCGAGCTCGACTCGGGCCAGCCGCAGCCACGCAAGACTCTGCACATAGCGGCGTGAGGAGTTGGCTGCGCTTTCCAGTGCGGTTCGCGCGCCTTCCAAATTGCCCTGTTGAACCGCCAGACGTGCATCAAGCAGCAGAGCGAGTTCGGCGTAGAGCGTTTTGCCATGCTCGTCGGTCAGTTCGCTGACCATTTCCCGGGCGCTTGCCAACTGCTCTTCGTCAAGCTCGTCGCCAGCGGTCATATTGACCAGCTGTTGGTAGCGCATGGAGGCTGCTTCGGCTTGGCCCTGTTGATAGTTTTGCCAGGCGTTCCAGCCGAATACCCCCGCCGCTGCCAGGACAGCGCCTGCAATCAACGACATGCCGTTCTCTTTCCACCAGCGCTTGACGGCGTCTAGCTGCTCTTCTTCGCTTCTCAGCTCCACCACGGGCGGGCTCCTATTTCTAGATGTTCACATGCAAAATGTTCATATGTGCAAACAGTCGTGTTCGAGCAGGCTAGCCGCCTGCCAAGCTTATACGCGCGGCCTGGGCTTACGCGTCAGTGGTTAGTAGTTCGCGCAGCGTGTGACCCAATGCTGCTTGGGAGACGCTTTGCTGTTCGCGGTCGTCGCGCAGAAATTTGACGGTGGCCGACTGCTGGTTGATTTCATCTTCGCCGAGCAGGATAGCTATTGAGGCACTACTCTTATCGGCTTTTTTAATGCGGCTTTTAAAACTGCCGCCGCCGCAATGAAGCTGCAGTCGCAGTTCAGGCAGCTCGCCACGCAGTTGCTCCGCCAGGGTGATGGCGGCCGTGGTGGCGCTATCATCCATGGGCAGCAAGTAGACATCGCAGCCGCCCAGGGCGTCCGCGGGAATCAGCTCAAGGGTGTCGAGTAGCAGGATCAGCCGCTCAATACCCATGGCAAAGCCCACTGCCGGGGTTGGCTTGCCGCCCAGCTGTTCGACCAGGCCATCGTAACGCCCGCCAGCGCAGACGGTACCCTGGCTGCCCAGTGCCGTCGTCGTCCACTCGAAGACGGTGCGGCAGTAGTAGTCGAGCCCACGCACCAGGCGCGGATTAATCACATAATGTATTCCCGCCGCTTCGAGCATCTTGGTGAGCTGCTCAAAGTGTTTCCGGGATTCGTCATCCAGGTGATCCATCAGCTGTGGCGCGGCGTCGAGCATCTCCGCCATGGCCGGGTTCTTTGAGTCAAGAATACGCAGTGGATTACTGGTTAAACGGCGCTTGGAGTCTTCATCGAGGATGTCTAGGTGCTGCTCGAAGTAGCCGACCAGCGTATCCCGATAAGCCGCCCGCGCCTCAGAGGAACCCAGCGAGTTAAGCTCCAGGGTGACGTGCTCCATCAACCCCAGTTCTTGCCACAGGCGTGCCGAAAGCAGGATCACCTCGGCGTCGATATCCGGACCATCAAAACCGAAGGTCTCAACGCCAATCTGGTGGAACTGGCGGTAGCGGCCTTTTTGCGGGCGCTCATAGCGGAACATCGGCCCCTGGTACCACAGCCGCTGAGTCTGGTTGTACAGCAGGCCGTGCTCCATGGCCGCGCGCACGCAGCTGGCGGTGCCTTCGGGGCGCAGGGTCAAACTCTCGCTGTTGCGATCGTCGAAGGTGTACATCTCTTTTTCGACGATATCGGTGACTTCACCGATCGAGCGTGCAAACAGCGCGGTTTGCTCAACGATAGGCGTGCGAATTTCATTAAAGCCATAACGCAGCATCAACTGGCGTACTTTGGCTTCAAAAAATTGCCAGCGTGGGCTATCGCTGGGCAGTAGGTCGTTCATACCACGAATGGCTTGAATCTTTTTAACGGCGGACTTGCTCAAAGAAAACTCCTTATTCTGCCATCAGGCGTGGTTCACCCAGGCTGGCAGCCAGCCCCAGCGGTTAAACGCTGCGGGCAATCATCGCGTCTTGCTGCTGCTGTTTTTCGCGCACTTTTTCGCGAATCAGCTGCTCCAGGTCATCTACCAGGTGGTCGTTACGCAGTTTGCTGGCGGGCTTGCCGTCGATATACACCAGGTTGGCGGGGCTGCCGCCGGTCAGGCCGATATCGGTCTCTTTGGCTTCGCCGGGGCCGTTGACCACGCAGCCGATCACTGAGACGTTGAGCGGCGTCATCACGTCTTCCAGCCGCTCTTCGAGCTGGTTCATGGTGCTGATAACGTCAAAATTCTGCCGCGAGCAGCTGGGGCAGGCGATGAAGTTAATACCTTTAGAGCGCAGTTTGAGGCTGCGCAGCATATCAAAGCCGACCTTGATCTCTTCCACCGGGTCGGCCGCCAGCGAGACGCGAATCGTGTCGCCGATGCCGTCCATCAGCAGCATGCCCAGGCCAATCGATGATTTTACCGTGCCCGAACGCAGTCCACCCGCTTCGGTAATGCCTAAGTGCAGCGGTTGTTCGATGCGTGCGGCAAGGTCGCGATAGGCGGCCACGGCCATAAACACATCCGAGGCTTTGACGCTGACTTTGAAGTCGGGGAAATCCAGGCGATCCAGGTAATCAATATGGCGCATGGCGGATTCCACCAGCGCTGCTGGGGTGGGCTCGCCATACTTCTTCTGCAGGTCTTTTTCCAACGACCCTGCGTTGACGCCGATCCGGATCGGAATGCCATGGTCGCGGGCGGCGCTAACCACCGCGCGTACCCGGTCTTCACGGCCGATGTTGCCTGGGTTGATGCGTAGGCAGTCAACGCCGAGTTCGGCGACCCGTAGGGCGATTTTGTAGTCAAAATGGATATCGGCAACGAGCGGTACATTGACCAGCTTTTTGATCTGACCAAAGGTTTCGGCGGCGTCCATATCGGGCACTGAGACGCGCACGATATCCGCACCGGCTTTTTCCAGCTGCTGGATTTGGGCCATGGTCGCGGCGACATCCAGGGTGTTGGTATTGGTCATGCTTTGAACGGCAATGGGGGCATCACCGCCCACCGCGACGTTTCCGACCTGAATCTGGCGGGAATGGCGGCGTTTTATCGGAGAAGGGGCGTGCATAAGACGGGTCACTCTCCCAAGGTAAATCGGGCGACGTTGTTGGCGCCTGCGCGGGCGGGAAGGTCGACTTCCTCGCCTTGGTAGCGCAGTTCGACGCCGGTGGCATTTCCCACGGTTAAACGAAACGGGGGCTCACCCTCGACGGTCGTCGAGGTGCCGGGCGTTTGTAGGCCAACGAAGACGCGCTGGTTGGTGGCATCAAAAATTTCCGTCCATGACTGCTCGTTAAACGTCAGCTCAAGGACATTGGCATTGGCGGTTTGCTCGGTGCCAGCGGTTTGCTCACTCTCGGCGCTGTCCTGCTCGGTAGCGCTCTGCTCACCTTCACCCTGGCCAGTGCTGCTCGGTTCATCGCTTTCGGCGTCAGCGCCGCTGTCGCTATCCAGAATAGACTCGTCCAGCCCTGCAATGGCGTCAGCGTCATCCTGCGCACTAGGAGCTTGATCTTGCTCAGCCGTCGATGAAGGCGTGACGTTGGTGGCATTACTGGGCAGCGTCGCGCTTTCGTCGCCACTGGTGAAGCTTGAACCGTCGCTCTCTTCTGTTTCAGCTGCTTCACTGGCAGGTTCTGCTGGTGCAGTAGCGGTCTCTTCCGGGGTAGTGGAGCCAAAGCCCGGCGGCTCGTTACCCCCCCGGCTCTGCCACCACATCACGGTGACGGCAATGAGCCCCACAATGACCAGCAGAGTCACCAGCTTAAACAGCCAAGCGCCAATGCGGGAGGGCGGCCTGGCAGTGGAGACCGGGGTGACTTTGCGTTCGGTGTCGGTGGCGCCGCTACGGGCTTGATAAGCCTCAAGCACCAGCCGGTCATCCATGCCCAGGTATTTGGCATAAGAGCGCAGGTAGCCGCGGCGATAAGTAGCGACAGGAATCTCTTGGTAGTCATCCCGCTCAAGCCCTGCCACCACGGCGGGGCGCAAGTTGAGCGCCCGGGCCGCGTCGGTGAGCGGAATGCCCAACTGCTCGCGCTGGCGTGCAAGTAGTTCGCCAGGAGAGGCGCTAGTGGGTGTAACGTGAGTGCTTGGGCTATCAATGACGTTTTCTTGTGACTGTGTATCGCTCATGGCTGAGCATCCTTCATTAAATAAGCGGTGATCAGGGCGTCTATCAGTCAGTCGTTGCCAAGCAGGCGCTGGTATTCGGCGGCGACGCTATGCTCGCCGCGCTTCTGTGCGATATCAACCGCCATTCTTAGCGCTGCTTGGTCGGGCTCGGCAAGCTGTAAATAGGTTTGCAGCGGTGCCCAGGCCTGAGAGTAATTGCCCTGCGAATATTCGAGTTCAGCTAACATTAAATAGCCGCGTGAGTTACGCGGATCAATACTTTGCGCGCGCTCCAACCGAGCACGCGCTTTGTCATATTCTTCCAGCGCCAGGTAGCACTGCCCCAGGTTAGTAAACAGCTGGGCACGGTTGGCGTACTGGGCATCCTGTGATGCGGTTTCTAACTGCTCACAGGCGGCATTGAACTGGCCCTGGCCGTACAAGAATGCGGCATAGTTATTACGGGCGCGGGTGAAGTCAGGTTCGGCATTCACCGCCTGTTGAAAATAGTCGTTGGCAAGGTCGCTTTCGCCCTGACGCTGGTAAACCAGGGCCAGTGCCTGCAGTGCTTCGGCATGGCGTGGGGCAATTTCAAGCGCTCGATCCAGTGCGTTGAGTGCGCGGGGAAGATTGTCACGCTCCAGATAGGCAACGCCTAGCTGGGTATAAGCGTCTGCCGCCGCGGGATTGGTTTGCGCTGTATGGTTGTTGGACGAGGCACAGCCGGCCAGCCACAAGCTACCGATCAGTACGGTGAGCATGGGCACCCGTGATGGGTGTTGGCGCCTGCAGTGAGCGATCATGTAAATCCTCGTGTGGTGAACGTCCAACAGCTCGTAAGGCAATACATACAACAGTGTTCATCTAAATAAAAACCGTGACCATCAAAGCGCCGTGCCAAGCGGAAGTCAAGACAAGGCCGGTTTTCTACCCTTTACCCTAGTCCGCATCAAGCTGTACTGACTGGATATAGCGTGCACTGCGTTTGGTGCGGTCTTTCACGCGACCAACCAACTGACCACAAGCGGCATCAATATCTTCACCTCGGGTCGTTCTTACCGTCGCGTTGTAGCCTAAATCATATAACCACTGCTGGAAGCGCATCACTTGGTTGCGCGACGGTTTTTCGTATCCAGAGTTGGGAAACGGGTTAAAAGGGATCAAATTGATCTTGCACGGCAGCTCTTTAAGCAGTGCAGCAAGCTGCTCGGCGTGCTCCTGCTGATCATTGACGTCCTTGATCAGCGTGTACTCAATGGTGACCTGACGGTTATCCGGGCACTTGGAGAGGTAGCGGTGGCAAGCATCCAACAGCGCGCGAATATTGTACTTACGGTTGATGGGCACCAGCTCATTGCGCAATTCGTCAGTCGACGCATGCAGTGAAATCGCCAGACTAACGTCCATTTCGTCGCCAAGCTTGTCGATCATCGGCACCACGCCAGAGGTCGACAGCGTCACACGGCGCTTGGACAAGCCATAGCCGTTGTCATCGAGCATCAGCTTCATGGCGGGCACAACGTTATCGAAGTTGAGCAGCGGTTCGCCCATGCCCATCATTACCACGTTGGTCACCGGACGGTTCGCCGTATCCCGCCGCGGGCCAACGCTGCGCTGAGCGACCCACACCTGGCCGATAATTTCAGCAGCGGTCAAGTTGCGCTGAAAGCCCTGTTTGCCGGTGGAGCAGAAACTGCAGTCCAGCGAGCAACCGACCTGGGAGGAAACGCATAGCGTGCGGCGCTTGCCGTTCTCCGCCGGGATCAGCACCGTTTCTACATAGCTGCCATCCTCCACTTCCAACACCCACTTACGGGTGCCATCACTGGAGGTGCCTTCATAGACAACCCCAGGGCCACGTATCTCTGCCAGTCTGGCCAGTTTTTCACGCAGCGCTTTGGAGAGATTCGTCATGGCAGCAAAGTCATCGCTGCCTTCCTGGTGAATCCACTTCATCAGCTGCGCAGCACGGAACTTCTTTTCGCCAATCGACAGAAAGAAGGCTTCCATCTGCTCGCGGGACATGCCAAGCAGGTTTTGACGCTCAGGGGGCGCTTTTGCAGCAGGCGTGCTGGCGGCATCTGAGCTATTGGCGTCAGTCGGTGGGGCGGGCGTATGTTGGGCTACAGTGGTGGTCATGGCGGTCAGCGTTATAGAAAGGGGCGGGGGACTAGCCCCCGCAAAATGGCCGGCAACGAAAGTTGATTCGGCGGCGCTACCTTAAAGGCTTAGCGCGGGCAGATTTCGTCGTTGCCAAAGAAGTAGCTAATTTCGCGCTCAGCGCTTTCCGGGGAGTCAGAACCATGGACAGCATTGGCGTCGATTGTTTCCGCGAAATCGGCGCGAATAGTGCCGGGTGCCGCTTCTTTCGGGTTAGTCGCGCCCATCAGGTCACGGTTTTTAGCGATGGCGCCTTCACCTTCAAGCACTTGTACAACGACCGGGCCAGAGGTCATGAAACCCACCAGGTCTTTAAAGAACGGACGCTCTTTGTGCTCTGCATAGAAGCCACCCGCCTTCTCTTCAGAGAGATGAACCATTTTGGCTGCGACGACTTTTAGGCCAGCTTTTTCAAAGCGGGCAATGATCTCGCCGATGGCATTTTTGGCAACGGCGTCAGGCTTGATAATAGAAAGAGTGCGTTCAGTAGCCATGTAAATGGTCTCCTTGAAAAAGGCTTAAGCAAAAAGTGCCGCCCTAGAAGGCCAGGGCGGCCCAGAAATGAGTCAGTTAATAGTGCTTCGGCAGCTAGCGTTTTTAAGCAGCAGTGCATTGAAAAAAGCATGCTGGCGTAACCCAGCTACCGGAGCCTGTGTATCCAGGGGCGCGATTATAGCGCTTAAGCCCGGGGATGAATACCGGCGATGAAGTTGGCGTTAGACAGTAAAGCTTTCACCGCAGCCGCACTCATCTTTGACGTTGGGGTTATTGAAGCGGAAAAAGCGGTTCAGCCCTTCGCTGACGTAATCCACTTCGCTGCCGTTGAGCATCTCCACCGCATCGGGGGCGACATAAACGCTGGCGCCATGGGCTTCAAAATGCACTTCGTCATCATTGACGGTATCGGCAAAATCAAGCACATAGCTATAGCCAGAGCAGCCGCTTGGCTTGACCGAGACGCGTAGGCCAAGGCCTTGGCCGCGCTCGTCGAGCACGTGGCGAATCTGTTGTGCGGCAGCCGGGGTAATATTGAGTGTTGCCATGGGGCGTCCTCCTTAAAATAGTCAGCTAGTCAGCCGCTTGACGGGGCGGTGTACGTAAACCGCTCACCGCATGGCGTATGAGTGTTAGCGCATGGTCAATGTCGGCTTCAGTGGTAAAGCGCCCGAAGCTAAAACGCAGCGATGAGAGTGCCAGCGCGCGGGGCGTGCCGATGCCGAGCAGCACGTAGGATGGATCGACGCTGGCAGAGTTGCACGCCGAACCGGTCGAAACCGCAACATCGCGCAGCGCCATTAGCAGCGACTCTCCATCCACGCCTTCAAACGCCAGGTTGAGAATATTGGGAACAGCACGGTCGAGAGGTGTATTGGCAAAAATGCCCTCGACGCCTTCCAGGCCGTCCAGAAAGCGCTGTTGCAAGCGCGTAATATGGGCGTTGTCTTCGTCGTACTGCTGCTGCATCAGCGCAAAGGCTTCACCCATGCCGGCAATTTGGTGGGTCGGCAGGGTGCCTGAACGCATACCGCGTTCATGGCCACCGCCATGTATCAGCGCCTCAACGCGAATATCCGGGTGGCGTTTCACATACAGCGCCCCAACGCCTTTGGGGCCGTAGGTTTTATGGCCAGACAGCGACATCAGATCAATCTGCTGGCCGACCACGTCCAGGGGGATTCGGCCAACCGCCTGGGCGGCATCGGTATGAAACGCTGCGCCAAACTCATGGGCAACGGCCGATAGAGCGGCAATGTCGTTAATGCTGCCCAGCTCGTTGTTAACCGCCATCAGTGAGACCAGCGCGGTGTCGTCGCGCATCGCGGCGCGCAGCTGCTCGGGTTGAATGCAGCCATCTCGCCCCGGCGTTAGCCAGGTGACCTCGAAGCCCTCTTGTTCCAGCGCATGGGCAGTATCCACCACCGCTTTGTGCTCGATAGTTGAGGTTACCAAGTGCAGACCGCGCTCGCGGTTAGCGCGCATAAAGCCAATCAGCGCCAGGTTGTCTGCTTCGGTAGCGCCGCTGGTCCAGACGATCTCTCTCGGATCGGCACCAATGGCGTCGGCCACCTGGCGTCGCGCCTGCTCAATCACCTGCTCTGCCTGCCAGCCTAACATATGGCTGCGCGAAGCCGGGTTGGCAAATAGCTGGTCAACCGTCAGGTAGCGCTGCATCACCTCAACCACGCGGGCATCCGCCGGCGCGGTGGCGGCGTAGTCCAGGTAAATGGGCAGCGTGGGTGTGGTCATCGTTACGTTCCAGCGGTTGATCGTTTTGGGTAATCGGGTCTGTACTGTAGCGTCAGGGTGAAGAGGCGAGAATGCCTGCCTCAGCACGCTGTTTTTGTCGCGACGCAATACGTATGACATCAGGGCGGAGCATCAGTTGTGCCAGGGTCATATCGTCAAGGAAATGGCGTATCTGCACAGAGAGCTCGCACCACAAATGGTGGGTCAAGCAGGTGTCACCCTGTTGGCAGTCGGAAAGCCCCTGGCAGCGGGTGGCATCGACGCTTTCGTTTACCGCGTCAATCACCTTTGAAACGCTGATGGCATCCGCCGGCTGCGAAAGCAGATAGCCGCCGCCTGGGCCGCGCACGCTATTGACCAAACCTGCACGGCGCAGGCGAGCAAAAAGCTGCTCTAAATAGGAGAGCGATATCTCTTGGCGCTGGGAGATATCGCTTAAGCTGGTTGGGCCGTTGTGGGCATGCAAGGCTAAATCGAGCATGGCAGTAACGGCGTAACGGCCTTTGGTGGTCAAGCGCATGGCAAGCCCCTCGACGCTGTATGCTCAGCGCACTAACGGCAAATGTGCTGCCATTATGGGAAAACCTGAGTGCTTTGGTCAACCATTACGCGGCGGCAGCGTTTCTTGCTCACTGGCCGACGCGTCTGCCGAGTGCTTGCCAAGGCCAGCGCAGCCGGTATCGCTTTCGTCCAGGATGTCGGCAAAATCTTCGTCACGCAGCGCCGGTAGCTGGCCGTCGCGGTAGTTGTCATCCAGCTTGCGCAGGGTCGAACACATGCGCTCGATGCGCTCATCCACGGCGTGCATATGGTCGAGCATCGCCTGCATGGAGCGGGCCACGGGGTCGGGCATATCCTGGCTGACGCCGTAGGCATCAAAGCCAAACTTCTGACAGATCGCTTCGCGGCGTGCCGGATCTACATCCAGCGCCTCTTCCACATCGGGGTCAGCGCGTTTAACGATTTTACCGGGAATGCCCACCACCGTGGCGCCCGGCGGTACTTCCTTGGTGACGACTGCATTAGAGCCAATTTTTGCCCCAGCGCCCACCGTAAAGGGCCCCAATATTTTGGCACCCGCGCCGACAATGACTCCATCCCCCAAGGTGGGATGGCGCTTGCCTTTGTTCCAACTGGTGCCGCCCAGGGTGACCCCTTGATAGAGTGTAACGTTATCGCCCACTAACGCTGTTTCGCCAATCACCACGCCCATGCCGTGATCAATAAAAAACCGTCGCCCAATAGTGGCGCCTGGATGAATCTCAATGCCGGTCAGCCAGCGTGAAAATGTCGATAGCGTCCGTGCCAGCCACTTGAGGTTTTTTTTCCACAGCCAGTGGCCGCAGCGATGCAGCAATAGGGCGTGCAGGCCCGGGTAGTTGGTCAGCACCTCAAGAAAGTTACGTGCGGCCGGGTCGCGGTCAAATACGCTGTTGATGTCTTCACGTAGACGTTGAAACATGAGGTGTTCCTTGGCGTTAAAGGGCGGCGTCTGGCTATTGAAATATCACCACGGGTGCTTGGAGTATCAATAGTGGAATCACGTTAAGAGTAGCGAAGTTGGGGCGTGCAGCGTCAACTTCAAGTTTAACGCTACTGTTCTCACTGTTTACGGCTTGGGTGGCTTGATGTTCGCCGCCTTCTCGGTGGCCGACAAAATCCCGCGCAGAATATTCATTTCCATACGCTCCGGGCGGGCGCGCAGGTATAAGCGGCGCAGTCTCGCCATTAGCTGTCGTGGCTGATCTGGGTCGTGGAAATCAATGCCAATCAGCGTGCGCTCTAAGTGTTCGAAGTAGCGCTCTAGCTCGGCGTGGGTGGCCAGGTCATCGTTATCGCTGGGCACTGGTGCGGACGCACCCGCTTTGCCATCTGCTTGATTTAGCCAGGCCATGCGGCACTCATAGGCGAGTACTTGCACCGCCGCAGCCAGATTGAGCGAGCTAAAGTCGGCATTGGTGGGAATATGCACGTGGGCGTGGCAGCGCTGTAGCTCGGCGTTGGTCAGGCCGCTGTCTTCGCGCCCAAACACCAGTGCCACGCGAGCATCAGCGGCCTGGCACTCGGTAGGCAGGCGGTCAGCTAACTCCCTGGGCGACAGCATTGGCCAGGGCAGGGTGCGCGAGCGAGCGCTGGCGCCCACCGCCAGGGTGCAGTCGGCTACTGCGTCTTCCAGCGTGGCGTGAACTTTGGCTTGGTGCAGCAGGTGATCCGCACCGGAAGCACGGGAAATACTGTCCTGGGTGATCACTTCACAACGAGGAGCGACCAGGGCCAAATCGGCCAACCCCATATTGTGCATGGCGCGGGCGACGCCGCCGATGTTACCAGGATGACTGGTGCCGATTAAAATAATACGTATGCGCTCAAGCATGAATAAGGCTCGGTGAATAAAAAGGATCGGTGAATAAAGAGGGTGATTATTATCGCGTAAAGCGCGCAGTCTAGCATGAGTCGGTGGTATGCCCGAGAGCGGTCTGCTAGAATTGCGCGCCAAAGGCGGCCCCTGCGCCTACTTAATGCTCTATGCTTAGCATCACGTTCTTTAACATCACTGTCACAAGGCCCGATCATGAATCCGATGGTCCAATTTACGTTGCGTGCTGCACGCGGCGCCGTTGAACACTTCCTACGCGTACGCGAACGTATTGAAAACGCGCACGATGAATTTAACCTTGACCGCCTGCTCGACGAGACGGCGCGCAAGGCCGAAGCGACGATTGTTCAGCAGTTGGAGCGAGGTTATCCCCAGCACGGTGTTACCGGCCGCTTCACCCCGCATCGCGCAGGAGAAGGCGAAGGCGCGGATATCGTCTGGAAAATTGAACCAATGCACGGCTACTCCAATTTAGCCGTCGCCGGTAAGGGCTTTGCACTCTCAGTGGTGTGTCTTATTAAAGGTCGTCCCGAACACGCAGTGATTATCTGCCCGTTCGCCGACGATGAATATATCGCCAGCCGCGGTCGCGGCGCCCAGCACAACGACAAGCGCATGCGCGTTAGCAAGCCAACCGCCATTACCGGTACGCGTATGGCCATGAGCCTGCCGGAAGTTTGGCTACGCCCGCGCAATTTACCTGCCTATTTAACCGTTTCACAGCAGCTTGCCCCACAGGTAGAGAACCTGCTGGCCACCGGCTGTGGACTGCTGGATTTGTGTGAGTTGGCCACTGGGCGAGTGGATAGCGCTTTCGTGCTTGGCCTGGAAGAGCAGGATATGCTAGTAGGCACGCTGTTCCTGAAAGAGGCGGGCGCCTTAATGGGCACGCCGGACGGCCAGCCCACAGTGAAAGTGGAAGGGCAGTTAATGGCCGCTGGGCCGCGTCTCTACAAGGCGCTGATTAAGCAGTTAACGCCGCACTTTTAAGCAGCGCTGCTGAATCTTTCAGGACATAAGCTTTAAAGGCAAAAGCTTTAAAGACATAAGCTTTCAAGACGAAAAAATGCCCCTGCTGGGTTTCCAGCAGAGGCATTTTTGTAGGCTAAATAAGAGGAGTAAAGGGTGCGCCGTTAAGGCAGCTCTTCCTCTTCTTCGTCGAGCTCTTTCTTGGTGGGAATCAAATCTTCCCGCGACAGCTTCAGCGGTAGCAGTAGTGCCGCAGCAATATAGATCGATGAGAACGTACCCACCACGATGCCGACCAGCAGCGCAATGGCGAAGTTCTCGATCATATCCCCGCCCAACAGTAGCAGCGCGAGCAGTACCAGTATGGTGGTGCCCGAGGTTGCCAGTGTGCGCGAGAGCGTGGCGTTAATCGCTTCGTTGAAGATCTGCGGCATGTCGTCGATCCGCGAGGTGCGGATGGCTTCGCGGACGCGGTCATAAACCACGATGGTATCGTTCAACGAGTAGCCGATAACCGCCAGGATCGCCGCCAATACGGTAAGGTCGAAATCGAGCTGAAACAGCGCAAAAACGCCGACCACAATCACTACATCGTGCAGTAGCGCCAGCAGGGCGCCGATCGCAAACTTGTACTGAAAGCGGAAGGCGACGTAGAGCATTACCACGCCGAGGGCGACCAGCATACCCAGCCCGCTCTGGTCGCGCAGTTGATCACCCACCTGGGAGCCAACAAACTCAGAGCGCACAAGATCCACGCTATCGCCACTGGAGCGCAGCAGGTTAACGACCTCACCACCTACGTCGGCATCAAACGCCTGCTGAAGACGAATCAATACTTCAGTTGAGGCTCCAAAGGTTTGCACGGAGACATCCTGAAAGCCGCTATCTTCAAGCAGTACCCGAATGGCGTCTAATGAAGGGGCTGCGCCGTAGCGCACCTCAATTAGCGTGCCGCCGGTAAAGTCCAGCCCGAAATTCAGCTGTAGAATAATGATGGCAGCAATCGACGCGATTAACATGGCAGCCGAGACGATGTACGCAAACTTGCGCCGCCCCATAAAGTCGATTTGCAGATGTGATAGGGGTTTCATTACCACCTCTTAAGTTCTGGGCTAAGCACGTGGATTAAATCCACAGCTTTTTGACGGGTTTGCTGCCATAAACCAAGTTGACCATGGCGCGAGTCACCATTAGAGCGGTGAACAGCGACGTCAAAATGCCGATAGAGAGCGTAACCGCAAACCCTTTGACGGGGCCGGTGCCAATCGAAAATAGGATAACGGCTACCAGCAGCGTAGTGATGTTAGCGTCGACTATTGATGAAAAGGCACGTTCGTAGCCAGCTTGAATGGCCTGCTGGACGGACATGCCGTTACGCAGCTCTTCGCGTATTCGCTCAAAAATCAGCACGTTGGCATCCACTGCCATACCCAGTGTCAGCACGATACCGGCAATGCCCGGCAGCGTTAGCGTGGCGCCCAGCATCGACATCACCGCGACCAGCAGCGTTAAGTTCAGTGCCAGGGCGATGTTGGCAAACACACCAAACACCTTGTAGCGCACCAGCATAAACAGCACGACCAGGAGCAGACCAATCTGCACTGAAAGCAGTCCACGCTCGATATTTTCAGCGCCCAGGCTTGGCCCAATCGTACGCTCTTGCACAAAGTAGATGGGGGCTGCCAGGGAGCCAGAGCGAAGCAGCAAGGCCAGTTCCGCAGCTTCCGTTGGCGAGTCTAATCCGGTGATCCGGAAGCTGTTGCCCAGGGCACTCTGAATTGTCGCCAGACTAATCAGACCACGCTCAACATAGGGCTCCCGCTCGATGGTCTCTTCGCCCGTTTCCGGGTCGACCACGACGGTGTCTTCACTCTTATGCTCAATGAACAGCACCGCCATATTGCGACCGATATTGGTGCGTGTGGCGCGATTCATCAGCGTGCCACCGGTGCCATCCAGGTTGATGTTGACCTGGGGACGGCCATTTTCATCGAAGCTGTTGCTGGCGCTGGAAACGCTATCGCCGGTAATAATCACATCGCGCATTAGCTCTGCTGAGCGGGCAGGGTCGTTACGGAAGTTAAACGTTTCGGTTTCGTTATCCGGTGTATCGTTGCGCGCTTCCAAACGGAATTCCAGGTTGGCGGTAGCGCCCACAATACGCTTGGCCGCCACCGTGTCTTGAACACCGGGCAGTTCCACGACGATTTGGTTGGGGCCTTGGCGCTGCACCATGGGCTCCGCAACCCCCAGTTCGTTGACCCGGTTGCGCAGGGTGGTCAAGTTCTGGTTGATCGCGTAATCCTGAATTTCGCTGACCGATTGATCGCTAAGCGTCATGACGAGCGTCGAGGCACGACCATCGCCTTCGCTGCTGTATTCAAAGTCAGGGAAATCACGGCTGATCAGGCGCCTCGCGGTGTCGCGGTCTTCGCTGCTGGCAAAATCGATCGACAGCGTGCGCTCTTCGACATCGGTATTGCGATAGCGAATACGCTCACTGCGTAGCAGCTCACGCATGGCGCTGGCGTTAACCTCCAGGCGCTGGGTAAGCGCGGCATCCATATCCACTTCGAGCAGGAAGTGCACACCGCCGCGTAAATCAAGGCCCAGCGTCATGGGCGAAGCGGAGAACGCTTGAAGCCATTCGGGGGTGGCTTCGGCGAGGTTCAGCGCTACCGTTGCATCATCGCCTAACAGGTCAGAGGCAATGTCGCGTGCGTTGAGTTGATCATCGTCATGGCGCAAACGAATGAGCCACTGCCCGTTCTCTTCTTCGAGAGCTTTGATCTCAATGTCGTTTTCGCTAAGCGCGGTTTCAACGCGGTCTATCTGGCGCGCATCCAGCGAGTCGCCTTGGGCGCTGCTGATTTGGATGGCGGGGTCTTCGGGGAATAGATTGGGAAGCGAGTAGATAAGGCCAACCACCAGGACGACCAGTATCAGTAGATACTTCCACAGGGGGTAACGGTTGAGCATGCAAGCCCTGCCTTCAATTACAAACGGAATGCTGTGCACGGACAAGCCGTACACAGCAAAGTTCACCATCATTCATACCATGTCACCCCTGCCGGGGTGGCTGGCACTTAATCGGCAGGGGGCGTTACACGGCTTAGATGGACTTGATGGTGCCTTTAGGCAGTACGGCGGCAACGGCGTTCTTCTGCACGTTAACTTCGGTGCCTTCAGAGATCTCGATGGTGAGGAATTCGTCGCTCACCTTAGTGATACGACCTACCAAACCGCCGCCAATGACGATCTCATCGCCTTTGTCCAAATTGGACACCAGCTGCTTGTGCTGCTTAGCGCGTTTGGCTTGCGGGCGCCACAACAGGAAATAGAAAATCAGCACGAAGCCGACCAGCATGACGATTTGCGCAATACCACCGCCAGCAGCGGCTTCTTGGGCATGAGCTGGTGAGATGAAGAAATCCAGCATTGCAGAGAACTCCTGAGTTAGAAAAGCTTAGGTTTTTAGTTGCTTGGTTTTTAAAAGCCTGGTTTTTAAAACATGGTTTTTTAAAACATGGCCAAACAGTTTAAACCACCCGCCAAGGCGCGTGGCGATTAATTCGTCAGGGCTGGCTGAGCGGGGGCACTGGTAAGCCGCGCCGTGCATAGAAGCCTTCCACAAAGGTCGTCAATGTACCCGCTTCAATTGCCGCGCGCAAATCAGCCATTACACGCTGGTAGTAGCGTAAGTTGTGGATGGTATTGAGCATCGAGCCGAGCATTTCATTACAGCGATCCAAATGGTGCAAATAGCCCCGCGAGAAATTCTGGCAGGTATGGCAATCGCACTCTTCATCAAGCGGACGGGTGTCAAACGGTGCTTGGCGTTACGAATTTTGACCGTGCCTTCCGAGGTGAACAGGTGGCCGTTACGGGCGTTGCGCGTGGGCATCACGCAATCGAACATATCCACACCCCGGCGCACGCCTTCCACCAGGTCTTCGGGTTTGCCGACGCCCATTAGGTAGCGAGGCATCTCATCCGGCATCCAGGTGGGCAGGTAGTCGAGCACCTTGATCATCTCTTCTTTAGGCTCGCCCACCGAGAGGCCGCCAATCGCCAAGCCATCGAAGCCGATCTCCAGCAGCCCTTTGAGCGAACGCTCGCGCAGCTCTGGGTGCATGCCGCCCTGAATGATACCGAACAGCGCAGAAGGCGAATCGCCGTGAGCTTCGCGGGAGCGTTTGGCCCAGCGCAGCGATAGCTCCATGGATTTCTCGGCTTCCTCAAAGGTGGCCGGGTAGGGGGTGCACTCGTCAAAGATCATTACCACATCCGAGCCCAGCGAGCGCTGAACCGCCATGGACTCTTCCGGCCCCATAAAGACTTTGCTGCCATCCACCGGCGAGCGGAAATGCACGCCCTGCTCGGTAATCTTGCGCGTCTCGCCTAGCGAAAAGACCTGGAAGCCGCCGGAGTCGGTGAGGATGGGTTTATCCCACTGGGCAAAGTCATGCAGATCACCGTGGGCTTCGATGACCTCGGTGCCGGGGCGCAGCCACAGATGAAAAGTGTTGCCCAGGATGATTTCAGCGCCGATCTCTTTGACGGAATCCGGCGTCATGCCTTTGACCGTGCCGTAGGTGCCCACCGGCATAAACGCTGGGGTCTCTACTGTGCCGCGGGGGAAGTGGAGGCGGCCACGGCGGGCACGGCCATCGTCGGCCAGGCGCTCAAAGCGCATAAAGCATTCGTTTCGCATATAAAGTAACTCGTTAATCTCGTTCGTTTGGCGCGACGGGTGCAGGGTTGAGTCAACAACTAGCGGGTTAACAACATGGCATCGCCGTAGCTAAAAAACGCATAGCGCTCGGCCACTGCCCGTTGATAGGCGTGCATGATGGTGTCATAGCCCACAAAGGCGGAGACCAGCATCAGCAGGGTCGATTCAGGTAAGTGGAAATTGGTAATTAAAGCATCCACACAGCGCCACTGGTAACCGGGGTAGATAAAAATGTCGGTGTCACCACTATAGGGCGCGATCTGGCCATCGCTGCTTTTCATGCAGGCGCTTTCCAGGCAGCGCACGCTGGTGGTGCCGACTGCCACTACGCGCTTACCTGCTGCCAGGGTCTCGCGCACCTGTTGGCAGGTCTCTTCGGTAACCTCGATCCACTCGCTGTGCATATGGTGTTCAAGAATATTGTCCACCCGCACCGGCTGAAAGGTGCCTGCGCCCACATGCAGGGTAACAAAGGCGCGGTTAATGCCTTTATCCGCCAGGGCATCCAGCAGCGGCTGATCAAAGTGCAATCCTGCGGTCGGCGCAGCGACGGCCCCATCGCGCCGGGCGTAAACAGTTTGGTAGCGCTCACGGTCGCTCAGCTCATCTTCGCGGGTGATATAGGGCGGCAGCGGCATATGGCCGTGCTTTTCCAGCAGCGCAATCATCGGCGTATCGCCCAAAAAGCGCAGCTCGAACAGCGCATCACGGCGGCCTTCTACAATGGCATGAACATCGCCTTCGAAAATCAGCTCGGTACCGGGTTTCGGCGATTTGCTCGAACGAATATGCGCCAAGCCACGGTGGGCATCCAGCGGGCGCTCCAGCAGCATCTCTACTTTGCCGCCGCTGGCCTTATGGCCGTGCAGGCGCGCTGGAATCACCCGGGTGTCGTTAAACACCAACAGGTCGCCGGGCTCTAAAAGCTCAAGCAAATCGGGAAAACGGCGGTGTTCCAACGCGCCGCTCTGGCCATCCACGCACAGCAAACGGCAGTCGCTACGCTGTTCAGAAGGGTAGCGAGCAATTAATTCGTCGGGTAGTTCGTAATGAAAATCCGCGCGCTGCATGGCGTATAACTCTTAACGTTGATCAAACAGGCGGCATAGGATAGCGCTTTGGCTGCATAAAGTCAGTCAATGTGATTGACCTACCTCGACATTTACGTATAATGCGCAGCCATTGCCGGTGTGGCGGAATTGGTAGACGCAGCGGATTCAAAATCCGCCGCCTTTACGGGTGTGCCAGTTCGAGTCTGGCCACCGGCACCAACTTTAAAATCAGGCACTTAGGTGCCTTTTTTTGTGCCCATAATTTGAGTTTTTCCCTTCCTAGGTGCCCGAATGTGTCCACAAAGTGTCAACGGAGAGTTCGGCGCTTACTTTCTCACACTAGCCAACCGCTCAGTCGCAAGCTTTCGGTAAAGACTCACGAGTTCTACGCACTTAGCATCTTCGTGCCAACTAGCGGCGTAGGTTTGGGCGCGTTCGGCGAGCTGTTGGCGCAGGGGGTTATCGTTTAGCAGGCGGTTGACCTTGGCGGCGAAGTCGTCATGGTTATCCTCGGCAATCAGGCAACCTTCTCCTTCTTTTAGTACATCCAGCGTGCCCATCGCGGCGGTGGAAACCACCGGTGTGCCTAGGGCCATCGCTTCCAGCAGCACTAGCCCCTGGGTTTCCGTGCGTGATGCAAACACAAAAACGTCGGCGGCGCGGTAGGCGGCTTGCAGTGGGCCGTTGCGGTCAAGATAACCGAGAAACAGCACCGACTCGGCCACGCCTTTTTCCTGGGCGCGCTGAACCAGCGAGTCATGGGCCGGGCCTTCGCCGGTAATGATGAGCCGGGTGGTGGGGTGTTCGGCTAATACCTTGGGCAGCATGTCGATCAGAAAGTCTATGTTCTTCTCAAAAGCGGCACGACCCACATAGAGCAGCAGTCGCGCTTCCTGGGGCAGGCCATAGTGGGATCGAAAGTCGCTGTCATGCTGAGCTCCCTGTGTGTGGCAGAACGACTCCAGCGAAAGACCGGTGGGAATCACCCTGGTGGGCGCGGTGACACCATAACGAGTGAGCGCTTGCTGCATTGCGTGGGAGGGGGCCACTAAGGCGTCGAGTTGCTGGCACTGGTGTGCCGAAAGCCGCCGCGCGGCAAGGCGTAGCCAGCGCCGCGGAAGCCAGCGGATATAGTGATGAATATACTCTTCAAAAAGCGTGTGATACGTGGCAACCACTGGAATGTTAAGCCGACGACCCAGAGCAATGCCGGCATAGTGGGCGGTAAAGGGCGTGTGGACATGAATAAGGTCAAAAGTCACATCTGCAAGCTGCGGTGTCAGGGCGAGCAGATCACGATAGCGCATCATGCGATCTTCCGGATCGCCGGGTATCCGGCGCGAACGGATGCGTATCACGCCTGGTTCGTCCACTTGGCCCAATGGGTAATTGGGGCAGATCAGCGTGACCGAGTGGCCCAGGCGCTCAAGGGCACTGCGAAAACTGGCGATAGATGTAGACACGCCGTTGACGCGGGGGAAGTAGACATCCGAAATCATCAATATTTTTATGCTTCCCGGCTGCGTCTCAGCCGGTGACGCCGTTGCGTGAAGCAGCGCCAACGCAGATGCCTGCCGCGTCTGACGGTCAGCTTCACGCTGCCGGTGCAGCGCATTTCCATTGGCTAACTGGGTGAGGGCTGCGACTTCCTGGTCACTGAGAGAAGCGCTGAGAGGAGGGCGTCGACGCTGAGGCATGTTGTTTGAACTCTAATGGCAGCTTATTTCCACCCTAACCCGAGCCCATGACTGGCAGATGACAGCTTTTCATCCGCATGGTGCCACTCCAGTGGAGCGTTTACCCACGGTTGGCGATCTCCTCGCTTTTTGCTGCTTAGCCGTTTTATAGTGAATAACTCGCATTTATCGAAAATGGTATTTCACATGGCCCTTTTTGAGCTGCATAGCCGCAACTTAGCCCAAGAGCAGGTGGCCCATACCCATGATTTTCACCAGTTGATTTTGGCCACCTGTGGCGTCACAGAGCTCTCCATGGAAGGGCAAGGGGAAAGGGTGACCGCCCGCCGTGGCTGTCTGATTCCCTCGTCGCGTCATCACGAGTTTCAGGGAGATGGCAGCAACCGTACCTTGGTGCTGGATATCCCGGTGGCGCACTTGGCCACGCTTGAAAAAGGCAGCGAGATTGAGCGCCTATTCGATAAACCGCGCTTTTTTAGCGTGCCTCCGGCGTTAAACCAGCTCACCCACGCCCTGGCCAATCAGCTTGAACAGTGCCCGGCGCTACAGAACGAAATTGCGATTCTGCTGCTGCGCGCGCTTTATATGTATTTGCAGGATGCGACGCCCACCGCCGCTGGGCAACTGGGGCAGCACTGTATTAGTGAACGCCTCGACCTGGCCCGTTTGGACGCTTGGCTGGATCAACACTTGGCCGACGAGATTCGTGTAGAGCAGCTCGCCGCGCTATGTGCCTTGAGCCCCGGGCATTTTCACAGCTGCTTTCGCGAACTAACCGGCGTGACGCCACTGGCCTATGTGCAGCGCAGGCGCTTGGAACACGCGCGTACGTTAGTCCGCCATAGCACCCTTAGCCTAGGGCATATTGCCATGCTGGTCGGCTTTCGCGACCAGGGCAGTTTCTCCCGCGCTTATCGGCGCTACTTTGAGATCTCCCCTTCCACAGACCGTTAGTGCCCTCCCTCCCGTTCGATTCTCGCTGAAAGCTGCCTGCATGACTTACGGGCAAATCTACCTCAGTGTCGGGCAAGTAATTTATTGCCGTGCGCTTTAGTCTTTGAAGAAGCCTTATATCAGAAAAGCTTTTTTCAAGGAGAAACACCATGGGCGTTACCTATCAGGACAGCAATGCACGGATGAGCCAAGTGGCGATTCACAACGGCACCGTTTACCTCGCAGGCCAGGTTCCCACTGATGCTACGGTGGATATGCGCGGCCAAACCGAGCAGGTACTGGCGCGTATTGATCAACTGCTGGCTCAGGCGGGCACCTCGAAAGAGCATCTGATTTCAGCACAAATCTGGGTCACCAGCATGGCGGAGTTTGACCAGATGAACGCCGCTTGGGACGCCTGGGTGGTACCCGGTCGCCCGCCGGTGCGTGCAGCCCTTGAAGCCCAGCTCGCCAAGCCCGAGTGGAAGGTGGAAATCATGGTGGTAGCCGCGCTGCCGGAGGCCTGATATGCGGGTTGTTTCTGCCCAAGAGGTCACGCGCCACCTGACATGGGACGGCTTGATCAAGCGGCTACACACGACGTTCGTGAATGGCGTGGAGTCTCCTCCCCGCCATCACCATGCGATGCACCGGCCGGATGGCGAAGCCACCATGCTGCTAATGCCCGCCTGGGAAGCGGCGGGCTATATCGGCGTCAAAATGGTCAACGTGTTTCCGCAAAATGCCGACCACGGTATCCCGGCGATCTCTGGGCTTTATTTGCTCAGCGAGGGTAAGCACGGCCAGCCGTTAGCCTGTATTGATGGCAGCGAGCTAACCCGGCGTCGCACGGCGGCGGCTTCTGCGCTGGCCGCCCAGGCCCTGGCCAATGAAAACGCAGAAACGCTGCTGGTGGTGGGTACCGGCAAGTTGGCGCCCATGGTGATCGAAGCCCACGCCAGCGTTCGTCCCATCAAGCGGGTGCTGATCTGGGGCCGTAATCCCAACAAAGCGGCGGCGATTGCCGACGAGTACGCCGAACGCTTCGAAACCCACGTGGTGGAGGAATTAGCGGATGCCGTGGCAGAAGCGGACATCATTAGCTGTGTCACGCTCTCCACTCAGCCGCTGATCAAGGGTGAGTGGCTAACGCCCGGCACCCACCTGGATTTGATCGGCGCGTTTCGCCCACAAATGCGCGAAACCGATGCCTTATGCCTGCGCCGCGCGGAGGTGTTTGTGGACACCTACGCCGGTGCCAAAGGCGAGGCGGGCGACATTTTGCAAGCCATCGATGAAGGTGAGTTCCAGTTCGAGCAGATCCAGGCGGAGCTTGCCGAGGTGCTCTCCAGGGCCAAACCGGGTCGCTCTAAACCGGAAGCTATCACGCTTTTCAAATCGGTAGGCGCTTCACTGGAAGATTTAGCCGCCGCTATTGAAGTGTGGGAGTCACTGCCCGAACAGTCATAACGATTGCCATAACAACAACACCATCGCTACCCGATGGGTAGCCACGTCACTCATAACGAAGACCGACCAATAATCAAAACGAGGTGTGTTATGAACGCTAAAAAAAACGTATTTATCGCCGCGCTAGCGGCACTGCCGCTGGCCATCTCCAGCACTAATGCCCAGGCGCAATCCTATGAAATGGTGATCGCCACGCAGTTGCCCGAGGATATGAGCAATAACGAGATCTATCCGGCGCTGGTGCACTTCAAGAATTTGGTAGAAGCGCGCACCGACGGGGATCTTGAGGTCACGATCTTCGGCGGCGGCCAGTTGGGCTCCGAGGTAGAAAACGGCTCGGAAGTGCAGGGCGGGCGAACGCTACAGTCGACGATTATGTCTGCCGGGGCGATGTCCTCCTTCTACGAAGACTATCAAGTCGTCACGGCGCCTTTCCTGTTTACCAACTGGCGCCAGGCGTGGAGCTTCTTTGACAGCGAATGGTTCGCCGACTTTATGTCCGGCACCGTCGAAGCTGCCGATATGCGCTATTTGGGCACCTTCGACGATGGCGGTGGTTTTGTCGCCTTTACCAATAACGTGCGTTTGATTGAGACCGTCGAAGACTTGGAAGGGCTCAATATTCGTACCGAAGAGAACCCTGCCCATGTGGCGATTATGCGCTCTCTGGGGGCTTCCGCCACGCCCCTGCCCTGGGGCGAGCTGATTACCGCGCTGGAAACCGGTCTTGCCGATGGCCAGTTCAATGCGCCGGTGCTCAACACCACCTTCAACTTCGATGCGGTCACCGACTACACCACGCTCACCGGGCATGTGTATAACAGCGCCCCTTGGGTGGTCAGCGAGTCGTGGTATCAGTCCCTGCCGGAAGAGCATCAGCAGGCGGTGATCAGCTCCGCTAGGGAAGCGATTCAACTGAGCCACGGCATGTCTGGCGCACTGGCAACGGCGAGTTGGATGGAGTCCTGTGAACGCTTTGAAGAGTGTTACCTGATGCCCGACGCCGAGCGTGAGCGGATGGCGGAAATTGCCCGCCCCGCTTGGCAGGAGTGGATCGTCGATGACTTCGGCATGGACGAAGCCCGCGTACAGGGACTGCTTGACGAAGTCGAGCGCGTGGGTCAGCAATTGGCAGAAGACGACTACCGCACTTATGGTCAATAAATGCAGGGCCAATAAAGCCTGGGTCAGTAAAACCGGGGTCAATAAAAACAGAGCCAATAACGGTTAGCGAACGATATACGCTGGGGCGATGTGAGGCCCCAGCGTGAGGAAAAACCATGGGCGTTTTAACTCCTTTGCGCCGCTTGAGCGACCTCGTCAATCAGGTGGCCATCGTGATGTGTGTGGGCTGTATTCTGGCGATGCTGGGCATCTCGTTCACTGCGTTTCTCTACAAGCTGATCACCGGCAGCACGCTTAGCTGGACTTACTCGCTGGCGCGGCTGTTTCTGCCCTGGATCGGCTTTCTTTCCATGACGATTTCGCTGCGCTATGGCGAGCACGTCGCCATGACCCTGCTGGTTCGCAGCTTGCCCCGCGTGATGGTGCAAGTGGCTGCCGGGCTCTGCCTGGCGGTGATTGGCCTGTTTGCACTGCTGCTGACGTGGTACGGCTGGGATTACTTCGCCAGTGCCACCCAGGTTTACATGGTCTCCGATCAAATCCGTATTCCCAGCAAGGTGACCGCTATCGTGGTGCCTCTCAGTGGCGTCATCATGTTGCTGCATCTTGTGCATGGCTTTGCCCTGCTTGAGCACTTCATTGATGAGCAGGACGTGATTAGCGAACTCATCGACACCACTGACGGGGAGCACCGCTCATGACCCCTGCAATTATTGCGTTTGTCGTGCTGCTGTTTATCGGCGCACCGGTAGCGGTGGTGATGGCCATGTCGGGGTTGGCGGGTGGCTTTGCCATCGGCGGAGAGCGCATGCTCGGTATCATTGCCGACCGCATGTTCTCCGGCGTTTCGGGCTTTCTGCTGATTGCCGTGCCCTACTTTATTTTCACCGCTGAGCTGATGAACCAAGGCGGGCTGACCCACAAGCTGATCGCCTTCAACAATGCGCTGTTCGGCCGGGTGCGCGGGTCACTCTCCCACGTGAATATCTCGGTCTCGGTATTCTTTGCGGGTCTCACCGGCGCGGCGGTCACCGATACCGTCGCCATCGGCAAGATCATGATTCCTGAGATGAAAAAGCAGGGCTACGATGCCGAATACGCCGCTGCGGTGACCGCCTGTTCTTCCATCATCGGGCCGATTATTCCCCCAAGCGTGGTGATGGTGGTGTACGCCACACTGCTGCGGGATATTTCGGTGATTGACCTGTTTGCCGGTGGCATTATCCCCGGTCTGTTGATGGCGCTGGCGCTGCTGGGCGTCAGCTTCTTCCTAGCCTGGAAGCGCAACTACCCGAAACAGGCATCTACACCCTTTAAGGCGGCCATCATCGCACTGTTAGTCGCGCTGCCTGCGATGGTGGTGCCGCTGATTATTCTTGGCGGGATTCTCTCGGGGCTCACCACGATTACCGAAGCCTCCGGCTTTGCGGCGGTTTACGCCATCGTGATTGGCGTGATCTTCTACCGTAATCTGACCTGGCGCAAAATCTGGGATGCGCTGGTGACCACGGTGCGCTTCTCCGGCGTGGTGTTTTTCTACTGGCAACCTCGGCGGTATTGGGCTGGTTCGTTACCCGCTCGGGCATCGCCAGGGATGCGGCCAGCATGATCACCACTTTGAGCGATGCGGCCTTTGTGCAACTGATGCTGGTGTGTCTGCTACTCTTGGTGATTGGCACGGTGATGGATGTGCTGCCCGCACTGGTGGTCATTGCCCCGGTGCTGGTGCCAGCGATGATCCAGCTGGGCTTTGACCCACTCCACTTCGCGATCCTGATGATCGTGGTGCTCAATATCTCCAACGTGACACCGCCAGTGGGGATGACGCTGATGACCGCCGCGCGAATAGCCGAGGTGCCTTATGAACGGGCAATCGTGGCATCGCTGCCGTTTTACGTGTCGTTCCTGGTGGTGATTGTGTTGCTGGCGGCGTTTCCAGCGCTCTCTACCTGGATTCCGTCACTGCTGTAATTTGGCTAAGGACTGCGACCCATGAAGTGTTTTTATCACCCTGACCAGGCGTTGCATGCGCCGCCGACGTTTCTGCTGCGCGGCCAGCCCGCGCCCTCGCCGGAAGGGCCGGTGCGCGCTGATCTGCTTACCCAGGGGCTGGCATCGGCAGGGCTGACCCTGTCCACGCCTGCCGAGGCCGATTCACCTACGCTGCGCAAGCGCCTGGAACAGATTCATACGCCGCGTTATCTCGCGTTTTTGGACACCATTTACGCTCGCTGGCAGGCGCTGCCCAGTGCGGCGGAAGTGGTTGCGCCCAACATTCACCCTTGCGGAGGTGGCTACCACTACCCGCGCCATCCGATTGGCCAGGCAGGCTGGCATTTGCACGATATGGCCTGCCCGCTGGGAGCGACGAGCTTTCAAGGCGCTCTCGCCTCAGCGGCTAGCGCCGAAGCGGCGGCAGAAGAGGTGCTTAATGGCGCACCAGCCGCCTACGCACTGTGCCGCCCGCCGGGTCATCATGCCGGGCCTGAGCGCGCCGGGGGCTTTTGCCTGCTGAACAATTCAGCGCTGGCCGCCACGGTGCTGCGCGAGCGCTTTGCCAAGGTGGCGATCATTGACGTGGACTTGCACCATGGCAACGGCACCCAGGATATTTTCTATAAACGCAGCGATGTATGGACAGGTTCGCTGCACGCTGACCCTAGCGATTTTTATCCCTTCTTTTGGGGCGGCGTTGATGAAGAGGGCTGCGAGGAGGGCGTAGGCGCTAACGTTAACCTGCCTTTGCCGGTAGGCAGCGATGGAGACGTTTATCTCGATGCCCTGGCGATTCTGATTGATCACCTGCAGCGCTACGAGCCAGAGGCCGTGGTCGTCGCATTAGGCTTAGACGCCCATAAGGATGACCCGCTGGCAGGGCTCACCGTGGAAACAGACGCCTTTGTCGAGCTTGGTAAACGTTTGGCTGCGCTGGCGCTGCCCACCGTTGTGGTGCAAGAAGGCGGCTACCCTACCGAACATCTAAGCGCCAACCTGGCTGCCTTTATGCAGGGCTTTACGGCATGAGCACAACCGGTTTTTACTGGCACGAACGCTGCTTTTGGCACGATCTGGGCGCGATTGGGGTGTTTTCCGCGCCCGGTGAGTTTTTACAGCCCCAGGCCGCCTCGGAAAGCCCGGAGAGCAAACGGCGGCTGAAGAATATCCTCGAAGTCAGCGGGCTGATGGATGAGCTCCGCGTGGTGAAACCGACGGCCGCGACGCTGGATGATCTGCTGCGCTTTCATAGCCCGCGTTATTTAGATCAGCTACAGGCGGGGGATAAAGCCCGAGGCGGCAACGGCGGCGACTGCGCACCTTATATGCCCGGCAGTTGGGCAGCAGCAACACACTCCGCAGGGCTGGCCGTCGCCGCCGTTGAAGCCGTGGCGCTGGGGGAGGTAAGTAACGCCTACGCCTTATGCCGCCCGCCGGGTCACCATGCCGAAGCCGACCAGGGCCGTGGTTTCTGCCTGCTGGGCAATATTCCCGTGGCAGTAATGCGCGCCCGCGCCTTGGGGCAGGTCAAACGCGTGGCAATACTCGATTGGGATGTTCATCACGGCAACGGTCAGCAGGCGGCATTTTATGGCGAGCCCGATGTGTTGACCGTTTCACTTCATCAGGCGGCGAACTACCCGCTGGAAACCGGCAGTTTTGACGAGCAGGGCGAAGGCGCAGGCCTGGGCGCCAATCTCAACCTGCCGTTGCCGCCGGGCTGTGGCTTGGGTGCCTACGCCTACGCCATGGAAAAACTGGTGCTGCCCGCGTTGGAAGCCTTTAACCCTGAGCTCATCGTGGTGGCCTGCGGTTACGACGCCTGCGCCAAAGATCCGTTGGGTAAAATGCTGCTCAATAGCCAAGCGTTTGCCACCATGACCGCCCAGCTTAAAGCCCTGGCCGAGCGTTGCTGTGAAGGCAAGCTGGTATTTATTCACGAAGGCGGCTACTCCGAAGGTTATGCGCCGCTCTGCGGCCACGCGGTGATCCAGACCCTGGCGGGCAGTGCCATTGCTGTGCCCGATCCGCAAAACGATGAAATTTCCGCCTGGGGCTACCAGGCCCTGCAACCGCACCAGCAGATGTTAATAGACGACTGGCGCCAACAGTGGGAGCAACGCAAACAATGACACCGCTTTATGACCGCGATGGCTGGATTTGGCAGGATGGCGAATGGCGCGCATGGCGCGACGCCAAGGTGCATGTGTTGTCTCATACACTGCACTACGGCATGGGCTGTTTCGAGGGCATACGCGCCTACGCAGGCCCCAGCGGCACGCATCTTTTTCGTGCTGCCGAGCACACCCGACGATTGGCGGAGAGCGCCCACTCACTGGATATGCCGCTGCCGTTTAGCGAAGCGGAACTGATCGACGCCCAGCGCCAGTGCCTGGCGAAAAACAACCTGAGCAGTGCCTATCTCAAGCCCACGGTGTTTTTCGGCGCGGAAGGTATGGGATTGCGTGCTCAAGGTTTAACCACCCACGTTATGGTGGCCGCCTGGGATTTAGGCCCATACATTTCGCCCCAGGCCGCGACCCACGGCTTGCGCGCACTAACCTCCTCCTGGGCGCGTCACCACGTTAATATCAGCTTGTGTCGGGCAAAGACCAACGGCCATTACGTCAACTCGATACTGGCGTTGAACACCGCCCTCAAAGCCGGGTTTGATGAAACCATCATGCTCGACCCAGAAGGCTATGTGGCCGAAGCCTCGGCGGCTAACGTCTTTTTACTCCGCGATGGCGTGCTGCACACCCCGGAAGTGACGTCGTGCCTGCAAGGCATTACCCGGGACAGCGTGATTCAACTGGCGCAAAAAGTGCTGGGTATCGAAGTGCGTGAGCGTAGGATTACCCGCGACGAGCTGTATACCGCCGATGAAGCGTTCCTAACTGGCACCGCCGCCGAAATACTGCCTCTTCGCGAGCTGGATGGGCGCCATATCGGCACCCGTGTGGGTGCGCCGCCTGTCAATGAGCCGATCAGCCCCGACAGCGTGACGGCGCAACTGCAGGGCTTATATCGCCAGGCGGTACGCGGAGAGCTGGACGATTTCAGGCATTGGTTAACGCCGGCTTAAGCCTTAATAGCCTGTTCGAGAGCCGCCAATTTTCCAGGCTCCAGTGCTGCTTGTACCGCCGTGATACGTATCACATTGGCAAGTTCTGGATGCGCCAAACGCGCGACCAAAACGCCTTCGGCGAGTAGCTGCTGGTGTACCTCGGCAGCGAGGTCGGCGCTGGGCAGACGAATGCCGATAAAGTTGGTGGCGCTGGGGAGTACGTCGGCACCGAGTGCGCGAAAGTGTTCTGCCAACTGCTCACGGCGGGCTTTTACATCGGCAACGTGCTGATGCACTTCGTCTGGATGATCGAGTACCACTTCGGCGGCGGCCAGGGTCAGCGACGATACCGCGTAGTGAATGCGCACTTTCATCATCATCGCCAGTACTTCAGGGTCGGCGATGGCGTAGCCGATGCGCAGCCCCGCCAGGCCGTGGGCCTTGGAAAGCGTGCGTAGACGAATCACTCCTGGGATTGCTTTGCCAGCGAACTCGCTGTTGGCATCGTCGCGAAAGTCCCCATAGGCTTCGTCCAGCAGCAGCCAGCAGGTATCGGGCAGCGCGTCGCGCAGCTCGAGGATGGCGCTGTCGCTGTGCAAGTGGCCGCTGGGATTATCCGGATTGGCCAGATAAACCAAGCGGGCGTTTTCCTGATGGGCAGCGGCGGTCAGGGCTTCCAGGTCGGGGGCCAACACGCCGGGTGCTTCATAATAGCTAGGCTCAACCAAGTGGCACCCCTGGCCTTTGGCGAAATAGCCAAAGGTGGGGTAGGTACCTGCGGTGCCCACCACGCTTTCACCTGGTTCGCAGGTAGTGCGCAGGGCCAGGGCGATCAGACTGTCAGCACCCGCATCCACCAGTAGCGTTTCCAGTGGAATACCCTGCTGTTCGCTCAAGCGCTGGCGAACACCCAGCGCCTCGGCGTCGCCGTAGCAGTAAACGTGTTCGGCCAGGGCATCGCCAAAGTGCTCGCGCAGGGCGCGGTGAGGCATATCCAGACCTTCGTTAGAGCCCAGCCGATGGGGGATTTCCTTGCCAAGTCGGCGTTCTAACACCTTAATGCCCGGAAACGGATTAACAGGGCCTTCACTGGTTAAGTGGTTGGGGTAGCGGGGCATGTTGATTTCCTAAAAACAATAATTAGCTCAATACTTTACCGCGATTGAGAAGGCAGAGTGGGTCTAGCGACTGCTTGAGCGTATGCATCAACTCAATCTCGGCACTGGAGCGGCAGGTGCCTAGCCAGGGCCGTTTTTCCAGGCCGATGCCGTGTTCGGCGGAGACTGAACCGCCCAGTGTGGCCAGCGGCTGGTAAACCATCGCCTCCACTTCACGCCGTATTTCAGGCTCGGCACTCCCGGCGCAAACAGAAATATGTAGGTTGCCATCGCCCAGGTGGCCAAACACTACCAAGCGCGCCTCTGCCCAGCGCTGGGTTAGCTGCGCTTCCAGGGCATCGGTATAGCGCTGCATATCGGCAATGGGCAGGCTAACGTCAAAGGTAAGCACTGGCGCCAAGCCCTTGACCAGCCCTTCGATATCTTCACGAATCGCCCATAGGCCATCGCGCTGGGTGCTGGATTGGGCAATCACCGCATCGACAATCAGCTCGCGCTCTAACGCACTTTCCAATGCTTCGCTGAACTGGGTGGCATTGCGCTCGGCGTCGCTGCCCAGGGAGTCAATGATCACATAAAAGGGATGTTCAGTGGCAATCGGCGGGGTGTGGCGGCCCAGGGTTTCAGTAAGCAGTCGGTAGTGGTTTTGCCACATCACCTCAAAAGCGCCGAGGCTACCGCCGAGTGCTTTGCCCATATGGCTAAGCAGCCCGGTAAGTGCCTCAAACGAAGGGCAGGCCACCATCGCCGTTTGCTCGCTGGGAGTCGGCGGCTGCAGGCGCAGTACCGCGCGGGTCACAATGCCCAGGGTACCTTCGCTACCGATAAACAGCTGCTTTAAATCGAAACCGGCATTGTTTTTCAGCATGCGGTTCATGGAACTGACCACGCGGCCATCCGCCATCACCGCTTCCAGACCCAGCACCTGCTGGCGCATCATGCCGTAGCGGATCACCCGAACACCGCCAGCGTTGGTGGCGATATTGCCGCCAATGGTGCAACTGCCCCGGGCGCCCAGATCCAGCGGGAACTGCAGACCGACCTCTTTAGCCGCTTCCTGAACCCGCTGCAGCGGTGCGCCCGCCTGCACGGTGAGGGTGCCCCCCACCTGATCAATCTCTTCAATGGAGCTCATGCGTTCAAGAGATATCACCAGTTCATCGGGGCTGGCTTCCGCGCCGTGTACCAAGCCCGTTAAGCCGCCGTGGGTGACAACAGGCTGCTGTGCGGTGTGGCAAGCTCGCATTAACGCGGCGACCTGTTCGGTATCCGCCGGGCGCACAATAGCACCTGCCTGACAGGGCGTGCCGGTCATCCAATCGACGCTGCGGCTACTGACATCATCTCCGGTTAACACGTGGGTCGGGCCGACAATGGCGCGCAGCGTCTCCAGGGTTATTTGCATGGGTGTTCCTTAGCTTGTCTTGTCCATTCGGTAAATTACGCTGTTGCGGCCACGGGTGCTTCGCGGCCGGGAATCGCCTTGAGCAGGTCTTGGGTATACGCCTCACGCGGGGCGAGGAAAATCTGCTCGGCGCTGCCTTGCTCGACGATGCGACCATACTGCATGACCACGATGCGGTCACAAATTTGCGCGGCGACACGGAGGTCGTGGGTGATAAACAGCAGCGAGAGCGACAGCCGTTGTTTAAGCTCCTCCAGCAGTTCCAGTACCTGGGCTTGAATCGACACATCCAGCGCCGAGACGGCTTCGTCCGCCACGATCAGCTCGGGGTTTAGCGCCAGTGCTCGGGCAATACCAATGCGCTGGCGCTGGCCACCGGAAAATTCGTGGGGGAAACGCTCCACGGCGCTGGCACCCAAGCCCACCATATCGAGCAGTTCGCCCGCCTGCTTGAGCGCCGCGGCTTTGGGCGTGCCGTTGGCAATCGGCCCCTGGGCAATCGCCATACCCACTTTGGTGCGTGGGTTGAGCGAGGCGTAGGGGTCTTGAAAGATCATCTGCACCCGGTGGCGCTCACGGCGCAGCGCATCGCCTTTGAGCTGGGAAAGGTTCACCCCATCCAATAGCAGCTCGCCGCTGTCAGGGTACTCCAAGCGCACCACACAGCGGCCAAGGGTGGATTTGCCAGAACCGGATTCTCCCACAATCCCCACCGTTTCGCCGCGAGCGAGAGTAAGCGAGACATCTTCCAGGGCGCGCACTTCCCGGGCAGGTTTAAGCCAACCGCCTCGTGAGCGGAACACCTTATTGAGCTGTTTGATCTCCAGTAGCGGGGCAACCTGGCTGGTCTCTCGGTGGGGCGGTACTGCATTACTGGGAATCGCCGCGATTAGTGCTTGAGTGTAGGCATCTTGCGGGTTTTGCAGCACCGGTTTGGCGTCACCCAGTTCAACAATCTTGCCGTGGCGCATCACGCAGACGCGATTGGCAATTTCGGCCACCACGCCAAAGTCGTGGGTGATAAACATCACCGACATACCGCGGCGCTGCTGAAGGTCGCGGATCAGCTCCAGAATCTGCGCCTGGGTGGTGACATCCAGCGCCGTGGTGGGCTCGTCGGCAATCAGCAGAATGGGTTCCAGCGCCAGTGCCATGGCGATCATCACCCGTTGGCGCTGGCCGCCGGAAAGCTCGAACGGGTAGGCGCGAATAGCCTTTTCCGGCTGTGGAATGCCCACTTCGATCAGCAGCTCCAGCGCGCGGGCCTGGCGCTCTTTGGGGGTGAGCTGGCCGTGAGCCTCAAACACTTCAGCAATCTGCGCGCCTACCCGCATTAAGGGGTTGAGGGCGGTCATTGGCTCCTGAAATATCATGCCGATTTTGAGCCCGCGCAGGGCTCGATGCTGCTTCTCGGTCAGGGCGAGAAGATCCTGCCCCTCGAACAGTATCTCGCCCTGGGTGGCCCGAACGCCTTTGGGCAGCAGCCCCATGACGGCGTTGGCAGCCATCGACTTGCCAGAGCCGGACTCGCCTACTACACACATGATTTCCCCGCGCTTCACCTCGTAGCTAACGTCCTCCACCGCTAGGGCGCGATCCGCCCCTTTGGGGAGTGCAATGTTGAGGTCGCGAATGCTAAGCACGGTTTCTGTTGAAGCTTCATTCATAACAGGTACTCCAGCCATAACAAACGCCTAGCGCTCGCGGGACAGTTTGGGGTTCAAGGCGTCATCCAACCCTTCGCCGACGAGATTTAACGCCAGCACGGTGAGCAGAATCGCCACCCCAGGGAAGAAGCTTAGCCACCAAGCCTGGCGAATCACCGTGCGCGCCGCACCGATCATATAGCCCCAGGACATCACGTTAGGATCGCCCAGGCCGAGAAACGACAGCGCCGACTCCAGCAAAATCGCGGTGGCGACCATTAGCGAGGCCAGCACGATAATCGGCGACAGCGTATTGGGCAGAATTTGGCGCAGAATAATCGTGGTGTTGGACTGGCCGACCAAGCGCGCGGCCTCGACATACTCACGGTTGCGCAGCGACATAAATTCGGCGCGCACTAAGCGGGCCACCGGCGGCCAGCTGACAATCGCAATCGCCAACACAATCGAGGTGATGCTGGGCTGCATGATGGCCACCAGGACAATTGCCAGGGCGAAGTTGGGGATGGTCTGGAAGAACTCGGTAAAGCGCATCAATACGTCGTCAATAATGCCGCCGTAGTAGCCAGCAATGGCCCCCAAAGGGACTCCAATCAGCAGTGCCACGCTGGTGGATACCAGTCCGATCAACAGCGAGACCCAGGCGCCGTGCATCAAGCCGGAGGCCACGTTGCGGCCCATGGTGTCGGTGCCCAGGGGAAAACCATCTTGGGATAGCGGCGGTAAAAAGGGCCGCTGCACCATGCGCCAGGGCGATTCAGGAAACAGCAGCGGCGCCAGTATCGCCATGGCGATAATCAGCAGCAGGATGATCAGCCCGACGAGGGCGCCACGGTTTTGCGCGAAGCGTGCGAAAAAGCTCATGCGGCCCCCTTCTTGATGCGTGGATCAGCCAGGCTGTAGACCAAATCGGTGATGATATTGAAGACGATGACCAGCGCCGCCGAGAAGAAGAAAATACCCAGCAGCAGGTTGTAGTCGCGCTGCTGCAGCGCTTCAAACATCAGCCGCCCGATGCCTGGCCAGGCAAACACGGTTTCGGTCAGGATCGCGCCGCCGACCATCTGCCCCGCCTGCAGGCCCGCTAACGTGATGATCGGCAGCAGGGCGTTACGCAGCACGTGGCGGCGCTGAATAATGCTTGGTTTCAAACCTTTAGCACGGGCGGTTTTGACGTAATCCTGCTGAGCGGCGTCTAGCATGGAGGTGCGCGTCATGCGGGTGTAAATCGCCATAAAGAACAGCGCTAAAGTGGTCGCTGGCAGGACAAGGTGTTTGGCAACATCAAGCACCAGAGCCAAGCCCGTATGGCCTGCGCCCACGGTGTAAAGGCCGTAGGCAGGCAGCCAGCCCAGGTAGACAGAAAACACCACCACCGACATCAGCGCGACCCAGAACAGCGGCGTGGCGTAGAAGATCAGCGCTAGCGCCATAATGATCGAACCAGAGGGCTTTTTGACCCTTGCCGCGGCCATTGAACCGGCCACAATGCCGAGCACCAGCGAAAGCACAAAGGCGGTACCGGTCAGCAGTAGGGTGGCGGGTAGGCGCGCCATGATGAGGTCAAACACCGGCACGCCCAGCCGGTAGGAGTAGCCGAAATCGAGCATGGCGATGCCCGATACGTAGCGCCACAGCTGCACGTAAATAGGCTGATCGAGACCGAAGCGTTCGCGTAGCTGATTTAAAAACTCCTGGTCAGTGGCGCCCGCTTCCCCCGCTAAAATAGCCGCCGGATCGCCAGGGGCCATTTGAATAAGAACGAAATTAAAAATAACGATTAAAAACAGCACAACGACGGCCTTAAGTAGCCGCATAAGAATTAAGCGAGCGTAAACCATAGAGATCTTCCTGACGGATACCTTCATGACATGGCTGAATCGCCCAGGAGGTGATCACCTCCTGGGCGCGGATTTGGCTAAAACTAGCGGTCTAGCCAGGCATCCTTAAAGCCGTCGTTGACACCCACGCCGGAGGTGACCAGGTTCTGCACATCACAGCGATACAAAGTCGGGAAGCCCAGCTCCATCAGCCACCCAACGGGTACATCTTCGTGGAGGATCTCCTGTACCTCGCGGTAAAGCGCCTCCCGCTCTTCGTCGGGGAATGCCGTGGCGGCCTCGTTGAAGAGTTCGTCGACGCGCTCGTTTTCGTAGCCTTCGACGTTATTCCAGGGCGAGCCTTTTTCGATGTTGTCCGAGAGGTAAGTACGCGAAATGCCAAGCGCCGGGTCGCCGTACTGGAACAGGTAGGTAAAGGCTAGGTCGTAATCCCAGTCGCCCAGGCGCTGGTTCCAGCCGCCCACATCGGTGGCTTGGGTTTCAACGTTAATACCCACCTCGCGCAGATTTTGCTGCACGGCCTCGGCCCAGCGTGTCCAGGTTTCCCCATAGGGCAGCGGCAGAATGGTGATCTCTTCGCCGTCGTAGCCCATCTCTTCAAGCAGCTCACGGGCGCGGTCTGGGTCGTGGTCGTAGGGTTCCAGGTCGTCGTTCTGGAAGCGCGCATTGGAGCCAAAAGCGGAGAGCGGCACATTGCCCAGGCCATTCCACAACACATCTTTGGCAAATTCTCGATCCATGGCGTACATCACCGCCTGGCGGAAGCGCTTATCCGCCGTGGGGCCTTCGCGATTGTTCATCCACAGCATGGCAAAGGGGCTGAAGTACTCGTGGCCCTCTTCGGTCATGCAGACGTTATCCATCTCGGCCAGGCGGGGAATATCGAAGTTCTCGACGGTACCGCTGGGCAACACATCGATGGTCTCGTTCTCAAACGCCACCGCGCGGGAGGCGCCGTCGGGGATGATGTGCCAGTTTACGCCATCAAGGTAGGGCAGGCCCTCTTCGTAGTAGTCATCGTTTTTGACCAGCTCAATCACCGTGCCCCGCTCCCAGTTGGAGAACTTAAACGGGCCGGTGCCTATCGGGTGATCATTGTTTTCGTTATTGCGGAAATCTGTGCCTGCGTAGAGGTGCTCTGGCACCATGGTAAAGGTGCCCGCTTCAAAGGAGAGCAGGAAGGGGCCAAAGGGCTGTGTCAAGGTAAACACCACGGTGTGGTCGTCGGTGGCTTCGATGCTCTCCACATGCTGCAGCACGGCGCGGGCACTGGGGTTCAACTCGCGGTGGAACACATCGGCGGAGAACACCACGTCATCGGCGGTAAAGGGTTCACCGTCATGCCAGGTAACGCCTTCACGCAGATGGAAGGTATAGGTACGGCCATCATCGCTTACCTCCCAGGACTCCGCCAATTGGGGCATCGGTTCCAGGTCGGTGGTGTAGCGCAGCAGGCCTTCGTAGATATTGCCCGATACGGTGCGGGTGGGGGCATTTTGAACCATGCCCAGCACCAGGCCTGGCGGCTCAGGTTGAATAATGGTGTTAACCGTTCCGCCCGACTTGGGGTCATCGGCCAGAGCGGCGGAGGTAAAGGCAAGTGCTGCAGCGGAAATAGCCAACGCTAAGGGTTTTTTCATGTTTCCTGCTCCTCGGTTTATTAGAACGTAAGGGGATTACGTCGTCGTTAGGCGAGCGAGGCGTGTCTGTTAGGCCCAGTTGTGATGGTTATTAAGAGCCTGTTTTGACCATAGCAGTCACTGGTAAAACTGTCGACAGTCGGCAATCGTTCGTCGACAGGTGTGTATTTTTCGTCATACTGGAAAGTACGCACTATGCCCTATGAGTAAATTTTATGGCTTCATCAACGGTGGCTCCCAGGGCCTTTATTCAGCAGCAGAACCTGGTCGAGCAGGTGGCTGACTATTTGACCCAAGCGATTATTAGCCAACACTTTTTACCCGGCGAACGGCTCTCTGAAGTGCAGCTCTCCAGGGACTTGGGCGTTAGCCGCGCGCCGGTTCGCGAGGCTGCCCGGCTGCTCGAAAGTCGCGGCTTATTGATCTCAAAACCCCGGCGTGGCTTCTTTGTTCGTGCGTTGAATGCCGTTGAACTCGAAGATGTGTTTGATTTACGGCTGTGTCTTGAACGCCATGCCATTCACCGCTTGGTGGAACGCTATACGCCTGAGGCCAAGCGTGCGCTGGCGCAGCAGGTGGAGGTGCTGTGTGAGGCAGCTGAAAGCAATGATGGCACCCGGCGCATTGAAGAAGATCTGCAGTTTCACCGGCTGATGCTGCACTACGCGGGCAACGAGCGGCTGCTGCGCGCCTTTGATGATCTAACCCATGAGCTGCGCTTGTGCATCACCCTAATCACCAAAACCCATGAAGCCCCCGAGACCATCGCCACAAGCCACTTCCAACTTCTGGAAGCGCTGGATAGCGGCCGCCCTGACGCTTGCCGTGAGGCGATCGACTACCACATAGGCGTTGCTCGCAAATTTGTGGTCAAGGGGGTGGGCGAAACCGGAGAGAGTGCCGATGAAGACGTTCTTCCACGCTGACCAACTGCTTCATCACCCGCAAACGTACTTCTCCCGTGGCAAAATGCGCACGCCCCAGGAAGTGCCCGAGCGTGCCACGCACCTACTGGCGGCGGCCAAACGGCTGGGTTTTGATACCCAATCTCCTGCCGACTACGGTGTCGCGCCGCTAAGGGCGGTGCATTCGTTGGCCTATCTGCGCTTTCTCGAAAGCGCCTATCGGCGCTGGCATGCTCTTGACGAAGACTGGGGAGAGGAAGTGATCTCCAATATCTTTGTGCGTTCGCCCAACGCCTTACGCGGCATATTGGCAGAAGCCGGACGCTATATGGCCGACGGCAGCGCGCCGGTTGGGCAACATACCTGGCAGTCGGCATACTGGTCAGCGCAAAGCGCGGTCGCCGGCGCCGAGGCCCTGCTGGCCGGTGATCGGTTTGCCTATGCGCTATCGCGCCCGCCGGGCCACCACGCGGGCATCGACTCCGCCGGCGGCTTCTGCTTTCTCAATAACGCCGCCATTGCCGCGCAGCATCTCAAAACCCGCTACCCGCGCATCGTGGTGTTAGACCCTGATATGCATCACGGGCAGGGCATTCAGGAGATTTTCTACCAGCGCGACGATGTGCTGTATATCTCGATCCATGGCGATACCACCAACTTCTATCCAGCGGTGACCGGCTTCGATGATGAGCGTGGGCAGGGAGCCGGGCTAGGCTACAACATCAACCTACCGATGCCCCATAACTCAGAAGAGGAAGTGTTTTTTGACCGCCTGGAGCAAGCCTGCCAAGCCATTCACCTGTTCGAGCCGGACGCCATTGTGCTGGCGCTGGGATTCGATATCTACGAACTCGACCCCCAAGCCAAGGTCGCCGTTTCAACCGCGGGGTTTGGTGAGCTTGGCCGCAGGGTGGCGGGTCTGAATGTTCCTACGCTGGTGGTACAGGAGGGCGGTTACTACCTGGAAGGACTGGAAGCCAATGCGGTGAGTTTTTTTGAGGGGTTGCTGGGTAAGGCGTAATGAGTAAGACAAGCCATCAAGGTGTCTGGCAAAATGGCTACCTTCAGCGATCAGCAAACGATCCGGATCGTCATTGAAATAGTCATCGAAAGGACACGGCATGGCCCACCTGCTACGCATCGTGATGATTCACGGCCACCTGGAAGGGGTGGTGGAACTGAGTGTGGATGGCCACACCAATATTTGTGGCACCAACGCCTCCGGTAAAACCACGCTACAGCGCTTGGTGCCGGTATTTTACGGCGAGCTACCCAACAAGGTCGTGCCCAAGACGCGTATGAAGTTCGACGCGTTTTATTTGCCTCACCGCAATAGCTATCTGGTGTACGAATACCGCCGCGAAGCGGGTAACATCTGCCAGGCGGTGCTGACCCGCAAGGCCGATGGCGGGGTGGAGTACCGCTTTGTCGGCGCGCCCTACCAGCCGGAAGACTATCTGGTGGAAAGCGACGCGGGCGTGGCGGCGCTGGACTACACCCAGTGGGCCAGCGGCCTGCGGCGCAACGGCACGCCGGTGTCGCCCAAGCTGGGCGCGACCTCTGAATTTCGCTCGGTGATCCAGAACGACTTTACCCAACTGCATGGCAACAGCCGTGACGGCCTTAAGCTGCGCCAGATCGCGTCGCAGTTCAGCCTGGTCAAACCCGAGCGGCGTATCCGCCATATCGAAAAGCTGGTCTCGGCGGTGCACGCCAAAGAGGGCAAGATGGACACCCTCAAAACCATGCTGGCGGCGATTTTCGAAGAGGATGGCGTCGAACTCCCGGTGACCCGGATTCGCAACACCAAGGCCCGTGAGTGGATCGCCCAGATGCGCCAATCCATGCGCCTGGAGCCGTTGCAGGCATCGCTGGCCCGGCTGGGCGGAATCGACCGTGAGCTGGCCGATCTAGATGCCACGCTATGGCAACTAAAGCCCCAGCTTGAAGATGACCGCCAGCGGGCCGAGCGGCAAATGGCCGATCTGGATGCTGAGCTTGCCCACCATCAGCGCGAATTCCAGCAGCGGGAGAGCGACTACGCTGAAGCGCGGGATAAACTTAACGACCGCCACAGCGAAGTGGTCAGCGATTTGCAGCAGACCCAGCGCCGCCTCAACGATCTGCAAACCCAGTACGAGCAATACGCCGAGGCGGATATGCCCGCCCTGGAGCGCGACATCAACGCGCTGCCCCAGTGGCGGGAGCAGCGCGACCAGCTGCAAAAGCACCTGAACGTGATGCAGGATGCGGTAAAAGAGAGCCAGGCGCGCCTGGACGGTCGGCTGCGCGAATTGTCTGAGGCGCTGGCCCGCCAGACCCGTGAATCCCAGGAACTGATCGACGCCCTGGTCGAAGAGAAAGCCCTGCGCCGGGAGCAGCAGTGGGAGGCCGAACAGCAGCTCAACGAGCGCTATCAAAAGGAGCGCCAGCGCCTGGAGGGCGAGTATCAGGCGCAGCTGGAGCTCGGCGTCGAGCAGCTCGCCGAACTAAAAGCGCAGCTCTCGCTCTCGACCCAGACCGCCGAAGAGGCATCCGAAGCGGAGCTTGCCCAGGCGCGGCTGGATCAGGCCCAGCAGGAGCGCAACGCATCCGCCGCTACCCTGGATGGCCTGCGCCGGGAGTTTGAAAGCCGCAAACGCGAGCGCGACAGTGCCGAACAGCAGCTGGTGCAACTTCGCCAGCAGTTGGAGCGCGCCGAGCAGCGCTGCTTTGCGCTCTATCAGCAGCGCGACCCGGAGCAGGGCAGCCTGCGCCACTTCCTGCGCTATCACCGCCCCGGTTGGGAGCAGCAGTTAGGTAAGGTGATTGCGCCAGAGCTGCTAGAGCGGCGTGACCTTGCCCCGCAGCTGGCAGAAGGCGCGAGCGATGACTTGTTCGGGCTGGCGCTGGATCTTTCCGCCATTGCCCTGCCAGATTATGCCCAGGATGAAGCCAGCCTGCTGGCCGCCATCGAAGAGGCGGACACCGCCAAGCGCCGCGTTCAGTCAGAGTGCCAGGCCGCCGAGAAAGCGCTTAAACAGCACAACGAGCGCGTACAGCAGGCCGACGAAGCCCAGGATCAGGGCCGCATGGCCCACAAGCGCGCCGAGCAGGAAGTCGAGTTTGCGATAGAGGCCCGACGCCAGCAGCAGGAGCGCCATACCAAGCGCCAGCAGGAGCGGCGCGCCGCCCATCAAACCGCGTTAGCCAGCCAGGAGCAGGCGCAAAAGGAGCTGCGCGAAGAGAAGCAGCAGGCCCTTGCCGCCCTTAGCGAGACCCATCAAAGCCAGTTGTTAGAGCTAAAAGCCGACGGCCAAAGCCAGGTGGATAGCCTGGATGCCCAACTGCGCCAGTATAAGCAGCAGTTGAGCGACGCCAATGCCGAACACAAACGCCAGCGCGCGGAACTGGAAGAGGCCTTTAGCCAGGAACTGGCCGAGCAGGGTGTCGACCCCGCCAAGCTAAAAGATACCAAGGAGCGGCTGGCAAGCCAGGATGAACGCATCCGCGTCACCGCCGCCCGACAGGATGAACTCACCGAATACACCCGCTTTATGCGGGTCGAGTGGGGCCAGCATAAGCCGCAGCTGGTCGCGCAAGAAGCCGAGCTGGAGCAGGCGGAGCAAAAGCTTCAACGCGATAAAGAGCACCTGAAAAATGACTTTCAGGCGGCGCGCAAAACCCACCAAAGCACGATCAGCACGCTGAAAACCCAGCGGGAGAGCGAATACGCCTGCCTGGAAGCCTTGAAGCCGCTACTCACCCAGCTGGAAACCTTGGCCATTGAACCCGACGGCCAGGCGCCCGGCACGCCACTGGGCGATGTGGACGAGCGCATCGAGCGCGCCCGCCAGGCACTGGGCAATCGCCACCAGCTTATCGAGCAGCTGCGCCGTGGCTGCCTGGAAGTGGAAAGCCAACTGATCAAGGACGCCAGCAGCGGCTTCGCCGAAGCGCTGGAGAGCGAACGCAGCAAGCTGCAGAGCGATAATCCGCGCCTACAGCTGCCGCTACTGCGCGATATGCTCAAACTGCTCGAAGATCAACAGCAGCAGCTGATTCAGGAAGGGCGCAACCTGAGCGACGACCTGGATAAGTTCTTCACCGTGTTCCGCGATCTGAACCGGCGCATCAGCGCCCAGAGCCGCCGGCTTTCTGAAGAGGTTGCCGATGACCTGCGGCTGGAAGGCATCACCAAGGCCGAAGTGCGCATCCAGTCCACCATCGATGAACTCGGCTTCTGGGAGCCGCTGAAGCTGTTTGCCCAGCGCTATAAAGAGTGGCGGGAATCCGGCCAGACGCTACCCAGCGACGACTACCTCAACGCCTTGGCGGATGTGGTCGATTTGCTGCGCAGCGACCAGCAGTACAGCTTCGAAAGCCTGCTGCGCCTGGAACTGCACCTGAACGAGGGCGGCACCGATCTGGTGATCAAGAATGACCGCCAACTGCTGGAGTCCTCCAGCCACGGCATGGCGTATCTGATTCTGTGTAAATTCCTGCTCGCCTTCACCCGCCTGTTGCGCGGCGATGCGGAAATCGCTATTCACTGGCCCATCGATGAGATCGGTACCCTGGCGTACCACAACGTCGAAAAACTGTTCGACGCCTGCGACAGCAACCGCATTCATATCGTCGGCGCGTTTCCCAACCCCGAGTCCGATGTGCTGCTGCTGTTCGCCAACCGCTACCTGATTGATCGCGATGAGGCCAACCCCAACAAGCGAGTGTTAAAACGCATCGAGCCACGGCTAAGCCGCCTGGCCGAACGGCTCCAGGAGCGTCAGCAGGAGGTGACGGTATGATCGAACATGGCCCACTGCTAGAGCGCCTGCTGGCCGGTGAGTTTGTCTGCCCGATCAGCGATGAGAGCGGCTATCGTCATCTCACCAATGAAGAGACCCGGGAAGAGATCGACACCTACCTGCGGCCGCTTAACCGGCGGCTGGCCAGCAATGAAGATGGCAGCGTCTATTTTCTGGCCTGGCGTCAGCTCAATGACAACGCCCGTGATCAGCTCTCCCGCCAGCTCGGTGATACCCTCAATAGCCTGCTGCCGCTGCTGGAGTGGCTGCAGCTGGTTCAAGAAGCCCTAGGCCGCGATACCCTGGCCGCCCCCGGCGATGTGCTCAAACCCGCCGAATTCAGCGCCAAGTGCGAAGACAACCAGAGCCTGCGCGAACGCCTGGAGCGCCTGGCTACCGACAGCTTCTTTGGCTCCCAGAGTGACCAGCTCGATGCCCAGGTGAAGCAGGTCTTCAAGCGCTTGAAAGAGCACGGCTACCTGCTCCAGCCCCATTCAGAGCGGCAGGTATTCGTGGTCACCGGCAAGATCGACTACCTGGTGGATCTGGTGCGCTTTATTCGCGATGAAGAGAACCTGCCCATCGAAGAGGGCAGCGAGGAGGGCTCCGGTTCCCAGGAGGCCCTGTTGTGAGTAGGGGTGTGAATAGTGGAGAACACGCTCTGGAAAGCCGCCTGCTGAAAACCGGTAGCGAGCGGCTGGCGCTGCTCGGCAAGCATGCCGATGTTCTCATGCAGGCCTACACCCGCGATGAAGTGCCGCTGGAATCACTCAGCGACAGCGCCCTGCGTAAGCTGCTGGCGGCGCGCATTCTATGGCGGCCGGACGAGCAAAGCGGCGTGAAGCTGGCGCCCAAGGTGCGCGAACTGATCGCCGAGATGCTTGCCGACGAGACCCGCCGCCATGTGAATGCCGATGTAGCGGAAACCCTGGAGCTGATTCGCGCGCTGGTTCACAGCTACCGGGAGGCGCGCAGCCGCGGCGAGCACTGGCGGCTGGAGCAGCAGTTAATGCGCCTGCGCCAGGAAGTCGATGACCTGAATGGGCGCTTCGCCGATGCCATCGACAGCCTATGGCAGCGGCTGAATAGCGATTTTGGTTTCGTCAGCCAGCTCAACGACAAAATCCGCGAAAACGACCGCGCCCAGAAGCAGATCGCGAGGCTACTGGATGGCCTGGCGCTGATCGACTTCGACGAGCTGATCGAGCTAGTGGGCAGCGACGGCAGCCTGCGCAAGCTATTGATCAGCCAGCTGCAGCAGCAGTTAAGTAACCACTACACCGGTCTGCGCGAAGTGCAGCGCCGCTTGATCGAACTGATGGCGCGCTTTCGCAAGCAGCAGGCGCGCAGCCGCCTGATCAGCGGCATGGCCGCCTTTATGCGCGAACACCCCGGCTTTGTGCCAGGCAACTATGCAAGGCGCAGCGAGGTACCAGGGCTGGTCAATCAAGCCGCACCGCTAAGCGCCGCCGCCGCCCCGGCGCTGGATCGCAACCTGGATAGCCGGTTGCTCGCCGAGCTGCTGCACCAACTACCCCAGCCGCGCCACACCACGCAAACGGTTGAAGCCGCAGCCCCTGCCCAAGCCCAAGAAAGCAGCCTAGCCGCCGCCCGCCAGCAGGCGCTCAAGCAGGATGTGGAGCACTTCTATTTAAGCGTGATCGACCAGCCCCAGGCGGAGCCGGTCAGCGCCCTTGAGTACCTGCACGCAAGCCCGCTGGAATGGCCGGATGAGATCTGGCTCTTCCAGGTGATTTCCGAATACCAGGGCCTGCCGCGCAGCGACCAGAAGGCGTTTCGACTTAAACAGCAGGAGAGCCAAGCCAGCCAATTCAATCACCTGCGCCTGATCCACGATGTAGAACTGCAGCTGGCCGTATGAACCTACCCAGCCGCGCACGCAATGGCCTTAACGGTGTGGCCCGCGAACTTCTCCGCCAGCCCACGGTGGAGAAGCCCCGCCGCCAGTGGGTAGACGACGTAGTGGCTTGGTGCCATCAGCACGACATTGACCTGGCCACGCGAATTAACAGTAAAGCGCTGCGCTTTGACGCGGCCTTGCTGGCTCAGATTAATGACGTACTCGAAAGCGCCCGCCTGGCACCACTAGGCCGCTCACTCAGCGGCCTGACCAGCAGCGCCCAAGCGAAAGAGGGTGTGGAAGAAGACAAGGCAACCCGCGAAAGCCCCCGTGCGCGGCGGGTACTCGTCAGCTTTCCGCCTCAACCAACAACCGGGCTTGCCAACGAACCACGCGCTATTCGCGATGTAGATGTACTGGGGTTAAAGCTAAGCGCATTCAGCGCCCTCATTCAGGTTGAAAACCTGGACAGCTTCTATGAGTTCTCGCCGGAACTAACAGCGCTAAGCGGCTACGTAAACCCGCTGGTCGTCTACCGCGGCGACAGCCACTACGGCGGCGGCTTTGCCTTACTCTCCGACGCTTGGCACAAAACCCGCCGAACACACATCTACGCCGGTGACTTCGATGTTAAAGGCGTCACGCTAGCGCTTGACAGCAGCGCCACTCATTTACTCCTGCCCGATATCGAATGGCTTATCCAACACGCCACGCCACTGCACGTGCCTGCTGAGCAGTTTTATTACCAACGTAGGCTTCGTAAGCATCTTGCCTCGCTGCCATCTGCCCATCCGTTGCGTGACTACCTTACGCTACTTCTGGAAAAGCAGCGGGGGCTTAAGCAGCAGTGGTTTGAGGGGGAGGTTGTGAGTGTGTCGCTTAGTTAGAAGCCATATCTTTAGTGCTTCTACGCGCCTCGACATTTCACGCTTGGCTTTGGTTGGCTGCTAACGGGCTCATAAGCGTCGTAGGCCTGATTCTTATAACGTAGTGGTGCTTTTCTAGGCTGTATGATTAGGCAGAGCAAAACGCGCTAGCTCCTTGCTTGTGGCTATGTTGCCTATTTTTTCTTTGCCTTCAGGCGAATCAATGAGATAGAGTCGAATGATGTGGCTACATAACCTAAATGAATGACTGGGCAAGTTTATTGAGGTTATGCAGCCTTCCATATAATCACGGTTATACGCCATGCTCCGCACAAGCGTATAAATGCTTAACTGTTATGCCGGAGGGAGTAATCGCAATCAGTGCCGTATGGATCAAGGCCATCAGAAGGATGGTCGCCAACATTGACGCTGGGTAGACTGCGACCTCTGATAATATAATTAGGTATCGGCTGAGCCAATGACGACAACAAAAACCGACAAATATTCAGCCAGCGAACAAGGCTTGGGATACATCTACCAGGCGCGTCTCGCCCTGCTCCATTTATTGCAATTGCCGGAGGACACCGCCGTCTTCTTGGAAAAAGACGACGACCTCGATTTCATCGACGGTGATGGCGGAAAATCCCTAGCATCACTCAAGCACAAGGCGGTCGGAGACAGGCTGGCCGATCTGTCCACAGACTTTTGGAAGTCGGTGAACATCTGGCTGGAGCGGTACAAACGTGATGGAGGTTCCGCATCGAACTTGCAGTTCTTCCTGTTTACTACTGGTACCGTCAGTGCTGGCTCGTTTCTCGAACGTCTTCTCCCTGACCAGCCCGTGCCTTCAGGCGATTTGGCGACACTAACTGAACTGGCGAATGCCTCGCTCGCCAACTCGAGGTCGCAACTCATCGCGCCGATCGCTGTGTCGTTCAACGAGCTGAGTGAGCCAGAGAAGCAGGATTTTCTCGAACGTATTCTGATCCTAGACGGCAGCCCGCGTATCGATGATATCCCGTCGATCATCAGGGATAAGCACATGCGAAGCATCCGGCGCGAGCACCGCGAGTTTGTGTTCGAGCGACTGGAAGGCTGGTGGACTGACGCCGTGATCAAGCAGTTGACACACGCGCGGACGGAAGAAATTTTCGGTTACGAGGTATCAGACAAACTCTCCAACTTTGCCGAGGAATACAAAACGGACAACCTCCCCATCACCTTCCGAGGAAAGCAGCCCGCAGGCGAGATTGATATCGAGGAAGATCCTCGCTTGTTCGTCGCGCAACTCCGCGAGATCGGCCTCTCCTCCAGCCGGATCAGAAGCGCCGTCCTAGATTATTATCGTGCGTTCGAGCAGCGATCCGCTTGGGCACGCGAGAACCTGCTGGTGTCAGGAGAGGTCGAGGAATACGAAGATCGTCTTGCCGACGAGTGGAATCGCTACAAGGATGTCATTTTCGAAAAGTTGGCAGATGATAGCGCCGAGAACGCGCTTCGTGAAGCCGGCGCGACTCTCTATAACTGGGCGGAGTTCGAGACAGGTAAGCTCGAATCCTTACGCATCCGCGCCCGGGTTACTGAGCCTTATGTCCTCCGCGGAAGCTTTCATATTTTGGCTGATGCCACGCCCGAACCTAGGGTCTACTGGCATCCTGGATTCCTTGATCGTCTTGGCAAAGTGCTGGGAGTGGCCTTGTGAAGCAATGGAACCTGCGCCCCGTCGAGATTCGGAATCTGTTCAACCCAGCGTTCTGCGGTTTGGTTCTGTACCGTGCCCTCTCTAGTTACGAGGAACAAGATACTCGTGGCATGCCTTTCTCTCTTTCTCTGCTGGTACTGCCATTGTGCCTGCACAAAGATTCGCGAGAAGTCCTTGCAGGCAGTCCGCGCAGTTATCTCCTCAAGACCACGGAAAAGAACCAGCAGATTACACTGGGATTCGCTGATCGAGTGACAAAGATGCTGCCCTATGTCTTCGAAGGATTCGGCTTGCTGATGGAGCGGGGGTGCATCGTCGTTGCGGATGACGGTTGCATTCAGACCGTGCCCAACAAGGTGCGCAAGACCATCCGGGGAACTGACGAGACCGTCTCTTGCCAGAAAGTGGCACGAATCCTAGGACGGGAATTCGCACGCATTGCCGATCCGGTGACCGTTTACACGACTTTTGGGATTCGCCCATGAAGATTAGCTCTATCCATATCTACAGCCACGACGGTCAACGCCGAGATATCTGCTTTAGGGTCGAAGGGCTCAACGTCATCACCGGACGCTCCTCTACCGGCAAGTCTGCACTCTCCGAGATCATAGAGTATTGCATGGGTCGTTCCTCATTCAATGTTCCCGAAGGCGTTATTCGCGACAAGGTGGCGTGGTTCGCTGTGATCTATCAGTTCGAGAAAGAACAGGTTCTGGTGGCTAAGCCGAGCCCACCTAGCGCAGGAGCCAGTTGCAGCATGGCGATGCTCCGACGTGGTACTCAGTTGCAGACGCCTGAGTTCAAGGATTTGGCGGCCAACGCTGATGACGATAGCGTTGTGGAGTTGCTGTCGCGCCTGCTCGGTATTCCCGAGAATTGCACTGATGTCGCGCTTGAACACAGCCGCGACAGTTACGCCGCGAACGTCAAGCACACGCTCTACTATCTGTTCCAGAAGCAAGGGCTGATAGCCAACAAAGATCAGCTTTTCTATCGCCAGAACGAGCAGTACCAGCCTCAGGCCATCCGTGACACGCTGCCGATCCTTCTCGGCGTCTCTTCCCACGACCGCTATGAACTGGAATCTCGGCTGCGCACAGCCCTGCGGGATTTAAGGATTAACAGCAAGCAGTTGGAACAGGCGCGCAACGCTATCGACACATCGCACGAGCAGGCCATCGGCCTCTATTCTGAAGCCAGAAGCGTCGGCGTCATTGGCAGTGGGGGGAGCACGAACGGAAGCGGGATCATCGAGGCGCTGAGGTCTGCGCTGTCGTGGAAACCCGAAATGGTACCCGACGATGACGGCAGCCGGATTTCGCTTTTGGAAGAAGAGCTAAGCCAGTTTCGCCAGGATCGGCGCGACACCCAAGCGAGGATCGATGCGGCACGACAGTTTGCCAAGCGGGCGGGTGGCTACGAGAATGAGGCATTCGAACAATTGGATCGACTGGCGTCGATCAAGGCTTTGCCGAAAAATCCGGACAACGGCGAATGGCAATGGCCGTTTAGCGAACGAAACCTAGCGATGGAGTCTTCAATCGCAGCGGCCTTGCTCGGCGAGTTGGAGTCGCTTGACCGCGAATTGCGTATCGCGACTGGCCAGCGACCAAAGCTCGAATCCTACCTCGCTGAACTGACGAGCAAAGTGGACGAGATAGTGGGCGCCATTAAGCAGAAGGAAGCAGAGCTCTCTGCGGCGATCTCGGCTAACGAGGTCTTATCTCAAATGGGCACCCGCAACAATGCGGCAGCGCGCGTGGTTGGTCGCATCAGCCTGTTTCTGGAGACGCTTCTGCCGAACGACGAGCTCGCTCGGTTGAAAGCGCAGAATCGTCGTCTTAATAACAAGGTTAAGCAGCTTGAAGACCAGATTGGCGCCGATGACAGCAACGAGCGCTTAGCCTCGATCCTCAACAATATCTCAGTAAACCTGTCACGTTATATTCATAAGTTCAATGCCGAGTTCAGTCCTTACCCAGCGCGGTTAAATCTGCCACAGTTGACTATAATTTTTGATCGCCCCGAACGCCCGGTTCCGATGGCGCGGACTGGAGGCGGCGAAAATCATCTGGCCTACCACCTATCGGCACTGCTTGCGCTGCATCTTTTCGCTGCAAAGAATAACCGGCCAATCCCTCGCTTCCTGCTGATCGATCAGCCGACCCAGGTATATTTTCCGTCTGAGCAGGTCTATAACGACGCCGATGGATCAATACAGAAGACAGAGGCCGACGCTGACCTAGATGCAGTGCGCCGACTGTTTGAGTTATTGCTAAAGTTCACTCAGGAGGAGGTTCCCGGTTTCCAACTGATCATCACCGAGCACGCGAACCTTCGTGACCACTGGTTTCAAGAATCGTTGGTCGAAGAGCCTTGGACAAAGCCGCCAGCCCTGGTTCCTGAAGAGTGGCAAAGCATATGATTTGCGCGATATGTCAGCTAAGAAGGCATCACAAAACATTGCAGCGGACAAGCCGCTGAATGCGGCGTTATGAATCCAAGGAGGTACTGTGAAATATCAGGTAATTAGACGTGATCTGACTGAAACTACCAGGCAGTGCGATTTCTGTCCGAAGAATTTAACTTCTCTTAAAGCCTATGTTTTAAAAAATTTAGAGACCGGAGAGTTGTCATACGCAGGGCCGACGTGTGCAAAAAATAATGCCGGGGAAGATGCGTTATCTGGAATTCCTGATTTAACAAAGTTTACTTTATCAAAAAATGATCGAGAAGGTGGTGGTACTGGAGGGCGAGGTCGGGCATCCGAGGACAACCCTGTGAAAAAAGCGATTGAATACTTGATATTAAGAGAGCATAAGCTTGTAAAAGAACTCAAATGCTCATATTCAGTATTGAAAGAATACTATGAAAAGCACAACAGTAATGGGCTTTCAGAATCTGACATTAGCCACATAAATAATATTGCGGCTAAAGCTCCAAAAAATCTGAGTCCACCAGTGCTACAAAGAATATACAATTACTTGTTTTGGATTGATGTGGCTATAAATAAGCTACCGCCAGAAAAGGCTGATTTTCTAACTGGTGTCAGAAGCACTATCGTTTCAAAGGGTAAAATCTCTGAGAGGCAAACATCATCGATAAACAAGTGGCTTGAAAATATTGACGGCGTGCCGCAGTTAAAATAATGGATAACAAGTTGCTGAAAACGGATAAATTAGTCGCTTAGCGACTAATTTACCGGTAAGCAATGTGTTATACGCTAATTGAACACTGCTTGATTTTTAGATAAGGGATGTTATGTCAATAAAAAATATACAAAAATTAAAGCAGTTTGGTATCTTTCTGAATCATACAAACGCCAATGCCAAAGATTTTGGAAGGTACAACCTGTTTTATGGTTGGAACGGAAGCGGTAAGTCTACGCTTTCTGGTGTTTTTCGTTGCATCGAAAATAAAATTAGTCCAGTTAAATTTCCTTCATCTGAATTTACGATAATTGTTGATGGCGGAACGGCGATTACCCATGCAAACATCGCTGAATCAGATCTTAATATCTACACTTTTAATCAGGACTTCATTGACGAAAATATTTCATGGAATAGCGTAGTTAAAAGTATTTTGCTTATAGACAAAGCGAAGATTGAAGAGCGTGAAAGACTGGAGAAGCTGAAGGAAGAGCAAAAGATAGATTTGCAAGCGCATGGCAAAGAATCAGAAGAAATTAAAAAGCTTGACGGCGCGGTATCAAAATTTGGAACTGATAGCGCAAGACACATGAAGACAAGCCTTCAGTCAATTGATACAACGGATCGCTATTACTTAAATTACGATAAACGAAAATTTGAAGCGTTTGTTACTGCAAATATTGAAGTCACGAAGACAGGTGACCCGCTTCTTAATGAAGATAAAATTATCGAGTTAACCAATGCGGCTAAACCAGACCAGAAGACCCCGATTACCTTCACACAACAGACCATTAAACAGCAAACATTCACCAAAGCAAAAGAACGCCTTGATGATCTTCTGAAGACCAGCGTGGTCAGTAAAACCATTCAACGACTTGTTGAACATGGTGATATAAAAACTTGGGTTGAAACTGGTCTTGATCTTCACAAGCGACACGATACAAACGAGTGTGAATTTTGTGGTCATACCATTAGCGACGAACGCACCAAACAACTTGAAGCCCATTTCAATGACGATTACAAAGCCTTTCAAGACAGACTTGTGAAAGCTGATGGTTGGCTAGTAGGTCAATACATTCAAGCCCCTTTACTGCCAGCAGAAAGCGACTTTTACGAAGAAATCAAAAAGGAGTACAGCGAAGCCTGTACAGCCTTGGAAAAGGCTACCACAGACCTCAATGAAGAAATATCATCTTGGCACACGGCCCTGCAAGAGAAGACCGAAAATCCGCTTGAAACTGATTTTACGATCGAAGCCATTAATTTATCTGCGATAAAGGCTTTTAACGACGCTATGACAGCGATTGGCGCAGCTGTTGGCAAGCACAACCACAAGTCGGGAAACTTCAAAGAAGAAACAGATAACGCTAAGAAACAGCTTGAACTTCACTATGCAACCACAGAAGTTAAGTCTTTCGGTTACCACGAAAAGAAAAAGGAAGTTGTTGACCGTGCAGCCGCGAATGATGCGTTAAAGGGAAATATAATCAATCGAAACAGTGAGATTCGAAGCCTTGAAGATTCGCTATCAAATGAAGGGTTAGGCGCTGATCAGTTTAATGAATCACTTCATAAGTTCCTTGGTCGCAGTGAATTAACCCTTCGTTTCAACCCGGTAAAAAAAGGCTATGAAATACTCCGTAATAATTCCGATCCTGTTGACGGTAATTTGAGCGAAGGTGAAAAGACAGCCATTGCATTTGTTTATTTTATTACCAAGCTAAAGGAAAACGGCAACAATATTGAAAACACAATTGTTGTTGTAGACGACCCTATTTCAAGTTTCGACTCAAACCATCTTTTTCACGCATATTCATTTATGAAAATGAATTGCGAGAAAGCAAAGCAATTATTTGTATTGACCCACAATTTTACGTTCTTCAAATTGGTTCGCGACTGGATTTCTAGAAAGAATCAGCGTGACAATAAAAATATAGCAAATTTCTATGTGGTAAAAGCGAACAACGAAAGACCAAGGGCTTCAACATATGCGGATGCTGAACCAGCATTGACGCTTTATAATTCGGAATATCACTACATATTTTCACGGCTGCATTCATTAAAGAACAAGCAAGCCCTCGAAACGGATGATCACTTTCTTGCAGCTAATCTATCCCGCAAATTACTGGAAGCCTTTTTATCCTTCAGGTTTCCCAAAAATCGGGGCAACTTTGCCAATCTATTCAATGTAGCTGTTTCAGCCAGTGTGAACCCAGAAGATGAAGGCAAAGAGAAGATACGGAAGTTCATCAACGAATATTCACATAATGACCTGATCGAAACAAATGAAGACTTCGTTGAAAACCTTATTGGTGAAGGTTTTTCTGTTATTTCCGATATTTTTGACTGGATTAAAGAACTGGACGAAAAGCACTATCAAGAAATGGTGGATGTTGTAACCTGATGCAGAGTGAAGCGTATAACAAAGTGCTGCTGTCGCACAAATTTCACGCAGAGCGCGGCGTTATTGGTTTGATACTAAATGCTATAATCACCAGCTGTATCCGCCAAGTTTGCAGTATATATAGACCTCAATTGCATTAATGTACGCCTGATGTTCATTGTAAAAGCACTACTGTTTAAATTTAGCTAACTGACAATCCGGTGCCTTAGCCCTAAAGCGAGTGAATAAGCGAGATCATGATCAAACTATGAACTTATTGTTTCTTGGAACCTCCGCCGGCGTACCCACCAAAACCAGAAACGTCTCCGGTATCGCCTTGCGCGAGAGCAAGGGGAAGGGCTGGTACCTGATCGATTGCGGTGAGGGCACTCAGCATCAGGTCTTGCACACCAAGCTGTCGTTTCATTCGCTGAAAGCCATCTTTATTACCCACGTGCACGGCGACCACTGCTATGGGCTGCCGGGCATACTGGCGAGTGCGGGAATGGGTGGCCGAAAAGCGCCACTGTCCATTGTGGCGCCCGCAGGCATCAAGGCATGGTTGGAGGCCACCTGTGAGGTCACGCAGCTATGTTTACCTTTCGCTTTGGAGTTTATCGACTCGGACGAGCTGCCCAGCGTTGAGTTTGAAAGCATGGCGGTTACCACGTTCAGGCTTTCACACCGGGCGCCGTCCTATGCTTATGGATTTACGGAGCGAAAGGTCGACGCTGATTTAAACATTGAAAAGCTGACCCAAAAAGGCATTCCGAGAGGGCCCATGTGGGGGCAGTTGAAGCAAGGGTTTGATATTGAGTTCGCGGGCGAGCAGTTAAAAAGCCATGACTTCTTGATCTTCAAAAACAAGCCCAGGAAAATAGTGATCGCAGGTGACAATGACCAGCCTGACTTGTTGAGGGATGCCTGCGAAGGGGCACAGGTGCTGGTGCACGAAGCCACCTACACCGAAGAGATGGCCCAGAAGGCCAGTGATGTCGGGCATAGCTACGCCAAGCTTGTCGCGGTGTTTGCCGAATCAGCACAACTGCCCAACCTAGTGCTGACGCACTTTAGCCCCCGTTACCAGCTCCACCCCCTTGCCTCGCCTTCCATTGAGGAGATCCGCCAAGAGGCCCTGCGCGCCTATTCGGGCTCGCTTTACCTGGCGCGGGATTTTAGTGAATACACCCTGGATAAAGCGGGCCACTTTTCTGAAATGGCGGGCGAATAGCCGATTTCATCCCGCCGCTCCTTGAGTGCTTTTCGCGAAGGTCAGTCGCGCAGATCAGTCGCGGCAATAGCCTTCACCTGTTGCGACTATTAAGCAATCTTCCTTTTCCAATAGCCACTTCATGCCGGTGGCTTCTCCGTCGCCAGCGCGAAGCAGGTGTTGACCGTCCTCGCGGCTGAAGCGAATGCCCTCGGCGGTTGCTTGGCCTTCGTATGTCCCGCTTTGATCTGCATCCAGGCCGTACTGCATTTCAAGCAGATAGTGGCCGGGGCCTGCAGGCTCGTTCTTGCTGATGTCCAGGAATAATCCTTCTACGCCAGTCCATCGACCAACCCATTGATCGGTTATCTGGTGGTGGGGCTCGCTGTGCTCGGTTGACGCACCTGAGTCCGGCGCGCCTGATGTGGTGGGGTTGCTGTTTTGAGCACACCCGCTGATAAGTAATAGGGTACTTAACGCTAACGCTGCTTTTTCCATGGCTGTCTCCTTACCAGTACTGCCGTTACTCACTATATACACGTAACATACTTTCTTTAGCTTGATCGAATTTTGGGATATGTCGAAGGGATGTACAAAATGCAAAAGGTAAGAATTGACCTAGTGTCCGATGTCGCCTGCCCGTGGTGCGCGATCGGCTATCGGCGCCTGGAGCAAGCGTTAGAGATACTGGATGGCGAGATCGACGTTGAGCTGGTCTGGCAGCCCTTTGAGCTGAACCCGGATATGCCGCCCGAGGGCGAGCCGATCCTAGAGCACCTATGCCGCAAGTACGGCAAGGATGCTGCCAGCATGGCGCAGTCCCAGCGCGAGATTATGGCGGTGGCCGAGGAGCTTGGGCTAAATTTCCGTGGTGCCCTGGAGCGCCGGGCGAACAATACCTTCGCTGCCCACCGCGTGCTGGTGTGGGCCGGAACGCAAAACCTGGAAACGCCCCTGCAGTTGGCCCTGTTTGATGCCTACTTCGGTGAAGCGAAAAATCCTGCCGACCCAGCGGTTCTGCGCGAGAAGGCCATTAAGGTGGGGCTGGACGGCGATACTGCCGAGGCCATCGCTCGGTCGGATCAGTATGCGGAAGAAGTTCGAGCAGCAGAACAGCGATTTATGGAGGCAGGGGTAAACGCCGTACCGGCATTGATTTTTGATGGACGCTATCTGGTCTCGGGTGCTCAGCCCGCCGACGTATTGGTCGATGCGCTTCGCCAGGTGGCCGAGGAAAACGCCAACCGCTAGCCCTATAGGCGCCGAACTGAAATGAGGTTAGTGCTAGCTGTTCAGAACCCAGCCTCGCAGCGGGTGCACAATCTCCGCTTTATGCCGGTTATGTAACTGGTGATGGCAGGCGCTATAAGTATCTATAGCGCCTGAGGGTGCGAACCTGTAAACGGTTTTTTCCCAAAATAGATAAAATCAAAAGTTACTCAACAGGCCCATTAAGTCTCGGTTAAATGGCTGATTAGTGACGACACCTTGCTCTAAATCAAAGTTGTCGAAAAAGCTTGGTAAGGAAAGCGCACCTATAACGGTTGCTGAAAAATAGGGCGCTGACGCTTGTGCGGAAGCTAAAACACTTTGTGCCCCACTTTGGCCAGGGGAGGTAGAGAGCATAAGAACGGGTTTATTTTGAAATACTTTCATATCTATTCGTGATGTCCAGTCAAATAGATTTTTATAGGCTGACGTATAGGATCCGTTGTGTTCTGCGAATGACATGACAATGACATCTGCCTCACCGATAGCATTATAAAAAGCATGCGCCAATTCAGGGATGCCAGACTCCTTTTCTCTGTCTTCACTAAATATTGGCATTTCAAAGTCGTTAAGGTCGATTAACGAAATATCTGCGTTTTTGATCTGTTGTGCTGCATAAAAGGCCAGCTTTTTGTTAATGGAGCTTTTGCTGTTGCTAGCGCCGAAGGCAAGTACTTTCATTTTAAAGTCCTCTGAATTGCTTTTTTCAAGAGCGTTGGTTTGGTTTTTAGCTACACGTTTTAATAAAATGTTATCTGAAGCAATAAGCTTGAGTTGGCTTTGACGTAGGCTATTCTGAAACCTCAAGTTAGGTTGAGGTCAAGAGGTGTGAAAAATAAACTTATAGGCATTTTATTTGAGCTTGAAGAGCTCCCGAACCATACCCGTGTCACGCTTGTTGATGGGGACAAATTGGGCTCTAGGCTCTGTCTGAAAACTAGCTGCGCTCGACCATACGGCGTTAAAAATCGGCTCAAAGTACTCATTTACACCACGTAAACTCCGTCTGTTCGTCAATTTTTGCCTTGTCTGGCCTTCGCTCGCCGACTTTTCAGACAAAGCTTAGGAGGATGAACGTAAAAGCGTTGGGCAATCGGCGGCGAAAGGAAAGCTCGCTCCGATCTATGATGGGTGTGCTTGAAGCGAATCCTCAGGCACCTCGCGCCGGTCGTTCATCCCGTAGTCTCGGATAACGGTGGCGACGCGGAGCCGGTAGTCGGCAAAGATCGTCTGCCGACCCGCTTTCTGGGCAGATCGGTGAGGTTCGAGTGTCCGCCACTGTCTTATGGCTCCTTCATCCCGCCAAAAAGAGAGCGAAAGAATTTTTCCAGGCTGCGTAAGGCTCTCGAAGCGCTCTATCGATATAAAACCGTCGATCTCTTCCAGGTGTCGGCGCAAAGCGTTAGCTGTATCCAGGTAGTCTTGTTTTCGGTTCGTATTGGGAAGCACCTCAAATATCACGGCGATCATAAAGCACCCCCCATGTTGAGGGGTTCAATTCCCAGCGTGCCGTTCACCACTTCGACGAAGCTGCGCTCTTCCTTGAGGATAAACCTGCGCTCTTGGGCCATAGTGAAGTTCGCGTGGCCTTCATCGTCACTCTTCAGTCGCGCTCGGTAGGCCTCATAGGCAGCCAGGCTCTCAAATGCAATTAGGCCCCAGGCAACATTGTTTGTGCCCTCATGAGGAAGGAAGTAGCCGATAAGGTGGCCACCGCAGCGCGGTATGATTTTCCCCCAGTTCTCGGCGTACTGCTTGAAGGTGCTGAGCTGGAAGGGATCGATCTCGTAGCGGATGACGCAGGTTATACTCATGGGGTTATCTCCTTGGAAGTTTAATGCGGAAAGCTAATGTAAAGGGCTAACGTGAAAGGCGAATATGAAAGATAGGGAATTACCACCCCGAGTGGTTCGACCAGGATCGAACGATGAGTGAAAGCCCTAACATTGTGCGTGTCGCCGCACTTATCGCCGATAACGCTCGGGCGGAGGTGCTTTGCGCCTTAATGTCCGGTCGTGCGCTGACCGCAACTGAACTGGCCAATATGGCCGGTGTTACCAAGCAGACCATGAGTTTTCATCTGGGCAAGCTGCTGGACGAAGCGCTTGTGACTGTTGAGCAGCAGGGCCGCCACCGCTATTTTAGGCTTGCGGGCACGCAGGTGGCTGAACTCCTGGAGACGCTGATGGGCCTCGCTGTCAGAAGCGAAGGTATCCATCTTGTTACCGGGCCGCGTGACCCCGCCCTCCGTAAGGCTCGTGTCTGTTACGACCACCTTGCTGGGGAGTTGGGTGTATGGGTATATGAGCAGATGCTCCAGGCCGGTATTTTTCAACTGCACTCGGGAGGGTTGCAGCTCACCGAGTATGGGCGCGTTTGGTTTCAGCAATTAGGCATCGATACAGATGAAGTTGCGTCTTCAAAACGCTCATTTTGTAGGGGATGCCTCGATTGGAGTGAGCGCAAAGACCATCTGGCGGGGGCCCTCGGCGCCGCGTTTCTCAACCGTATAGAAGCGCTTGGCTGGGCGAAGCGAGCGGAGAATTCCCGGGCCATTGTGTTCAGCGCCAAGGGTGAGAAGGCAATATGGGCAATGTTCGCAACGCCAAGCGCGCTACCGGCCCGCACTCAACAACCTGCTGCCACCGGCACGGCTACGCAGTTAACCTAGACAATATTTATCCACTGACTTGAGGATGTAGTTTTGCATATCTCGGTTGGGAGGATTCTGGACACGTTCGAGCATCCTATTGAGTTAGCGCGCTGGCTCCCAGGGAGGCCAGCGCTTCCACTCTTTACTGCAAAAATGCCCGCAACGTATCACTCGCCTGGTCGATAGAAACAACGCCATCCAAGTGGCCTCGATTGCCATCCAGGGTTTCAAGCGTCACTTCAGTGCCGTCTGCTTCAATTAGCTCCGCTGTGCGCCGAACGCCTTCCGGGGCAAAGACAAGGTCGTCTTCGCTGTAGAGCATTAGCGTGGGCGCCTCGATAGCGGCAAGTCCTTCCTCCAACGAGTCGCCATGGCCTGCGATAAAGGTTTGGTTGGCGCGCACCAGATAGAGCAGATGGTTGGCATCAGAAGTGGCGGCGCGTGCGGCGGCGATATCATCCAGCGTTTGCTCAATCGCGTAGCGGGCGTTGATATCTTGAGCTGGGTCGCGCTCTTCATCGGCCCAGTCGCGGTTAAAGGTTTCGTTGGCCCACTGCCAGTGGTTGGCGTTTAGGGTGACCAGCTTCAGTGCTTCCTTTAGGCCGTCGGTGGGGGGCTCGCCGTCGTAGTAGTTACCCTCGTTCCAGTTGGCATCCAACCGAATCGGCGCTGCCCAGGCGCTTAGCGTGGCCAGCAGCCAGGGATCGGCTACGCCGCCGCCGATAACGGGTATCAGGCGCTCGACCCGGTCAGGGTAGGCGCTGGCCCACTCAATCGCCTGCAGTGCACCCATGGAGGCACCCATTACCGCATGCAGCGTTTCAATACCTTGGCTTTCAAGTAGCTCGCGCTGTACCTCGACAAAGTCACGGATAGTCACCACAGGAAAGTCCATACCCCAGGGTTCGCCGGTGTCAGGGTTGATAGAGGCAGGCCCGGTGGTGGTGACGTTGGGATCATTGGCGCCGAGGTTGACCAGGGTATCTGAGGAGATGATGTAGTACTCATCGGTATCCAGTGGCTTGCCGGGGCCGATGATCGCGTCCCAGTAGCCGGTGGGTTCGCCATCTGCTTCATAGCGGCCTGCCGCATGGCTGGTGCCTGAGAAGAAGTGGGTAATCAGAATGGCGTTATCGCGGGCGTCGTTTAATTCACCGTAGGCTTCCCAACCCACTGTCACGTTGGGAATTGTCTCGCCGCCCTGGGTGGTGAAGCTCTCCATTTCGAAGGTTTGCTTCTCTACGACGCCATCCCAAGCCCAAAGGGGAGAGGCCAAGAGCAGGCCAAGGCTGGAACATAGTATGGTTGTGAACAGCGTTTGTCGTTTAGATGCCATTGGGTTGTTTTACCTTAAGAGAGGGGTAGTTGTGATTGTTTTAGGCCGCAGCAGACGGCCATCCTCTCAGCGTAGTAGGCCCTAGCGCATTTTAAATGGATTCAGTCACGTCATTATGCGTTTGAGGCGGAAGTCGATTAGGCGTATTTCCCTTAGTGGTGTAAATAGGCAGCGTCCGGGGATTGAAGCTTTAGTGGCTAGAGGTTTTATAGTAATGGAATCGAATAGTCTAAGTGAGATTAATAGATGGAACATCATCATGGCCATGTCCACATGGATCCTGCCTCTGGTGACCGGCGTGTCAGTATTGCCATTTGGGCGAACGGGCTCTTAACCGTCGCCCAAATCGTCGGTGGCATTATTTCGGGAAGCCTATCGCTGATCGCGGATGCACTGCATAATTTTTCTGATATGGCCGCGCTGGTCATTGCCTTTGCCGCCCGCAAAATCGCTAGACGGCCCGCCGATGCGCACATGACCTTTGGCTATGGCCGCATCGAGATAGTGGCAGCACTCATTAACTACACCACGCTCATTATCGTCGGCGTCTATCTGATTTATGAAGGCGCCATGCGCATGATAAATCCCCCTGAAATAGAGGGGTGGATCATTGTGATCATTGGTAGCGTCGCACTGGTGATCGATGCACTTACCGCCATGCTCACTTGGTCGATGCAGAAAGAAAGCGTCAATATCCGCGCCCTGTTTCTGCACAACTTATCCGATGCGTTAGCCTCTATCGCCGTGATCGTCGGTGGCTCACTGATTTTGCTGTACGACATGCGTTGGGTAGATCCCGCCATTACGATAGGGATTGCGCTGTATATTCTTTACCTAGCCTTCTCAGAAATTGGTGGCCCTATCCGCACGCTGATGCTGGGATCTCCGCCTGACATTGACGGGCAAGGCGTCATTGAAACCGTACGGAACATCGAGGGTGTCCAGGATATTCATCATGTGCACCTGTGGCAGATGCAGGAAAATGCGGCCGCCCTTGATTGCCACGTGGTCATGACGGAAGCAGGTTGGCAGCGGCTTGAATCAGTGAAAGCAGCGATCAAAGATCAGCTAAAAAAGCGCTTCAACATTGTCCATTCCAGCTTGGAGTTTGAGCATGTTGATCACGCGCATCAGGATGCCAACCTTTATGGGCATGAGTAACAGGCCAAAGCACGCTCGTTTAGATGCCTATTTACCATTTGGCTAAATGCCGTAGCGTCCCGACCTGGCTTTTTAACTACACCTTTTAAACAGAGAGAGAAAAATGTTCAAAAAAACGTCTTTTATGCTTGCGGGGACGTTGATGCTAACGGCTGCCATCGTGATGGTATCAAAACCTGCACTCTTGGATATGCAAGCTGAGGCGGCCAGTGAGAATGGTGCCCAGGCCGATAGTTCCTTGATGCGTTCACACTCCCCAATCCTGGGGCAAGCAGACGCGCCAGTGACGATTGTTGAGTTTTTCGACCCAGCCTGTGAAGCCTGCCGCGCCTTCTACCCACTTACCAAACGTATTCTGGAAACCTATCCGGAAAAAGTGCGGCTAATCGTGCGCTACACGCCTTTCCACGGCGACGTATCTGATAAGGCCATTCGTGTGTTGGAAGTCGCGCGTCGTCAGGGGGTGTTCGAACCGGTACTGGAAGCACTGCTGGCTCGCCAGGAGCAGTGGGCATCTCATGGCAGTTTTGATGAATCCGCTATCCTGGATATCGCCAGCGAAGCGGGTCTTGATCGAGCGGCTGCCGAGGAACAACTTATCTCTGCTGACGTACAGGCGGTGATCGACCAAGACATGGCGGATGTCAGAGCAAACCATATTCGCCAAACACCGACCTTTTTCATCAATGGCGAACCTTTAGACCCCTTTGGTATGCAAGCGCTGATTGATGCCGTAGAGAGACATGTACAGGCGACCTCTGAAGCAGAGGATGGCCAGTGATGCAGCGCCGGTGGCTTCGCCGCCACCCGCGAGGAGAAGCTGTGGGCTGTCCTCGCGGCTGAAGCTAATGCCATCGTCGGTTGCTTGGCCTGCCGTTTTGGCTGTATGCATGTAAAGCGGTGTCGGCCCAAACGAGACTCAGCGCATTTTAAACGGATTCAACCCATTGGCTTGCTGCATCATCATGCGCTTGGCGAACGGAAAGCGCTCGGCCAACTGCAGGCTTAAATCGCCTAGCTGGCGCAGCGGCTTGGCGCCGGTAAACAGGTGGTGGAAGCTGTCGGTGGCGGCAATCATCGCCTGGTTAGCCGCGCGGCGCTGACACTCAAAGCGGAGTAGGTTGAGGTAGTCACCGGGGTCGCGACCTGAATGATAATCTCGGCCAGGGTGTCGGCGTCGTGTAGGCCGATATTTAATCCCTGGCCTGCCAGCGGGTGCACCACGTGGGCGGCATCGCCAATCAGCGCCAGGCGTTTGCCGATATAGCGGTGGGCGTGCTGGCGCTTGATGGGGAAGCTGGCCCGGGCGACGATGCGGATGAGGTTACCCAGGCGTTTGGGGAAGGCCATTTCAATCGCTGCTTTCAGCGCTTCATCGTCCAGCTGTTCACGGTCTTGGGTGGCTTGCTCGGTGTCGTACCACACCAGGGAAGCGCGGTGGCCAGGCAGGGGCAGCATGGCGATGGGGCCCGTGGGGGTGAAAACCTGCCAACTGACATCCTGCTGGGGCAGTTCGGTTTCCACATTAATGATCATGGCCCGCTGGTGGTAGTCGTAGCTGCTAACGCTGATCCCTGCTAGCTCACGCAGGGTCGATTTTGCGCCGTCAGCGCCGACGATTAAGCGGGCGCTGAGGGTTTTGCCGTTATCCAGCTCCAGCAGGCGGCCAGTGCTCGAGGTGATCGTGCTTAATGGCGCGCACTGGGTATAGCAGGTGACGCTGGGCAACTGTTCCAAGCGCTGCCATAAGGCATACTGCAGCGTGCGGTTTTCGATAAAGATACCGAAATCATCCATGCCGCTATCCTGAGCGGAAAACAGCGAGTGGCCGGTGCCGTCCTGGTTGGAGACATCAATATGCCGAAACGGGCAGCTACGCTCTTCCGGCAGCGCTGTGCCGCTGGCCTTAACAAAGGCTAACGAGCGTGCATTTAGCGATGAAATGCGCAGGTCATAGTCACCGCTAGGTTCAGCAGGGATGTCGCCTTGCTCCACCAGCCCGACGGAGAAGCCAGCATGACCCACACGGGCCGCCAGGGCGGCGCCCACCATGCCGCCACCGACAATAATAATGTCATGATCGTGCTGCATAAGAGTATCTCCTGGGTGCACAATAACCGTTAAAGGGCGCGTTGCATGGCCCGCTGTTGCTATACAGTATCGTTGAGTTTGAACCACATTGCCTAGAGGTGAACGATTGACGCAGGCCGTGGAAATGGCAGAAAGCATTGCTCAGGCGGGAGAGGAGCTGGCGGCGTTTATTCAGCAGCACCCCAAACTGTGGGTGATTACCGGTGCCGGTGTGAGTACTGACAGCGGCATTCCGGACTATCGTGATGCGGATGGCCAGTGGAAGCGGCCACCCCCGGTGCAGCATGGCGACTTCATGAGTTCTCATCACGTTCGCCAGCGCTACTGGGCCCGCGCGCTGATCGGTTTTAGCGCCATGCGCGAAGCCCAAGCCAGCGGCGCGCACCGCGCGTTGGCCGCGCTGGAGTCCCAGGGGTATATCCAGCAGTTGGTGACCCAAAACGTTGACCGCTTGCATCAGCGCGCCGGTTCGCGCCGGGTGATCGACCTGCATGGCCGGGCAGATATGGTGAAGTGCATGGTGTGTGACTATCAAATGATGCGCCACGCCATGCATGCCGAAATGGCGCGTATGAATCCTAGCTTTGCAGGTTTGCAGGCGGGACACGCTCCGGATGGCGACGCCGATTTAGAGACTGACTTCAGCAGCTTTCATATTTTCGACTGCCCGCGCTGTAGCGGCATTCTTAAACCTGACGTGGTGTTTTACGGCGATGTGGTGCCCGCCGAACGGCGGTTGGCCGCGCAGGTAGCGTTAGCTGAGTCGGATGCAGTGCTCGCAGTAGGCACTTCATTAATGGTGTTTTCCGGCTACCGCTTCTGCCGCGCCGCCCATGATCGGGGCATACCGCTGGCATCGCTTTCCCTCGGTGTGACCCGGGCCGATGCGCTGTTAACCCACCAGTGGCGGGCGCCGTTAACACCGGTGCTGGAGCAGGCTGTTCGCTGTTTGCAGGATACTTAGCACTGTTTGTAACCCCTTTGGGATCAATTGCTTGTCGCAAGAGAAATAAGAGCCTGGCTACGCCACTGACTGCGTTCGCGCTTTGATGTTTTTTATATCGCGTCCTGGGGGCAATCCAAACAGACGGCTATACTCGCGCGTGAACTGCGAGACACTCTCGTAACCAACTGCGTAAGCCGCGTGGCTGATTATCTCTCCCTTCGACAACATCATCCTACGAGCCTCGATCAAACGGAGCTGTTTTTGAAATTGGAGAGGCGTCAGGGAAGTGATGGATCTGAAATGCTCATAAAACGAAGATAGGCTCATACCGGCGGTTTCTGCCAGTTGCTCTATGCGGAGCGGCTCAGCAAAATGTTGACGGATGAATGACACCGCGCGTGCAATGCGATTGGCGTGGCTGCCAACAACACCAAGGCGCCGAATTGCAGCGCCATGGCGTCCTGTCATCAGCCAAAAATGTAGCTCTCGAATTAACTGATTCTGGAGTATAGCCAATGATCCTGGGCGCTCAATAAGACGCATTAGGCGCAATGCAGCGTCAGAAACGTCTCTCTCTGTTGTATCAACACGGACGGGCCTATCGGTGTCTAGCGAGCTGGCATCTATCTCAACGGCAAGATCCTCAATGACGGTGGGATCAAGTTCAAGTACGAGCGAGAGGTAGGGGGCTTTAATACTAGCCCGCGTGATCTGACTAACGGTGGGGACGTCAGCGGTAATCACGAGGGACTCGCCTGCACCAAGGTCATAAGTGCGGTTTCCCATGATGACTCGTTTGCTGCCTTGAAGCACCATGGCCACCAATGGTTTGTCTATATTGAAGTGTAATGCAGTAGGCCTAGTCTGACGAATAATCGTCAAACCAGGGATAGGTGTTTGAGTAACGCTGGTCGTCGAACCAACGCGTGCCTCTGCATATCGGTGCACTGTCTCAAGTAGGTTTTCATTCATGAATTAAACATTAAGCGCTACCCTTTCGTCTCGCAACATTGTTGGAGGAATAGGCAAAAGGTGCCGAGTATCCAGCAACAAGAATAGGAGCGTGTCGGCGATAGTACTGATGGGCACAATGCTCACCAGCACAGGAGCTTTTCATGACGACTATTTCAATTATTACCGGTGGCAGCCGCGGACTTGGCCGTAATACTGCTATCAATATTGCCCGCCATGGCGGCGATGTCATCCTCACCTATCGCAGTGGCGTTGAGGGCGCAAACGCCGTTGTAGCTGAAATTGAAAGCATGGGGCGTAAAGCCGTTGCGCTGCCCCTCGACGTTAGCGAGATCGATGCCATACCCGCTTTCGTCGAAAGTGTCCGTTCGGCGTTAAAGTCTAAATGGGGGCGAGACAGCTTTGACCATCTTGTTAATAACGCGGGGCATGGTGAAATGGTGCCTTTTGCCGAGACGACAGAAGCTCAATTCGACCTGCTATTCAATGTTCATGTCAAAGGCGTGTTCTTCCTGACTCAAGCGCTTCTCCCATTGCTTACCGATGGCGGACGCATCGTGAACTTTTCTTCCGGTCTAACGCGTGCCGCCTTCCCGGGGTTCTCAGCCTATTCTGCAGCAAAGGGTGCCATCGAAGTACTCAGTGTTTATTTGGCCAAAGAGTTGGGTAGCCGCGGCATTACTGTAAACACGATTGCCCCAGGTGCGATTGAGACTGACTTTTTGGGTGGTGCGGTACGTGATACGCCAGATTATAACGACGCGTTCGCTAGCATGACGGCCCTTGGCCGTGTCGGCGTACCCGACGATATTGGTCCGGTGGTCGCCAGTCTGCTTGGGGCTGAAAATCGCTGGGTTAATGCGCAGCGGATTGAAGTGTCCGGTGGTCAAAATATCTGATTAAAGATACATTTCTAAAGCTAAGAAAATAGCTTCGCCAGAGGCCTCTGCACCACCGTGCTGCGGCCTCGCTTCATTGAAGAGGCAAGTATCTATAGCATGGGTTGTAACAGCGAATGACAGTGTGCCGCCACTTTCTATGGTGTGGCTTCTGTGGGGTACCTGCAAAGGCGCTAGCGCGCTTTCTTGCCGCCATCTGCTCGCCGTTATGTTCGCGCACCAGCCAGCAACCGAGCATGTCTCTCGCCACTTCAAGCGTGTCGCGATTATAGAAATCACGGGGGAGGGGCGTTAGCTGGCTGTTTTTAACATTTGGCATGTTTGGCAACATCGTCTCGGCGTTTAGTTGAGTAGAATGCTAGGGTATTAGATAGCCATTGCCACATAAAGCGGAGCTTATCGTGCTGCCATTCGAACATCTCTATTCCACCTTACCGGAACCCCTCTGGATCGCCACCCAAGCGACGCCGGTGGCCAGCCCGGCGCTGATCGCGTTCAATGCGCCGCTTGCCCATGAGCTGGGCGCTCAAGAGATTCCTGACTCAGCCACGCTTGCTGAGTGGTTCAGCGGCAACCAGCCCATGCCCGATGCCAAGCCGGGGGCCTTAGGTTACGCGGGCCATCAGTTTGGCAACTTTGTGCCGCAGTTGGGCGATGGCCGGGCGCTGCTGCTGGGCGAAGTGATCGACCAGAACGGCGTGCGCCGCGATGTGCAGCTAAAGGGCAGCGGCCGCACGCCGTTCTCCCGCGGTGGCGATGGCCGCTCGCCGCTTGGGCCGGTGCTGCGTGAATATTTGGTCAGCGAGTTCATGGCCGCCATGGGCATTCCCACCACTCGGGCCTTGGCTGCGGTGACTAGTGGAGAGCGCGTAGTGCGGCAAATGGCCGAGCCCGGGGCGGTGTTTACCCGCGTGGCCAGCAGTCATATTCGCGTGGGCACCTTCCAGTTTATTGCTGCTCGCCGTGACGAGCAGGCGTTAAAAGCGCTGGCAGATCATGTCATTGAGCGTCACTACCCGGAAGCCGCCAGCGCCGAAGACCCTTATTTGGCGCTGCTGGAGGCAGTGGTCGCCCGCCAAGCGGTGTTGATTGCCCGCTGGATGAGCGTCGGCTTTATCCACGGCGTGATGAATACCGATAACTGCAGCATCGCTGGGGAAACCATCGATTACGGCCCCTGTGCCTTTATGGAGCAGTTTGATCCCCAGAAGGTTTATAGCTCCATCGATCAGGGTAAGCGCTATGCATTTGACAACCAACCGGCGATAGCCCAGTGGAATCTGGCCCGCTTTGCCGAAACGCTGCTTCCGTTAATGAATGAAGAAGGAGAGACGTTGGTGGAGCAGGCCACCGATGCCATTCGCCGCTTTGAGCCATTGTTCAGCGCCGAACAGCGTCGCCTGCATGCCGATAAACTTGGCCTTGCAGCAGGCAGCGACCAGGCCGTGCCACTTATGGAAGCGTTGGAAATTCAGATGCATCAGGGCCGGATGGATATGACGGCCACCTTTGATGCGCTCACCCAATACGCCTCCTCGCCGAGTGATGAGCACCGTGAGGCGCTGCTGGCGCTGACGACGCAGCCTGATGAATTATCAACCTGGTTGGATACCTGGCAACACGAGCAAGTGGCCAATCAAGATAGCGAACGATTCACTGCCATGCGTCACGCCAATCCGGTCATTATTCCTCGCAACCATCGGGTTCAAGAAGTCATTGATGCCGCTTACGACGGTGATTTTGCGCCTTTCCATACGTTATTGGCAGTAGTGACCAAGCCGTTCGATGAGTCGGTTGAAGCGCGCCGTTTGGCAGCGCCTGCAACGGAAAATGAGCAGGTGCTAAGAACCTTCTGTGGTACATAGCGCCTATGCTAAACTGTGTTTTTTACAGTTAGGCGGGTAGCCAGTGCGCAAGATTATTCACTGCGACTGTGACTGTTTTTATGCTGCGGTGGAAATGCGTGATAACCCCGCGTTGCGAGAGATACCGATTGCCATTGGCGGTAGCGTCGAGCAGCGCGGGGTGGTTGCCACCTGTAACTATCCTGCCCGTGAGTTTGGCATTCACTCCGCGATGCCCATGGGCCAAGCGCTCAAGCGCTGCCCGCATCTAACCGTCATTCGTGGCGATATGGCCAAGTACAAAGAGGTCGCCCGTCAGGTCTTCGCCATTTATCGCGATGTGACTGAACTGATCGAACCGCTCTCCCTGGATGAGGCCTTCCTGGATGTCTCGGAGGTCACCCAGCATCACGGCAGCGCGACACTCATGGCCGAAGCAATCCGTGAACGGGTGAGCCGCGAAGTGGGCATCACTGTCTCGGCAGGCGTGGCGCCCAATAAGTTTCTGGCCAAGATCGCCAGCGACTGGAACAAGCCTGATGGCCTCTGCGTCATCACGCCGGACAAAGTCGACAGCTTCGTGCAGCAACTGCCAGTGAAAAAAATCCATGGCGTTGGCCCACGCACCGCGGAAAAGCTGGCGGGATTGGATATCCACACCTGCGCCGATTTGCGTAGCCGCCAGCTAACGGAACTGGTCGAACATTTTGGCCGCTTTGGGCGGCGGCTGCACGAGCTAAGCTGGGGGCGCGACGAACGCCCGGTGAAAACCCACCGCGAGCGTAAGTCGATTAGCACCGAGCAGACCTATTCTCAGGATTTACCCAGCCTGGATGCCTGCCGCAGTGAGTTACCAGCGCTGATTGAGGATTTAGAGCGTCGCTACGCACGGCTTGATCCACCCCTGGCGGTACGCGGGTTGATCGTAAAAGTGAAGTTCAACGACTTTACCCAAACCACCGTCGAACACGCCGACCCCGCGCCTAACCTCGAGCAGTTTGAAACACTGCTTAACGTTGGCTGGGCCAGAGGCGAGCGGCCCGTGCGTCTGCTGGGTGTGGGCTACCGGCTGGCGGAAAACAGCCAAGAGCATCAACTGTCGCTGTTTTAATTAGCCTGTTAACCCTTTGCCCGATTGACCACGTGTCGGGAGCACGTTAAAACAGACGTATGATAGTTTGAATAATTCATTTTCCGTTTGGCCACCCACGAGCCCCGCTATGTCTGTCGATGCCGCTTCACGTCCCCCTTTAGTGTTTGCCCACGCCAATGGTTTCCCAGGGTTGAGCTATCGCAGCCTGCTAAATCCACTGGCAGAGATGTTTGACCTCCATCCTCTGGATCGCCTGGGGCACCACCCTGACTATCCGGTGAACCACAACTGGGGCAACCTGGTTGATGAGTTGCTGAGCTACCTACCCGAAAGCGATACGCCGCTGTTGGGTGTGGGGCATTCGCTGGGTGGCACCTTGATGGCCATGGCCGCCGATAAGCAGCCTGAGCGCTTCTGCGGGGTGATCATGCTTGATCCCCCGTTGATGCTGGGCACCGATGCCTGGGCAATGAAAGCTGCCAAGCGGTTTGGCTTTGTAGACCGCGTCACACCCGCAGGTAAAACCTTGGGCCGGCGCACCGTGTGGCCGAGCCGCGAAGCGATGGCAAGCTCGCTGGGTCGCCGTGGTCTGTTTCGCCGCTTTACCCCCGAGGCACTCAACGACTACATTGAAGCAGGGACGCGTTTGTTAGACGACGGCAGTGCGCAACTGACCTTTGATCCGCAGATTGAGGTGGAGATTTTCCGCCATCTGCCCGATCACCTTTCGCGCCTACCGAAACGTTTGGGTGTGCCGCTTGAGCTGGTGGCGGGAAAAGAGTCTCATCTGCTGACCGCTTCGCGGATCAAGCGTTTGAAGCGAAAGGGCTTATCGGTCAGTGAAGTCCCTGGCACGCATATGTTTCCTATGGAGCACCCAGATGAGACCCGTGCCGCTATTTTGTCTGCTTGGCAGCGATTGTCTGCCGCTAGCAGAGCATCAAACACAGCGTAAGGAGGCGTTATGTATCTTTCCGTACAGCTTAGCTACTACCCACTGGCCGATGACTTCAAGCCGGTGGTCAAAGAGGTGGTGAAAGAGGTGGTGAAACGTCTTGAGGCAACGGGATTGGAAGTACACCCCAACCGTATGAGCACTCAGGTATTTGGCGAGTTCGATGCCGTGATGGCAGCGTTAAGCGAGGTGATGAAGTGGTCGTTTGAGACCCATGGCAAAGCGGTATTTACGGCTAACTTTTTGGAAGGCGATCGTCGGCCTCGTTAAACCAAAACGCCGCCCGATTGGGCGGCGTTTGTTTCGGTTCAAATGGTGTTACACCAGTGAATCCAGGCAAGACTCAATAATATCCAACCCTTCATTGAGCACATCATCTTGAATGGTGACGGGCATCAAAAAGCGGATGGTGTTGCCATACATGCCGCAGGAGAGCAGGATCAAGCCCTCTTCCCGGGCTTTCTTGCACAGTGCGGCAGCGAGCTCGGGGTTAGGCGTGTGGTCGGCCTTGTTCGACACCAGCTCAAATGCCGCCATGGCGCCCATGTTGCGCACGTTGTCGATGCAATCAAACTTGTCGGCCCACAGATTGAAGCGCTTGGCCAACTTGTCGCCCAGGGCCTGGCTCTTCTCCAGAATGTTCTCTTCTTCAAATACTTCCATGACCGCCAACGCTGCCGCACAGGCGGTGGGGCTGCCGGTGTAGGTGCCGCCCAGCGAGTTGGGGCCTGAAGCGTCCATCACCTTGTCTGTGCCTACAATGGCAGATATCGGCATGCCATCGGCCATACTTTTGGCCATGGTCATAATGTCCGGCTCAACGCCACTATGCTCAATGGCAAACATCTTACCGGTACGGCCAAAGCCCGACTGTACTTCATCGATGATCATCAGCATGCCGTGCTCATCGCAGATTTCGCGAACCTTGGTCAGGAAGCTGGTAGAGGCCGGGTAGAAACCGCCTTCGCCCAGCACCGGCTCAAGCACGATGGCTGCGGTGTCTTTGGGGTTGGCATCGGTTTTTAGTGTCATCTTCAAGCCGCGAATGGCCTCGTCTTCGCTAACACCGTGGTAAGGCACCGGGTAGGGCGCACGGAAAACGGTGCCCGGCATCGGGCCGAAGTCGCTCTGATAAGGCGCCACTTTACCGTTCATGGCCATGGTGAAGAAGGTACGACCGTGATAGCCGCCATCAAAACAGATCACGTTGGAACGCCCAGTGGCCGCGCGCGCGATCTTGACCGCATTTTCCAGCGCTTCCGCACCCGAGTTGGCCAGCATGACTTTGGCATGGCCACGCACCGGCACGATCTGGCTGAGCTTCTCGGCGACTTTCACGTAGCCTTCATAAGGCATGACCGTTTGGCAGGTGTGCATCAACTTATCGAGCTGTGCTTTTACCGCCGCGACCACTTTGGGGTGGCGGTGGCCTACGTTGAGTACGCCAATGCCGCCCGCGAAGTCGATAAAGCGGTTACCGTCCGCGTCCCAAATCTCAGCGTTTTCAGCGTGGTCGGCGAACGCCGTTGCGGGGCTTGCGGCGCCAGCAGCGACGTATTTATGTTTTAGCTCGTTCAGTTCGGCATTGCTGCTCATGGCTTACTTCCTAATTGATGAGGATTGATCTTTTAGCATAGTGCTTAATAGTGGTGCCTGATAGGGGGGCTGATGGTGGTAATAAGTAACGTTGCTTACGGGGATGACGAGGCAATGACAACACGGTTACGCCCCGTCTGTTTAGCTTGGTACATCGCTTTGTCGGCACGATCAAGTAGCCGCGTACTGGATGCTTCAGCGTAACTGGCGATGCCCGCTGATAGCGTGATGTTGAGTTTATGTTTGGAATAGGATACTTCGGCAACGCGCTGGCGGATACGTTCCACTGCAATGTAGGCTGACTCCGCCTCGATTTCGGGCATGAGAATCAGAAACTCCTCTCCACCCAAGCGCATCTGTACGTCAGTCGAGCGCAGGTGTTGGTTAACAACTTCCGTGACTTCCAGAAGCACGTCATCGCCGACACTGTGGCCGTATGTGTCGTTGATTGTTTTGAATTCATCTAAATCAAACATCGCGATACTTAACGCACTGCCATACCGTTTGCAGCGTTCAAGCTCTTCTTCCAGGCGTTTAAGCCCTTGACGACGATTTAAAAGTCCTGTGAGTTCATCGTGATGAGCCATATATTCCAGGCGTTCATTGGCTTGTTTAAGGCGCTCTTCCAACCGTTTTCGCTGGGTAATATCAACGATATAAGTGACTTTATGTGGTACGCCGTCATCTCCCTCAATGCGGGAAGCTTCGGCAATAATGGTGCGAGCTTCACCATTTTTACAGCGTACCTCCCACTCTTGACGATGATCTTGATGCTCGCTTCCCAAGATAAACGCATCATGGAGCTTCGAGAGACGTGTGCGGTAAGCCTCGGGGACGACCAGTGTAAAATGTTGGCCGATAAGCTCATCTTCGCGGTAGCCGTAAAACTCGCAGTAGGCGGGGTTGACCATTTCAAAAAAGCCCTTGGAATCGGTAATGCAGATCCCTATGGGAGCGGTCTTAATAACATTGAACGTATTGCGCTGTGAGCGGTTAAAAAGCTGGTAGAGCTTATCGGGGCTAATCTCTTTCATTCACCGCTCCTGAACTACTTTCTGCTTCACTTTTTAAGCCCACTAATAGGGGAGTGATGTCGGCGCCCAAGGAGTTAATTGCGGGTTTGGCGAAATAGAAACCCTGCTGACGAACAATACCGGCGCGGGCCAGCCAAAGCGCTTCTGCGCGGGTCTCTACGCCTTCGGCAATCAGCGTTGTACCCAGCTCTTTTGCCAGTAATATAATCGCGTTTAACAGCGCTTGGCGGCGACAATCGCTATCGCAGTTCATCACCAGCTCACGGTCGATTTTGAGCTTGTCCGGCGTTAAATCGGTGAGTAAGTCTAAATTGGCGTAACCATTGCCAAAGTCATCCAGTGCCGTTTTAAAACCCATGGAGCGATAGGCATCAATGATATTGCATAGATGCTGCCGGTCACGGACGCGTTCGGTTTCGGTAATCTCAAAAATAAGTCGACGGGTGGGCCAGCCCACGCGCTTGGAAACGTCTAACGTCGCCTGAATACAGGCTTCCGGCTCATAAACGGCGTTGGGTAAGAAGTTGATCGAGAGGTCGGTTTGCATATCCAGTGCGCTGGCCATTTCGATCGCTTTCACCCGGCAGGCTTGGTCAAAGCGATACAGCAAATCATCCGTGACTTGTGAAATAACGCTCCAGGCGGATTCACCTTGTGGGCCACGCACCAGTGCTTCGTAGGTAACGATTTTCGCCAGCGTCAGATCCACAATGGGCTGAAAAGCCATGGTGAACTCGAAGGGCAAGTCGCCTTCACAGCGTTTGCAACGGTCATTAACGCGGGCACACTGACTCATAGCTGCTCCTGGGTAGGGGATCGTATGTCGCTATTAATGTCATCATATGAGAAAGCATAATGCCTCAAGCCTAGATCGAAGCATTCAACGTTAACCAGCTTATATGTTGAGTTGTTTTTTGTACAGGTATTGTATAGCTATTTGCTGTGAAGTACTAACCAATTGCTCTTTATCTACTGGCTCGCAACCCCGGCGGCACTTAACGGCATAAAAAAAGCGCCGGGTGAGGCGCTAAGGAGGGGAAGAGTAATTCTTGGCGTTGCTAAATAATCCCGGCATCGCGCAGTGCTTTGCGCTGTTCGAGGGTAATGCCAAGTTCCTCTAGTACGCTTTCAGTGTGCTGGCCCAGATGGGGCGGTGCTGTGGTGGCACTCATCTGGGCGCCGTTAAAACGGATAGGGTTGGCGACCAGATCCACTTGACCCGCCTGATCGTGGGGCAGGGTCTGCTTGAGTCCGCGGGCTTTCACATGAGGGTCGTCGAATACCCGATCCAGCGTATTGATCGGGCCACAGGGGACGCCAACGGCTTCAAAGGCGGCTAGCCACTCATCAGTGCTGCGCTGGGCTAATGCCGCTTCCAATTGCGGTACGAGAAGCGTGCGGTTATTAACTCTAGCGCCGTTGGTGGCAAAGCGAGGATCTTCCGCCAATGCCGGTAGCGAAAGCACCGTGCAAAAACGTTTGAACTGCTCGTCGTTGCCGACCGCCATAATCATATGGCCATCCTGGGTGGCAAACGCCTGATACGGCACGATGTTAGGGTGAGCGTTACCCAACCGCTGAGGCACATTGCCAGAGGTTAGGTAGTTGAGCGCCTGGTTGGCGAGTACCCCCACCTGGACATCCATTAGTGCCATATCAATATGACACCCCTGGCCGCTATCTCGGCGCTGATAAAGCGCCGCTAAAATCGCATTGGCGGCGTACAGCCCAGTGAAAATATCGGTAAAGGCGACGCCGCTTTTTACCGGCCCGCCGCCTGGCTCGTTGTCAGGTTTGCCGGTCAGGCTCATGATCCCGCCCATGGCTTGGATCATAAAGTCGTAACCAGCGCGATGAGCGTAGGGGCTCTCCTGGCCAAAACCGGTGATGGAGCAGTAGATCAGCCTGGGATTAAGCGTCTTTAAACTGGCGTAATCCAGGCCGTAGCGTTTCAGGCCGCCGACCTTGAAGTTCTCTATCAACACGTCTGATTGAGCGACCAGCTGTTTAATCACCGCCTGGCCTTCGGGCTTGGCCATATCAACGGTTAGCGAGCGTTTACCCCGATTAGCGCATAGGTAATAGGCCGACTCTTCGCTGCCCGCGAGCCAAGGAGGGCCCCAGTGGCGAGTGTCATCGCCGCTACCGGGGCGTTCAACCTTGATCACGTCCGCCCCCATATCCGCAAGCATTTGGCCGCACCAAGGCCCGGCCAGCACACGGGAAATATCGAGTACTTTAATACCGGCCAGTGGTTTGGTTAGCTCGCTCATAGGGGCTCCGTTAATAAGTGACAAGTGGTCAAAATGCGGTGATCAAAAGAACGACTGAATGCCTGTCTGAGCACGACCCAGAATCAGTGCGTGCACATCGTGGGTACCTTCGTAGGTATTCACCGACTCCAGATTGACCATATGGCGAATAACCCCGTACTCATCAGAAACGCCGTTACCGCCGTGCATATCGCGGGACTGGCGGGCGATATCCAGCGCTTTGCCACAGTTATTGCGCTTGATTAGCGAGACCATTTCCGGTGCCCAGTTGCCGCTATCCATCAAGCGACCCACCTGCAATGCGGCTTGCAGGCCCAGGGTGATCTCGGTCTGCATATCGGCGAGCTTTTTCTGAATCAGCTGGTTGGCGGCCAACGGGCGGCCAAACTGCTTGCGGTCTAAGGTGTATTGACGCGCTGCGTGCCAGCAGAACTCCGCGGTACCCATCACGCCCCAGGCGATGCCGTAACGCGCTTTGTTCAAACAGCCAAACGGGCCTTTAAGGCCGCTAACGTTGGGCAGCAGGTTCTCTTCGGGAACGAAGGCGTTATCCAGCACGATCTCACCGGTAATCGAGGCGCGGAGCGAGACTTTGCCTTCGATTTTGGGGGTGGTGAAGCCTTCGGTGCCGCGCTCAACAATAAAGCCTTTAATCTGATTGTCGTGAGCCGCTGATTTCGCCCAGACCACGGCAATATCAGCAATCGGGCTGTTGGTGATCCACATTTTTGCGCCGGTCAGGCGGTAGCCGCCGTCGACTTTTTCCGCCCGAGTAATCATGTTGCCGGGGTCGGAGCCGTGATCGGGCTCGGTTAAACCGAAGCAGCCGACCATCTCGCCGCTGGCAAGCTTGGGCAGGTATTTCTGTTTCTGCTCTTCAGAACCGTAAGTCTCGATGGGGTACATCACCAGCGATGACTGCACGCTCATGGCGGAGCGATAGCCAGAGTCCACGCGCTCGACTTCACGGGCAATCAAACCGTAAGCGACATGGTTAACGCCTGCACCGCCATACTCGGGGGATACGGTGGCGCCGAGCAGACCAAGCTCGCCCATTTCGGTCATGATCTCGCGGTCAAAGCGCTCTTCACGGAAGGCGGTCAGCACGCGGGGCTGAAGGTTTTCCTGGCAGTAGTCGTAGGCCGCATCACGAATCTGGCGCTCTTCATCGGTGAGCTGTTGTTCCAGAAGTAGCGGGTCGTCCCAGTTGAAATGCGTCATGGCGTGGATTCCTCGGAAAGTGGTCAGGAATAGAGGCAAAATAGCTTGCAGCCAATGTATCGCCGTTTTTTAAAAATATCTACATTTTTTTAAAACGCAGAATTTAGTTAATACCTCGTGCTTCGAGGACACGAGTGATAATCGGCACTGGGGTCATCAAATGGTCGCGCATTAAGGTGTCAGCCTGGGCGGTGTCACGAGCTAGAATGACCTCCACCAGGGCGGCATGCTCCTGGCGTTTAAGCGCTAACGCTTTAGACGACATCACCGTTTCCTGTAGCCACAGGTGGCGGTAACGCTCCACCTGATCAAACAGGGTATTGCGCATTTGCAGCAGGTGAGGGGAGTTGCATCCACTGGCAATGGCGGTATGGAACGCTTTGTGTCGCTGATCCCAGATGTCGAGCAGGTCGTCGGGGGTGTTGATGTCGGTAACCTTGGCCAGCCGGTGCGCGGTGGCCAGCACCGTGGCTTCCCACTCATCGTCGCCGCGTTCGATAGCCAAGCGCAGGATCAGCCCTTCGAGCTGTGCGCGGGCGTCATAAATGTCGTTGAGTTCGGCCAGCGACATTGGCGCTACCCGGTAGCCGCGCTGACTAATGGCCACCACCAAGCGGTCAGCGACCAGCTGTGAGAGTGCTTCCCGCAGTGGTCCGGTACTGGCGCCGTACTGCTCTTTCAGGCGGCTCATCAAGAGCTTCTGTTCCGGCGCATAGCGGCCGCGAATGATGTCATGCTTGAGTTGACGGTAGGCGCTGATGGCGAGATTTTGCCGCGGCGCGTCTCTCTCCTGACTGGTTTCCGCTTTAAAACCGGGCTCCATAGCAGTGTGGCTCCTGTGCAGAATCAATAATAAAGGTGAGGCGGGAATTGACGGTCATTATCAATAAATATTAACAATTTGGCATAGTGTAAGATATTTATGCAGCGTTTCATGAGGTTAATACGTCGCTTTTTGACTCAACGGCTAGGAGGTCACGCCTCTGCAGCGCTGATAACCTCCTATTAGCATCTAACGCATTAGCCGTGCTAACTTCTCCTTCACCGCTTCAGGTTGGCTGTTGTTGGCAAGCCGAAGCAGGGATTTAGCACTTCCTTTATCGTCAACCATACTTATAAGTCCAAGCAGGACAGAGGAAACGCTCATGCGAACTCTACGCTCTCTATACACCACGGCAGCCGCCGCATCTGTGCTAGCGGTTGCGCTTCCAGCAAGCGCTCAACAGCTCTCAATCGCGACGGGTGGTACCGGTGGCGTTTACTACCCTATCGGTGGCGGTTTTGCCGAAATGATCAACAACCATATCGAAGGCGCCCAGGCGACCGCCGAAGTCACTGGTGCCTCGGTTGAGAATATGGGGCTGATCATGCGCGGTGATGCTGACCTAGCGCTGGTACTCGCAGATACCGCTTACCAGGCCTATACCGGCACGGATGACTTTGAAGGTCGCCAGATTGAAAACACCCGTGCGCTTGCCTCGGTTTACCCTAACGCCGTACAGCTGGTCACCCTGGCAGAATCAGATATTGAATCCATCGCTGACTTGGCTGGCAAGCGCGTCTCTGTTGGTGCACCGGGTAGCGGTACCGAGCTAAACGCCCGCGCGCTGTTAGAAGCCAATGGTATTAGCTATGAGGACTTCACTCCCCAACGCCTTAACTTCAACGAAACCGCTGATGCCATTCGCGATGGCGATATCGATGCCGGTTTCTGGAGCGTTGGGCCGCCGACCAGCTCGATTCTTAATCTGGCAGCCACCCGCGATATTCGCCTGATCGGCCTGTCTGATGAAGAAGTGGCCAATGCCCAGGAAGAAGAAGCGGTATTTGCACCCTACGAGCTAGCTGCGGGTATGTATGACGGTATGGACGAAGCTGTTCAGACCATCGGTATTCCCAACGTGCTGGTCGTCAATGCCGATATGGACGAAGAGTTGGCGTATCAGTTGACCCAACTGCTGTTTGAAAACACCGATGAGCTGATCGCGGTTCACCCAGCAGCTAACGATACCACCGTTGAGTTCACCATGGAGTCAACCCCCGTACCGCTGCACCCGGGCGCAATACGCTACTTTGAAGAAGTCGGTGCTGAGATCCCGGATCGTCTGCGTCCGTAACCGCTAAAGGATCTGAAAGGATATTGCCATGCAGTGGCAGCAACGGCTGTTGGCGCTACTCATTGCATGTTGTCCGCTTGCCGAAGTGGGGGCTTCCCCCGCTTCGGCGTCGGCGTTTATGCGCCTGGCTGTAGTGACCGAACAGGGCGACACGCTAGTGGATGAAGCGGTACCTACTGACGGTCGCTGGTGTATTAAGTGGCAACACTCCGTTGAACATTTCACGGTGATGGACTGCTATCGTAATGTAGCGGGCGTCATGCAATTGGAGCGTAGCCATCAACCCGATTTCGCCGCCGGACTTGGGCATATTTTTGGCCGCGGCGAGCAGGTGTCAGACGGTGAGGGCGGTTACTGGATTAATGCCATTAACGAGCCTGTAGCAAATAACCGTTATGTGTTGAGGGTGGGGTCACCGGCTGTTAATCATCGTGTGGTGTGGCCAAGCGGTGAGCATGCATCAGTGAGCCTAAGTGAGCACGCCGCTGGAAAACGCGTGACCATTCAGTTGATAGACCCTCACGCATCCCCGCGTGAATAAAAACGACATTAGTTAACGCTTCCGAGGACTTCATGAGCGAATCCAATCAGCCGTCGAGCGTGGTGCCTGGCGGTAATGTGATTCAACCCCGCATGGTGCTGTGGTCGATCACCATTGTGGCGGTGGGTCTTTCCCTGTTTCAGCTCTATTCCGCTGGTATTCAGCCCTTAGGGCTTTTTTATCAGCGCAGTATTCACCTGGCGCTGATTATGGTGCTGGCATTTCTAATGTTTCCCGCCTTCGGCCCCACTCGCAAGCGTGGTGTATTGGGCTGGGGGCTTGATCTAGTCTTTTTTGCTGGGGCGATCATCACTGGTGGGTATTTAGTACTTAACCTGGATGAGATTTTTAGCCGTGCGGGCTTTTGGAACAGTACCGATATTCTGGTCGCCTGTATTGCCACGGTAACGGTACTGGAAGCCAGCCGCCGCGCGGTAGGCTTTGGTATGACCGTGATTGGCCTATTGGCGATTGTCTACGCCTTTGCCGGGCCGCGGGGCGAGCTGCCGTGGCTAGGTGAGTGGATGCCGGGCATTCTTGAACACCGCGGATACACCATTGACCGGGTTGCTGGGCAACTGTATTTAGGGCAAGAGGGTATCTTCGGTTTGCCGCTAGGCGTCGCGGCAACTTATATCTTTATTTTTGTCCTCTTTGGCGCTTTTTTGGAGTGCACCGGGGCAGGCAAATTCTTTATTGATATGGCCTATGCGGCGACGGGCCGCCAGCGCGGCGGGCCAGCCAAGGCGGCGGTATTAGCGTCGGCGGGTATGGGCTCGATTTCTGGCAGTGCGATTGCCAACGTGGTCACCACCGGTGCCTTTACTATTCCGTTGATGAAGCGGCTGGGCTACAAGCCCAAGCAGGCGGGCGGTATCGAAGCCGCGGCCTCCACCGGTGGGCAGATTATGCCGCCGCTGATGGGGGCGGGGGCATTCTTGATCGCTGAGTACACCAATACGCCGTACCTGGATATCGTCAAAGTCAGTATTCTGCCGGCGATTATGTATTTCGCCACGGTTTATCTGTTTGTGCATATTATCGCTCTCAAACAAGGAATGCAGGGCCTGCCCAAAGACGAGCTGCCGCAGATGCGACAAGTCATGAAGGATGGTTGGCACTTCCTGCTGCCGTTGGCCGTGCTGGTTTGGCTGTTGGCAATGAGTATGTCGCCCATGCGGGTAGGCTACTACGCAGTTGTCACCATGGTGTTGGTAGCGGTGATACGTTATGGGTTGTGGTTCTTTTTTGTGGCGCCCAGGCAGGGCCAGCCGGTAACGGCGAGCGCTACCAAAGGAATGCTGCGTGCTGGCTTGGCGAAGCTGGTAGAAGGACTAGAGTTGGGTGCGCGTAATGCAGTGGCGGTGTCGATGGCCTGCGCAGTGGCGGGCATTATCGTTGGCGTGGTGGGGTTAACCGGGCTGGGGTTGAAATTCTCATCCATGATGATGGCCTTCTCCGGCGGCAACATTCTACTCGCGCTGCTAATGGTGCTGTTGGCTAGCTTGATTTTAGGAATGGGGCTGCCGGTCACCGCCAGCTACATCGTCTTGATCGTGCTGGTGGGCCCTGCGCTTACGCAGGAGTTTGGCATTCCGCTTCTGGTCGCTCACCTGGTGGTGTTCTGGTACTCCCAGGACTCCAACGTGACGCCACCGATAGCCTTGGCAGGCTTTGCCGGGGCAGCGATTGCGGGTAGCAAGCCAATGGAAACCAGCTTCCAGGCATGGAAATTTGCCAAAGGGCTCTATTTGATTCCGCTGTTTATGGTCTTTAATCCAGAAATCATTATGGGCGGGCCAGTGCCGGTGGTGATCTGGAACGGGGTGATTGCCATTCTGGCGTTAGGTGCCTTTGCCGCAGCGTTGGAGGGCTATCTGTTTACCAGAATGTCGTGGCTGCCCCGCATCGCCATTACCGCCGCGATTTTTGGGGTGTTCTACCCCAATCTGATGACCGAAATTGCCGGGGTGGTGGTCATGACCGTTGCCATAGGTGCTAACTGGCTGGCCAGCAAGCGCGAAGCGCCTGTGGCCCCCGTTAGCGGTTAAACGTTAGGCGACCCTACATACCGACCAAAGGGTAGCCAGTAACAGAAAAGGCCCGGAGCGATAATCTCCGGGCCTTTTGCTTGGTGAGCCTTTTGTGTGGTGTGCTACGGGTTTGGCTGGTTTAGAAGATCGACTCAGCGGTGCCTGAACCCTGAGAGCCACTGGCCTCTTCCAGCTCGCGACTAATGCGACGCTGCTGGTAATCCGGCAGGTGATCCTGATGGAACAGCTCGGTAATCCCGCCAGACTGGCCGTCCGCTAAGCGTTGGCCAGTGTCTGGGTCTACACGGGCGGTAACAATCGTCGCGGGGCGTTCGGGCACGGCATTCGGGGTTCCTTCCAAGGCATCGCCCATAAACTCTACCCATATGGGTAGAGCGGCCTGAGCGCCATACTCAGAGATGGTTTCATTGCTGTCTTTACCGACCCAGACCGTGGTCACTAGGTTGCTATTAAAGCCCGCAAACCAAGCGTCGCGCTGGCTGTTAGTGGTACCGGTCTTGCCGACGATATCTTCACGGTTAAGGCTCAGTGCGCCGCGGCCGGTACCCGAGGTGATGACGTCACGCAGCATATCCCGCAGGATATACACCGCCGCCGGGTCGGCTACCCGTTTGGCGATCGGGTATTCGCGACCATCGATCTCTACCGTTTCCTGATCTTCGGCACAGCTGGGGCAGGCGACCTGCGGCGTGGCTTCATCAATCACTTCGTTATCATCGTCACGGGTTACCCGCTCAATAAACCAGGGTGACACTTGGAAGCCGCCATTGGCGATGACCGCGTAGGCGTTGGTCATTTCCATGGGGGTTAAGGTCGCGCTGCCGAGTGCCAGCGACAACCCGTGGGGCAGCCGCTCTGAAGAGAAGCCGAAGCCTTCCAGGTAGCTAATGGTGTGGTCAAGCCCCATGGTCTGTAGTACACGAATAGTCACCAGGTTGCGCGAACGGGCAAGGGCCGGGCGTAGGCGCATGGGGCCTTGGAAATCACGGCTGGAGTTGACCGGTCGCCAAAGCGAGTTGCTGCCATCGTTGAGTACTACGGGCGAGTCGTTGACTACGCTGGCGGCGTTCATTTCCCCATCCTGAAGGGCCGCTAAGTAAATAAACGGCTTAAAGATAGAGCCTGACTGCCGCTGGGCCTGAACTGCGCGGTTGAACTTGCTGGCGTTAAAATCGAAACCGCCCTGTAAGGCGAGGATAGCACCAGTGCGTGGGTCTTGGGCGACCAGCGAGCCTTCAGCGTCCGGGCGCTGTGATAGCCGCAGTGAACCATCTTCATTCTCAACGACGCGGATCATATCACCACGTACGGCAATCTCCTCCGCCGAGCTGGGCTCTGCGCCGCGGCTACGTGGGCTCAGATAAGGGCGCGCCCAGTTGAGGCCCTCCCAGGCGATGGTTTGTAGACCGCCGTTACGCGTCAGTACCTGCATTTCGCGGCCACTGCTCTCTACCACAATGGCAGGCTGGAGCAGCCCATAGTTGGGGGTACGTTCAAGCACCTGCACCCAGTTGCTGACGTCGCCATCAATGCCTTCGACTTCCGTCTGGCTGCGCTGGGCAGCTTGACGTGCGGTCTGGCGAATCTCAGGAGACTCGGAAAGCTCCTCTTCAAGCCCTTGGGTAGCGGTTTGCTCCTGGGCTTCCACAAGGCTTGCAGCAATCTCGCGCTGCTCTGGCCCGCGCCAGCCATGGCGCAGGTCATAGGCCGTTAGCCCGTTGGCGAGCGCTTGGCGGGCAAAGGGCTGCAGCTCACTATCAATCGTAGTGTAAATCCGATAGCCGCCGGTGTAGGCCTCATCACCAAAGCGTTCTACCGCATATTGTCGCGCCATTTCGGAGACATAGGAGGCATCGACTTCAGCTTGGGTGTAGTGACGACGGGCCGTGACGGGTTCCTGAACGGCCGCTTGGTAGGTGGCGTCATCGATATGCCCCAGCTCGCGCATACGGAAGAGGATCCAGTTACGACGAATCAGCGAACGCTCGGAGTTAGCCAGCGGGTTAAAGGTAGAAGGTGCCTTAGGTAAACCGGCAATCATGGCCGTTTGCGCCAGGCTAAGCTCGGCAAGCGGCTTGTCGTAATAGGTTTCAGCGGCGGCGGCGATACCATAGGCGCGATTGCCCAGGAAAATCTTGTTCACGTAAAGCTCGAAGATTTGCTCTTTATTGAGTATCTGCTCCATTTGCAGCGCCAGCAGGATTTCACGAATTTTGCGTGTAAACGTCTGATCGAGCGTCAACATATAGTTACGTGCGACCTGCATGGTGATCGTTGAACCGCCGGATTGAATGTCGCCACTCATCGCCAGTTGAACCACGGCCCGCGCCAAGCCACGCGGATCCACCCCGGCGTGGTCGAAGTAGCTGGCATCTTCGGCCGCGGTCAAGGCGTCGATCATATCTTGTGGAATTTCGTCAAAGTTGATCGCCATACGGCGCTCTTCACCGAATTCGCCAATCAGCTTACCGTCCTGGGTAAAAATACGCAGCGGCGTATGCAGTTCAAAGTCCTGCAGTTGGCGTACATCTGGCAGACCCGGCGCAAAGTAAATGGCGGCTCCCACTACGGCTAACGCACTAGCACCGACCAACGACACGATGAGAAAAAACAGCGACACAATAAGGTTTCGAAGAAACGTCATGTACGGAGAGCACCCTGGGAAGAATGAAAAGATCGGCATCTAAACGGCCGTATCATGCAATTGGCAGCCATTATAGGAACCTGAGGCGGCGGCCACCAGTGTTGATAGTCGCTAAGTTGATCCACGTGTGACGTCACTAAAAATCATGTAACCTCAAACCACATGTGAAAAATGGGTGATAAGCAGGCGGAGCCATACCCAATATGCGCTTTCTAAAACCTGGTAAAGGGTTGATCGGCGTCGATATTACCTCGGCGACCGTCAAGCTGCTTGAGCTTAAACAGTGCCACGATAATTACCAAGTAGAAAGCTATGCCGTACGACCGCTGCGTGAAGGGGCCGTCGTGGAGCGCCGAATCCGCGATATTGATGACGTGGCCAGCGTGCTTAGCCGCGCCGTGGAGCACGCCAAACCCTCTACCCGTAAAGCGGCGGTGGCTGTTCCCGCCAGCGCCGCAATCACCAAGACGCTTAGCTTCCCTATCAGGCTAAGTGAAGAGGAAATTGAAGAGCGCATCGTGGCCGAATCAGACCGCCATATTCCGTTTCCGTTCAATGAAGTGGCATTTGATTTTGAGTGCCTTGGTCCCGCCCCCTTTGACGACGAGCAGCAGCAGGTGGTGCTGGTCGCCTGTCGGCAGCAGGATGTGACGCAGCTTACCGACACGCTTGAGCGAGCGGGCTTAGAGCCTGCGGCAGTGGACGTGGAAACCTTTGCCATGGAGCGTTCGCTCGCCGAGCTGCGTCGCCAGCTAAACGTAGAGAATGGCCCCACCGCCTGCGTTGGGTTGGTGGATATTGGCGCCAATATGAATGCCTTCCACGTCGTTCGCGGTGGGCATATCGTCTATACCCGCGACACCGTGTTTGGCGGCCGTCAGCTCACCGATGCGATTCGCGACCATTATGACTTAAGTATGGAGGAAGCGGGCTTCGCTAAAAAGCGTGGCGGACTACCCGACGATTACCATGAGCGTGTCCTTAACCCTTTTCTGGAAACCGTGGTGCAGCAGGTGGGACGCTCCCTGCAGCTTTACTACACCGCCGGGCGTCAGCAAGAGGTGAAACACATTGTACTGGCGGGTGGATCGAGCGTGATTCCCGGGCTTGCCGAGCGCATTGCTGAAGATAGCGGTATGTCGGTGACCATTGCCAACCCTTTCCAGCGCATGCGGGTGAATAAGCGGTTAAACCTTCAGGCCTTAACCAATGATGCCCCGGCAATGCTTACCGCGGGTGGTCTGGCCATGAGGGTTAGTCAGTGAGAGTTAACCAATGAGCATGACGATTAACCTGCTGCCCTGGCGGGAAGCGCAGCGTGAACGGCGCACCCGCAAATTCTACGCCGTGGTGGCGGGCATGCTGGTGCTTGGCGTCGTGCTGGGTTTGCTTGTCGCGTATGTTTATCAGCTCAAGCTGGCCGCCCAGCAGCAGCGTAATGCCACTATTAGTGACCACATCGAGCGTCTTAATGCCGATATTGAGGGCGTTTCACGCTACGCCAGCGACGCGCAACGGTTAGGCGAGCAGATCGCCGTTTTTCAGGCGCTGCAGGCCGAACGAACGGTTGCTGTGCAGCTATTTAATGACGTGGCGGAGAGCGTGGCCAATGGCGTTATTTATCAACGCTTAGCGAAAAACGGTAACAGCGTCAGCGTTACAGCGGTGGCAGGCAGCGAGCGTCAGGTTTCCGAACAGCTGCGCCGGATTGCCGCGCTGCCAGGGTTTGCCGTTCCCTCGCTCTCAGCAGTAGAGAGTGAGCAAAATGGCTCAGGCCGGGTATTTCGTTTTGAAGTGGAGCAGCTCACCGCTCCGTTGCCGCAAAGTGTCGAGGAGGCGCTTCCATGACGCTTAACCGCGCACAGTGGGCTATCACGTGGCAGCGCCTGCGCGATGTTGACTGGCGGGATTTAGACATCAAAGAGGCCGGCAGCTGGCCGTGGCTATTAAAGGTGTTGAGCTGCTGTCTGGCGCTGCTGGCCGCACTGAGTGTCATGATGTGGTTAGTGGTGAGCGAACAGCGCGAAGCTTTGATGGCCGCCCAGCGCCAAGAAGTCAGGCTGTTGAGCGAATACCGCAGCCAAGCCTCTCAAGAGGCCTTTCTGCTGGAAATGCGCGAGCAGTTGGCGACCCTGGAGGGGCAGATGGGGCGTTTACGTACCATGCTGCCTACCGATGCGGAAATCCCCTCGCTACTGGATAGCATTAGCGACGCCGCCGTCGACAACCGCCTCACCATTGAAACGATTCGGCTGCGCCCAACGCAAACCCAGCCCCACTATGTCGAGCAACCGCTGGATATACAGGTGCGCGGTGGCTATCACCAATTGGCGCGCTTTAGTGCTGACATTGCCTCGCTACCCCGTATGGTGACCCAGCACGATTTTTCCCTGGAGCCCATTGATGGTCGTGGTGATACGCTGCGGCTTTCGCTACTCGCGCGTACCTACCGCTATGTAGAGGAGAGCGAAGCACCCTCTACTGAGGGGGCGGATACGCCATGACCGCTAAACAAAAAACAGCGCCACCTGCAGTCAGGGCCGTCTCGGCTATTATCCTGGCGTTCTCAGCGGCAGCGCTAACGGGCTGTGCGGATGCCGGTTTAGCACAGCTAGAAGATACGTTGGCGGCCATTCGCCACTCCCCTGGGGGGCAACCGTCGGTTATGGCTGTCGCGCTGCCCGAAGGCCAGGAGCTGAGCTACTTGTATAGCGACGGACGTAGCCCCTTTCTGCCGCCAGAGGCAGTGGAGAAGGAGGGCACCAGTCGTAATGAAGGCGCTTTAGCACCTGACCTGCAGCGCACCCCAGAGCCGCTGGAGCGCTTCTCACTGCAAGAGCTGCGGTTGGTCGGTACCATGCGTATGGGAGGGCGGCAGGTGGCGTTGATTGCCTCCCCGGATGGCAACGTGACCAGCGTGAAAGAGGGGAACTATCTGGGCACCGACTATGGGCGTATTGCCCAGATCAACGCTCAAGAGATACGCGTGACAGAACGGGTGTTCACCCAGCCTGAAGGGTGGCAGGAGCGGCAAGTGTCGCTAGTCATCAACGAAAACAACGAGTAAGCGGATAATAGCTCATGGCAGTTACAGCTTGGCGAATGACTTTCTACATGGCCATGGCCGCACTATTTTCACTATTGCCCTCATTGGCGACTGCCTCGGTGCTGACTGATATTGATGTTCAGCCCGCTGAGAACGGTGGCGCCCACCTTGACCTGCGGTTTACCGGCAGCATTCCGGAGCTGCGCAGCTACCGGTTGGACTCTCCACCCCGGGTATCGCTGGATTTGGCGGCAACACAGAGCGGGCTTGCTGATCGGCGCATCAATGTTAATCGTCACGGTATCGAGCACATTACCGCGCTGGAGGGCAATGGCCGTACGCGTTTGGTGATCAATCTCAGCGAGTCCCAGACGTTCACGTCCCGTGTGCTGGGGGATCGTCTACGTATTACCTTTGCTGCAGACGCCAGCCGCTCGTCTAATGCTTCTCCCCGTGTCGCTTCAGCGGGGCTTGAAACGGACGAAGGGCCGCAGATTGAAAATATTGATTTTCGCCGCGGCCCGGACGGCGCCGGACGGTTGATCGTCACCTTTGATCGCGAAGGCGTCGAGGCCAACGTGCGGGAAGGCGGGCCCGGTCAGGTGATGGTAGATCTGCGCGATGTGGCGATTCCAGATTCGCTAAACCAGGTCTACGATGTTACCGACTTTGCCACGCCGATTACCCGGATTACGCCCCGCGCCAGTCAAGGCAACACCCAGTTGGCCGTTGCCACCCAGGGCGCTTATGCGATGATCTCTTCGCAAAGTGGTCGCGTGCTGAGCGTGGAAGTGCAGCCCGCCAGTCCGGAATCACAATCCGCTGAAGCAACGGGTGAACGCTTCACCGGCGAGCGCTTGAGCCTTAACTTTCAGGATATCGAAGTACGCTCGGTGCTGGCCACGCTGGCTCAGTTCACCGGGTTAAACTTGGTCGCCAGCGACAGCGTCTCCGGGCGGGTAACGCTCAACTTAAATGACGTGCCCTGGGATCAGGCGTTGGCGTTGATTCTACAAAGCCAGGGGCTATCGAGCCGTGAACAGGGCAATGTGATTGTAGTGGCCCCCGCCAACGAGCTGGCCGAGCTGGAACGCCAGAAGCTAGAGGCGCGTAACCAGCGTGAAACGCTCTCACCGCTGGTCACCGAGTTTATCCAGATCAAGTACGCCCGGGCCGAGGATTTATCCCAACTGCTGCGCGGGGACGACGATTTTGGACTACTGACCGAGCGCGGTCGGGTGAGCGTTGATAAACGCACTAATACGCTGCTGGTGCAGGATACGGCTGACCAGGTGCGCGATATCATGCGCATCATAGACCGCCTGGACGTGGCCGTCCGCCAGGTGCAAATAGAGGCGCGCATTGTCATCGCCAGGGACACCGCTTCCCGCGAACTGGGGGTTAACTGGGGGGTGTCGAGCACCCGCGGCTTTCAAGAGGGGGAAGACGGCACCTTCAGTCGGCGCGATATCAACCCGAATGGCATTAACCGAGCGCAGGGAGGTTTGGCAGTAGATCTAGGCGCCGCCACAGGGCCAGGCACCGGCTTTAGCTTTGGCTATTTATCCGGCGATATCCTGCTGGATCTGGAGCTGCGCGCACTGGAGAGCGAAGGGAAAAGCCAGACCATTTCACAGCCTAGAATTATCACCGCCAATCAACGTACCGCCAAAATTAGCCAGGGTGAAGAGCGCGCCTTCCAGAGTGTCGATGGCAACGACAATCCGGATACCGAGTTTAAAGAAGCCGTACTTTCGTTGGAAGTCACCCCGCAGATTACCCCGGATAACCGTATTATTATGGATCTGGTGATCAAAAATGATAGTTTCCGTGAATCGGAGTTTGGCGGTGAGCCGCCGATTGATACCAACCAAATTGAGACCCAAGTGCTGGTAGATAACGGCCAAACGGTGGTGTTAGGCGGGATTTTGACCACTGAAGAGCTGCGCCAAATCGCCAAAACGCCGCTTTTGGGTGATATTCCTTTGCTCGGTAGACTGTTTCGCTATACCGAAGAGAGCAATGAAAAGGTAGAGTTGTTAGTCTTTATTACTCCACGACTCCTAGACGATGGCTTAACGGTTCGCTGATGCAGGATTTACCCAATTTATTTCTCATTGGCCCCATGGGGGCTGGCAAAAGCACTATTGGTCGCCTGTTGGCGGCCGAGCTTTCGCGCCCGTTTTACGACAGTGACCACGCCATCCAAGACCGCTGCGGGGCAGATATCCCGTGGATTTTTGATGTCGAGGGGGAGCAGGGCTTTCGCCTGCGGGAAATTCATATGATTGATGAGTTAACCCAGCTCTCTCCGGTGGTGGTCGCCACCGGCGGCGGTGCGGTGCTGCGGGAGGAGAATCGCCGCGCTCTGCGCGAGCGGGGCACGGTGGTCTACCTGTTGACCACCGTCGACCAGCAGCTCAAACGGACGGCGAAAGATCGCAACCGGCCTCTACTGCAGTGCGCCAATCGTGAGCAGGTGCTCAACGATATGTTTGCCCAGCGCGATCCGCTCTACCGCGCCACCTCGGATATTGCCGTGCGCACCGACCGGCGCAGCCCTCGGGCGGTGGTCAATGAAATCCTGCGCCGGGTGCACCGGCTGGTGGATCCACTCGAGCCCTCATCTCCGTCGGCTGGAACGCTTAACCATAAGGTATCGCCATGACCTCGACAGCCAGTGCGCCACGCACCCTTCACGTTGCTTTAGGCGAGCGCAGCTACCCGATTCATATTGGCACCGAGCTGATTGGCCGTGCCGATATGCTAACGCCTTATCTGGCCGGCCAGCAGGTGATGGTGGTGACCAACGAGACCATCGCACCGCTCTACCTGGAAAAGCTCTGCGCCAGCTTGCCGGAGCATCTTGAGGTGCGCACGGTGGTGCTTCCCGATGGCGAACAGTATAAAACCATCGAGCAGGTCAAGCGTATTTGGGATGTCCTGCTGGAGGCCGGTTTTAATCGTCGCTGCACGCTAATTGCTTTAGGCGGTGGGGTAATCGGCGATATGGTCGGCTACGCCGCCGCTTCCTATCAGCGAGGTGTAGCGTTTATCCAGGTGCCCACCACGCTGCTTTCCCAAGTGGATTCGTCGGTGGGGGGCAAAACCGGCGTTAACCACCCGCTGGGTAAAAATATGATCGGCGCTTTCTGGCAGCCCAAGGCCGTGCTGGTGGATATTGATTCACTTAAGAGCCTACCCCGCCGAGAGCTGTCGGCGGGTATGGCCGAGGTGATTAAGTATGGCTTGATTCGCGACGAAGCGTTTTTAAGCTGGTTGGAAGCCAATATGCCAGCACTGCTTGATGTTGAGCCCGAGGTGGTAGCCGAAGCCATCGCCCGCAGTTGCCAAATCAAAGCCGATATTGTCGCTGAGGATGAAACCGAACAGGGCGTGCGTGCGCTGTTAAACCTGGGCCACACCTTTGGCCACGCCATTGAGGCCCACCAGGGCTACGGTAACTGGCTGCACGGCGAAGCTGTGGGCGCTGGCATGGCCATGGCGGCCACGCTCTCTAACCGCTTGGGTTGGATCGACGACGCAGCCCTGGCGCGCAGCCTGGCAGTGATTGAGAGCGCCGAGCTGCCGTTGGCGGCACCGACGAATATGTCCAGTGATGACTTTTTAGCCCGCATGCGGCTGGATAAGAAAAATATCGATACCCGCCTTCGCCTGGTGCTGCTTAACGCCTTGGGCGATGCCTGCGTCAGCGATGCCACGCCCGTAGACGTTCTACGCACTCTGCTGGATGGCTATCCGCGCCGCTGATTGGTCTGGCTAAGTGGCCAATCAGAAGCCTTCAAACACTTCCTCTTAAGGGCCGGGGGTTGCAAACCCGGTCAACTATGCCCGCCCAATGTGCCTCTCTTTAGAAGGAGTGGTTTCATTGGGCGGGTTTTTATTCGCTCGGCTACATCGTGAGCCCATTTGTCGAACGCTGTTTTTATATAATCCGTATGCCTTATGCGCTATCGGCATGGGCTTGTAAGCGCTATTTAGACTAAAGTTTAATGGAAAATATAAAGCGTTAAAATAACGTTTTATGCGATTACAAGTGTTTGAAGTATATGTATTTTTTCTTTGAATGAGAATGCAAATACAGGATTTGAAAAGGGTTTCTGTAACGATGTAGGCGTCAAGAGATTGCGCAAAGCGTGTGCCAATCGCTATGCTGACCGGCCATTTTGTTGCGGCAGCGAACGTGGGAAATACCCCATTCTGGCTAGGTTATAAGCACCATAAAAAAAGCAAAACCTGCCTTTATACCACAAGCACGCTGCTAAAAAAATACGCTGACTAGTAGAGGCACGCCCATGAATAGAGGTCTTCACCAGCCTGGCGAGTTTCGCGATAACTGTGGTTTTGGCCTGATTGCCCATATGGAAGGCCAGGCTAGCCACGATTTGCTGAAAACTGCCATTGAATCCCTGACCTGCATGACCCACCGGGGCGGTATCGCTGCCGACGGCAAAACAGGCGACGGCTGCGGTCTGCTGCTTAAAATGCCTATTCCTTTTATGCAGGCGTTGGCCAAAGAGGCGTTTGATGCCGAGCTGGGCGACCGCTTTGCCGTGGGCGTAGTATTTCTACCCAACGATGATGCCCGGGAAACACGTGCCCGCGATACCCTGGTTCGCGAGCTGGAAGCGCGCGGCCTTAACGTGCTGGGCTGGCGCGATGTGCCGACTGATTCCAGTGTGTGTGGCCCCATGGCGTTGGACTGCCTGCCGCGTATTCGTCAGCTATTTGTACAGCCGGGCAACGGCGAACACTTCGACGTTGACCTCTTTATGGCCCGCCGCCGTGCCGAGCAGGCGCTGCGCGATGAAGAGGATTTCTACGTCGCCTCGCTATCGTCAGAAGTGGTCTCCTATAAAGGCCTGGTGATGCCGGAAGACCTACCGGCGTTCTATCAGGACTTGAACGACCCGCGCCTGGAAACCGCGATCTGCGTGTTCCACCAGCGCTTCTCCACCAATACCGCACCGCGCTGGCCGCTGGCCCAGCCGTTCCGTCTGTTGGCCCACAATGGCGAAATCAACACCATTGAAGCCAACCGTGGTTGGGCGAACTCGCGTAAGGCGAATTTCGTCAACGAACGCCTGCCGGATATCGCCGAGCTGGATGAAATCGTCAACACCACTGGTTCTGACTCCTCCAGCATGGATAACATGCTGGAAGTGCTGCTGACTGGCGGAATGGAGCTGCACCGTGCGGTACGCATGATGGTGCCGCCCGCTTGGCAAAATGTTGAAACCATGGATGCCGAGCTGCGCGCCTTCTACGAATACAACTCTATGCATATGGAGCCGTGGGACGGCCCTGCGGGTGTGGTGATGACCGACGGTCGTCAAGCGGTGTGTATGCTTGACCGTAACGGCCTGCGCCCGGCGCGCTGGGTAATTACTAAAAACGGCTACATTACCCTGGCCTCTGAAATCGGCACCTACGGCTATAAGCCAGAAGACGTGGTTGCTAAAGGCCGCGTTGGCCCTGGGCAAATGCTCGCCGTGGATACCGAAACCGGCGAAGTATTGCACACCTCCGATATCGATGAACGGTTGAAATCTGCTTATCCCTATAAGCGTTGGTTGAAGCAGGAAGCCAGCTATTTGGAGTCGGCGCTGACCGAACTGGCGCGTTTCCAAACCATGGATGCCGATTCGCTCAACGTTCAGCAGAAGATGTTCCAGGTGAGTTTTGAAGAGCGTGACCAGGTGCTGCGCCCGCTGGCGGAGAGTGGCCAGGAAGCCGTGGGCTCCATGGGTGACGATACCCCCATGGCGGTGCTGTCGAGCCGTCCGCGGTTGCTCACGGATTTCTTCCGTCAGAAATTTGCCCAGGTCACCAACCCGCCCATCGACCCGCTGCGTGAAGCGATCGTGATGTCGCTGGAAACCTGCTGTGGCGCGGAGCTTAACGTCTTTAAAGCGACGCCCGAGCACGCCCACCGTTTGATCTTGACCACGCCGGTATTGTCGCCGCGCAAGTTTACCGCCCTGGTCAGCCAGGACGACCCGGCTTTTGCCAGCTATACGCTTTCGCTAGGCTATGATCCTGAGCAGCAGAGCCTGCATCAGGCGCTGAAGGCACTGTGTGAAGAGGCCGAAGCTCAGGTGCGCGCCGGTAAAGTCATTCTGGTACTCACCGATGCTGAGCTTGCCAAAGGGTTGATCCCCATTCAGGCCGCCCTGGCCGTGGGTGCCGTGCACTCTCACTTGGGCCGTTTGGCGCTGCGTCCCAATGCCAACATCGTGGTGGAAACCGGCTACGCTCGCGACGCCCACCAAATGGCGGTGCTGTTTGGCGTGGGTGCTACGGCGGTTTATCCGTGGCTCGCCTATCAGGTCATGGCGGATATGCACCGCACCGGCGAACTGACCGGTAACCCGGCGGATGGACGTGAGAACTACCGTAAAGGGATACAGAAGGGCTTGTTCAAGATCCTGTCTAAAATGGGTATCTCGACGCTGGCTTCCTACCGTGGCTCAATGTTGTTTGAAGCCGTGGGCTTGGCAGATGAAGTAATGGATCTGTGCTTCGTGGGTATGGCCTCGCGCATTCAAGGGGCCGGTTTTGCCGAGCTTCAGATGCAGCAGGCACTGCTGGCCAAAGATGCCTGGATTCCCCGTAAAGGCATCTCCCAGGGCGGCATGTTCAAGTATGTTCACGGCCACGAGTATCACGCCTATAACCCCGATGTGGTGATGTCGCTACAGGCGGCGGTTCAGGAGGGCAGCTATACCAAGTGGAAGAAGTTCGCCCAGTTGGTGAACGAGCGCCCGGTGGCCACCATTCGTGACTTGCTCAAGCTCAAGCCTGCCGAGACCCCGATTGCCCTGGAAGAAGTAGAACCGGTTGAAGAGCTGCTGCCACGCTTTGATAGCGCCGGCATGTCGCTGGGAGCGCTATCGCCGGAAGCACACGAAGCGCTAGCCCAGGCCATGAACGAAGCCGGTGGTCGCTCCAACTCCGGTGAGGGCGGTGAAGACCCAGCCCGCTATGGCACCATTCGCAGCTCGAAAATCAAGCAGATCGCCTCTGGTCGCTTTGGCGTTACCCCGGCGTACCTGGTCAATGCAGAAGTGCTGCAGATCAAGGTTGCCCAGGGCGCCAAGCCCGGTGAGGGCGGTCAGTTGCCCGGCGGTAAGGTAAACCAACTGATTGCCCGGCTGCGCTACGCGGTGCCCGGTGTGACGCTGATTTCACCGCCGCCCCACCACGATATTTACTCTATCGAGGATTTGGCCCAGCTGATTTTTGACCTTAAGCAGGTCAATCCGGATGCCCAGGTGTCGGTGAAGCTGGTTTCCGAGCCGGGAATTGGCACCATCGCCACCGGCGTGGCCAAGGCCTACGCGGATCTGATTACCGTATCAGGCTACGACGGCGGGACAGCGGCCAGCCCGCTGACCTCGATCAAACACGCCGGTTCCCCCTGGGAACTGGGGCTGCCGGAAGTGCACCAGGCGCTGCGGATCAACGGCTTGCGCGACAAGATTCGCCTGCAGACCGATGGCGGCCTGAAAACTGGGCTGGATGTGGTCAAAGCGGCGATTCTAGGCGCTGAGAGCTTCGGCTTTGGCACCGCCCCCATGGTGGCACTGGGCTGTAAGTACCTGCGTATCTGTCACCTCAATAACTGCGCCACCGGGGTCGCCACTCAGGATGACTTCCTGCGCGGCGAGCACTTCCGCGGCACGGTGGACATGGTCAAGAACTACTTCCGCTTTATCGCTGAAGAAGTGCGTGAGTTGATGGCCATGCTGGGCGTGCGCAAGCTGACTGATTTGATTGGCCGTACCGACCTCCTGGAAGTACTGGAAGGCAATACCGCTTCCCAGCGCAAGCTCGATCTAACGCCGCTGCTGGCCAATGATTTTGTACCCAAAGATGCGCCGCAGTTCTGCAGGGTTAGCCGCAACGTGCCCCACGATCCGGGCGCTAAAAACCAGGAAGTCCTGGCGGCGCTGAAAGATGCTATTGAAAGCCAGTCGGGCGGTGAGTTTGATTTCACCATTACCAACTGTGACCGCAGTGTGGGCGCACTCACCTCTGGTGCTATCGCCAAACGCTACGGTGAAGAGGGGCTGGAAGCGGCACCGGTTACGGCAAACTTTGTCGGTGTGGCGGGGCAGAGCTTCGGGGTGTGGAACGCCCGTGGTTTGAACCTCTTCCTGGAAGGGGATGCCAACGACTACGTCGGCAAGGGCATGAACGGCGGCAGTATCGTCATTGTGCCGCCCAAAGTCAGTCAGTTTGAGAGCCATAAAACCGCCATTATCGGCAATACCTGCCTTTACGGTGCCACTGGTGGGACGCTGTTCGCCGCCGGTACCGCGGGCGAGCGCTTTGCAGTGCGTAACTCGGGCGCTTCCGCGGTGATCGAGGGGGCCGGCGACCACTGCTGCGAATATATGACCGGCGGTCTGGTCTGCGTACTCGGCGAGACAGGCGTGAACTTCGGTGCGGGCATGACCGGTGGGTTTGCCTATGTGTTGGATGAAGAGCGCACCTTCGTGGACAAGTACAACCACGAATTGGTCGAAATTCACCGCGTTAACACTGAAGCGATGGAGGCGTATCGTCGTCACCTGCGTGAAATGATCGAAGCCTATGTGGCCGCGACGGAATCCGCGCGTGGGGCGGCTATTTTGGAAGACTTCAGCGACTATGCGCGCCATTTCTGGCTGGTGAAGCCAAAAGCGGCCAGTTTAGGTAGTTTGCTGGATCAGTCTCGGCGTCAGCCGCAATAACCCGCTTATGCCCCTCACGCTGACAGGAGAGAGATCATGGCTAACCGTTTAAATAACGATTTTCAGTTTGTCGATGTGGGTCGTCAGGATCCACAGAAGAAAGATGCCCGTACTCGTGCTAAAGAGTTTGCGGAAATTTACGAACCGTTCAAGCCCACTGATGCGGCCAGTCAAGCGCATCGCTGCCTGCACTGCGGTAACCCCTACTGCGAGTGGAAGTGCCCGGTGCACAACTACATTCCCAACTGGCTACAGCTGGTGGTGGAAGGCAACATTATTGAAGCCGCTGAGTTGTCGCACAAAACCAACTCGCTGCCCGAAGTATGTGGACGCGTGTGCCCCCAGGATCGCCTGTGCGAAGGTGACTGCACGCTAAATGACGGCTTTGGTGCGGTCACCATCGGCTCGGTGGAGAAGTACATCACCGACACCGCGTTTGCCATGGGCTGGCGTCCGGATATGTCCCACGTCACCTGGACGGATAAAAAAGTCGCCATTATTGGTGCAGGCCCGGCGGGCCTGGGCTGTGCGGATATATTGGCCCGTAACGGCGTAAAGCCAGTGGTGTTTGATAAGTACCCGGAAATTGGTGGCCTGCTGACCTTTGGTATTCCCGAGTTCAAGCTGGAAAAGAGCGTGATGGAGCGCCGCCGGGCGGTCTTTGAGGAGATGGGCGTCGAGTTCCGCCTGAATACCGAAATCGGCACCGATATCGAGTTTGAGACCCTGATGCAAGAGTACGACGCGGTATTCCTGGGCATGGGTACTTACAAGTACATGGAAGGCGGCTTCCCCGGTGAAGACCTGCCCGGCGTGTACAAGGCCCTCGACTTCCTGATTGCCAACGTAAACCGCTGCTTGGGCTTTGAAAAAGACCCGAACGACTACATCTCCATGGAGGGTAAGCGCGTGGTGGTGCTGGGCGGCGGCGATACGGCGATGGACTGTAACCGTACTTCGATTCGTCAAAACGCCACCAGCGTGACCTGTGCGTACCGTCGTGACGAGGGCAACATGCCGGGTTCACGCCGGGAAGTCGCCAATGCTCGTGAAGAGGGCGTGGAGTTTCTGTTCAACCGTCAGCCGGTCGCGGTTGTCGGTGAAGAGAAGGTCGAAGGCGTGAAGGTCGTGCGCACCCGCTTGGGTGAGCCGGACGAAAATGGCCGTCAGCGTCCTGAAGTAGTACCCGGCTCTGAAGAGATCATTGCGGCGGATGCCGTGGTGATCGCCTTCGGTTTCCAAGCCAGCCCAGCGCCGTGGTTCGATAGCGCCAATATTCAGGTCGACGAGCGCGATCGCGTTACCGCGCCGGAACACGGCCAGTACGCCTTCCAAACCAGCAACGAAAAAATCTTTGCCGGTGGTGATATGGTGCGCGGCTCTGACTTGGTGGTCACGGCGATTTACGAAGGCCGCCAGGCGGCGGAAGGTATTCTGGATTACCTAGGCGTATAGAACGTGTCTGATGCATAGAGCAGCTCCAGGGATAGGTCGTAGCGAGGGTCTTTCGCCAAGGATGGCGAAAGTAGCGCCCAGGGAAGGGTTCACAGCGCCCTCGCGTAGACCTATCGCTGGGGCGGTTTAATGACTGCTCAGTTCAAATTGAGCCTTAAGCCGTAATCTGCTAGTCTGTCGACCCATCCTGGCGTGGCTTTCTGCCGTGCCTTCTGATCACGTTTCGACAGGTTATCCATGACACGATATATCTTCGTGACCGGCGGCGTTGTGTCCTCTCTTGGCAAGGGCATCGCCTCCGCCTCGCTTGCGGCGATTTTAGAGGCCCGCGGCCTTAAGGTCACCATGCTCAAGCTCGACCCGTACATCAACGTGGATCCGGGCACCATGAGCCCCTTCCAGCACGGTGAGGTGTTCGTCACCGAAGATGGCGCCGAAACCGACCTTGATCTCGGCCATTACGAGCGCTTTATTCGCACCAAAATGACCCAGCGCAACAACTTTACGACCGGACGTGTCTACGAGCACGTGCTGCGTAAAGAGCGCCGTGGCGACTACCTGGGCGGTACCGTTCAGGTTATCCCGCATATTACCGATGAGATTAAAGAGCGCGTGTACGCGGGCGGTGAAGGCTTTGATGTGGCGCTGGTAGAAATTGGCGGCACGGTTGGTGATATCGAATCGCTGCCTTTCCTGGAATCGATCCGCCAAATTCGTAGCGAGCAGGGCGCCAATCGCGCGCTGTTTATGCACCTGACGCTGGTGCCCTACATCAAAACGGCGGGCGAGACCAAAACCAAACCGACTCAGCACAGCGTTAAAGAGCTGCGCTCCATCGGTATCCAGCCTGATATCCTGATTTGCCGCAGCGAAGTAGAGCTCGAAGAGAGCGAGCGGCGCAAAATCGCCCTGTTCACCAACGTCGAAGAGCGTGCCGTGGTACCGCTTCAGGATGCCGATACGATTTATCGCATTCCGCTGATGCTCCACGAACACGGCCTGGACGAGATCGTTTGCGACAAGCTGCGCCTTGAAGCGCCCGAAGCCGATCTCTCCGAGTGGGTGAAGGTGTTGGACGCCAAGCTCAACCCGCTTAAATCAGTCAGCATCGCCATGGTGGGTAAGTACATGGAGTTGCTGGATGCCTATAAGTCGCTCAACGAAGCGCTGATTCACGCTGGCATCCAAGGTCGCATCAAGGTCAACGTCGACTATATTGACTCTGAAGATATCGAGCGCCACGGCACCGAGCGACTGGCGGGTAAAGACGCCATTCTGGTGCCCGGGGGCTTTGGCGAGCGTGGCGTAGAAGGCAAGATTATGACCGCTCAATTTGCCCGCGAAAACAACGTACCCTATTTAGGTATTTGCCTGGGCATGCAGGTAGCGGTGATTGAGTTCGCCCGTAACGTCGCAGGCTGGAAGGATGCCAACTCCACCGAGTTCACTCACGAAACCCAGCATCCTGTGGTCGGGTTGATTACTGAATGGCTGAGCCCGGAAGGCAAAATCGAGTTGCGTGATGCGGCGTCCGATTTAGGCGGCACCATGCGTTTAGGTGGCCAGGTGTGCCACTTGGCATCGGGTTCTAAAGCACGCGAGGCCTATGGTTCCGAAGAGATTGTGGAGCGCCATCGCCATCGCTTTGAGGTTAATAACCAGTTTATCGATGAGCTTGAAAAAGCCGGGCTGGTTATCTCGGGTAAGAGCGTTGATCAGTCGCTGGTGGAAATGGTCGAGTTGGCGGATCACCCCTGGTACGTGGCCTGTCAGTTCCATCCAGAGTTCACGTCGACGCCCCGTGATGGACACCCACTGTTCTCGGGCTTTGTTAACGCCGCCCTGGATCACAAAACAGCGCGTAGTCGCGCCCATGCGAATGCGCAGGAATAAGAGGGCAAAAGCATGGCTTCTCAAGACCGTTCTCAAGAGCCGTCTCAAGATGGATCGCAAGAGCGCCATATTAACGTTGCCGGCTTAACCGCCGGCAACTCCTTGCCGCTAATGTTGTTGGGCGGTATGAACGTGCTGGAGTCTGCGGAGCTTGCCGACGAAGTCGCTCAAGCCTACGTGACTGTGACCCAGAAGCTGGGGTTGCCCTATGTTTTCAAGGCCAGCTTCGATAAAGCCAACCGCAGCTCCATCCACTCCTACCGTGGCCCTGGTATTGAAAAAGGGCTGCAGATTCTTGCCGATATCAAAGCTCGCCACAACGTGCCGATCATTACCGATGTGCATGAGCCGTGGCAGGCGCAAGCAGCCGCTGAAGTGGCTGATATTATTCAACTGCCGGCCTTTTTGGCTCGCCAGACTGATTTGGTCGTGGCCATGGCCAAAACCGGCGCCGTCATCAATATCAAAAAGCCGCAGTTTTTGGCGCCCCATGAAATGCGCCATATCCTCAGCAAGTTCCAGGAAGCGGGTAACGATCAGCTGATGCTCTGCGAGCGTGGCTCAAGCTTTGGTTACAACAACCTGGTTGTGGATATGCTCGGCTTTGGTGATATGAAGCAGACCGGCTATCCGGTATTTTTTGATGTGACCCATGCGCTGCAACGCCCTGGTGGGCGGGCCGACAGTGCAGACGGGCGCCGCGCACAGGTGGCGGAGTTAGCGCGTGCAGGTGTGGCTGTTGGCCTTGCCGGGCTGTTTTTAGAGGCCCACCCTGACCCAGACAACGCCAAGTGCGATGGCCCCTGTGCGCTGCCGCTGGATCAGCTAGAGCCGTTCTTAACTCAGCTTGTGCAGCTGGATGCGCTGGTCAAGGGGTTTGAACCGCTAACCATTCGCTAAGCTGTTTTTGCTAATCAGGGCGTCGTTGAGTAGGGCGTTATATTAATAATTTTATCTAACTAACAGGAAAGGACACTGCCATGACCAAAATTGTTGCTATCAGTGCGTTGGAAGTGCTGGATTCACGCGGTAACCCCACCGTGCAGGCGCATGTACGCCTTGCCAGTGGCGCTGTCGGCGAAGCCTGTGCACCCAGTGGTGCCTCGACCGGCTCCCGGGAAGCGTTAGAGCTGCGCGACGGCGATAAGTCGCGCTACCTGGGTAAGGGCGTGCTGAAAGCAGTCGATGCGGTCAATGGCAAAATTCGTGATGCGCTGCTGGGTATGGATGCCCGTGACCAACGTGGCCTGGACGATGCCATGCTGGCGCTGGATGGCACCGAGAACAAAGCGAATCTGGGCGCTAACGCCATTCTAGCCGTCTCGCTGGCTGCCGCTAAAGCCGCTGCTAACGCCAAAGGCGTGCCGCTGTATGCCCATATTGCCGAGCTTTATGGCCAGCCGGGTCAGTACAGCATGCCGGTTCCGATGATGAATATCATCAACGGCGGCGAGCACGCGGATAATAACGTCGATATACAGGAATTTATGGTGCAGCCAGTGGGCGCGCCCAACTTCCGTGAAGGGCTGCGCATGGGCGCTGAAATTTTCCACGCGCTGAAAAAAGTGCTCGCGGCGAAAGGGCTCTCTACCTCCGTCGGTGACGAGGGCGGCTTTGCGCCTAATCTGGCCTCTAACGCTGATGCGCTGGCGGTGATTAAACAGGCCGTGGCAGATGCAGGTTACGTACTGGGTAAAGACGTTACCCTGGCGTTGGATTGTGCGTCTTCCGAGTTCTATAAAGACGGCCAGTACAACCTTTCTGGTGAAGGCAAAAGCTACGACGCCCAAGGCTTTACCGATTACCTGGCAGGCCTGTGCGCCGATTACCCGATTGTGTCCATCGAAGACGGCATGGATGAATCCGATTGGGCGGGCTGGAAAGCGCTAACGGATAAGTTGGGCGATAAAGTACAGCTCGTGGGCGATGACCTATTCGTCACCAACACCAAGATTCTCAAGCGCGGTATTGATGAGAAGATTGGTAACTCTATCTTGATCAAATTCAACCAGATCGGCTCGCTTTCTGAGACGCTGGATGCCATCAAGATGGCCCAGGATGCGGGCTTTACGGCGGTTATTTCTCACCGCTCCGGTGAAACCGAAGATACCACCATTGCCGATTTGGCAGTGGGTACCTGTGCCGGGCAGATCAAAACGGGTTCCCTGTGCCGCTCTGACCGGGTTGCCAAGTACAACCGTTTGCTGGTGATTGAAGCGGAGCTTGGTGAGGTAACCTACCCAGGTTTGAAGGCAATTAAGGGGCAGTAAAAAACCAATTTCGAGCGAATTTTGCGAGGCGTTTGTAAGAGATGTCTCAAAATTTTGTAAGAGATATCTTACAAATGCCGACGAAATTCGCTCGTTTTGGGTAAGAAATTGCCTATTTTTTCACTAATTTAACTTTAAGTTTTTGTTTTTGTTGGTTTTTTAAAATAAGGCGAGCCGCAAAGGCTCGCCTTTTTGCATTTTGGCTTTGTTGAGAAGCCGCTGTGATATGCCACAATGCATTCAGGACTAGGGGAGGCAAGGACGCTTCAGTCAGGATGCAGCGGGATGTAGGTCAGATGCGCCGGGTGATACAGTGAGGTAAGTCCCGGCAAGGATGTCATCTGAGGAGGTTGATCCAGGGAGTGGTCAGAGGAAGTGCTTGGAGCGGGCGGCCTACGGGCCGCCTTTTTTTGTCTGGGGTTTGGGACAACACACTTTTTGACGACCCACTGTCGGCGACACAATAAAAAAACCAGCGTGGTCGCTGGTTTTAAAAAGAAGTGCTGATGAGTGGATAGTCAGCCTTAGCGTTCTAATTTCTCAAGCTTACCTGGCTTGCCGTCCCACTCTTCGGCGTCCGGCAACGGATCTTTTCTTTCGGCAATGTTCGGCCACACTTCGGCCATTTCAGCATTAATCTCGATAAAGGCCTCTTGCCCATCCGGCAGCTCATCCTCGGAGAATATCGCCTCGGCGGGGCACTCGGGCTCACACAGCGCGCAGTCGATACACTCGTCCGGATGAATGACCAGGAAGTTCGGGCCCTCGTAGAAACAGTCGACCGGGCAGACTTCCACACAGTCGGTGTATTTGCACTGGATGCAGTTCTCGGTAACGACAAACGTCATCTTGCTATCCCTCTTGCAGGGCCGAGAGTCTCTCAGCCATGGTCAATCGTGAATGGTTATAAATCAGCCGTTTTTTATAAGCTAAAAGTTTGAGCGACATTCTAGAGGTGCGCCTACCTGTCGGCAAGCGCCATATGATTCTCGTTGGTAGCAATGCTAGTACAGGTTTCCGCGAGGGCGCTGTGAGCCCATCCTAGGGCGCTACTTTTTCAAGACCCTCGCTCCAACCTGCCCTGGCACTAGAAGCTCACTTATGGCCTTCCAAGTTATGAGCACTATTAGATCAGGTCTCGCCACTGATACAACAGTGCAAGTGCTTCCCGCGGCGTTAAATCATCCACATCGATGTTTTCCAACGCCTCTACCACCGGATGCGGCGCGGCGGCGAACAGATCGTTTTGCTGGGGAGTGGTTCGCGGCGCCTGTGCTGTGTTATCTACATCGCGTTGTTCCAGGCTCACCAGCTTTTCGCGGGCACGCTTAATCACATGATTGGGCACACCCGCCAATTGCGCCACCTGCAAGCCGTAGCTCTGGCTGGCCGGGCCCGCTTCGATGCGGTGCATAAACACAATGCTGTCGCCATGTTCGGTAGCCGTGAGGTGGATATTGGCCACGCCTTCCATATGCTCAGGCAGCGCCGTCATTTCAAAGTAGTGGGTCGCGAACAGGGTTAGCGCACGCCCCTTGGCGAGATGCTCCGCACTTGCCCAGGCCAGGGATAAACCGTCAAAGGTACTGGTGCCACGGCCAATCTCATCCATCAGGATCAAACTTTGCTGGGTGGCGTTGTGGAGAATATTGGCGGTTTCAGTCATCTCCACCATAAAGGTAGAGCGCCCGCCCGCCAAGTCATCCGATGAGCCAATGCGGGTAAATATTCGATCCAGTGGGCCGATCTCGGCGGCATCGGCGGGCACGAAGCTACCGCAGTGGGCCAGCAGGGCGATGAGCGCCGTTTGACGCATATAGGTCGATTTACCGCCCATATTGGGGCCGGTAATAATCAACATATGCTGGTCAGGATTGAGTGTCACGTCGTTAGGCACAAAGGGAGTTTCGCTCACCTGCTCGACCACCGGGTGACGCCCCGCGTCGATTTGAATACCGGTGGTTTCCGTGAGTGTCGGACGCACCCAGTTCAGCGCCTCGGCGCGTTCGGCAAAGGCGCACAGCACATCCAGTTCCGCCAAGGCTTGAGAAGTGCTTTGCAGCGCGTGAAGGCTGTTATTGAGATCGCCCAGCAGGCGGTCATAGAGCCATTTTTCACGGGTGAGCGCTCGGGACTTGGCCGACAGCGCCTTATCTTCAAACTCTTTAAGCTCGGGAATAATAAACCGCTCGGCATTTTTTAGCGTTTGACGGCGGATATAGTCGGCTGGCGCCTGCTGAGCCTGGGAGCGCGGCAGCTCGATAAAGTAGCCGTGTACCCGGTTGTAGCCCACTTTGAGGTTGGCAAGGCCCGTGCGCTCGCGCTCGCGCAGCTCTAGCTGAATAAGGTAGTCACCCGCGTTCTCGGCCATGCCGCGATGCTCATCAAGTTCAGCATCAAAACCGTCGGCAATCACCCCTCCATCGCGGATCACCACCGGCGGGTTTTCCACCAGCGCGCGGCTGAGCATATCGGCCATTTCCGGGTAGGGACGAATATGCGGGCGCAGGTTGTCCAAAGCGCTGCCGCTCTCTACCTCGCTTAGCTGCTGCTCCAGTTCCGGGAGCGTTACCAATGCATCGCGCAGCCGTGCCAAATCGCGCGGACGGGCGCTATACAATGCCACGCGGGCGAGAATGCGCTCCACGTCGCCCACCGCGCTTAACGTTTCGCGCAGTGGCATATAGGCGGCATCCAGGCTTAACAGCGCCACCCCTGCATGGCGCCCCTGCACGATATCGCGTTGGCGGAGCGGGCGGTTGAGCCAGCGCTTGAGCAGCCGCGAACCCATGGCGGTGGTACAGGTGTCCAGCACGCTGGCCAGAGTGTTATCGCTACTGCCGCCCAGGTTGATATCGATTTCCAGATTACGGCGGCTGGCGGCGTCGATTACCACCGCATCGTCGCGGTTCTCAACGCTGATGGCGGTCACGTGGGGGAGGCGCGAGCGTTGGGTGTCCCGGGCGTAATCGATCAGTACCCCCGCAGCAATCAGCGCCGTGGATAAGTGCGCACAGCCAAAGCCGCGTAAATCCTGCACTTCAAACTGGTCGCAGAGGCTGCGAGTAGCGCTCTCCAGGTCAAACAGCCACTCCCCCTGGCGGCGCAGGCTGCGCTTTTGCGACCAGGTATCGGGTAGCGTCAGGCTTTCGGGCACCAGCAGTTCGGCGGGAGAGAGGCGAGTGAGCTCCGCCAGCATCTCCGCTTCGCTCTCCACTTCCAGTACGTTAAAACGCCCGCTGGAGAGTTCCAGCCAGGCAAGCCCCCACCTCTCTTTGCCGGGGGAGACTGACACCAGTACGTTGTCGCGGCGGGCATCAAGCAACGCTTCATCGTGGAGCGTACCGGGGGTGACGATACGTACCACCTGGCGCTCGACGGGGCCTTTGCTGGTGGCGGGATCGCCAATCTGCTCGCAGATCGCCACCGACTCGCCACCGGCAACCAGACGCGCGAGATAGCCTTCAGCGCTATGGTAAGGTACGCCCGCCATGGGGATCGGTTTGCCGCCCGACTGGCCGCGCTGGGTAAGGGTAATATCCAGCAGCGCGGCGGCGCGCTTGGCGTCGTCGAAAAACAGTTCGTAAAAATCCCCCATGCGGTAGAACAGCAGTACCTCGGGGTGCTCGCGTTTGATCTTTAAATACTGGGTGATCATTGGCGTGTTGGCGGGAATAGCCTGTGACATGGGCATCCTGATTAAGCGTAGCGCAAACCATTACGGCTTACGGCGTGTTCGTTGAGCCAGTTCTTGGTTCAAGTTCTTTGAGCAAGCTAAACGCAGTATTCTACGCTGAACAGACGACACACTTGAAGGAGCGAAGATAGTGCCCCGCGAAACTAGCCTGAAAAAATATCCGCTATTTGCCTGACGCCATATTCGACTCCCAATATGTTGTGTTTGAGTGTTTCCACGATGGTTTGTAAAAATGCATATAATCGTAGTCAGGCTACGATTATAAAGGTTAAGCTAAATAGATCTCTATTTGGAAAAGGTGTATAAAACGTAGCATGGCTACGAATATTTCAGGCAAACTAAAAGCTCTCTATACCAAGCTGACTCCAGGGGCGCCTTTTACCGCAGCCGATCTGATGTCTCTGGGTATTTCGGCAGACCTTGCTGTGTACTACGTGCGAGCAGGCTGGCTACTGCGTTTGGCACGTGGCGTCTACTGCCGACCAAACGATGAGCTACAGTTGAACCCTTGCCTTCTCTTGCTGCAACACAAGCTTAAGGGACTTCACGTTGGCGGTAAGTCGGCGCTCGACTGGTACGGGGTGCGCCATTACCTCGCGCAACAGCCTACTCTACGCTTATACGGTTGGGCTGACGGACAGCTGCCGAGCTGGTTTGTAGAGCGTTTCCCGGCCGATTATCACCGCAAGCGCATTTTCGATGAACACCCCGATGCATTACTGCACGTTCGCCCCTTTGAAAGGCGGGATGGGGCGCCGCTGGTTTCGTCGCCAGAAAGAGCGTTGCTTGAGCTGTTGAGTGAAGTTGGCTTGCGGCAGCCGTTACAGGAAGCCCAGGAACTGGTGGAAAGTTCCTATAACCTGCGCGTTAAAGTACTGCAAGAGCTTTTGCAGTGTTGCTCCAGCGTTAAGACAGTAAGGCTGTGCCTACAGCTTGGTCGGGAAGGGGGGCTGCCGTGGGCTGACAAGCTTGATCCAAGTATATTGCCGACTGGCAGTGACCGGCCTTGGGTGTCTAAATCTGCTGATGGTCTGTTGGTGCTAAAGCCATGAATTCTGCGTATCTCGATACAGCACGCCTACTCACGCAAGTCGCCCCACTGGTATTTGTGGATGATACCTTTGCGCTGAAAGGTGGTACGGCCATCAATCTTTTTGTGCGCGATATGCCGCGATTGTCAGTTGATCTCGACTTGCTGTTTTGTGATTACAGGCTACCGCGTCAGCAAGCACTAGCGAGGATTAGTGACGCTATTCGGCAGTCGGCTGATCGATTGACTAAACAGGGATTCCAAGCACATTTACCCCCTGCTGAAGCCGGTGAGACTAAGCTGCTGGTGCGACGAGGAGGCACAGAGGTTAAAATCGAAGTTAATTGTGTGCTGCGTGGCACTGTGCAGCCCGTGCGTCGAGCTTCTCTTACCTCTGTTGCCAGTGATGTATTGATGGCCGATCTGGAAATACCCGTCGCTTCGTTGGAGGATCTCTATGGCGGCAAGCTGGTCGCCGCCCTGGATCGTCAGCACCCACGCGATCTATTCGATGTGTCTCAACTTTTTGAAAATGAGGGGATCACCCCCGGCATTCGCCGCGCCTTCGTTGTTTACCTCGCCAGTCACAACCGTCCGGTGCATGAGGTTTTATGTCCACAACGGAGGGATATCGGCTATGACTACAAACACAATTTCGATGGGATGACGTCCCAGCCCGTGACGCTCGAAGCATTGCTCACAACACGCGAACGAATGATAAGCGAACTTCGAATGGGGCTAGACGAAAGCGAACGTCGTTTTTTGCTATCGCTAGTGGCCGGAGAGCCTGATTGGTCGCTGATGGATATTGCTCATCTAGAGCAACTTCCGGGTATTCGTTGGAAACTGCGCAATTTAGTGCAACTGAAAAAATCCAATGCGAAGAAATTTGCCGAGCAGACCGATGTGTTGTCTACACTGCTGGCATGAACGCTTAGCTTCGGCAGCCCGGCTTGCCTGAACAGACGACACACTTGAAGGAGCGAAGATAGTGCCCAGCGAAACTAGCCTGAAAAATCTTGATTTAACCCTGTTGGCTCAGCGGCTAGGGCGGCTGTGTAAGCAGTTGGATGTGGAAGTGACCGCCGCGGAGTCATGCACAGGGGGCGGCATTGCCAGCGCTATCACCTCCACTGCGGGAAGCTCTGCTTACTTTACGACTGGCTATGTGACCTATTCGAATGCGGCTAAAACTCGCTTGTTAGGCGTGCCTGAGGCCACGCTGGCCGAGCACGGTGCGGTAAGCGCAGAAGTGGTTAATGCCATGGTCGCAGGGGCCTGCCGTGAAAGTGGCGCAGGATTGGCCGTTGCCGTTAGCGGCGTGGCTGGGCCGGATGGCGGCAGCGATGCGAAGCCAGTGGGGACGGTTTGGCTGGCCTGGGGAGATACCGCTGCCCAGGAGGCAGAGTGCTTTCACTTCCCTGGCGATCGCCAGGCTGTGCGAGAGCAGGCGGTACGTCAGGCCTTGGTAGGGCTGGTGGCGCGCCTGAATGAGCGGGAAAAGGCGAGCAAGACGCACTAGTGGTAAGGAAAAGGTGCTTATCCAGAACGGCGCATAAGAAAATAGATGAGAGAAAGCGTGATCAAGGATTTGTTTACGGCGTAATCTTTGGCATACTACTGGCTAATTATACAGCTTGTTATGAGGAATCACCGAATGGCTCAGGATGACAACCGCACTAAAGCGCTAAACGCTGCACTCACCCAAATCGACCGTCAGTTCGGCAAGGGCACCGTTATGCGTCTCGGCGACGCGCCGCGTGTCGTCATGCCGTCGGTTTCCACCGGATCATTGGGTCTGGATATCGCACTCGGCATCGGCGGCCTGCCGTTTGGCCGCGTGTGCGAAATCTTTGGCCCGGAGTCGTCGGGTAAAACCACCCTGACCCTCTCGGTGATTGCTCAGGCGCAAAAGCAGGGCAAAGTGTGTGCCTTCGTGGACGCCGAGCATGCCCTTGACCCCAGCTACGCCGAAAAATTGGGCGTTAACCTGGATGACCTGCTGGTTTCTCAGCCGGACACCGGCGAGCAAGCGCTGGAAATTACCGACATGCTGGTTCGCTCCGGCGGTGTTGATGTGATTGTTATCGACTCCGTGGCTGCGTTAACCCCGCGCGCTGAAATCGAAGGCGAAATGGGGGACTCCCACGTCGGGCTGCAGGCGCGTTTGATGTCTCAGGCGCTGCGTAAAATCACTGGTAATATCAAGAACGCCAACTGCCTGGTGATCTTCATCAACCAGATCCGCATGAAAATTGGTGTCATGTTTGGTAGCCCTGAAACCACCACGGGGGGTAACGCGCTGAAGTTCTACTCCAGCGTGCGTTTGGATATCCGCCGCACCGGGTCGGTAAAAGTGGGTGATGAAGTCACCGGTAACGAAACCCGCGTGAAAGTAGTCAAAAACAAGGTGGCACCGCCATTCCGTCAGGCTGAATTCCAGATTCTTTACGGTAAGGGTATCTACCACGCCGGTGAGGTCATTGATCTGGGCGTGCAGTGTAACCTCGTCGACAAAGCCGGTGCCTGGTACAGCTATAAAGGTAAGAAAATCGGTCAGGGTAAAGCCAATTCAGCGCTCTACCTGGAAGAGCACCCGGAAATTATGCTCGAAATCGAAACGCAGATTCGTGAGCAGCTGTTGGCCAAGCCTGACCCTAAAAAGGAGAAGGAAGATGCGCCAGCCGAAGCAGCAGAATTGGACGCGGGCGATGACGATCTGCTCTAAGACGATGCTAGCGAAGCCGATGTTAGCGAAGAGCGTCTGATGGCCTTTAGCTCCCAGCGCGATGCCACGCCCCGTGACATCGCCATTGGCTTACTGGCTCGGCGCGAATACTCCCGCGCCGAGCTTGCCCAGCGGTTGAAGAAAAAATCCTTCGACGATGCCGCTATTGATGAGTGCTTGGACACCTTGGTTGAACAAGGGCTGCAGTCTGACGCTCGCTTTGCGGCCAGTTTCGTACGCACGCGTATTCTGCGCGGCCAAGGCGTTATTCGTATTAAAGGCGAGTTGCGCCAGCGCGGCGTTGACCAGGAAACCCTTACCACCGCTTTTGAAGAGGTGGAGAAGGGCGAGCAGGTCGACTGGTTTGAGCTAGCCCGGGAAACCCTGGCGCGGCGCTTTGATAGCCCTGGTGAGACCCCCAAAGAGCGCGCTAGACGCGAGCGCTTTCTCGCCAGCCGCGGCTTCGATTTTGAGCAAATTCGCTACGCGCTCTCCTGCCTCTAATACGTTTTCTACAGCCCGTAACCCATCCCCTCTTACATTTCTAATAGCGCTCTAATACGCTTGTTCATCTGGCTGTCCACACAGCTGTTTGCCATTCTGCCACTAAGTCTGGCTTTAGTCGTTTGACAACTGCGCTATAATGGCTGCTTTGCGACCCCTGAGGGTAGCGGTGACAGCGCCCTGGGACATCACGCTTTCTTGTTACGGATACCCTATGAAGAGCGCAGAACTCAGAAAGGCCTTTCTTGATTACTTTGCAGAGCAGGGGCACACCATCGTGCCAACAGGGTCACTGGTACCTGGCAACGATGCCACCCTACTGTTCACGAATGCAGGCATGGTGCCTTTTAAAGACGTCTTTTAGGCCGCGACCCGCGCCCCTATGTGCGGGCGACTTCCGCCCAGCGCTGCGTGCGAGCCGGTGGTAAACATAATGATTTAGACAACGTGGGCTATACCGCGCGCCACCATACTTTTTTTGAAATGCTGGGCAACTTCAGCTTCGGTGATTACTTTAAGCACGACGCCATTCGTTTCGCTTGGCAGTTTCTCACTGAGCGGCTTGGGCTGCCTGCAGACAAACTATGGGTTACCGTCTTTACCGAAGATGACGAGGCCTACAACATTTGGGCCGACGATATTGGCGTGCCTCACGAGCGCATTGCGCGTATCGGCGCAAAGGATAATTTCTGGCAGATGGGCGATACCGGTCCTTGCGGCCCCTGTTCGGAGATCTTTTTTGATCACGGCCCTGAAGTGTGGGGTGGCCCGCCGGGAACGCCGGAAGAGGACGGCGATCGTTTTATAGAAATCTGGAACCTGGTCTTCATGCAGTTTGATCGTGATGCCCAGGGCACGCTCAACCCGCTGCCAAAACCCTCTATCGATACCGGTATGGGCTTGGAGCGTGTCGCCGCTGTCATGCAAGGCGTGCACTCCAACTACGAGATCGACCTGTTCCAGAACCTGTTGAAAGCCGCTGCCAAAGCGACCGGGCATCCGGACACCTCGACACCTTCGCTGCGCGTCATCGCCGATCATATCCGCTCCTGCGCCTTTCTGATTGCCGATGGCGTGCTGCCTTCCAACGAAGGGCGTGGCTATGTGCTGCGTCGGATCATTCGCCGGGCGATTCGTCACGGCCATAAGTTGGGTGCGGTAGAACCGTTCTTTCATAAGCTGGTTGCAGCGCTGGATGCGGAGATGGGCGATGCCTATCCGGAACTGCGTGAAGCGAGCGATCAAATCGCCCGCGTGCTGCTAAAAGAAGAGGAGCAGTTTGCACGCACCCTGGATCATGGCATGGGGCTATTGAACGCGGCCCTGGCGGAATTGGACGGCAAGGTGCTGCCGGGTGAGACCGTCTTCAAGCTTTACGACACCTACGGATTTCCCTTCGACCTTACCGCCGACGTCTGCCGCGAACGTGGTGTCACCCTGGATGAAGAGGGCTTTCAGCAAGCCCTGGAGGCCCAGCGTGAACGTGCAAGGGCAGCCAGCCAGTTTGGTGCCGACTACAGCGCCTCCATCGAGCTGGAGGGTGAGACGGCCTTCACCGGCTACGACCGTTTGGAAGACCAGGCCAAGGTCACCGCGCTGGTCGACAGCGAAGGCAACGCCCTGGCCGCGCTGGAGGCGGGGCAGAAGGGCATCGTGGTGCTGGATCGCACGCCATTTTATGGCGAGTCTGGTGGGCAGGTGGGCGATACCGGATACCTGTATGTCGACGGTGGCCGTTTCCAGGTTACCGATACCCAAAAGAAGAACGGTCATCACCTGCACCAGGGTATGATGGTCGAAGGCTCGCTAAGCATCGGTGCCAGCGTACGCGGTGAAGTAGACGCCAGTCTGCGCACTGCCACCCTCCGCAATCACTCGGCCACCCACTTGTTGCACCAAGCGCTGCGCATGGTGCTGGGTGACCACGTGCAGCAGAAAGGCTCGCTGGTCAACGCCGAGCGACTGCGCTTCGACTTTAGCCACTTCGAGCCGATGACCGCCGAACAGCTGGCAGAAGTCGAGCGTCTGGTCAACGAGCAGATATTGGCTAACGCGCCGACCAAGGTCGAGCAGATGAGCCTCGATCAAGCCAAGGCCAAGGGAGCGGCAGCGCTGTTTGAGGCCAAGTACGCCGAGAACGTGCGCGTGCTGACCATTGGTGCCGACGACTTCTCTATCGAGTTGTGCGGTGGTACCCACGTGGCGCGCAGCGGCGATATTGGCTGCTGTCATGTAATAAGCGAGGTAGGTATTGCTTCCGGCGTGCGCCGTATCGAAGCGATCACCGGCGAAAATGCGCTGGCCTATTTCCGCGAGCAGGAGGCCCGCCTTGAGCGCTTGGGCGAGCGGTTGAAGACCAAGCCTGAGCAGGTTGAAGCCCGGGTAGAGTCACTGGTTGAGCGTAACCGCAGCCTGGAAAAAGAGCTTGAGCAGCTCAAGGCCAAGCTGGCCAGCGCTGCGGGTAGCGACATGCTCAGCCAGGTGCAAGAGATCAACGGTGTTAAGCTGCTGGCGACACAGTTGGATGGTGTGTCGGGCAAAGATCTACGTGGCATCCTCGATCAGCTTAAAAACAAGCTAAGCTCCGGAGTGATTATCCTCGGTGTTGCCGACCAGGCGTCGGGCAAAGTAAGCCTGATCGCTGGGGTAACCCAAGACCTGACCGGTCGAGTGAAAGCCGGTGAGCTGGTGAACCATGTTGCCTCGCAGGTGGGAGGAAAGGGCGGCGGCCGCCCCGATATGGCTCAAGCGGGAGGTAGTCAACCCGACGCCTTGCCGGATGCGTTGAAGAGCGTACCGGTATGGTTGGAAAACGTACTTAGCTAAACCTTTGGGCCGGTGGCATTATTGTCACCGGCCTTCATTTATTTAAATACAACTTCACCCTCCATTCCCGAACGCATAGGAAAAACGGCATATGGCATTATACGTACAGAAGTTCGGCGGCACTTCGGTGGGCTCTGTCGAGCGTATCAAGGCCGTAGCGGAAAAGGTTAAGGGTTTCCGCGACCAAGGTCATCAGGTAGTGGTCGTGGTCTCCGCCATGAGCGGCGAAACTAACCGCCTTACCGATATGGCGCAGGCGCTGAATGAAGATCCCGCGCCACGTGAGATGGATATGCTGCTGTCCACCGGTGAGCAGGTGACTATTTCTCTGCTTGCCATGGCGCTTCAGCAAATCGGCGTGCCAGCCACTTCGCACACGGGCGCCCAGGTAGGTATTCATACCGATAGTGCCTATACCAAGGCACGTATTCAGCGCATTGAAACCGAAGACCTGAAGGCCGACCTGGACGCTGGGCAGGTAGTGGTCGTCGCTGGTTTCCAAGGGGTTGATGAAGAAGGCAATATTACCACCCTGGGCCGCGGTGGTTCCGACACCACCGGGGTGGCGTTAGCCGCCGCGCTAGGCGCCGATGAGTGCCAAATTTACACCGATGTTGATGGGGTTTACACCACCGACCCCCGTGTTTGCTCCAAGGCCCAGCGGCTAACGAGCATCACCGTCGAAGAGATGCTGGAGCTGGCCAGTCTCGGCTCTAAAGTGCTGCAGATCCGTGCGGTAGAGTTTGCCGGTAAATACAACGTACCCCTGCGGGTACTGTCTAGCTTTGAAGATGGTCCCGGTACCCTAATTGTTGCAGAAGCAGACCAAGACGAGGACGCTATGGAAGAACCACTGATCTCCGGTATCGCCTTTACCAAGAATGAAGCAAAATTAACCCTGCTTAATACCCCGGACGTGCCAGGTGTTGCATCACGTATCCTGGGCCCAATTGCCGATGCCAATATCGAAGTTGATATGATCGTGCAGAACGTGGCGCCGGCCGGTGACTATACCGACTTTACCTTTACGGTTGCTAAAGGCGATTACAAGGCCACTAAGAAGCTGCTCGAAGAGACGGTGATTCCTGATTTAGGCGGCGGCGAGCTGCGTGGCGATGATAATATTGCTAAGGTTTCTTTAGTGGGTGTAGGTATGCGTTCTCATGCGGGTGTCGCATCGAAAATGTTCCGCGTACTCGCCGACGAAAACGTCAATATCCGTATGGTTTCCACTTCTGAGATTAAAATCTCGGTCGTTATTGATGAGAAGCATATGGAACTTGCCGTTAATGCGTTACACAAAGCTTTTGGTTTAGATAAGGCAGATATCGAATCTGAATAACATTTATGCCTTAATCCTTCTACGCTGAAGGGGTACTTACTGCCGTGTGGTGGTGAGCTTTCTTTCAACGGGAGGTATAAGGTGTCATGGAGCCGGAGTCATTGGTGACAGGCAGCACTATGTCGCATAATGGCAGGGTGTTGCCTCCGGCTGACATATCCCGTTGCATAAAACGTCTGAAAAGGAGATCAGCCATGCTCATCCTAACTCGCCGTGTTGGCGAAACCCTGATGATTGGTGATGAAATCACCGTCACCGTGCTAGGTGTGAAAGGCAATCAAGTACGTATTGGCGTTAATGCGCCGAAAGATGTGGCAGTTCACCGTGAAGAGATTTACCAGCGTATTCAGCGTGAACGAAACAGCGAAGACGAAGTGGAATAAGACTCGCGGGCTCGCATAATGAACCGATGCTTAAAGCGTAAGCTTATACGTAAGATATGGCCGGTGCGAAAAAAATCCGTCGAAGACTAGACACAAGAAGGCTAAATCGGTAATATTCGCGCCGTGCCGTTAAGGAGAGGTGGCCGAGTGGCTGAAGGCGCTCCCCTGCTAAGGGAGTATAGGGTTTATAGCCCTATCGAGGGTTCGAATCCCTCTCTCTCCGCCAATTGCATGTTAGAAGGTATGCGCCCGTAGCTCAGCTGGATAGAGTACCTGACTACGAATCAGGGGGTCGGAGGTTCGAATCCTCCCGGGCGCGCCACCTTTCGGTTAGCTGCTTATTCTCCATTGTCAGTGTTTTGATATATTGTCAGTGTCTCGATAAGTGGCGCTTGGTAAGTTTAAGTGTTAGCAAACTATTACGCGCCCGTAGCTCAGCTGGATAGAGTACCTGACTACGAATCAGGGGGTCGGAGGTTCGAATCCTCCCGGGCGCGCCAGATTCCAAAACCCGCTCTCTTCATTGAGGGCGGGTTTTCTGTTTCCAGTCTGAACTTTGAACGCCTATTTCTGACTTTATTACCTGTTTCCAGCCCGACCGGCTAAGGCTCGCACCCCGGTCTTGCGATCGTGTGTAGCGCCCCGCTTTACGGTAGGGCGCTTTTTTTTGCCTGTTGATTGATGGGGGTCGAGAGAGGGGTTAGGCCAGCGCGGCGTGCTGTTCGTCGACAATCAGGCTGTCGAGTAGTTGATCCAGCTCGGTGAGCCGCTTCACACGCTGAAAATTCTGTTCAGCTTCACTGCTGCCCTGGCGCATTTGGGCGAGCCACTGCTTTACCAGGGAGACCACGACGCGGTCTGGTAGCTGTTGGCGCTGAAGGGCGGCGTACTCTTTGAGCACATTGGCGCGCATCGCCCAGCTGCTTTCGGGTAGCCGCTCGCCGGTTTGCAGCCAATGGCGGATGCGTGGTGCCAGCCAAGGGTCGGCCAGCGCGCTACGTCCCAGCATCACATCGCGGCACCCGGACAGGGTGCGAGCCTTCCAGTAGTCTTCCAGCGTCCATATATCGCCGTTGGCAACCACCGGAATGGACACCTGGCGGCGTATTTTGCCGATCCATTCCCAGTGTGCCGGTGGGCGGTAGCCCTCGTCTCGAGTACGCGCATGCACCACAAGCTGGGCAGCACCTCCTGCCTCGGTGGCCTGGGCACAGGCAACCGCGAGGCGGCGGTTGGCGAAGCCAAGGCGAATCTTGGCGGTCACTGGGATTTCCCCCTCTAAAGCGTCATGAACAGCTTTGACCGCTTGATAGACGCGCTCAGGCTGGCGTAGCAGCGAAGCGCCACCGTCGTGACGATTGACCAGCTTGGCGGGGCAGCCAAAATTAAGATCGATGCTCACCGCGCCCAGGCTAAGCGCCTGTCGCGCATTGGCCGCCAGGGCGGCTGGGTCAGAGCCCAGCAGCTGTAAATGCACGGGAATGCCACTTGGCGTTGCCACAGGCGGTTGCGTCAGCTCCGGGCAGTGTTTATAAAACACTCTGGGTGGCAGGCGGGTATCAACAACGCGGACAAACTCCGTGACTGTCCAGTCGAACCCTGCGTGTCGGGTCAGCAGGTCGCGGGTCAGAGCGTCGATCACTCCTTCCATCGGGGCTAGGCCGATTCTGCCGTTATGTAGTAAATTAACAACCATGACTTCCACTATCGCGCCATTGCATTTTATGCTGGGTGTGGCAGGTTAGTGCATTCCTCTTACTGCGCCAAGCGCCTTTCACCGTATTGGCGTAATGATGTGCGTAACAATGGTGCTTGAACTGTGCTTCAAGACACCTCGCTTCAAGGAGAGCGCCTTATGCAGGATCTGGAACTGTTGCAGGATGGATTGGCGTTAATGGCGCTCGGAATGGGCGTAGTGTTTGTTTTTCTTACGATTTTAGTCATTAGCGTTACGCTGATGTCGAAACTTATTGGGCGTTTTCAACCCGTTCCCGCTGCGGTTGATACGGGTAAGAAAGCATCGCCCTCATCGCCCCCCGCAGCGCAAAGTGACGAGGTTATGGCTGTGATCAGTGCTGCAGTGCACCGTTACCGTTCAACCCGGCGTCGCTAACTTTCTCAATTTTTTTCATTTCAGCCCTCTTTTGGCTATTTTTTTGTTATTTTTACTACAAACTTACAACTCTACTACTGTGAGCCAAGACCATGAACGAAATAAAACGCCCTCTAGGCATTACCGATGTCGTGCTGCGCGATGCCCATCAATCGCTGTTTGCCACGCGGATGCGGCTGGATGATATGCTGCCGATCGCCGAAAAGCTGGATCGCGTTGGCTACTGGTCGCTGGAAACCTGGGGTGGAGCCACCTATGACGCCTGTATTCGCTATTTGGGTGAAGACCCCTGGGAGCGTATTCGTGCTTTAAAAGAGGCCATGCCTAACACACCTCAGGCTATGCTGTTGCGTGGCCAGAACCTGCTGGGCTATCGCCACTACGCGGACGACGTTGTCGATAAGTTTGTCGAGCGGGCCAAAACCAATGGCGTTGACGTCTTCCGCGTTTTCGATGCCATGAACGATCCGCGTAATCTCGAGCGCGCTATCCAGGCAGTGCGTAACGTGGAAGGCCACGCCCAAGGCACCATCTCTTACACCGTGAGCCCGGTACATACCCTGGATAGCTGGGTCGATCTCGCTAAAACCATTGCCGGTTTGGGCGCGGATTCATTGGCTATCAAGGATATGGCGGGGCTATTGACGCCCTACACAGCGTTCGACTTGGTCACACGGCTCAAGAAAGAGCTATCGATTCCGGTGCACCTACACTGTCACGCAACTACCGGTCTCTCAACGTCGACTATTTTGAAGGCGGTAGAAGCGGGCATCGATAACGTCGATACCTCGATCTCATCCATGTCGATGACCTATGGTCACAGTCCCACCGAATCCGTGGTGGCAATGCTGAAAGACACCGGCCGGGATACCGGTCTGGATCTTGAGCTGCTGGAGGATATCGCCGGCTACTTCCGTGAAGTGCGTAAGAAGTACGCTGCCTTTGAAGGTTCGCTGCGCGGTATTGATTCGCGCATCCTGATTGCTCAGGTGCCGGGCGGCATGCTGACAAACATGGAAGGCCAGCTCAAAGAGCAGGGCGCGGGCGATAAGCTGGACGACGTGCTCAGCGAGATCCCCCGCGTACGTGAAGACCTTGGCTTTATTCCGCTGGTCACACCCACCTCGCAAATCGTCGGCACCCAGGCGGTGATGAACGTGATGATGGGCGAGCGCTACAAGTCGATTTCCAAGGAAGTGCAGGCGCTGCTCAAAGGCGAATATGGCGCTGCCCCGGCGCCCTTTAACGCCGAGCTGCAAAAGCGCGTGTTGGAAGGCGGGGAGCCGATTACCTGTCGCCCGGCGGATAACCTGTCGCCGGAAATGGATAGATTGGCCGCCGAGCTCAAAGAGAAGGCCAGCGCTGAGGGTATCCGCTTGGCGGAAGGTAAGCGCGAAGTGGATGACGTGCTGACATACGCGCTATTTCCGCAGATCGGCTTGAAATTCCTTAAAAACCGCGACAATCCAGACGCTTTTGAGCCTGTTCCCCAAGCAGCTGAAGCTAGCGCAGAGAAGGTGCCCGTCAAGGCGGAAAGCAAAACGCCGGTCGCAAGCCAAGGCCCGGAAACCTACACCGTCAAGCTCAATGGCAAAGCCTTCGTAGTGGAGGTTTCTGAAGGTGGTGAGCTGGGCGAAGTGCAGGAGCAAACGGTCGCCAGCACTGGCGCCCCCAAAGAGGAAGTGTCTGCTCCTACAGGTGAGAGCATTGATGCGCCGCTGGCAGGCAATATCTTCAAGGTGAATGTTCGCCCCGGCGACAGCGTCGCAGAAGGTGATGTGGTGATCATCCTGGAAGCGATGAAAATGGAAACCGAGGTGCGTGCCAGCAGCGCAGGCACTGTATCTAAGGTTAACGTCAGCGAGGGCGACAGCGTAGCCGTAGGCGATACGCTGGTCGAGCTCTAAGGGCCCGGTAATGGATAAATTAGTCACCTTATGGGAAGGCTCTGGGCTATATAACCTTGAGCTTGGCCAAGCGGTCATGATTATGGTGGGGCTACTGCTGCTCTACCTGGCCATCAATAAAAAGTTTGAGCCACTGCTGCTGGTGCCGATTGGCTTTGGCGGCATCCTGGCCAACATCCCCGAAGCGGGGCTGGCGATTTCAGCGCTCGACCAAGCGATTGAGGTGGCGAAACCTGCCGTGCTGCAGCAAATGGCGGCAGCGCTAGGCGCCACGCTGGATCCACTGGCAAATGCGGAAGCCTGGCGAGAGTCGCTAAAAGCGCTTGCCCACGATAGCGTTGCGCCGGATCAACTGCGTGCCGCGCGTGACATTGCCGTGGGCTCCGGCTACAGCGATGGCATGCTCTACAGCTTCTATAAAGTCGCGATTGGCTCGGGTATTGCCCCGCTGATTATCTTTATGGGCGTGGGTGCCATGACTGACTTCGGCCCGCTACTGGCCAACCCGCGCACGCTGTTTTTAGGCGCGGCCGCTCAGTTTGGTATTTTTGCCACCCTGTTTGGCGCTGTAGCGTTAAGCTCGGTGGGGATCATGGATTTCTCGCTTAACCAGGCCGCCGCCATTGGTATTATTGGCGGCGCTGATGGCCCGACCTCTATCTATGTCTCCAGCGTGCTGGCACCGGAATTGCTGGGGGCTATCGCCGTGGCCGCCTACGCCTATATGGCGTTGGTGCCGTTGATTCAGCCGCCGATTATGCGCCTTTTGACCACCCAGAAAGAGCGTCAAATCAAGATGACGCAGCTGCGACCGGTCTCAAAACTGGAAAAGATTGTCTTTCCATTGGTGCTGCTGATTCTGGTGGCGCTGTTTCTGCCCGATGCAGCTCCGCTGCTGGGGATGTTCTGCTTCGGTAATTTGATGCGTGAATGTGGCGTGGTCGAACGTTTGTCAGATACCGCGCAAAACGCCCTGATCAATATCGTTACGATAATCCTCGGCCTGTCGGTGGGCTCCAAGCTGATGGCCGAGAGTTTCCTCTCGTTTGAGACGCTGGGGATATTAGGCCTGGGCATTGTCGCCTTTGGCATCGGCACGGCTGCCGGGGTGCTGATGGCCAAGCTGATGAACCTGGTGAGCAAAATGCCCATCAACCCCTTGATCGGTGCTGCGGGCGTTTCCGCCGTACCTATGGCGGCGCGGGTGGCGAACAAGGTGGGGCTGGAGTCCAATCCGCATAACTTCCTGCTGATGCACGCAATGGGCCCCAATGTGGCGGGGGTCATTGGTTCGGCAGTCGCGGCCGGGGTAATGATTAAATACCTGGGTTAATGTTGAACGAGTGAATAAAGAAGCGCGGCGTACTGACACTTGCAGTATGTCGCGTTTTTTTGATGGGCTATTCCGATGGACTATTCCGACGGGCTATCTAGTCAGTGAAAATGTCGATAGCGCTCTTCAAGCGGTTTTCTAACGGGGCAAGATCAAGCGGGCAGTCCCTTGGCCAGCCAATGGTTAGACGCACGCCATCAGCATCGTAGTCGGCTTGTTCAATAGGGACATCGCGCTCTTCACACCAGGTGCGGGCAATCGCCTCATTGGCAAAGGTGAGGCGCAGAGTGTACCTATCGCGCTCAACGACTTCTCGGGTAGGCAGCGTTTCAAGGGCATGGCTAACCGCCTGAGCGTAAGCGCGGGCTAAACCGCCGGTGCCGAGCTTGGTGCCACCAAAATATCGAATGACCACACAACCAATCTGGCCTAGTTGGCTACCCTGGAGAACCTGATACATGGGTCGGCCAGCGGTGCCGCCAGGCTCGCCATCATCGGAAAAGCCAATCAGGTTTTGCTCGCCGGGTGGCCCGGCAATGTAAGCAGTGCAGTGGTGGCTGGCAGTAGGGTGTGCATTTTTCGCCGCAGTCAGCAGGTGGGTGAATGCATCAATATCAGGGGCGTGGCACATCCAGGTGATAAATTGGCTTTTTTCGACTTCGATGTCGGCCGTATGCCATGACCCAATGGGTAGCTCGGGAACCCGATAGCGCATTAATGCTCCGTGAAGGTAGGCTCACTTTTCAAATGAACGCTGGGATGTGGTTCGACACCCATCACCATACCGAGTACCTGAATATCCCGGTTATGCAAAAACAGCGCTGGCTGCAACGTATCCTCTGGCCATAACTCTACGCCAAAGCGGCTGATAGAGAGCTGCCTCAAGGCAATCGTTTGCTGGTTAATTTCGGCAACGGCGGTTTCTGTATGGGTATCGTGTTGATAGCGACGGATAATAATGACATCGCCATCGAACAAGTTGCAATCGCGCAGTGCATTGCCGCGCACTTTGAGTGCATAGGTGTTGCGTCGGGTAACGCTAGAGGTCATGGCGTAAGGGCGCGGAGCGGGTTGTCTGCGGGCGAACGTAGTCGTAGGTGTTGCCATCGATAGTGCCATTGGGAAATCTCCATTGCATGTTCTTTCATACAGTGGTTTTTATTGTAGACCTGTTTTTGCATACAGTGCTAGCGATAATTAGTCTAACGACATATTGATTGAGGTCACGCTGCGACCCAGCGCCGCATTGTGTGAGTGGCGAGAAAGGGCCTTTACGTGTAGAGTTCGACGCGAAATCAATATGCCAGGAGAGACGCTTGAGCCTGTGTCTACAAGCCCGACAACTTGCCTGTGAGCGCGACGACCGCTGGCTGTTTCAAGGGTTGGATCTGGAGGTTCGCAGCGGTGAGATAGTGCGAATTGAAGGGCCCAATGGCAGTGGTAAAACCAGCCTTTTGAAAATTCTCTCCGGGCAGCTCAGCGACTACCAGGGCGAACTGTTCTGGAATGGCGCTGCGATGAACGAGGCACGTGAACATTTCCTGGCGAATTTACTCTATTTAGGGCATGCGCCGGGCATTAAGTCAGGGCTTTCCCCGTTAGAAAATTTAGCCTGGTATCAGGCGTTAAGCGGGGAAGGGGGGCATGAAGAGCAGCGCTTGGAAGCCCTTGAACGGGTTGGGTTGGCAGGCTTTGAAGACATGCCCGCAGGGCAGCTCTCGGCAGGCCAACAGCGCCGTGTTGCCCTGGCGCGCTTAACGTTAACGCCGCGCGCCCTATGGGTACTGGATGAACCTTTTACCGCGATTGATCGCCACGGCGTCGCTGATCTGGAGAAACAGCTGGTTGCCCACGCTCAGGCGGGAGGCTGCGTGCTGGTAACGACACACCACGAGTTAACCGCTTCACCGTTGCTCAGACGGATATCCCTAGGGTAAAGGAGAAAGGGTTGCACAGCTCTTCACAAAGCTCGGAGACCAATCAACAGGTTTTAGCAGTGCCACTGCGTGAGCATAATGGTGGGTTAATGACCGCAGTGAAGGCCACGCTCATGCGTGACTTAACGCTGATGCTGAGACGCCGTGGCGAGGTGCTCAACCCGCTGGTGTTTTTGCCCTGGTGATCACGCTGTTCCCGATCGCTATTTCACCCGATCCTGAGTTGTTAGCGGTGATCGCACCGGGTTTGCTGTGGGTCGCAGCGCTGTTAGCCGCGCTGCTTTCATTAGATAGCCTGTTTCGTAGCGATTATGACGATGGCAGTCTGGAGCAACTGCTACTGGCGCCGCAGCCGTTAGTCGCGCTGAGTTTGGCCAAAGTGGCCGTGCACTGGCTGCTGACCGGACTACCGTTGGCACTGATGGCGCCAATATTGGGTATCATGCTGGCGCTGCCAGCGGGTAGTTACGCCGTGCTGGCCCTGTCGCTGGCGCTGGGTACGGCAAGCTTGAGCTTGATTGGCGCCATCGGTGCGGCGTTAACCGTCGGCCTGGCGCGGGGCGGAGTGCTGCTATCGCTGCTGGTGCTACCGCTGTACATTCCGGTGCTCATTTTTGGCGCTGGCGCGGTGCAAGCGGCCATTTTAGGTGACGGTGTCTCTGCGCATCTGGCGATTCTGGGCGCGCTGCTCGCCGCCTCACTCATGTTGGCGCCGTGGGCGATTGCCGCATCGCTGCGCATCAGTATCAACGGTTAAGGACAGGACACGCTATGTGGGCCTTTATACATAAGCTGGGATCACCCAAGTGGTTCTACGGCATTAGTGCCAAATTGCAGCCCTGGTTCTGGGCTGCGGCGGCGCTGTTGATCGTCACTGGCTCCCTGTGGGGGCTCGCGTTTGCTCCGGCGGATTATCAGCAGGGTAATAGCTTCCGGATTATTTACGTTCATGTGCCGGCGGCCTTTTTAGCCCAATCCATTTTTATCGCCATGGCGGTTTCCGGCTTGGTGTTTATGGTCTGGAAAATTAAAGTCGCCGATATGGCGGCAGCAGTGATGGCGCCTCTTGGCGCGGCCATGACCTTTGTGGCGCTGTTCTCCGGCGCCGTGTGGGGCGTGCCCACCTGGGGGACTTGGTGGATGTGGGATGCACGGCTAACCTCCATGCTGATTCTACTGTTTTTGTACTTGGGCGTGATTGCCCTGCGTGGGGCGTTTACCAGCCGCGATAGCGCCTCACGGGCAGCTTCGGTGCTGGCCATGGTGGGGGTGATCAATATCCCGATCATTAAGTACTCAGTGGACTGGTGGTACACCCTGCACCAACCTGCCTCCTTTACTCTGACCTCGCGCCCGGCAATGCCCACCGAAATGTGGCTGCCGTTAGTCATTATGGTGCTGGGTTTTTACAGTTTTTTTATTGCCTTAACGCTGATGCGTACGCGCAGCGAAATTCTTCGCCGCGAAGCTAACAAGCGCTGGGTACAGGATCTGGTCAAAGGCCAGGTCGAGGAGGCTCGCTAATGGCATTTGATTCATTTGCCGAATTTCTCGCCATGGGTGGCCACGCGCCTTATGTATGGTCTGCCTGGGGGGTAACTGCGCTGCTGCTGCTCGCCACCGTATGGCATGCGCGTGCTGAACAGCGTCAACTGCTCAAAGGCTTGAAACGCCGCGCAAGACGCGCCAACAGCGCCAGGGGGAACGCCCAATGACACCGAAACGTAAGCAGAAACTCTTTGTTATTCTTGGCTTGGTCTCGCTGACCGCGATTGCGGTGGGGCTGACCCTTTACGCGCTGCGCTCTAACATCAATCTGTTTTTTAGCCCGGTGCAGATCGCCCAGGGCGATGCGCCCATGGAGCGGCAGATTCGCGCTGGCGGCATGGTAAAGGAGGGCTCGGTATCCCGGGATCACGAGAGCCTGGACGTCGAGTTTACCGTGACCGATTACGTCGATGACCTGCAGGTCTACTACAGCGGCATCCTGCCCGACCTGTTCCGTGAAGGCCAAGGCGTGGTGGTGGTCGGTGAGCTTCAGGGCGACGGGCGTTTGTACGCCGATAAGGTGCTTGCCCGCCACGACGAAAACTATATGCCCCCCGAAGTGGCCCAGGCGCTTGAAGAGGCGGGCTATTCGCCTGCCGATTATCAGGCCAAAGCTGCCGAGGTAGGTAAGCGGCTGGATGAAGAGGGCGTTCCCCAGGCAAGCGAATACTAGTACCAGCAGAATTTAGTACACCAAAACAGTAAAACCAGGGTTAGGCTTTTTACCAAATAAGCCCCAAGCGGAGCACACATGCTTATCAAACTGATCCCTGAAATTGGCCACTTTGCCCTCATCATCGCACTGCTAATGGCGGCGGTGCAGGCGGTGATGCCGCTGGCCGGTGCGGCGACTAGGCGCCCACTATGGATGGCCTACGGCCAGCCCATGGCCGTGGGGCAGTTTGTGTTTATTGCCATTGCCTACGCCTGTTTGACCGCCAGCTATATGCTCGATGACTTTAGCGTGGCGAACGTGGCCAATAACTCCAACTCGCTGCTGCCCTGGTACTACAAGTTCAGTGCCGTGTGGGGCAACCACGAAGGCTCAGTGCTGCTGTGGAGCTTTATGCTTGCGGGCTGGGGCTTTGCGGCCAGCCTGTTCACCGGCAATCTGCCGCGGGATATGGTCGCGCGGGTAATGGGCGTGATGGGCATGGTCTGCGTCGGCTTCTTGCTGTTTATTCTGATCACCTCGAACCCATTCGAGCGGCTGCTACCCGATATGCCCCAGGATGGCGCGGATCTTAATCCGCTGTTGCAAGACTTCGGGCTGGTGGTGCATCCGCCAATGCTCTACATGGGCTACGTAGGTTTTTCCGTGGTGTTTGCATTTGCCATTGCGGCGCTGATGGGGGGGCGTTTGGACGCCGCCTGGACGCGCTGGGCACGGCCGTGGACGAATATCGCCTGGGCGTTTCTGACCGTAGGTATCGCGCTGGGAAGCTGGTGGGCCTATTACGAGCTTGGCTGGGGTGGCTGGTGGTTCTGGGATCCGGTCGAAAATGCGTCGCTACTGCCCTGGCTGACGGGCACCGCGCTGGTTCACTCGCTGGCGGTCACCGAGAAGCGCGGCTCGTTTAAAAGCTGGACTGTGCTGCTGGCGATCTCGACCTTCTCGCTCTCACTGATGGGCACCTTCCTGGTGCGCTCCGGGGTACTGACCTCGGTACATGCGTTTGCCAACGACCCGGCCCGTGGTTTCTTTATCCTGATGCTGCTGGCGATTACGGTAACGCTGTCGCTACTTGTGTTTGCCCTACGCGCGCCGCGCGTGAGTCATAAAGTCGGTTTTAACTGGCTCTCCCGGGATGCGTTGCTGCTGGTCAATAATATCTTCCTGGTGATTATGACCGTCACCGTGCTGCTGGGAACGGTCTATCCGCTCATCCTGGACTCTTTGGGGCTGGGCAAAATCAGCGTGGGCCCGCCTTACTTTAATGCCCTGTTTGTGCCGCTTACCGTGGTGATGTGTATCTTTATGGGGCTCGGCTCGGTAACGCGTTGGAAGAGCATGGCGGCCGGGGAACTGACCCGTAAATTGTGGTTAGCAGGCGTTGCCGCGCTGCTGATAGGCCTATTGATGCCGCTGTTGTACCGCGGTGAATGGAACCTGTTTGTCTCCTTGGGCATTATCTCCGCGCTCTGGATTGTGCTGCCGATGGTGCGCGATGTATTTGATAAAACCCGCCACGCCAGCTCATTTATCGCCGGTATTCGTAAACTCTCCCTGGCTTACTGGGGCATGGTGTTGGGGCATATCGGCGTTGCCGTGACTATCGTAGGCGTGACGGTTGTCTCCAACTATAACATCGAGCGCAACGTACGCATGTCGCCGGGCACCACGGTGGAAGTCGCCGGCTATCAGTTCACCATGACCGAGCTAACCGAACGGCGCGGGGCCAACTTCCTGGCGGATACCGCCATGCTTCAGGTTCAGCGAGGCGACTCAGGCCGCAGCTTTACCATGCGACCTGAAAAGCGTCTTTACCTGGCCACCGGTATGCCGATGACTCAAGTGGCCCTGCGCCCAGGGCTGTTCCGTGACCTCTATGTGGCCATGGGCGAAGACCTTGGCGATGGCAGTTGGGCGATGCGGGTACAGTACAAACCGTTCGTCCGCTGGCTCTGGCTGGGTGGCCTGCTGATGGCGTTCGGCGGCGTGCTGGCAGTGCTCGACAAACGCTATCGTCGCAACGTGGTCACCCGTGAAGCGCCGAAAGTGGTCAGTGAAGGCAGTCGCGCGCGGGAGGCCACGGTATGAAGCGACGGCTACTGCTACTGCTGCTGCCGGTGGGGTTTTTAGGCCTGGCACTGTTCTTTTATCAAGGCCTCTCGCTGGATCCCTCCCAGCGTGACTCAGCGCTGATGGCGCGGGAGTTTCCGAGCTTTGAAGCTACCACCCTGCGTGATGAAAATCGCCGCGTAGACCAAACGCTATTAGAAGGCGAAGTGACCCTGGTGAACGTATGGGGCGAGTGGTGCCCTGCCTGTAAGCAGGAGATGCCGCAACTGCTGGAACTGGCTGATCGCGGCATTCGCATGGTTGGAGTTAACTACCGCGATACCCGCGAGAAAGGCATGCAGTTTCTCAGCGAGTTTGGCGACCCGTTTGAGGTTAATATTTTTGACCCCGAAGGTGAGCTGGGTTTTGATCTTGGCGTCTACGGTGCCCCGGAGACGTTCCTGGTCGATGCCGACGGAATCATTCGCTATCACCATAAAGGCTATGTATCACCCCAAGACGTGCGGGAACGTATTCTGCCGGAGGTGGAGAAATGGCGCTAATGCGAACCATGGCAGCGTTACTACTGTTGTTCATAGCGTTTGGCGCAGCGGCAGGCGGTATCGAGCTGCGCGAATTTGACGACCCGGTGATGGAGAAGCGTTACCGCGACTTAACTGCTTCCATGCGCTGCCCACTGTGTGAAAACCAGGCGATTGACGACTCCGACGCACCTATCTCGGCAGATATGCGCGAGCGCGTTTATCAACTGCTGCAAGATGGCCAGTCGGATATCGAAATTATCAATCATATGGTGCAGCGATTTGGCGAATATATTCTCTATAACCCCCGTTTAGAGAGCCGTACCTATCTGCTTTGGGGCCTGCCCATTGGTCTGGTATTGCTGGGCGCTATTGTGGTCGTACTGATGATTCGCGCCCGCCGAAACGCCTCTGCTAAAGCGTTGAGCCCCGAAGAGCGCCAACGTATAGAAGCGCTGACTAACCGTAAGAGGTCTTCATGACGCTGCTCTGGATTGCGATTGCCGTTTTACTGGTTCCCGCGCTGTGGCTGCTGGTTTCGCCGCTCAGAAACGCGCGTGCCCTGCATGACCAGCAGCGCGATTTTGAAGCCAACGACACCTCCGCCGAGCAGAACGTGGAGATTTTTAAACGCCGCTTGGCGTCACTGGAAGCCGCCCGTGAACGCGGCGATATAGATGCCGCACGTTTTGAGGAAGACCGTCTCGAGCTTGAGCGCAGTCTGCTGGAGGACACCGCTTTTCGCGAGCGTCCACCGTTAAAAACAGCCAGCGCCGGCCGCATCGTCGTGCCCGTGATCATGCTCGCTGTGGTGGCCGTTAGCGTCATTTGGTATCAGCAAAAGGGCGCTGAGGGCGACCTGGTGCTACTGGCCGTGCAGCAAGAAGTGCGCAACGACCCTGACGGATCGCTCGCCATGTATATCGAGCGAATGGAGGAGCAGGCCGAGCGCCAGCCGGATAATCCCAACGTGTGGAGCACGCTGTTTCCGCTCTACCGGGAAACCGGGCAAATGCCCGAGGCGGTGGACGCCCTGGAGCGCCTGATCGAGATTGAAGGGCGCATTCCACCGTTGCTTGCGCAGCTGGCGCAAATTCGTTTCTTTATGGCCGAACGCGAGCTGACCGACGAAGTGCAGGCACTGGTCGATGAGACGCTGGAACAGGATCCCCGCCAGCCCACCGTGCTGGGCTTACTGGGCATCAATGCCTTCGACAACGGTGATTACCAACAGGCCATCGACCACTGGCGTCGGGCCATCGCCAATATCGAAGACCCCAATACTGTCTCTTCGCTGCGCGACGGTATTCGCGTGGCTCAGGAGCGCATGGGCATTGAACCTGAGGAGGCCGTTGCCGAGGGCAATGGTATTCGGGTTCGCGTTGCGTTAGACAGCGAACTTGCTGGGCGCGTTGACGATAATGACAGCGTGTTTATTACCGCCCGCGATAGTGAGGGTGAGTTGCCGCCCCTCGCCGTGGTGCGCGCCCAGGTATCTGAGCTGCCCATGACGGTGACGCTAGATGACAGCGCTGCTATGTCGCCCCAGGCGCAGATCTCACAGGTGCGAGAAGCGCGCTTAATAGTGCGTGTTTCTCCCTCTGGCCAAGCAACGCCCCAACCGGGGGATCTGTTTGGCGACCTTGAGAGCGTCAGCATTGGGCCTATTAATGACGCGGAGGCGGTTGAAGTGGTGATTAACCGTGTCTTTGAATAATCGCAACGGGAACGCCGCTTCGGTATGCGCTTAACGTCGATTCGCTTAGTCGGGTTTAAATCCTTTGTGGATCCGGTCACGGTGCCTTTCGATGGCAATATGACCGCCATCGTGGGCCCCAACGGCTGTGGTAAATCCAACATTATTGACGCCGTTCGCTGGGTCATGGGGGAGTCCTCCGCCAAAACCCTGCGCGGCGAATCCATGGCTGACGTTATCTTTAACGGCTCCACTGGCCGTAAACCGATCAGCCAAGCCTCCATAGAGCTCAAGTTCGACAACCGCGACGGCGGCATGGGGGGCGTTTACGCTCAGTATGCGGAAATTGCCGTTAAGCGTTTGGTCACCCGGGACGGACAATCCAACTACTTCTTTAACGGTCAGAAGTGCCGTCGGCGCGATATTGCTGATCTGTTTATGGGTACCGGCCTGGGCCCGCGCTCCTACGCGATTATTGGCCAGGGCATGATCTCGCGGCTGATCGAAGCGCGTCCCGATGACCTGCGCTCGACCCTGGAAGAGGCCGCAGGGATCTCCAAGTACAAAGAGCGCCGCCGGGAAACCGAAAACCGCATGCGGCGCACCCAGGAGAACCTGGAGCGTCTGGACGATATTCGCGAAGAACTGGATAAACAGCTGGAGCGTCTCAAGCGTCAGGCCGAAGCCGCCAAGCGCTATCAAGACTTAAAGGAGCAGGAGTATCGGCTCAAGGGCGAGCTTGCGCTTTTACGCGGGCGCGCCTTGCGGGCGGAGCAATCGCATCAGGAGAGCCGTGTCCGCGAGTTGGAAATAGCCGTTGAAAAAGATGTTTTCGGTGTCCGCCAGTGCGAAACCCGTCTGGAGCAGGCCAGGGAGCAGCATGACCAACTCTCAGAGGTGCTTGATCGCCACCAGCAGCAGTTCTTTGAGACCACCACGCGGATTGCGCGTTTAGAGCAGGATCAGGCTCACCGACGCAGCCGCGAAACCCAGCTGGCCAATGATATCGCCACCGCCCGACGTGAGCTGGATGAGCAGCGACGGGTTAGTGAGGGGGATCAGGAGCGTTTAGCCGCCATTGACGAGCGCTTTGAAGATTTACTCCCCGAGCATGAAGCGCTAGAGGAGCAGCTCGAACGCCTGGAACAGGCGCTAGCCGACGCAACCCCCGCGCTGGAAGCCGCTGAACAGCAGTGGGCCGATGCCGAAACCCGCTGGCGCGATGCCAGCCGTGATGCGGACCGCAGCCAGGATCAACTGCGCGACCTTGAACAGCGTATTCAGCGTTTACAGGCGGAGAATCAGCGCCGTCGTCAGCAGCGCAGCGAAGTAGCCGATCTGACAGCGCTGCGCGAAGAGCATGCGGTGTGTCAGGCCCAGTTAACCGAAGCAGAGGAGCTGGCGGACGGTTTTCAAACCCAACGCGATGAGTGGCAGCAGCGCTATGGCGACGCCAAGGCGGCCTACCAGCAGGCCACTCAGACGCGGGACAATCAGCGCGCTGAACTCAGCCAGCGCCAGGGTGAGTTGGCCTCACTTCAAGCGTTGATTGATGCCGCCCTGGTGGATCACGATCCGGCTATCGGCACGACCCTGGAAGCGCATGGCTTGGCGGATGCCCCGCAGTTAGGTGAAGTGCTGCAGGTCGAGCCCGGTTGGGAAACGCTGGTGTCCTGGCTGCTGGCTCCCTGGCTTAATGCTCGCCTGGTTGCGCGTGATCAGCTAGCGGCTTTGCCGGAAGCCTTAGCCACGGAGTGGCGGCTGATTGATCAAACACCGCCAGCCGCCTCAACGTCCGGCCAAAGATTAGACAGTTTGGTCAAGGGCGCTGGTGCGTTGGGTGAGTGGTTAGCAAGCATTCACTATACGCAAACGGCAGAGGAAGCGGAGGCGCAGGTAGCGCACCTGGCTCCCGGTGAAAGCGTGGTAAGCCAGGATGGCGTTTGGCTGGGCCGCGGTTGGCTGAACCAGCAGGCCAACGGTGAAGGCATTGATGGGCTGCTATTAACCCGCCGCCGCTACGCCGAACTGACCGCCCAACGTGAAAGTGAAGAGGAAGCGCTGGCGCTCGCTGAAGCGCAGTGTGAAGCGGCCAGTGAAGCCATTGAGTCGCTGGAGCAGGCCCGTGAGCAGCAGGCCGAGCAGGAGCGTGCCCACGCTGCCACCCTGCAGCAGCTGGCGGTAAAAGAGCGCAGCCTGGCCCAGCGCCTGGAGCATCTGGAGAGTCGCGCCACTGAGCTTGATGAAGAGCTTGCCCAGCTACAAGAGGATGAAGCTGAGTTAGCGCTTACCCTCGACGAGCAGCGCGCCCGCTGGCATGTGGCGATGGAGCAGTTAGAGAGCGCGGCGCAAGCACGGGAAACCAGCGCCGAGCAGCGCAACCGGCAGCGTGAGGCACGTGATCAGTTAACCCAACAGCTCGCTCCGCTCAAAGCGCAGCAGCAGGCGCTGGCACTTGAGAGGGAACGCTTAAGTGCCGAGCGTGATAGCCTGCGCTCCCAGCAGGCGCGTTCCAGTGACTCTGAAGAGCGCCTCTCGCTACGTATTGCCGAGTTGGAAGAGTCGCGGGAAATGCTGCTTGAGCCCGACGAACTGGCGGGAGAAGAGCTCGAAGAGCTGCTGCACCAGCGCGAGCAGCAGGAGGGGCGCTTAAATGCCACTAAACAGCAGGCTCAGGGACTGGCAGAGCAGCTACGCAATGATGAACTTGCCCGCCAACAGCACGAGCGCAACCTGGAGCAGAGCCGCGAGCAACTCCAGCAGCGGCGAATGGATGCCCAGGCGCTAGCACTCAAAGCCGCGACTCAGGACGAACAGCTGGCTGAATTAGGACATAACGTCGAAACCCTGACCGAGCAACTGCCTCAGGAGGCCACTGAGACACGTTGGCAGGAGCGTCTGGAAAGCACCACGGACAAGATTCGCCGCCTGGGGGCGATCAACCTTGCTGCTATTGAAGAGTACGATCAGCAGGCCGAACGGCGTAACTATCTGGAAGCGCAGCACGCCGAGCTGACCGAAGCGCTTGAAACCCTTGAACGGGCAATCAAGCGCATCGATCAGGAGACCCGCGTACGTTTTCGGGAAACCTTTGATCAGGTTAATACCGGCTTACAGACCCTGTTCCCGCGGGTATTCGGTGGCGGTGCCGCCTGGTTAACGCTAACCGGCGATGACCTGTTGGAAACCGGCGTGGCGATTATGGCCCGCCCGCCGGGTAAGAAAAACAGCACCATTCATCTGCTCTCGGGCGGCGAGAAGGCGCTTACCGCGCTGTCGCTGGTATTCGCGATCTTTCAGCTTAACCCGGCCCCGTTCTGTATGCTGGATGAGGTGGATGCCCCCTTGGACGACGCCAATGTGGGCCGCTATGCCCGGTTAGTGAAAGAGATGTCTGAAAACGTTCAGTTTATCTACATCACCCACAACAAGATTGCCATGGAAGCCGCCGAGCGCCTGATGGGGGTCACCATGCAGGAGCCTGGCGTCTCGCGGTTAGTCTCGGTAGGTATTGAAGAGGCAGCCGCATTGGTTGATTAGGTTAACCTTCACCAAGCTCGCGCATTACCGCATAAAGCGCCGATTTCGCTTCAAAGCCCACGCCGGGGATATCGGGCAGCCCCACATAGCCATTCTCCACCTGAATACCATCCGCGAAGCCGCCAAAAGGCTGGAAAACGTCCGGGTAGGATTCGTTTCCGCCTAACTGTAAACCCGCGGCAATATTCAGCGACATCTGGTGGCCGCCATGGGGAACCACGCGGCGCGATGACCAGCCAAGCTCATCCATCACTTCTAGGGTACGCATATACTCCACTAAGCCGTAGGAGAGTGCGCAATCAAACTGCACATAGTCGCGGTCGGCACGCATACCGCCGTGGCGGAGCAAGTTGCGCGCATCCTGGTGTGAGAACAGGTTCTCACCGGTGGCCATAGGCAGCTCGTAGTGGTTGGCAAGCTCTGCTTGAAGGGCATAGTCGAGTGGGTCACCAGCCTCCTCGTACCAGAACAGCTTGTAGGGTTTTAGCGCTTCGGCGTAGGCGATAGCGGTGGCTTGATCAAAACGACCATTGGCGTCCACTGCTAAGCGACTACCATCACCAACGACCTTGATGACCGCTTCGATTCGGCGTAGATCCTCTGCTAACGATGCAGCACCGATTTTCATTTTGACCACGCTATAGCCACGATCCAGGTAACTGCGCATTTCATCCTGTAGTTTGCTGTGATCCTTACCGGGGTAGTAATAGCCGCCTGCCGCATAGACCCACACTTTGTCGTCTGTCTGGCCATTACGGTAACGATCAGCCAGCAGCCGATAGAGTGGCTTACCTTCAATTTTGGCCACCGCATCCCAAACGGCCATGTCGATTGTGCCTACCGCTACGGAGCGCTCACCGTGGCCGCCGGGCTTTTCATTGGTCATTAAGGTTTTCCAGATCGCAAAGGGATCAAGATTGTTATGCGCTTGATCAATAAGGCTTTCAGGGTCAGCTTCGCTAATACGGTCAAAAAACCGCTCGCGCATCAGCGCACCCTGTCCATAGCGGCCGTTAGAATTAAACCCGTAGCCAATCACAGGCTTACCGTCACGGATCACATCCGTGACCACGGCAACAAGCGAGCAGGTCATTTTGGAAAAATCGATATAGGCATTGGCAATGGGCGAAGCGATAGAAACGGTTTTCTCGCGAATTTCAACGATGCGCATGGTGTGCTCCTGAGTGGTGAACAGCTCCACATTAAGCGTGACAATACAGCGCGACCAATGCTATTACTGCGCTACCCCATGCTGAAACGGCATTGCTCATGGAACTTGTTTGGCTCGAAGATTTTATCGCCCTGGCAGAACACGGCAGCTTCGTACGGGCAGCAGAAGCGCGACATATCACCCAGCCAGCGTTCAGCCGCCGCATTCGCTCGTTAGAGCAGTGGATGGGTGTCAGCCTGTTTATACGCACACCGCAGGGCACCACGCTTACCGAAGCTGGTAGTCATATTCAAGCCAGAGCGTTTGAAGCGACAAATCGCCTGTATCGACTGCGCGAAGAAGCACAAGAGGTGGCCGGTAAAGCGGCAAAGACCCTTCAGTTCGCCGCCACTCATTCGCTCTCTTTTACCTTTTTTCCGCGCTGGATTCGCCAAACCGAGAATGGCGCGCCGATTGAAGCGATCCAACTTCACTCAGACAGCATGCAGGGCTGCGAGCAACTTTTGGTGCGTGGCGAGGTACCCTTTTTGCTCTGTCATCGCCATCCTGAGGTGCCTTCGCCATTGACCCAGGAGCACTTTGTGAGTCAAAACGTGGGCGACGACATCCTGATAGCACTAGTAGCTCGCTCGTTACGGGAGAGCAACCCTGCCAACCAACTGCCTTATTTGGCTTATACGGAAGCGTCGGGCCTTGGGCGCATTGTGGCTCACCGTTTATACGACAATGGCGAGGTGTTAGCGCTTAAAGCACAGTTTAGTAGCCATCTCGCCGCTGTATTGATGTCGATGGCATTAGAGGGGAAAGGAGTAGCTTGGTTGCCAAAAAGCCTTGCAGAGCAAGAGATTAGCGATGGCCGATTGGTGCGGGCGTTTGATGAAAGCTGGGATATCGCGTTGCAAATCCATCTCGTGAGACCAGTAGCCCCATTAAGCGTTGCGGCCGAAAACTTCTGGGCGCGAGTAACAGATCAGCGTGAACGCGATTAACATTGGGAGATTGATGCTAGGCTAAAAGCGTAAAAAAATATCCCAAAGCCTCCAACTTAACTATATTACCCTTAGTAATAGAGCGCTGGGGATGGTTAAACTGCTTATAGAGAAAATATGCACTGGCAGGTGAGTTGGTTGTGAAAACGGCTTTTCTTGCTTCCAGGATTCCTTTATAAAGCTATTTATAGATGTTAGATCAAATGATCGTGGCACTTTTGTTTGAAGTTAAGGTCGAAATTTCTCGCCTTAAGGCGTCTCAAAATTTTGCCAAGCCGTGAAAATCGCGTTAAATGCAGCAAAAATTGGCCATTTTCACTATAATCGCGCTATGCTTGGTGGCAAGCACTTATTAAATAGCAGTTACAGTTATCAAATTCAGGCATGCCTTTTTAGACCCTGTGCCTTAGCAAACGGCAAGACGACCATGGAACGTTCGACATGGAACTAAGAGAGTGGCTAATCATATTAGGACTGGCGTTGGTATCGCTCATCGTTATTGATGGTGCGCGAAGGCTTCAGCGTCAGCGACGTGTACCCCGTCTAGATCAGGCGGAGAAAGATCTTTCCGGCAGTTCGCTAGATGATCCCGAAGAGGCTGCTAAAGCCGCGGAGATCAATTGGGAACTTCCTAATGGCGGTGCTCGAGTTGTTAAACCCGCAGACTATAGTGGCTTAGGTAATAAACCAAAGTTAGAACGTCAAGAGCATCCTGGGCCCTCTAGGGTGCTCTCCGAGTTTAGACGTTCGGCCTCTGCTAAAGCGGCAAAGCGCAAAGCAGATAAGGCAGAGAAACGGGATAGAGCAGCACCAGTTGCAAAACCAGCGGCAAGTGTTGCCGTTAATAGCACTGCTGCTAAGACAGCCTATAAGCCGGAGGTTAAGGCAGAGCAGCCAATGACTTCTGCATCGGCTACTTCTACTGCTTCGCCGGCTGAATATGAGCGTCGCGAACCCAGTATCTCAATCACGGACTCTTTGCAAAATGAGTCTTTGCAAACAGAAACGTTGCAGACCAAGGCGGCTATGTCTTCGCAGCCGGATTCGTCTTCACAACCGGATTCCTCTGCACAATCGAAACCCTATACCGAGCAGCCTGCTTACTCTGCCGTTGACACGGCGACTCCTTCAGTGACAGAAGCGGATGCTGAAACGCCTCAATCTGTCGCTGCTGAGACGTCACCGCTTACCGCTCACGAAACCGCTGGCAGTGAAACAGCCGCCAGTGAAGCAACTAGTGAAATGGTGCCGCCACATTCAGAGCAAGAACCTGTACTTCGAGCGGAGCCGGAAGACGCGGTATTTGCCAAACATGCCAATCAGCACTCATCACCTAAACGGCGTCAACTGCGCTCCGATACAGTGGGCGAATATGACGAGTTGGACGATGATGAAGTTGATGAGTATCGCTTAGTCGACTTTGAAGGCATGGGGCGCTCGCTAAAGCGTCGTTTGATTGCGCGGCGTAAAGAGAAACAGCGTAAGAAAGCTGAGAAAGCGGTGCGTGATCAAGCCTTGGCCAAGCAGAAGGCCGAACGCAAAGCGCTGGAAGCAGAGCAGAAGCGTGAAGCCAAAGAGGCCGCTGAAGCAGAGCGCGCCCGCCTCGCTCAAGAGCAGGCCCTAGCTCGTGAAGAACGAAATCGTGAAGCAGCGGCGGCCAGTGCGGCCGCTGCAGATAGGCTCGCTGCCCAGCAGCATGCTGTCGATGAAGAAGCGCTTCGTTATGAAGGCAGTGAGTATGCCGCCCACGAAGAGGGTTTTGAAGAGGGTTTTGAAGAGAGCTTTGGCGTTGATGACCGCCACGCTGAAAGCGAGCTTGGAGTGAATGAGAGTGTCCGCATACATCCAACGTTGGAAAAAGCCCTGCGCCACGATGTAAGCGGTGAACACGCCAAGGAAACACTCTCCAGTGCTGAAGAAGTCGTGGTCATTAGCGTTCTCTCTAGAGACCCCGAAGGTTTCGACGGTACCAAACTGCTGGAACTGATGATGGTTTGCGGGTTGCGCTACAGTAGTGCAATGGGTGTTTTTCACCGCTTTGAAACCGAGAGTCACGATAGCGAACTGCAGTTCTCGATGGTCAACGTGGTGAAACCGGGCACTTTCCCCATCGAAGAGATGGGTGAGTTTATGACCCCCGGTATCACGCTGCTGATGCCGCTGCCCGGCGCTATTGATAGCTCAGCCGCCTTTGAGGCGATGGTAGAAACCGCCATGGTCGTGGTTCGCCATATGGGCGGCGAGCTTAAAGACGAAAACCGTAGTGTGATGACCGCACAAACAATCGAATTCGCCCGCCAGCGAGTGCGTGAGTTTGAGCGTCGGCATAGGCTACACCGTCAGATGCAAGCGCGGTAAACGTCGACCATTAACCGTCGACGCATCAGTTGCTGCGTAACACCCGCCTTCTTGCCAGAAGGCGGGTGTTTCTGTTCAATACGCAGCACATTTTGTATTTTCAAATTTTTGCACTTTTGCTGCGAGTCTGGAACCCATTCAAATGAGTCAGTCTGATTCTCAACCGCTGGAAGAGATTACCCAACTGCGGGCCACCTTGGACGAGGCCAACTACCGTTACTACGTGCTCGATGAACCGACGCTCACGGATGCTGACTACGATCGCAAATTTCAGCGCTTACAGCAGTTGGAGGCTGAGCACCCTGAGTTGGTCACTCCCGATTCGCCCACCCAGCGTGTTGGCGCCGCCCCTGCGGATGGCTTTCCCACGGTGGCCCATGCGATCCCCATGCTATCGCTGGATAATGCCTTTAGCCGTGACGATATCCACGCCTTCGCCGAGCGGGTGGCCGAACGCCTTGAGTGCGCCGCAGACGACGTTGAGTTCACCTGCGAGCCGAAACTGGATGGCGCCGCTGTCTCGCTAGTTTACGAGCAGGGCGTACTGGTAAGCGGAGCAACACGAGGCGATGGCCGTACCGGTGAAGGCATTACCTCTAACCTGCGCACGCTGCGTTCGGTGCCGCTAAAGCTGATGGGTAAACATGTGCCCGCCCTGTTGGAAGTGCGTGGCGAAGTCATTATGCGCCACGCGGGCTTTGAAGCGTTGAACGAGCGTGCCCGGGAAGAGGGCAGCAAGGTTTTTGCCAATCCGCGTAATGCCGCGGCGGGCAGCCTGCGTCAGTTGGATCCCCGCATTACGGCAAAACGGCCGCTGGAGTTTCACGCCTACCAGGCTGCACGCTTGGAGCCTGATCTGGGGGATGCGACGCACAGTGAATTAATGAAGCGGTTAGCCACGCTTGGCTTTCGTGCCAGTGCAGAGCTTAAAGTCGTCAAAGGCCCCCAAGCCGTTGCTGACTACTGCGAGCAGTTGGGCGAGAAGCGCGACGGTCTCGGGTTCGATATTGATGGCGTAGTGATCAAGGTGAATGCCCTGCGCCACCAGCGAGAGCTTGGCTTTGTGGCCCGCGCGCCGCGCTGGGCGGTGGCATTTAAGTATCCCGCTCAGGAAGAGGTCACCACGCTTAACGATGTGGAATTCCAGGTGGGCCGCACCGGAGCGATTACCCCCGTGGCGCGCTTGGAGCCGGTCACCGTAGCCGGTGTGACGGTGTCTAACGCGACACTGCACAACGCCGATGAGATCAAACGCCTGGATGTGATGATCGGCGATACAGTCTCGATTCGCCGGGCCGGTGATGTGATTCCCCAAGTGGTGAGCGTGCATACCGAGCTGCGGCCAAAGGATGCAAGAGCGATCGTTTTTCCTGAACACTGCCCGGTGTGCGGTTCCGATATCGAGCGTCTTGAAGGCGAAGCGGTGGCGCGCTGCTCCGGTGGCCTGTACTGCGCGGCGCAGCGCAAAGAGGCGCTCAAGCACTTCGCCAGCCGCAAGGCGCTGGATATTGACGGCCTGGGCGAAAAGCTGATTGTGCAGTTAGTCGATTTAGGCTGGGTAGAAACGCCGGCGGCGCTGTTTCACTTAACCGTCGAGCAGTTGCAAAGCCTTCCGCGTATGGGCGAAAAGTCGGCTACTAACCTGGTCAACGCACTTGAAGCCGCTAAGTCGACCACCTTGGCGCGGTTTATTTACGCTTTAGGTATCCGTGAAGTAGGCGAGGCCACGGCGGCGAATCTTGCCAACCACTTTGGTACCCTAGACGCCATTCAAGCCGCTGAGTTGGAAGCGCTGGAAGCGGTCAACGATGTCGGCCCGATCGTCGCCGCCCATGTGCACACTTTCTTTCGCCAACCGCACAACCAGGAAACCATTGCCGCGCTGATTGAAGCGGGCATTACCTGGCAGGAGGCGGAAGTCACCCAAGGCCCGACGCCGCTGGAAGGCCAGACCTGGGTGCTCACTGGCTCGATGGAGAGCATGACCCGGGATGAAGGCAAGGCGCGTTTGCAGGCGCTGGGTGCCAAGGTGGCGGGCAGCGTATCGAAAAAGACCACTTGCCTGGTCGCTGGCGAAGCGGCGGGCAGCAAACTCACCAAAGCCGAGCAGATGGGCGTAGACGTCATCGACGAAGCTACCTTTATTGAACGTTTGGCAGAGTGGGAGCATCGCTAATGAGCCGTTTTATTGAAGTCCCCGCCAGAATGCTGCCGCCGGATACCCTTAATGCCCTGCTAGAGGCGTTTGTGACCCGTCAGGGCTACGACACCACCGATACCACGGGCGAGGGCATGCATGGATGGGTAGCCGAGCTGAAACAGCAGCTAGAGCGCAATGAGCTGATCATCGCCCATGATCTAGAGCTGGAGATGACCGAAGTGATGACCCTGGCCCAGTGGCGTTCTTTTGGCCGCGATATCGCCGACGACGAGGAGGAGGGCGATATCTAAGCCCTCCCGCTAAGCGTTCCCACCACGAATAATCGCGCTAATAATCCGCCGCCCTGGGTGAAGATGATCCACCAGCGGCGCTTCTAGCGGCATTGGCTCATCGCATATTCGTGAGGCGATCACCTCTGCACAGAGGGGCGCACTGGCTAACCCTCGCGAGCCGTGGGCGGTGGATATCCACAGGCCTGGGTAGTGTTTGCCAGGTATCTCTGCCACACGGGTGGCATCTTTACTCAGCAGCGAGTAGTCGACCCGCCACGCCGCTGCCACCGGCACAGGCCCTGCGTAAGGGGTCTTGTCGGGGCTTGCTGCCCGCACGGCGGCACGACCCTTAAGGTGCTCAGGGCTCAACTCAATTCCTGCCTGTTCCAACGCTTCTACCAAGGCGGGCAGCGTCTGGCGCAGCTCATCGATATTGCGCTGATGGTCATCGTCCGTCACATCAGTTGTCGCATTGTTAGGTACAAAGCTAGCGCCGAAGGTCAGGACGCCATCCAACGCAGGTGCTACATAGCCGCCAGCACACACCACCCGCTTAGGGCCTGCTACTTCATTGGGTAGCCGTAATTCACTAATCTGACCGCGAACCGATTGCAGCGGTAACTCCGCCGTTTGCGCAAAGCGGTTAGCCAAGTGGGCGCTGGCAATCACCACCTGATCCGCCTCCAGCGTGCTGCCATCGGTCAAATTGAGCTGCCAGCCGGTCTCTCGCTGGGTAAGGGAGCTAACCACACCTTGCCGCAAGCTAATGCCTGGCTGGCTAAGCAAGTGCTCACACAGCGCCTTAGGCCTTACCCATCCCGCTTGTGAATAATAGAGTCCGTGGGAAGCGTCAATGTTGATCTCTGCTGTTTCGGTTAGCGCCGGGTTCTCCATTGGGGTGACGACCTCGCTGGGCAGCGGGTGCTGCTCAATAAAACGCTGCTGGCGTCGGGCCTCTCTATCGCTGCTGGCCAACTGAACCACGCCGCAGGGCTGCCATAAGACTTGCTTAGCGTGGTGCTGCGCCAGCCAGCGCTGGCTATACAGCAGCCCAGCAAGATAAACCCGGCTTTGGTGATTGGTCTCCGCGGCCAGCTTTACATATAGCGCGCCCTGGCGATTACCCGAACCACCGGCACCGGGGGCCTCGCGCTCGACCACGGTTATCTTCACGCCTCTTCGCGCCATCGCTGCGGCCACGCAGCTGCCCGCAAGCCCCGCGCCGACGACGACAACGTGTTTGACTGAGGCCACCGGCGGTGGGGTAAACCAGGGCGTTGCCTGGCGGCGGTGATCCGCTGGCGGAGTTTCGATGCTGCCTGCCAGCATTTCCCGCTTGCGGCCATAACCCGGCACTTTCTGCCAGTTAAAGCCCGCCGCTTTCAGGCCCCGCTTGACGATACCCGCGCAGGTAAAAGTGGCAAACGTAGCGCCAGGGCGTGAACGGGCGGCCATGGCGTTAAACAGCTCAGGCTGCCACATGTCGGGGTTTTTGGAGGGGGCAAAACCGTCTAAAAACCAGGCGTCGACCTGGCCATCCAGCTGTTCCAGGCGCTCAGTGGTATCGCCAAAATGCAGATCCAGGGTGACGCGCTCGGTTAAGTGCAGACGGTGAATACCGCTAACCGCGGCGGGCCACTGGGCGCAAAGCGTCTGTGCATAAGTGGCAAGCGAGGGCCAGCTCGCTAAGGCTTGTTCAAGGGCGCCAAGCGCAAGGGGAAACTTCTCTGTGGATAACAGATGCAGTCGTGCACTGGGTGGCGCGTGTTGCTCAAAACAGGCCCAGGCGCAGAGCATATTGAGCCCGGTACCAAAGCCGGTTTCGCCAATTACAAAAGGCCGTGCGGCTTTCCAGGCGGCAAAGCGTTTGGGAAGGTGGTTGGCGCCCAGAAAAACATGCTCGGTCTCTGCGCGCCCATCGCCACGGGTGAAATAGATGTCATCAAAGGCGGTTGCGTGGGGGGCTCCCTTGTTCCAGGTAAGCGCAGGCGTCGTTAATGCCGCCAGCGGAGGCAAGGCGTTTGAGCGTTGGGTCACACAGTTATCCGTATTGGTGTAGAGGTGGTTAAAAAATGATCAATTTGTCAGCGCTGGCGTAATCTCTGGCTTAGCGAAAAGCGTCCGCCGGGTTTGCACAGAGTTTTCCACAGGCTCTGTGAAAAAGCCGACGAACCCTCCACACTCGCCTATTGGCGTCAAGGCATAACTTTCTTGAACGGCTTAACAATTACCTTGGCATAGACCCCAGCAATAATGTATGGGTCGGCATCAGCCCAGGCCTTGGCGTCTTCCAGGCTGTCGAACTCTGCCACTACCAAGCTGCCGGAGAAGCCTGCATCGCCGGGGTTTTCAGCGTCGATGGCAGGGTGAGGGCCTGCCAGTACCAAGCGGCCTTCATCACGCAGCGCTTCCAGGCGCGCCAAGTGGTCGGGCCGAGCCGCCAAGCGACGCTCTAAGCTATTGGGCACATCTTCACTCATAATGGCATATAGCATTTGGGGATAACTCCTTGATTAAACGAGGATGCAAAGTGACCGTTAATTGACCGCACTGGCATAAGCGCGCACCATATCTTACCCATTGCGAAGATTTTATACACAGCTGAAAAGCGCATTCTGACAAACTGGCCACACGGCGTCATTTATGTCCCGACTTCCCACTACCTTTGATGCCGATCAGCGCTACCCGGTTGATTTGCACATGCACTCAACAGCTTCCGATGGCGCATTATCGCCCACCGAGCTGGTAACCCTGTGTGCCGAACGTGGTTTAACGCACATATCGCTTACTGATCACGATACCATGGACGGCATTGAAGAAGCGGGCCGCGCGGCGGAGCAAGCAGGGCTGTGCCTTATCCCCGGCTGTGAGTTATCCACACGCTGGCAAGGCATCAATATCCATGTGGTAGCGCTGCTGCCTGGTGGCTTACAGGGGCCGATGGTGGATGGCCTGATTCAGCAGCGTGAAGCGCGGATTCAGCGTGCTGAAGTCATTGCTGAAAGGCTGGAAAAAGTCGGCTTATCTAACGCGCTGGAAAAAGCTCGCATGCACGCAGGCAGCGACCGCCCCTTGGGCCGCCCGGACTTTGCCCGCGCGCTGGTAGCGGAAGGCGTGGTGCCGGACTGGGCCAGCGCTTTTAAGCGCTATTTGGGCAGCGGCAAAAAGGGCGATGTAAAAGCCCACTGGCCGGAAATCAGCGAAGCGGTGGGCTGGATTGTCGGTTCTGGCGGCGTCGCCGTGATTGCCCATCCACTGCGCCACGGCCTAACCCGGCGCAAGCGTGGCCTGTTGATGGATACCTTCCAGGCCGCGGGCGGCCAAGCGGTCGAACTGGTCAGCGGCCAGCAGAACCCAGACAGCACCCGCGATCTGGCGCGCCAGCTAGTGGAGCGCGACCTTTACGCCTCCATGGGCAGTGATTTTCACTTTCCCGGAAGCCATGCGGCTCCCGGCAGTATGAGTTTAGTGCCGCGCACCGCAGCGCCGCCCATATGGCAGCACCCGCGGCTAGTGCACTTGCGCGATGCGTCGCCCGGGCTGCTGGCGGTTGGTTAAATCACTGCCCGCTCATTTCACAGCACGGTCAGTGCAAAGGTAAGTCAGCTATGCTGTATATGCAGGGCCTACGGATAGGAGATACCTATGAGCCAATATTTTCAGATTCACCCGGAAAATCCGCAGAAACGTTTGATTGATCAGGCCATTGCGATCATTCGTAAAGGCGGTGTGGTCGCCTATCCCACTGACTCGGGCTACGCGCTTGGCTGCCACCTGGGTGAGAAAAAAGCCATCGAGAAGATCAAATGGCTGCGTTCGCTGGATGATAAACACAACTTCACCCTGGTGTGCTCGGATCTCTCGGAAATTGGCACCTACGCCAAGGTGGATAACGATGTGTTCCGGCTGCTGAAAGCCCATACTCCAGGGCCTTACACCTATATTCTGGATGCTACATCCGAAGTGCCCCGCCTATTGCTCCACCCCAAGCGCCGCTCTATTGGTGTGCGTGTGCCGGATCACCGCATTACCCACGCGCTGCTGGCCGCACTGGGCGAGCCATTGATGAGCGTCACGCTGATCCCGGTAGACGCTGACCTGCCCATGAACGACCCGGAAGAGATTCGTGAGCGTTTTGGTGCCCACCTGGACGCCATAATCGACGGTGGCGCCTGCCACTTGGATCCCACCAGCGTTATTGACCTGCGTGAACTGCCGCCGAAAATCATTCGCGAAGGACGTGGCGATATTTCTCCTTTCGTCGGCTAACAGCACTCTGTAAAGCAAATCCCTGGCGCTTAGGCGTATCGCGCAGGGATTTGCTCTATTTTTATCATTGTTTGAATGTTCAATAAAAATAAAATATGATCCTAATGGTTCTTTTCGATAATAAATCGTGATCCTTTAAGGCGAGGAGCCGCCCCGCCTTTTTGAGATCGCCTATCCCAGGAGATCATTCAATGACGATGTCTTTCCCTTCTCGCCTTTGCACCCTTGCCGCTTTAGTCAGTCTTAGCGCTTTTCCGCTGGCCAGCCACGCGGATAGCGATGACGCAGAGCTGTGTGCCCAGGAAGCCTATAAAATGGGCTTGCGCTATCAACAGCAGTCTGCCGAAGCAGCCGCCTTACAGCGTCAGGGTTTTGCCCTCGCCACCTACCGGCTTGAGGATCAGATTGAGGCGCATAGTAGCAGCGACGGCTTGGCGATCATTACCGATCTGGATGAAACGGTACTGGACAACAGCGCGCTGTTGGTTCGCGATATGCAGGCGTGCCACGACTACACCACCTGGGATACATGGAAGCATTGGGAGCGTGAAGGCGAGCCGCGTTTAATGCCAGGTGCCAAGGACTTCCTGGATTACGCGGACGAGCAGGGCGTGGCCATTTTTTACGTCTCTGACCGCTACCAGGAGAACGAGGCCGATACCATCGCCACCCTAGAAGCGTTAGAACTGCCTCAAGTCTCTGAGCAGAGCGTGATGTTGCTGGGGCCTGCTAAGGCCGAGCGCCGCGCAGAAGTGGTGGATAACTACACGCTGGTGATGCAGCTAGGTGATTCCCTTCACGATTTCGCAGGAGACTTCGCGGGCGCCGACCTTGACCAGCAGCATGCGCTTGTTGAGGAGAATGCCGAGCGTTTCGGCAATGACTGGATCGTATTCCCCAACGCTACCTACGGTGCCTGGAGCGAGGCTGAGTTAGACGCCTGGGAAGCTCCGCACGAAGTGGAGTGATGGGTTAAATAATCACTCCCTCCCGCACTGAATAAACGTTGCGCGCCCCCGGTTTGGCTATCTGGTTTAGCTGTCCTGGGGCGCGTTGTTGTCTGCGTCCCCATCGTGGCTATTGTGTTGAGCTTCTGCTTTTTTGTCGTCGTCTTTCTTGCGCGGGTCTTCGCTGTGTTCGTCTAGCCAGGTGCCGCAGCGAAGGCAGTAACGGGCGCGTTTTTCATGGCGTTCGTGCCCGCAACCGGGGCAGGCTTCTTCGGAGTAACGCTCTTCACGAATCGAGCGAATCACTTGGGCAGAAAACACCCCGGTGGGCACGGCAATGATTGAGTAGCCGAGCAGCATGAGTACCACCGTAATCGACTTACCCAGCGCTGTAGCGGGAACGATGTCGCCATAGCCAACGGTGGTCATGCTGACAATGGCCCAGTACATCGACATTGGAATACTGGTGAAGCCCGCCTCAGCGGATTCGATGGTGTACATCAACGCCGCGAACAGGGTGATCACCATTAAAATGGCGCTAAAAAACAGCAAAATCTGACGCAAACTGCGTTTGAGGGCGTCCATTAGCAAGCGCGCCTCGCCGACAAACTCCATGAGCCGCAGAATGCGGAAAATGCGCAGCACCCGCAGCAAGCGCACAATCACCAGACCATGTGCACCTGGCACCAGTAGTACCAGCCAAATGGGCAAAATGGCGATTAAGTCGACGATGCCATAAAAGCTTTTTAAATAAAGGGTCGGTTTTTCCAGGCAGTAAATTCGTAGGATGAGCTCAATGCTAAATAGCAGAGTGAAAACCCACTCCAGATAGAAGAAGAGTTCTCCGTAGCGTTCAGCATAAATCTCAATGCTGTCCAGCATGATGACCGCGACGCTCATCAAAATCGCCACGATCAAGGCGATGTCAAAGGCTTTAGCCCCCGGCGTGTCAGACTCAAATATGATATGGAACAGGCGGGCGCGCAGGCCTTCCGCTCCGGGGGTTAAGTGTAAATTCATCGCTTCATCCTGAAGATGGTCTCAATGCCGTTCTAAATAGAGTGTTAAACCGCTAGCGTAGCGCGGTTTGGTACGCCAGGCGATGGGCAAGTGCTAATGCCGCTTTACCGTAAATCGTATTGGGCTGGCCATCCTTATCGAGCCCGCCGGAAAGCGCCTGGGCATAGCCCCGCGCGGTGTCATCCAGTTCCGGGTGATCGGCGAGAGTGCTCAGCGCCTGCTGGGCATCGCTAAGAAAGCTGGCCTGTTGGCTGTCATGGTAGGCGTCCAGCGCCAGCGTGGCACGGTGCAGCCACTCTGCCGGGGAGTGGGCTTCGGGTAGCGGCCAGTGTTGGGCGCTAAGCGCATTGCCACGGGATGCTTTGCTGCTGTCCGAAGGCCGCAGCGGCACTCGCTCAGCCAGCGTTAAGGCCACCTCCCACAGTGCTTCCGGCTCACCGACTTTTAATTCCAGCTCTGCTTCGCGAATTGGCGTCCGGTACTCTCCGCTAATAATCTCGCCCTCATCCAACACCAGCTCGATATGGCTCTCCTGGCCGTGCGCGCTCTCTTTTAGCTGCCAGCTACGCCGTGTGAAATCGGTGCTGAGCTGGGGAACGAGGGCATCTAACACACCGCTAAGCTCACCTTGAAAAGGAGGTAGCTCGGCAAGCGAGGCGAGATCCAACTGGGGGCCTGCCACCTGCCACTCCCACTCTTGGCGTTGCGAGAGTCCACCACCACCTTGCCCTGCGGTTTTCACTGTTTGCAGCACCTGGCTATCTACCTGGCGCAGGCGCAGCGCAATGCGTGCCTTGGCCAAATCGCCCTGGGGTGTATCAAAGTAGGTGTTGGTCAGCGCTTGCTTACGTACGGGATGAGAAGCGAGATGAGGGTGTTGAGCCAGCGCCGCAGGCCCTTGAGGGGCAAGGGCTAGTTTCAGTTCCACTTCCATGGGGGTTAGACTTTTCATGACACTAGCCACCTCGTTATCGTGACATTTAAATGAATATTTGATTACATTTGTGAACTTTTCATGACGGCGGCGGGCGCACTCTTTATACTGGCGCCGCCATTTCCCGGCTCCCCGAAAATAGGCTAAAAGGCATTATGGTTACCTCCAATCCTTTTTCTTCGATGTTTGGCCGCTCGCCATTCCAGCCGCTATTGGCCCATATCGTCAAGGCGAATGAGTGCGCCGATCAGCTGTTGCCGTTTTTTGAAGCAACCCTGGCAGATGACTGGGACAAAGCGGCTGAGCTGCGCGAAAACGTCACCCGTTTAGAGCATGACGCCGATACGCTGAAAACAGAGCTGCGGTTGAATCTACCCAACACCCTGTTTTTGCCAGTGTCGCGCTCTGACCTGCTCGACCTGATCAGCGTACAGGACAAAATCGCCAATAAGGTGCGTGACATTACCGGCATTATGCTGGGGCGTAAAATGCGCGTGCCGGATGAACTGGCTGAGCCAATGCGCAACTACATCAGCACCAGCGTTGCCTGTGTGGCGCAAGCGCGCCAAGCGCTGGAAGAGCTCAAGGATCTGCTTGAGTCCGGCTTTGGCAAAAACGTTTCTGACGTGATGCAGAAAATGATCCGTGAGCTACACACCCTCGAACACCAAGCCGATGACCAACAGATCACCATTCGTCGCCAGCTGTTCGCGCTTGAAAGCCAGCTACCGCCAGTGGATGTGATCTTTCTTTACAAGATCATCGAATGGGTTGGCGAACTATCCGATCGCGCTGAGCGAGTGGGTAGCCGTCTGCAGATCCTGACTGCCCGCTAAGGGGACTCTCATGCTGATTATTGCCCAGCACGGTGAAATCTTCATTATTCTGGCCTGCTTGTTTGGCTTCTTTATGGCCTGGGGCGTTGGTGCGAACGACGTAGCCAATGCCATGGGCACCTCGGTGGGGTCGAAAGCGATCACCATCAAACAAGCGATTCTCATTGCGGTTGTGTTTGAGTTTCTTGGTGCGTGGCTTGCTGGTGGCGAAGTCACGGCAACGATCCGTGGCGGAATACTTGACCCTGTATTATTGGAAGACAATCCCCAGCTGTTGGTTTACGGCATGCTCTCTGCGCTGTTAGCCGCCGCTATTTGGTTATTGATCGCCTCTGCCCGTGGTTGGCCTGTTTCAACCACTCACTCGATTGTGGGTGCCATCGTCGGGTTTGGTGCCGTGGGGTTAGGTGTTGAGGCGGTAGCGTGGGGTAAAGTCGGTCAAATTGCCTCCAGTTGGGTAATATCGCCACTACTCGCCGGCACGATTGGGTTTGTGCTGTTTAAATCTGTGCATCACCTGATTTTTGAAAGCGACGATCCCTTTGCCGCTGCCAAGCGCTACGTGCCGGGCTACGTATTCCTGGTGGGCTTTATTGTCTCGATGGTGACACTGACCAAGGGCCTGACACACGTAGGCTTGAGCCTAACCTTTGGTCAAAGCCTTTTGCTCTCTATTGTGATTGGTATTGCTGTTATGGCACTCGGTGTTGTCATGCAGCGGCGGATTAAGTTTGAACAGAACGCTAGTGATCACTTTGGCTATGTCAACGTTGAGCGCGTGTTCGGCGTGCTGATGATCTTCACCGCCTGTGCCATGGCCTTTGCCCACGGCTCTAACGATGTGGCCAACGCGGTAGGCCCGCTCGCTGCGGTGATTAGCGTTGTGCAAAGCGATGGCTTAATCGACAGTGCTGCGCTGGTGCCTTGGTGGGTGCTGGTGCTGGGCGGCGGCGGTATCGTTGTCGGCCTTGTCACTTACGGCCATAAAGTGATCGCTACGGTAGGAACCGGCATTACTGAATTGACGCCTAGTCGTGGTTTCGCCGCCACGCTGGCTGCTGCTACCACGGTCGTTCTGGCCTCAGGTACCGGCCTGCCCATTTCGACCACGCATACCCTGGTCGGTGCAGTGCTTGGGGTGGGTTTGGCGCGCGGTATGGCGGCCCTCAACCTGCGGGTTATCGGCACTATTGCGGCGTCCTGGCTGATTACGCTGCCCGCAGGGGCAGGTCTCGCGATTCTGTTCTTCTTTATGTTCAAGGGCATGTTTGGCTAAACACAGGCTCTCATGCGCTTAGCTGAGAAGTAGCCAAGCGATACCATCACAGCGGCATCTTCATGTTTATCTGCATTAGATTGAGCAGATTTGCATTAGAAGGTGCCGCTGTTTTTTGTGCTCTGGTAAAGTAACCCGGTTGGCTATGTTAAACGTCGGATTTTTCTTTCACCTGCTGCCGGAGAGCGGCCCTTGGATACGCGCTTCCCCTTTGTTGATTGGTTCCGTAACGCTTCCCCCTACATTAATGCCCACCGGGGACGAACCTTTGTCATCTTAATTGAAGGCGAAGCCATGGCGTCTGGCCGAGGGGAGCAGCTGATTCAGGATTTAGCGCTGCTGCATACCCTGGGGGTTCGCCTGGTCGTGGTGTTCGGTATTCGCCCCCAGGTGCATGAGGCGCTAACGGCCGCAGGCGTAGAGCCCACGCGTATCGATGGCCGATGGGTCGCCGACCGTGCGGTGATGGCTCATGTGGAGCAGGTCGCCGCCCACCAGCGGCTATGGCTGGAAGCGCGGCTTTCGCTGGGCCTGCCCAGCACGCCGCTGCACGGCGTAGAGCTCAGCGTGATTTCTGGCAACCTGGTCACCGCCAAGCCCCTGGGTGTTAGGGAAGGGGTCGATTTCGACCACAGCGGTGAAGTGCGCCGGGTGCGTGCCAGCGCTATTGAAGGCCTGCTGGAAAAAGGCTCACTGGTGCTGCTGCCGCCGCTGGGGTTCTCCAGTACCGGTGAGGTGTTCGATTTAGACGCCTCTGAAGTTGCTCAACACGCTGCCGTGGCGCTGAAAGCCGATAAGCTGATCTTGCTAGGGGAATCCGAAGGCTTGGAAGATGAGCAGGGCGCGCTGCTGCGCCAGCTTTCGCCAGCGGAGGCCGAGCCGCGTTTAAGCGCCGCAGTGCCAGGTAGCGAGCTAGCCCGCCACTTACAGGCCGCCTGCACCGCCGCACGGGAAGGCGTGGCGCGCACGCACCTGCTCTCCTGGCGCAACCACGATGCTCTGCTGGGTGAGCTATTCACCCGGGACGGCGTGGGCACCATGATTACCCAGCACCGCTACGAACAGCTGCGCCCGGCCACGCTCAACGATTTAGCGGGCTTGCTGGAACTGCTGGAACCGCTAGAGCGCCGAGGTATGCTGGTGGCGCGTTCAAGAGAGCGCCTGGAGCACGAAATCGATGACTACATGGTGATCGAGCGCGACGGTATGGTGATTGGCTGCGCCGCGCTGCATGTATTTACGGATACCAGCATTGCCGAGTTGGCCTGCGTGGCGGTACACGACAGCTACCGCGGTGGCGAGCGGGGCGAGCGCCTGGTGGAGGCCATGGAGCGCCGCGCCCGCCAGCGCGGCTTAACTGAAGTGTTCGTGCTGACCACCCACACCGCCCACTGGTTTGTGGAACACGGCTTCCGCGCCGCCAGCCTGGAAGACCTACCCCCGCTGAAACGCGAAACCTACAATCACGCCCGTAAATCGAAGGTGTTGGTTAAGCAATTAGCGTAATTCGCTTCTTGAAAATTGGGTGGCTAATTAGCAGACCTGGTTTAGCGGGTCGAACTTGGCATTAGCGAAAACAGCTCCGGCTGTTTTTGCGCTTCTTGTTGAATACTCTCATCAATCGGTGTGTCGTAGGTTTTGAGCAGATAGCCCAGCACCGAATAGAAACCCACCATGGCGATCAGGTCGATCACTGCCTTGCGTCCGATCGCCTCGGCAAGTTCTGCTTCCTGCTCCTTGGCCAGCATGCGCTCATCGAATAACGCATCCACGGCGTTGACGATAAGACCATCAACGCCTTCGGGAGTACCGCGAATAGCCGTGATCCGGTGTTCGGAGAATCCCAGGGCGAGTGCACGACTAACATGATGGGCCCACTCGTAGGCTGAGCCCATACGCAAACCTGCGCGTAAAATCACCACTTCGGTCAGCTCCGGGCCTAACGCATTCTCCTTAACAACGTGTTGGCGCAAGGGCGCCCACGCTCTAAGCAAGGCCGGGTGATGGGCCATGGTGCGATAAACGTTGAGTGCGCCAGCAAAGCCCTCGCGTAAATCTGCGATCTCCTCAGGCCAATCGGCGTCGGAAACCGGCGGGCAGGGGGATGTTGTCATGGGTGGACTCCAGTCAGGGGGTTATTGAGATAGTTATTTGAGATCGTTGTTTGATTACTCTGCGATGGCCGCGCCGATGGCCTCGGCAATACGCTCAATCATCAGATCGACTTCGTCAGGCGCAATGATATAGGGCGGAGCCAGCAAGATATGGTCGCCGTGAATGCCATCAATAGTGCCGCCCATCGGGTAGCTGATCAGGCCACGGGCCATGGCTTGACGCTTGATCTTGGCGTGAAGCTTGCGCGCCGGATCGAAAGGCGTTTTGCTTTCCCTATCCGCCACCAGCTCGATACCGCGAAACAAGCCCCTGCCGCGAATATCGCCCACATGGGGCGATGCGCCGAGCGCCGCTTCCAGGCCGCTTTGCAGTCTCGCGCCCATGGCGTTTACGTTCGCCAGCGTCTCTGGCCGTGCAATAATTTCGACCACTTTATTGGCGGCCGCGGCGGCAACAGGGTGACCAAGATAGGTATGGCCATGCTGAAACAGCCCAGACCCATTGGCGAAACTGGCGTAGATATTGGCCGATAGCATCACCGCGCCGATAGGCTGGTAGCCGCCGCCCAGCCCTTTGGCGATGGTGACGATATCCGCTGTCGCCCCATCCTGTTCGCAGGCGAAGACGGTGCCGGTTCTGCCCATGCCGCACATCACTTCGTCGAGGATCAGCAGTACGCCGTATTTATCGCAAATGGCACGCACGCGTTTGAAGTAATCCGCCTCAGAGGCGACCGCCCCTAAGGTGGCACCGACGACGGGTTCGGCAACGAAGGCCATGACCTCTTCAGGGCCAAGCTCCAGAATCTTTGCCTCAAGCTCCTCGGCAAGCCGTGCAGCGTAGGCCTCGGGCGTCTCGTCGGTGCCCTTGTCGCGATAGGCATAGCAGGGCGATACATGGTGGGTTTCTGGCAGAATGGGCTGAAACTGCTGGCGCCGCATGGCATTGCCACCGGTTGCCAACGCGCCAATGGTATTACCGTGGTAGCTCTGGCGTCTGGCAATGATATGCCGCCGCTGGGGCTGATTAATCTCTACAAAGTACTGCCGGGCCATTTTAAGCGCCGCTTCGACGGCTTCTGACCCACCCGACACCAGGTAGACGTAATCCAGCCCTTCAGGGGCTAAATCCACGAGCTTCTCGGCAAGCGCTTCGGCGGCATCGGTAGTAAAAAATGAGGTGTGGGCGTAACAGAGGCTATCGATCTGCGAGCGCATGGCGGCCAGCACTTCCGGATGGGCGTGTCCTACGCTGGTGACCGCAGCGCCGCCCGATCCATCCAGATAGCGCCGCCCCGTGGAATCGGTGATATAGACACCCTGTGCCGATGCAGCATGAGGCAGTGCCCCGCCGATACCGCGGTGAAGAATACGCGTCATAGCCCCTGCTCCTCATTAACAAACAGTGAGAAATTCACATAGCAAGAAGATTGGCACACTCACAAAGATATTTGCAACAAATAAATCATTAAAATATAGTATGAAACATATGGATCATTTTTTTCTAAAAGAGCCCACTACGATGCAGCCGAGCGATCCACTGAGAGAGCGGATGATTGCCCAGTACGATGCCATGTCTGCGCAGTTGCAACAGGCCGCTCGCTACGTGCTTGAACATCCGGAGGAAGTGGCGCTGGTTTCAATGCGCGAGGTGGCGCGCCTAGCGGGTGTGCAGCCCGCCACCATGACACGGCTTGCCAAGTTCTTGGGATTGCCAGGCTACGACGAACTTCGGGCCCAGCATGCGGCAGCGTTACGTCAGGGGAGCGATGGTTTTGCGGCCAAGGTTCGCCAGCGGGTCGATAAAGGCAGTGAAAGGGGAGCCTGCGATACCGCCTCGCATATGCTTCAGGGGCTAAGTGCCCAGCTTACTAAGCTGGGCGAGCCCGATTCGCTCCGGCGGCTGGAAGCCACAGCCGATAGGTTAAGATCTGCAAGAAAAGTGTACGTGCTGGGTTTACGTTCCTGCCATGCCGTTGCCTGGCATTTCCATTACGTGATGACCCTACTGGGCGAGCGCTCGGTGCATCTGGATGGGCCTGGGGGTACCGGCGGAGATGGGCTAATTCGTGCCACATCTGAGGATGTATTGCTCGTTATCTCCATCAAACCTTATGCAACAGGGACGCTGGAACTGGCCCAACTGGCAAAAGATAAGGGGGTGGGGATTGTTTCCATCACCGATAGTGAAGTGTCGCCGCTGGTGGGGATGTCAGCGCAGACGATTCTATGCCCCACGGAAACCGATAGCTTTTTCCACACGCTAACCCCGGCATTAGCCATTTCCGAAGTGCTGTGCAGCTTATTGGCGGAATTCGACCGGCCTAAGACGCTAGACGCTTTGCAGCAAGCGGATGAACACCTCTCGGATCTCAATACCTATGCAACCGCTATTCCCAGGCGGCAGTGAGGAGAGGCGAGGCTTGGTAACCCAGCCTCATTGTCAGGTAAATCCTTCGATAATTACCGAGCGGTAATTATCAGTCGTCTCGTCGGTTTATTAGGATTAAATATTACCGAGCGGGCATATTTTGGAGCAAACATCTTCTGGCAAAAAGGCGGCCCAAGGCCGCCCCGTTAAAGTGCACTGTATCTTAATAACAAATGCTTAAGTATTTAAGATAACGCCACCATTCAGGTGCATGGTCTGGCCACTCATGTAGGAGGACTCCTCGCTGGCCAAGTAGACATACGCCGGCCCCATTTCGCTGGGCTGGCCTGCGCGCTTCATGGGCACCTGGCCGCCGAATGACGCCACCTTCTCATCCTCAAAGCTGGCCGGAATCAGCGGCGTCCACACCGGCCCTGGCGCTACGGCGTTAACGCGAATGCCCCGATCCATCAGCGACATCGCCAGCGAGCGTACCAGGCCCTGAATAGCGCCTTTGGTAGCGGTGTAATCGATCAGCGTATCGTTGCCCTTAAAGGCATTGATTGAGGAGGTGGCAATAATAGTGTCACCTTCGCTGAGATGCGGCAGGGCAGACTTGGTGAGATAGAAGTGGCTGAAGATATTGGTCTGAAAGGTGCGCAGCAGTTGATCATCGGGGATCTCGGTAATGTCGTCCCAGTCATACTGCTCGGCGGCGTTATTGATGACGATATTGATCTTGCCGAAGTGGTCGAGGGTGCGCTTCACGATCTCACGGCAAAACGCTGGCGCTGCCACATCGCCTTTCAAAACCAAACAGCGCCGGCCTTCAGCTTCCACCAGCCGCTTGGTCTCTTCCGCATCTTTGGTTTCTTTAAGATGGACGATCACACTGTCGGCGCCTTCACGGGCATAGTGCACGGCCACTGAACGTCCTATGCCGCTGTCGCCACCGGTAATAATCGCCACTTTATCCAACAGCTTCTCGGTACCGCGGTAGCTGTCACGGATATATTCAGGCTCAGGGCGCATGGCGTGTTCATCGCCCGGCTGTTTATCCTGGTGCTGGGGTGGTTGGTGTTGATCACTCATGTGCGGTCACTCCATTGTTGGCACAGAAAATGTCGTTTGCCATCTAACGCCTACCCACTCCTCGGGCGAGCGTTCCCCTAAACGTAGACCAAAGGCGAAGAAACTAGCAAACCTACCGCAAGGAGGATGCCTTTTCAGCTGTTTAACTTAATGGCTATAGCTAACGTTATTTCATTTGTTGAAGGTTAATTTAATAACCTATGTTAATAAGATAAAAGTTCTCAGAGAATTAATTGTTTATAAATTGACAATAGTAGAATGGCCGCTATGTTTTGAAGGTGGCGCATCTGTTAAATAAATCAGTGTAATTGGTTAAGTATTAGTACCTGTTTTATTTAAGTGCATAATTGTACTGATTAATTGCATCTTGTAGATGTGCACTGACGTTGATTTTGTTTCACCACGGATGCTGACATGTGAGACGACAAGGAGGAAGTGACAGATGATCGATCAAGGAAATCAGCCTAGTCCCGGCGCGCCCAGCCAGCCAAATCCCTCGAAGGAGTCGCTCAAGCAGCAAGGACGCGACACCGCCCACGATGTAGGCGAGGCGGCCCAACACCAAGCCGAAGGCTATTTTAATCAACAGCGTGATAATGCGGCGGAACAGTCCCATAAACTAACGGGCGTTCTGCAAAAAATGGCCGATGAGTTTGATAACCAGCAGCAGCCTTTTTTCTCAAAACAAGCGAAAAAGTTTGCTGATACTACCGAGCGTTTTTCCCATAACTTGCGTGATAAGGATTTACGCACTGTTTGTAATGAGGCGCAGAGTTTTAGTCGCCGCGAACCTGCGCTGTTTGTCGGGGGTGTAATAGCCGCCGGTTTTTTAGCTGCACGGTTCCTGCGCAGTTCAGGCCAGCACTCGCACAGTAACGATTCGAACTCACGTTATTCAAATACGCCAGATGAGCGCTCTACGGGTCTTCCAATGCAGGAAAATGTTCCTGTCGGGCAGGCATCATCGGCTAGCCAGGCATCAAGCCTTTCAGGCAGCCCCGTTCCGAGTGGTGGGGCAATAGGTTCAGCGGGTCGAGAAAATGGAATGCCCTAACCAGGGGCCGGGAGGCAAAGAATGGATTCTGAAAACAAACCTACGTCGCAAGGCTCTTCGGTAGGCTCGCTACTCTCCACGGTGATGCACGAGATTAGCTCCCTGGTGCGCAACGAAGCTGAGCTTGCCAAGACCGAGATATCAGAGAAAACCCACCAGGCCATGGCGGGCATTGCTTCAATCGCCATTGCCGGTGCGGTGCTGCTCGGCGGTTTTTTAACCCTGCTGGCCGCCGCAGTATTTCTGCTCAATGAAATACTGCCACCTGACACTACCCCTTGGCTGTCGGCACTGATTGTGGGTGGGGTGGTAACGGTGATTGGCATCATCATGCTCAAAGCGGGCCAAAAGAAGCTGCAGGCGCGCAGTTTAATGCCTACTCGGACGATGAGCAGTTTGCATAGTGACAAGGCGGTGGCCCAGAAGCATCAGCACAACCTCAAGGAGGAGTTGAAATGACGGATCATGACAACCAGCGAAGCTCAGAAGAGATTGAAAAGGACATCCATCAATCCCGTGAACGCCTCGATTCCACGCTAAACGAGATCGAAGAGCGCTTCTCTCCACAGCAGTTGCTGAATACATCCTACGACTATTTGCGCCATGGCGGTGCCAACGAATTCGTGGCTAATTTGGGCACCACGATTAAGCAGAACCCGCTGCCTTTTCTGGTGACCACTGCGGGGCTAGGCTGGATGATGCTGTCACAGCGTCAGCCGCATCAAGGCCAGCATCGCTATGGGCACAGCGGTGCACCGGGTATTCCCGTGCATGAGGGCACCCCTCCGAATGCCGCTATGCATGCTCAATCAACAGGCAATGCCGGTGTAACGGAGCACACCAGTAATGGCCAAGGCCGTATGAGTGAAATGACCCATAAGGCCAAAGATTCTGCTCACCACCTAGGCCAGAAAGCCAAGCAAACGGCGCAACAGTGGGGCGATAAGGCGCACCACATGGGGGATAGCATGCGCGATTCCACGTCTCACCTACAGCATGGCGCTCACGATAACCTACACGACATGGGGCAGCGTGCGCACCGTGCTGAGCGCCAGGCTTCCGATTTTATTCAGGAGCATCCGCTGGTGGTTGGCGCGCTAGGCTTTGCGCTGGGCGCCGCCTTGGGCGGTATTTTCCCCGCCACCAAGAAAGAGGACGAGTATATGGGCGAGTATCGTGACCGCGTGCTTCATAAGGCTGCTGACACAGGGCAGGCGCAGGCGGATAAAGCTCAACACGTCATTCACGAGAAGGCCGAGTCGTTTAAAGGCGGATCGCAGCCTTCAAGTGCTTACGCACATGACACGAGTAGCAGTGACCCAAACACCCATGACACAAGCTTCAATGCGCCGCAGAATCGGGCGACGGGCCTACCCAGCGACCCTACCCCTTTTGCTGAACGCCGGGGGTCAGAGTGGTTTGATGCCGAGAAAAACCGTTCTGAGCAAAACAGCCCTGAAAGGCACAGCCCGGGCCTTGCGGGCTCGAGTACCCCCTCTGGTAACACCCAGGGGTCGGGCACTAACCGCACCCCCTAAGGTGCCTATTTGGCTGCTAATCCTAGCGGCCGAAGAAACCAAGACCACATAAGGTAAGGAGTAAGCGATGACTCAAGTTCCCGAGAACGACAAAAAGGCCCCCAAAGATCGTGACGATCACCACGATGAGGCCAATCCGATGCCGGATACCCACCATGTGAACCCGGAATCCGATGATAATAAAAAGTCAGGTAAGGATTCCAAGAAATAAGCTATGCAACATTGTTTCTATGCAGAATTGTTTAGGCCAACGCTAAACAACAAAGGCGCTACTTCCGGTAGCGCCTTTTCTATTAGCGCTAAACCTCTATGTTGATAGAGGTCGTTGAAACGGAAATGTCACCTAGCGAGGCAGGCAGCAACTGCCCCAGTGAGGAGTAGAGGGCCTCAGAAGTGGATGCTGCAACCGCGTGATCAGTCTTTTCCATTATGTCTTCTGCTTTCTTGAGCTCCCTACGGGCTTCCTTGTCTTCTTCTCTCAGCCGAATCTTCAGTTCGTTAACCGCTTCGCGCAGCGCTTTTTGGGCGTCAGTCAGTACGCCGCGGAGTGCGTGTTCACTAGCGCTGGGGCCATTGGATTTTGAGCGATTGTCTTCATTCTGAGTGAGAGTGGGCAGGCTAGGTAATACGCTGAGTTCGGTGGATTCATCACCGTCAGACTCGCCCGCTGCTTTTTCGGCCTCTTGCCCCGCCTTTTCTTCAGTACTTTTCTCAGCGTCTTCCTCGGTTGTTTGTGCGCTGTTTTCGGCTTGCTGTGCGTCGCTCGACACACTTGCCTGGGCGCTCTCATCACCACCCGCCTGGGCTCCGGCTGATTCGGCTCCGCTGGTTTGAGCGACGGCCGGTTGAGCTGCTGTCGTGGGGATTCCTGGCGTGGGAACTGCGGTCGTTGCAACCACGGACGGAATCGCGGTCATGCCAGCACCACCGCCACCTTGATTGTTCAGTAGCTTAGCCGCACCGGCAAGCTCACGGGCGATGCTCTTGAGCTCCTTGGCCATGTTTTTAAGCTGTTCAGGAGAGGCGAAAGCCATCATGGCTTTCAGCATTTCAATCCGCTGGCGCAGGAAACCCACTTTATCGGTGGCCTGCTGCTGGGAGGCTTCCTTTGGCGTAGGTAGCGACGCCAAGCTCTCCAAGGCTTCCTGCTGCTTTTTAAGGCGCTTTGTGAACGGGTCGTCTTCAGCAGGCTCGCTCTTTTGGGGGGCGACGCGGGTAGGCGTTAAAAACTGCGGCTTATCCTGGCGCTGATTAATCAGTGTAAAAGACGAAAATCCAATCTTCATGGCGGTATCCTCTCCTCATTGTTAGAAGATATCGACCATTTAACTTAGGACTTTAACCCCCGGACTTTAGACGCCGCTTAACTTCCACGCTTAGCCTGCCTTCGCCAAGCTTCAGTTTCAGCTTCTGGCCGGGCTGGGTATCTTCCGCGCGGCGAATGATCTGCCCCTGCTCATCCTGGGCAATCGCATAGCCGCGCCCCAGCACCGCCAGCGGGCTGACCGCGTTTAACTCCCGCGCGGCGGCTTTCAAGCGTGCCTGTCGGCTCTCCAGCTGGCGCTGCATCGCACTCCCCAAACGGCGCTGTAACTGGCTCACGCGTTCGCTTTCTGCGCGATGTAATCGTCCCATATCCTGGCTGGCCAAGCGCCTGCTCAGCTGTGTCACCTGGGCTTTTTGTTGACTAAGCGTTTGCTGCATGGCGCGATTCAAGCGCTGATTGAGGGCGGTTAAGTGCTGGCGCTGGCGGTTGAGTTGTTCGCCGGGGTGGCGCAGCTTGGCGCGTAGGGTATCCAGCCGCTGGCTGTCGCGCTCTAACCGTGCCTGCATGGCCCGCTGCAGGCGGCTGTGCTGATGCTCCAGCTGGCGCTTGAGGGTGTTTTGGTCGGGAACCAAGCGCTCGGCGGCAGCCGATGGGGTAGGCGCGCGCATATCCGCGGCAAAGTCCGCCAGGGTGACATCCACCTCGTGGCCTACCGCCGACATCACCGGTAACCGGGAGTGAAAAATCGCCCTTGCCAGGTGTTCGTTGTTAAACGCCCAGAGGTCTTCCAGGCTACCGCCACCGCGGGTAATCAGAATCACATCCCGCTCAGGGTCTAGCCGCGCCTGACGGTTAAGCAGGCCCAAGGCGGAGATCATCGCCGGGGCCGCTTCTGCACCCTGCACCGGCACCGGAATCAGCGTCACATCCGCCAGCGGCCAGCGCGCTTCCAGCACCGCCAGCACATCGCGAATGGCGGCGCCGGTGGCCGAGCTTAAAATCAGCAGCTTGCGCGGCGGAAAGGGCAGCGGTCGGGCGTTGGCAAACACGCCTTCGCCTTCCAACTGCGCTTTTAAACGTTCAAAGGCCGCCAGCAGCTCGCCCAGGCCTGCCGCCTGAACGGCCTCGGCAATCAGTTGATAATCGCCGCGGGGCTCAAACAGCGACACCCGCCCACGCAGTTTGACCTGATCACCATCGCGCATCGGCGCTGAGACAAACCGCGCCCGCTGACGAAACAGCGCACAGCGGATCTGCGCCCGGTCATCCTTCAACGTGAAATAGACATGCCCGGACGCAGGGCGGGAAACGTTAGAGAGCTCGCCCTCCACCCACACTTCGCCCACATCGCGCTCAAGGGTTTGCTTGGCGCGCTGGTTGAGTTGGCTGACGGTGAGGGCCTGGGGAGTAGTGGGGGCCATAGAATTACCCGCGCTCGATCAGAAAACGTTTGAGAGCGTCAGGGTCAGGCACGCCCTGAATCATTTCGCCATCGATGACCAAGGTAGGCACCGACTGAATAAGTGCCTCTTCCACCGCATGCCGCTGGGCCATCTGGTGCTGCTCGCGGTAGCTGCCCTGGGCCAGCGCATCGAGTACCGCCTGGCGCTCAAGGCCCACCGACTCACCAATATCCGCCAGCACTTCCGGGTCGCCGATATCGCGCTCCTGCTGGAAGAACGCTTTCAGCGCGGCCATGGAGTAGGCGTGGCCCAAGCCCTGCTCTTCGGCCATGGCGAACACTTCAAAGGCTTTGTCGGTGCGCGGCTGGGGGGAAATATTGGGCAGCGTAATGGGCACGCCGAGCTTTTTGGCCATGGGGTAAACCGAATCCTGCCATATCTTAGGCAAGTAAGGATCCTCCACCTTCAGCGTGGGCACCGGGGCAGGGCGCAGCTCGAAGGGCCGCCAGCGGATTTCCACGTCTAGGCCTTCGGTCGCCTGGGCAATCGCCTCTTCCGCCAGCAGGCAGAAGGGGCAAACGTAATCGGTGTAAACAATAATTTGTTGAGACAAAAAGCCTCCTTGAACAGAAAAAATCGCCAGCTATCAGCCTAACAGCATACGTCATTAGCATTTGGTATAAGCACAACAGCCTGACTGCATTGCTGGAAAGGCCCTCAAAACGCTATAATAGGCGATTAACCTTTCACGCCCCACTTCCTCTCAATCAGGGTGTTGCCGCTATGCTACGTATGGCCCAAGAAGCACTAACGTTCGATGACGTTCTCCTCGTTCCCGGCTTCTCCGATGTTCTTCCCAAGGATGTCAGCCTCAAAACCCGCCTGACCCGCAATCTTTCGCTCAATATTCCGCTACTCTCTGCTGCGATGGACACCGTTACCGAAGCGCGTCTAGCGATTGCGATGGCCCAGGAAGGCGGCATCGGCATCATCCATAAGAGCATGGCCATGACCCAGCAAGCGGCTGAGGTGCGCAAGGTCAAAAAGCACGAAAGCGTGATTGTAAAAGACCCTGTCACCGTTAGCCCCAAAGCCAAGCTCGAAGACCTGCTCACCATGGCGCGTGAATACGGCTTCTCCGGTTTCCCGGTGGTAGAAGGCGAAACCCTGGTGGGTATCGTGACCGAACGCGATATGCGTTTCCAGCCTAATCACGGCGACAGCGTTGAAGCGATCATGACCCCCCGCGACCGGCTGATCACCGTGCCGGAAGGCACCGAGCTTGAAGTCAGTAAAGCTAAAATGCGCGAACACCGCATAGAGAAAATGCTGATCGTTGATGACGAGTTCCACCTGCGTGGCCTAGTCACCTTCCAGGATATCGAAAAAGCCCGCACTTACCCAATGGCCGCCAAAGACAGCGATGGCCGTTTGTTAGTCGGCGCAGCGGTAGGCACCGGCCCGGAAACCCCGGATCGCGTGGCCGCCCTGGCTGAAGCAGGGGTTGACGTGATCATTGTCGATACCGCTCACGGCCACTCCCAAGGCGTTCTTGACCGCGTTCGCTGGATCAAAGAGCACTTCCCACAGATTCAAGTGATTGGCGGCAACATCGCCACCGCCGGTGCTGCCCGGGCGCTGGCCGAAGCAGGCGCGGATGCCGTGAAAGTCGGTATCGGCCCTGGCTCGATCTGCACCACGCGCATTGTAGCTGGCGTTGGCGTACCGCAAATTACCGCGGTTTCCAACGTCGCCGAAGCGCTCAAAGAGTATGACATTCCGCTGATTGCCGATGGCGGCGTGCGCTACTCCGGTGATTTGGCCAAGGCGATTGCCGCTGGCGCCAGCGCCGTGATGGTCGGTGGCCTGCTGGCCGGTACCGAAGAAGCCCCCGGCGAAGTCGAGCTTTACCAGGGCCGTACCTACAAGGCCTACCGTGGCATGGGCTCCATGGGTGCCATGTCGCAGAGCCAGGGCAGCGCCGACCGCTACTTCCAGGATAAGAGTGAAGGCGCCGAGAAGCTGGTGCCGGAAGGCATCGAAGGCCGCGTTCCCTATAAAGGCATGATGAGCGCCATCGTTCACCAGCTAATGGGCGGGCTGCGCGCCTCCATGGGCTACACCGGCTGCCGCGATATTCAGGAAATGCGCACCAAACCGGAGTTTGTACAGATTACCGGCGCTGGCTTTAACGAATCCCACGTCCACAACGTGCAGATCACCAAAGAAGCTCCCAACTACCGGGTGAGCTAACCAGCAAAATGAGTTATATGGCGCGGCGGGCATTGCCCCGCCGCTTGCTTTTTGGCCTTACCAGCGGCACCCACACCGCTTAACCGAGACCCCGCCATGAGTGACATTCACGCCCATAAGATTTTGATTCTCGACTTCGGCTCCCAGTACACCCAACTGATCGCCCGCCGCGTACGCGAAATTGGCGTCTATTCCGAAGTCCGCGCGTTTGATATCACCGAAGAAGAGATCCGCGAGTACAACCCCAACGGCATTATCATGGCTGGTGGGCCGGAATCCGTGACGGAACTGGACTCCCCGCGTGCGCCGCAGTGCGTGTTTGAAATGGGCCTGCCGGTGTTTGGTATCTGCTACGGCATGCAAACCATGGCCGAGCAGTTGGGCGGTAAGGTAGAAGGCTCCAACCAGCGGGAATTCGGCTACGCACAGATTCAAATCGACGAAGACAACGCGCTGTTCAAAGACATCAAAGACCATGTGGACGCTAAAAGCGGCAAAACCCTGCTGGACGTATGGATGAGCCACGGCGACAAGGTCGCCCAAGCGCCCGCCGAGTTCACCGTGACTGCCTCTACGCCGAGCTGCCCGATTGCCGCCATGGCCTGGGAAGAGAAACAGTTTTACGGCGTTCAGTTCCACCCGGAAGTAACTCACACCCTGCAGGGCCAGCGCATTCTTGAGCACTTCGTGCTGGATATCTGTAAAGCCGAAAAGCTCTGGACGCCCGCACAAATCATCGAAGACCAGGTTCAGCGCGTACGCGAGCAAGTGGGTGACCGCCACGTACTGCTCGGCCTCTCCGGCGGTGTAGATTCCTCTGTGGTTGCCGCATTGCTGCACAAAGCCATTGGCACCCAACTGACCTGCGTCTTCGTCGACAACGGCCTGCTGCGTAAAGCAGAGGGTGACCAGGTCATGGAAACCTTCGCCAAGCACATGGGCGTGAAGGTGATTCGCGTAGACGCCGAAGACCTGTTCCTCGGCAAGCTGAAGGGCGAAAAAGACCCAGAAGCCAAGCGTAAAATCATCGGCAACACCTTTATCGACGTATTCGATGAAGAAGCCAGCAAAATTGAAGGCGTCGACTTCCTGGCCCAGGGCACCATCTACCCGGACGTGATCGAATCCGCTGCCTCTAAAACAGGCAAAGCGCACGTGATCAAATCCCACCACAACGTGGGTGGGCTGCCGGAAACCATGAAGCTCAAGCTAGTCGAGCCGCTGCGCGAACTGTTTAAAGACGAAGTGCGCAAACTCGGCCTCGAACTCGGCCTGCCCTACGATATGGTTTACCGCCACCCGTTCCCCGGCCCCGGCCTGGGCGTGCGTATCCTGGGCGAAGTGAAGAAAGAGTACGCCGACATCCTCCGCGATGCCGACGCTATCTTCATCGAAGAGCTACGCGCCTCTGGATGGTACGAAAAAACCAGCCAAGCGTTTGCCGTGTTCCTGCCGGTGAAATCCGTAGGCGTAGTCGGCGACGGCCGCCGCTACGAATGGGTCATCGCGCTACGCGCGGTCGAAACCATCGACTTCATGACCGCCCGCTGGGCGCACCTGCCCTATGAGCTGCTGGAGAAGGTTTCTAACCGGATTATCAATGAGTTGGAAGGGGTGTCTCGGGTGACTTATGATGTCTCCAGCAAGCCGCCTGCTACTATTGAGTGGGAGTGATGAAACTTCCATCCAAACTGTTAGCGAGTATTTTGAATGTATGATGTTAAATAGTTTTTTGCTAAGGATATTGCCGTTCTGGGATTAGGATCGGATCTCAAAACCTTTACCTCCGTAGTACACCGGTGTTTCTGGGCTTGGATCTTGCGGCTTCAACTCATTGTGATTTGTGAGGCTTCATTTATTTGGAGTGAACTGTATGGTTGCATGTGCCCAGTTCTCCACTAAAGGTGGTATGCAGAAGGTTTGGTATTATTGGGGTGGAGCTTGGATGCCATGTTGGTTGACATGATTCGGGAGTTTGCAGCGTGAGTGATTTATGGAAGCTTCCTAAAACGTGGTGTTGGGCAACGATGGGAGACGTTGCAGAAGTTGTAGGTGGTGGAACGCCGCCTACAAAAGATTCAAGCAACTTTGGTGGGCAAATCCCTTGGGTAACCCCATCAGATCTCTCCGGTTACAATCAGAAATTCATAGTACGTGGAGCACGGAATATCACGGAAACAGGGTTTCAAAATTCAGGGGCAAGGTGGCTTCCTGAAGGGGCAGTGCTGTTTAGCTCACGTGCACCGATTGGGTATGTGGCTATCGCCTCAAACCCATTGACAACCAGTCAAGGCTTTAAGAGCTATGTTCCTTTCGAAGGTGTGAGCTCGGACTATGTCTATCACTGGCTTACCTCAGCGAAACAATATGCTGAAAGTTTGGCTAGTGGGACTACCTTCCTCGAAATCTCTGGGGCGAAGGCTGCGCTAGTTCCATTTCCTATAGCGCCTACCGCAGAGCAAATACGCATTGTAAAGAAGCTTGATGAACTTCTATCCAGTCTTGATGCAGGCGTGGCTGAGTTGAAGATGGCGCAGTCCAAGCTCTCGCAATACCGCCAGACGCTGCTAAAGGAAGCCCTGGAGGGTAAACTAACGGTTGAGTGGCGTAAAAAAAATCATTCGATTGACGAATCTGGCTCGCAATTGCTTGAACGTATCCTGTATGAGCGCCGCCTTCGCTGGGAAAAGAGACAACTGGCTAGGTTCGCTGAAGAAGGCAAAAAGCCCCCTCGAGGCTGGCAAAAAAAATACCCAGAACCGGTGCAGCCCAACACCACCGATTTGCCACAGCTACCGCGAGGATGGGTGTGGGCGAGCTTGGATATGCTGGGTGATATTACTTCAGGAGTAGCAAAAGGAACTAAACGCTCGAGTGAGATAGCCTTACGAGAGGTGCCCTATCTACGAGTTGCTAACGTTCAGCGCGGATATTTAGATCTGACCGAGCTGAAAACGATCCTTGCAACGGAGCGTGATATCGCTGCGTTAAGTCTTCAAAATGGCGACATTTTGTTCAACGAGGGAGGGGATCGCGATAAGCTGGGGCGTGGCTGGGTATGGCGTAATGAAATTGCTGAATGTATTCACCAGAATCATGTATTTCGTATGCGGCCTTTTCTCTCAGAGCAACAGTCTGAGTTGATATCTCATCACGGAAATATTTTTGGAAAGCAGTGGTTTCAAAATGCTGGCAAACAAACCACTAATTTGGCATCCATTAATATGACTGTCTTAAGAACATTTCCTATCCCAGTAGCCTCAGCCGAAGAACAAGTAGAAATATTGAGTCAGATTCGTACTCAATTGGAAATTATTTTACAACAGGAACGGGCAATAGAGTTGAGCCTGAAGCAATCCTCTGCCCAACGCCAAAATATCTTACGTGCTGCTTTCTCTGGTCAGTTGGTACCACAAGATCGGAACGACGAACCTGCTAAAGTTTTGTTAGAAAATATTCGTGAAAAACGCGCTTTTCAGACTAAAACAGCTCCCAAAGAAAAAAAAGTCAGGACTTCGAAAATGCCATCCTCCAAGTCTATAACTCTCATAGAGTGGATCTCTTCGCAGGCGGAAACAGATTTCTCTTTTGAAAATATTAGGAATGCTGTTGCAGGTGATTACGAACAAATAAAAAGTGAGCTATTCGGTTTGCTTTCGGATGAGAAACCAATTGTCGAGCAATATTTTGACTCCTACTATGGGCAAATCCGCTTCAGGAGTTTGAAAAAATGAAGCTTGTTTCTCTAACGATTACAGGAGCAGATACTTGTGGTGGTCTGCTTGACGGGATAAATGTACCATTTAGAGGGCCGAATGCTAATACCAACTTGTTTGACCCAATATGCTTGGTCGGCCCGAATGGCACTGGTAAATCACAACTGCTGCAAGTGGTTGCGGAAATATTTCACTCAGTACTTTGCGAATTTTCACCGGAGGAAGAACGTGGTACTTCAAACGATGAACTTTTTTTTGAGCTTGAATACCTTATTTCAGATTTATATGAGAAATTTTCACGGGTTCGTATTAGCCGAAAACGAGACGGAACGCGGAAGAAAAAAATTAAAGTAGAAGTACTGGTTGATGAAGACTGGGAAGAATTAAACGATCCGCGAAGAATTTCAGAGCTATTGCCTGCCAAAGTCATTGGCTACACATCGGGTGATAATGAAACCCTGAGTCTGCCTTTCTTTGCAAGTAGGGCAGGTTACGCTGATGAAGTAGCTAAGAATGCCAAAAATAAAGATAAAAAAGATAAGCCAATCAAAGACCCTCGATTGATGCTAATTGATTACAGTACTAACCTTGAGGTCTTGGTAGCAAATCTACTACTCGGCTCAGAAGATGTTAAACAAAGACTCATCGAGACGCAAAGGCTTGAGAAATTCAGGTCTTTCCGATGCGTGGTTCAGCTCAACCACCCTGCTGCACCATCGGGAGGAGTGAAACTGACCCAAGAACTCCAAAATTACATCGGTTTCATGAAAAATGTTCCACATGTTTCGAGCATAATATTAAGAAAAATACTTACATTTTCGATTTTTTTATTGATGAATCTGTGCACCAAGCTTTTTCTCATTACTGGCCTGACGGTACATTAGAGCTGTATTCCTGCTTCCACAAGTTGGCAATGTTGAATGACTTGATTATTCCAAAGACTTCTAGGAAAAAATTTGATACAGGAATAAAAGACCGTCGGTTTGCATCCCGTTTGCCTGAACCAGTTGATGAGCACAAGGTATTTCGCTTCGAAAAGCTTGAATTTCTATTAACAGGAAAGAATAAGCCTGTCGATTACGTTTCCCTTTCTGACGGTGAGCACCAGTTGGCCCAGATCCTCGGGATGATTGGAATGGCATCTGGCCGTAATGTATTATTTTTGCTAGATGAACCGGAAAGCCATTTCAATCCGAGATGGCGTGTTGAATTTATTAAAATGATTCGTAATTTTCCTACTGATGTAGGAAGCAGGGCTTCTAATACAGAGGCTGCTCAGCAAGAATGTTTGTTGACTACCCATTCTCCTTTTGTGCCTTCGGATATGCAGAGGGAGAACGTGTTAATCTTTAAGAAAGATTTAGAAACGACCTCCATTAAGGTTCGTCTCCCTGAAATTCAGACTTATGGAAGCAAATTTGACGCGATTTTAGCGGAATGCTTTGAAATTCAACCACCTATTTCAGCGTTGCCAAGAGATGAAATTGACAATCTGTTGGTCAAAGGAAGCGCAGAGGAAATTCAAACTGCACTAAGTAATCTTGGAGATTCTACGGCTCGAATGAGGCTTGCAGCTCGCCTCGCTGCACTGCAAGAAGGTAAGGAATAAGCTGTGTTTTTTAATTACCCATCAGAGGCAATTCAGAACAATTGGATTCACAACTGTATTGTTTTGACTATCGAGAATATCTGTCAATCGCTGGATCAAGGCGAAGAAATTAAAGATTGCTCTAGTGTTATTCCTCAGGAATATTTTGAGAGGCTCAAGAAGAAAAGAAAAGTAAAAGAATTGTTTATTGAGTTTAGCAGAAGTGCGTCTGCTGTTTCTTCTGAAAATCGAAAGGTTTTCGTTTTAAAATTGAAGCAGCAAAATAATGTTGCCGGACTGTTAGATGGAACTGTTGATGTTCCAGTATTCGGAGATGGGCTTCAGTTTGTGCTTGAATCAGCAAAAGCTATTTTTGACGAGGGTTTTTCATTACTGTCGAAAATGGAGATCCGTGCAGAACATTATAAAATTATTTACGAAAAAATTAGTCACAAAACTTGCCCTTTTTGCGGAATGGAGCCTTTCGATGCACCTGGGCAAGCCAGTGAAGATGAAGATCACTACCTTGCTAGAAGCCACTACCCGCTAGCAGCTGCGAATTTTGAAAATCTTGTCCCAATGGGGGGGAAGTGCAATCAAAGATATAAAGGGCAAGAGGATGTATTATATTCTAATGGAGATCGTAGAAAAGCTATTTATCCTTATGGCACTGTTGTTGCTGATATTTCGCTTGAGAACTCTATTCCTATGTCAAATGGGCTTGGGAACCCACAGTGGATTATTGATGTTAACCCAGATATCGAAGAGATACGTACATGGGAAAGTATATTTTCCATAAAGAGTAGATTGGAGAATAGCGTCTTTGATCCCAATTTTGATAATTGGCTGTCCGCGTTGCCTGACTGGTTTTCTCATTCCAAGCTTGATGAAAGCGCGAGCAATGATGATGTTATTTATCAGCTAGAGCAACTGATGGAATATAGCCGAAAGCATCGCGGGCAAGGCCAAGAATTTTTCAAAGATAAAGTATATGAGTTCTTGCTTGTTCATTGTAAGCAAGGAAATTTACAACTGCTAGCAATGATTCGGGCTGCGTTGCCGACTAAAGTCATTGCGTAAAATAGAAGTCATGAATGAATACCTCATCTCTCATCCATAAAGTCTGGAACTTTTGTAACACTCTGCGTGATGATGGCGTGGGCTATGGCGACTATCTGGAACAGCTTACTTATTTACTGTTCCTGAAAATGGCGCATGAATATGCGCAGCCGCCGCATTTGCGAAAATCACACATCCCCCCAGAGTATGACTGGGCTAGCTTGCGCAATAAAACTGGAGTACCTCTTGAAGTTCATTACGTTGAGACACTGAACAAGCTTGGAAATCAATGCGGCATGTTGGGCGCTATTTTTTGCAAGGCACAGAACAAGATCCACGATCCCGCCAAGCTCTCGCGGTTGGTGCAGATGATCGACGAGCAAAGCTGGATCGGCATGAATATCGATACTAAGGGAGACTTGTACGAAGGTTTGCTCCAAAAAAACGCTGAGGATACAAAAAGTGGTGCCGGCCAGTACTTTACTCCACGCCCTATTATCCAGGCCATTGTGGCCTGTATGCAGCTACAGCCTAAAAAGACTATTGCTGATCCAGCATGTGGCACTGGTGGTTTCTTTCTAGCAGCCAATGAATGGCTCACCGGAACTGGTGAGTGGCTTAAGGTTAATGCCGAATGGCTAAAGCGCGATCTGCCTAAGCTCAATAGTACGCAAGCCAATTTCCTACGTGATAAGACCTTCCATGGAAACGAGATCGTGGCTAGCACCCGACGACTATGTCTGATGAATCTCTTCCTGCATGGCATAGGCGAAGTGGATGGTGAGCCGCGCATCGACAGAGCCGATGCGCTGGCTGTTGAACCCGATAAAAAAGTGGATTACGTGCTGGCCAATCCCCCTTTTGGTAGGAAAAGCAGCATAACCATCACCAACGAGGAGAGTGAAGAAGACAAGAGTGCATTGACCATAGAGCGCCAGGATTTCTGGGAAAGTACTTCTAACAAACAGCTCAATTTCCTGCAGCACATCGTAAGCATGCTCAAAAAAGGCGGTAAGGCGGCGGTAGTGCTGCCAGATAATGTACTGTTTGAAGGTGGTGCAGGTGAGAAGATTCGCCGCAAATTGTTGGAAACTTGTGACGTGCATACGATTTTGCGTTTGCCTACCGGCATCTTCTACGCAAATGGTGTAAAAGCGAATGTAGTTTTTTTGATAATGCTTCTAATGGCGAGAATGCAAATACTAAGGGGGTGTGGTACTACGATTTACGTACGAATAAACACTTTACTCTGAAGAGCCGCACCTTGAAGCTAGATGATCTTCATGATTTTATCACTTGTTTCAATCCGGGAAACCGGAGCGAACGACGTGAGACTGAGCGTTTCAAATACTATCGTTACGAAGATTTGATCATTCGTGATAAGGCGAATCTGGATATTTTTTGGTTGAAGGACGATAGTCTTGAGAATATCGATGATTTACCGCCCCCGTATGTGCTTCAGCAGGAGATTATTGAGCATATTGAAGCAGCATTGTTTGCGTTCAAAGATGTTGAGTCTGGATTAAAGTCTTAGGTTCTAAGGCTATGTTTTCTATATAAGGAGGTGCTGCTGTTTAATTAAAGATCGCTATCTACTAGTCATATTCGATTTTTGGGTGCGCGATACTCGCACCCTGCTGCAAATGATGGCCAGCGGGGTTGGCGTTAGCTTAGTGCCCACGCTGGCGTTAGTGAATAAACTCAACGCCGATATCGTAACCCGCCCCTTTTCTCCTAATAGAACGCGGCATCTAATTGCTTTCTGGCCCAAAAAGAAACCGCTTATTCCAGTAGGGCGGCAGTTGCTAAGAGAGTGCTGTTCTTGATTATTTTTGTCGTTAAGAGATAAGTCATGAAAATCGATCTATACCAAGTAGATGCCTTTGCCTCAAAGCCCTTTGAAGGCAACCCAGCGGCGGTGTGCCCGCTGGATGCGTGGTTGGATGATGCGCTGCTGCAGGCCATTACAGCGAAAAATAACCTTTCCGAAACCGCATTTTTCGTACCCACGGAAGCGGGCTACCACCTGCGCTGGTTTACGCCTTCGGTGGAGGTGGATCTGTGCGGCCACGCCACGTTAGCGGCGGCGTGGGTGGCGCTTCATATCTTGGGCGTTGTGGCAGAGGCGGTGGCCTTTGAAACCCGCAGCGGTGCGCTGACCATTCGGCGTGATGGCTATGCGCTGGCCATGGATTTCCCCGCGAAAACGCTAGCGCCTCTAGACATGCACGCGGAGGTAGCGGCTGCCCTGAGCGGTATCGAGATCGAGGAACTGCTTATCTCGGGTGACATTGTGGTGGTGGTTGAAGAGGCCAGCGTGATTGAACGCCTTGCGCCGGATATGCAGCAGCTTAAACAGCTACCGGGGCGGGGTGTGGCCGTCACCGCGAAAGGCGATGATGTGGATTTTGTGCCTCGCTGGTTTGGCCCCAAGGTCGGCGTGGAAGAAGACCCCGTCACCGGCTCGGCCCACACCTCGCTTGCACCTTACTGGGCAGCACGTTTAGATAAGCAGGCGCTGACTACCCGCCAGGGTGGCGCACGCCAAGGTGCGCTGAGCTGCGTTGTGGAAGGCGAGCGCGTAAAGATCAAAGGCCGTGTTGCGCCTTTTATCTAATGGGGCAAATTACTCTGCCTGAAAATTCCCTCCCTAGATTAGTCCCCCGCTCAATAAGACGCTCCCTTGAATGCCACTCTTTAAAGAGACGCAGTGGGGGTAGGTAATGAATTGAGAGGGAGTGAAACAACACTGCCCTTGGCGCAAAAGAGGGCATCGGCCCCAGCCGCTGTATACGTTACTATCTGCAACTGTTATTCACGGAGGAAGCACCCATGGCTATAGGCGGCTTGATAGGATTACTGGATGACATTGCCGCATTGGCGAAGTTGACTGCAGCATCATTGGACGATGTGAGTGCCGCCGCTGGGCGTGCGACGGCGAAGGCGGCCGGAGTGGTGGTGGATGATACGGCGGTGACGCCGCAATATTTGCAGGGGGTGGCTGCGGAGCGTGAACTGGCGATTGTGAAGAAGATCGCGCTGGGCTCGATTCGCAACAAGCTGATTTTTATCCTGCCGGTGGCGCTGCTGCTGAATCACTTTTTGCCCGCACTATTGCCGATCATCCTGATGATAGGCGGCACCTACCTGGCTTTTGAAGGCGCGGAGAAAGTCTGGCACAAGCTCTCTGGTCAGCATGACGACGATAAGCCAGCGGTAGAGAAGGGGCCGGAGGCCGAGAAACAGATCGTGGGTGGCGCCATTCGTACCGATCTGATTCTGTCCGCCGAAATCATGGTGATCGCGCTTTCAACAGTGTCCCATCAAGGATTCTGGTCGCAGATGGTTAGCCTGGTGGTGGTCGCGTTTTTCATCACTATTCTGGTGTATGGCGTGGTCGCGCTGTTGATCAGGATGGATGATATCGGCCTAAAGCTCGCCCAGCGGGATAGTTCGGGAGTGCAGACCCTGGGCCGTGGTTTGGTGACTGCTATGCCCAAGGTGCTAGCGACCATCTCGGTCGTGGGAACCGTCGCCATGCTCTGGGTGGGTGGGCATATCCTGATGGCCAATCTTGGTGCCGACGGTACGGGTTGGTTCAACGCTCCCTATGAGTGGGTACACCATATTGAGCAAGGCATTAGCGAGGCAACCGGTGCCTTGGGTGGCACGCTGGGCTGGAGCTTCAATACGCTGTGCTCTGCGGTGATTGGCTTTTTAGTGGGCTCGGTTGTGGTGGGGCTGCTGAACCTCATGCCCACCAAGAAAGCGCATGCTGAATAATTTTTAGCTGAGACGCTGATGATTTTTCCACTGCTGAACATTGATGCATCTGTGTGCAGTCAAGACACTACAGCACTAACAGCACTAACAGCACTAACAGCACTAACAGCACTAACAGCACTAACAGCACTAACAGCACTAACAGCACTAACAGCACCAACAGCACCAACAGCACCAACAGCACCACCGTTCACGCTTTATCTACATGAATGTGGAACTAGAGATGCCGACAGAGACATGGTCGATGGCTTCGTGGTGATTAAATGATCCCTCGCTCGCGCAGATGGAGCGGTATCTACTCATGACTATATGTGCGTGCAGCGACGGTTTCTGAAGATATCAGTGTACTAGTCCCGGTGGCTGCGAAGGTGAGGTTATCTGTTGCTGCCAAACTCCCTATCTCGAATTCCGAACCTGAAATATTTCTGAATTAGTTGTCATCAACTTGGCATTGCTACTGTATTTAAGGCTACATACCTAACTCTGGCCCATCGTAGCTACGTTGTTTGCGTTGGCGTTTGCTGATCGTTTTCTGGCGTTCCTTATCCGGCATGCTGTGGTAGTGCTCCCGTAGCATTTTCTTTAATTCAAGCACATAGGGTTCGTTCTCAATAGCGACCACATAAACATATTGGGGGAGATGACCGGTTGTACCGCTACCGAGGATGCTCAGTGCGTCCTGGAACGTGTCGAATGTCTCGCCTATATCAGATTGCGCATTACATAAGCCAAAACTAACAAAACTAGCCCAGTCCCAGCCACTGGTTCGAACATCGAGTGGAAGGTTGCGTGCTTCAGGTGATTTTTGCATATCCAGTACGCGTTGTTGCAGAAGCTCCGCTGAACTTACGGTAGGTACGGGGCAAAATGGTGTGGTCTGGGACTCGTGATAGAACAGGTAGTAGCCAGCGCGTGGAAGTTTGGAAAGCTTAGGAAGCTGGCCCTTAGTGCTACCTATATTGGCAATACCCTGTTTCGCTCGCTTAGCTTGCAAGAGCACTGCTTTTCGACATCTCATTCCACCCACATTTAATGTAATGATTACACCGATATCGGCGCCAGTACGGGCTTCTTCGCGTGTGTTAGCTAGCTGAAGAGTTCCCAAGTAAGAGTAAGATGATGGGTAGCCGAAAGCCTGAATCCGCTTGGCAGCCCATCTCGTAAGCCAGTTTTCAACATTGGCACTGAAGCGCCCATTCAGCATGTCCTCATGTGCAGTTACCCCCGCCATCTGCTGCTCACACTGCAACATAGCCCAGTAAATAGTCCAGAGCACATCGATGTTGAAGTTCAGAGGCGATGCAGCCTGCAAAGAGAGCAATTGCCACTGGTCTGCAGGGTGGGAGCAGGAAGCTATTTTCTCGGCGGAAGCGCTACACATACTAGTAATGGCGAGCTTGGCTGATGCCCTAGCAATGTCGCTGAAGCCACCTGTGACGAGTAAGCCATTATGGCTACGATATGCTGCATTAAGTATGTCTTCTGCTTCTTGCTGCCAATCTGCGTATCTATCCTTTGAGGGGCGCGCTTGGAAGACGAGCTTTGGGAGCAGTGTAGTAGCATCTGCGATGTGGCCATTTTGTATCAATGCAGTAATCTTTTCGAAATGCCCAGCAAAATCACCAGCCAGCCAACCTTCGCCGCCCGCGGCTGCTATCGGTGATGCGGCGCCCTTTTGAAAATCAGTGAGAGCTTTATATTGGGAGCGATAGGACTTTAGTGCCGCACTCTGTTCGGGTCGCCTGCTGCGTTCTACTTCTACCTTATGATTATGCGCATCAATAGCAACAGCTCGCAGCGTTCGGTTTGTTGGAGCATCGAACTTGCTGGCCGCTAAGGCATGCTCCTCTTGAGCATGCTTCCATTCGCGCCAAGTGTGAAAAGTGAGTGCTGGGTTGAAAAGCCAACCTAATCTATCCTTGCGTTTGGCGTTCAGGAAGCGCTTTCTGCATATTTTCATTTGAGAATAAGTAGGCTTTAGATTGTCTTCGCGCTCTTGAGCCTCTTTACGTAAGGCCAAGCTATCAATTTCGCGGATTACTTGCTCAGTCACCCGTATTTTTTGCTCGAGGTTCTGGGTGGCGCTACCAAGAAATGATGTGAGTCTATGGCTGGTAGTTTTAAGCATTTTGCGTTCTGGGGCTTCCATGGATGGTGTGCTCTGCTTATTGTTCAAAAATTTAACTTGCATGATTGCTAATAATGATTAGTTGACAAAAGTGCTTTCAACATTCAAGCCAAAGTGCCACTCAGATAGGGTACAGAAAACCTATCTCTGTGATGGAGGGCTGACTGAAAAATATCAGAAGCCCAGTCAGTCACTATTCACGGGCTATAGCGGTAATTTATCCACCGAGCGGCGAAGGAGCCGCCCCTTACTCTCCACGTCTTAAATCGTCAGCTCACTTTATTCCTTCTGCTCACGGCCGACTCTTACTCTTGGGAAAGTTGGCCTATCTCTTGGCGACACTTACGTAATTGAATTAAACACTCATTTAAACCAGAAGTTTTTTTAGCGGTGAAATTAATTCGCGGTCAGGCTCATTGCCATCGTGCGGCATTCGAACTTCTTTCGGATGCGAACAGTGACGTCTATCTAAATAGAATCGTATAACTTTCTCCTTCATTTTTTAGATGAGTATTAAGAAAATAATATCAGAAGCTGAGGTCTCTGTGCTTGTACTGTGAGGCTGTCCTAAAGGACAGGTTGTCAGCTCGATAATTTAGGGAGATATTTGTTTGGAATAATTAGGTGCAATTATCATGTAGCCAATGATTTTTAATCCGCAATTAAGTCACTCTTAAATAAGGGGGATATATGGATAAAAATTATAATATGTCGATAACATTTGATGATATTCCTGTTCATGGTTCAGTCGCTGGAGAAATATCTAGAAAAGATATAGTTGATTTTATACTTAGTGCCACAAAAAAGCATGATTTGCCATCTATGGTGGGATTCGTGAATATGGGTAAATTAAAAGAAGGAGAAAAAAACCATGAGGAGGTAGTGGACGAATGGGTATCACAAGGAGGCATGCTGGGGAATCATACGTATTCACACTTAGATTTAAGAGAGGTAAGTGCGCAAGAATTTGTTTGTGATATCAGAAAAACCAAGAATTAATAGTGGATAAAAAAACAACACAAATTTTTTCGGTATCCATATTTACTTGAAGGGGATAGTTACGAGAAGTTAGTTTATATTAAAAATTACTTGGATAGTAATGGGTACAAAGTTTGTCCTGTCTCAGTTGATTTTCTTGACTTTCTCTGGAATGAGCCAGTTGCATGGTGTATCAAAAATAATAAATATTCTAACATTGAGAAGTTGAAAGAACTTTATATAAAAACAGCATTATGTAAAATCAAGTCAGCTAAAGAGATATCCTTGAAATATTATAAGAGAAATATTAACCATGTTATGTTGTTACATGCGGGAATAGCAACAGCTATTTTTTCAATGATTTGATTGATGAAATAAAGAATGAAGGTGTAAACATAGTAAATGTACAAGATTCAATGCAAGATCCTTGTTATATGATTTCTCCTTTAATTGTTAGTAAAAAAGGACGAAACCATCTAATGAAAACAGCATTTATACATGAAGAAGATTTGTCGAGTTATCCCCAAGTGCCTAGGTCGCTGATAAATGAAATAGGCTATAAAAAATAATTATGATTACGTTTCTGTTTTTTTAATAATAGCAATAGCTCAGCTTAGCTTAGGGTTAAGTCTACCTTCTTTACCTGAAATATCTGAACTTTTGCACTTCAATGAAATAGACGAAGCTAATTATACGCTGTATTTTTTATGCGGGATTTTTATTTCTCAAGTGTTTGTTGGTTTTCTTTTTTCAAGGCTCAGTAAGTTTAAATTAATTATTTTAGGGTTGACTATATTCCTTTTTGGATCAACTTTGACAATATCTCCTTGCTCAGGAAATGTTTTTCTACTAGGTAGAGCTATACAGGGAGTGGGCGTGGGTTCTTCTACAGTTTTAGTAAGGGCTTTGCTGAAAGATTTTTTTAGCGGTAAACAGTATTTGATGACAGGATCTAAGTTGTATTCATATAATGCTTTAATACCTGCAGTATCACCTGTGATAGGAGCATTCATATACGTTTATTTTGGTGTTAATTCTGCACCATACTTACTCTCTCTTATTACATTGGTGGTAATTTTATTGTTATTAATAAATAGGAGGGAGTTTTTATTTACAGAAAGGAAAGATAGGCTTGAAGCTAACTATAAAACAAGGTGTCAGTATTTCTCAATAATTAAAAATAAGACATTTCTAGGGCTAACTGTTGTTTCTGGCTTGATCTATTCTGGAGAAATAGTCTTTATTAGTAGATCGCAAACAATACTGCAAAAAGAATTGCTGGAAACACCAGTTGTGGCTGGAAGTATTGTTACTTTTACTATATTCGGATTTTTTATAGGGGCTCAGTTATCAAAAAGATAGTAACTAATAAAAACATAATTAAAATAATACATTCAGGAGTTTTGATATGTTTATTATCAAGTGTTTTAGGCTTTGGGTATAAATCCATACCAATAAACACTTCAATAGTAATATTTTTCACTATGAGTCTGTATATGTTTGGTGCAGGGTTGGTTTATATTAATGCGTCACTTCTTGCCATATCGGAAGTGGCAAAGTTTTCTGGCGTGGCAAGCTCTTTATTGTCTATTTTTCAAGGGGCGCTTGTCTTAATTGTAGCCAATACAAAATTAGGAATAAGTATGTTAGATGAATACTTAGTTATACAGATTTTATGCTCTCTGTTGGCATTGTTGATTATTATATGTTTAGTAAAAAAGAGGTCTGAATATGTACTGTGATATGAAAAAAATTATTGAGTCGGTAAAAAGGGAAAAAAGAATAATTGTTATAGATAAAAATGATAAAAAGGTATTTAGTAATGGAACTTTGCTTGAGATGGCAAAGGAGTTTTCTCAAAAATTTAGTATTTTAGAAGGAGAGATATGTTGCATATATATAAGTGATATATTTAGTCAATTAGTTGCATTTTGGGGAACAATTCTTGCAGGAGGAGTACCTGTTTTGGTGCAATATGAGGATGAATTATTGAGTAGTCCATCAACAAAATTCTTATCTGCTATTAAAAGCTGTAAGTCTAATTATTATATAATACTATTGAATGGTAGTTTTGTCTTGAAAGAGTCTAAGTCTGATTTATATCAGCACAAAAATTTAGATTTCGATTTCATTCAACTCAGTTCTGGAAGCACGGGTACTCCTAAAGCAATTAAAATGTATTGGAGTAGCATAGAAAATAATATAGCAATAAACAAAGATTATTTTTCTAAGCTTGGAATCGATATCCAAGGTGTATCTCTTAACTGGCTAAGGCTTGATCATGTTGTACCTATAGTTACAATGCATATCTACGATATCGCTTTAGGAAACGATCAAGTAATTGTAGAAACTTCTCATGCTTTAAAACATCCGGAAGCAATATGTAAGGCTATTGAGTACTATAAAGTAAAAAGAACTTGGTCTCCAAATTTTGGAGTTAAAATGCTATCAAAATTTTTGGAAAGAAGTAATTATGATTTTGATTTAAGCTCTTTAAATATTTATCTAAATGCTGGTGAGCAAGTAACACATGAAGCTATGAAGCATATGGTTAAATCTGGGAAGCGGCATGCGTTAAATCCTCAATCGTTATTTTCTTCTTTTGGAATGGCTGAGCTATCTACTATAGTAAGTAATTCACAATGGTATTACAGTAATAGGCATGATAATTTTGTTTCTTGTGGATCTTTGCTTAATGGTCTGGATGTTAAAATCACTAACAAAGATATGTTTGGAGTAGGTGAGCTTTACTTTAAGAGTAAAGATTTGCTTAATGGAGAGCGTTACTACCTGGATGAAAATAGTAACCATGAATCATACGATAGAAAAAGTGGTTGGTTTAAAACGGGCGATCTAGCTTTCATGAAAAGTGGAGAGCTTTATATCTGCGGTAGAGAGAAAGAAGTTATTATTGCTAAAGCAGAAAAAATATACCCACATATAATTGAAGAGATGATTAATAATTTTTACGGCCTAAGAACAGCCTGCGTACCTATTTTTAATAGTGGTAAAGGCTCTAATGATATTGGGATCGTTGTAGAAGGAGAAAGACATAACGTTGTTGATAAAGATATTGTAAATAAGATTAAAGAGGAGGCAGGCGTTACTATCCGTAAAATCATCAGTGTAGAAAATAAAATGTTTCTAGTTACAACTAGTGGGAAAGTAAAACGATCTGAAATGTCAAAATATTTTGAGGATAAATAAATGAAAAAGGTTCTAATTACTGGAGCAACTTACGGACTTGGGGCTTCTTTAAGAGATGTTCTCTTAAAAGAGGGCAGGGAGGTTTTTACAATAGGAAGATCAACAATTAATGAAATAAACGATAGGCATCATCATTTGACGGGTGACCTAGTAAAACATTCTGATATTAATAGAATAGCCTCAAGTCTTTCAGAGGTAAAGTTTAACTTGATTATACATAATGCCTCTGCATTAGGGGAGATAGGTGATGTGGAATCAATCACCGAAAGTAGCTGGAATGATACATTTATGCTAAACCTTTTTGCACCTTTTTTCTTAACAAAAAAATTGTTGAATAATGTAAATTATGGACGAGTTTTGTTTATCTCATCCTCTGCTGGTGTAGACCCTATACCAAATTTAATCGCTTATTCAATAACAAAATCTGCAATTATATCTTTAAAAGAAAGTCTTAATGTTGGCAGCAGTGAGTATAATATTTGCTATGGTTGTCTTGACCCCGGAATGATAAATACTAGTATGCAAAGTAAGTTAAGAAATGCAACTAGTGATGTTTTTCCGCAATCTAAAAAATTTCAACAGATATATAAGATCGGTTTATTGAAATCTCCGGATGAGTTAGCAATAAGTATCATTGATGCTGTTTCAAATATGAGTGACAAAGAGTTTACATCAGGCATGATAAAGGTGAAATATGGAAGTTAATAAAAGCGACATGACTGGAAAGTCTTATATAATTACAGGTGCTGAAAGTGGAATTGGTCTTTCAATAGCTAAAATGATATTGAGTCATGGAGGTAATGTTGTTATTCATTACCTCCATGACTCATCAATCGAAAAAGAATTAAAAAATAAGTTCGATAGATCTTCGTTTGAGTTGTATCAAGGAGATTTTTCCGATTTAAGTATTCCTGAGAAGTTGTTTAAATACTCTGTAAAAAGGTTTGGGCATATTTCTGGAATCGTTAACAATGCAGCTACGGGAGAACGTGGGGACGTAGAAAAAACCACAGCTGCGAAGTTGTCCAATTCACTGAACGTAAATTTAATTTCTCCTTATATTCTTGCTAGGGAATTTTCTTTTCATATTAAGTCTAGAAAATCATCAGGGGTTATTTTGAATATTGGATCTATTAATGCGTATTGTGGTGAGGATGAGATGATTGCGTATGCCACCTCAAAAGGTGGCTTAATGACACTCACTAAAGCGATGGCTCAAGATTTAATATCATATAATATAAGAGTAAATCTTATTAACGTCGGATGGACAGCAACTAGTGGTGAGGTAGAAAGGGTTAGTAGATCTAAGATATTATCTGAATCAAATAATAAAGTTCCTAAATCTATTAGCCCAAGAGGGAGTTTATTAACACCCGTAGAAGTTGCAAGACATGCTTTTTTTGGATTTCAGATTCGTCATATCCGGCAAATGGGGTTGTATACGAACTAGAACAATATCCATTTTTGGGGCGAAATATGATTCCTTATGTTTGTGATTAATTGCATATTTTAAAATTTTTGAGGTTTGACATGAAAATATTTAAAACTATTGAATTTGAAGAGATTGCTAATTTCTTTCATGAACAAGCAGGAAATAGATTTATCTCCTCAGAGTACCTAAGTCATGAGTATTCAAATGAAAAATCATCTTTTTTTCACTTTTTGATAAAAAAGAACTCATTGCTTGCTTAGGATATGTATTTATTCCAATACATTCAAAAGAAAAAGAATGCATATACAATAGCTATTTATTAGAAAGGTTTTTAGCTCATAAAAAAATAAGAGGAAGCAAGTTTTTTTCATATTTATTTGAAGAAATTAGAGATGATTATCAAGGAGATGTTTTATGGGCGCTAACAGGAGTCACCAATTTTTTTATTAAACGTGGTTTTTTTAAAATTAAGCCAGAGACGTTGCGTTCTTATTATGTTAGGCCAAGGTTAAATTTGTTTAATTATAATAGCTACAAAATTGATAAATATATATCTGAGTGTTCTGTGTTAACTAAAGCGAAATGCTATATAGGAAGCTCTCATGTATCGATGGTTAATTATGATGAGTTTGACAAGGAAATATATAATCGTGTGACAGTTGATGATTTAAAACCTTACTTTTCCAAAGAATATTTAAAATGGTATATGCATCCAACTAAGTTTAGAGAAAGGAAGTTGTTTGAAGTTATTGTTGATAACGAAATTAAAATGTGGGGGATGATAAGTATAACCAAATATATGACTGCAATAATTGATCATATCGCACTGCAAGAGTTAGATGATTGTTGTTCATTGATGATTGAACTAGACCTCTATATTAGATCATTAGGGGTTTTGTCATGTGAGTATATGTATAATCCTAATTCAGTAACAGGTTCAATGGTTTCAAAATCGCTTAAAAAAATAGGTTACAATATTGTTTCTACAAAACCTACATTTGTTTATGCTTCATCATCAATGTCTCTTGAAGGATTTAATACGGAGTGGATTTGTGCCCCTCCTTGCTGGCAGCCTAAAGATGGCGTTATTATTTAAATCCTTTTTTCTGGTAATGTTAGGTACTTTTACATACTGCCTCGAAATTTATGATTTATCAATTTTGAAGCTGACTTTGAAAAAAATATTTCTACTTTTGTTTTGTCTCTATAAATCCATTGATATCGGATAGGTATTATCTAGCAAAGGTTGATTTTATAGTAAGCGATTATTCGAGACATGAAGATATATCTTGAATGGTGGTATCGGTTGCATAGTTTCTGGGTTGTACAATCAGTTCAATAACATGAAAAGTCTACTGTACTATGGGACAGGTGTATTAATGAATTAACTAGTATTACTATTTTAAGGAGTTGATTCAGAGGAAAGGTTATGATTTTATCTTCATTGAATAAAAATCAAATGTTTCATGGTATAGAAGTTGTGGCTTCTAATTACACTGATCTACCTAAATCTAGTCTTGATAAAATTTTTGAACTTAGAAAGAAAGTATTTATTGATAGAAGGAAATGGGATATAGAGAGCTACACTGGAGGGGGTTTAGAATATGATGAATATGATAATGATGAAGCTTACTACATCTATCTGTTAATTAATAACTGTATTTCTGGTTGTGTAAGGCTTCGTCCATCAACATCCCCAACACTTATGACCGGAGCTCTGAAGTGGTTAAAAGAGTCAAGTCAGTTTGACGAAAGTCAGCTTGAGAATAGCTGGGAAGCCTCACGATTTTTTATTACTCCGGATAAGATTAATTTTGGAGCTAAGAAGAGTTTTGATGTAAGAATATATGCTCTGTTTATAAGTATGATTGATTTTGGTTTGAATAGAGGGGTTATAAACTATGAAGTCGTTGTTGATGAAATGATGAGGCGTGTGTTAAGAATGTGCGGGTGGCCCCTCAATGTTCTCAATTCGGGATTTGGGTCATTAAGTGAAAAAGTTTATTATGGAAATCTTCCTTGTTGTCAGAAGGCAGTTAAAGATATTATGTTTATTGCTAATAAGAATAATGAAAGTTGCAATATACATGGTGGTTTTGTCAAATCAAGTTCATGCGCAATGCCTTTGTCATTGCTTGCTTAATATTAACTGAATCTAATTTTTTAATTATATTCTGTGCGTGAAACTTAACAGTTCTTTCGGATATGCTCAGTATTAAAGCAATTTCTCCGTAAGACTTGCCCATTGCAACCCAGTGTAGACATTCCGCTTCCCGTTCTGTGAGACGTCGGTAAGGCTTAAGCCTAGCAAGGGATGGGCGTTGCTGGTGTGCTATGTAACTAATAGTAGATATTAGATATGAATGATTTTGCACAATTTTTTTGAATTCTAAATTTTCTTTACTGCTTGCTAAGTGCATTGACCCAAAAGCACAGCCTGGCTCGTGTACTGGGACAGTAAAACCCTGCTCAATGCCATATTGAGCCGACATGTCAAATATGTGTTTTGATTTATTGTCTTTCCTTAGGCTACCTTTCCAAAAGAAAGCTGCGGAAGTTGTTGAAGAGTGATTGATTATAGGATCATTGCGGTATAAAGCATGCGATTCATAGAGTTTTACCCAATCTTTTGGATAGTTACCTAAAATGACAGCCTTATCAGCCTCGGGTGGTAGATAACCCACATAGACATAGCTGAAGTTAGCGATCCCTATTTTTTCAAAGGCCCACGAAAGTACTTCTACATATTCTGGTGCTCCTTTGCCAATGTTGTGCTGGATTTCAGTCAGAATGTAATGTCCAAGATCACGTATTGATCGCTCGTCAGCTTGAAACATAGATCCTCTAATTATCTCAGCAGATTCAACCTGTCTAGTTCCTGTCACGTTGTATCCTCCAAGGCCAGCGCGTTGTTATGGCTACTTGAACTTACCAATATAGTAGCATGCTTTGTTTTCATCATATGCAGGATAGGAGCGGTGTTGTGTAAAAACGAGGCTACAGTCAGGCCGATCTGGATGTTGAGATCAATGTACTATTCATATTGCTATTCGTACCAGCGAAATCGAAGGTGAGCGCCCGAATGTTGGTTCAGTAAGATCTTCCTTTGCCCGATAGCTGGGATTAGAGCAGGTCGGTTTAACCACACACATAACAGTACCAGAGTCTGAGCCGGTGGACGCAGCTCGTGCTATTCGGTGATGTTTGGTTAAGCAACTACCGAGGACGTCTCGGTAGTTCATTGAGAATATAGGCGTCAGCCCCGCTGTTGCCGTAACACCATCACCCCCGCGATTAAGATCATGCCCATACCCAGCCAAGTCATGGCATCAGGCACTTCGCTGAATAGCAGGTAGCCCCAAAGGCTGGCAAAGATGAGGTAGGCGTAATCAAAGGTGCCGATCAACACCGAAGGGGCAATTTGATAGGCCCTTGCCACCCCGGTATTCACAATGATCAGCAGTAACGCGTAGGCGCCCACGATCAATAACGCTGTGGCGTCTAGCGGTTGCCAACCGGCGAACAGGAAAGGCGCGCGTTCAGCGAGCGATGCTGTGCTGTTGATTGCCACCAGCACGCTGAAAAGACTGCCTGCTGCCAGGAAGGCTAGATTTAATCCCAGGGTGAGAAGTAGGGGGTGTTCTCTTTGGCAGTGGTGGCGAGTGACCAGCATCGCTAGCGCATAAAAGAGGGCGGCAAGCACGGGTAGCAGTGTGGCAGGTGTGAAGGTGTCGCCGCCAGGGCGCAACACCACCACCACGCCCAGGAAACCGCAGAGAATGCCTAGCCAGGCTTGGCGTGAAAGATGCTCGCCCGCCCCAAAAGCAGCCAGCACGGCAATAAACAGCGGTGTGGTGTAAATGGCGACCGCTGCCACCGAAAGCGGAATCAGCGGCAGTGCTGCGTAGTAGGCTATCCACATCAGTAACAGAAGCAGGCTTCTTATCGCCACCCAGCGGTGTGATTTTACCTTGGGGAGGGGGCCTGAATGGCCAATGATCAATCCAAAGAGTATCGGCAGCGATAGTGTTGAGGCGATGACATAGAGTTGCCATAGCGACATACTGGCACTTAGATACTTAACCAGGGCGTCGGTCAACGCCAGCAGAAAGACAGCCCCCACGATAAGGCTTATGCCCTGTAGGATATTATCTTGTGGTTCAGCGGTGGCCTTCATTGCAGCGTTCCAGGTATGGATTCCGCTCTAGAATGCCGCTGCCTCTTGCAGTGCTTCAAACGACTTCTGCGTCACAATGCATGAGCTCAGATTATGGATAACTTCATCAAGTCCCTTCCACCGCTGGCGACGCTGCGCCCCTTTGAGGCAGCCGCCAGACTGGAAAGCTTTTCGCGCGCGGCGGATGAGCTCCACCTGACCCAGGCAGCTATCAGCCGACAGATCCGTGCGCTGGAGGAAGACCTTGGCGTGATGCTTTTCGAGCGCCGTCATCGCCGTGTGTTTCTTACCCGCGAAGGGCGTGAGTTTGGCCGTACGGTCTCCCAGGCGCTGGAAAGTGTCGCCACGGGGGCTCAGGCGCTGCGCGGCGACCCAAATGATAAGCGCGTCGTGTTGTTCTGCCAGTTATGCGAAGCGTTCTATTGGCTGATGCCACAGCTGGCTGACTTCAATCGTCGCTATCCTGACATTGAGATTCAACTGGCGACCTCGACAAGGCCGATTACCGAATTTAGTGGCAACTTCGACATCGCGCTGCAAACCAACGGTAGGCCTAGCGGGAGCCATCGATTGGTGTTTACCGCCGAGGACGAGATCTTTCCAGTCTGCAGCCCAGCTTACCTGAAAGGGGTCACTACGCCGTTGAGCCTCAACACTTTGCTGAACCAGCGGCTACTGCACCACCACGCTGACCCGGCGGATTGGTTGGAGTGGGATGACTGGTTTCGTGCCATGGGGCACTTTGAACTCTCATCAGCGGAGAGTGCTGTGTTCGATAGCTATCCACTGCTACTGCAAGCGGCTGTCGCGGGGCACGGTATCGCCTTGGGATGGCGGCGCACGACGCAACGCTTAATTGAAAGTGGCGAACTGATCCGCCCGGTGGCCGAGAGCTTGCCCCAGCACGATGCCATCGCCCTATACACACGCCAGGGCGCGCCCCAACGCCCTGGCAGCGAAGCGTTATTGGGCTGGCTGCGTGAGGTGTTGGGTGAGAAGTGACGCTAGGGCTTGGTTTGCATATGGTCGCCGTTAACCAGATGGAGGGCAGAGCGATTATTACGCCTCTTCATCACATCGTGTGAATGTTTTCCAGGTAGCCGAGCATGCTATTCTGGCTTGGATCGATTGTCAGAGGTCTCCATGGTCAGCAACCATCACGATACCGGCTACAAAGAGCTGTTTAGTTATCCTGAATTTGTTCAGCAACTCATCGAAGGCTTTGCGCCCGCCGAGATTGCCCGGTTAATGGATTTTTCTACCCTGAAGAGCCAGAGCGGCAACTACATTACGCCACTGTTCGAAGAAAAAATTGAGGACGTGGTGTGGTCAGTCAACGTTAACTGGCAAGGGGTGACGCAAGAGGTGTACCTGTACATCTTGTTGGAGTTTCAGTCCTCGGTGGATCGCACCATGCCGGTTCGGCTGATGCACTACGCCGCTTGCTTCTACAGTGAGTTGCTCAAGCAGAAGGTCATCACACCCGGCCAGGGCTTACCGCCGGTGTTTCCAGTAGTGCTTTATAATGGTTCAGAGCGCTGGACGGCATCGTTAGACCTATATGACATGATCATGCCGGAACCGCCGGGTCTGCTACAGGTCTACCAGCCACGCATGCGTTATTATTTAGTCGATGAAGGGCGCTATACTGATGAACAGTTAGGCTTGGTGCGGTCGCCGTTAAGCGGGGTGTTCAGTATCGAGAAGGCCTCCACAAATCGCCAGGGGCTGCAAAAAGCCGTGGATCGGATTGTGGCGATTATTCAGGCCGATCCTGACAAAGAGCGTATCGACAAGATTATTACCCGCTGGCTGAAACGCCACTTGCAGCGGCTCGGGGCTGAGGTCGACCTCAATCAGCTCAACAGTTTGGTGGAGGATAAAGACATGTTGGCAGAAAATTTGGAAAACTGGGCTCAGCAAGAACGCCAAGTAGGCATTCAGGAGGGCGAAAAGCTGGGTATTGAGAAAACAGCCCGTAATCTGCTCAAGCTGGGGGTGCTGAGTGATGAGCAGATTGCTGAAGCGACAGGCCTGGCGCTAGATGAAGTGGCTAAGCTGCGCACTGAAGGTAAGCGCTGACCTGCTTTTATTTACGTATTCCCACTTCATACATCGAACGAAAGGGCAGTCCAAATGACTGCCCTTTCTGTATTTGGGTGCTGAGGATGGCAGGCATCCCCATGCCATGAAAGTCCCCTGCGTCAGGTTAAGTGTTGCACCTACTGATATTCTTTCTTAAATTTTAATTAGGGAGTTAAAAGAGACACTTGGGTCTATCTATTTAGATGAACGTCGGCAAGCATATGAATTGCTGCTTCAATGGTTGTCAATTGACAACCATTGAAGGGGGCTTCATACTCAGAGGCAAATAATGACTCGTACAGCACATCCGAAAAAAGAGATCGAAACTGCCCTCAAACATGCGGAAGCGGAGGGCTGGCGAGTTGAAGTCGGCGGTAGTCACGCCTGGGGCAAGATTTACTGTCCCTATAATGATGATGAATGCCGCTGCGGTGAGTTTTGTATCGCGAGCGTGTGGAGTACACCGAAAAATCCCGGCAGCCACGCCCGGGCAATTCGGAGAGTGGTGGACAAGTGCTCGACCCACAAGCGTCGAGACTAAGCGGAGCCAGAGGATTGAAGAATGGAATATGTTTTTACGCTGAAATACCAACTGGCTGATAGTGACTCTGACCTAGATGCGCTAGTGGAGCGTTTGGGTGCTGCCGGTTGCGATGATGCTCTGGTGGGCGTGGGGCAGCCGGGCCGCTTGGCGCTGGAATTCTCTCGTGAAGCGGGCAGCGCCGAGGAAGCGGTTCACACTGCCCTGGTTGACGTAAAAAAAGCGATCCCTTCCGCGCGGCTGATCGAGGCTTCGCCGGATCTTGTTGGCCTGACGGATGTAGCAGACGTTGTGGGCGTTTCGCGACAGGCAATGCGAAAGCTGATGCTCACCCACCGAGCGACGTTTCCTGTGCCGGTTCACGAAGGCAGTGCCTCCATCTGGCACCTGGCGGAGGTGCTTGACTGGTTGATGACCCGAGGGGGTTACCAAGTTGATGTTGGCGTGCTGGATATTGCGAAAGTAGCATTAGAAGTGAATATAGCCAAAGAGGCGATCCGCCATCCGGTTCGTAGCCGCGAGGAAATGGAGTTGCTGACCGCGTAGCCAACAGTTCAATAGTTTGTTGGAGAATAAAGACATGTTGGCAGAAAATTTGGAAAACTGGGCTCAGCAAGAGCGCCAAGTAGGCATTCAGGAAGGCGAAAAGCTGGGCATCGAGAAGGGCGAAAAGCTGGGTATTGAGAAAACAGCTCGTAATCTGCTCAAGCTGGGGGTGCTGAGTGATGAGCAGATTTCTGAAGCGACAGGCCTGGCGCTAGATGAAGTGGCTAAGCTGCGTGTTGAAGGTAAGCGCTGATCTGGCTTTTATTACGTATCTGGTTTTCGTGCATAGCGCATCGAAAGAAAGGGCTGTCCAATTGGCTGCCCTTTCTGAAGCATCGCATTTCGCTATCTAAACCGTTTATTAAGGCATCCGTCGAAAAAACGTCTGCGAATACACCGGCTCTAGTTTCTACGGCATCTTGGGTTAGGCTCCACCGTAGTGCCTCCAATTTGCTTTTGTGTTCTGCCGAGGTGTGGAACACATCATGACTAGCCCTTGAGCCGAATAGGCACCGTGATAGGCTCATTTTCTGCTCTGCAGGCATGAAGCACGCTTGTCGATAAATTCTTCATATCGGCTGCCAGCGTGACGGCCTTGCGCTCCTTCAATCCATCAAACGCCTCGCGGATAGCCCTGGCTCAAATGTGACATCAACGTATTCTGGCACGTCTGCGTACTTCACGTGGATTAAGGGAAAGCGCTGGGGATCACCTTCAAGCCTTAATTGCATAACCCAAGACAAAGGATCCGTTATGCCATACAAAAAGCTCTTTTCGGTCAGTGACAGCGGTGAATCGTATAGTCGGGAGGTAGAGAACGCATTGATGTCTTTATAACCCGCACTGCGATCAATCATGAGTTGATCCTGTTGATTTTCAAGCACCAAGCGCCATTGGTTGGGCTCACTTTCGAGCGGAATTGTTTTTGCTGTTGCCTCGCCCCTGGTTATTTCTTGGGGCGTATCGGCTAGTTCGATAAAAAGCTGCTCTTCCACCGTATAAGTACGGTAAGCAAGCGTTGCCGATACGCCGTGGATAGCACTCCAGTCGACTTCATTCCACCCCAATGGCTTCAGTCTTATCTCGATGGTCACGCCGTCGGTATTTCTTACTCCTTGGAGGACATCGGTGGTCAACAGAGGGAACTCGATTTTCTCTCCTTGAGCATCCGTCAGCGTTAGCTCGCTTAAGCTTGCGTAGCCTGGCGTTTGATGATCTTCGATATTAAAAGGCACCCTGAGTATCAGCACATTGTCTCCTTCATCGATTCTATAGATCGCTTGGTCGCGATCAGGAAAGAGTGTTTCGATATCATCAGTCGGCTGGGTATTATTTAGGGGCGCTTTAGTCTCGACCTCAGGCAGCGTGTACTCGAACTCATAAGTTGTGGGATCGTCCTTGAGACTAGTAGGCAGTCCGGAAGAACTGAAGCGCAAAAGGTCGAGGAAGTTCTCGCCGGTAGCGGTATCGTCGGGTAGGGCCGTTACATATAGGAGTAAATGTCTTGGCACCGTCCGCTCGCCATGATGAACGGCTTGCTCAATAAAAAGCGCCAGCGACTCGAGCCAGCCGGTATCGCGGTTAATGCGTATGCGGCCATGTGATTCGACAAGGTTTGCCGTTACTTCATTTTCATCGGCTCCAATGGGTAAAACCACCGGTTGCGTATGCTCCGACGCGCTGATATTGGCAGTGATCCATTCGTCAGTTATCTCAGTTACCGTCAGTGTCATTTCAGGAAGCGACGGCAAACCATTTAAAGCGGCCGTTGCACCCACCTCCAACGGTAGTGAAGTTATTAGGCCAGGAATGCTGAGTGCCTGTCCCACTTGCTCAGAAGTGAATGCGTCTTGCCGCGAATTTATTGTCTTCCAGAACGCGCTGTTTTCTGTATTGGGTGTGGCGTTACCATCGCTGGTTACTTCAAGACCAAAATCAGTTTCCATTGTGCTTGCGCTGGTAAGCTCGCGCTCTTTAGATCGGTTACTTTCATACAGCACGTCACTGACACCCGAGGTGATTCGTAGAAAACGTGGCTCGATGTTTAGGGTAAGCGCATGGTTGTTTCGTGTCCTGAGGCCGTAGCGAGCGATATTTTCGATAGCTAGCTTATCGGTGATAGTATCCGAGGCCCCTGTGCCAGAGCGCATACCAATATAGTACTGACGCTGTGAACCATTTTCCGGCTCTAAACTGGTCGCATAACTTGGTTTGCCCGCCACTAGTAGTATCACTGTGAAAGCCGCTGAAAATAACCTCGCCGTATATCTTATATGTTCTTTGTTCATAAAATTTCTTAAATTAATGTTGGGGTTTAAGGGATTACGTTATTAGAGTGACGTAATATATTAGATAAATTATAATTTAGCATCTCGTGTTGACGGTGAAGAGTAGCTCATCAATCCGAAAAAGCTGAAAAACGAAAACACCACCGAACATGCTGAACAACGTCATGAGCTGGAAATGATGCTAGGGCAGGTGGGGGACTGGGGGAAATACGTGTTGGTTGGTGGAGCCGCGAATGGTCGGCTCGTCTGGAAAATACGAATGGCAAACACACAGGTAGAGTATTACCCCGTAGTTAAGAGCTCGGCCTATTGGCTGTAGAGTTTAAACATTTTTAAATGCGCTCACTCATAGTGTGCTATATCGCTTTTTGATAAACCTTATGTCCACTCAACTTTTTTCTCGAAGCTAATGCCATGCAAATTGACCTGTACCAAGTAGATGCTTTTGCCACTCAGCCCTTTGAAGGTAATCCCGCGGCCGTTTGTCCCCTGAAAGTATGGCTGGATGATGCGCTGCTGCAAGCCATTGCGTCGTAGAATAACCTTTCCGAGACCGCGTTTTTTGTACCTACGGAGGCAGGCTACCATCTGCGCTGGTTTACCCCTTCGGTAGAAGTGGATCTGTGCGGTCACGCCACCTTAGCTGCTGCGTGGGTAATTTTTAATGCCCTAGGTGATAGCTCAGAAACTCTGCAATTTCAGACCCGCAGTGGGCAGTTATTGGTAAAGCGTGAGGGTGACGAGCTGGCGATGGATTTTCCCGCGAAAACGCTAGAACCCTTGGCAATGCACGCTGAGGTAGCGGCGGCGTTCGGCGGTATCGACATTGAGGAACTGCTGATCTCTGACGATATCGTGGTGGTGGTTAATGATGCGCGATTGATTGAGTCGTTAGCGCCGGATATGCAGCATCTTAAACAGCTACCGGGGCGGGGGATGGCGGTCACCGCTAAAGGCCATGATGTGGACTTTGTTTCCCGTTGGTTTGGCCCCAAGGTAGGCGTTGAAGAAGATCCAGTGACAGGCTCGGCCCATACGTCGCTTGCACCTTACTGGTCTAAGCGGTTAGGCAAGCAAACGCTAACCGCACGCCAGGGAGGCGCCCGAAAAGGCGCGCTCAACTGCGTCGTGGAAGGCGAGCGCGTGATTATCAAAGGCCGCGTGGCCCCTTATCTGAAAGGGGTTATCACCTTGCCGAAGAGTAAGTGAAAAAAGCTAGGTATGTTGAGGCAGTTATTCCTTTTGGCGACTAGCCGCCCGAACAAAAGCGCTGGGAGACTGACCGAGTACCTTGCGAAACATGCTAGAGAAAGCGGCCGGGCTATCGTAGCCGAGTTCCAGCGCGGTTTGGGTAACGGAACTGCCCGAGAGTAGCCTGGGAATAGCCGCCATCAGGCAAGCCTGTTGGCGCCATACGCCAAAGGAGAGTCCGGTCTGCTGACGGAACTGGCGATTGAAGGTGCGCTGACTGCAATGCAACTGCCGCGCCCACTCCTCCGGAAGAGTGTGAATGTTTGGTTGGCCGAGAAACTCTCTGCACAGGCTAGCGAGTGGGAGGCCATGGGGCAGGGGTGCAAATAGCGGCAGGGCCTGAGCATGTTCCAGTTCGTATAGGAGTATTTGAGCCAGGGCACCGTCGCGGCCGTTTTCGTCATAGAGCGCGGGGATGTGGGCGGAAGCCAGCAGCAGGTGATGCAGGAGAGGCGTCACGACCAGCACCTCGCAGTTGGGCGAAGCGCGTGGCGCGACGTGGGGCTCGATATACAGGCTTCGGGTGCTCACCCCGTTCATACGCACTTGGTGGCGCTTGCCCGCAGGTAGCCATACGCCGCTATAGGGCGGCACCATCCAGGTGCCGTCATCCGTGTTGACTTCCATCACGCCGGTCATGCCATAGAGAAACTGGGCACGGCGATGGGTATGAAAGTCGAGGAGGGTGCCGGGGCGGTAGTCAGTGCCGATGGCCACCACGGGCCGTGCCACATGATCCACATCTGAAAGAGGCGTATTGAGCATTAGCGTTAACCTGGCTGAAACGCGTTGATGGTTGTCCAAACGACGAATGTCGGCCAATCATCGCCAGCATATAGTGCCTGCTGTTTGGTTTCATCAGGAGAGTGCCGGTGTATAGCGTATTGCTGCTTTGTGGCGGGTTGGCGGGAGTGACCACCGTATTGTTCGGTTTCGGTGGCGGGTTCGTGGTGGTTCCCTTGCTGTATACCCTGCTGATTTCCGTCCATGGGTCGGATAGTGGTATCGGGCAGACGGCCATGCATATCGCGGTGGCCACCTCGACGGCGTTGATGGCATTTGCTGCTTCCCTGTCCACATGGCGCCACCATCTACGGCAAACCGTGCAGTGGCACTTGGTGCGTCCGCTGGTGGGCTATATCGCCGTGGGCGCTGTGCTGGGCGCGGCGACTGCCGTGTCGTTAAGTGGTGAGTGGGTGCGCTGGGCGTTTATCGGCTATCTGAGCATTACGATTACGGATGCCGTGCTGCGACCCGGTTTTCTGCATCAGGCGGGGAGTGATGTGCGTCCTATGGGGCGTGGGGTAACGGCGATGACGGGGACATTGATTGGTGCGGTGGCCGCCTTGCTGGGCGTTGGCGGCAGTGTGATGACCGTACCGCTCATGCGCCGTAGAGGCGCGAGTATGACGGCAGCCACTGCCATGGCCAATCCGTTGTCGTTGCCCATGGCGGTGAGTGGCACCGCGACGTATGTGTTGTGGTCGGCAAATCACCCAGCGTTGGGGGACTGGTATGCCGGTTATGTGGATCTGCGCGCCTTGCTGGTACTCGCAGTGGGCTCATGGCTCGGAATCCGCCTGGCATCGACCTGGATCGGGCGCATCCCTGACCGTCTTCATGCCAGGGTGTACTTGCTATTGCTGACCATGGTGCTTGTGGTGATGGTTTTTGTTCATTGAGTGTTGCTTGCTTGGGAGATGCCTGTTTTGTAGAGCGGCTCTTTATGGGGTGCAGGGTTTAAAGACGTAAAGTTGATTCATTCAGCAATCACGCGCTATGTGATCACGTACTATATCATCACGTACTATGTCATCACGCCCTATGTGATTGAGAAGGCCAGCGCAACTCGAAACAAGAGCCACCCTCATCAGAGGGGTAGCATTTAGCCTCGCCACCATGGGCTCTTGCAATCGCCGCCACCACCGCCAATCCGAGCCCACTTCCTTGCTTGTCTCCTGGCATATTACTGCCAGCATCCCGCGCATGCCGGAATGCCGTGAAAATCTGCGAAGCATATTCCTGAGGAATGCCTGGGCCAGCATCTCTAACACGTAAAACACACCAGCCGTCGTTCTGGCGCGTTTGGATGATGAGTGACCCTGGTGATGCATGCTGGCGAGCGTTTTCCAGCAACGCAAGCAATGCCTGGCGAATACGGACAGGATCGCAATACGCGGCGCCAGATTGCAGATCAAGGGTTGGATAATGATTTGATGCATTTAGGGCATGTCTACAAAATTCAACGCCTGATTCAATTTCAGCAGAAAGATCACATTGCTTGATCTCAAGGTTCAGATGGCCGCTTTCGGCCAAGCTTACGGCGCGAAGGTCTTCAATCAGTTGTGCCATGCCGTCGATTTGGGTAAGGAGGCTTTGAAACTGGGGTTTTTCGGGGGGGAATACGCCTTCTGCCAAGCCTTGCAGGCGTCCGCGTAAAATAGTAACGGGCGTACGCAGCTCATGGGCAATCGCCGCATTCCAGAACGTCATTTCCTTGGACATACGCTGTAATTGGTCTGCCAGGGCATTGAAGTCGTTTGCCAAAACGGCAGCCTCGCCTAACGAGCGATCACCTGTCGTGGCGCGTGCGTCCAGGTCGCCTTGTGCGACGCGACGCATGCTTTCTGTTACGGAATTTAGGGGTACCAGAATGCGACGTGCCAAGTGAATGCCCACTATCACGGCGAACGCCAGCCCAACCAACGTAGTGCTAACGAGCCAAGCCCACTCGAGCCCCGACGGGAACATGTTTGGTTCGCTAATCGACCCCTGCCAAAAATGGAAGGTAATGAAATAGAACACATAAGAGGTCACCACGACTAGCAGTGTTATCCCAAACGCCATCGCTGCCATTGTTAACGCGATTGTCCGGCTCAATCCAATGAGTTTCATTCTGTTCCCCATAGCCGATACCCAACGCCGCGTATGCCAACGGGTATGCCTCTCACATCGACGTCTTCCAGTTTTTTACGCAGCTTGCTTATATGGCTGTCGACAGTGCGCTCAAGCGCCTCGCCCTCGGGTAGGCAGGCGGCCAACAACTCTGCACGGGTGCAAACTTTTTTGGGCGCGCGTGCAAGGTGCGTCAACAATCTGAATTCGGTGAGCGTTAACGCAAGGCTGCGTGAGCCTCCTTCCGACTGAACAAAGGCTTCGTGTTGTTCCAAGTCGATCTCAAAAGGCGGAACCCTGAGCACAAGAGGTTGATGGCTAGCATCAGCCATGGTGCGTCTTAACACCGCCTGAGTGCGTGCGACGACCTCGGCAGGGTTAAACGGCTTGACGACATAGTCGTCGGCACCAAAACGCAACCCCATCAGTTTATCAATATCCTGATCCATCGCGGTCAGCATGATGACGGGCGTCTTACCCCGATGGCGAACCTCTGACAGCACCTGCCAACCATCCATTTTAGGCATCTTTACATCAAGTAAGACGAGATCGGGTTTCATCGACAAATGCATATCTAATGCTTTGCGTCCATCTTCTGCGTAGATGGTGCGGAGGCCCGCACGTTTCAGGTAAGCCTGCAGAATATCAGCGATCTCAGGCTCGTCTTCGGCGATGAGAATCAGTGCTTGCTGACCAGAATAAGAACTTGGCGACTGATGAGTCTTGGACATGTAAGCGCCTAATGAAACATTAATAGTGTTCTCCATCATATCTACACATACCGTCGACGTTAATACCACGCTACAGGGATATAGTCCCCTTCAATTCTATGAGTAGGCAAATGTTTGCCTATATCTGAAGGGACGATGCATGACGATCCGACATATTTACCGCCATGGTGGCTTCTGCGCCTTGCTGCTAAGCGTGTTAACCGCCTGCGGGCCAGTTGAGCAAGAAGTAGCGCCGCCGCCTGCCCGAGTGTCTGTTGTTACCTTGGAACCCGTTAGATTGGAGCTGACCGAAGACTTGCCAGCCCGGGTCGTGCCTTTTCAAGTGGCGGAAATTCGTCCGCAGGTCAGCGGGATTGTCCAACGTCGACTTTTTGAACAGGGAACCGACGTGAGTGCGGGGCAGCCATTATTCGAAATCAACCCAGCGCCGTTTCGAGCGGAAGTGGAAACGGCAGAAGCCGCTTTGCTGAAGGCCGAAGCTGAGCTTGCGCATGCCCGTTCGCAGGCGGCTCGGTTGGAGTCGCTGGTCAGAGGGCAGTCGGTGAGCCGCCAAGCGTATGACGATGCCGTCTCCAGCAGCCAGCAAGCTGCCGCTGAGGTAGCCCAAGCGCGTGCCACGCTGTCACGCCGCCGCCTTGACTTGGAATTTTCCACGGTGGTGTCCCCCATTGCAGGCCGAATTGATCAGGCGTTGGTAACGGAGGGAGCGCTTGTCGGCAGCAGCGATAGCACGCCCATGGCCCGTGTTCAGCAGATCGATAAGGTCTATGTCGATGTTCGGCGCTCGGCTTCCTCGCTCGAATCGCTTCAAGATGCGATGGCGGCACAACCTTCGCTAGACAGTGGCTTACCGGTCACCATCCTCGGCAGCAACGGTACACCCTACGATGTCACCGGACGCATTCTTTTTTCGGGCATCAATGTGGATGCCAGCACGGGTGATCTTTTACTGCGTGTACTCGTGGACAATCCCCATCGGCGCCTGCTGCCCGGTATGTTTGTGCGCGCCCGCGTGCCCTATGCACACTATGACAATGCCTTGACGGTGCCGCAACAGTCCGTGGTGCGCATCGGCGGGAAGCCCTACGTTTGGTTGATTGGTGACAGCGACAAGGCGGTGATGGTCTCAGTGGAGCTTGGTGAATTGGCGAACGGCAGTTATCGGGTGCAAGCGGGGGTGACAGAGGGGCAGAGGGTCGTCGTCGAGGGTATAGAGCGACTGGCGGATGGTGTCGACGTCAGCGCGACTGATTGGCATAGGTCATCGCCTCTTGAGGCTTCAGTGGCATCTTCTTATTAAGCTTCAGGAGTCTCCGCAATGCCCCAGTTCTTCATCCAGCGCCCGGTCTTCGCGTGGGTGGTCGCGCTGTTTATCATCCTGCTAGGCGTGATCGCCATTCCGCAGTTGCCGGTCTCTCACTACCCCTCGGTCGCGCCCCCTTCGGTGACCATCACGGCGACTTACCCCGGCGCCACACCGCAGACTATGAATGACGCCGTGCTCAGTCTCATCGAACGAGAACTGTCCAGCGTCAAGAACCTGCTGTACTTCGAGTCGTCGGCGGACTCTTCGGGGTCGGCGTCTGTCACCGCCACCTTCAAACCAGGGACAAATCCGGAACTGGCCCAAGTGGATGTGCAGAATAGACTCAAGGCAGTCGAGCCTCGGTTACCCCAGGCGGTTCGGCAGGATGGGCTGAGCGTAGAGTCAGCGTCATCCAGCTTTCTGATGATCGTGGGTCTGAACTCCGAGGATGGGCGCTTTGATGAGATCGCCCTGAACGACTATATGGCGCGCAATATCGTTGAGGAGCTGCGCCGCATTGACGGTGTTGGTCGTGTGCAGTTGTTCGGTGCTGAGCAGGCAATGCGAATCTGGATAGAGCCGGAGAAGCTGATTGCTTTCGACTTGTCGGTGAATGATCTCTCGACCGCGATCATGGAGCAGAACGCACCGATTGTGCCGGGTAGCATCGGCGCGTCTCCGGCTTTACCCGGCCAAAAGGTGTCCTCACTGTTGACCGCACAGGGGCAATTGAGCACGCCGGAAGAGTTCGCCGCTATCGTACTTCGCGCTAATGTCGACGGCTCCAAAGTGGTGTTGGGCGATGTGGCGCGAGTTGAGTTGGGCGCCCAATCCTACGGCTTCTCCAATCGTGAGAATGGCCAGCCAGCGACGGCGGCAGCCATACAGCTGGCACCCGGCGCCAATGCTGTCCGCACGTCGGAAAGTGTGCAGGCGCGTTTGGCTGAGTTAAACCAGGCGCTACCCGCGGGTATGAGCTCATCGATCCCCTTTAATACGGCTCCGTTCGTTAAGGTGTCTATCGAGAAGGTTATCCATACCCTTATCGAGGCGATGGTACTGGTCTTCCTAGTGATGTTGCTGTTTCTACAGCACCTCCGTTACACGCTGATTCACGCACTGGTCGCGCCGATTGCGTTGTTGGGAACCTTCACGGTGATGCTGCTGGCAGGTTTCTCAATCAACGTGTTGACGATGTTTGGCATGGTGTTGGCGATTGGCATCATCGTCGATGACGCTATCGTGGTGGTCGAGAACGTTGAGCGCATCATGGCCAAAGAGGGATTGTCGCCAAAGGACGCCACCATCAAGGCGATGAAGGAAATTACTGGCGCGGTGGTGGGCATCACCCTGGTGTTGACGGTGGTGTTTATCCCGATGGCCTTCTCGAGTGGCTCGGTAGGCGTGATTTACAAGCAATTCGCGCTGGCGATGGTGGTCTCGATTCTGTTCTCGGCGTTTCTGGCGTTGACGCTGACACCGGCGCTATGCGCCACCCTTCTCAAGCCCATTAAACCGGGGCACCACGACAAAGGCGGTTTCTTCGGCTGGTTTAACCGGATGCTTAAACGTATGACCGCCCGTTACGAATCGCGTGTGGGGAGACTGGTCGCTCGCAGCGGTCGGGTCATGCTGGTGTTTGTGGTCATCGCAGGTGTGCTGGTGTTCGCCTTCCGCCAGTTGCCTTCGGCTTTTCTGCCGGAAGAGGATCAAGGCTATTTTATGACCAGTATCCAGTTACCCGCCAATGCGACCACCGAGCGTACCTTGGATGTGGTCAAAGCGTATGAGGCGTACGTCATGGCGCGCCCTGCCGTAGACGGCAATATGTCTATTTTGGGCTTCGGGTTCTCAGGATCCGGCGCGAATACAGCGCTGACGTTCACCACGCTAAAGGAGTGGGGGAAGCGCGACGGCGCCACGGCGGCAAGTGAAGCGGAAGGGGCTCAGGCAGCCATGAGTCAACTGAACGAAGGGACGGTGATGAGTATGTTGCCGCCGGCCATTGATGAGTTGGGCACCAAGTCCGGCTTTACGATGTTCTTGCAGGATCGACGCAACCAGGGGGCGGCCGCCCTTAAGGCTGCTGAGATGACGCTGCTTGAACTGGCGGCGCAGAGCAAGGTAGTCAGCGACGTCTATTCCGACGGCCTTCCGGAAGGGGCGAGCATTCGCCTTGATATTGATCGCCAGAAAGCCGAAGCGCTTGGCGTGTCGTTCGCCAACATTAGCGAAATCCTGTCTACCGCGATGGGGTCGTCCTACATCAACGATTTCCCGAATGAGGGGCGGATGCAGCAGGTCATCATGCAAGCGGATGCGTCGGCACGCATGCAGGTCGACGACGTGCTCAAGCTGCACGTGCGTAATAGCAGGGGGGGCATGGTGTCCCTGTCAGAGGTGGTTACTCCGGTGTGGGACGAAACACCGCTACAAATGGTGCGCTACCTGGGCTACCCCGCCACCAGCATTTCCGGCAGTGCGGCGAAGGGGGCTTCCACGGGTGACGCCATGGCTGAAATGGAGCGTCTGGCGCAGCAACTTCCGCCCGGGTTCGCCGTGGCCTGGACGGGGCAGTCCCTTCAGGAACGCCAGTCCGCTGCTCAGGCACCCATGCTGGTGGCACTGTCAATCCTGGCGGTATTTCTGGTGTTAGCCGCTCTTTATGAGAGCTGGACGATTCCGCTGTCGGTCATCCTGGTTGTGCCGTTGGGGTTGCTGGGGGCGGTGGCCGCCATGTTGCTGCGTGACCTGCCTAACGATGTTTTCTTCAAAGTCGGTATGGTCACCGTGATCGGGTTGTCGGCGAAAAACGCGATCCTGATCGTTGAGTTCGCAAAACAGTTGCGTGAGCAAGGTAAGGGGCTGATGGAGGCCGCGGTGGAAGCCGCCAGCCTGCGCCTGCGTCCGATCCTTATGACCTCACTCGCTTTCGGCTTGGGAGTGGTGCCGTTGATGGTTGCGTTTGGCGCCAGTGCCAAAACCCAGCATGCGATAGGCACGGGGGTGTTCGGCGGCATGGTTAGCGGAACGCTTCTGGTGATTCTCTTCGTCCCGGTGTTCTTCGTTTTCGTGATGGGCCTTCAGGAGCGCGTTAATGGCCGGCGAGCCCCATAACGAGAAGTTATAACCATTATTCAGGAGTTAAGTGGCTAATGCTTGCTGCTATCCCACAACGGTGGCTGGTTCTGTTTGCCGTCATGCTGGCGTTCTTGCCTGTTGTTATCGATATGACGATTCTGCACGTCGCGGTGCCGGTGCTGACGCCAGCGCTGGGTGCCACGGGTACTGAGGTGCTATGGATCATCGACATCTACCCGTTGTTGATGGCGGGCCTGCTGGTGCCGATGGGCACGCTGGCTGACCGAATCGGAACGCGCCGTGTGCTGCTGACCGGGCTCGTTGTATTCGGGGTGGCGTCACTACTGGCGGCATTCTCGACGACACCCGCCATGTTGATCGGTGCTCGAGTGCTGCTAGCTATTGGCGGATCGATGATTATGCCTTGTGTGCTAGGTGTCATCCGCAAAACCTTCGAAGACGAGCGCGAGCGTGCGATGGCGCTTGGCTTATGGGGAACGGTGGGGGCCGCAGGTGCGGCTGTGGGCCCATTGGTTGGTGGGGCTTTGCTGGAACATTACTGGTGGGGCTCGGTATTTCTCATTAATGTACCGATCATGCTAGTGGTGGTGGCGGTCGTCTATGGTCTGCTGCCGCGCCGCGAGGCAACGACACCCGGCAAGTGGTCTTTCGGCCAGGCGTTGATTTTGCTTGTTGGCATTATCTCGGTGGTCTACGGCATCAAGTCTGCGGTGGGAGCGGGGCAGCCACTATGGCGTGCAGGGTTGGTGCTCTTCTGTGGGTTAGCGATGCTGGCCTGGTTTACACGTATCCAGTTGCGTTCGGCGGTGCCGATGCTGGACTTATCGCTATTTCGTCATCCGGCCATCGTCGCTGGCATGGTGATGGCGCTAGTGGCTGCCGGCGCACTGGCAGGTGTCGAGCTGACGCTGGCGCAAGAGCTGCAATATGTGCTGGGCAAGACACCGCTGCAGGCCGGTCTGTTCATGGTGCCGATCATGGCGGCCGCTGCAGTCGGTGGGCCCGTTGCAGGTTACCTGTCCAACCGGTTTGGCTTACGGCTGGTGGCCAGTATGTCGATGGCGTTAGCGGCAGCAGCGTTGGGCTACTTGGCGCAGGCTGACTTCCACACGCCTGACTGGACAGTGCCAACAGCTTTGGCCGTACTGGGGCTAACCCTGAGCATCGGCCTGACCGCTTCCTCAATTGCTATTATGGGGGCCGTGGACGCCAGTAAAGGAGGGGCTGCAGGTTCTTTGGAAGCCACTGGCTATGAATTGGGTAGTGGGCTAGGCATCACCCTGTTCGGGGTTTTCATGGCCAGCGTGTACACCAATACCATCGTGCTGCCGTCACACTTGGAGCCAGCACTCGGTGCACAGGCTGCGCGCTCGATCAGCGACAGCATCGTTGTGGCACAAGGGCTGGCCGCAAATCAGGCGGATGCACTCATCATGGCCGCGAAGGCAGCGTTCTCCACCACGCACTCGATCCTGCTAACAGCTGCTGCGGTTCTCATCGCCTTGCTGTCGGTGGTGGTTTTTCTGATGCTGGGTAGCCACCCAGACAAGGTGGGTGCGCACGAGTGATGTTGGTTGGGCACTGGTGTACATCCATGCGGTACTAGCTCCGGCGTTAGCTGCCAAAGTGAATGTTGTGGGGTGCTGTTGCAGCCTTATCTATCTGCCCCCTCCATCGAACAGTTGATCAACAGTCGCTTTACCCCCACAGCCCTGCCAGAGACCCGCCTACCGGAGAATCCTCGGGTAAGGCCACGGCAGCCACTCGTTCTTGTGCCGCCGCAAGCAATGCGGGATCACCGCGCTCTATTTCCGGCTTTTGGCCGGGTGGTAGGCGCCTACCATGCAGAAATCGTCGTCCGCCTCCAGGCTGGCATGCCCAACCCCGGCGGGTAGCACCAGCACATCGCCTGGGTAAAGCAACAGCTCCTGGCCGTTAGGGCCACCCAGCCGTGCCCGTGCCCGTCCGCGGAAGATGCCCAGTACTTCATGGGCGGTGGAGTGAAAGTGGTCAAAGTCATACAGGTGGTAGCGCCACGCAGGCGGCCAACCGTGGCGCTTGAACATGCTTTCAAAGGCATCGGCCCGCTCCTCTGCATTGCTGATATCGAGAACCTGGCGATAAATCAGCACTGGTAGAGGGGAGTTGGGGTAGCCGGTCGCTGCATCGCTGTCGAGATGAAGCCGCTCTGGCTGGTGGGTAGACATCCTTGCCTCCTCATTTCTCGTTGGGGGTGTGCTTTCAGCATGGTTTTAAAGCTTGGTTTTAAGCATGTTTTTAAGAATAGTTTTTAATGCATGGCCGAGCAAACCGATAACAAACTGGCTAGGGTTTAGCCGATTACCGCCCCGCGGCCCATCCCTTCATTTCTATTCGATTGCCTTGATAACATCAGTCGGTATCATATCGTGGGTGTTGTCCATCATTACGCCCTTTTACCGCGAGCTTCTATGACCCAATCTAAAACGCCCTTCATTGTGGTGCTGAGCCTGGCAATGACCATGATGCTGGGCCCGTTTTCCATGGACACGTACCTGCCTGCCTTCCCGGTTATCGGTGAATCGCTGGGGATTTCTCAGCAGGCGGTATCGTTGAGTGTTTCGGTGTATGTATTTGCGTTGGCGTTGGGTCAGTTGATCGGCGGTGCGCTTTCAGACCGCTTCGGGCGCCAGCGGGTGTTGATGAGCGGGCTGGCGATTTTTGCGTTCTCAAGCATTGTCATCGGTATGGCGGACTCCTTGAACACCCTGCTCGGCGGGCGGGCAATTCAGGCTATTGGCGCTGGTTTGACTCTGGTGTCGGTACCGGCGTTAGTGCGCGACCGGGTGGCGGGCCGCGATGCTGCGAAACTGTTCTCCATGATGGGCTTTATCATGGTGCTGGCGCCTGGCATTGCGCCAAGCGTAGGCAGCGCGATTTTGTTGCTGGGTTCCTGGCACACTATCTTTTTCGCCTTGGCGGTGTACGCGGTGCTGCTGGTGCCGTTGCTGGTGCGGGTGCTGTTTACCGGCAAAGGCAAGGTGTCGCGCGCGAAGAGCCCTAAGATGAGCCTGCTGGCGCGTTACAAACTGGTACTGTCGACAAAACCGGCCCTGCCGTTCATCGTTTGGCAGGCTGCCTCGTTTTCTACCCTGATGATGTTCATCACCTATGCGTCATTTATCTATCAGGGGCATTTCAGCCAGTCGCCTTCAAGCTTTTCGATGCTGTTTGCCGCGAATATCGTCGCGATGCTTATCTTCAACATTCTCAATCGAGTCTTGCTTTCCAGGCTACCGTCACTACGTATCCTACAGTTGGCAACGGGCTGTCAGGCTGTCGGCATACTATTGCTGGTGATGGCTGCCTTTATGGATTGGTCGCTTTACGCCTTCCTCGCCGCCATGATGCTGACCATCGGCGCGGTGGGGGCGATCTCGCCGAATATTCAGGCCTGCTTTTTGGAGTTCTTTCCCACCAGCAGTGGTACGGCCGCAGCGCTGCTGGGTGCCGCCCAGTTCGGCATCGCTGGGATTCTGAGTGGATTGTCTGCACTGCTGCCGCATACGCTTGAAGCGATCATCCTGGCCATGGCCGCCTGTGGTTCGGTGGCGTATCTAATGCTTGCCCGCTCAATCATCAAGGGGCGCGCCGCTGTCGAGGCACCCTGAATCGGTTTACGCTCTCTTATCAAAAGCTCCGTGTTAACCAAAACGCGGGGCTTTTTTTATTTCTAGATCAAAGGCCGCTGGTATACGGGCGTTGCGGATATATGACTTGTCGCTCGGCTGTTGAATGGACTCATTGGTCTATTGAAATCATAAGGAAAAGCTAAAAAATAAATGATTATGATTGGTATTACCACTATTGACTAAGAGGTGATAGCTTTAGATACTCTCCCGGCCTTTCAAAAGAAAACCACAAGGCGAGCAGGGTAGGTTTATCCATTTCAAGGGATCTTCAACATGACTGATAGCAGTAGCACAGTACGGCGCAACGCAAGTCGGGTACGGTGGCAGCAGACCACTACCGCCATTCTGTGCGGCACCACGCTTGTGACTATCCCCATGCTCGGGAATGCACAGGAAACCGGCGAAGGCAGTGACGATAACGAGGGATATCGCCTTGCCCCCATTATCGTCAATGCCCAGGCCTACGCTGATGATGATGCCAATTCGATAGTGGCCCAGGAGCTGTGGGTGGGCGGCAAGGTCGCCACCAGTCTTCTCGACACCCCCGCCTCCGTGTCAGTCATTACTGAGAAAGAGATCGAGCAGCGCAACGCCTCCACCACCGAGGAAGTGCTGCAATATACCCCTGGGGTTCTCACCGATTATTACGGCACCGATGACCGTAACGACTATTTCAAGATCCGCGGGTTCGAGGCCACCACCTACCGTGATGGGCTGACGCTTGGCTCGATGCGCGGAGTACGTGAGGAGCCATACGCTTTCGAGCGTGTCGAGGTATTGCGGGGGGCCAACTCGACCCTGTTTGGCCCGGCGGATCCAGGTGGTTCGGTCAATTTCGTGAGCAAGCGGCCACGATTTGAGCGGTTTGGGGAGGGCTATCTCTCCTACGGCTCATTCGATGCAAAAGAGGCTGGCTTAGATGTGGGCGACACCCTGAACGCCGATGAGACAGTGGCCTACCGTTTCACCGGCACCATCCGGGACAGCGATCGGGAATATGATCACTCCAAAGACAACAACGGTTTCTTGATGGGAGGCTTAGCCTGGGAACCCACAGAGTACACGTCAGCGAGCGTTATCTTCGATTACCTGAAGCGCGACGACACCCCCAATAGCGGTGGTTATCCACTCGACCGGGAGTACGACCGCAGCGACTTCTTTGGCGAGCCTGGTTTCAACTATCACGACGTTGAGCGTACCAGCCTTACCGGTCAGCTCACCCATGATTTCAACAACGGGCTGACGTTGCGCGGCAATCTGCGCTACAGCGACCTGACCGACGACTTCGGCTACGTTTATATCACTGACTCTGCGGCGCGAGTAGGCAGCGTGGTGGATCGCGATTATTTTGGTACCGACAACGAAGCTCAGGAGCTGATCGGCAACGCTATCCTGCAATACGACGCCCGCTTTGATCAGGTCGATAGCAGCACGCTTGTGGGTGTCGAGTATCGCGATGCCTCAACCGAAGACAGTTCGTTTTACGGTGATGCGACCTCCATTGATATCGCAAATCCCGTCTTTAGCGGTGCGCCGAGTAGTCTCAACGTCTATAGCAGCAACAAGCAGGACTTCACCACCGAGTCGGTTTTCCTGACCCAGAATTTGTCCTTCTATGACCGATTCATTGTGACCGCGGGCGTGCGTAACGACTCAATGGATGTCTCCAGCACCAATATGGATGGCGTTCGCGATTCCGATGACTTCTCTGAGACCTCACTTCGCGGTGCGCTGACCTATCGCGTCACCGACGAAATTTCGACCTATATCAGCATGGTGGAGTCGGTCGCACCGCCCACTATTGGCGTCGATCCCGAACGGGGTGAGCAGTACGAAATTGGTGCTAAATACTCCCCCTTTGGTACCAATGCGCTGTTTTCGGCAGCCATCTATGACCTGACCCGGGATGATGTGACTATCTCGGTGGTACAGGATAATGGCGTTATCGAGCGGGAAACCGTGGGTGAATCCCGCGTACGGGGTCTTGATCTGGAAGCGAAGGCTGAGTTGACCGATAGCTTTAGCGTGGCCGGTGGTTACTCCTATATGGAGTCGGAAGTGGTACGCGACAGTAACGCAGCCAGAGAGGGTAACGAGTTCACTGCAGCACCTAAACATACGGCGTCGCTGTGGGGCTACTATACCTTACCTAGCCAGGAGTTGAGTGTTGGTCTCGGTGCCCGTTACATCGGCTCCTACTACTTTGATGCCGCCAATACGTCCAAGAGCAGTGCAGCAACGCTGTTTGACGCAGCCTTCAGCTACCAGCTCACCAAAGATGCTGACCTAGCCGTTAATGTCAGCAACTTGCTCGACGAGCAGCACGTGGTCGGCTCAAGCACGGCTGATTACTATAATCCGGGGCGTGAAATCAGTGCCAAAGTGAGCTATCGCTGGTAATGTAATTCCGCCTATATCCCAGAGGTAAAGTAACGGCAAAACGCCCCGACTTGATCATTAAAGGCGGGGCGTTTTGGTATTTAGGCTTCTGTTAGGCCATCAACGATAAAGACGCGGTAGTCGGCACCTTGGAAACGGTGCTTGCGGGCTTCCTGGTAGGCGGGGCTTTGGTACCAGGCGCGGGCGGCAGCCATATCGGGGAAGCGCAGAATCACCGCACCTTCCATGGCGCTACCTTCGAGTACTTCGAAATCGCCGTAGAAGGCGAGCGGTTGCAGGTCGTGACCTTCACGGGCGGCTTTTGCCTTCTCGCCGTAGCGCTCCATTTCCTGGGCGTCGTGAGTATGTTCACGGGTTAGGACGACGTAAGCGGGCATTAAATTCTCCTTATTTATCTATTAAGAAAGCTGTTGGAGCTGAACATAGGCAAGGAGTTCGGTGAAGCCCTTGCTGGTGTGTAGGCTTCACTGTCTAGTATCAACCAGTAGCCCAGTATAATTTGGTGTTCGTGGCGCTTCACGTTATTGTTTGAGTCCTGTTTACATCTAATGCTAAAAAAACGTGACCTTCGCTTGCCAGTTTTTCATATAAAGCGTCATAAAGCGCGACAGTCTTGATTTCCCGAGTGTTCGAGAAAGGAAGCCGCTAATAATGATAGCTCCCCAAGATGGGCGTTTGCGCCTGGATCGTCAGTGCTTGAAGCAGCACCGCAAACGGCTTGGTTTGAGTCAGGAAGCCCTGGCCGAGTACTGCTTTGACCAGCGCCTATGCGTCTCCATCGCTTCCATAAAACGGGCCGAGAGTGGTCGAGCAGTGCTCTATCGAACTGCCCGCCACTTGGCTGAGATATATGGAGTCGAGGTCAAGACCCTGGCCGCGGATGCCGAGGAAACCATTGTGGCTACCTCCGGTATGGATGAGGTGGAAAGCTCACGTATGCTAATACAGCTTTACACCGTGGCTGCCGACAACAGGGCCCTGGCGACTTGGGTAGAGCATTTTGGGGGGAGCTTATCAGAAGCTGGCGTGGCTCTCTTCGGGCTGCCCCGGGCTTACCGTAGTGATGCTCAGCGTGGGCTGTTATGCGCGACTACCCTGGTGGAGCAGGGGGGAGCAAAGAGCGTATACCTCCAGGCTGGCCACTGGCCGACGGCTACGCCCCCTTCAATGAAGGCGGAACGAAGCGGCGTCTGGGTCGAGCGTGGAGTAGCGGTGCAGTTGGCCGAGCGCTTTGTTTTCGACGACGAAGGTGGGGATTGGCTGCGCTATTGTCATTTCCGGGGCGGGGCTCAGGAGGCCCGCTTCGACCTGGTGGGGCGCAGGGTAGAGTTGGGGCAGTTGCGAGCCATTCTGGAGAGTACCCAGGCCTATCAGGCCGGCCATCTAATCTATATCCGCGGCGTGGCCGGCATTGGCAAAACCCGTCTCAGCGCTGAATTTGCCGAGATGGCCACGGCCTATGCCGATCACCACCAGGCCGAGGTATTGGACTTCGGTACACGCGCCGATGAAGGCCCGTTGATGCAACTGGCACGTTCGCTGCTAAGAACATCGGATGAGGTGGTGGACGAAACGTATCTGCTTGCACGTCTCTCTTCGCTGCGCCTACCCGTCGATCATGCCATGATGCTACGTCCATTGCTGGGGCTGGTTCAGCCGGAGGGAGCTCAACGCCTCTATGCGGCCATGACTCCCCAAACCCGCAGTCAGCGATTGATACTGGTACTACGCGATATTCTCCTGGCGCGATCCATTCACCGTCTCCAGTTGCTGGTAGTTGAGGATCTGCACTGGGCCGATGAGGCGCTGCTAGGGACGCTCACCGGGCTTCTGCAGGAGACGCTGGAAGCGCCAGTGATCTGGTTATTTACTTCACGCCTGGAGCAGGATCCACTGGAAAGCCGCTTGAGGCCACAGTTGCCCGAACTGCCGCTGACACTGATTGAGCTTCCGCCGCTGCGCCCTCAGGAGGCCGAGGCCCTGGTGGCCAGCGTCGGTACGGTTCACTCCGAGCATGCTGCTCGCTGTGTCTCTCAGGCCCAGGGCAACCCGCTGTTTCTGACTCAGCTGCTGTTATTTCATCCCCACTCCAGCCTGCCAGCAAGTCTCTCCAATTTGGTGCAAACCAAGTTGGATCAGCTCACCGACTTGGATCGTCGTGCCATGTGTATCGCCGCCGTCATGGGGCAGCGCTTCTCTCTGGCCTTATTGCAGGAAGTGTTAGGGCAGAGTGATTATCGGCCCGAGCTCCCCCAGCGCTATAGTCTTGTGCGCCCTCTAGAAGAGGGGAGCTACCGCTTTGTGCATGACTTGATCCTGCAGGGCATCTACGAAGGGATTCCCAAGGTACAGCGTGATCGACTGCATCTTCGCTTGGCCGGGCTGTATAACGATTTAGAGCCGGGGCTACGCGCACGCCATCTTCACCGTGCGCGTTCCCTGGAGGCGCCGAGTGCCTTCCTGCAAGCGGTCTCGGTGGAAATGGCCCGCTATCGGTATGAGCAGGCCCTCGAGCTTCTGAGTCAATGCCGCGCCATCGATTATGCACCGAAGGATGAGTATCAACTTGTACTGCTGCAAGGCCAGGTAGCGGTGGCGACAGGGCGTATCCAGTTGGCTAGAGAGCACTTCGAGGCGTCTCGTACGTTTGCTCGGGAGGAGTCTCAGCGTATTGCCGCAGACCTTTGGTTGGCTCGGGTGCTGAATATGCTCGATGCTCTGGAGGCGGAGGAGACGATTTTGGATGGCTTGCTGCCCCTGGCCGAGGCGCTCGATGATCCTTTGCCCCTTGCAGAAACGCTCTATCTTAAGGGCAGCCTCTATTTCCCCCGGGGCGATTTTGCCACCAGCCGCTACTATCATTCCCAAGCTCTCCTACAGGCGCGCCAGGCTGGCGATGTGCGCACCGAAATCCAGGCGCTGAGCGGGCTGGGCGATGCCCACTATGCCGAGGGGCAGATGCGCAGTACTCATAAGCTTTTCGACCATTGCGTGACGCTCTGCCGAACGCATGGCCACGCCGATTTGGAGGCTTCCAACCTGTTCATGCTGGGTACGGCCCGTATCTATGCTAACGAAACTGGGGAGGCGTTGAGTGACTGTTTCGATGCTGCCGAGCTAGGCAAGCGAGTCGGCAATCGACGTGCTGAAGTGGTGGCACGGCTGACGGCAGCCTGGATTCTAATTTCCCAGGGAGATCCCCATCAGGCTGGCGAGCAAGTCTCTCAGGCGCTGACGGTAGCGCTTGGCCTGGGGTCAGGGCGTTTCGAAGCCTTTCTGTTGGAGAGTCGTGCCCGAATCGAGCTAATGACCGGACGACAAGCAGAGGCTCGCGCCAGCATTGAGCGTGCCTGGCAATTGGTGGAACAACATAAGTTGAAGGCTTTTATCGGCCCTTGGGTGCTGGGCACTCGGGCGCTGCTTGAAGAAAACTCTGAGGCTCGCTTGGCGATGCTACAAGAGGGTGAAGCGCTGCTGGATGCTGGCTGCGTGGGGCATAATGGTTACCGCTTTCTGATCACGGCTGCAGAGGTCAGCCTGCTTGATAGCCGTCCGTCCGCAGCTATCCATTATGCCCAGCGCTTGAGCCAATTGATGGCGGAGGAGCCCTGCGCTTGGGGTGAGCACCACCGAGCGCTGATCAAGGCTCACGCCGACTGGTTGGAGAGCGGCGATGCGAGCGCCCTTGAGACCTTGCGCGCTTGCTGGCTTAGGGGCGAAGCCGCTGGTTTGCTGATGACAATGCCATGCCTGGCTGCCAGTCGGCGCTAGCCGCGTAGTTTTACCTTTCCGTTGAGCCAGTGCTCCTCAGTAGCAGGGCAACGAGGTGCGCCGATTGTTCCAGACACTGTTCCTGCAGGCCGGCACCGCGAGTCCAGCCACCGGCAAATAGCAGCGGGCATACGTTCTGACGACCTTCAAAGTGTTCCCGGGCGGTGGTTTGGTTATAACACTCTATTTCCGCTTGAGCCTCAAGGCAGTTGGCATCCAGCACGTTGTGCTTGAACAGAGTCCAGGCCTTGGCCTCCAGTGCGTTGTCCAATGGTGGCAACTGCTTCCGGTAGCCTGCTTCTCTAGGAGAGGGGGTCGCCAGCGCTGTCGGTTCGTTAAGGGGGGAAGGGCGTCGGTCGAGCATCTCGCTACGAGGAATCTGGTTGAGGTCATCTACCAGCGAAACGAAGAACTGCGGCAGGCCCGACTGATTGTATTCCGGGTTCTCCGCATCATTCTGGTGGCGGTTCGCTACATAGTCGATACGGTAGGGGAAGAAGGTGTCTTCGGGGTTACGTACTTCAATGTTGTAGGTGCGCCACAGGTTGCGATTCGGTGGCATGCGAACGGCAGCGGTGTGACAGACGCTATAGCTGCGTGTGTAACGAACCTTGCCAAGGATATGCTGCAGGCTACGTTGAGTGTCGGACAGGCCGTCACCGAATGTCAGCATCGGTAACGCATCTTCTGCATGGGTGGCCATGATTAGGAGGTCGGCCTCCCAATAGCGCTCATTGGTAGCGCTACGCTCGTTCAGCACCACACCTTGTGGCGAGAGATTGGCCTCAACGTCAATGCCGCGCAGGATTTTGACCCGGGGGCCAGTCGCCTTGGGGGTGGAAATATGGGCAGCCAGGGCTTCCAGCCAGTGTTGGGAGCCGTGCTGGAAGTAGCGTCGATCTGGGGGCGAGCCTCCCTCCTGAATGCGGTAATACTCAAAGGGCGCCTGGAGCGGCATTCCCCCCGGGCCCCGGTCATCAGCGAAGTACATTGCTGAAATGCGGGGGTAGTAGATAGTGCGGCGTATGCGCTCCAGTCGGGCAGGCAGTGCAGGATCCTGCCAGTCGATGGTGATTTTCAAATGATCCGCCGCGGCTGCCAGCATCTCGGCGGGCGTGGCAATGCAGCTGTCGAAAAAGTCATCTACCGTATAACGCGGCATAATGCGTCGACTTTCCACCAAGTCGATCGCGCTCTGGTGCACTACGTCGATCAGCGGCGCTAGATTGCCTCCCTCTACCCGGCTTAGCTCGTGGGCTGGGTCGCTCACGCCGCGAACCAAGTCGCTGTCATCGGTTAGAGCAATTGTCCCGTCACGGTTGAAATAGCTCTCAGTATTCTCTAACGGCTTCATGCGCTCTAGCTCGCCGATCTCGCTTAGAACGGCACGAAGGTGATGATAGGTGGCCAAGTTAACATCATTAACCCCAAGGTCGGCCCAGCGCCGATAAGGCAATTCGGGCCTTCCCGGTTGACGACGACTCCCCAGGTCGACCCACACCGTCTCTGCGTTGCCGCCTAGAGTGGCCTTGCGCTCAAAGATGGTGACCTCTATCTGCTGGGTCGCCCGACTGCCGAACTTCTGTAGATAATAGGCTAGTGATAGGCCGGAGACGCCACCGCCAATAATGGCGATCCGAAGTGGTTTAGTGTCCATGGCAGTGTTCCTTATGCAGTTGTTTGCTCTAGAATCTTTCAAGAGCACGTCGCTGCCAAGTACACGAGAGAAGCTGATACTAAAGTGATCCGTTGTGCTTCGGACAGACGTTTGTGCTTTCACTGTGATACCGAGCTGATGCTGTGGGTACGCGATTTCTAAGCTGAAATGCTTAGGGCAAGTAAGCCGCGGTCGATTGATGACCGCGATTCCACAGTATCCACACGAGGTATCTACCAATGAATGCTCCTCAAATCATTGATAAACAACTGATCGCCCACGACTTTCGTGTTGCCATGCATGACAAGCTCGAACCAGAACACATTGAAGGCGTCGCTGAGGCATTGGTGAGTTCCACGAAGTCCTATCCTGCTACCGGTAGCGTGGCCAGTCTGATTTTCTATCTCAAGTTCCAGGTCAATATCACCGATGGCAAGTCTTTTAACGGCGATGCCGGAGGCGCTTCCTCCCCCGGAGGCGGTGCCCTATTTGGGGATGTCTATACCGACGACCTGGATCGGCTCTATCGCGATACGGTAAGTTTCGAGTTTCAGGGCACGCCGGTTTATTTGAGCATCCTGTTTTTCGACAGCCACAGTAACCTATTGGGACACTTCCAGTCGGGAGCCGTATCTACCGTGATCGGTGTTGGTGGAGGTAAAGGTAGTTGGGACTGAGACATGCTTTTGTCTGCGAACGCCGGGGGTGCCATTGGCACCCCCATTTACTATGAGTAGGCCATCCTGCGCCTATTTCACGCCGTTACCCAGCGCCTAGCGATCTCCTCATTTTTGTTGACTCCAATACCTTGATCAAGGATGCCTTGGACAATGTGTTTGACGTCGTCTAGTGAGTGCATCACGTAGGTGCCGTACTGAAACTCATTGAACTCTGGAATCTCTTCCATACGATTAACCGCCATTACATCGCACATGGCCGCGAGCCACGCTTCACCGACGCGCTCTTCCGTTGGGCTGCCCAATAGGCTCATATAAAACCCGGTGCGGCAGCCCATGGGCGAAATATCAATAATTTCGACGCCGTCGCTATTCAAGTGATTGCGCATAAAGCCTGCAAAACACGTGAATGCCCCATCCCATCGTGGAAATAAGAGGGGGATTGTTTAGGTGCTCAGGCGCGTCGGGGGAAAAGATGGATGCGAAGGGGCTAATTAAACTTGGCCTCCTTGTTCGGGCGCTGGCTCGATGATGATTTCGTGCTTCCGCCGCTCATTTTCCAGTGCTGCCAAGGCAATTTGGTAACAATCTTCGATGTGGCGGTTGCCCATGTACTTCATCGCGCTGAAGCTAATACCCCCTGCGACGGCACTACCTACAAAAGGAACGAACTTAGCCACACCTTTGGACGCTACTTTGACGCCCATCTTGCTTAAAAGCATGACGATAAGTTTTTTCGTGATGTATTTACCGGCCATTTTGCTGCCGGTATTGGATATCACCGTCATAACAAATAGCTTGGACTCTGTATCCAGGCTCTCGATCTGTTCAGGCGTTAACCCAAACTTTTCATTAATTTTGGGAATTAACCGCATCAAAATGGCCACGTCTGAGCCAATATCTAAGCCCGGTATGGGTATAACCGCAGTGCCAGCAGAGAGGCTTGAGCTTTTCGTTACCATCGAACGGCATGACTGTTTAATGGCTTCGAGTTCTTCTATTGATTCAATCATAATGAGATCCTTTCATTTGCTGCCTAATTGATCCAGTCCCGGCTGTACCACGTCCTGGTTAACTTCCTTCTAACATTACTGACCGCTCTTCGACGTTATTCGAGAGTAGCCTGTAGTAAAGTCGTCGGCGAAGATAAAAGTGTCAAACGGTATTTGGGAAGGCGCAACTGAAGCGGGAGGCTTGAATGACGAACTTGAGAACCCTATACCCACCGGTCGAACCCTATGAAACAGGCATGATCAATGTGGGGGATGGCCATACGGTCTATTTTGAGCGTGTGGGCAAACCGGGAGGTAAGCCTGCGGTGTTTCTGCATGGTGGCCCCGGCGGTGGAATTTCGCCTGATCATCGACGCCTGTTTAACCCTGAACGCTACGACGTTCTTCTCTTTGACCAGCGTGGCTGTGGTCGTTCAGAGCCCCATGCCAGTATCGAAGCCAATACGACGTGGCATTTAGTGGAAGACATCGAGAGGCTGCGTGAGCATATTGGCGTGACCCAGTGGATGGTTTTTGGCGGCTCTTGGGGGTCTACCCTGGGCCTTGCCTACACCCAGACGCATCCAGACCGTGTTAGTGAGTTGATTTTGCGAGGCGTCTATACGGTCACCCAAGCGGAGATCGACTGGTACTATCAGTTTGGTGTATCTGAAATGTTTCCCGATAAGTGGGCGGCGTTTCAGGGGCCTATTCCTGAGGCAGAGCGACACGATATGGTGGCCGCCTACCATCGTCGTTTGATGGGGGACGATCCTATCGCTCAGCTTGAGGCGGCGAAGGCATGGACGATATGGGAAGGTGAAACCATCACCCTGCTACCTGACCCTGCCTTATCGGCACCCTACAGAGAGGGGCATTTTGCGTTAGCCTTTGCGCGGTTAGAGAACCACTATTTCACTCATCGCGCCTGGCTGGAGGAGGGGCAACTGCTTGCTAACGCCGATAGGCTAAAAGGTATTCCCGGCGTTATCGTTCATGGTCGTTATGATATGCCATGCCCCGTTCGTTATGCGCTGGCGCTGCATAACGCTTGGCCAGATTCCGAGTTCCATTTGATTGAAGGTGCAGGGCACGCCTGGAGCGAACCCGGCATTCTCGACCAGTTGATACGCGCGACAGAGCGTTTTGCTTTTTAAGTTAATATATACGGCAGAGAGCACTAATGGGATCGAAGCTAAGAGTGGGTCAGCTGGTTTAGTGAACTGCTCAGTTTTCTTTAGACGATTCATGCAAGGCAATGTCGGGTGTGAAGCTCATAAAAAACCTAGAGATGGGAGTTTGAATATTGTTTTGGATGATTTTTCAGATGCCCTGAATGCTTTTATTAAGTTTATAGGTATATTTTTTTAAGCCATTTATTGAAAATAAAGTTAAATTAATTCAAGATGGAGCCCCTTTCGAAAGATGCTAGCTTAATCTCTGGTCGCAGCTTGGCTCGGCCACTCTTCTTTTGAATGTATTATAAGTCGCTCAATATTACGCTTTATATGAACTTGAACCATAGGAGATCTGCTGATGAATTCAGCAAAAAAACGGCCAGCTGCTTCATTCTTTCATTTTGGTTGTCGTAGTTCCCTGCTGCTATTCCTTACTGCTATCATATTGCCGCTTTCGGCGCATGCCACCGAATGCGGTTGGCTGGAAACGAATCAGCTTGACCAAGCTTTTCCACAGTATGCACCGTGGCATGTCATGACTGGTGGACAAATTGGAAGCTGCCGGTTCCTCAGCCGCAGTGATCGCGCTCCAAACGTGTTTACCGCCAACCAGATGATCCATGAATCCGAACAAGCAGCTGCCGACTTCATTGCTACTCTACGACCAGAAATGGCGGCTTCATATGATGTGATGGATGCACCGGCTATCGGTGTCCAGGGCTTTCACTATCTGCCCACTGAGCGCGCCAGCGAAGCAGCTAGCCGAAACGTGGGGTTCGCCGGCCATAAAGGTCGGGTCACTGCTTTGGGCAACTTGGCTCTGCAAGATGCGGTTTCTTCACAGGCTCGCGAAGCCGGAGATTCTCTGATCCAGGCCGCGCTGGCCGTTGCCGATAATCCTGAAATACTGGCAGCCGCCTCAGATTGTCGTTGGTTTAATGACCCGTTGCTTAACCGCATGCTACCAGCCGGTGATGTCACACAGAATGTTATGGGGGAAAACAGTTGCTTTGCCACTGACTCTGACAATGCCCTTCTGACTGTTTCTATCCAGCCCGCCTCTGAAGCGTTCCAACACCCCTCTACTGATGATTGTACAATCGAGAAACTTGACCAATTAGGTGATCATGCAAGCTTGAGCTACTCATGTAGTAGCGGTCAACCTAGGGCCAACGTCCAACTGACCATCGGAAATTACATGATCAACTATGACCTAATACCCAAGCAAGAGCCCAGTCTGGAACAACGGCAAGCTTTGGTCGAACTCGCCGATTGGGCGCAACAGTCCAACAGTAGGCGCTGATCAAAAAAACGAGTCTTAGGCTATCAAGAGAGATTCACAATCAGGGGGCGCTTTGGGTGCTTTGTTTAATCCAACCACTGCCAGGGCGGTGCGTCCAGCCACCCCTGGCCCAGGATGGTCGTCTCGCCAAACGCTTTATCTCGGGATCGAACTGAAACATGGACGGATCCCCGTGGCCCGCAAACCCCTGAGGTGCTGGCATCCCCAATGAAATGGCGTAACCAAACTCCTCACCAACAAACCCCAGCCCAAGACGGGTATTGCTTTTCCTGGCGGTGCCCTCAATGGGGGCAGATCCATCCCTAATGCTGTTGGTGAGCTTTTCCGGGCCCGCCCAGAAGGTGTAATCAAGCCCGCCTTCCTGAGCAATTGACGCGATCAGGTTGCCTTTGGCGGTGTCTGCCAGTAACCGCAGCGATTTGTACAGATTGGATTTGCCACACCCGTTTGGCCCGGTCACCACATTGAGGCCCGACAGAGGAGAGACAACGTTTTTCAGACTCCGGTAGTTGAAAACGGCAAAGGCGTTGATCATAAGCTCTAAGTGGTTGAGGGCGAGCCGCTTCGAGCAGCTTGAAGATGTCAGTTTAACCTTCAGTACACCCCGTATGGAAAGATCACTATTGTCCGCGAGGTGGTGGACAGTGGCTCATCAATAAAATTGCGTATCGAATCGATGGCGCGCCTAACCTGCGGATATTTGCCTTCTTCCCATACGAATTTTCTGAAGAGAGTGTTTTTAAGGGGTTACTTCTTCTCATTAGGTCAGGTTGAAAAATATATGACGACTAATGCCCCTCCGCCTGCAACTCCCATGATATTGGTGAACTCTACTATCTCATTCTCGATATCACTCAGTAGTCAAGCAGTCGTACTTTTTGATTTTATTTTGGAGAAAATTAAGGAGTTAGTGCTAGCTTCAGTGCTGAAAACGGCAATGACGTTTTCAACTGTTTCTGTAGTAAGAGAGATCATGGGTAAAGCTAAAAAACAGTTAACCTTATTATCATGCGTAACGCAAAACGCTGTGCATGACTTAACGTCCACGGCGTTTCCGGTAGCCAAACATTTGGCATAACACCTTACCTTTTAATGATCGGGCAGGCTGTGCGGTGTATAACGAGTTGCACTATTATTCCAAGTATTGCAATCATTTAGCTGTTTAAGGCAAACCCCGGCAGCACTGCCTCGGCCTCGATAGCGATTAGCCACTCCGGTTCGGCAAGACCGTACACTATTAACCAGGTGGCCGCGGGTGGTGCGATAGGGAATCGGTGCTTCAACGCCTCCATCACCACCTGCTGTTCATACCGCACGGATTCAGCTAAGTAGATTCGTAGCATTACCACCCGCGTGAGATCGCCCCCAAGACTTGTTAGTAACCGTTCGACATTGCCAAGTGCTGCCTGGGTTTGCTCGGGCAAATCTGGGCCGGCTAAATGACCCTCGGTGTCGACGCCCACCTGGCTAGACATCAGCACCCGGGTGCCACCTTGTACCAAAACAGCCTGACTGTGCCCTTCAGCGAGGGTGTCTGGCAGGTTGGGCGGATTTAGGGGCTTGCGCCTTAATATTTGCATGACCACCTCATTGGTAAGTTGCGTACGATGACGATCCCTCTATTAACTGTGCTGAATACGGTGCTGACTGTTTTTATGGGGGCTGTTTTCACGGGCGCTGTCGTTTCCGTTACTGTTTTTAAGGACACCGTTTTCTCTGCATAGCGTCATGGTCAAGCCGGGATGGGCGTTATGGGCGGTCAACGTCCAACCGTGTGCCAAAGCGATTTCCTGGCAGATGGCCAGCCCCAAACCAGCGCCGTGGTCGCGCCGATGGGCACCTCGCCAAAAACGCGAGAACAGCAGGGATAGCTGTTCTGGCTCGACGCTAGGCCCCCGGTCTAGCACGGTAATCGTATTTCCCTGGATCTCCATGCTGACGAGAGTCTGCTCAGGGGCATGCTGGATAGCGTTCTCCAGCAAATTCTTGAGCAGGGTGAAACACGCACCGCGATCAGCCTTCCATGTCACTTCTTGATTCGCGGAAAGTACTGTTAAATGCACGTCGGCCGAACCGTTGCGGCAATTACCAGCAGTGTGATACTCAGCACCATGCCCGCCACATAGGCTAATAGCACTTTCAGCCTCAGGCTATTTAGCGTCATCCGCTTGACGAAGCGCATACCCCATCCCCCTGACGTTGGCAATTCGCTGGCGCGAGCCGATAGCCAGCAGCTTACGGCGTAAACGGTGCAGGGCGACATCCAGTGCATTCGGTGTTACTGCCTCACTTAGCCCCCAGGCCGCCGCCTCCAGCGCGCTGCGGCGGACTACTTCATCGTGCTTGTAGAGGAGTAGTTGCATAATATGCAGCTCCGCCGGGGCAAGAGTAATGCTCTTGTCTCCGCTAAACAGGACGCCGCTTTCCGTATGCAGTCTCAGGTCGCCGTGAATGGGGTCGATTGAGTGGAATTCCGCAGGGCGGCGTAGCAAAGCACGGACTCGTGCCACCATCTCATCCATGGCAAACGGCTTGGGAAGATAGTCGTCGGCACCGGCTTCGAGGCCTTCTAGCCTGTCATGCAGCGCATCGCGTGCCGTTAACACCAGACAGGGCACGCTAAGGCCCGCGTTGCGCAACTTCTTGAGCAATAGCAGCCCATCACCATCCGGCAAGCCGCGATCGAGCACCAGTGCTTGATAGGATATTTGCTGAATGGCAGCCCACGCTAGGTCAATGCGATCAACCATATCAACGGCGATGCCAGCGTTCACTAGCCCTTGGTGCATTAGCTGGGCTAGGCGGTCATGATCCTCAATCAGCAGTACTCGGCTCATTAGAAGTGGTAAAGATAACCAAGAAACACACTATTTTCGGTTGAGCGATCTACCAGCGGACTATCCTTGATTTCGTCTGCCAGACTCGTTACCTCAACCCCCATAAGTACGGAGTGATGCTGATTGAAGCGGTAGACGCCGCTCACCCCCGCCTCGATACTGATAGCCGATTCCCCTGCATAGGCAGGGCGGTCAAAGCGAACCTCGCTGTTGCGAACGCCGAAATAGTAATCGACGCTCTCCTTATCCTGCCAGGATGCTCCTAAGCGCGGGGTCAGCAGCACATGCTCACCGAATTGCCACGTCCTCTCCAAGCCGACATTGATGCGATGCCCATCGCTGTTGTCCGATACATCGGTGAGCCACTTGGCACTAACATTAACGATATCGCTGCTCCACTCCACCGTTGCCCCCGCCCAGAAGCCCCCCTTGCGCTCACTCATGCCGTTGAGAATCGCGGCGTCTCCTTGTTCGTAGCCGCTACCATCGTACTGGGCGACGATACCAAAATTGAGCTGTTGAGAGGTACTGATATCAAGCTTCGGTAGTTTGAATTCGACTTCAGGCCCAAAAACACGAATGTATCGGTTCTCGACCAGCAGTAAGGGCACTGGAGTGTTGTCACGATCAATACCGGCATAGGGCTTCTGCTGGCTCATTACGCCGAGGCCTAGCCCCCAAGAAGTGCCGTTTAAATTCGATTCATCAGCGATTACCAATGGAGATGCAAAAACAGCACCACTGAGCAATGCGGCGGCTACCAGCTTTCTGGTGGTTAGGTGGCCGTTCAGTAATAGCGTCTGATGAGAACCCATGGTGGCACTCCTAGCATGTTTATAAGGAAAAGTGATAGGACAGTGGCATCATCAGGAGACTTATCTTACGCGTTTCTTACTGGTACCAGATTAATTTAAAACGTTTTATCAGTAAGAAACGAGAGAGGGAGGTAGGTCGATAGTTGTTTAACAAACATTCATGATGTCACTTTTTCATCAATAAGATGAACAATTTGAGACAGGCCATGATTATGTCATCTCCAACCGGAAAGATATGTCTCGTAAATTAGTGCCTTGGGCGCGGGCGCTGTCGTAATGGTGAGCCCGTGGTCGGCTTCGAGATGCCCCGTGTCGAGGATGCGGTGAGGTGGATGTAACCGATAGCGTACAGTCTGCGCTCGCGGGATTGCAGGCTGGTGAATTGATGTCGTCGACGCTTTTAAGCCTGTTGGTGATTCCGGTTATTTACAGTGGCATTGACGATTTTTTGAATTGGCCTAGACGCTTGACGACTAACCGGGGAGTGATAGCAGTGGCCGGGATTAATTAACATTGAGGCTCAATCGAGGAGGGCCAATAATGCGATCAGAAAAAGACAAAATGATAGCAGGCGAGCTCTATAACCCTGCTGATCCGACCTTGCTAAAAGAGCGTGAAGAGACAAGGCGAAAAGTGAGATTATATAATCAAATTTTGGAAACTGACGCTCAGAGATTGGCAGCTTTAAAAGCGTTGTTTGGATCGACGGGAGAACACCTCTATGTCGAACCCAACTTACGCGTGGATTATGGGTATAACCTACATGTGGGCGAAAACTTTTTCGCCAACTTCGACTGCACTCTGCTGGATGTTTGTGAAATACGCTTTGGTGATAACTGCATGCTTGGGCCGAATGTGCAGATTTATACGGCCACGCATCCCCTTGACCCCCATGAACGCAATGCGGGTAGAGAGTACGCAAAACCGATTTTTTTTGGCGATAACGTCTGGATTGGTGGCGGCGCCATCATTAACCCAGGCGTTAGAGTAGGCAATAACGTGGTCATAGCGTCGGGCGCCGTTGTAACCAAGGATGTACCCGATAATGTGGTGGTAGGCGGTAATCCTGCTCGCATAATTAAAAATATTGCAATTAAGGGTGAGTAATCGTTAGCTTGTGTTGAAGTAAGGGCTTATCTTCTATCCTTTATTCGCTCTGAGCATGGTTGGCAGATGTAAATGGGCACATGCACTGCGGCCATCAGCAAACAGTGCATGTGCGAGTGAGAAGGTTAGAGGATGGGGGAACTCACATCTTGCTGAGCAACTCGACCGCCTGATCGAAGTGGCCGTCACGCTCCGCCCAGCGCAGGAAGTTGACGTTTTCCACCAGGATTTCCCTGGGCGTGGGCTTTTCTTGGAACAGCGTCATGACTTCGTCGATAAATTCATCGAGCGGCATATAGCCTTCGCGGGTCGACTGGCCGGGGGTCAGCTCGGTCTGCACGGCGGGAGGCGCCAGCTCGATAAGCTCGACCTTGCCCTTGAGCTGCTCGCGAAGCGAAATCGTATAGGAGTGAATGGCCGCCTTGGTGGCGTTGTAGGTAGGCGTGCCGCTCAACGGCACAAACGCCAAGCCGGAGGATACGTTGACGATCGCCGCGTCGGGCTGGCTCACCAGGTGGTCGGTCAGTGCATTGGTCAGCCGGATTGGCCCGAGCAGGTTGGTGACGACCGTCTGTTCGGCATCCATGAGGTCATGGGTACGGGTCAAGTCCTCGCGGCGCATGATGCCGGCATTATTGATCAATACATTGAGGCTGGGATGTTCGGCGATGACCCGCTCAGCAAAGGCACTGATGGAATTCGGGTCTTCGACGTCGACGACCATCGCGTGCATATTTTGCTGGCCCGCAATGGTTTCCTGCAGCGTCTCTATGTGGCGACCGGCAACGATCACAGTGTTGCCCAGCGCGTTGAAGCGTTGGGCAAGTTCACGGCCAATGCCTGATCCACCACCGGTGATGAGCATAGTATTGCCTGATGTTTTCACTTTTAAACCCTCCATCTAACGAAATAACTCTGTAGGGCCCAGCCATTGAGGCGTTTACGGTAATGGCTGAGTCATCCTAGTGTTAACCATTCGGTGATAGCGGGGCTTGCCAAGCCTTGCGCAAAACTTGCCTGATCCTGCAGGCGTGGAGAACGCCTTAATCAACCATGCTAACGTTGAGATGGGATATGGAGGAATGCATATGAACTCACTCAAACAGGCGGTTCAAACCTATGCCACATACCACGCCAATCAGGATGGCTTGGTGGCAACCCCAGTGTCAGGGCTTAGCATGATGTGCGTCGAAACCCCTGCCGGTGATTTGCAATCGATATACAAGCCGTTGGTTTGCTTGGTATTGCAAGGGGCAAAACGAATGGCGGTCGGGCGCCAGAGCCGAGTGGTAGCGGCCGGAGAGTCGGCGATCGTGAGCGCCGATATGCCGGTCGTCGGGCGGATTATCCAAGCCAGCCAGGACGAGCCGTATCTGGCTGTTGCGATTGAACTGGATCGAAGGATCCTGCGCGAGCTTACCGCACACATGGGAAGCGCTCGCGCCCAGCGCCCATCCGAGATGCAGACGCTATTCGCCGAAGACACCGAAGCCGAGTTGATTGACTGCGCATCCCGGCTGATGAAACTCCTGGATCGCCCTGATTCCGCGCCGCTTCTGCACCCCGGTATCCTGCAGGAGCTGCATTATTGGCTGCTCTCGGGGCCTCATGGCAATGCGCTGCGCGACATCGCCGATCCGGATAGCTACGCGAGCCGCCTCGCCGCCGCTATCGAGATCCTCAGAGCGAACTACACGTCACGCGTGCCGGTGGAACAGCTGGCGACTGAGGCAGGCATGAGTCTTAGCTCTTTTCATAAGCACTTCAAGCACATGACGTCGCTAACACCGGGCCAATACCAGCAGCGGCTGCGCTTGATCGAAGCGCGCCGCCTGATGCTTGACGAAGGTGTTACCGCGAGCAACGCCGCCTTTGAAGTGGGCTATGAAAGTGTCTCTCAATTCACTCGCGAATACGGTCGCCTTTTCAAGGTGCCACCGAAGCGTGACGCGCTGCGCTTGCAGAAAGCTATCGAGGTCACTACCGGCGCCGCAGTGGTATCGCAGCGAGTAGGCGCTTAAGAGAGAGGTAGTACATAGAGAGAACGGCTTATTAAGTCATTTCATCCAGGTCGGCAGACAAGGCTATGTCTTTATACGCTTCGAGTGACTCACTCCGCTCTTTTAGCGCATGGCTTATGGAGTCATAGGCGGTGCTGCCTAACGTAATACGCAGTGGTGGGTTCGGCATGTCGGTTATTTTAACGATGGCATCAACGGTATTGCCTGCATCGCCTTTAATAGCCAAGGTGCCTGAAGCCAGTGCTCTACGCAGCTCTCCTGCAGGGGTATTTTCGTAGATCGGCATCGTGGGTGTGCGATCCAGCCCCTCAGCAAAGTTTGTAGCAGTGGGGCCCGGCTCGGCGATAATGAAATCAATACCAAAAGGCGCGACCTCCTTCGCCACGGACTCGACGAACCCCTCGATGCCCCACTTCGTGGCGTGATAAAGGCTGAAACTTGGATAGGCGATCTGGCCGCCTTCTGACGATACCTGAACGATGCGGCCGCCACCTTGTTCGCGTAGATACGGCAGTACGGCACGCAGGAACTGGATAGAACCTGTGAGGTTGGTCGCGATTTGTCGCTCAATTTGTTCATCGCTGGCCTCTTCGGCAGCGCCAAAAAGTCCATACCCCGCGTTGCTGACCACCACATCGATTCGACCGAGTTTGGCGAATGCTTGTGAAACAGCGGCTCTCATTGCCGGCGTATCCGTCACATCGAAGGTCAATATCTGTAAGCGATCACCATGCAAGGCGAGCAAGTCGTCCAGCGAACCCTTGCGGCGGAGCGTCGCTATAACACGATCGCCGCGTTCAAGCAGTCGTTCAGTAAGCAGGCGGCCAAGGCCGGTGGATGTCCCTGTGATAAGCCAGGTTTTAGACATGAGATAGCTCCTAAGTCATTCATCAAGAGTTGCAAGACAAAGGCTAGGGCAGTAACACTAGTAAGAGAATACTCATCAATTGGCATGGGGAGGTGAAAGTAATTCACCAATGAGTAAGCCAACGTTAACCGACCTCAAGGCGTTCCAGGCCGTGGCGGAGCACCGCAGTTTTCGCCAAGCAGCCGACCTGATGGGAGTCAGCCGCTCTTCGCTCAGCCATACCATGCGCACGCTTGAGCAACGGTTGGGTACCCGGCTGCTGCACCGAACCACACGTAGTGTCTCGCTGACCGAGAGCGGCGAGCGGCTGTTATCGAGGCTGAGCCCGCTATTGAGCGACTTGGAATCAATCCTGGAGGAGGCTTCCAGCGCCGAAGGAAAGATCACGGGGCGGCTGCGTATCAATGGCAGTGAAGGGGCCGTGCGGCTGTTACTGCAAACCGTGGTGCCGCGTTTTCTTGCTCTCCATGATGGCGTCGAACTTGATCTCGTGGCCGAAGGGAGGCTGGTTGATATTGTCGAGCAGGGATTTGATGCGGGCGTAAGGCTGAGAGAGGCGGTTCCCCAGGATATGATCGCCATCCCTGTGGGTCATGAGCTGCGTTTTCTTGCCGTTGCCTCCCCTGACTATCTGCGTGGCCGAGTGGCACCAAAGAGCCCGGACGACCTGTCTTTTCATCACTGCATAAGACAAAGGCTGCCGAGCGGTAAGCTCTACCGCTGGGAGTTTCAGCAGCACGACCAGGAGGTGGCGGTAGACGTACCCGGTGCGCTGACCTTGGACAGCAGCCAACTGATGGTGGAGGCCGCCGCGGATGGTTTAGGCATAGCCTATGTACCAGAGTCCTATGCGCACGACTATTTGCGCGATGGAAGGCTGGTCACCGTGTTGGAAGCTTGGTGCCCCCACATCCCCGGGCTGTGTCTTTACTACCCCAATAACAGGCATGTGCCGCCCAGCCTACGGGCTTTTATTAATCTGCTACGAGAGTTGCAGGGTTAGTTTGCGCTTGTTGTGACTTAATTCATAAAACAACTCATACCATCAAAGCCGCAGAGCCGTGAATCGCATTGGTCTGTGTTTACCGAACAAGGTAAAGCAACGCTGGTGCCGGACGCGACGACATCAATCGTCGCCCCGTGCCATGCTCCCAGGCTTGGAAACCGAGCGCGCCGAACTTGCCTTCCGCGGACAGCGTCTCGCCGCTGCCCTGCACTTAAAGATTATTAGGTGCACTGCGATAGCAGGGCTGCGTCACATAAAGCGGTAGCACCTTCTAACTCATCGCCTTAAACACAAATTAATCTCGCCATTCAATACTGCTCCATACGGCACTGCCTATGAACTGAGTTAGGCACTTCACTGATCTTACTTCTATTTAATGCGAGGCTCGGCCCATGACCAACTGGACTGCTTCTGACATTCCCCCTCAACGTGGCCGAACCGTGGTCGTTACTGGTACAGGTGGACTTGGGTTTGAAGCCACATTGGCGCTTGCTCGCGCTGGCGCAAACGTCATTCTTGCAGGGCGAAACGCATCGAAAGGGGCGACGGCCATTGATCGGATTCGTCACGATGTTGCCAACGCGAATGTGTGGTTTGAGGCGTTAGATCTCGCTAATCTCGATTCCATTGCAGCATTTGGTGAACATCTACATGCCTCATTTGACAGCATCGATCTCCTTATCAATAACGCAGGGGTTATGGCGCCCCCAGATCGGAAAATGACGGCCGATCAGTTCGAACTCCAGTTTGGCACGAACTATCTTGGCCACTTCGCTTTGACGGCTCAGCTATTGCCGCTGCTGTGCAAGGGAAATCAACCACGTGTCGTCACTCTTTCAAGCGTCGCCGCTCGTAGCGGTACAATTGACTTCGACGATTTGCAGTCCGAGCGTAGCTATAAACCAATGGTTGCCTACGGTCAGTCAAAACTGGCTTGCCTGATGTTTGCTCTCGAATTGCAACGACGCAGTGACGCCGCAGGTTGGGGTATCCAGAGTATCGCTGCACACCCCGGTGTTTCACGCACCGACCTGTTGCCCAATGGCGCTGGTGCAAAAAGTGCCGTGGGTATCGTCCGTCGTTACCTTTGGTTCCTGTTTCAGCCAGCAGCGCAGGGAGCGTTACCGACACTTTTTTCCGCCACGTCACCGCACGCGCAGGGTGGTGCCTATTACGGCCCTAATAGACTGGGTGAAACCAGAGGCTATCCTTCCGCGGCAAAACTTCCTCCACAATCACTGGATATAGAGGTTGCAAGCAGGCTATGGGAGGCGTCGGAACGATTGACGGGAGTGCTTTTTTCCCTGGAGAAAGTTCAGCATTCAAGCGTCGCTGATAATCGAAGTATAAGTCTTACCTACCACTGATCACTACTGAAACGATAGCTGTGCGCCGTACGCGAAACGTTCTATCTACCTCTGCGGTGTGAAGAGGGGCTCGCAGTAGTTTGTGACGGGAGAGCACAGCCTATGAACTTCGATCCAGTTAGTACCGCTACCGCATGGCTCAGTGCCTATGGCTTGATCGCACTTTTCGCTATCACGTTTGCGGAGCGTTTCGTGCCGGTAATACCTTCCTATGGATTACTGCTTACTGTTGGGATTGCCGCAGCGGAAGGAACTTGGTCACCGTCAATTGCCTTCCTTGTGACTGTTACGGGTAATACCTTAGGGGCCACTCTCTGCTTTTACGTTTTTAGAGGGCTTGGTGAACCACGCTCTATGAGGTTTCTCTGCAGGTTAGGGCGCCTCTTCGGCATGTCTGCTGATCGCATCACTCAATGGATTGCATCTTTTCGGCGAAACCAGACCGTACTGGCCTTTGCGCTTCAACTCGTGCCTACCATCAGGCTATTCGCTCCTGCCTTTGCGGCTCTTCTACGCAGTCACTCAGGGAGTTTCCTGATGGCCTCGGCTGCTGGCATCGTAATTTGGAACGGCCTATTTATTAGCATCGGTTACTCTGCTTCCTATTGGTCAGCTGCTGAAAATACGACGGCTCTCATGCTGGTGGCACTCGGTTTTCTGTTGTGTTTAGAAATTGTCCTGTTTTGGCTTATGCGAAGGGTATCAGGTCGGAGGAGTGTCATTAGGAGCACCAAAAGCGCGCATGCAACCGACTTGCTTCCGTCTATAACTTGCGCTCAGGAGCATCGGTTATGAAGCAGTGCACGGCTACGAATGAATCATTGAGTTTTTTCTTGGCATGGGCCCGGAACCCTCTACTTGTCGCTTCCGTTATACCCTCCGGAAGCGCCCTAGCAGGACTTATCACTTCTGAAATCTCGCACGCAACGGGGCCCGTGATAGAGCTTGGGCCGGGAACCGGGGTATTTACGCGCGCATTGATTGAACGTGGTGTTAAACAAGAGGATCTTACGCTGATTGAATCGATGCCTGAGTTTGCGGTTGCACTCAGTATTCTCTATCCGCAGGCCCAGATACTGAGAATGGACGCCACTCGTCTTCGGATGGTCGACCTTTTTAATGGGAAGCTTGCCGGTGCGGTCATTAGCGGCCTGCCGTTACTTTCCATGTCGCCACGTAAAGTGGTCGCGGTTCTGTCGGGGGCGTTTCGTAAGATGGGGCCAGAGGGCGTGTTCTATCAGTTCACCTATGGCGCTCGATGCCCCGTTTCACAGCGGATCCAGCATCATCTTGGAATCAAAGCGGAACGGCTAGGCCGCACGTTAGCCAATTTTCCCCCGGCGACGGTCTATCGTTTCCGTCGGGTATCTTCCATACATTAGCGATAAACGGTGCTCTGTGGGCATATTGACTATGGTTGAGTGACTACCCGCTTTAACCGTGTTGTCAGCAGAGGATGTTAGTTGGGATACAGAGATAAACTGGGGGATAGCGCTGTCGAGTTAGATGAGCGTTTTACTTCATGCTGATAGGCTTCCACGATCTCGGCGAGTATAGACACGGCTAGCATCGACGCGTCACGCATTGATGGGATCAGCCCAACGGGGCCGTGGATCCGACTGATCTGATGCTCGGTAAAGCCGACCACATGAAGTCCCTCACAGCGGCGAGCATGAGTTGCTTTGCTGCCAATCGCACCGATATAGAAGGCTGGGCCGTTTAGGGCCTGGGCCAGGAGCTGCTGCTCCCAATCGACATCATGGAAGGCGAGGAGAAAGGCTGTCCATGGATCGTCATTCAGTTCCGGAAGCGATGTTGGAACCGTCAACTTGGTAACTTGGTCGATTCCCCGTTGCTGGGCATCTTGGATGTCGATTCCATCACGGAGTTGCAGCTCGGTTTGAATACCACTGGCCATTGCCAGTCGGGCAAGCGCTAAACTGTCGGCACCGCGTTCGGCGATGCGCAGGCGGAGCTTGGGTGTATATGGAAAAGACAATTCGCTAGCGTCTATCGATTGTCCCAACCTGAGATCACCAGTTTCCGAGAGGCTGAGTGTCACTGTCAGGCGCGAGGCCAGCCGATAATGGCACACACATAGGATATCTGCCTCTACATCTGGAAGGACACAAATCTCAATGGCTCCTCCACAAGGAAGGGGCAAATCCATAAACGGCGAGCCATTGCCGTATCTCAGCCATGCTGCTTGGCCAGAGCGAAGCGCTGCTTGCGCATGGTTGACGACATCAGCATCAATACATCCGCCTGAGATATAGCCGCAACTTTCGCCAGTGACGTACACGGCCATCAGGGCGCCCGGCATACGCACAGCGCCGCCTTCTCAAGCGCCACCTTGCTTTTCCGAGACCAAGCGAGCCACTGCCCAAGAACATCCTGTGCATGTTCAAGATACATAGTTGGTTCTCCCTGATTGATACGCCATGAGAGCACCTTACTATGGCTGAGTTTTTATAGTGTGTCGTACTTGTATCAGTTTGTCTCAGCGCTAAAACAGCACATGTCCTCGAATGTTTAAATGAAAACATATCTAATTAATTGTATTTAGATTGGCTGTCACATCTGGCGACAAAATAACGAAAAACTTGGCATATCGTGGGTATATCTACCCCTTAATATTCTCCTATCCGCTGTAGAGCTGAAACCCTTGAACGGTTCTGAACGGATATAAGGTAGTTGTTAATGCCAAGCAGGAGTGGTGCTCTTAATCTAGAAGGTCACTTTAACTGTTTGGTTTAACTCAAAACTTATGGATGCTTAAACCACGGTTTAGGCACGAGGAGTAAATCATGAAAATGTTAAATGCAACGTTAGTGATTACATTAATGCTTGTCTCTAGCGCAGCACTTGCTGAGCGGGGGGCGGCGAAAGATAACAGAGTGACTTATGTCGATGCGATAGCCATGCATCAAGACCATGAGACCCGGGCAATTTCACCGTCTGATCTGACCGAAAGAAACCCTTAAAAGGTTCTGGCAGCTTGTGACACCTAATCGTTGGGCGGGCCTGGGATTTTTAGATGGTTTTAGGCTCGCCCGGCGTCAATCAACCCATTCTGCCTATGAGCGTTTTACTTCGCTGGTATGCCGCTTATGATGGTTGCAGAATTTGTGCAATATAAGCAATAGTAGCGTATTCGCCGCTTCTGAGGCTTAATCCTCAAGAGGCGGTGAGTCTCAGGCAACACATAGCACTGAGCGCATTTTTAGGGAGAACTCTTTGCTCCTCTTTAAAATATCCATGAGAGGGTAGGGCAATGAAAAATGCCACCCACGTGGTAGTGGTTGACGATCATAACGATATTCGGGAGTTGGTTCGGGAGTATCTTGAGCAACAGGGCTACAAGGTGAGCGTGGCAGAGAGTGGTGAGGCCTTACGACACATCCTTGAGCTCAATACCGTCGACTTGATTATTCTGGATGTCATGATGCCTGGCGAGGACGGCATCTCGCTTTGCAAGGAGATCCGAACGTCCAGCAACACCCCTATCATATTTCTGACAGCGATGGCCGACGATGCTGATCGTATTATTGGCCTGGAGCTTGGCGCGGATGATTATCTGGTGAAGCCATTTAACCCGCGAGAGCTTTTGGCGCGGATTAGAGCCGTGCTTCGCCGTGCCACTAGCGCCGCTCCAGCCCGCACAACGCTAGATCGCAGGGTTGTGCGCATCGATCACTGGAAGCTCGATTTGGGGCGCCAGGAAATCGTCGGCGAAGATGGCGTTGGTATTCCCTTGAGCACAGCGGAGTTCCGCTTGCTCAAGGTTTTCATCGAGCGGCCTGGTTTGATACTTAGCCGGGAGCAGCTCCTTGATCTTACCGCGGGTAGGACAGCCGATATTTTTGATCGCAGCATTGACAACCAAGTTAGCCGTCTCCGTAAGAAAATTGAGGAGAACCCTAAAAACCCGACGATCATTAAAACGCATTGGGGGGGTGGCTACAGCCTATGTGCCGAGGTCACGCCCGGATGACTCGTCTTTGGCGAAGGCGCCTCGCTACCCAAATCATCGGTCTGACGCTCGTGGCGCTAATCGTCTCTCAGGCACTCACCTTTCTTATATCATTGGATGAATACACCAAGAAATTCGATGCGGGAGCGAAAGCTGAGTTTATTAGCCGGGCATCATCAGTGACCCGCTTGATGGAATCGCTATCACCGGAATTGAGAGAGCAGGCGCTAAGCGCAAGTGAAGGCAGCTACTTGCGGTACTGGTTAAACGACAGCGATGTTATTGATCCAAATGACTGGAGATTGCAGGCCCTCGAACGGCTTTCCCAGCCGCTGGATCGCTCCGTCGATCCAAGCGGAACATTAGGATGGGCCGGATCTGCCTCGCCGCAATTGCCGAGTGCTAATAAAATGCTCGCTTCCAATGCGGCTGACCCGTGGATGACGCCAAAGCCCTATTTATGGATGATGCCGCAGCCAGCGAAGGTGCTCCAATTTTCGGGCAGCCAGGGGTATGGGTTCAGAGTGCAGCTTGATGATGGACGTTGGTTGAACGCGGCCTATTATCAGCACGATACAAAAAACTTGTGGACGTCCAGGGCATTGATGTCGCTTGGGCTTACCGCACTTATGCTTGCTTTGATCAGCATGTTTATCGCCAGCCGTATAGCACGACCACTGAGAAATCTGGCGACCGCCGCTGAAGCATTAGGTCGAGGACAAAATTTGCCTCCACTATTGGAAGATGGGCCTGAGGAGATCAAGCGGACGGCTCAATCCTTTAATAACATGCAGAGTCGGTTACATCGTTTCGTGGAGGATCGCACGAAGATGCTGGCGGCCATTAGCCATGATCTACGTACGCCACTAACCTCGCTTCGACTAAGAGCAGAATTCGTCACCGATGAAGAGATCCAGCGCAAGATGATAGCGACGATTGATGAGCTTCAGTCGATGACAGAAGGCGCGATTTCATTCGCCCATGGAGAAGCTGTCAGAGAAGAAACGCGCAATATAGATCTCGAAGCGCTGGTGGGAAGTATTTGTGATGACCAATCTGATTTAGGGTATCCGGTCACTCATGTCGAGGGGATGAAGATGAAATACCTTTGTCGGCCTGATAGCCTGCGCCGCGCAATCAGAAATCTGATTGAGAACGCGGTGCGTTATGGGGGAGAGGCAAAGGTGTCGCTTCGATACACCGTGTCCACTGTTGATATCGTCGTTGAAGACCGTGGCCCCGGAATTCCTGACAGCATGGTAGAGAAGGTTTTCGCACCCTTTGTGCGACTTGAAACGTCTCGAAGCAGGGAGACAGGCGGCAGCGGCCTCGGTCTCTCAATAGTGCGCGCGGTCGCCCGGCAGCATGGGGGAGATATCTCACTGTGCAACACCGAAACCGGTATGCAAGCCATCATCTCACTCCCAAGAGAAAGCAGCACAAACGCAACGCCGGTGAAAAAAGAGCGCCCCTGGAGGCTCAAGAAAACATTAAACTCTGCACACAGCACCCACTTACCAAAATAGCTCTGCCCCACATGCTTTATCCAACGCCAGTCTTGGCCAAATCGATAATGGCCAAGACTGAGTTGTTTTAGTTTGTATGTTGACGCTGAGATTTAAAGTGTCAATGTTGGCTCGTTATGTACCGTTGCCTTTCCCTTCTTATTGACGCTAGTTACCCCTATAGATCTGCTTTAATCCGCTTCACTCCCATCTTTTATTGCGCTTTAGTTTGATTGGTACATTTTGCGACAAAGTGTCGAAAACTTCGGCATATCGTGGGCACATCTCTGGCCTAAAATACTTGTAATTGGCAACACCGTAATCGTGGCTGGTCGGTTCATCAATGCATTGAGACCTAGCTATTAGCAGATAAATTAGCTTGTTGATGAAGCACATGCCTTTTTCTGCGGTGCTGGTTAAAACAAACAGGGGCGCCTCTTCGCTGAAGCGGTAATTGATATGAATGAGCGCCCTATTGATAGGATTTGCATAGATTAATGTATTGGCCTCCATCAACGTCAGTTTGTTGTATTGAAACTTGAGGCTAGGTGGTTGCGGGTTTGTCTAATTATCGATACGTCGAGGCTTCCAATGAGCAAAGAGTTCCAGCAAAAACCAACTCAGCCCGGTGATATACAGGCGAGTGAGGGTATGAACGATGATCAACGCGCATCCTTCCTGCCTATGACTCGCCGCGAAACCCTAGGGCTTGGGACTTTCTTAACGGCCAGCGCGTTTCTGCCCATGCCCAGTTGGGCGCAGCAGAACACAGCCCTTGGGACGTCTCCTGCTCAATGGGAGCCTGGTACCACTACCGCTATTGCAACAAGGGTGAACGGCGTCCCGGTCAATCTCACCATCGACACCCGTGCCTCATTGCTCGACATGTTGCGCGAACGGTTGGCACTGGTGGGCGCGAAGAAGGGGTGCGATCACGGCCAGTGCGGTGCCTGCACCGTTCATGTCGATGGTCGCCGGGTAGTGTCCTGCCTAACACTCGCCGCCAAGGTTGATGGGCATGAGGTAACGACGATCGAGGGCCTGTCTGATGGGGATACCCTGCACCCGATGCAGCAGGCCTTTATCGATCACGATGCCTTGCAGTGTGGCTATTGCACACCAGGGCAAATCATGGCGGGTATCGCGTGCGTTAATGAAGGGAATGCGACGAGCCCTGAGCGAATACGTGAGTATATGAGCGGCAATATCTGCCGCTGTGGCGCTTATGTCGGCATTGTGAGAGCGATTGAGGATGCCGCTAAAGAGATGGGAGAGAGCTGATGCAGTCGATTAGCTATACGCGTGCAACCACGCCTGAAGCCGCCTTGGCCGCTTTCTCCAATGCCGGAGAAGGGGCACGTTTCATCGCCGGGGGAACCACACTCTACGATTTGATGAAGCTGGGTATTGAAACGCCAGCGCATATCATCGATGTCAGCGATATCGACGGATTTGATGCTATTGAGACAGAGGGCGACACACTGCGCATTGGTGCCATGGCCCGAATGGCGGATGTCGCTGCGCATCCGGTTATTCGGGATGAGTACCCGGTACTGGCGGAGTCACTTTTGAAGGCCGCCTCGCAACAGCTTCGTAACATGGCGACGGTGGGCGGCAATTTGCTCCAACGCACCCGATGCATCTACTTCCGTAATGGTGCAGGTGGTATTTCGCCGTGCAATAAACGCGAGCCGGGCTCAGGGTGTGCCGCTATTGGGGGCCTGGATCGTGGTCAGGCCTTGTTCGGTGCCTCAAATGTATGCACAGCTGTTTTCCCCGGCGATTGGCCGATTGCTCTTTTAGCGCTCGGCGCTGCGGTGGACGTCTTAGGGCCTAATGGACACCGAACGATTCCCGTCGCCGAACTTTATCGCTTACCGGGGGATACGCCTCATATCGAGTTCTCCCTCACATCGGATGAGATCGTTACCGCCATCACCGTTCCCAAGCGGCCTGCCCGGCGTTCGACCTATCACAAAATCCGCGATCGTGAGTCTTATGCGTTTGCATTAGTGTCCGCCGCGGTTGTGCTTGAAATGCAGGGAAATAACGTACGCCAAGCACGCATCGCCTTGGGCGGCGTGGCGTCCATACCTTGGCGTGCCACTGAAGCTGAGACGGCGCTGATCGGCCATCCTCTCACCCGCGCTCGCGCGCTCGCCGCGGGACAAGCAGCCTTCGCCAACGCGCGCCCGGGGCAGCACAACGCTTTCAAGCTTACGCTCGGGCCTGAAGTAATCGCCGATGCTCTAATGATCGCCGCCCAGAGGAATGCATAATGACACTACAATCCACCCCCGATCGCCCACGTGTCGACGCCCGTGAAAAAGTATTAGGACGTGCCCTGTATGCTGCCGATATAGCGCTCGATGGGCTGCTACACGCCATAACAGTACCGGCCACTATTGCCAAGGGGCGCGTGACCGCTATCGACACCGCGTTAGCCATCGCAGAGCCGGGCGTTGTGCGAGTCTATACCCATGAGGATTTCGCTAATGATATAGCAGTGACGCCTGCCACGTTAGGCGGCCATCAGCCCGGTCTACAGCCGATGGCGGACACACTGATCCGCTTTCGCGGCCAACCCGTGGCGCTCGTGGTTGCCGAGACGCTGGAGGCGGCCTGTGAAGCGGCGCGTTTGGTACGCGTCAGCTATCGCGTGGAAGCGTTCACCGCCACAATGGACGAGCTGGGCGCCGACGCAGAACCCTACGAGATAACGGCTGAGGTAGGTGATGCCCACGCTGCGCTTCAGGCGGCAGAGGTGACGGTTGATGTTGCCTACGCCCAGGCGCAGAATCATCACAACCCGATAGAGCTCATTTCCACGACGGCGTATTGGCGGGCCGGTAAACTGACCATCCTTGAAGGCACCCAGAATACCAGCGCGATTAAGTTCGGCACCGCCGGGGCTCTTGGGTTTGACCCCTCCACAGTCGATGCGATTAGCCCCTATGTAGGGGGCGCTTTCGGTCAGAAAACTGTTCTCCAACTTCAGTCAGCATTGGTCTCACGGGCAGCTGTTTTACTCGGCAGACCGGTGAAGTTGGTAATGCCCCGCGCCCAACTCTTCCATACTGCCGCCTATCGCCCACGCAGCAATCACCGCATACAGCTTGGCGCCTCAAGAGATGGACGGCTAGTGGCGACGATCTACGAAAGTGATCAGCAAAATGCTCGTTACGACCATTTTTATGGAACCTCTCACAATGAAATGGTGAGCCATCTTTATGGCATTGCCAACTGGCTTGGCCGTGAACGGTTGATTCGCGTTGATACGTCCCCTCCAGGCTATATGCGAGCTCCACATGAGCACCCGGCGAGCTTTGCCTTCGAAAGTGCCATTGATGAACTGGCTTATTCCCTCGAAATGGATCCTGTTGCGCTGCGTCTTATCAATGACACTGATCGCGATCCGATAACCGGAAAGCCTTTCTCCAGCCGGACACTGGCCCGCTGCCTGGAGCGGGGTGCCGAACTTTTCGGTTGGGATCGACGCAGCTCGGCACCGCGCACAATGACAACTGAGGACGGAACTCTGATTGGTTGGGGCGTTGCCGCCGGTGCGTATAAAGGATCCATGTGCCCGGCCATCGCCCGGTTGCGCATCCAGGCAAACGGCGTAACACGTCTGTTCATTACCGGGCATGAGATGGGGCAGGGAATGCGTAGCGCTATCGCCGCCGAGTTGATGGAGGTGCTCCCCGTCAACCTAGACAAGCTGGATATCCAGATGGGTGACACGACCGCCGCTGACCAGCACCTCACCGCAGGTTCCTGGGGCACGGGGAGTGCGGTGCCCGCGACTCGTGCAGTGGCAGAAAAGATGAAGGCGGCGCTGACGGAACTTGTCGGAGAGCTACGCGCAGGGGATGACGTGCATCGCAAGCTGATGTCCACCAAGCGTCCCATGCTCGAGGTAGAGATTGAACAGTTGGGCCTGGATCAGACTCAGGCCGCTCTAGACCGGATGCGCCAGGGCGCACCGGCAACGGCTGGGCCCATTTATGATGAGCTCGTTGCGTTTAGTTGGATCGCCCATTTCGTTGAAGTGCATGTTGACCCAACAACGATGCGCGTGCGAGTGCCGCGCGTCGTCTCTGTCGCCGACTGTGGGCGAGTGATGAACCACCGTACAGCGACCAGCCAGGTTCAGGGCGGCGTGGTGTGGGGAATCGGGGCAGCGTTACAAGAAACTGCCGAAATCGATCCCCGGTATGGCTTTATCCAAAATAACGACCTCGCTGACTATGTCGTGCCGGTGAACGCTGATATCGGCGACATTACCGTCGAGCTGCTCGATATTCCGGATCCACAGCTTAACGCCTCTGGGGTTAAAGGGATCGGCGAGGTCGCTATGGTCGGTGCCTCGGCCGCGGTCGCCAACGCCGTTTTTCACGCGACCGGCAAGCGTATCCGGCATCTGCCGATTCGGATCGAAGACCTGCTGCAAGAGACTTGAAGGCGATCGTGACTACTGCCGTGTCATGTACTGCTGAACCTGAATCCGAACCTCCTCATTGCTACGTCAAAAAAGTGGGGATGCCACGACCATCACGGCCTTTTGGTCGTAAAACCTCACGCCAATGGAGTCAATGATGTCTACCACAAATCGCAATGTATTTGAGCAATCCAGGAATGGACGCCCTCGGCTGCTATTTCCTTTTTTGGCACAGTTTTACACGCGAGGAGAGCCGATCACTTACGCACTGCTGCGTGTAGCATTCGGACTTTCGATCTTGACGCATGGTATCCCTAAGCTATTCGGTATGCCGCATGGGTCAATGGCCGATCCGATGGCAGGGACGACGAACCTGATAGGCAACGTTCTAGGGCTACCTTTTGCTCCGCAGTTGGCGATATTTGTTGCGCTACTTGAGACCTTTGGCGCCATCGCCATTGCTATCGGCTTCGGCACGCGTCTTCTTGGGCTGGTGTTTACGGTGCAGATGATCGTTATCTGCTTTGCGATCGGGCCGACTTATCCTTGGATCGATCGCGGTATCGAGTATCCGATTATGCTGGGCTTCGTGTCGCTCCTGTTCGCCATTCGTGGCGGGGGCAGATACTCCGTTGATAGGCGACTAGGCTTCGAACTCTAAACACTCGATTGCCAGCGGTGATGCTGAACGCAGCACCCTTTGATGAAACCATTCTATTGAAGCTAAAGAGTGCCGTTTCCAAAGGGTGCTGCCTGGGAAACTACCTCCGCCCCGATATCTCACCGCACAACGTCAAATGACCGCTCGCTCCGTGAGTGCACGACGACGCAGGGAGGACTGTGCGATCGCCGGGGGTATGTAGGCCGCCCTCTCCAGCGGTGCCACGTCAACGCCCGGCGGAACAATCTCGTCGATTTGGTCGAGGATTTCATCGCTCAACTGAACTTCCGCACCTGCGAGCAGATGGTCGAGTTGCTTGGTGGGCTTACCAATCCTGGCGCCAAACTTTCCTGATCCTGCGGGGGAGCAAAAAATCGGCGCTGAGCAGTACGGTTTGATTACTCGGGAAGCCTAGCAATGACCTTGATTTCAAAGTCGAACCCCGCCAGCCAGGTCACACCGACCGCCGTCCAGTTCGGGTAGGGTTTTTCCGGGAACGCGCGCGCCTTGGCTTCTAGCCAGATAGGGAATTGGGCTTCCGGATCCGTATGGAAGGTCGTTACGTCGACGATATCCTCGAAGCTTGCGCCCGCCGCTTTCAGGACACTCTGCAGGTTGTCGAAAGCGAGCTGTACCTGGGCGGCGAAGTCTGGCTCGGGCGAGCCGTCTTCACGGCTGCCGACCTGGCCCGACACGAACAGTAGATCGCCGGAGCGAACGGCTGCGGAGTAGGCGTTCTGTTCATAAAGCGCTTGGCGGCCTGGGGGGAAAACAACGTCACGTTTAGTCATGTGAATCTCCATCAATAGGTCGAAGCCGACCCTTTATCTACGATGGCGTCACTTTAAGGCGTCATTAGAGGTGGATAAACGGCGAATTCTGTTCAACATTGTTTGTATATTTCAAACAATCAAAGGTGTTTGGTACCCTCATGGATCGTTTTAACGCAATGCAGGCCTTTGCTCGGGTCGTGGAGACGGGCAGCTTTACCAAGGCAGCCGAGACGCTTCACATGAGCAAAACCAGCGTGACGCAACTCGTGCAACAACTAGAGGCACGGCTACGGGTAAAGCTGCTCAACCGTACCACGCGCAAGGTGAACGTAACGGCTGACGGCGCCGCCTATTACGAGCGCGTTATCAAGCTTCTGGCCGATATGGATGATGCTGAAACCAGCTTGTCCAACGCCTCGGTGCTGCCTCGCGGTCGACTAAGAGTAGACGTTCCCAGCCCTTTTGCGCGCATGATCCTGATTCCAGCCCTGCCCGCGTTCCACACCCGCTATCCTGATATTCAACTCGATATGGGGGTGAGTGATCGCATGGTGGATTTGATCGGTGAAAGCGTGGACTGTGTGGTGCGCGGCGGAGAGCTTACCGACCTATCGTTGATAGCGCGTCGCGTGGGCGATCTAAGCCTCGGTGTTTACGCTGCACCGGGCTATCTGGAGAGAACTGGTGTTCCTTCACACCCACAAGAGCTGTCGCTCCCGCCTCACTACATCGTTGGTTTTAGTTGGGCACGTTCTGGTTTGGCTTTCCCCTACGCTCTGCATCGCAATGCAGAGCGTGTCACCGTACAGGGGCGCTATGTGATATCGGTCGACGATGGGAACGCTGGGCTTGCAGCTGGCCTGGCGGGGTTAGGGGTAATTTGGCTCCCGGATTACATGGCCAGGGAGCATGTAACGCGTGGGGAACTGGTGCGTCTGTTTGCTGATTGGCACCTTGATCCAATGCCGATGTACGTCGCCTTTCCACCGAATAGGCACGTTAGTGCCAAGCTGCGCGTATTTATCGATTGGGTCGTGGAATTGATGGCTCAAAATACGCTTGGCGGTGGTCGAACGGGCTATAAACGCTGATATTCACGTCTTTCAGGGGGGCGGCTGATATGTGGCCGCATTGACGCCGTTTAGTCATCTAAGCTTGAGTTAACATGTCTACATTTTCTTAAAAGTGTTAGGCCATAAATGGAATTGAAAAAATGGGTAGGGGAGGCGTGAATCTAACAAGGCATAAAGCTGCGCTCTATCGGCAGTTAGCGCCGGAAGCGCGTCAGCAGATTGGGCTTTCAATACTCAATCAAGTGATTGGTGTGCTTATTTTGCTGGCATCGCTAACGGCTATTTTGGAGACGGAGCCTACCCTGCGCGCAAGCGTGCCATGGCTTTTCCCTACGCTCGAAACAATATTCGTGGTGGTGTTCATTATTGAGTATCTACTGCGGCTTTATTCGATAGGGGAAGACCCGCGGTATCGTGGGTTGAGTGGCCGTCTTCGCTACATCTTTTCGTTTTGGGCGTTAGTCGATCTGGTCGCTATTTTGCCCTATTTTCTGGGTTTCCTGGCTCATGATAATGCCTTTTTGGTACGGCTATTGCGTTTGCTGCGTATGTTGCGACTGGCTCGTTTAGGGCGATTTAGCCAAGCTTGGGCGGGGTTAGCTGTTGCGCTCCGCTCGCGTTCTTATGAGCTTTGGTTAAGCGCGGGTGTGGCTGGGCTATTGTTGCTATTTTCATCCTGCTGTCTTTATGTCGTTGAAGCGTCAGCCCAGCCGGAGGCATTTGGAAGCGTGCCGCGGGCACTATGGTGGAGTATCGCTACGCTCACTACGGTGGGCTATGGTGATGTGACGCCTATTACCGCTTTGGGTAAATTTTTTGCAGGCCTAACGGCGGTGGCGGGCATTGGGATTATCGCCATGCCTACCGGCATTTTGGCTGCGGCGTTTAGTGATGCATTTCAGAAAGCACATAAGTTGCCAGAAAGCGATGAAAAATAGCTTATTTCTGGAGCGTCGCTGATGTCTCTGTCCCTCTATCTGCGGCGGGCTTATGATGTGGCCGCTCCGACATAATGCGCGCTAGGCGCTCCAGAGCCAGTTCGAGCCGCTCGACCAAGCCTTCCAGCAGTACTCGGCGATCAGCGGGCACGTCGCCGTAAGCCTCTATCGCTTCTTCCAACTGCTGGCCCGCTTCACGAATCCCTTGGGGTTGGCGCCCGTTGGCGCTCTCTTCAAATCCGCTCGCCAGCGTGCGCAGCAGGTGGTGGTGCGCCTCGCGGATTCGAGGATGCGGTGCATCATCAAGCCGGTCACGCAGGCGCAGCGTCGCGGTGCCCACATCCAGCCCGGTCAAACCAAGAATAAACAGGTGGCGCTGGTCTTCAGGCAGCATGTCGTCGTGCTGGGCCAACTGAAGAATCCGATCCGCCATATGGCCGCTGAAGCGGGTTTCGGCGTCGCGAATCGAGCGCCGCGTTAGCTCATGAATGTCTGTGGAAATGGCGCTGATCAGTCGCCGCCGTCTAAGGCGCGTACCTAGCCCCGGCAGCAGACGAAAGCCCATTACCACGCAGCTAAGCCCAATGACCACGGCCACCACGCGGTTGGCGAAACTATCGAATGAGAAATCCATGCCGTTGCCGGGCATGGTCAGCAGAATATTGAAAATCGTAAACGCCAGGCAGTACCCCATCGTGGCTGGATTGGTGGCACCCAATAATCCCAAAAACAGCGGCGTACCGAAAATCAATGCTAGCAGGGGAAAACCATTGGCCTGGGAAAGCAGCACATGGCCGAATAAAAAGGCGCTGGGAATCGCCGCCAGCATGCCTTTGTAGAACATCATGGTGATCGCGATAGGGTTGTCACGGCTGGCGAAGAAGGCGGAAAACAGCGTGCCGAGCATCATCGCAATCATGGCGCTCTGCCAGGCGGTGACAATCCAAAAAGCCGCCAGTAGCGAGAATACCAAGCCCGAGCGTATAGCGTTGATACTCGCGGCGAGGTGGTCGCGGTGCCAGGCCAGCGGTGATGAACGCAGTTTATGGCTCTCCGGAGAGGCAATCGCTTCCCGGGCATCGAGCATGATCATGGCGTGCCCGATCGATTCCCGAAGGCCCAATCGCAAGCGCCGGTCAAGCGGGGCCAAGCGCCTCTCCTCTTCGTTTTCGTGAACCTGCTGGCGTAACGCCTGAAGAGCTTTTCTGGCCTCAACCACGCCTTTAACGTGTTCAGCATTGCGAAAGCCTTGCGCGATCTGCCCCGCCAGTTTGATACTTTGCGGGGCGAGGCGGTCGGCGTGGTCGTGCATCAGTTGATGAAGCGCCTGAAGATTGGCGAAAAAGCGCAGCGTGCGGCGGGTTAGTACGTGGGTGGCGCGCACCCGGCCAGGGCCTGCCGGGCCTTCAAAACGGGCGGCCTGGCTATCGGTTTCCAGTAGGGTTAACGGCCCGAGGCTACTACGCAGGGCTTTCTGCATCGCTGGGATATCGTCGCTGGCTTCCAAGCGCAGTGCGGCATGCTCGAAGGCTTGGTTGATGACGTTGTCGGCCTGGGTGGCAAGGTGGGTGCCCACATGGGATGGCCAGAGCAGCGAGCTGACCAGCATGGCGCAGATGGCGCCCAGCCCGAGCTCGGTAAGGCGCGCCACGGCGATATCGAAGATCCCAGCGGGCGCGCTGCCGCTGGAGATGACCACGATCAGCATGGCCGTGACGGAGGCCATCAGGCAGCCGTAAGTGTAGTTATTACGCCACAGCGAGCCCACGTAAGTGCATAGCATAATCCAGATGGTCAGTACGATAAGTGCCGGTACGCGGGCCTGGGCGAAGAGTGCCATGATCGCGATACCCGCCACGGCGCCAATCAAAGTGCCGACAAGCTGGCAGATGCCTTTCTCTACCACCATGCCGCTCATGGGACGAATCTGCAGAAACGCCGCCGACATCAGCGCCCAGTAGGGGCGTTCAACGTCAAGCCAGAGCGCAACATAAAGGGCGAGCATCATCGCCAGGGTGGTCTTGATGGCAAACTTGACCGCTGTGGCGTTGGGCGTCAGGTAGGTGCTAATAAAGGGTGACATAGGTCATTCAGGCTGTTCGGCAGGGCGGACACGCACTGTCGCTGTCATGCCGACACTCAGCAGCGTGTCATCAGGAACCTCAGCGAGTGAAATACGCACCGGAATGCGCTGCGCCAAGCGCACCCAGTTAAAGGTGGGTTCCACTTGGGGCAACAACTGCTGGTTAAGGGTTGTGTTGCTGTCGGCGATGCCCCGGCCAATACCTGCCACTCGTCCATCCAGGTGAGTGTCGCCGTTCATCAGAATCACCTCTACCGGGTCACCAACCTTGATTGAGTCCATTTTGGTCTCTTCAAAATAGCCCACTACATAGAAGGAGTTATCCGCAATCAGCGCCATGACGGGAGAGCCGCGGTTGACGTACGTACCCACGCTAAGCTGTACGTTGAGTATGTGGCCACTGACGGGAGCGGTTATTTGGGTGCGCGCTAAATCAAGCTGGGCACTGGTCAGCTCCGCCTGGGCCTGCTGTAAATCGGCTTCGGCAATCCGCGAGTTGATCTGGGCGATCTGATGATTTTCCGCGCTAATCGCACGATTATTGCTCAACTGGTTACGCCGACTCTCCTCTGCGCGACTGAGTTCCAGAGTGGCCTGACGGTGCTCAACCATGGCCTGAGCGCTATCAACCGCCGCTTGGTAGCGAGTATCGTCGATCGTAAACAGCGTATCGCCCTGGGCAACATAATCGGTATCGACCACTTCAAGCGTGTGTACCCAGCCTGAAACATCCGGGGCAATGGTAACAACCTCAGCATGTACTCGGGCGTCGCGGGTCCAGGGGGTGTAAAGGTAGTAGCGCCAAAGCCAAGCTCCGGCAGCAATGGCGATAGCGACAATAATTAAAGTGAGCACAATACGAAGCGAAGGGCGCATCAGCGATTCTCTCAAGGGGCTATCTCAAAATGGGTTATATCAAGCGCTTTGAAGCAACACGGTAAACAGGAAGGTAGTGGCTGCTGTGAAAATGACAAACAGTGAGATGTCGAACCACGCCTCGTACCAGAGCGCGTACTCGCCGACCACCCAGTGCAGCAGCGAGCGAATAGTCAGCGTAGCAATAAAGCCAATGAGCGCGTAGATCAGCAGCGGGCTTAAGTAGATGCCACCAACGGCGATTTCTTGAAGACCCATAACAACCTTAAGTGGACTAGCAGTACGAAATTTAACCCCAGCCGGGAACAAATAAGTCGACAGTATAGTGAGAATAAACATAGATTGCCTGGAAAGGGGAACCAGGTGCCATCGCGTTAGGGGTGACACTGATGGGGTGCGTGTTTAGCACAGTTGCGGCTGTGTTAAAGTGCTATGACGTCGATTTTCCTTTATTTTCGCTGAATAGTTGATCATTCCCTTTGAGAACCGATAGCCGTCTCTCTCGCATGCTGCATGTGCTGCTGCACATTGCCCGAGAATCCCAGCCGATTACCTCTGAGCAGATTGGCACCATGCTAGGCACCAACGCTGCCGTGGTGCGGCGCACCATGGCGGGGCTGCGTAAAGCGGGCTATGTAAAGTCTGAAAAAGGCCACAACGGTGGCTGGCGTATCGCTTGCGATTTGCACAAGGTAACGCTGGTGGATATCCACAACGCCGTAGGCGGACCGCGTATTTTCGCTATCGGCACCGATCGCGATAACCCGGACTGCGCAGTAGAGCAGGTGGTTAATGCTGCGCTGTTTGACGCCATGCGCGAAGCGGAAGCGCTGCTGATCGAACGCTTAGGAGCGGTCACGCTGGCAGAGCTTGCTGAACAGTTTGATGATATTGCCACCCGCAAAGGCTACCAACTGCCCACGCCTTAATACTTCATTACCTGCCTGATTAACTCTAACGAGTGCCCGCAACATTGTGATTGACCTCTGTGCGCTTTTTAATGTATCAATAAAAGATACATGAAGTTGACCAATTAAAATCGGCTTTAGATCGCAAGGCGTGAACGGAGGAAGGGCAATGAGCTTTGATGCAGTGATTATCGGTGGCAGCTACGCAGGCATGGCGGCAGGGCTACATCTGGCCCGAGCAAGGAGGAAAATATTGCTGGTAGATGCAGACCAACCTCGCAACCGTTTTGCCTCTCACTCCCATGGTTTTTTAACTCAGGATGGTGCGCCGCCCGTAGAGATAGCAGCAGAGGCCCGTAGTCAACTGATGGAGTACCCAACGGTTGAGTGGCGCACGGGGCGGGTGGAAGCGGTAACGGGGGAGGCTGATAATTTCTTGGTGGCGCTAGCCGATGGCAGCAGCTATCAAGCACGGCGCATTATTCTGGCCGCGGGTGTTGCCGATGAGCTGCCAGGCTTACCGGGGCTCGCCGAGCTTTGGGGCAAACACGTTTTCCACTGCCCGTACTGTCACGGCTATGAGCTGGGCAAAGAGGGGATCGGTGTGCTGGCAACCTTAGAACTCGCGATGCACCACGGTTTAATGCTGCCCGACTGGGGCGCCACCACGCTGTTTCTTAACGATGCCTTTGAACCCAGTGCCGATCAGTTGGCGCAGCTAAAGGCACGTGGCACTCGCGTTGAGTATGGCGCAGCGGAACGCCTTAATGAGCAGGCAAATGGCGTTGAGCTGGTAATGCAGGATGGTCGGGTGTTTCCGCTGGTGGGATTGTTTGTCGCGCCACGCATTCACCTTAGCCCACTGGCAGCACAGTTGGGCTGCGAGCTTGAAGAGTCTCCCATGGGGAGTATCGTCAAAACAGATGCAATGCAGGCTACTTCAATTCCTGGCGTGTTCGCCTGCGGTGATGTGGCCCGCGCCGCCGGGTCGGTCACCTTTGCCGTGGCCGATGGCGCCATGGCCGGGCTTTCTACACACCGGTCGTTGATGTTTGGCATTTAACGCTTGGATTCAGGCGTTAATATGTCAGCTAACTCTCAATTAGTTAAATTAGAACTATGCTTTAGTATTAGTGTCGTACTTGCCAACTCTTAGGTCGTTGGAGAAGGCGTTTGTTGATCAAAAAGAAGAAAGCTCGGTCTCATACCGAGGATCGCTGCTTGGCACTGGTACTGGCGACAGCTGCCGGTATTCTCAATGCCATGGCGTTGGGGGCTTTTGGGTTTCTCCCTTCGCATATGAGTGGCAACGCCTCACAAATGTCGACTGAAGTAGTCAGCCCCGATACCTATGGCTTGTTGTTTCTGGCAGCCCTGCTCTTGGCATTTGTGATAGGAAGTACGCTCGCACGCGTTGCCGTGGTCGTGGGGCAGAAACTCAGAACCATCTTTTGCCTGATTCTCTTGGCGGAAGGCGTGGCATTGACTGCGGTGTCGGTGTTCGAACTGCTGTTTTACTCGACACGCTTCAACGAGGAAGTGCTGATAGCACTGGGCTTCTTGATGGGAGTTCATAACGCGACGTCAACGCAACTCTCCAACGGTCGGGTGAGGTCGACTCACGTAACCGGTACACTAACGGATGCTGGCATCGCGTTAGGCTCGTTCTTATCATCCTTGGCGGCACGCGGTGAGACGACCGACCGCCGTTCTTGCCGAAAGCAACTCTATACACATTTGACGACGATTTTTTCATTTCTGACTGGGTGTGTCATCGGATTTGTGTTGTTCAATTTGTTTGGTTTCAAGGCAATGCTGGGGCTAGGGGCCGTTTTGATGATCGTTCCCTTGAGCGCCATTGTTATCACAGTGCGTACCGCAAGTAAGTTGATGGACGCCAAAAGAGCCTAACGGGTAGTGGCGTCCCTTCGCTGAACACAGGGTTATGACTTACTAAATTGCAGTGGCATCAGGCCTGCTGTTTACCCGAGTGCCCTCCGCTAATAGATATCCTGTGACACTACTGTTTGGCATTTACCACAAGCGCTAACTGTACTAATGCCCCTGTTGCGGCGATTGCCCCCGCGCCCACCGCTAATGTCGAAACGGGAAGGTGGAAGGCAAGCAAAATGCCGCCACTCGCCGCCCCTATCGCACTGCCTAAATAGAGCGCCGATTCATTGAGCGCGACCGCCAAAACGTTAGCAGAGGATGAACCGATGCCGAAAAAGGTAGCGCGATGAGCGCTATAAAGAGCAGCAGCATGATCGCCAAGGTCATTACCGGGCCGTTAAATTTGTCGACCAATGGGCCAACCAAAAAGCTGCCCTGCCATGCGCCAGCGGTTATCACCCTGGGAGGAGCAGGTTTGCCAAATGCTATCCAGCTTCCGACGCGACTTTGCCCGGGCGACCAAAGATCCCGCCATCGAGGCATTGGTTGAAGAGCTCACCAAAGTGGCACCGGAGTTTAAGGCATGGTGGAAAAATCAGGAGGTCAACGCGCCCTGTCAGGGAGTGCGTCATCTTTATATTGAAGCGCTTGGTACTGTGGCGCTTGAACACACGACGCTCACCGTTGATGAAGAGCGTCACCTGAGGCTGGTTTATTATGCCCACAAGGGGAGCGATACCGAGAAGCAGGCTTTTAATGAGTGGGTGGTGGGTTAAACAATGTTGTCTAAGAGTGCAATGTAAGGTGGGCACCGATCTGCCCGAAGGATCATGGCGTGAGTAAAAGACAAACAAGGTGAAAATTGGCTTTGCATTGAAATCTAAAGAAGGAGAAATGTTTACCGTTGACGCTAGTGCTCTTGTGGCATGCGATGGCTTAGCTTAGATCGCCCTTCACCCCTGCAAATACTTCCCTGGTAGCTGTTCTACTAAAAACTCCATAAACAGTCGTGTGCGCTGGGAAAGCGTGGTTTGGCGGTAGTACACAGCATTGACGGCTTGAGTCTGCAGTTGTGTGCAGTCGGGTAATACATCTACCAGTATGCCGTGCCGACGGGGAGAGATGGTCATGAAGTCGGCCAGGCAAACAATACCTTCACCTGCAATGGCCAGCTCTATTAGCGTGCTGCCGCTGGAGGCCGCCAGCGATGGCGTGATATGTAATAGTTTGCCGTCGGCGCGGAGTAGGGGCCATTGATTGAGATGATCTAGCTGGTTAAATCCCAGCAAGCTGTGCTGTTGAAGGTCTTCAATATTTTGCGGTACGCCGTTGCGTTCAAGATAGGTGGGGCTGGCAAGAAGGCGCAGCGGGCTATGGCCGAGTAAGCGTGCGTGCAGGGATGAGTCCTCCAGGCTGCCGATGCGAATGGCCAGATCAACCCGCTGTTCGAGCAGGTCGACAAAGCGATCATGGGTATCCAGCTCCAGCGTAATGCCAGGGTAGCGGGTACGGAACTCGCCAATCACCGGCACAATCACGAACTGCATAAAACTGGGGGCGGCGTTAACTCGCAGCCTGCCTTGGGGCTGGTTATGGCGATCCTGCATTGCCTCTTCGGCTTCTTCAACGGCAGCCAGAATATGGCGGCAGTGGTTTAGAAACGTTTCGCCCTCTTCGGTAAGTTCCAAGCGGCGCGTTGTGCGACGTAATAGCGTGGCGCCAAGTTTTTGCTCCAGGCGGTTAAGCGTACGACTAACCCCGGAAACGGTCATGCCAAGCCGCTCAGCGGCGCCAGTGATAGAGCCGCTATCCACGACCGTCACAAATGCCTGCTGTTCTTCAAGGGTGCTTTTCATAAATTGCTTTTCATAGCGCTGCCGTTTGTCTTAGTGAGTGTTTAACATTATTGATTTAATATCAAAAGAGTCTTGCTGTTACGTCGCTTCTTTTTCCGCGCTGTTACTCCCACAATACGCGCCATTAACGTCAAACCTATCCGGTTAGCTTTGATGATGAACCTCTTTGGGAGAAAGCGTGAGATGAAGATTCTACTGATTAACGGTGGCAAGGCGTTTGCCCACTCTGGCGGCGAGCTCAACAATACCCTGCATGGCGTGGCAGTGAGTACGTTGCAGGAAATGGGGTATGAGGTGCGCGAGACGGTGATTGATCAAGGCTACAATCTTGAGACCGAAGTGCAGAACTACCTATGGGCGGACACCATTGTGTATCAGATGCCGGGCTGGTGGATGGGCGCGCCATGGATCGTTAAACGTTACATTGATGAAGTGTTCACAGAAGGCCACGGTTCACTCTACGCCAGCGATGGCCGCTCGCGGCAAGACCCCACTAAGCAGTATGGCAGTGGCGGCTTGCTGCAAGGGCGCCGCTACATGCTGTCGCTGACATGGAATGCCCCTTTGGAAGCCTTCGACGAGCCGGACAATTTCTTTGAGGGGCGTGGTGTGGACGGTGTTTATTTCCCATTCCACAAATCGCAGGAGTTTATCGGCCTAGAGGCATTGCCGACCTTTATCGCCAACGATGTGATGAAGATGCCGGATGTCGATCGTGATAAAGCGGCTTATCGTACCCATCTTCGCAGAGTGCTTGGCTGATTTATCTGACCTAGCGATCCCGATCCAAGCTTTGCACCGTCAGATCCAGCGCCTTGTACATATCCAGGCGGGCAGACAGACCGATATCCGGGTGATTCAGCTCATTGGCCCGCTCCGATGGCAATATAGGTGCGGTCAGGTCATCCGCATCTGTCGGCTCGAAATCGTACTCTTCCCCGATCGTCATGGCGCTGCGGCGAAGTAGCATGCGTAACTGTGCCGGGGTAAGTGCGGGGTCAATCGACATCATTGCCGCCAACAGACCGGCCACCAGCGGGGTCGCGTAGGATGTTCCGCAATGGGCTTCGCCTTGCTCACCTTCGATTAAAGAAGAGCCCCGCACACAGGCCGCTGCGGTGATATCCACCCGCATATCGATATTGGATGCATTCCGTTTGACCACATAGCGGGGATCTTCAACCTGCACATCCTCATCGCTGCGTTCATGCCCACCCACGACAAACAGTTGGTCGGTAATAAAAGAAGAGGGCAGGCGATAATCGTCACTTCCTGAAAATGACGACGCGTTGCCTGCTGAGTTCACGACTACTACGTCGGGGTGTTCGCGGCGCAGCCATAAGAAGAACTCTTCGAGCAGTTCTTCGTAACCGCTCATGGCGATGCCGGAACGCACCAGCGAATCGACCTCCTTCCCGTTAATGTCGATTGCCCCTACTCGGTGAATGCCCCAACTCCAGTTGAGTACGCGTACTCCGTCCTCTACCAGATTGACGGAAGCAGCAACATTAGCCGTTATGCCGGCATCTGAGTTGCGATCCACAATTACATCGAAGCCAGGGCCCACATCGTCCAGCCCGCGTAAAAAACCACTGTTGCCGCCTTCGTTCCAGGCCGCGGCAAATACGCCAGCGACCGTTGTGCCATGCCCGTCGGGCTTAGCCGCATCGCGGGCGTACACGCAGGTTCTAGTGGAATCAGTGCGGCAGTCATCCAGGTAATCGGCAAAATCCGGGGCGTCAAAGTCCACCTCCCGCTCGATGACGCCAATACGGATGGGCTGCGTCTCGATATCCCCGCCGTGCCCCTGACGTGATAAGCGTCGCTGGTAATAGTTCACGGCATCCAGAAAACGATTCGACGCCCACTCCTGATTATCTGCAGCGGGCGGTTTTTCCGTTTCGCTCTCAATGCTCTCTTCTGCCCCCGACTCTTCGACCACCACCGCATCCACGCTCACTTCACTGCCTAGCCTAAGTACCAGCGCATCGTGCTCTTCCAGGTTGCGGGCGGGCAAGCGCAATTGATAGGTATTGAGCGGCGGGATCATACCGACGACTTCGGCGTCGTACTTCTCTGCCAAACGCTGGGCTTCCTCGGCGCCGTCGTGGCTCTCTTCAATAATCAGGCTGATCAGATCCACGTAGGTGGTGATGCCATCCATGTTCTTCGCCACCTCTTGATCGGTGGCGGCTACTACGTGGCTGCCGTTAAGAGTGAGCCAAACCGGGTTGCTGGACTGCTCACGCTGCTCAAGCCACAGTGGGCCGCTTTGCGCATCGGCGCTGCTGATGCTTACCCGCACCCGGTCGTTGTCGCGGGTGATCTCCTCTGGCTGAAGTGCTGTACCGTTCAGCTTTATCTGAAAGTCGTTGTTCTCAAGCCCACTGACGCTAAGACAGAACTCTTGTATATCCAGCGTCAGTAGATTGCCACAGCGCTGCAGTTGTTCGACTCGCAACGGCTGTTCAGCTTGCGCAGATTGCTCTGCAACCGCGACAGTTCCAATCAACATTAATGCCAGCGCTGAAACCAGCCGACCAGCGCCCAAATACGTTGCTGCCATATGACGACTCCAAACGCTATCCGATTGACTGCACGCAGCATAAACGCATTAGCTGAACAGAACATGAACCCGTTTGGTACGAAAGGGTATCTATTGAGGCTTTAACGGCTAAAACGATAACGCAGTTTAGGCAGGGAGCGGGCAACAGGCGGCAGGCGGGTGGCCATAATCAGCGCAGCCATAGCGGCATACATTGCCCACTCTTGCATATCGGCGCGCACCACCCAGAAGAAGTGCAGCAGCACCAGCCCCAAAATGGCGTAAGAGAATTTGTGCAGCGACTTCCAGCGTTTGCCTAGGCGACGCATCGCCCACTTGTTAGACGTCGCCCCCAACACGGCTAGGCCAACCAGCGCGATCATACCGACGATAATATACGGGCGCTTGACGATCTCACTACCCAGCAATGCCCAGTTAAGCCCCAGAATAAACAGCGCGTAACTGAGCATATGCAGGGTGGCGTAGGCGAGTGTCCATAGGCCCAGCTGGCGCCGGATCAGTGCAAAGCCTTTCCAACGGGTGAGCTTGGTAAGTGGGGTAAGGCTGAGCGTGAGCAGCAGCATCCACAGCCCGCCGATGCCGATATTCAGCAGCAGGTAGCGCCCCGGTTCTGGGCCTGCGGCGTTATTCGCCACCTGCCAGCTCCAAAACAGCAGCGGTGCTAGCGCGGCCAGAAACACGCCCACGCGCCATGCTAACCATATACGTGGGCTGGCCATTAATAATTTTCCTTTAAATCCATACCCGCATAGAGCTCGGCGACTTCATCGGCGTAACCGTTAAACATCAGGGTATCAATGGTGTTGGGGTTGAACAGGCTGTTGGGCAGCCGGCGCTCGGTGGCCTGGCTCCAGCGGGGGTGGTCGACGTCGGGATTCACGTTGGCGTAAAAGCCGTACTCGTCGGCGGCGATCTTCTGCCAGGAATTCACCGGCTGTTCTTCCGTCAGCGATATCCGCACAATCGACTTGATGCTCTTGAAGCCGTATTTCCACGGCACGACCAGCCGTAGAGGGGCGCCGTTTTGATTGGGCAATTCCCGGCCGTACATACCCATGGCCAGTATCGTCAGCGGGTGCATGGCTTCATCCAGGCGCAGGCCTTCCACGTAGGGCCAATCAATGATCGAAAACGAGGAGCGCTGCCCACGCATCTGCTCAGGGTCTACCAGGGTTTCAAAGCGTACGTACTTGGCTTTGCTGGTGGGGTCGGCGCGTTTGATGATATCGGCCAGCGGAATACCCAGCCAGGGAATGACCATCGACCATGCCTCAACGCAGCGCAGGCGGTAAATGCGCTCTTCAAACTGCGAGGGCTTGGCGAAGTCCTCCAGGGCAAAGCGTCCGCCGTTATTGACCTCGCCATCGACCACCACGCTCCAGGGCTGGGTTTCCAGGCTGCCCGCATGGCGGGCGGGGTCGCCCTTGTCGGTGCCGAACTCGAAAAAGTTGTTGTAGCCACTGGCGTCATCAAAGGGGGCAATTTTATCTTTGTCAGGATCGCTAGGGGTGACGGCTCGCCACTGGGTTTCGCTGATTTTCTCCTTTAGCCATGCTGGTGCATCGCCTTCGGGTACATCGGAGTAGTCGGCGTTAGCGCGGACGTGGCCGGATAGGGCGAGCCCTGCTCCTAGGCCTGCGATACCGCCCATAAAGCGCCGTCGGGAGAGGTAGATAGATTCCGGCGTGACATCGGATTCGTGTAAATCACTCGGTTTGGCAATCTTTATTAGCATTGGGTGTCTCCACTAAGGCCTTTGTGGGTAGCATACGTGGTGAATGCAGCATTCGATATTAATGGGTGTCGTAAGTTCGCCAAAACTTACACAAAACCCTTACGTTTTAAATTGAGCCTGTCGGGGTAGCTGGTCGCCCCGTGGGGAACTGTTGATAAGGAGTTCGTGTTCAGATGATCGAAGCCCGGGGATTGACCCGTATTCCTCTGCGTAATGCCGTCTTTGTTGCCTGCCTGATCCTGCTGTTGGTTTCGCTGGTGGGGGTGGTGTTCTCTTTAGCATGGCTGTGGGGCGTGGCGATCTTTGGCATGCTCGCTGGGCTGGGGCTTTATGATCTACGCCAAACGCAGCGAACGGTGAGCCGTAACTATCCTGTTCTGGCCCATTTTCGCTATGTTCTAGAGTCCATTGGGCCGGAAATACGTCAGTACTTTATTCAATCGGATCTCGATGAACGGCCTTTTTCCCGCGAGCAGCGTGCTGTGGTATATCAGCGTGCTAAAAATGAGAGCGATAAAAAGCCCTTTGGCTCCCTTCTGGATATGTATCAGCCGGGGCATGAGTGGATCAACCATTCGCTCCTCCCCTGTGCTATTGAAAACGCGGACTTCCGTGTGCGCGTTGGCGGCAGTCATTGCAGTCAACCTTACCTGGCAAGCGTACTGAATATTTCTGCGATGAGCTTTGGTTCGCTTTCGGGCAATGCCATTGAGGCGCTCAACGCGGGGGCGTGTAAGGGCGGTTTTTATCACGACACCGGGGAAGGCTCTATTTCCCGTTACCATCGCAGGCACGGTGGTGATTTGGTCTGGGAAATAGGCTCTGGCTACTTTGGCTGCCGTCACGACGATGGCTCGTTTAACGAGGAGCGCTTTGCTGCCAACGCCAGTGACGATCAGGTGAAGATGATCGAAATCAAGCTTTCCCAGGGCGCTAAACCGGGTCATGGCGGCATATTGCCAGCGGCCAAGGTCACCGCAGAAATTGCCGAAGCGCGGGAAGTGCCCATGGGGCAGGACGTGATTTCCCCCGCCGCCCATTCAGCCTTTTCTACACCGCTGGAGCTGATGGATTTTATTGCCCGCCTGCGTTCGCTTTCCGGTGGTAAACCGGTCGGCTTCAAGCTGGCGATTGGCCACCCCTGGGAGTGGTTTGCGATCGTAAAAGCCATGCTGGAAAGCGGTGAGCGGCCTGATTTTATAGTCGTGGACGGCGGCGAAGGGGGAACCGGCGCGGCGCCGCTGGAGTTTATTAATCGTATGGGGGTGCCGTTAACCGAAGCTGTTACGCTGGTGCATAACACCCTGGTGGGCGTCGGGCTACGCGAGGAGATTCGTATTGGTGCGGCGGGCAAAATCATGTCCGGCTTTCACATTGCCCGAACCCTGGCGCTAGGGGCTGATTGGTGCAATTCCGCCAGAGGGTTTATGTTTTCACTGGGCTGTATTCAGGCCCTTAACTGCCACTCCGACAAGTGCCCCAGCGGCGTGGCTACTCAAGACCCTAAGCGCAGCCGCCACTTGGATATTGCCGATAAAACAGCGCGGGTCTACCACTTCCACCGTAATACCTTAAAAGCGCTGGCGGAAATGCTGGGGGCCGCAGGGCTTAGCCATCCTAGTGAACTGGGGCCTGAGCACATTATCCGGCGTGTCTCGGAAAACGAGATTCAGTCCTACGATCAGATATTCACTTTCTTAAAACCCAATGAACTGCTCAATGCAAAGTGCGAACACACGGTATTCAAGCACTATTGGGAAAATGCCCGAGCTGACTCCTTCCAACCGCCTGCGCAGATTGCTCGGCTGCGCTTTACTAAGTTGGAGTGATCATGGCACTTAGCCTCGATGCTTGTGTTTCCACCGCGCCGTTTAGACGGGAGCCCCCATGGCCTCTAACCGCCGTGAATTGATATCACTGATAGAGCAGGGCGTGATACCGCCTGAACAGATGACGCGCGCAGTGCAAGCGTCTGGGTTACATCCTTCTCCCCGCGCCTGGGCGCTGTTTATTGATCGCCTGCTGCTGTGGCTAGGCGGCTTGGCGCTGGCCTTCGCGGTGCTGTTTTTCGTGGCTTACAACTGGACAGAAATGGGGCGCTGGCTGCGCTTTGGGATGGTGCAGGCAGCAGTGGTGCTGGCGGTGGGCATCGCTGTTTGGAGCAAAGCCACTCCTACGGTTAAGCGGGTAGCGCTAACGGCTGCTTCGCTGCTGGTGGGCGTTCTGCTGGCGCTGATTGGGCAGGTCTACCAAACTGGTGCCGACCCGTGGCAGCTGTTTTTTAGCTGGGCGGTGCTGACGCTGCCCTGGGTATGGGTGGCGCGCTTTGAGCTGCTCTGGGTGCTGTGGCTGGGGTTACTTAATTTGGCCGTCGGGCTCTATTTCCGTACCTGGGGAGGGCCGTTTGGCGTTTTGGCCAGTAGTGAGGCTGCGCAGTGGGGGCTCTTTATACTCAACACCCTGGTCTTGGCAGTCTGGGAGTGGGGCGCTCATGACCGGGGTTGGCCACAGCAGTGGGCGGTACGCCTGCTGGCACTAGGGAGCGGGGTGCCGATAACGCTGTTAATGATGACGTTGATCATCGAGGTAGGCCTCTCGTGGTCGCCAGTGCTGGCGAGTTACCCACTCTGGTTGGCAGTGCTATATGGCGTTTACCGCTACTGGCGGCCTGATCTGTTTATGATCGCGGGAGGCTGTATTTCGCTATTAACAGTGGCCACGCTACTGCTTGCCAGGCTGTTGCTCTGGGAGGGTGATTGGCAGGAGGGAAGTCTGATGCTGATCGCCATCGCGGTGCTGGCGATGGGCGCCGGAGCGGTGGTTTGGCTGAAGCGGCTGCATCAGGAGATGTCCCAGTCATGAACAGCATTAACGATTTAAAAGCCAGGCTGAACCAAGCGGGCATTGTGTTAAACGAGCCAGCAACCCCAGCGTCGCTGGAAACACCCTGGGTTGTGCGCGTGCTGCAGGCGTTTTCTGGCTGGTTGGCGGCGCTGTTTCTGCTCGGTTTTGTCGCCATGGGCGTGGTGTTTGTGGTGGAGAGCCCGGCGGCGTCGTTAGGCTTGGGACTAGCGATGATTGGCGCGGCTTATGGGCTATTTCGCAAAGCTCGCAGTGATGTACTTGAACACCTGGCGCTGGCGGTGAGCTTAGCCGGGCAGTTGCTAATCGCTTGGGCCGCGGTAGCGTTTTGGGAGGAATCTGCGACTTCATTATGGGCGCTGGTGGCGTGGTCGCTATTTGGCTTGCAGAGCGTATTGGCGCTGGTGATGCCGAGCCTGCTTCATCGCACGTTTTCCGCTTTTGCCGCCAGCTTGGCGCTCTATATGGCGCTGGCGATGAGCGCGATGGCGTTAGTGGCGAGTGGGTTCGTGTTGTTGGCGCTGACGCTACTCTGGCTAAATGAGTTTCGTGGGCCTGGGAGTATTCGGGTCGTACAGGCGTGGGGCTATGGGCTGTTATTAGGCCTGTTGGTGATGCAAGGATTAGCGCATAGCGGCCAGTCGTTCGTCTTCTGGTTTGACGCCCACAGCACCAGCGTTCTGGCATGGTCGGCCCCCTGGTTGAGCGCCGTGATGGTAGCGCTCTCTCTGGCGCTGCTGTTGTATAACGTTGCGAAATCCAAACCCCATTGGTCGCTCTATCTAAGCCCGATCGCATTGCTGTTGATCAGTTTTTATGCGCCTGGTGTGGGCCAGGGCCTGGTCGTTGTGTTGTTAGGGTTTGCGATGGGCCATCGCCTAGTGATGGGGCTTGGGGTATTGTCGCTGCTGATGGGCATTGGCAGCTATTACTATTGGCTGGACGCGACGCTGTTAACCAAGGCTCTAACCCTACTGTTTACCGGTGGCGTGCTGCTTACGCTGCGTTTGGCGCTACACAAGTGGTTGAGTATAGAGGGTAATATGCCGTCTCCTTCTGAGGGAGGTCACGGAAAATGAGGCTGAAAGCCAAGCGTCATCGCTGGATAGTGCTCTTAGCCACTGTTGTCGTGCTGGTGCTGGTAAACGGTGCGATTTGGCAGAAAGAGCATCACCTGGCCGAGGGTGAAATCGTTTACCTGGAGCTTGCGCCAGTCGACCCGCGCTCATTGATGCAGGGCGACTATATGGCACTCAACTTCGCACTCGCCAATCGAATTCACAGCGCGCTGTTTCGACAAGACTATGCTCAGCAAGATGGGCCTCAAAAAGCAAGCAATGGCTATGTGGTTGTACGCTTGGATGAACAGCGGATCGCGCATTTTCAGCGCCTCGATGATGGCAGCGCTTTAGCCGATGACGAACGACGGCTGCGTTACCGCCTGCGCAACGGTCAGGTACGCTTTACCACCGATGCGTTCTTCTTCCAGGAGGGCCACGGCGAACGCTATGAGGCTGCCCGTTACGGGCAGTTTAGGGTGAATGACCAAGGCGAGCCGCTGTTGGTGGCTATGTACGATGATGAGCTTAACCGGTTAGGCGAAATAACTAAGTGATACCCGCCTTAACGCCGCTACGCCTTGCACCTTCAAGCAAGGTAGGCTGTACTTTGTCCTCTCACTAACACGGATAGCCCAGCAATAACGCTGGGCTGGCTCGGCGACGGAGCTGTTGGTGGTTAGCAAATTGGCCCACTTAAATGAAATAAGGCATATATGAAAGCACAAGGCTCGTGGCTCGCATGGGGTGTGTTGGTGCTGGCACTCACCTTTTCCAGCCTATGCGCGGCGCAAACTCAAGGAGGAGAGAGCGAGGACAGTCGGTGGTTTACGGTTGACTCACTCAATACAGGGCTTGGCGAGGCTCCTGAAGAGGTCGTCCGGGTAACACCAAGGGAGTCGATCAGGAGTTTTCTGGAGCTGACGGGGCAAGAGGAGTATGAGGCCGCTGCCCATATGCTCAACCTTGACGAATTCCCAGAAGGCGAACAGCGCGAGCAGGGGAGTGAGCTAGCTCGCCAACTGGCAGAGATTTTCCAACGCGGTGAGTGGCTGAGTGTTTCTGATCTGCCTGGCCGGGAAGATGCGGTGATTGAAGAGTCTTCGGGTGAAGATCCGCGCGTCGGCGAGGCGCGTCGTAATATCGAAGTGTCGTCCTTAAAAGCCGGTGGCGAAACCTACGATATTCGGCTGGGCCGTTACCGCGTCGGTGAACAAGAGCCCGTCTGGCTAATCATGCCGATCAGCGTGTCATACATCCCCGTGCTTTATGAACAATACGGCCCCTCGATGCTGGAAAGCTATATCCCCAAGCGTCTCCAGGGGTCATTTGGCATCTTGAAGATTTGGGAGTGGATAGCCATTCCCCTTTTCTTGATCTTTGTTGGCATGGTTGGGTGGGCGATTCACCGTTTGATTGGTTTGATATCGAAATGGCTGCCGTCTGGGGTATCAAGCATTTTTGCCAGCCAAATCGGTACCCCCGCCGCGCTTATTGCGATGTCTCTGGCCACCCAAATGTTGCTGGACTATGTGGTGTCGTTTTCGGCCGTGGCCACGACCACTTTCCGGGTACTATTGATCACTGTTTTGGCTTGGGCTGTCGGCACGATTTCATTACGTTTGGTGGATACCATCATGCTGCGTTTGACGCGGCGCATTGTCGGCGAAATCGATGATACCAAGCCCCGAGACCAGCGTAGGCTGCTGACCTCCCTGTATGCACTGCGGCGTCTAATTATTTTGATCACCGTGACCGGTGTTTCCATTTACATTCTTGGGCAAATTCAGCTCTTTGAATCACTTGGCTTATCCATCCTGGCGTCTGCCAGTGTGTTAGCGGTACTGGTAGGTGTTGCGGGCCAGGCGGTATTGGGCAATATTTTGGCGTCCTTTCAACTCTCGTTTGCCAAGCCCATTCGTATTGGCGATCTGGTGATTTTTGAAGATCAATGGTGCTACGTAGAAGGTATCTTTTATACCTTCATTCGCTTAAGAACCTGGGACGAGCGGCGTTTGATCGTGCCCGTCACGTACTTTACGTCCAAGCCGTTCGAGAATCTGTCGGTCAAGAGTACCAAGATGTACCGATTCCTGGAGATGAGCCTACATTTGAGCGCCGATATTGGCATAGTAAGGGATAAGTTTATTGAGTTTGCCAAAGAAGAAGATAGCGTTATCGAGCACCACAAATTGCTGTGCTACGTGACCGCGCAAACGGGTACCGCACAAACCGTCTCTTGCTACCTAATGACCTCAGATCCAATGGCGGGCTGGGCAGCCGAAATGAGTGTAAGAGAAAAACTGTTGGCCTTTATTCGCGATAACCATCCAGAGTGGTGGCCAAGAGAGATCGTGGTGATCAGCCACAACGATATCGCCCGTGGGGCGCAAGGTAAGCACTCTTCCGGAACGGATAGTGCTGAGGTAAAACCATCGGAATAAAATACTGCTATGCAGCGTCAGACGGCGCTGCTTTCTTGTAAATAGCAATAAAGAGGAGTGACTATGCACACTCGTTGAACAAGCGACTGAGCACTGGGTTTATCTTGCCCCTCTTCTTAGCGACCCACATACAGAAGCGGAATACGACGCCCGGGTCGAGGCGTTGGATGAGATTCTTGATCTTGTCGGTGAAGATGAGTCTCACTCCCTTGCCGGTTTGGCGAGTAGCTTGGGCGGGCACGGCACTAAATGAAACCATTCGCTTGGCCACCTAGATAGATAGGAAAATTGTGCTCAGTGTGTGAATGAGGAACTTTTTTGCTATCATTGATGAAAATCCATCTCTCAGAGGTGCGCCATGCCAGCCCTTTCTCAAACAAAGCCCACCCCGGAAATGGTGCTAGCTAAAGCAGTTTTGCGTGCTGCTGAGCAATTGGGGTTATCGCAGTCTGATTTGGCAGAAGTGCTAGGCGTACACCGCACGACTATTACCCAACTTAAAAAAAGCCTGAAGCTTGACCCGAACTCTAAGCAGGGTGAACTAGCTCTGCTGCTTATTCGCTTGGCTCGAGCGTTATTCGCTCTTACCGGAGGCGACCATGCATGGATTCAGCATTTTATGCGAACATCCAACCGTGTTACTGGTGGCATCCCGGCCGAGCAGGTCACACGGTTGGAGGGGCTGTTTGCGGTACTGAGATTCGTGGATGGTATGCGGGGTAAAGTGTGAGTGTGTGGGAAGCCTGTGGCGGCGCGCGAAATATTGAACCTATTTCCGGAACCCTTTATCGACTGGTGGAAAGTCAGGAGCAAGTCGCAACGCTTAGCTATGTCGACACGTTAGAAGAGCAGGAGATGCTTGAAGCACTGCTTGAAACTGCTAAACCGCCTTACCCTGAACAGGAGCGAGACCTGCACTATCTTCTAAAAACCCCTTTTCGCTATCCGCCACTCAAATGGGGATCACGCTTTGGCCGAACTTTTGAGCCGAGCATCTTTTATGGTGGCAAAAGCATTGTTACAACATTAGCTGAATCTGCTTTCTACCGGCTTGTCTTCTGGGGCTCAATGGAAGGGGAGCCGGTGGCGGAGTCACTTCGCTCAGAACACACGCTCTTTTCGGTGGACTATGCCGTTAAATGGGGAGTGAGGTTAAACGCAGGGCCCTTCATCGAACACCTTGATGTATTAAAGCAACCGGTTGATTACACCCCGTGCCAGCAATTGGGCAGTGCGATGCGCACAGCGAACGTTGAAGCCTTTGAGTACGCCTCCGCAAGAGATGTTCAGGGTGGTGCGTGCGTGGGCTTGTTTACACCTGAAGTGTTCAAACAGCATGAGCCAACCGACATGCGTCCATGGCTTTGCGTAACCAATGCCGATCAAGTGTCGTTCAAACGCAAAGATGCACTTGGTGTGTATACCTACTATCTCAATGATTTTCTGTATAACGGTGTGTTGCCGCTTCCTGCTTAGATGACAAGATTGGCACTTGTTGATGATTAACACATTGTTGGTAGAAAGAGTTATGACAAAAAAACGCGAAGGAGTGGTTGCCTAAATGCCTTTAAATATCGTGCAGCGTTTACTACCCGGATGGGGCGTCACTTATAGCCCACCGGGCGATGGCCCTTTTCCAGCCATCATGCTGCTGCATGGATCCGAAGGCGCTTGGGCAGGCTGGAGCCACCGGGATGCAATGCTACTCGCCGCCCATGGTTTCTTGGCGTTCCCTTATGGCTACTCAAGCGGCGGTAATGCATGGAACGCGGGGCATATTATTGATTACCCGCTCGAACGCAGCGTGGAGGCGTTTAAAGCCCTCAGGGAATTCCAGTCTGTTGATGAGCGGGTAGGGCTTTATGGTGTTTCACGCGGCGCCGAGCACGCGTTATTGCTCGGCTCACTGATGGCTAAGGATAAGATCGAAGGCGCTCCAGATGCTATTGCTGCGCATAGCCCGCCCGATGTGGTGTGCGGTGCCTTTGATGCTCGCAGCTTCCGCGATGCGGGTGACCCGGGCTGGCAAGCCTGGGATGTCAGCAAACGCGCCTGGACATGGCGTGATAGTCACGAAGGCTTGCTGCCGACCACGACGATCGAAATCGAACGCTATCCCGGCCCGCTACTGTTTTCCCACGGCACCAAAGACCGAATGTGGTCGGTTGAGATGACCAGGCGTCTGGAACAACGCCTGCACGAGCATGGCCGCTCGCCAGAAGTGCACTACTATGAAGGTGAAGATCATATACCTAGTAGCGCTGGGCAGAATAGGCATTACGAGCTGATTCTAAGCTTCTTTTCAAAACACCTTTAAAGCTGAGTTTCTGGAGTAAAGGGTCAGCGTTTTATTTCTATTTCTCGAGTTTTGCATCACAGGTAAAGGCTATATGATCCCACTTCATGACTACCTGACCTTTCTCTCCATCGTGACGCTTATCGTGGTCTCCCCAGGAGCGAACCTGTTCCTGCTGCTTCAGGTGACGCCGGTGCAAGGCCGTGTTACGGGTGTGGTGATGACCCTAGGCTTCTGTGCAGCAATCATCTCTCATGCCACGCTAGCTCTCGTCGGTGTTGGGGCAATCGTCGCAGCCTCGGTGACGCTATTCACGATTATCAAGTTCGTGGGGGCTGCCTATCTGATTTGGCTCGGCATCAAGGCGCTGCGAGTGGCGCTAACGAAAACGCCAGCCGTTGCGTCCCAGGCGACAGATGATGAAACTGAAACCTTACCGAAAATGAGTGGCAGACAGGCCTTCGTGCGAGGCTATCTCACGAATATCCTCAACCCTAAGCCCGCTATCTTCTACGTTGCGGCCTTTCCCCAGTTTCTGAGCACTGGCGGAATGACCTACTGGCTGGGGGGGGCTCGGGATGGGGGCTAGCCATGCCCTAATCGCTATGCTCTTCTACGGCTTCGTCGTTTTTGCTTTGGAGAGAGCCGCTAAATGGCTAAGGCAACCGCGTGTTTGGAAGTCGATACAGAGCGTATCCGGTTTAGTTTTTCTCCTTATCGGTGGACGTTTCTTGATTTCGCGCGCCCCCGCTTAACTCTTCTGGGCCTGAATGAGTTCAGTCTAGCTGGCGTCTTAGAATTGCTTTTATGTAGCCAGCTAGTTTGTTTTTCTGTTCTTAAATTTATGGCCTAACGGCGGTGACTTCGATTTCTACCAGCCAGCCGGGATTGACCAGTGCATCGACGACCATCGCGGAACGAACGGGTAGGTTAGGCTGCTCTTCAGTACCAAAGAATTGTGTATAGCCGGCCATAAAGCCTTGAAAATCGACCGTTTCTCCCTCTGGCGCTACCAGAAACGCCTGCATTTTGATGATATCGCCCACACCTAATCCAAGGCTTTCCAGCTGTGCCTCAATGCGGTTCATCACCGTGACCGTTTGTTCCTCTGTGGTTCCGAACGCTTCCATACTGTTTGGATCAGCTTCTTCATTAATGACACTAGGAACCGTGCCGCTGAGATAAACCATTGTCTTATCAGCAGGTACTTCAACTGCTTGAAGTATAGGAAAATCAGAGTTTGGAATAGGGTGGCGAATGATATCTTCAGCTAGTGCATTGCTTGCATAGGCAGAAAGAAGTGTTAGGCCGATAATCGTGCTTTTAAGGCTCATCATGTATTTCCCTTTGAGTGAGTAATGAACATATGCTGCGCTGCTGAGTCGTTACTGGACAATCCCTACCGCATGCTGTTTACCAGTTCTGCGTTAGCGTTATTGTCAGCATAATTGTTGCCAAAGTTGGTGCGGATAAAGTTCACGACAGAAGCAACTTGCTCGTCATCTAGTAAGCCGCCTAGCGGAGGCATGGCTTTATGTCCGTGGATAACAAGGCTGATAGGGTAGGCTGTCGCCATCAAGCTAGAGTTGTTCGCTAGTGCTGGGTATTCTCCTGCTCCTTTAGCGCCTTGCCCATTGGGCATGTGGCACCCTGCGCAAACGCCCGCATAGATAGAGGCACCATCGGTTTGAGTCAACGCGGAAGGGTCGTCGAACCAATTGCTGGTATCAATTGAGGTTTCCTGTGCGAAGGCCGACATGGAAAGAGCGAGTGCTGCTATTGATGTAATAAGTGTTTTCATATCGCGACCTCCTCAAGCCTCAGTAATGGTGGTGTGTAGGCGTTCGACAGCATCCAATGCGGAGAGAACGGCCCCCTCCATCCAGGCAGGAAGGTATGAAATATGCTCACCGGCCATTAGCGTTCGGCCATCCATTGCGGTGGCATCCAGATAGTCCGCTTCCCGGTCTTGCCACAGGCCATAGCAACCTAATGTCCATGGGACACGATGCCATGCCACTGAGGCGCCTGTTTTGAACTCATCGTAATACTGAGGATGGATCTGGGAGCCGTACTCCATGACCTTGGCGATACGATCTTCGGGAGAGAGAGCGTTAAACTGATAGGCGAAGGCGCCCCAAGGGTAAGCGGCCAGTAAGACAGCGGGGCCATCGCTAAACATATTGTAGGGTGGGTAAGAAATTAGCGTAATGGGTAGGTTGGTATAGCTAATGCCGCCATAGATATGTTCATCCTCTTCCCAAAAGCGTCTTTTAAACTCCAGGCCAGCTTTGAACGCTGAAGCATAGGGCATGGAATCAATGATTTCGCTCATTCGGGGAGAGAAGTCGTGGTCGATTTGACTGAGTACCGAAAATGGAATGGTGCAAATGCAGTAATCGGCGCTCTCTATTTGTTCACTACCGCTACCGTCAGTTGAAACCCAAGACGCAGTGACTTGGTCGTCTTCGTGTTTAATGCGGGTAACTTGCGCATTATAGGTAATCAGTTCGCCAACCTGTGTTTCAAAACCTCTCGCAATCATGTCCATTCCACCCACCGGCTGGAAAATGGTGGACTGCATATGCAGATTATCGCCAGCTGTCAGGTTGCGCCATAGTGTTGAATTCAGTATTTCTGACAATGAATGTATGGGTGATGGCTCAGGTTTACCGTCAACACCGCCCCCTTCATGATGCGCCCAGCCCCGAAAGGCCGAAGATTCAGAACCGGACACATATTCAAACTCGTCATTCAGCGCACCATAACGTTGTAGCGCAGCCATAAGTTTTTCAGCGTCTTCGGCGGTGACTTCCTGGTCTAATCCTTTTTGATCAACGACTTTGGCAAGTAGCTCTGCCACGTGGCCTCTGAAATCAGTGGCTACTTCCTTAAAGCGCTGAGGCTTACCATCAAAGGCTTCTGAGTCGTGTAAATAGGCGTTGTAGTTGACCTGGATAAAAGGTTCTAGCTTCACCCCGAAGCGTTTGCAATAGTCCAGTATGGCAAAGTGATCAGAGGGGATCCGCCATGGGCCGGGGTTTAAGTAGTTGCCCTCTGCAAAGTCGATATGCTGGGTAAATCCGCCTAACTCGGTGTAGCTGTCTCCTCCACGTAGTGTCCAACAACGGCCACCTGCTTTATCTCGGTATTCAAGAACTTTTACGTTGTAGCCCGCATTGCGCAGCTCAAAAGCAGCCGTCATGCCCGCTAAACCAGCCCCTAATATTAAGATATTGGTGTTATCGGGGGCTCCCTGAAGGTTTAAACGCCCCCGCCAATTGGATGGGGAGGCAAAGCCCATTGTACTCATTGCGGAATACATGGCCGCAGCCCCCGCCACCGCCCCCACCATGCCTAAAAAAGACCGACGCGTCACACCTTCTGGATTGAATGACATTGCTACCTCGCTATGAAGTCATAGGCAGGCAAGTAGAGTCCTTTCAGTAACGCGATATCGTCCTACTGCAGCAGGCAATATGATGAATGAATTTTCAGGGCTCTAATTATCCCGCCAATACACGTAACAATTGAAGGTATGCAGGTGATGTGCCAAATTAAATTAACCCCTTGTTTTGATTATATAAGTGAAAGTTAATGCACGTTTTAAAGTCAACACGCACCGATAGAAACATTCAACGTAGTGCACATTTCTAGGGAATATCTCCTCTTTGGGGCAGAAAGGGGATATTGGTAAGTGGATGCCAGCCTTCTATTGCCGCTTCAGTTCTTCCTCTACCCGTGCTTGAGCCAACCGCTTCGCCCCGGCAAAATCCGCTTTTCCAGAGCCAAGATGAGGAATGGTCTCTACCGTCAACCAGTGACTGGGAACTATCATGGCCGGGGTGCCGTTGGCGAGCATGGCGGCTTTAACGGTGTTGGCGTCTAGCGCTGTTTCTGAAAGCAGCACAATGCGCTCGCCTTTGCGGCTATCGGGAATGCTAACCGCCATCAGCGCGGTATCTGTATCCTCCAGAGCCGCTTTAACTGCCCCCTCAACGGCGCTGAGACTGATCATTTCCCCGCCAATCTTGGCGAAGCGGGCGTAACGGTCAATCAGGGTCAAAAAACCATCTTCATCGATAAAGCCTTTATCCCCGGTGATGTACCAGCGGTGACCATCGACCACGTGGAGCGCCTTGGCCGTACGCTTGGCGTCATTGAGGTAGCCCTGCATGATCTGCGGCCCGCTAATCAATATCATGCCGGCCTCGCCGGTGGGCAACTCTTCAAAGCTCTCCGGGTCGACGATTTTGAAGCTGGTGCCGGGCAGCGGCATACCGACGCTGCCTACTTTGCTGCCCCGCTGGATCTGTTGGTAATGGACACCCATGGCATCGGGAAGATTGACGGAAGCAACGGGGGCGATTTCGGTGGCGCCGTAGCCTTCGTAAATGGGCTTGTGGAATTTCAGCGCAAAGTTGTTACGCACGTTGTCATCGAGCTTCTCTGCCCCAGCGACCACGATCCTCAAGCTCTCCAACATCAGCGGATGCACCTTTGCGCTGCGTACAAACAGCCTTAAAAAGCTGGAAGTGCCGAACATAATCGTGGCTTTGTGCTTGGCAATCGCGCCCGCAATGCCAGGGGCATCGGTGGGGTCGGGGTGGCACACCAGCGGCAGCCCTTCCATCAGCGGCAGCAACTGGGTGACCGTAAGGCCAAAGGCGTGGAACAGTGGCAGTGAGCCCATCACCACGTCGTTGCTCTGGGTGTTGAGCACATCCGAGGTCTGTTTGATATTGGCCATCAGGTTGCGGTGGCTGAGCATTATGCCTTTGGGCTCGCCTTCACTGCCGCTGGAGAACAGAATGGCGGCGGTCGCGTCGGCATCGTGGCCATGGCAGAAGCAGCGCTGTAGTAGCCAAGTCGGCAGTATTCTCACCGCAAGCCAGGTGCTCAAGCGCTCGGCACGACCAATCGTGGTCTGCAGGTCTTCTAAAAAGACCACCTGCTGCTCGCTAAGCAATTGGCTAACGTCGAGCCCGCGCTGCTCAAGCTTCTTCACAAAGCGCTGTGAGGTGAACACGGTGGTGATTTCCGCCTGGGAAAGGGCGGACGTCAACGCTTCTTGGTCGGCGGTGTAATTAAGATTTACCAGTGTTTTACCCGCCAGCAGTGTGGCCATATTGGCAATGACCCCGGCACTGCTGGTGGGCAGCAGCAGGCCAACGTTTTGACCTGGGTTGAGTTTGCGAATCCGTTTTGCCATCAGCAGACTGGCGGTGAGTGCCTGGCTTGCGTTGAGTGGGCGGCCCAGCGTGTCGGCCAGGGCAAGCTCGCTAGGGCGGCGTTTAACGCTTTGAATCCAGGCGTTGGGTAGGCTGGAAAGCTCCCCCATGGCCTGCTGCCAGGAGCGGGTCGCCTGCTCAAAGATGCGCCGTTTGAGCACATCGGCAGGGGTGTCTTTGGGTAGCGGCTTGCCAAAGGCGACCACCACCGAGCGGTGCAGAGGCGCGTTACGCAGCTCCTTTAACTTGCTGGAGGAGCGGGAGAACTGGCTGCCCCAGAGGCCGCGCAGGTAGAAAGGCACAATCTTGACGTCTGGATTCGCCATTTCACAGGCGCGTTCATAGCCGCGGCGGAACTCGCCTAGTTGGCCGGTGCGGCTGATCGCCCCTTCGGGAAACAGGCACACCACCTCGCCTGCGTTGAGTTGTTCAGCAACATCGGCCAGGGCCTTGTCGGCACCGCTGCCGCGCTCGATGGGAATACAGCCCAGGGATTTTAAAAACCAGTTGAGGTACCAGCGCTGGTAAACCGATCTGAGCATCACAAAGCGTACCGGGCGGGGGCTGGCGATCTGCACCATGGCCCAATCCACCCAGCTGATATGGTTGCCCAGCAGCAGCACGCCGCCCTGGGCGGGCAGGTTCTGCAAGCCCTGCACATCAACCCGATAGCGGCGGGTCAGCAGAAAGCTCAACAGAAAGCGCACCAAACTCTGCGGCAGTTTAACAATGGTGTAGCCACCGCCGACCATCGCCACCGTGGCAATGAGCAACAGCAGGTAGTGGCTATCCACACCCGACAGGGCAAACAGCGCCGTGAGCACCAAAAAGCCCAGCATGGCGATGTTCTGGATCCAGTTATTGGCGGCCAGCACGGTGCCTAACTCGCTGTCGGCGGCGTGAAACTGGATCAGGGCGTTAAGCGGCACGATAAACAGCCCGCCCATCATGCCGATAAACACAAAGTTCAGCGCTTGGCCAACAGGCGTGGTGAACAGCGGTAGGCACCATAAACCCACGGCCACCCCGACGGCACCGACGGGAATCAAGCCTGTTTCTATGCGGTTATGTGAAAGCTTGCTGGCAAGCATAGAACCCAGCGCAATTCCGATACCGCTAGCCGCCAGAATGCCTTGCAGCACCAGGGTATTATCGATACTGAGGGCGTCTTTGGCATAGGCAGGAAAGGCCGCCAGGAGTACTTGGCCCACCGACCAAAAGGTGGCCAGGCCGATAATGGAGAGTCTAATGACCGGCTGGCGGGCGATAATCTGCAGGTTGTCTTTCAGCGCAGCACCCCTAATGTAGCGCTGCCAGGTCAACGGCGTATCGGATTGCGTCGTGCTATCAAGGGGCAAACGATAAAGCGTTGCCACCTGAATAGCGCTATTGAGCACTAGTAGCCACCCGAGCGGCGCTATTTGGCGCAGCAGCTGTGCTGGGGTTTGATCCCCTGGCGATACCCAGGTCTCAAACAGCGCGGTAAAAACCACGGTGCCCGCCAGAATGGCGCCAATGGTGACGGCCTGGATCATCCCGTTGGCCTCCGCCAGGCGCGGCTTGCCAAACAGCCCTTTTACCAAGCCGTACTTGGCTGGGGAGTAGAAAGCCGATTGAATCGCCAGCAGCAGTGTCATCGCAAAGGCCAGCCAGAACCAGCCTTGATAGTAGGCGGCGGTGATGCCCAGTGAGACAACAACGGCGGCCCAAGCGGATGCGCGCAGAACGCGTACCTTGGAGTAGCTGTCCGCCACATGGCCCGCCGGGCTAAACAGCAGGATAAACGGCAGCAGGATAAGTCCATTCACCAGTGCGGTGAGTACGACCTGTGTTTCACCGTCGTAACTTTTGAAGATCGTGTTCTGAATGACAATCTTGTGCCCCAAATCCACAAAGGCATTAAGAAAGATGGCGATCAGGTAGGGCAAAGCACCCTTGATATGTAGCAGTCGTTGCATGGTTGTGTAGCCTTTATAAGTCCCTGTAAGTAGTCGCACTTTCTAAGCAAGGCTTACTGGTTGCAACTCATTTGCACAAAGTCGTGTTATAGGTGCTGGTTGGTATCATTATTTGCTACTTTTAATGTGTGGTGCACCTTCATTCCGCTTACGAGATTACTATGTCCCAAGCTGATTCGCTGATTGAAACGCTAAAACGCCAGCTTCGCGCTCAGGATAAAACCTATGCCGATGTCGCTAAGTGGTTGGCGCTGAGCGAGGCCTCGGTAAAGCGCCTATTTGCTGAAAAGCACTTTACGCTATCGCGGCTGGAGTGTATCTGTGACCAGCTAAATATCGAATTCGCCGAGTTGGTGCAGACGATGCAAGCCGACGAGCAGCGTTTGCAGGCGCTCACCTATGCCCAGGAGCAGAGTATTGTGGATGATCGCGAGCTGTTTCTGGTGGCTGTTTGCGTTATCAATGGCTATAGCTTCGACGAAATTCATCACCAGTACCAGCTAAGTGAAGCCGAGTGTATTCAGCAGTTACTCAAGCTTGAGCGGCTCAAACTTATTGAGCTGCTTCCGGGTAATCGGATCAGGCGGCGGGTAGCCGCCAATTTCCGCTGGCAGGCGGATGGGCCGATCCAGCGCTTCTTTCAGCAGCATATCGCCAACGAGTTTTTCCGCTCCCGTTTCGATAGCGACAGTGAGAAGCTCATTGTGCTTAACGGACTATTATCCCCGGCGGGAAATGCTGAATGGCAGCAGACCATGCATCGCCTGGCTAAAGAGTTTCATTCCCTCTGCGAACGTGAGAGCGGGCTACCTATCCACCAGCGGTTTGGTACTACCTCTGTGCTGGCGGTACGGCAATGGCAGTATGGGCTGTTTCAGGATTACAAGCGGGGCGGCCAAATAGCCCCCAGCGCTACGTAGATGTGTTCCGGAAGAGAGTGGCCTCTTGTTCTAGCCACTCGACAAAGCGTGCTACCGCCGGTGGCGTTTCTCCATCACTGGGTAGAATCAGTTCGTAGGCGAACGGAGAAGCGAGCGGGTATCGTTCCGCAAAGGGGCGAACCAACACACCGCTCGCCAGCCGGTCAGCCACCAATGGGTAGCTGGCCAGTACCACGCCTTGCCCGGCAATGGCCTGATCGAGAGCTAGGCTGTAGAGCGAGTAATGGCGCTGGTGGGGGATCTTCTTGATGGCCACCCCGGCGTTTTTAAACCAGTCTTGCCAGCTTGGGATCGAATGGCCCGCATGGCTGCACCAGTCCACGGTGAGCAGTGTCTGGGCCAGCAGGTCGGCGGGTGTGTGTATGTTTTCCTGCGCTAACAGGGTGGGTGAGCAAACGGGAAAGAGGGTGTCTTCAAACAGACGCTGGCTGATGACGCCGGGCCAAGGGCCCTGACCGTAACGCAACGATAAGCGAGCCCTGTTGGGCATCCATAACGGTGGCGTTAAGCGCGCCTCGGCATCCAGAGAGATTTCGATTTGCCGCTCACTGGCTTCAAAGCCGGGTAAGCGGGGGAGTAGCCAAAGCTGTAGGAAAGAAGGCGGGGCACTCAGTAGCAAGCGAAAAGCATCTTCCGAGCGCTCGGTGACGTTCTGCACGCCGCTGGCAATACGCAAAAGACCCGCTTGCACATCCTCAGCAAGCCCCCGGCCTGCTTCAGTGGCACACACGCCATTGGCGTGCCGTTCAAACAGCACCACGCCCAAGTGATCCTCCAACTGTTTGACCTGTCGGCTAACGGCGCCAGGGGTTACCCCCAAACGATGCGCGGCGGCTTTGAAGCTATTTTCCCGCACCGCTTCGGCAAACGCGCGCAGTGCATTCAGCGGTAGCCTCTCAATCCTCATGGAGTGAGTTTTCCTAAGTCTAGGTTCGATAAGTAATCGTTTGTATGCCGTTTCGCTTCCTGCTCCAATGAGCGCCTTAATGCTACAGGAGCTCACAGTGAATAATCAAAGAATCGCCTCAAATGCCCATACTGCCAACATGGTAGAGCGTTCGCAGCGAAAGTCCGTGGATGCCACGGCAGCATCGCTAATGCTACTGTTTTGCCTGGTGTTGGGGTTTCAGCAGGTAGCGATTAAAGGCGTGGCTGAGGATATCTCACCTGTGGTGCAGGTTGCCCTACGCTCCACTATCGCCGGTTGTCTGGTGGGGTTGCTCGCCTATTGGCGCGGCATTCGCTGGGCGGACGTGGGGCGTCACTGGGGCCCTGGGTTACTGGTTGGCCTTGGGTTTGCTGCTGAGTTTGCTTTTGTCGCTTGGGGGCTGACCTACACGCTGGCATCGCATATGTCGGTCTTTCTCTACACCGCGCCCATCTTCGCAGCACTTGGACTACATCTCTGGGTGCCGGGTGAGCAGCTCTCCCTTCGTCAGTGGTGGGGCGTTGGCTTGGCGTTTCTGGGTATGGTGATTGCCATGGCGCCGAGCGGTGCCTATAGCATCGATATCCTCATTGGCGATGCGCTGGGTTTGCTCGCAGGCCTCTCATGGGCGGCCACCACTGTGGTAATCCGCAAGACCTCACTTTCCGAGGCTCCCGCAGAGCTCACTCTAAGCTATCAACTGAGTGTGACAGCGCTGCTGTTACTGCCAGTGGTGGCGCTGTCGGGGCAGTTAATGAGCGCGCAGTTTACGTCCATGGCGGTTGCTAGCCTCGCTTTTCAGGCGCTGATTATTTCATTTGCCGCGCTGATGCTGTGGTTCACGCTGCTTCGCCGCTATCGCGCGTCCCAGTTGGGCGTGTTCTCTTTTCTAGGCCCGCTTTTCGGCGTGCTTTTTGGTACCCTGTTGCTCAATGAGCCTCTCAGCATCAATTTCGTGCTGGGTGGTAGCGTTATTTTAGCGGGCATTGTCTTGGTGACGCGCTAAATAATGCGCTCTCCGTTGCGCTTCCACCTCTTCTACAATGGTTACACAAACAGCTATGAGCATTACTCCCTTCCAGGCGCTGGCCTGCCCATTAGATGGCAAGCCGCTAGCTCACTTGGGCAGCGCTTGGAGCTGCCCTGATGGTCACAGCTTTGATATTGCTAAGCAGGGTTACGTTAATTTACTGCCTGTGCAGCAAAAGCGTTCCCAAGATCCGGGTGATAGCAAAGCAATGGTAGCTGCCCGGCAACGCTTTCTAAACGCGGGGCACTACCAGCCCATTGCGGATGCCGTCATTCGTGCAGTCTTGAACCACGCTGAGGTTCAAACGCTAAGCAGTGAGCCGTTTAGCTGTCTGGATGCCGGCTGCGGTGAAGGTTACTACCTTCGCCAATTAGCTGACGCTGTGACTAACGCGCCACCACTTTCGCTGATGGGTTTGGATATCTCTAAGTGGGCGGTGCTGGCGGCGGCCAAACAAGATGCCAAGCAATCACCGCTAAGCAGTTGGGTAGTGGGCAGCAATGCACATTTGCCAGTGCAGACGGGAACGCTGGATAGCGTGCTGTGTATGTTTGGCTTTCCTGTGGCTAGCGAGTTTGCTCGTGTGCTAAAAACGGACGGTGTGCTGCTACAAGTAGAGGCGGGACCTGATCATTTGCGGGAGTTACGGGAGATTATCTACCCGACGTTAAAACCTGAGCGTTCAAGCGAGGTAGAAGCGCCTGCGGGCTTTACGCACCATAGCAGCGAGAGAGTAAGTTACTTGTTAACACTGGAGAGAAGCGAAGAAATTGCCGATCTGTTGGCGATGACGCCGCATCTTTACCGAGCCAGCGCTGAAGGGCGTGCTCGCGCAGCGGCACTAGATAGGCTGGAAGTGACGGTAGATGTGCGGGTAGAGCAGTGGCTAGGTTCCTAGCCTGGGCTATGCTCAAAAGACTCTGCTAAAAGTAATATCTCTAAACGCAACAAGGCCCGCATAAGCGGGCCTTATTATCCGAACCCCGAAAGGTTCGAGCAAATTCTTAAGCGCTATGTCTTAGAGACGTAGTCTTAAAAAAACTAGACTTAGGAAATTTGCTTGATGTTTGAAGCCTGAAGGCCTTTCTTACCCTGGGTAACGTCAAAAGAAACGTTAGCGCCTTCTTGCAGGGTTTTGAAGCCGTCTGCTTGAATTTCAGAGAAATGGGCAAACAGGTCATCGCCACCGTCAGAAGGAGCAATAAAACCGAAGCCTTTAGTATCGTTGAACCACTTAACTGTGCCAGTAGACATAGTAAAATTCCTTTCGCGCAAAGCGTTTAGTAAAGTTCCTGGTATCACCCAGATTAATAGCGGATAAAACAAGGAATACAATTACAGGCTTGCCGAAAGATCTCGTACACGTCTATCTCGTACATTTCTAAATCTTTTTCGTACACTTCTGAAACCATGCTTGCTTGCTAACCAACTGACGCTACAGTGTCACGGATTGTTCGATGTGTCAAAGGCTTTCTGGATTATCTGGCCTAGGGGGGAGGCGCTAATGGAAGCCTCGTTGCCATATGCGTTAGGTTCATATGCATCAGGCGAAACAGTTGAGAGCTTCCCGCTTTGCCGCTTGCTAGATATCGCTGTGCCACACTAATAAAGTGGTCGATATTACTGTATTAGACCTACCAACTTCTTCAAAACTGTAGGGGCTCAAATGACTCGTATATGGAAGGCCTATGCTCAGGCATCGTTGATTTTACGCGTTACTGTCGCGCTGGTGCTGGGCGTAGTGGTTGGACTTGTTGGCGGAGAGACAGTGGCTGCCTGGCTGGCGCCGCTGGGTGACCTGCTACTACGACTGCTTACTTTTCTGATTGTCCCCATTGTGTTGTTTACGCTGATGGTCGGGGTGAATCAGTCCCGGGAGGGAAGCGCTGGTCGCGTAGGCGGCAAGGTGTTTGGCTATTACCTTACCTCTTCTGCGCTGGCAATCATGGTGGGCTTAGCGGTCGCCTCGCTGTTTAGCCCCGGCAGCGGTATGACGTTGGATGAGAACGCCAGTTTCTCGGTGCCCGAGAATCCAGGCGTTGTCGATACGCTGCTAAATATAGTGCCGGATAATATTATTGGTGCGTTTGCCGAACTCAACATGTTGGGCATTATTTTTACGGCGCTGGTGTTTGGCATTGCGCTGTTAAAAATGCGCCAGTCGGAACGCCAGCATGCCATGGGTGAGCGTCTTTATGGGGTGATTGAAGCGCTAAACGAGGTCACTCTAAAAGTGATGTCAGGGGTGTTGCACTACGTGCCCATCGGCGTTTTGCGATTGTCGCCGAAACGGTGAGTCAGCAGGGGTTGGCAACGCTGCTCTCATTGGGCGATATGGTGGTCGTACTGTATATCGCCCTGGCAAGCCAGCTGCTGTTTTATTGCGGCATCATGCGGCTGTTTGGCGTGAAGCTGCGCACCTTTTTCCGCGAAGCCCGTACGCCCATGGCCACGGCGTTTGCTACCCAAAGTAGCTCGGGTACGTTACCGCTAACGATTAATGCTGCTCACCGCTTAGGGATTCCCAAAAGCATCTATGGTTTTAGTCTGCCATTAGGGGCTACTTTAAATATGGATGGGGCGGCGATTCGTATCGCCATATCGGCGGTGTTTGCCGCTAACGTGATGGGTGCACCGCTGGATTTCATCAGCATGGTACAAATTGTGTTGATCGGCACGCTAGTGTCGGTGGGCACGGCAGGGGTGCCGGGGGCCGGTATCATCATGATTGCCACGGTGTTTGCTCAGGTGGGCCTGCCAATTGAAACCGTCGCGTTGCTCACCGCTATCGATGCACTGGTGGGAATGGGGTGTACGGCGTTGAACGTGACAGGCGACTTGGTCGGCACCTCCGTAATTGCCCGTAGTGAAGGCGAGGAGTTGCAAGAGGCGTTTGGCGAAGAAGCGCCGCGCGGGGGTAAAGGCAGCAGGCCAATAACAACTACAAGGAAAACACATGTTGAATGATCGTGAGTTCACCTACTTAACGCGTGCCGTCGAACTAGCCGAAGAGGCTCTTAACGCGGGGGATGAACCCTTTGGCAGCGTCCTGGTAAGTGCCGAAGGAGAGGTCTTGGCAGAAGACCGTAACCGTATTGCCGGTGGGGATTCTACTCAGCACCCGGAGTTCTTCCTGGCGCGCTGGGCTGCTCAGAATATGACGCCGGAGGCGCGAGCAAAGGCGACCGTTTACACTTCAGGCGAGCATTGCCCGATGTGTGCCGCTGCCCATGGCTGGGTAGGGCTAGGGCGAATTGTCTACGCCAGCTCGTCTGAACAGTTGGGTCGTTGGCTTGCAGATTTAGACGTGGCGCCTTCCCCAGTTGCGACCTTGCCTATTCAACAGATTGTGCCAGGGCTCAAGGTAGAAGGCCCGATAGCTGAGCTGAATGAACGGGTTCACGCTTTGCATAAACGGCGCCATGCCAGCCCTACTTTAAAGACATAAAAAAGCCGCCTAAGCGTTAGCTTAGGCGGCGTCGTATTCACTAAACCGGTCTATGAAAACCTAGTGCTTCAATATCACATAAAACGCATGGATGATGCCGGGTACGAAGCCAAATAGCGTTAGAATAATGTTCAGCCAGAAATGCCCTTTAAAACCGACCTCAAAAAATACGCCGAGTGGGGGAAGTATTACGGCAAAAATCATCTTGATTGGATCAGTCGCTGTAAACGCCATGAAGCCTCCTTTGCTTTCATTGGTGTAACTTGTACAAGTGTAGGCACGATCAATCTATTTATCCATGCCTTGGCGAATTCCTTGTGACTAGCCGAGTAGGCAATCGTTCAATTCCGCCATTTATTTCCGCGCTACGCTGTTTGGGAGGGACTCCATGTTCATCAAAGTGCCATTAAAAGTAACCACCACGTCTTTTTGCTTATTAAGCTGCCTTGGCGTAGGCCAAAGCTGGGCGCAAGAGAGTCCGACATCTGACAACACGCTAGCCACGCTGCAAGTCACAGCGCCACGACTATCGCGAGAGCTTTACGCCACGCCCGCTGCGGTTTCAACGCTCGACCGTGAGGCGATTGCACAGGGGCAGCAGCGCACGCGGTTGGATGAGGCGTTAGTGCGAGTGCCTGGTATGTTCTTGCAGAACCGCGATAATTTCGCCCAAGGCCAGCGAATCTCCATTCGCGGCTTCGGCGCTCGGGCGCCGTTTGGCGTTCGTGGTATTACCGTCATGGTGGATGGCATTCCCTATACGCTACCCGATGGCCAGGCGCAGTTAGATGCCATTGATCTGGACAGCGCTGAGCGCATCGAAGTGATCCGCGGGCCCTCTTCGGTACTTTACGGCAACGCGGCGGGTGGGGTGATTGACATCACCACCGCCGATGGGCGCGATAATCCAGGCTCAAGCGTGCGCACTGAGGTGGGCAGCGATGGCTACCGTAAGGCAGTCGTACAAACTGGTGGAGCCCAGGGGGACTGGTCGCACCACGTCAGCTTCTCTGCTCTTAATGTGGATGGTTACCGGGAGCAGAGCTCTACAGAGAAATACCTGTTGAATGCCAAACTGCGCCGCGAATTAGGCAGCGATCGGGCGTTAACCGCGATTATCAACCTGCTTGAAAACCCCCGTTCCGAAGACCCCGGCGCGCTTAACGCCGGTGAAGTGGCCCGTGGCCGCGATCAAGCGGCGCCGAACTCCTTAGCGTTGGATGCCGGACAGAACGTAGATCAGCAGCTTATCGGGCTACAGTACGAAGATCTGTCTGCCGGCCCTGGAGCGCTCTATTTAAAAGGCTTTGTTGCCCAGCGCGATTTTGAGCAGCAGCTACCCTATGTGGGCGATAGCCGTATCGGCTACCAGCGTGACTATCTGGGCGCGAGCGCTGAGTATCATCATGAAGTTAGTCTGGGCAACTTGCCGTTGAGCTATATCACTGGGGTGGATGTGGCCCGCCAAGACGACGAGCGTTTTCGTAACGATGTGAACGGCCAAGGCGTTATTGGCGAGCAGTTGGCGGAAGAGACCCAGACGGCGACCTCCGCAGGAGTGTTTGCTCAGGGTGATTTAGCGCTGACCGAGCAGGTAACGCTCTCGCTTGGCGCGCGTTTTGATAGCGTGGAGTTGAAGGTAGACGACAGCTACCTGAGCGATGGTGACCAGAGCGGTGAACAAACCTTCAATGAGTGGAGCGGCTCGGCGGGACTTAGCTACCGTTACCGCCCTCAGCACCAGGTCTACGTGAATACCGGGACTGCGTTTGAAACGCCGACCTTCTCAGAGTTTGCCAATCCAGCGGGGGGCGGTTTCAACCCCTCGGTATCACCGCAAAAAGCCTGGAACCGTGAAGTGGGTGCGCGTGGCTACATTGCACCGCTGGCCATGGACTACGATTTAACGCTGTTTTCGGTGCGCGTGCGTGACGAGCTGGTGCCTTATGATGACGGCGGCCGCACCTTCTACCAGAACGCAGGCGACACCGACCGCGACGGTGTCGAGCTGGCGCTGGGCTGGCAGCTTGCTGCTCAGTGGCGGCTGAATAGCGCCCTCACGTTGGCAAGCTACGAGTTTGATCGATTTGCGCCACCTTCAGAGCGTTTTGGCGGTAACCGCATTCCTGGGCTGCCTGAGCAAACCTGGGTCAATCAGCTTACCTGGCAAGGCCTTGATGAGCGCTTTGCCACCCTGGAAACCCAGTACACGGGCGATATGGTGGCGGACAACGCTAATGAGACAGAGGTCGATAGCTACTGGCTGGTGAACCTGCGGGTGGGCGATGGTTGGCAGTTGGGCAGCGATACACGGCTGAATGCGTATGTGGGTGTGCGCAATCTCTTAGATGAAGAACACTACGCCAACGTACGCTTGAACGGCACCTTTGGGCGTTTCTACGAACCGGCCCCGGGGCGCAGTGTTTATGGCGGGCTAGAGGTACGTTTCTAAGCGGTGCGTTGCTAAGCAGTACTTTCCTAAATGCTTTACTAATAAAAAACGGGCGGCTCTCATTGATGAGGCCGCCCGTTTTTATTGGTGATGACGCTAAGCTAACCGATTACTCCGGTAGCGCGTAGCCAATCACGTAATCGCCCATCTTGGTACCAAAGGTGCCGTGGCCCCCCGCCGTGACGACCACATACTGGCGGCCATCCTGGCCTGTATAGGTCATCGGCGTAGCTTGGCCACCGGCTGGCAGGCGCGCTTTATACAGCTCCTCGCCGGTGGTGATGTCGTATCCGCGCAGGTACTGATCCAGCGTGCCGCTCAAGAATGACACCCCGCCTGCAGTGGTCAGCGGGCCGCCTAGCGCCGGAACGCCGACGTTCAAGCCAATCGGCAGGTCAAACGGCATGCTGTCCCGCGTGGTGCCATTGCGGTGCTTCCATACCACCTCGGCACTTTGCAGGTCGATGCCGGCTACGTCGCCCCAGGAGGGCGCCTGGCAGGGTAGGCCGAGTACTGAAAGCAGTGGGCCGAGTTCAACGGCATAGGGGGCGCCTGCATTGGCTTGCAGGCCCTGTTCGCTCGCCGAGCCCTGGCCCTCTTCTACCTCTTTACGAGGAATTAACGTAGACACAAATGCCAAGTATTTAGCGCCAGTGAAGAGCGCTTGGCGCTCGGGGTCAACTGCGACCCCACCCCAGTTCATTACACCCACGTTGCCGGGATAAACAATACTGCCCTCCAGCGAAGGGGGCGTGTACTGGCCTTCGTAGTGCAAAGAGTTGAACTGAATGCGGCACATCATTTGATCAAACGGCGATGCGCCCCACATATCGCGCTCAGTGAGCGGCGGAGGCAATAGGTTAAGCGCAGAGCGTGGCTGCGTCTCGGCGGTCCAGTCACCTTCCACGGCGCCTTGAGGTGCAGGCACCTCTTCGATGGGCACAATCGGCTCACCGGTTTCGCGGTTCAATACATATAGGCTGCCTTGCTTGGTCGGCTGAATGACCGCTGGCTGGGTGCCCTCATTAGTCGCCAGATCAATGAGCACCGGTTGTGCCGGTGTATCCATATCCCATAGGTCATGGTGCACAAACTGATAAACCCACGCCACCTGGCCGTCATCGACGTTAAGTGCCACCAGACCCGCGCTGTAAGTTTCATCGTTCTCAGTGCGGTCAGCGCCATACTGGTCAGGCGTGGCGTTACCCATGGGCAGGTAAACCAGGCCCAGTTCTTCATCAACGCTGATCGGTGCCCATACATTGGGAGAGTTACGCGTGTAGGTCTCATCTTCGGGCAGTGGATCGGTGTTGTCAGGGTTGCCGCTATCCCAATTCCACACCAGCTCGCCGGTATGCACATCAAAGGCACGGATAACCCCGGAAGGTTCGTCGGTGGAGCTGTTATCGGTGACGTGGCCGCCCAGAATGACCAGGTTCTCAGTGACTGTAGGCGGGGAGGTGGAGTAGTAGCCACCTGGTGAGAAGTCACCAATATTGTTGGTGAGATCAATCTCACCGTTATCGCCAAAGCTGGCACACCGCTCGCCCGTGTCGGCATTCAGCGCAATCAAACGCGCATCCGCCGTCGGCAGGTAGAGCCTGCGTGGGCACATAACGTCGGTCTCACTGAGCATTGGCTGCGTGTTACCGTTTTCTTCCACACCAAACAGCAGGGATAGGAAGGAGAGATCCAGGCTGAAAATGTCGCTGTCATCGAAGATATCGAAAGAGAGAGCCGTTGCACTGCTCGGGGCAGCGTCACTGTTTGTCACTTCTGTGTTATCGGTAGCAGCGTCGTTAGTGTCAGTAGAATAGTTTGCAGCGTCATAGTAGGCGAGGCCGCGGCAAGTCATATGCGCCCAGCCAGAGAAGTCATCCGCCCCCATGGTGCTGATCTCGGGGTCAAACGCCCAGAGGGTTTCACCGGTTTCGGGTGATAGCGCCATCGCCCGGCTGTGCGAGGTACAGATATACAAGCTGTCGTTCACTTTCAGCGGGGTATTCTGATTGGTGATCTCCGGAGGCGCATTGGGGCCGGCTTTGTCCCCGGTTTGAATCCGCCATACCTCTTCAAGCTCGCCGATGTTTTCTGGGGTAATTTGATCGAGTGAGGAGTAGTGGGTGCCTGCGTTGGTGCCGCCATAGGCGGGCCAGTCTTCGCCCGCCACTTGGGCAGGGTTGACGCTATCGGCTGATGTGTTGCTATTCGCCAGCGACCCTTCGATAGCACCGGGGTCGTTAAACTGGCTGGCAATGGCCACGATAACGGCGGCGGCAATGCTGCCCATGAGTGCCAGGCTACCGCCTTTTGAACGTAACGGCTTACGCCACCAGGGCAATAACAACAGAATGCCGATTAAACAGAGAATGGCGACGCGGGGCACTAACTGCCACCAGTCGAGGCCAACCTCCCACAGCGCCCACACTAATGTGGCAAAAAGAATCAGCGCGTAGAGCCACAGAGCGGCGCCTCGGCGCAGGGTAAATAGAATGCCGCAGACAATGATGCTCAGCCCGGCAATTAAGTAGTAGGCACTGCCGCCTACGCTGACGAGCTTGCTGCCGCCTAACGCGAGCGCCAAGCCGACAATAAGTAGTAAAAGGCCAACGACAATCGCTGGCCCTTTACCGTGATCGCGCGTGCTTTCTTCCATGAGGTGTCCTCTTGTAACAACGTACCGACAACGCGCTCTAACCCATCGACAGCGCCGATGGGTTAAAACACACATTTCTGAAAGATGATTTTAATTATCAATTCGCCATTGGTCTAACGATTTGCTGATTATTTTTGGCGATTACTTTGCCGCCACATCGTTGACGTAGCGGCAGGGAGAGGGGAATGTTTTATAGCTTGACCAGCATTTTACCGGTGTTACCACCGTCAAACAGGGCGAGGAATGCATCAGGCGTGCTCTCCAGACCCTCCTTGACTGTCTCTTTATAGACCAGCTTGCCTTCCGCGACCTGAGGGGCTACTTCGTTCAGGAAATAGGGGTAGCTAGACCAATGGTCAGCCACAATAAAGCCCTGCATTTTGGCCTTGCGCACTACCAGCTGAGCGAGATTGCTCGGGCCGGGAGTGGGCTCTTTTGCATTGTAGCTATCGATCATGCCGCATACAGCAATCCGTGCGCCTTCATTAAGCTGGCTCAATGCCGCTTCTAAGCAGATGCCGCCGACGTTTTCGTAATACACATCGATGCCGTTGGGGCTGGCGAGCTTAATGGCGTCGCTTAACTCCAGTGCGGTACGGTCGCGGTAGCTCACCGGTTCAACGCCCAGTGATTCAAGCCAGGCCAGCTTATGTGCAGCGCCAGCAATACCAACCACATGGCAGCCCTTGGCTTTGGCCAACTGCACTGCCAGGGAGCCTACGGCACCACTAGCCGCGCTAACCAACACATTGTCACCCGGTTTGCACTCGGCAATCAGGTTTAGGCCTGTCCAGGCAGTCATGCCCGGCATGCCCAGCACGCCTAGGTAGGCCTGCTCGGGAACGTCGATATCGGGTAGCTTGGTAACCCCCTGGGCAGGCAGTTGAGCGATATCCCGCCAGCCGCCCATATGGCTGACGTTGTCGCCCACTTTTAGGCTTGAGTCATTGGTTTCGATAACCTCACCAATGGCGCCGCCCTCCATCGGCTTGCCGAGTTCAAACGGCTCCACGTAGGTGCGAATACCGCTCATGCGACCGCGCATATAAGGGTCGACGGAAAGCCAGCGGTTACGGATGCGCACTTCGCCCTCGGCCAGGTCGGGGAGCGTTTGTGTTTCCAGCTTAAACAGTGCGCGGTCGGGAAGGCCGTTGGGGTAATCGGTAAGCGTATAAAATTGTGACTGCATAAATGCCTCCTGCAAATACGTCGCGTGGTGAATTCCTTCAAGCATAAAGACCATTAGCCTGCTTGCAAGTTCGTTAATATGTGACGTTGTGCGGAGAAAGAGGATAGGCCACAAAAGAAACAGGGCGACCATGGCGGGCCGCCCTGTTTGGTATGCTGACGGATGCTATGCGTTAATTGACCAAAGTGACCATGACCGGCGCGACGCCTCGGCGAATCATGCCAAGCTCCCGTGCGGCCCGCTTGGATAAATCAATGATCCGTCCATTGACGAAGGGGCCTCGATCATTGATCAGCACTTCAACTTCTTGCCCGGTATCGGGTCTTGTCACCAGCACCTTGCTTCCCAAGGGGAGGCTAGGATGAGCGGCTGTCAGCGCCTGCTGGTCGAAGGGCTCTCCGCTTGCAGTGGTCGCTCCTTGAAAGCGATCACTGTAAAAAGAGGCAACGCCCTCCTGTGTTTCTGTTTCATGTGCAAAAGCACTATTGGCAGCGCAGCTGAAGATAAGCGCTGCTAAAAACGTTCGGAACAGTCGTGTTTGGGCTCCCATAGGAGTACCTCGGTTTTGCGTGTTGCGAATCCCGCACTCTTGTTGAGGTGCCTGATAGGCCTGTCGATACTACCCTCGTAGCAACGAGTCAGCAAGCTTTGAGAAGATCGATGCAAATAGGTTCAATTTCAAGATTTTTTACTCTTTACTGGCCTTGCCTTGGGTTTCAGTGACTTAACAGCCCAGGTATGAAGTGAATCAGAAAAGAATTTTGTGCAATGCAGTGTTTTTCATTAAACGCTCACTTTAATGGAGTAAGCATCTTATAATCACGAATGCTTAACTAATTAATATTTGTCATTGCGACCCAACAAGGAACTGCTCATGGCTAGATCTTCTTCGTTTACGTTTGTATTGGTGGCGGTTGGTGGCGCAGCTGTGGGTTTTCTCGCCGCTCAAATTATCCCCCTGCCGGGGCAGGCTGTTGATGAAGCGCCTGTCGAAAGTGCGGAGACAACTGATCAAACGTCTGCTGCCGACGCTATTGTTGGCCTTGAAAAGCTCACGCTTGATGAGCCCCTGCGTGGCGAAATAACCTCGGCCAGCGAACTAAACGGTAACGACGGTAGCCGTTTCATGCGCTACGCCATCGCACTGGAAGAGGACGAGATTGTTGAGCTTTCTCTTAAAGGAGCCTTGCAAGGTGTTGTGGCGCTTTATGATGATCAACTACAGCTGCTCGATAATGCGCCCGTCGTTCGCCACCGTATTGAAGAGAGCGGCGACTATGTAGTGGTGGTTAGCGGTGCCGATGCCCACAGTTATGGCCCGTTTACCGTCAATAGCCGAACCGTCGAGCTGTCGGATGCCGACACAGTGGTAGTGGGGGAGCCCATCGATAGTTGGCTGCAGGGGGATGCCCGGGATATCACCTTGAACATAGAGGAGGCGGGCCTCTACCAACTGGAAATGCGTTCGGATGACTTCGACGCCTACCTAGAGATTAAAGGCCCCAATGGTTACGCTCGTGAAGACGACGATAGTGCCGGTGATTTAGACGCACGCATTGCCGATTTTCTGGAGCCCGGTGAATATACGCTCACAGCACGCAGCGCCTACGGTGATGGCAATGGCGTTTATACGCTTTCAGTAGAGCCTCACGAGTTACCGGGTGACGGTGAGCTGCGCAATGACGGAGCGCTCACTCCCGATGACTCTCTTAACGGGTGGTTTAGCGGTCAGGAGCTTAGCTACCAGGTAGAGGTAGAAGAAGCCGGCATGTACCAGATCGAGATGCGCTCCAGCGACATTGATTCCTACCTGGTGCTTGAAGGGCCTAACGGCTACTACCGCGAAGATGATGACAGTGCCGGTAACCTGGATGCCAGCATCGCTGATTTTCTGGCTCCCGGAGAGTATCAATTAACGGCGCGTACTGCCTACGGTGACAGCAGCGGCATGTTTACACTCTCCATGGAACCGCGTGATATGCCCAATGTTGAACTGCGTAATGAAGGCACGCTTACCCCCGGCGAAGCGCTTAACGGTTGGTATAGCGGTGAGCCGCTGACGTATCAGTTGGAGGTAGAAGAGAGCTCGTTAGTGACCCTGGAAATGCGCTCAGCCGATTTTGATACCTTTATCGAGATTAGTGGTCAGGGCTTTGCCGCCAGCGATGACGATGGCGCGGGCGGTACCGACTCACGGCTTCAGGAGCCGTTGCTACCCGGCACGTACACAGTAAGCGCACGCGGGTTTAGCGCAACCGGCAGCGGCTTATTTGAACTAAGCCTTGAAATGGAGCCGACGGACATTCCCCCAGAGCTTTAACTGTTAGCATTAATCGATAATACCCAGCGCCCCTGTCACTTACCGTGATAGGGGCGTTGGTTTATTGGCGGGTGGTAGGTAGTCAGGGGTAAAGAGTGAGGAGTAAAGGGTGAGGAGTAAAGAGTGAGGAGTAAAGAGTGAGGAGTAAGGCGTAAATAGTTAGGCGTGAGGAGGTTAACGGCTCGCTTTTAGGCAGCCTACCACCACCAGTACGGCCGCGGCGGGTAAGCGCCAGTCGAGTACACTCATGCCTGCCAGCACCAGCAGCAGGGCGGCTAGAATTGGCACCCCGTAGGCCAAGCTTCCCACAAGGCTTGCGTGCCCCCAGCGCAGCGCTTTATCCCAGGCCACCATGGCTACTCCATAAGGCCCTAAGCCTAACGTGATACCCGCGAGTAACGCTTCGCCGCTGGGAAAGGCAAGATTGCCTTCCAGTAGTAAACTGGCGGCCACGGCAATAGCGCAGGCGATAAGCAGTAGCCGCGGTAGTAGCGGCGTTAAGGCCACTGGCGCCGCCTGGCTTAACCATGAATAGATCGCCCAGCAGCAGGCGGCCAACAGGGCTAGCGCGTAGCCCGTGGTGGCGCCACCCAGGCCTCCATTGATGGCTTGAGGCACCAGTAGCAGCGCCGCGCCTGAAAACGCAATCAGGGCACCGACAACCCCCGCGATACGCAGGCGGCCAAAACGGCTCCATTGGCTAAGCAGCACGAATAGCACGGGCCAAGTGTAGGTGATGAGCGCCGCTTCGGCGGCGGGCGCTAACCGCATACCAATAAAGTAGGTGCTAACGGCGCCAAAGATGAGTAACGGCACACCTACCCAAACACTGATCTGCCACCCCGTGCCACAGGCCACGGCGTTAACGCGGCGGCTTAACGGTAGCGTCGCCAATGATCCTGCTAACAGGGTGACAGCGGTAAGCTGCAAGGGCGGTGTCGCTTTGGCAAACTCAGCCAGCAGCGGCGCCGCACTCCAAAGCATCACGGCCACCAGCGCTGCACCAACACTGTACCAACGTGGAAATAACGCGGGGGAGTGAACGGGATGCATCAGCGTTCTCCTTGATTAGTGAATGTGCTGAGCAGCATACTCATTTTAAATACATCACAATATCGATCTTTTATGATCGTTATTATCAAGGATGATGATAAATAAGGAGCGTAGATGCGTGCACCCACGCTGGATCTAACCCTGCTGCGTACTCTGGTGGCCATTGCGGACACCGGCAGCGTAACGGCAGCAGCAAAGCGGTTAGCGTATACCCAGTCCACCGTGAGCATGCAACTGCAGCGGTTAGAGGCGCAGCTATCGCTCACGCTACACGAGCGCGAAGGACGGCGAATACGCTTCACCCCAGAAGGCGAGCGCCTGCTCAGCCATGCACGGCGGCTATTGGCGCTGAACGATGAGGCGTGGAGTGATATGCAGGCGCGTCAGATCACTGGCGATCTCACCCTGGGTATTCCTGAAGATTACGCTTCGCTGCTGCCCTCGGTATTCGCCTACTTTCATCAGCTTTATCCCGCGGTTGGGTTAAAGGTGATCTGCGGTACCAGTACACACCTCGTCGAGCAAGTGAAGGCTAAAGAGCTGGATCTTGCCCTGGTGACCCGGCAGCGTAACTCGCCAGGGGGCGATGTGATTCGCCGGGAGCCGTTACTGTGGGCAGTCGGAATGAACCAGCAGCCGCTGCTTAGCGATCCACTGCCGCTGGCGCTCTACTCGCCGGGGGCCGACGTATTTCGTGAAGTGGCGGAGCAGGCATTGCAATCGGCGGGGCGCAGCTGGCGCGTTGCTTATACCAGCCAATCCATGGCGGGGCTGGCACCGATTGTCACCGCTGGATTGGCCATTGTGGTGGTGACCCGCAGTATGCTGACCCCAGCGCTGAGGCCACTGGATGAGAGCAGCGGGCTGCCTGCGTTGCCGATGATTGAGCTGGCGTTGCATCGGGCGCCGCACCGGCCTTCTGAACCTGTGCGCCGATTGGCCGAGTTAATACGCGAACAGCTGGCAGTGCATGAGCAAGCGCTATAAACAAGGATTGCTTAGCGTTGATGACCGTGTAGTGCTTTAATCAGCGCAAGGGAGAGCGTTACTGACTAGAATGAAGAGCAATTGAAGGCGTTTAGGAGCACTACATGCACGAACTGGATCACTATATCTACCCGCATCGGGTGCTGCACTGGCTGGTGGCTGGCGCGGTGCTGCTCTCCTTGGCCAGCGGCTTAACGTTAGGCTTTTTGGGCTATGAGCGCACCGTTGCTTTAGTCGGCAATATGCTCACAAACCTGCTGTATACCAGCCACAAAACGCTGGGGGTGTTGATACTGCTGCTAATGACACTACGTATTATTACCCGGCTGGCCTTTGTGGTACCTGACCACGAGCCGCCCCTAAATGCCTTCGAGCGGCTGGTGAGTACCAGCGTCCATCACTTGCTTTACATAGCACTGATTGTTATGCCTTTACTAGGGTGGGCGGCGACCGCAAGCGGCGGTTTTCCGGTGGAGTTTTTCCACTGGCATTTACCCGGTTTGATTGGCGAACGCGAGCAACTGTCTGAACAGCTCTTTATGTGGCATGAACGTCTGGGGTGGGCCATTTTAGGCTTGGTGGTGCTGCACGTCGCTGGCGCTATGTTCCATTGGAAAATCAAGCGCGATAACGTTATGAAGCGTATGAGCCTGTTTGATTAATGACCAAACAATCAATCAGCATCTAACTCGCCGAGCCGTAGCGATAGAACTCCACCGCTTGGCGTGATTTGACTGCGTACATATGACTATCGGCTTCACGCAGTAAACTCTCAAGCGTGGCGCCCTCTGTTCCTTGGCAAGTGCTGACCCCGATGCTCACACTCACGCTAACTCGCTCACCGCAGGGAAGTTTGATCGGTGAGCGAATGGCTTCGTCAATACGCGCCTGAATATTCTCAAGCGTATCGCACGACTCAATATTCTCCATGATGATAATAAACTCATCACCGCCAAAGCGTGCGCAGTGATCATCGGTTCGCGCCAAGTGGGCGATGCGTTTAGCTATTTGTTGTAGTACGAAATCACCTGCCTCATGGCCGTAACAGTCGTTAATGGGTTTAAAGCGATCAAGATCAAGCATCAGTAATGCCAGCCGCTGGTCATATTGGCGATTCCGCTCCAGGGCGTCTGCAGCGCAGCGCGCCAGGCCGTGTCGATTTAATAAACCGGTCAGCATATCGCAGTTGGCTAAATGCTCCAGTGCTCTAGTACGAGCGGCGACTTTTTGTTCCAGCACGGCTTCCTGCTTTTTAAGAGCAGCTAACATAGCGGCTTGGGCACGCTCTTTTTGCCGTTTAAGTTTGTTAAAGCGCGCTGCCAGCGCAAATGAAAGCAGTAACATTTCTAATGCTGAGCCAATTTGAATGCCGTGTAGAGTAATAAAATTCGCTGGCAGTATGCCCAGGTTGCGCAGTGCAAAGACACCTGCACCCAGCAGAAATAGCGACCATGCGAATACGAATAGCCGAGCGCTGGGTAAGCGGCGAAAACTGCAGTAACTGCCGCATGTCAGGAGCAGTAAAGCCGCCATAAAACCCGTTACATCCATGATGTGAAGCGCTGTGGGAATGGGCAGCAGCAGCGAGGCAATAACGGCGAGCCAGCAGTAGCCGCGAAAGGTATTTAAGACTTGATGCCAGCGAGGGCAATAGATCTCAGTATTAAGAAAACTCTGCGCAAACAGCGTGGCCATAGCGGAAGCAAACGTGAAACCGAGCGCCACCAAGCGTGACGTGTTTTCACCTAAAAAACTCCAGAACATGAGTGTGCCAATGCCATTAAACGCGAGAATGGCCAGGCCAAAGCCAGCGACAAATAGCGAGTAGTGAAGAAATACGCGCTCTTTGAAGCCAAAAAACAGCAGTAAATTATATAACCCCATTGCCAGCAGCATGCCGAAGTAGGTCGCCAGCCAAAAATTATGCCGGTCATTTTGGGTATAAAATGTCTCTGGCGTTAATAAATTGTAGTTCAGCATCTTACTGCCTGATGCAGCCACATGGGTATACAGAGTGACGGTTTCAAAGGCGGCCAGCTCTAGTGGGAAAACTGCCTGCCGGTGGGCGAGCGCGCGCAGTTCAACGGGAACCGCACTGCCGCTTAGCTGTACTTCGCTAAGCTGTTGGCGAAACGTATAAAAGGTAACGTAATCCAGGAACGGGTACTCAAACTCCACTATCCAACGCTGGGGATGTGGCGAGTCGTTATACACTTGGGTGCGCAGCCACACATCACCGCGGGTATAACCGAAATTTAAATCTTGAGCGTCTTGGGTTGGCTGAAAAGGTCGCGGCTGGGCAAGCAAATCGTTAATCGTTAAAGACGGTGTGTCTGCGTGCCAGTACTCGTTATAAGGGGCGAGTGAATAGCTCGCCTGGCTTGGCGATGCGGATAGAGGAATACTTGCCTGTGCCCACGGCATAAAACAAACCGCAAGCAGCAGCAATAGACCGGTGTAAACACCCGCTATAAAACGTCGTGCATGCATAGGGTATCGCTTTTTTCGTTTTATTACCCCGTACGCTGTTCCCTGGGTTCCCTTGCCCGCCGGGGGAGCTAATGCGTCGACATAGCGCTAGCTGCTCAAATTCCCTTGTGCCGTAGATGAGCCTTTTGAGTGTAGTTGGCTTTGGCAAAAAATAGCGTTTAAAACCCTCATGCTTTAGAGGTGACATAACTCAAATGTTGTGTCAGCCGTTGCATCAACGTGCCGCTATGGCGCCAAAAATGCCAATAGAGCGGTACTGCTAAAGAGTAACCAGGAGCCACACTGGCGAGTTGGCCACTGGCCATCAATTCGCCGACCTGCAACTGAGGCATCATGCCGTAGCCAATCCCGGCTGAAGCTAGGCGCACAAACCCTTCTGAAGAGGGGCAGAGGTGGTAAGGAAAGGGATCATGGTAGCCGCACTGAGCAAGGAACTGGTGCTGCAACTGGTCATGAGGGCCGAAGACAATGGCGGGTGCCTTTTTAAAAGCCTCATCGCTGGGCCCATCAGGGAAGTGCCGCGCCACGTAAGCGGGGGAAGCAAGCGGGTGGTAGTGCATTTCGCCCAACGCTACACAGCGTGCTCCGGCAATCGGTTGTGAGGCGGAGCACAGGCAGGCCGCTACATCGCCATCGCGTAAGCGCTTGAGCCCCACATCCTGGTCTTCAATGACCAGATCCAGCAGTAACCCCTCCTGCTGGCAAATAGTGGCGACCGCCTCGGCCCACCAGGTGACCAAACTATCCGCATTGATGGCGATCCGCAGGCGAGGAGCCTGATCATCCAGTGTGGGCAGGGAGCCCCGCAGGTCACGCTCTAAAAGCTGTACCTGCTGATAGTGAGTCAACAGCCGTTGGCCAGCAGGGGTGGGAGCAAGATGGGGGTGGCGTACCAGCACTGGCTGACCAAGGCGGACTTCCAGCGCTTTAATGCGTTGGGAGACAGCGGATTGAGAGAGCCCCAATACATCGCCAGCGCGCTCAAAGCCATCGCACTCCACTACGGTCGCCAAGGCGTGAAGCAGTTTGTAATCCAGCATGGCGGTGTTCCCAGGACAGAATAAGTGACATAAAGCAAAAAAAGGGCGATTAACCCCAGTATTGCTCTCTATTTGGGTTTAAATGGGATTGAATCTCATAGGTCAATGAATTACATTTCAGGCATGGTTAGCGCACCCAATCCTCCCAGGTTGCCTAGCACTTTATGTGAGTAGTTTCTGTTACGCCACAGCCTAAAGGATAATGTAATGCCCGCCATCATGCTCCGTCGCCCCCTTGCTGGCATCGTTGCGCTTAGCGCGCTGATGCCTGTTGCCGCTGTTGCTGTTGACACAGCTGCTGACGACACCGTTAACGGCGACGCCGTGGTTCACCACTACGCCGATCTGGCTCATGCCAATTACGCCGATGCACTGAGTGCCGCCCAGGCACTGAACGAGCGCATCGACGAATTGCTGGCCAATCCCACTAGCGAGACCCTGAACGCCGCCAAGCAAGCCTGGTTGCAGGCGCGGGTGCCTTATCAGCAGAGCGAAGTATTCCGCTTTGGCAATGCCGTGGTCGACGACTGGGAAGGGCAGCTAAACGCCTGGCCTCTGGACGAAGGCATGATCGATTATGTGAAAGGCGACGACTACCAGCATGAGCTGGGTAACGAAGGCGCCACCGCCAATATTATTGCCAACGAGCAAATCACTGTCGGCGGTGAAACCCTGGACGTTAGCGAGATCACCCCGGAGCTCCTCGCCGACCTGAATGAAATTGGCGGTTCGGAAGCCAATGTCGCCAGCGGCTACCATGCCATCGAGTTTCTGCTCTGGGGACAGGATCTGAACGGCTTTGAGGCGGGCAGCGGCGAACGCCCGGTGAGCGATTACCAAACCGGCGACGACTGCACCCATGGCAACTGCGACCGTCGTCGTACATACCTGGACGCGGTCTCCGACCTGTTAGTTGACGACCTTGAGTGGATGGTGGCCCAGTGGGCACCGGAAACCGAGGGCAACTATCGCCAGGAACTACTGGCGGAGAGCGACCAGGAAGGCCTGCGCCGCATGCTGTTCGGCATGGGCTCGCTCTCACTGGGTGAGTTAGCGGGTGAGCGTATGAAGGTGGCGCTGGAAGCCAACTCTTTTGAGGATGAGCACGACTGCTTCAGCGACAATACCCACAACTCCCACTACTACAACGGTCAGGGTATTCAGAATATCTACACTGGCCGCTATCAGCGCCTTAATGGCAGCGTAGTCGAGGGGCCTTCGCTGCAAGACCTATTGGCTCAGGAAGATAGCGAGTTGGCCGATACGCTTGCTCAGCAGCTCGACGCCACGATGGCGCGCCTCGATGCAATCAAGCAGGCGGCTGAGGCGGAAAGCTCGCCGATGGCTTTTGACATGATGATCGCGCCGGGCAATGAGCAGGGCAGCGAGCTGATCAACGAGGCGATTCTCACCCTGGTAGCGCAAACTGGATCCATCGAACAGGCCGCGGGCTCAATGGGCGTGACGTCGCTGCAGCCTGATGACGCAGGCCACCAGTTCTAGAAAGGACTAGCGTCAATTCTGAGCCGCCGATGGTCTTACTGTCGAGCGGCTCTGTTGGTTTTTGTTGAATGGCGCGTATGCCGTATTATCCTTTTCAAGGTATCACCATGTACCGCTTACCCCGGTTTATTGTCCTCGCCAAGTGGCTGCCCAGCAGATTAATCCACAATAGTGTCATCCTGACCCTGCTGGTAGCGCCCTTGCAGGCAGCTGAATCACCAACCCAGGAGTATCCCATCCAAACGACGCCGATGAGCGGCGGCGATGGCTCGGTGGAACAGTTTGACCATAACGCCTATTCGCTGCCGCTGGGTAATATGTCGATGACCAAGCGCCTGGATTTCAGCGTTGGCAATAGCTTCTTTCGTAACCCCTGGGTGGCGGCCCCTGCCAGCACCGAGGCTAGGGATGGCCTGGGGCCGCTGATCAATACCAATAGCTGCCAAGGGTGCCACCTCAAGGATGGTCGCGGGCACCCGCCAACGGGGGATGAAAATCCTATCGCGCTATTTTTGCGCCTTTCGCTACCCGCTAGCCAAGCGGATGCGACGACGCTTGAACAGCGCGGCGCGCTTCCGGTGCCTAATTACGGTCTGCAGCTGCAAACCGCGGCGATTTCTGGCGCACAGCCGGAGGGGACGCTGGTGATCGCGTATCGCCCGCGCGAGGTCACCTTTGCCGATGGCCACAGCGTTACCCTGCAGGAACCGCTCTACTCGATTGCCGAGCCTGCTTACGGCGAGCTGCCCGAGGAACTGCAGACTTCGCCGAGGCTGGCGCCGCCGATGATTGGTCTTGGGCTGCTAGAGGCGATTCCCGAGGCTGACCTGATGGCGGCCGCTGACCCTGATGACGCAGATGGTGACGGTATCTGCGGGCGCTACAATCAGGTCTGGGATCTGCGCAGTGGTACCACCAAGCTGGGGCGTTTCGGCTGGAAAGCGGGTGAGCCCAGCATTGAGCAACAGAGCCTACACGCCTTCGCCGGGGATATGGGGCTCACCTCCAGCCTCGTGCCGCAAACCGACTGCATGGAGAGCCAGGGCTGCGATGATTTTCCCAACGGAGGCACGCCAGAAGTCAGTGATGACGTGGCCGACTTTGTGACCTTCTACGCCTCCAGCCTGGCAGTGCCGATGCGCCGCAACCTGGATGACCCGGCGGTTCAGCAGGGGGCCGAACGGTTCAATGCCCTGGGCTGCGCCAGTTGCCATACGCCGCGCCATCGCGCCGCAGCGGATGCCGAACGACCGGCGCTGGCTGATCAGATTATATGGCCTTATAGCGACCTGTTGCTGCACGATATGGGCGACGCTCTGGCGGATCATCGCAGTGAGTTCAAGGCTGATGGCCGCGAGTGGCGCACCCCGCCGTTGTGGGGTATCGGCCTGGCGCAAACGGTAAACCCTAGAGCGGGCTTTCTTCACGATGGCCGTGCTCGCACCCTGGAAGAGGCGATTCTCTGGCACGGCGGTGAGGCGGAAGCGGCCACCCAGAGCTATCGTGACTTGCCTGAGGATCAGCGCGCTGAGCTCATTCGTTTTCTTGAATCCCTATAAGTGTTGTTGAATTGTTGCAAGGCTTGATTGCCAAGGAGTTTATGTGATCGCATCTTTTCGCCGCCTGGGGTTGCTGGCCTGTACGCTACTGGCCGCGCCGCTCTCTTTTGCTTCGGACGCTCCCACGCCGCGGGATATTTGGCACGGCGCAGTGGAGCTGCAGTATGCCGAGCTGAGTGCTGCCTCCGAGCGCCTGGAGGCGAGCGCCACACGCTTTTGCCAAGCCTCCGATGAATCGCTCAGGCAGCGGTTGGAAAACGACTGGCTGAACGCCTATCAAGCCTGGCAGGCGGTGCGCTTTATCCAGTTTGGCCCGGTGGAGCAGAACAGCCGGGGCTGGCAGCTGCAGTTCTGGCCGGATCGTAAAAACCTGGTGGGCCGCAAAGTGGGCGGATGGCTGAAAGCAACCGACGCACCAGATGCCCAGGATATCGCCGCTGACAGCGTAGCGATCCAGGGCTTTCCCGCCCTTGAGTACTTGCTCTATGACGACGCCATGGGCGAGCAGGCCCTTAGCGATCCTGCCGCCTGTAACTTGATGCAGGCCATCACGACGCATCTTGCGGATACCACAAGCGCGCTACACCGCGACTGGCAGGCCTTTGGCGATCACTATATTGCGCCGGACGATACCCAACGCTATACCGAGACCACTCTGGGCAGCGCCATCCAGGCTCTTGAGCTACTCGAAGATAAACGGCTCGGTGAGCCCATGGGCCTTAAAGGCGCACCCGCCAACGGCTACTTGGCGGAGGCATGGCGTAGCGGACAAACGGTTCGATTGGTAGAGAGCAGCCTGGAGGGCCTGCGTACCGGCTTCCTGCCGGGCCTTACCGCCTTGCTGCGAGAAGCTGATGCCATGCCGCTAGCCGAGGCGTTTCGTGACCAGCTGGATAAGGCGCTTGCCCAGGCTCGCGAACTGCCGCCGGGTTTGGTGCCTTCCCTTGAAGACGAAGAAGCGTTTCGCGGTCTGCAGTCGCTCTACCTCGACATCAGCCAGCTACGCCACATACTGGGTAACGAGATAGCCACAGAACTGGGGTTGGTGCGCGGTTTCAATTCCAGCGACGGGGATTGAACCATGCAGCGACGCCAGGTACTTAAAGTGGGGTTGGGTAGCGTGGCTATGGCGCTGACGCCGCTGAGTTGGGCGCTGCCCGCCCGAGATGAGGTGGATTGGCTGTTTAGCGCGGTGGATGACCCCAGCGGAGGGCATTTCATCGCCGGGGTGGCACTGGATGGCCAGACCCGCTTTATGATCGAAGTACCCGAGCGCTGCCATGGTGGCTGTCTGCGGCCCGACTCTCACCAAGCGGTACTGTTTGCCCGCCGCCCAGGCACGCGGATGCACGTGATCGATGGCGACAGCCGTCAATTAGCCCACACCATTGCGGCCGGGGAGGGCTACCACTTCTACGGGCATGGCGTTTTCGACCTTAACGGGCGCTATCTGTATGTTACCGCCAACCGTTTGGAGGACAGCGCCGGGCTAGTACGCGTTTACGATGCGGCCAACGACTACGCTCATGTGCGCGATATGCCGCTGGACGGTATCGGCCCCCATGAGCTTCGGCTAATGCCGGATGGCGACACCCTGGTGATTGGTTTAGGGGGTATTCAGACCCACCCTGACTATGGCCGGGTAAAACTCAATCTGGACACCATGGCTCCGGCGCTGCTGTTAATGGATCGCCATAGCGGCGAAATACTGGCTCGCCACGCGCCTTCGCACCACCAGCTAAGCTGCCGTCATCTGGACGTAGCGGCGGACGGCACGGTGATTGCCGGGTACCAGTTTGAAGGCCCCGAGTGGGAGTCTCATCCGCTGATCTGCCGTCTGGGTACTGATGGTCAGTTTTCTGAGTTGGCGCTGCCCGATGAGGTCACCGCCAGCTTGAATCACTACATCGCCAGCGTGGCGTTTAGCCGTGTCGCGGCCAATGTTTTAGTTACCGCCCCCCGTGGCAACCAGGTGCTGCTGCTGGATGCCGCCCAAGGCAAGCTTGTTGCTAGCCTGGCACTGCCCGACGCCGCCGGCGCCCGCTGCGACGGCAACGGCGGCTTTCTGGTCTCCTCCGGTCAGGGCGGGCTCTATCGAGTAACGCCTGACTCTGTAACGCCTGAGCTGCTCGCCAGTCTGGAACTCCGCTGGGATAACCATTTGACATAGCTCTTAGAAATAGCGCTTTGGAATGGCCTTTTGAAACAGGCTGCCAGGACATCGGTTTGAAACCAATATAAATGACACCTTCTTGGTAAGAGGTGCTGCTGGTAGACTTCAGCGCTCTTTACAGGAAGGCAAGGAGCCCCATGGAACTGCTGCGCTTAGTATTTCATCACTACCGCTGGCCCTTTTTAGGCGCCATTGCTCTGAGCCTATTGAGCGCTGGCTTAGGGGTCGGGGTGATTGCCTTCATCAACCAGCGGCTTATTGAGGTAGGCAGCATGGCGGCGTTGCCGCAATTTCTCGGCCTGCTGGCGGTGCTACTGGCGGTCACTCTCAGTACGCAATTGGCGCTGACCGTGCTGGGGCACCACTTTGTGTTTGATCTACGCTCGCGGTTGGTGAAGCGGATTCTCGACACCGATATTGAGCGCTTGGAGCAACTGGGCAACGCCACGCTGCTGGCCAGCCTGTCCAGCGATGTGCGCAATATCACCATTGGCTTTGTGCGCCTGCCGGAGCTAATTCAGGGCGTGGTGCTAACGCTCGCATCGGTGGCCTATCTGGCATGGCTCTCGCCGCAAATGGTGGTGATCACCGTGGTGTGGATCGCGTTCACCATGGGCGTGGGCTGGGTGCTGGTGTCGCGGGTGTATCGCCACTTTCGCCTGGTGCGTGAAAGTGAAGACAGCCTCTATAAAGATTTCCAGGCGGCCATTGAAGGGCGCAAAGAGCTGGCGCTGAACCGCGACCGTGCCCGGCGCTTTTACGATGAGCGCTATACCGCCAATGCACGCGACTATCGTCATCACATTATCCGCGCCGATACCTACCATTAAGTGCCAATAACTGGTCTAACATTATGATGTTGGGCGCCATCGGCGTGGTGTTTTTCTCTCTAATGGGTTGGGCTGGGCCAATACTACCGTGGCTTCTACCTTTGCGCTGACGCTGCTGTTTCTGCGCACGCCGCTGATTCAGGCGGTGGGCGCCTGGCCAACGCTGATCAGTGCTCAGGTCGCTTTTGATAAATTGAGCAGCCTGGAGCTCGCCGAGTACCAGTCAAGCTTTGCCGTCGAAGATACGCTGGCCGGTTGGCAGCGCCTTGAACTGGAAGAAGTCACTTACCACTACCCGAACACTGCCCAAGGCGAAGGCTTCCAGGTAGGGCCGCTTAATATGACTCTTGAGCGCGGTGAGCAGGTGTTTCTGATCGGCGGTAACGGCAGCGGTAAGTCGACCCTGGCCAGGTTGCTTTCGGGATTATACCGCCCCCAAAGTGGCACCATTAAGATTGATGGCGAGGTGGTAACTGCTGCTCAGTGGGAGGCGTTCCGCGCTCGCTTTGCCAGCGTGTTTACCGATTTCCATCAGTTTGACCAGACCATGGGCCCTGAAGGATTACCTGCTGACCCGCAGGTCGTTGATACCTGGCTTGAGCGACTGCAGATGCAGCACAAGCTGCAGTGGGAGGGGGATCGCGTTATCAACACCCAGCTTTCCCAAGGCCAGCGTAAGCGTCTGGCGCTTCTGCTGGCCATTGCCGAAAAGCGCGATATCTTATTGCTGGACGAGTGGGCGGCGGATCAAGACCCGCAGTTCCGGCGGCTGTTCTACCGCGAGCTGTTACCGAACTTAAAAGCGATGGGGAAAACCGTGTTTGCCATCAGCCATGACGACAGCTACTTCGTCCACGCTGATCGGTTGCTGGAGATGTCGAAGGGCCAGCTTAGCGAGCTGAAAGGCGAACAGCGTGCGCGGGCAAGCGAAGATGCAGTTGCGCAAATTAATATCTAAACCGTGTTAAAAATACTAACGTATTAACGGGCGACCTGCCTGGCGCGCTTTCGCGCCTCCAGGTCGCAGCCCTCTAGCGGGCAGGTACCGCAGGTATCAAACTCATCCAGTAAGTAGCGCAGGCAGCAGAGCTTGCGCACCCGCTTAACCTCTTCACTCCCCTTGGGCGTAAAGTAGCGCACCGGCTGAAACAGCGGGTTGCGCTTGCCGTTGGGCAGGTTGCGCGCTTCCAGCAGCCCCTTGGCGGCCTCAAACGCCTGCTGACTGGCAAGCGGATGCTCGCCCAGCGCATTGACGTAAAAGTCCAGATAGCCACCGGCATTGCTCCAGAACACTCGCTGAGCGGCGCCGGAGATGGCCGCTAATTGTTCGATCAACGGTGCCCAGTGCTGCTCAATCAAAGTAGCAAAACGCTCAAACGGGTCTTGCGTGGTGATCGGCGTACCTTCGTGGGGTAGCCACAGCCGTGATGTAGCGCCTTTGTCGTTAAAAATAACCTGCATATCGTCCAGCCCCACCGGCAGGTCGCGGTTCAGCAGTAGGTTGGCTGTCAGCGTGGGGACGGTTAGCGCGCTGAGGTGCCACTTCGACCAGATCGAAACCACTGCCCGCAGGTCACCGCCTGGGTACTGTTCAGCGAAACGGGAGAGATCCTCTTTGAGCCAACGTGCATCCCGCCAGCGGGCGGTGTTGAACGCTTCCAGGGGCGGCGTGCCGCCAATTAATGGCGGCGTAAAGTTTGCCAACGGCCCGGTGTAGCAGGCGGCCAATGAAGGCTCGAACAGTTGCGGCTGACGCAGAGCAGAGGTCATCGCGGGGCTCCATCACAGGGCATTAACACAGGGTTTTGACACAGCACGCTGGGAAAATATGACACTCAGCTTAATCGATAATGCGTATCAGTTGAAGTGCTTGATTGCGAATGAGTGTTCTTAAAAGTGTCTAGCCTCGGAGAATAGCGTTATTGAGCCACGGCGATATTGTGCTCTCCGTTGGGGTGCTTCATGACCTGCATCGGCAATCCATAAATTGCTTCTAAGGTGCTGTCGCACATCAAATCGTTTGGGGTGCCATGAGCCAGCAGGCGGCCACTGTGCAGCGCCATCAGCTCGTCGCAGTAGCGCGATGCCATATTTATATCGTGAAGGACAATAATGACCCCCAGATTTAACTCATCGCACAGCTTGCGGATCAGCGCCAGCACTTCGATTTGGTGGGCAATATCCAGCGCCGCCAGTGGCTCATCCAGCAGCAGAAATCGGCTGCCCTGAGCCAGCAGCATCGCCAGCCACACCCGCTGACGCTCACCACCGGAGAGTGTGTCGACCAGGCGGTCGGCAAAGGCCTCGGTGTGGGTAAGGGCAATGGCGCGGTCAATGGCCTCTTTGTCTTTCTGGTTGTGGCGCCCTAGCAGGCCATGCCAAGGATAGCGGCCAAAAGCCACCAGCTCGCGCCCGGTAAGGCTTTCGGCACTGGGCAAATGCTGGGGCAGGTAAGCCACCTGGCGGGCAAATTCGCGATTGCCCCAATCACTTAGCGGGCGCTGGTCAAAGTGAATCTCACCACGGCTGGTGGGCTGCTGTTGGGCCATCAATTTAATCAAGGTCGACTTGCCTGAGCCATTGTGGCCAATCAGGCCGTAAACCTTGCCTTCATGAAAGCTGTGGTCAATGGGATTTAGAATCGGCTTGCCATTAATCTCAAAAGTGGCGCCTTTGACCTCGAACATGAATCACTCCTGGCAATGGGGTTAATGATAATGGCTCCATTCTAGTGCTAATAGTTCTCATTTTTAACAAAAAAATGAAATGATTTTCGTAAGAGAAGGGAAACGCGGCTTGGGAAAGCAGAGAAGCGGATAAGGCTCAGCCAGCCTTTGATTACCCGCGGGAGGCGCACACCAACCCCGGCACCGTCGCGGGTGCGCTGACGCTTACGCCGCGCTACAAAACCCATCGATCCAGCTTGGTGGCACTCGTAGCGCGTGGTAACGAGAACGCGAGTTCAGCGAGCGTTCGTAGGCACCCGCGAATGGCGGCGGAACGACGCCCAGTGGCACCGAATCCAACCCCGGCACCGCTTCGCGCTGCTTTCGCGCCGGGCCGCCGCTGCGGGTGCGCTGACGCTTACCACGCGCTACGAAAACCACCGATTCAGCTCCGTGCACATCCCGTAGCGCGTGGTACCTCAGCCAAACCCCGGTACCGCTGCATGCAGTTCAGGGCGCGCCCCGCTGGGCACAATTGTCATAGAAAGCAACCGTGGCGGGCCAATCGCTGAATACGCCGATGACCCCTACCTCGTTAACGAGGGCATCTAAGGTAATTAGTTTGTCGCCATCACGCTGAATGACATCGTCAGTGGTGCTGTGGTACCACTGATTACCCTCTGCCAATGGCCCCGAGCGCTCAAACGTCCAGGCAATCATGGATAGGCCTGCTTCTCGGGCGCGGCGGGCATAAAGCGAAGGTTGCAGACGCTTTGCCTGCTCGTCACTGCCGAACTCTGGATTTGCTTCGACTAGCATCCAGATAGGAGGAGCGATAATCTGAACGCCGCTTTCCACCAGCGACTGCATACTTGGCTGCCACGTATCGGGGTTTGTGTGATCAAAGGAGTCATCGCTGTAGCGGCCATCCAGGTAAACTGCCTGGTTACCAAACTCAGGTTCATGTTCAATCCAGTAAAGCACATCATCCAGATTGAATGACTGTGGGAAGACATCGCTGGGAGGAACCCCTGCCGCTTTGTACTCATCTATCATCTTCTGTGCGTACGCCTGCTGCGTGAAGCCTTCTGAATGACCTGTAAACGGCATTTCAACCTCTGGCACTTTCAGTTCTGGGGTCATATGCACCCCAAGCTGCTGAAAAAGGGCAATGCTGTCAGCATGGCTCATCAAGGTGCCACGGGTAGCATAGAGCTCTGTGCGCCATTCGGGCGTGCCTGCCAGGTATTCTTCAAGGCTGGCTGCATCCGTGTTTACCCCCTCCATGGTGCCTTGCAGGGTACGAAATTCAGCTAAGGTAATATCGCTGGTACAGCAGCGAATATCTGCCGCATTCATTAGCTCGCCGTTTTCTTCATCAAAAGCGGGAGGCACGCTGCATTTTTCAGCTAAGTCGGTCTCGACAATATTGGTGGTGGAGTGTAAATCGCACTGGGAGTGACGGCAGACGAGCTCTTCATCGGCGGTGAAGGCGACGTCGCACTCAAGAATGCCCGCCCCGCCTTGAGCACCGGCAATATAAGATTCGAGAGTATGTTCTGGAAACTGTAACGGCGCGCCACGATGTCCAATCGTCAATGGAGACCGCTGCCACTGGGTTTGCTCCGCAGCGCAGCTCAATAAAGAGGCTTTCAGCTCGCGCTCGTGATCGTTATCCGTGCTCATGTCGTTAACCAAGAATAGCGGGCGCGGCCCCAGCGTTACCTGCTGTGCCGCCTTAACCAGGGCATCATCCCAGAGCTTTGCGTCAGTCTCTTCTTGAGCATGGGCGGTGTTAGCGGCCAGCAGGCCACCTGAAACCAGCATGGTTATTAGCAAACCGGAAGCCTTCATCAACGAAACTCTCTTTGCCGCGAAGTGGGTGTTTTGAGTGTAGACAGGTTTCACGCCTGCTTCCGTGCAAAGTGATAGATGCGACGCACAAGTGACAGGAATTCGCGAATGATCCGAGCCGGGAAGGCTCGCACATTGCCCGCTACCATCAGCAGGAAGTTAAGCACGCTAGCAGTTGGCCATGCTGCTCGGGGTGCGCTGCAATTAGGCTGTTCCATTGAGCGGGATTCGTCTCACCCGAGAGATCCGTGACGGTATAGCCTGCCTCTCGGGCAATCAAGACGCCGGCGGCGATATCCCAAAAGTCGAGCGCAGCCCCTTGAGACCAAAAGGCATCAAAGCGGCCCAGGCTGGTAGAAGCGAGCTCCAACGCCGCCGAACCTGGGCTGCGGATACCGGCTACCTGGGGCATTAAGGCGGCGAGTTGGCTTATGGCTATCGTGCAGTCGCCTTTGGCGTGGTAGGGCAGGCAGGTGCTTATTAGCATCTCGTTGAGCGGGCGCGGTTCCGGAGTACTGAGCGGTGTGTCATTGAGGAAGACGCCAGTGCCAAGGCTTGCCCACAGCATTTCATCTAGCAAGGGGTGATAAACAACCCCGATGATCAGCTCATCGCCCTTGGTGACTGCAATAGAGACCGAGAAATGAGGCACTCCATGCAGGAAGTTGCTGGTGCCATCAAGAGGGTCAATGATCACGGTATAGTTGCTATCGGTGGGGGTCAGGCCGCTCTCTTCACCGAGGAACGCGATATCGGGAAAAACGCTGCTGATACAGTCGATAATGATGTTTTCCGCAGCCGTATCGTAGTAGCTGACAAAGTCTGACGCCCCCTTTTGCTCAAAGGCAATTCTTCCCTTTAGCGAATACCCCTCGCGTAACAGCGCACCTGCCTCGTACGCCGCCTGCTTTACCGTTTCGAGTAGGTCGTTACTGCTATCGAGCATTGTATTTCCCCTGAGCATTCATCGTGTCTTAGTGAATAGCAAAACTGTATTCATTCAATGTAACTAGCCATTCATGACACGCCGATGACAGGCGTAAAGTTGGTTTAATGGGAGGTCATCGATGCATTTGGCGTATGAGAGATACCCCTGTTACATGTCGCTATTAACTGAGCCAACAAAAAATCAACCAGCATATCGTTATAAAAAGTGGATTAGCTGACACCGGTTGACTTACCTGATGGTAACGCAAATAATAATTGTTGCCATTTTATTCCGTGGTGTTAATCAAGGCAGGAGGCCGTGCTGTGGATACCCAGACCTGGAGCGCTGAGTTAGAAGACATCTTCGTTAATCAGCGGCCTAGGCTCTGCTGTGTCGCCGCAAAAGTATTGGGCAATGCTGATCAAGCCGACGATGTTGTGCAGGATGCCTATCTGAAAATTTCAGAGGCAACCACGCTTTTTGAGATAAAGCAGCCCATATCCTACGTGTCACGGGTGGTGCGCAATCTCGCCATTGACCGCTGCCGTCGTTCCGCGTTTGAGTCAGCGCTGTTTGCAAAAGCAGAGGAGGGGGATAACGCCTCTTGTGCGTCACACTCACCTGAGGTGATTGCCATTGATCGCCAGGCATTGGCCCAGGTGGTCGAATCGTTGAACGAACTGCCAGAGCGTACGCGACGCGCCTTTGAACTTTATCGTTCGGGAAACCATACCCAGCGGGAAGTGGCGCTACAGCTAGGTGTTTCTACCACGTCAGTTAACTTTATGATTCGCGATGCGCTGACTCATTGCCACCAGTCGCTACAGGGCCGGTCGTTGCCAGATAAGTAAATCGGCGTTCCGTCCCCTCTTTGTTGTCGCTTTGTTACACTGTCAGCCAATAGCGTTGAGAATATCAGACGCTTCCATAGGCAGGTAATAAGCAGGCCGCAGTAGCGAGGTTTGACAGTAACGATGGATAACGACAGCGGCGATGATGCCGTTTGGCAAACGGCGCTAGACTGGCTGATGCGCGAACATGAAGAGACGTTGAGTGACGCTGATCGCGAGGCGCTTCATGCGTGGTTAGCGGCTTCTCCTCAGCATCGCCGGGTATTCCATGAAGCCGAACAGCTATGGTTGTTAACGGGGATGATCCCAAATGGCGATGAGCGCAACTGATAAGTCACTGTTTTTTTAACCTCCTTCTTCGATTTTCAGGCTAACTCAATGGTCGCGAGCTAACGCTGCCTCCCGCTGGAGCAATTTTTAGCCTGGCATGGGTAATGCTATGTCGACGCCCTAGCGACCCCTCCCCCTATTTTTTCTACTTTCTTCCTTTCCAGCATTAAATTTTCTGGTTCCTCACTCGTCACTAAGTAATGAGAAGCAATTGCGTTTTACTTCTCATTCCTTTGGCAACGATGAGGTTAATTCCATGACAAGCTGTTTTGATCGTGAAGATGGTGTCTTCCGCGTATTAGTCAACCACGAAGAGCAGTACTCCCTCTGGCCCGAGTGGAAGGCGATTCCTGCCGGTTGGACGGATACCGGCGTGCTGGGCGATAAGCCAACCTGCTTAGCCTACGTCGAAAAGACCTGGACAGATATGCGGCCACTCTCGCTGCGCCAGTGGATGGATGAGCAGGCCGGCGCTGAGGCGGAGCAGGTGAATGCAGGTTAAGCGTTTAAGGCTGCTCTGCCTGCCCTGCGCCGGGGCCAGCGCCACCATGTATCTACGCTGGAAGCGCCAGTTGCCCGCCTGGGTCGAGGTGTATCCCGTCGAATTGCCTGGGCGTGGCGAACGCCTGGGTGAGCCGCTTATCGATGACTTCGAGACCCAGGTGGTGCGGTTGTGCGAAGAGCAGGCAACGCGGTTGCGCGGTGATTTTGCCCTGTTCGGCCACAGCATGGGGGCGCTGCTGGCCTATGGCATGGCGGCACGCTTACGCGATGTAGGGCGGCCTCAGCCGCGGATGCTGCTCGCCTCAGGCAGCGCGGCGCCCTCAATGCGCGACTCAGACCGCTTGGCGGGCCTTGATAACGATAAGGCCTTAATCGCGGATCTGCGCCAACAGGGCGGCACCCCAGAGGAGGTCTTCGAAAGCCCTGAGCTGCTGCGCCTTACCCTCGATATCTTGATGGCGGACTATCGCCTCTGTCGCAGTTTCCGTTATCGCGGCGGGTCGCCGCTTGGTTATCCCTTACAGGTACTCGCAGGGCGCGATGACGATATCGAAAGAGAGCGTCTAGAGGCGTGGCAGCGGGAAGCGGGAGAGGCGTTCTCGTTGGACTGGTTCGAAGGAGGGCACTTCTTTATTCGCCAGCAGCAAGCACAAGTGCTGGAGACTATAGAACGGGCGCTGACTCGACGGCTTGAGGAGGTGCCTCATGCAGCGCCTGCCGTTAGCTGAAGGGGCTCCTGAGGGGCTTGAAGTCTGGCGCTTAACGCTCGACTTGAACGCCCCGGTGGCTGACGAAGATGATCGGTTGCTGAGTCGAGCCGAGTGGCAGCGCGCCCAGCGGCTTCGCCATCATGCTGATGTCGTACGCGCCGTGGCGACTCGCGCAGCCCTGCGGCGACTGCTATCAGCGCACACCGGTATAGCGCCAGAAAAGTTGGTGTTCACTCAGAACGCTTACGGCAAACCAGCGCTGGAAAACGCTGATGGGCCTGCTTTCAATGTCTCCCACTCTGGCCATGTCGCCCTGATCGCGCTTGCTCCCGGCGGCGCGGTGGGGGTCGATATTGAGCGCTGCCGACCCGAGGCTGAACTGGCGCCGCTGCATGGGCTGGTGCTATCGCCGAGTGAGCAGCTCGACCACGCACGCGACAGCTCCGCGCTGCTCTTTATGGAGCGCTGGGTGGTTAAAGAGGCGGTGCTCAAAGCTTTGGGCCTGGGCATCGCTGATCATTTGCGGTCGCTCTCGATCACTTCCTCTTTAGGGCCGCCAGGCACCTATCACCTTGAGCACTCGCTTCCCATTTCATCACCTTTGCAAGCATGGCCGCTGCCAGCGCCGAGTGGCTATGCCGCTGCCCTGGGTTATATCGATTTAGGCTATGTCGATTCAGGCTATTCCCACACAAACGCCCAGGGTAAACGCTACTCAACGAATTTTTAGGAGATCAATAATGGACAGCCAAAGCGCAACACCAACGCAACAAACCAACACCCTATCCAAACGTCAGGGGCCTGCTGATTCGGAGCTGCCTATTATGATTTCTCCCTCTTACCCAGGGCAGCCACTGCTGGAAGCCTTTGGCGAGTTACGCGCGGATATTGAGTCGCTGGTGGCCAGAGTCGGTGGGGTACTGCTAAGAGGCTTCGATGTTCCCTCCGTGGACGATTTTCAGCAGTTTGCTGCCGCCTTTGGTCATCCTCTGCTGAGCTATGAGTTCGCCTCAACACCGCGTTCAGCGGTTTCATCAGGCATTTATACCTCCACCGAGTACCCCGCTCATCAACATATTCCCCTTCACAATGAGCAGGCCTACACCCGCGAGTGGCCGATGAAAATCTGGTTCCACTGTGTCACCGCTTCCCCCGAAGGGGGAGAGACGCCGATAGCCGATAGCCGCGCTATTTACCGCCGTATGCCCGCAGAGATCCGCGAGCGCTTTGCCCCCGGCATCCTATACGTACGCAACTACGGCGATTTCGATATGCCTTGGCAAAAGGTGTTTAACACCGAAGACCGCGCTGAAGTGGAGGCATTCTGCCAGCGCGCGGGTATTCGCTGTGAGTGGAAGCCTGATGGCGACCTGCGTACCACCCAACTGTGCCAAAGCATAGAGACTCACCCTGTCACCGGTGAGCAGGTGTGGTTCAACCAAGGCCATCTTTTCCATGTCTCCAACCTGCAGCCAGAAGTGCGTGAATCGCTCGAAGAGCTGCTCGACCCCGAAGATATGCCGCGCAACGTCTTCTTTGCCGATGGCAGCCCCATTGACGATGCCATTTTCGATGAGATCCGCGGCGTACTGGCCGAAGAAACGGTGATGTTCCCCTGGCAGGCAGGCGATGTGCTGATGCTCGACAACATGCTGGTTGCCCATGCGCGCACGCCGTTTAAAGGGCCGCGCAAAGTCGTCGTCGCCATGGCGGAAGGTCACGGCAACCTCTCCAACGACTAAACATAACGCCTCATCTCACGGCCAGGAGTTCCAGCAGGTACGCATATGAATATTAGGCACGCCCAGACAATGAACAGCCACCCATCCCATAACGTTGCTAACCACAGCTTCGTTGAGCATTTAAGTCGCTTAGCTCAGGAAAGGCCCCATGACAGGGCGCTGATTGTGGTGAACGCTCAAGGCGAAACTACCCTTGATTACGCCACCTTGGAGCGGCGTTCGCGTGCTTTGGCCAGCGAGCTACAGCAGCGGTTCCCGGCGGGTGAGCGTGCCTTGATCCTGCTGGATAACGATGAGCACTACGTGGTGGCGTTCTTCGCCTGCCTATATGCCGGGGTGATTGCCGTGCCGGTCTTCCCTCCAGAGTCGGCCAAGCAGCAGCATCTGGCGCGCCTGCTCGCTATTGCTGCCGACTCCCAGGCCGTCTGTGTGCTCACCTCTACAACGATTATCGATGTGGTCGCATCGGCGAGCGAAGGCTTCGGCAGTGCGGAATTGATCCCCGTGGATGCTGTAGATGAGAGCCGCGCTGAACACTGGGTCGAGCATCACCCAAAGCGTAGTGATATCGCCTTTTTACAGTACACCTCAGGCTCCACAGCTACACCCAAGGGGGTGATGGTGAGCCATGGCAACCTGATGGCGAACGAGCGTGCTATCGAGACAGGCTTCTCGATTGGTGCCGACGATGTTTTCATCAGTTGGCTGCCGCTTTACCACGACATGGGGCTGATCGGTGGCCTGCTGCAGCCCATCTATCGCGGCATTCCCGCGGTATTGATGAGCCCCACCTTCTTTTTACAGCGGCCGGTACGCTGGCTGGAAGCGATCTCCCGCCACCGGGGCACCATTAGCGGTGGCCCCGATTTTGCCTATCGGCTGTGTCTTGAGCGTATCCGCGACGAGCAGCTTGAGGCGCTCGATTTATCCAGCTGGCGGGTTGCGTTCTCAGGCGCCGAGCCGGTACGCCACGATACCCTCACTGGCTTTATCGAACGCTTCCACCCAGCGGGCTTTTCCGCTGATACCGCAGCACCCTGTTATGGCTTGGCCGAAGCAACGCTATTGGTTAGCTGTAATTCGCGCGGTACAGGCGTGGTGGGCACGGCTTTTTCTCAACAGTTGCTGGCCGAGGGAAAGGCTGCCTCAGCGTTTAAAGGCAACACCCTGGTGGGCTGCGGTACACCGGAACCCGGTCACGCTATCGATATTGTCGATCCTGAGGGGCTTCACTCGCTGCCCAGTGGTGACGTCGGCGAGATCTGGGTCAACGGGCCCAGCGTGGCGCACGGGTATTGGCAGAACCCAGAAGCTACAGCGCAAGCCTTTGTCACCCGCGATGGGGTCAGTTGGCAGCGCACCGATGATACTGATGCACAGAACCACGACGCCCGCGATGATCGCTGGCTGCGCACCGGCGATCTAGGCTTTCTGCACGAAGGGCAGCTGTATATCGCTGGGCGTATTAAGGATTTGATCATTCTGCGCGGCCATAACGTCTACCCCCAGGATATCGAGAGCGCTATCGAAGCCGAGGTGGACGCAGTGCGCAAAGGGCGCGTGGCGGCCTTTGCAGTGACCACGCCGGAAGGCGCCGAGGGGATTGGCGTCGCGGCAGAAGTTTCCCGCGGCATACAGAAGCTAGTGCCCGCCGAGAAGCTGGTCGAAGCGCTAAGCGAGACGGTGGGGAGCGCTTGCCACGAGCCACTTTCTGTAGTGCTACTGCTCAACCCAGGTGGCCTCCCCAAAACCTCCAGCGGAAAGCTACAGCGCAGCGCCTGCCGCCAAGGCTGGGAGGCGGGTAGCCTGGATGCCTACGCCATTCACGCCTTTGGGCGTTTTGTCAGCGGTGGTGACGCTGAGGGCGGAGGAAAGTCATCGCACTCTACTGCGGAAGCAGGGAGCGAAACGGAGCAGGCGTTGGCGAAGCTCTGGTGCCAGGTGCTGGGGGACGGCAAGGAAAAGCCGTTGGGAAAAGATGCCCACTTCTTTGCTAGCGGGGGTAATTCTCTGGCGGCGGTGCGCCTAGCTGCCGCCATCAGTGATCACTGGGGCGTCGAGCTATCTCTGCACGCGCTGTTCGAGCAACCGCGCTTGTCTGCCATGGCTAACGCTATCGAAGCACGTTTGGCGGCACCATCGGATCAACCAGGGACGGCCATCCCCCGTCTTGAAGATGATCAGCGTCAAGGCGACATACCGCTGTCGGAAGGACAGCGCAGCCTATGGCTGACGTGGCAGCTCGATCCCCAGAGCGCTGGTTACAATATGGCAGGGGCACTGCATCTCAAGGGGGTGTTGGAGCCAACAGCGCTCAATGCAGCGCTGGAGGATCTCGTGCAGCGCCATGACATTTTACGTACTTACTATCCCTTGAGTGATGCGGGAGAACCTGTTCAGCGGCTAGCGCAGGATTGGCATCCTGAGTTGATTTGTAACGAGATGCCCGGTGATACCGTGGATGAACGGGAGCAGGCACTGCATGACGCACTCACCAAACTGGCCCGGAAGCCTTTTGACCTGGATCAGGCACCTCCCTTAACCATCGCACTCTACCGCTTGTCCACGGAGCACCATGTGTTAGCTGTCGTGCAGCACCACATTGCTGGCGATGGATGGTCAGTACAGGTGCTCATCGATGATCTATGTGCACTTTATGAGGGCGCGTGCACACAGCAAGAAGTCAAGCTTGCACCACTGCCAGTACAGTTCGCAGATTATGCGGTTTGGCAGCAGCGTCAGCAGCACAGTAGTGAGCGACAGAGCCAACTTGCTCACTGGTGTGAACGCCTCGCCGGGGATCATTCCCCGCTAGCATTGCCGTTGGATCGCCCACGCCAAGCGCTGTCCGCACCGAGTGAAGGCCGATTGCGCTTTACGCTTACCGATGAGTTGAGCGAGCGGCTACGTAGCCTAGCTCGTGAACGAAGCGTTTCGCTCTACACCGTGATCTTGGCACTACTAAAGCTGACCCTGCATCGCTTTAGCGGTGAGACAGATATCAAGGTAGGGGCGCCGATTGCCAATCGGCATAAAACCGAGCTTCAGGGCTTAATTGGGTACCTTATCAATGTCGTTGTGTTGCGCACTCAGATTGATCCCACTGGAAATTTCGAACGTTTGTTAGACGAGGTGAACGCTACCCTGATTGATGCCCAACTGCATCAGGATGTCCCCTTCGATCAGTTAGTCGAAGCGCTCCAACTCGAACGTCAACCGGGTGTACATCCACTGTTCCAGGTGAAGTGCACTCAGCAGGAAATGTGGCAGGCGGAGCGCCACGTGGCTGGCCTGACCGTTCAAGCTGAGCAGGTATTCACGGGCATTGCTCACTTCGACCTGAGTCTCGATTTTTGCGATGAGCCTGAGGGAATAGCAGGTCTATTCGCTTACTCCGCAGAGCTATTCGATGCCACCACGATCGAGCGTTTCTGCCAGGCATTCCGATTCCTGGCCGAGCAGGTCGTCGCTGATCCGCGGTCTCACACGGCGATGCTGTCGCTACCTGAGCCTATCTCCGTGCTGGAAGGAAACCAAAGCGAGATTCTCACCCAGGATATACCCACCCTGCTGTCGAAAGTGGTGGCAGCTCATGCTGATGAGTTAGCCGTAAACGATGGGCAGTACCGTTATACCTATGCCAGCCTAGATGCCCAAGCCCAGAGTCTGGCACAGGCACTAATTGCAAAAGGCGTTGGTTCCGAGGTGCGTGTTGCCATTCACGCTGAGCGTTCGTGCGAGTACGTGCTAGGTATCCTCGCCGTAATCAAAGCGGGCGGGGCTTTCGTACCGCTTGATCCACAACTGCCGAGCGAGCGCTTGGCCTATCAACTGGCTGATAGTGACGCTCGCTTAATGCTGAGCTGCACGGCTTGCGACTGGAGCGGTGACGTTCCGGTAATGGAACTGGCGTTTGCCGATGATATTCCGTCTGCAGTAGAACACAAACTGCCCGACATCCATTCCCAGCAGACCGCCTATGTGATCTATACCTCTGGCTCCACGGGCAAGCCCAAGGGGGTGGCGGTGAGTCACGGTGCTCTGGCCAATTATGTGCAGGGCGTTCTGGAGGCGCTGGCGCTACCAGAGGATGCCCGCAACCTGGCTATGGTGTCGACGGTGGCGGCGGATCTGGGGCATACGGTGTTGTTTGGTGCCTTGTGCACCGGCCGTACCTTGCACCTCATTTCCCCCGAGTGCGCTTTCGACCCGGATGCCTTTGCGGCTTATATGCGGGAACAGCAGGTGGATGTGCTCAAGATTGTGCCCAGCCACCTGCGGGCACTGCTGAGTGCTGCAACTCCGGCTGACGTGCTTCCTCACGAGCACCTGATTCTGGGCGGCGAAGCGACCGACTGGGCGCTGCTGGAACGTATCGCCAAACTCAAGCCAGCCTGCCGGGTGCTTAATCACTACGGCCCCACTGAAACCACGGTAGGGGTTCTCACCCAACAAGCCGAAATGGCCGATCGAGGTGCCAGCACACTGCCGATCGGCACACCGCTGGCCAATGCTCAGGCCTGGGTACTTGACCCCTGGCTTAATCCGGTGCCGAAGGGAGTAGCTGGGGAGCTCTACTTAGGCGGGCCGGGACTGGCTCAAGGCTATCTACAGCGCCTGGGGCAAACGGCGGAGCGTTTCGTCGCCAGCCCTTTCCATACAGGGGAACGGCTCTATCGCAGCGGTGACCGTGCGCGCCAACTGGCCGACGGTAGCCTGGAGTTTCTTGGCCGTGTGGATGATCAGGTCAAAATTCGCGGCTATCGGGTGGAGCCGAGCGAGATCGCTGCCCTGTTGCGCGACCAGCCAGGGGTCTCGGAGGCCGAAGTGGTAGCGCGGGAAAATGAGGAAGGACGCGCGCAACTGTACGCCTATGTGGTTATGGCAGCCGGGAGCGACGTTGATGACGCCGCGTTACTCCCGCAGCTTGGCGAACGCGTGCCGGACTATATGGTGCCCAGTGCCATAGTACGGCTAGATGCCTTACCGCTAACCGCCAATGGCAAGTTGGATCGCAAGGCGCTGCCCGAGCCGGTGCAAGCCGGTAGTGATAAAGCCTTCGAGGCGCCCCAGGGAGAAGTAGAAGAGACGTTGGCAGAGGTCTGGGCTGACGTAATCGGCTGCGAGCAGGTGGGGCGTAACGACAACTTCTTTGAGTTGGGTGGTGACTCCATCCTCAGCTTGCAGATCGTCGCGCGCTCGCGTAAGCGTGGCTACAAGGTAACGCCCAAGCAGTTGATGGAAGGGCAGACCATTGCCGCAGTGGCGGCGATGGCCACGCCCTTGGCTGCTACCGCTCCTAAACAAGCGGCTGCGCCCAATAAGGCTGCTTCCTTTGCTCTGCTGCCGGTACAGCGCTGGTTCTTCGAGCAGAACTTTGCCGAGCCACACCACTGGAATCAGTCGTTGATGCTGGAAGCGGACAGTGGTGTAGATACCGCGCTGCTACGGCGTGCCATTGAGGCAGTGGTAGATCACCATAGCGCCTTACGGCTGCGCTTTGAGCGCGTTGGCGATAGCTGGCAACAAGCCTATGGCAAGCTAGCCGACGATCTCCTCGAGCACGTGGACGTAAGCGATCATGCGGATCCGGCGCAGGCCATTCCCCAGGCTGCCGATGCTGCGCAACGCAGTCTGAGTTTGGCGCGGCCGTTCCGTGCTATCTGGATGGCACTGGGAGGCGAGCGCGGCGGACGATTGCTGCTAGTGGCTCACCACCTGGTGGTGGACGGCGTCTCGTGGCGCGTGATCCTCGACGACCTGCAAACGGCCTACGCGCAGTTAAATGCAGGAAAGACAGTCGACCTACCACCGGCAACCACCTCGCTAGATGAGTGGGCGCGTGCCCTGGCCGACTATGTCAAATCGGAGGCTTTGGCTGAGCAATGCTCCTATTGGGAAAGTCTCGTCACAGCGCCAGAGCCCAGCCTACCGGCACGGAATCCCCATGGCAGCAACACCGTCGCCGATACCGCATCGCTCGTTGGCAGCTTGCCTACCGAGGCCACCACGCAACTGCTGGGGCCGGTGCATAAAGCCTATCGTACCCAGGTAGATGACCTGCTCCTCACTGCACTATCGAGCGCCCTGTGCCAATGGGTAGAGAGAGATAGCGTACTGATTGAACTGGAAGGCCATGGTCGCGAAGACCTGTTCGAGGGTGTCGATCTCAGTCGCAGCGTAGGTTGGTTCACCTCGCTCTACCCGGTTCGCCTGACCCCAGGTAATGCGGAGCCCGGTACAAGCCTAAAAGCCATCAAGGAACAACTTCGCCAAGTGCCTGAAAAGGGGCTCGGCTACGGCGTGCTGCGCTATTTGAAAGAAGAGCCCGCGCTGGTTAGTGGTGCCTACCCCCAGGTCACCTTCAATTATCTAGGCCAGTTGGATCGCTCCCTACAGGGCGATGGGGCCTGGCGGCTCGCTAAAGAGAATGCAGGGCAGGCTCGCGCGCCCCAAAGCAAGCGCCGTACCTGGATTGAGGTGGTGGCCTGGGTTCAAGATGGCCAACTGCGCTTCGACTGGAATTACAGTCGTGAGATTCACAGCGAGGCAGCGATACATGCCTTGCAAGTAAGCTTCCAAGCGCAACTAGAGGTATTGATTGAGCACTGTGCTAGTGGCGTTCGTGGCGCAACGCCTTCGGACTTCCCGCTGGCGGGGCTGAGTCAAGGGCAGTTGGACGGCTTGCCTGTTGCCACCGATCAACTGGCGGATCTCTACCCACTATCTCCGTTGCAGCAGGGCATGCTGTTCCACAGCCTTTACGATTACCAAGATTCAGCCTATCTGAACCAGTTGCAGGTAGAAATTGACGACCTGGATGTCGAACGCTTCCAGCGCGCCTGGCAAAACGTACTCATGCGCCATGAGATATTGCGCAGCGGCTTCCTGGAGCGAGCTGGAACGCCGCTGCAGTGGGTAGCACGCACCGTCGAGTTGCCGTGGTTCGAAGCGGATTGGCGAGAACGAGAGGATCTGTCAGGCGCGCTTGAGAGGCTGGCCGAGGAGCAACGGGCACCATTCGATCTGACGGCGCCGCCGCTGATGCGCTTGGCGTTGGTGAAAATCGCAGGCTCCCGGCACTGCTTTATCTGGACGCGCCACCATCTACTGTTGGATGGCTGGAGTACTTCACAACTGATGGGCGAGGTATTGCGCTGTTACGCCGGGGCGGCGCTGCCACCTACAGAGGGGCGTTATCGGGATTACATCGCTTGGCTACAGTGCCGTGACGCTGATGCCAGTGAAGCCTACTGGCGTGACCAATTACAGCATCTCGATGCGCCTACGCATCTCGTCAGTGCAATGCCTAGACCCCATGAAGCGCAGGCTGGGCATCAAGAGATAACCCTGTCACTGGATAGCACGACCACTCAACGATTGGAGGGTTTCGCCAAAGCGACTCGCATAACGCTCAATACTTTAATGCAAGGTGCCTGGGCGCTGCTGGTGGCACGTTATACGGGGCAAGATAGCATCTGTTTTGGAGCTACCGTGGCTGGACGACCCGCTGAGCTACCGGCAGCAGAAAACTTGATCGGCCCCTTTATTAATACCTTGCCAGTCATTGTTTCATTGAACCCCTCGCTTCGCGTCAACGAGTGGTTGTGCCAGTTACAGGCACAAAACTTGGCGAGTCGCGAGCATGAGCATACGCCGCTATACGAAATCCAACGCTGGGCGGGGCAGGGTGGCCAGGCACTGTTCGATAGCTTGGTGGTATTCGAGAACTATCCCGTTGATGCCGCGTTACACCAGAATTTGCCAGGCGGGCTGACGTTCGGCGAAGTGGATAACCGCGAGCAAACCAATTATCCCGTCACGCTGGTCGTCTTCCATAAGGAGGCGTTGGAGCTTTGCTGCGGCTATTCACGGTCACAGTTAGATGATGCCGCTGCCGAGATATTGATCCAGCATCTGGTGGGAGTGCTGAAACAGTTGAGTGAGTCGGCTACTCGCCGAGTCGGTGACATTGACTGGTTAAGTGACGTTGAGCAGCAACAGCTTGAGACGTGGAGCGTCAATGATGAGCATTACGAATGGGAAGCCCCGATCCATCGTTTGATTGAGCGTCGTTCCGATATGGCGCCTGGAGCGACAGCCCTCATTTTCGATGATCAGCATCTCAGCTACGCCGAGCTTAACACCCGGGCCAATCGCTTGGCCCACTATCTGATTGGTTTAGGCGTACAACCTGAGACTCGAGTAGGCATCGCTGTTGAGCGCTCCATCGAGATGGTGGTGGGGCTGCTGAGCATTCTTAAAGCGGGGGGCACCTATGTACCGTTGGATCCGGATTACCCCAGCGAACGTCTGGCCTATATGGTTGAAGACAGCGGTATTGAGCTGCTGCTTACCCAACAGCACCTTCGCAATACGTTGCCGGTGTCTGAGAGCCTTGGCGTTATCGAGCTAGATCAATTGGACGTGGCGCATTATGCGTCAACCAACCCGGAGGTGGCACTGCACGGTGAACATCTCGCCTATGTCATTTACACCTCGGGTTCTACCGGACGTCCTAAGGGTGCGGCCAACCGTCATCACGCGCTGACCAACCGCCTGCAGTGGATGCAAGACGCCTATGGGCTGACGACCTACGATGCGGTGCTGCAGAAAACGCCATTCAGTTTCGATGTTTCCGTGTGGGAGTTCTTCTGGCCGCTGATGCAGGGGGCGCGGCTGGTGATGGCGCCGCCGGGAGCCCATCGCGAACCGGCACAATTGGTCGAGCTAATCCGTAGCCATAACATCACTACACTGCACTTTGTACCTTCAATGCTTCAAGCCTTATTGGCTCATGGCAAGGTTGAAGACTGCACCAGTCTGACACGCTTGGTATGCAGCGGTGAGGCGCTGCCGGCCGAACTGCAGAATCAGGTACTCACTCGTTTGCCTCACGCGGGGCTCTACAACCTCTACGGCCCCACCGAAGCGGCCATTGATGTCACTCACTGGGCCTGCCAAGACGATGGGCGCAACCACGTAGCTATCGGTCAACCCATCGCCGGTATCCGCACCTACGTGCTGGATGGAGATCTTAACTTAGTGCCACCGGGAGTTGCGGGGGAGCTCTATCTCGGAGGCATTGGGTTGGCACGGGGCTATCTGCACCGCCCTGACCTTACCGCAGAACGTTTTGTCGCCGATCCATTTGCGCAGGGCGAATGTCTCTACCGCACCGGCGATCTGGTGCGCTGGCGGGAAGATGGTCGGCTCGTGTACCTGGGCCGCCTCGATCACCAAGTGAAGATCCGCGGCCTGCGTATCGAGCTTGGCGAGATCGAAGCCGAACTACTCTCTCATCTAGAGGTTCGCGAGGCAGTGGTAGTCGCTCAAGAAGGCCCCGGTGGTTTGAGGCTGGTGGCCTATGTGGTGCCCCAGGCCGACACTGAACTCGACACTAGTTCACTGCGTGAGGCGCTGGGGCAGCGACTGCCGCGCTATATGGTGCCGGGAGTCGTGGTCACGCTCGATACGTTACCACTGAACCCCAACGGCAAGGTGGATCGCAAGGCGCTACCTGAGCCTGACTTGACCAGTGGCACACGGTACAAGCCTCCCCAGGGGCAGTCGGAAGAAACGCTAGCGGCAATCTGGGCTGAGGTGTTGGGCGTTGAGCGGGTCGGCCGCCACGACAACTTTTTTGAGCTAGGCGGTCATTCTCTGTTGGCAATGCAGGTGCTTGCACGCATACGAGCGGCAGGCCTGCATAGCTTGGCTCTTCGTGAATTATTTAAGTCCCCGGTTCTGTGCGAATTGGCCCCCCTTATCTCTACCGGTATGAATGACATGGTTGGTGGAGAGCCACTAACTTCCATCCCTCGGCGTGAGGAAATGCCATTGTCCCCGGCCCAAAAGCGGCTATGGATGGTTGATCGGCTGGCAGGCTCTACCCGCGAGCGAACTGCCTACAATATGTCCGCTGCTCTAACCCTCACAGGGAGGCTTGATGCAGAAGCGATTAAGTCAACGTTTGACGTAATTGTAGATCGCCATGAAGTACTGCGTACCCGTTACCCAGAGAACGAAGAGGGTGAACCGGTTGCGGTCGTCGCATCCGGCAACCCTATGGAGGTTGAATGGGTCGACTTGGTTAACCTGGAGAGCGACCAACAGCGTGATCAAGCCCGGTGGCTTATGGAGGAGCATGCCCAGCGCGCATTTGATCTCTCCTCGGGGCCGCTTCTCCGTGCCGCCGTAATTAGGTTGGCACCACGGTCGCATCTGCTGCTGCTCTGTGTTCACCACATTGTATTTGATGGTTGGTCAGAAGCTGTCTTCATCAAGGAGTTCGTCACTACCTATCAGGCGCTTATCGGAGAAGGTGAAGATGTGTTGACCGATCTCCCCATCCAGTACGTGGACTACGCCGCTTGGCATGAGAAAGCATTGTCGGGAGAGGCTTTCGAGCAAAGTGCAACCTTCTGGCGTCGCTATCTAAGTGATGCTCCTCCGCTCTCAACACTACCGGGGGATTTCGCTAGGCCCAGCCAAATATCGCATGCCGGTAGTGCCCTGAGCATGACACTGAGTCCAGACCTATCACAAGCGTTGAACAAGCTTGCCGCACAGCGTGGCACCACGCTATTTACGCTTCTATTGGCGAGTTTTCAGCTGTTGATGCATCGCCAGACCCGTCAACACGACCTGATTGTGGGAACCGATGTCGCTGGCCGTAGCCATCCCGATGTTGAGCCGTTGATTGGCTTTTTTGTCAATGTAATCCCGCTGCGGTCTCGTTTATCTGATGGCCAGATTGATTTCGGCCACTGGCTTGAGCAAGTACAGACCAGCGTGCTGGATGCCTTCGATCATCAAAATGTTCCCTTCGACAAAATTGTCGAGCTTTCGGGGATTGGTCGTGAGCGCGACCGTTCCCCCCTGATACAAACCCTCTTCGTACTACAAAACACGCCAACCGAGCGGTTCTCAATTCCGGGCTTGGAAGTGGAGGTAATGCCTCAGCCTCGGCAAGAGTCGAAGTTCGATATGGCGATATTCGTCAATGAGAGTGACACCGGACTATCAGTCGAGTGGGTCTACGCCACCGCATTGTACCGACGCGAAACCATTGAGCACTTAACCGGTGCCTGGCAGTCGCTACTAGCGCAGATCGTGGAAGCTCCCAACACGCCCGTCGAGGAGTTTCGCTTACCCCAAATGGAGAAACACGCTATGCAAAACAAGCTTTCAAAAGGTTCCAAACTCAACAAGCTTGGCAGCCTGAAATCCCAGCCAGGTGCGCGCCCCTCGACCAACAGTGACTCACCGATACGAACGGCGCTGCTCGACGAAAAAAGGGTCTTTCCTCTCGTGATCGAAGCGACGGATCCTGACCTTGATGCGGTGGCGTGGGCAACCTCCCAGCGCGACTTTATTGAGCAACACTTACGCACGCATGCAGGCATTCTGTTCCGTAACTTTGGTCTGACCACACCGCAAGAGTTTGAAGCCTTTGCCGAGGCTATCCAGCCGGGACTTTACGGCAATTATGGTGACCTGCCCAAGAAAGAAGGGGGGCGCAATACCTACCGTTCAACCCCCTATCCCGAGCGCCAGATGATTCTTTATCACAACGAAAGCTCGCATTTGGAGCGCTGGCCGCGCAAGCAACTGTTCTTTTGCGAATTCCCTTCTCCCGTGGGAGGTGCCACCCCGATCGTTGACTGCCGGGAGATGTTGCGCCAACTGCCCGTCGATGTTGTGGAGGAGTTCGAGCGTAAAGGGCTGCTTTATGTGCGCACCTTCACCCGCAACCTGGACGTGAGCTGGCAAGACTTTTTCAAAACCGATAGCAAGGAGGAAGTGGAGGCGCGGCTCAAAGAAGCGGGAATCGAGTGGCAGTGGTTTGGGGACGATGAGCTGCAGACACGCACGCGCTGCCCTGCGGTAGTCACTCATCCAGTGACCGGTGACCGGGTGTTCTTCAATCAGGTGCAGCTCCACCACGTCAGTTGCCTTGAGCCTGATGTGAAAGAAGACCTGCTTGGCATGGTTGGCCAGGAGCGCCTGCCGCGTAATGTCTATTTCGGCGACGGCTCCGTGATTAGCGACGAGATGATGAAGGTTGTCGGCGAGGCCTACGAAGCCTGTGCCGTGCGCTTCGACTGGCGCCGGGGCGATGTGGTGATGGTCGACAACATGTTAGCGGCCCATGCCCGGGATCCCTACGAGGGGCCACGCAAGATCGTGGTAGCGATGGGAGACATCTATGAGCGTTCGGCGCTGGAAGAGGCTCAAGTAGCAAGTGCCGATGCCGAGTTGGTCGGTCAATGAAGTCACGGGGTTTGGGAGTCAATAAATGAATGCGATAACGGAACAGCAGAACCTTGCCCATTGGCCGCTTAGCCCTGAGCAGCGCGCAGTGTTGATGGCTGCGGAAGCTAATGAAAGTGACACCCAGCAGGCAGCATCGGCGCAGGCTAATGTCATGGTGGCTGATATCCAAGGTGCGCTTGATAGCTCGCGGCTAGAGAGCGCACTGAGTAATGTTAGGCAACAGCATGAAGCCCTCTCGACGGCTCTGAAGAGCGTAACGGGGTATCGCGGGCTGCGACACCAAGCGCTTGAAGAACTACCTGCTATTGAGTGGCGGTATGAGTACTTATGCGGTAGCGATGACCAGGAACCACTGCTCGACGGCGATCTCAATGACGCTCTCAAAAACTATAGCGAGGCACTCAAGCTTCGGCCCATGGCGGTCGAGAGTGGCGAGCTGCTACGTCCAGCGCTGCTGCGTACTGGTGAAAAAACTGGGTATTAGTGCTGGCTGTTTCGGCGTTGGTGGCGGATCGCGGCAGCCTGCAGTCGCTGTTCTCGGCGTTGGTGGAGGCTTACGATCAGAGCGGAGGAGCCGATGATGAGTCGGCGCTGCAGTATTCCCAATTCATCGAGTGGCGCGCTTCTCTCGAAAACGACGATGACGCCGAAGAGGGCCGAGAGTATTGGCAAAACCACCAGCAGCATGCCGAGCAGGCAGGAGTATGTCGTTTACCCGCCAGGCAAGTTAACCGCCATGACGTGCGGGTAGAACATGAATATGTGACCTGTCCGCTCGGATCAGACTTAGCAGCGCGTATCGATAGCCTAGCAGATGAGCTTCAAGTATCCGCAGAGGCAGTATTGCAGGCGGCGTGGTGGGCGCTACTCACCAGGATTAGCGGCAACGAGTGTGTGCTGGGCGGCTGGCAACACGACTGCCGCCAGGATTACGAGGTGATGCAAGGGGCGCTTGGTCTCTTCGACAAGGTACTGCCGGTGCTAGTTGAAGGTATTGTTGATAGCGATTTCTCTAGTTGGATCGCCCATCTAGCGGAGCAGTTAGAGGCGCATACCCAAGCCCAAGAGTATTGGTCGATTGATGCGCTGCCCGATAAGCGCCACCTAGTCGCGGGGTTCGCATTTTCGAAGGGAGTGAGTGAGTTAAAGTCGGCGGGTTTGCAGTGGTGTCTGCGAGCATTGCCTGGGCCATCAGCAGAATTTGAACTTGCCTTGCACATTGACCGCAGTGAGAGCGGCGCAGTGGCAACTCTCTATACCGACCCATCATGCTATAGCCGAGCGGCGGCCGAGTGCCTGCTGGGGCAGTACCAGACACTGCTAAAGGCGGGCCTCGCCGATCCCGCACAAAAGCTATTTTCGGTGCCGCTTATTTTCCCTGAGCAACAGCAGGGATTACTGTCGGTTGAAGACAATGTGCTCGACATGGGCGAGTGGAGCGTAGCTACCCATATCGCCGCTTGGGCGGCTTCGACGCCGGATGCCATTGCCATTGAGGAGCAGGGCCGTACGCTGAGTTACGCCCAACTGGAAGCTCGCGTTAATGATATCGCGCGTTGGGTGGAGGGGCAGGGCGTCAAGCGTGGAGATTACGTAGCGCTTAATTTGCCCCGTTCCACCGATTTGGTCGTGCTGCTACTGGCAGTATGGCGTGCAGGTGCCGCCTACCTGCCGCTTGATCCAGAGTGGCCCGTAGCCCGTAAACGGCGGGTGCTTGAGGATGCCCAACCCGCACTAGTAGTAAGCGCTGAAAACGCCGAGTCGGAACCCACTGCACTGGCCCTTCCCGGCATCCGCAGTGTGGGGCTGCCACAAGAAGTGGATGAAGCGGGTAGTAAGTTGTCGTTTCCAGAGCCAGACCTCGGCGAAGTGGCTTACCTTCTCTATACCTCTGGCTCCACTGGCACGCCAAAAGGCGTGGTAATTGAGCATGGTCAACTGCTTAATTACGTCGCCGGGGCCACAAAGGCCATGGGTCTATCGGCATGCCAGCGCTGGGCATTGACCGGGTCGCTGGCTACTGATTTGGGTAATACGGCGCTGTTCGGCGCCTTGTTCAATGGAGCTCGCCTAGTGATCGCCGCACCTGACGATATGCAGGATGGCGACCACTTTGCGCGCTTTATGTCGGCGGCCGATATCGATGCACTCAAGATAGTGCCGTCCCATCTGGAGGCCCTGCTGGAGTGCGAAGCTCCCCGGTTGCCGAAAACACTGATTTTAGGCGGTGAGGCAACTTCATCTGCCTTACTTTCGAGCATCGCGCGGATCTCCCCCGAGTGCCAGCTATACAACCACTATGGCCCCACAGAAGCCACGGTGGGCGTTATGGTGCATCCAGTATCGCTGGCGCAAGATATTGCAGGCCCGTTGCCACTAACCCAGCTGCTACCGAATTGCCGCTATCGAGTACTTGACGATAACTTGCACGCGACCCCCACCGGTGCCGTAGGTGAGCTGTATCTGGGCGGCGCCCAACTGGCGCGCGGCTATCTCAATAGCGATGCTTCCGCGTTTGTCGAAGATCCCTTTATTGCCGGTGAACGTCTCTATCGCACAGGCGATCTGGCGTGCGTGCTGCCCGAGGGTGGCGTACGCCTTATTGGGCGAGCCGACGATCAGGTCAAGCTGCGTGGTTTCCGGATCGAACCGGCGGAAATCGAAAGCATGTTGCAAGCACAGCCAGGGGTTAAACAGAGCCTGGTTCGCCTGATGGGTCGGGGCGGTGATACCCAGGAACTCGTAGCGTTCCTGATCGCTGACGCCGAGGTAACGTCCGTTGAGGGCCAAGCCCAGCTTCGCGAGCAGCTGGCTGTGCTACTGCCTGAGTCCATGCTTCCTTCTCGTTTTATCCCTGTTGAGCATTTCCCGCGCCTAGGTAACGGCAAGGTAGACACCTCCGCGCTGGAAGCCTTGGCCCAAAAAACAGCGGAAAGAAAAACCTTGGTGAAGCCCCGGGATGCCGTGGAAGCCAACCTGTGTCAGGCCATGGCTGAGCTGCTTGGTCGCGATGAGGTAGGCATTGATGACGACTTCTTCGAGCTGGGTGGGCACTCCTTGCTGGTGATCAAGCTGGTGGCACGCATTCGTAAGCAGTTCGGGATCGAGATAGCCCCCGGTGTGGTGTTCGATCATCCCACCGTCGCTGAGCTGGGTGCCGCTCTACGCGAGAGTGAGCATGGGATACAGGAAGAGACACATCCTTCCTTGTTAATCGAATAACAGCTTCTAGTTAAGGATTCATCAATGAATGGTATGAGTCAGGAATCTCTAGCCGCTAATCAGAGTGGGCGGTATCAAGAGAGTATCGTAGCGAGCACCCAGGTAGGAGAGCACGTTCCCCTCTCTTTCTCTCAGCATCAGTTATGGCTACTGCAGAACATGGAGCCAGGGTTGAGTGCCTACAATCTTCCACGGGTCTTTCGCCTAAAGGGGGAAGTAAATCCTGAGGCACTGGAGCGAGCTTTTAAGGCTGTTATTGCACGACATGCCGTACTGCGTACTCATTTCGTCGAACGAAACGGCGAACCGATGCAAGTGGTTACCACCGGTGCAAAGTTCGAACTGCAGTGCGAGGATTTATCAATACTAACGCCGTCAGAGCGAGAAGCTCGGCTGGCTGTATCCATTAATGAAGTTACAAGCCATGTCTTTGACCTTACCGTATCACCGGCCTTAGTGGCGAGATGGATAAAAGTGGGTGAGCAAGAGCAAGTGCTTGCTGTGTGTATGCACCACATCGTTTCCGATGCTTGGTCGAACCCTATTCTCGCCAAGGATTTGAAAACAGCTTACTGCTTGGCAGTGGCATCCCAGGATGAGGCCTTTCTACCAGAACTGAATATCCAATATACAGACTATGCAGCCTGGCAACGCGAGAGATATGAGCGTGGTGAGTTTGAGAAAAGTTTAGCGTATTGGAATAGTTATCTGGGTGACCAAGTACCAGACATCGAGCTCCCCACTGACTATAAGCGCCCTGGGGTGCAGAAGTTTTCAGGTGCCCGTTCTTCTATAGCTCTGCCTGCTGACCTTGTTGATGCGCTGCGACAACTCTGTCGGAAAGAAAAGTGTACGCCATTCATGATCCTATTAGCGGCATGGCAAGCCCTACTGGCGCGCTATAGCGATCAGATGGAGTTCGCTGTTGGAGTGCCTCATGCTGGTCGGCCGTTCGATGAGCTGCAAGACCTGATGGGCTACTTTGTATCTACTCAAGTGTTTCGCGCCAACTTATCGCCTGCTATGACGCTTCGCGATATCGTCCAGCAGGTTAGGAAAGATGCTCTCGGGTTGATGAATCATGCGGATCTGCCCCTAGAGATACTATTGGAAGCTCGTAGTGAGCAGCGCGATCCGTCACGCAATCCTCTGTTCCAGGTTATGTTTGGCGTACAGATGGATGGTGACGCCGAGCAACTGGAATTTGATGGCGTCATTGCTGAGCCAATGAGGGCAGAAAATGGCACGACTAAATTCGAGCTTTCCCTCAATTGTGTGATTGGAAAGGAAGGCGTTCAATGCGATCTGGAGTATCGTACCGATCTCTTCGATCAGGGGACTGCTGAAAAGCTGCTCGAGCGCTACCAGCAGGTCTTGACGACACTTTGCGAGAATTACAATAGTCGCCTGGGAGAGCTTGATATTCTCGGCGCCAGTGAGAGACGAGAGTTGGCCGAGTGGGGGGATAACTCTCCGCGCTTCACAGGAATTGGTACGATCCAGCACCTGATTGAGCGGCAGACTACGGAAAATCCAGAGGCCACAGCGCTAGTATTTGAAGATCAGTCGCTTAGCTATAGCGAGCTTAATACTCGCGCCAATCGCCTCGGGCACTATCTAATCGATCTAGGCGTATGTCCCGAAACTCGAGTGGGCATTGCGATGGAGCGCTCCATTGAGATGGTGGTGGGGCTGTTGGGTATTCTCAAGGCGGGGGGCGCCTATGTACCGTTGGATCCGGATTACCCCGCCGAGCGATTGGCCTATATGGTCGAGGACAGCGGCATCGAACTGCTGCTCACCCAGCACCACTTGCGTGAATCATTGCCGGTAACCAATGCTCTGAGAGTTGTTGAGTTGGATCGGCTGGACGTTGCTCATCATGCTTTTACCAATCCAGCGGTGGCGCTGCATAGCGAGCACCTTGCCTATGTGATCTACACCTCGGGCTCTACTGGGCGACCCAAGGGCGCGGCCAATCGCCATCACGCGTTGACTAATCGCTTGCAGTGGATGCAGGAGGCCTATGGTCTAACGGCCAACGATGTGGTGTTACAGAAAACGCCGTTCAGCTTCGACGTCTCGGTGTGGGAGTTCTTCTGGCCGCTGATGCAGGGGGCGCGACTGGTGATGGCGCCACCAGGTGCCCATCGCGAACCGGCACAACTGGTCGAGCTGATCCGTACCCACAAGATCACCACGCTACACTTTGTCCCGTCGATGCTGCAGGCCTTCCTGGCGCATGGCGGTGGTGTGGGTGAGATAGAAGAAGCCTGTACGAGTCTGATGCGCGTGGTATGCAGCGGCGAAGCGCTGCCGGCGGAGTTGCAGAACCAAGTGTTTGCACGACTGCCTCACACGGGACTCTACAACCTCTATGGCCCTACCGAGGCGGCAATCGACGTTACTCACTGGACATGCCAAGACGATGGACTCAACCAAGTCGCTATAGGTCGACCGATCGCCGGTATCCGCACCTACGTACTGGATAGTGATCTCAACATGGTGCCGCCCACGGTCGCGGGTGAACTCTATCTCGGTGGCGTGGGCTTAGCACGGGGTTACTTGAATCGCGAAGGCTTAACGGCGGAACGATTCGTCGCTGATCCCTTTGTGCAGGGAGAACGCCTCTACCGCACCGGCGACTTGGTGCGCTGGCGGGAGGACGGTCAGCTCGAATACCTGGGCCGTCTTGATCACCAGGTAAAGATCCGCGGCCTGCGTATCGAACTAGGCGAGATCGAAGCCGAACTATTAGCTCAGCCAGAAGTTCGCGAGTCAGTAGTGGTCGCTCAAGAAGGCCCCGGTGGTTCTAGGTTGGTCGCTTATGTGGTTCCCCAAGTCGATAGTGAACTCGACACTAGCTCACTACGTGAAGCGCTAGGTCAAAAGCTACCAGATTATATGGTGCCGGGCGTTGTGGTCTCGCTTGATGCACTTCCGTTGAATGCCAACGGCAAAGTAGATCGCAAGACGCTACCAGAGCCGGACTTAGCTAGTGGCTCGCAGTATGACGCGCCTCACGGAGATGTAGAAGAAGCGTTGGCGGAAATCTGGTCGGAGATACTTGGCATCGAGCGGGTGGGTCGACACGATAATTTCTTCGAGCTGGGTGGCCATTCATTATTGGCTCTGAAGGTGTTGGAGCAAATGCGGCATCAGGGACTGACGGCGCAGGTACGCACGCTGTTCCAATGCCCAGAACTGGCGGCCTTTGCCCGGGCATTGACGCAGACATCAGAGCAGCAGGAAATCATCATCCCGCCCAACCGAATTCCCGATGGCTGCTCGGCAATCCAGCCCGAGATGCTGACTTTGATTGAGCTCAATGGCGAAGAGATAAGCGCCATCGAAGCGGCCGTGCCGGGTGGGGCCCGCAATATCCAGGATATTTACCCGCTGGCACCACTGCAGGAGGGTATTCTCTTCCACCACCGTTTGCAGGAAGAGGGGGATGCCTATGTCACCCCGCGTCTGCTGGGCTTCGACAGCCGAGAACGGCTGGAAACCTTTATTATCGGTTTTAACCAGCTTATTGCCCGTCACGATATTCTACGAACTGCTGTGTTATGGGAGAACCTGCGTGAGCCGGTACAGGTGGTTTACCGGTATGCCGAGTTAGCTCTCGAATGGCTAAACGTGGATGGTGCCTCATCACAAAGCGTTGCCGAACAACTGAATGCAGAGGTGAACCCTGAGCACCACCGCCTCAATGTACGTCGAGCTCCCATGCTGCGAGCAGTAGCAGCTCATTATCCTGAGCAAAAACGCTGGCTGCTGCAGCTACCTAGCCACCACCTGGTCATGGATCACACTACCCTCGAGCTATTGGTGGAAGAAATTTCCCTGATCCAGCAAGGTCGTGAAGATGAGCTACCCAAACCACTCCCATTCCGCAATTTCGTTGCCCAGACCCGACTAGGGATAAACCAAGAAGAGCATGAGGCCTTCTTCCGTGAGCAGTTGGGCGATGTTGAAGAACCAACCGCGCCCTTCGGGATGCTAGATATTCGAGGAGATGGCGGCGAGATCGAGGAATTTCGCGTTACTTTGGAAACGGCACTGGCCCAGCAGGTGAGGCAACAGGCTCAGCGCTATGGTGTGAGCACTGCTAGCCTGTTCCACCTGGCTTGGGCCTTGGTGCTGAGCAAGACCACTGGGAGGGACGATGTGGTGTTCGGCACCGTGCTGTTCGGGCGCATGCAGGGCATCGAAGGTGCTGAGCGGGCACTGGGGATGTTTATCAATACGCTCCCTGTGCGTATCAAAATGGGCACTCAAGGTGTCGATAGATGCCTGCGTCACACCCACGATACTCTATCTGATCTAATGCACCACGAGCATGCCAGCCTTGGTCTCGCGCAGCGCTGTAGTGGTCTATCTGGGGGGGCGCCTCTGTTTACCAGTTTGCTGAACTATCGTTATAGCGCTCCCCAGCAAGCAGGAAGTTCCAGCCATACCTGGGAGGGCATGGAAGTGTTGGGCGTCCAGGAGCGTACCAATTATCCTCTTGGCATGGCGGTAGACGATCTGGGAGAGGGCTTTCAGCTAGTGGGCCAGGTGAGTCGTTCGATTGGTGCCCATCGGCTGTGTGGTTACATGCGTTCGGCTGTGGTCGGCATCGTAGAAAGGCTTCGAACGGCACCGCAGCAAGCGATAAGTGAGATCAGCCTGTTAGGAGAAGCAGAGCGGCGGTTGTTAAGTGAATGGGGGGTGAATTCATACCAGTATCTTGCTGCTCAGCCAATCCATCGACTGATTGAGCACAAAGTCGCGTTAACGCCAGAGTCTACTGCATTAATATTTGCAGATCAGTCAGTTGGCTACGCCCAACTCAATACCCGCGCCAACCAGTTGGCCCACTACCTTATCGGCCTAGGCGTAAAACCTGAGACCCGAGTGGGTATCGCCATGGAGCGCTCCATCGAGATGGTGGTGGGGCTACTGGCTATCCTAAAGGCGGGTGGAGCCTATGTGCCGTTAGATCCCGAGTATCCCGCAGAGCGGCTGGCCTTCATCGCCGAAGATAGTGGCATTGAACTATTGCTGACTCAGCACCACTTACGCGCGTCATTGCCGGTAGCTGATGGCCTAAGCGTTGTTGAGTTGGATCGGCTGGATGTTGCGCATCATGCTTCTACCAATCCAGCGGTGACGCTGCACGGCGAAAATCTTGCCTATGTGATTTATACGTCGGGATCCACCGGGCGGCCCAAGGGCGCCGCCATCCGCCATAATGCCTTGACTAACTGCATGGTCTGGATGCAGGAAACCTATCAACTCACCGACACCGATGCCGTATTGCACAAGGCGCCGTTCGGGTTCGACGTGTCGGTATGGGAGATTTTCTGGCCGCTGAGTGTTGGGGCACGCTTGGTGATCGCCCAACCAGGCGACCACCGGGATCCAGAACGCATCATTGAGCTGATTCAGCGGCACGGCGTCACCACGCTTAATTTTGTGCCCTCCATGCTCAAGGCCTTCCTGGCCTATCCCGATGTTAAACCCAAGACGCGGCTCAAACATATCATGTGCGGTGGCGAGGCCGTTCCAGCCACGCTACAGCAGGATGTGGCTGAGTGCCTCGACGGTGCCCACCTGCATGATCTCTATGGCCCCACCGAAACTACTATTCATGTCACTCACTGGTGGTGTCGTGATGACGCTCACCGCCAGATTCCCATTGGGCGACCCATTAGCGGTACCCGCACCTACGTCTTGGATGGTGAGCTGAACCTAGTACCACAGGGCGTTGAGGGAGAGCTCTATCTCGGCGGGATAAGCCTTGCCCGTGGATATCTCAATCGCAGTGATCTGACAGCGGAGCGCTTTATCGCCGATCCGTTCATGGAGGGCGAGCGCCTCTACCGCACCGGCGATCTGGTGCGCTGGCGGGAAGATGGCCAGCTCGAGTACCTGGGCCGACTCGATCACCAGGTGAAAATACGCGGCCTGCGTATTGAACTAGGTGAGATCGAAGCTGAACTGCTATCGCAGCCGAAGGTTCGCGAGGCGGTGGTGGTAGCGCAGGAAAGCTCCACTGGTTCGAGACTGGTGGCCTACGTGGTTCCCCAGGCCGACCTTGAACTCGACACCAATTTACTACGTGAGGCGCTAGGGCAACGGTTGCCGGACTACATGGTGCCGGGAGTTGTGGTCACACTGGAGGCGCTGCCGTTGAATGCCAATGGCAAAGTAGACCGTAAAGCATTGCCTGAGCCTGATTTAGACAGTGGCTCGCAGTACGAGCCGCCTCTGGGCGGAGTGGAAGAAGTCTTAGCAGAGATCTGGTCTGAAGTGTTGAGCGTAGAGCGTGTTGGCCGATACGATAACTTCTTCGAGTTAGGCGGACATTCGCTGCTGGCTCTGAAAGTGCTGGAGAAAATGCGGTATCGAGGTCTGAAGGCCCAGGTGCGCTCTTTGTTCCAATACCCGGAGTTGGAGGCTTTCGCTCAAGCGCTGATACAAGCGCCACAGCAAGCCGAGGTCGTCATCCCCATCAACCGGATTCCTTATGACTGCCAAGCGCTGCAGCCTGAGATGTTGACGCTAATTGAACTCAATATTGAAGAAATCAGCGCAATTGAAGCGCTAGTGCCGAGCGGCGCTGCTAACATCCAGGATATCTACCCACTAGCACCACTACAGGAGGGAATTCTCTTCCACCATCGGCTGCAGGAGAAGGGAGATGCCTATGTGACCCCTCGGCTGTTGGGCTTTGATAGTCAGGAACGGTTGGAACAGTTTATTGCTAGTTTCAATCAGCTCATTGCGCGCCACGATATTCTTCGCACCGCCGTACTCTGGGAGGGACTTCGTGAGCCGGTGCAGGTGGTGTACCAGCATGCTGCCCTGGAGCTTGAGTGGCTGGAAGTGAGTCAAGATTCCTCTCTCAATATTGCCGAACAGCTGAACGTCGAGGTGGATCCCCAATATCACCGCCTGGATGTGCGCCGAGCACCCATGCTAAGAGCGGTTGCTGCATACGATGCCGAGCAAAACCGCTGGCTCTTGCAGTTACCTAGCCACCACTTGGTGATGGATCACACCACCCTTGAGCTATTGGTAGATGAGATCGCTCTGATTCAACAAGGCCGTGAAGACGAGTTGCCTAGACCGATCCCATTCCGCAACTTTGTAGCTCAGGCCCGGTTAGGGGTGAGCCTAGCAGAGCATGAGGCCTTTTTCCGTGCGCGGCTGGGCGATATAGATGAGCCAACAGCGCCTTTCGGATTGCTGGACGTACTCGGCGATGGTGGGGATATTGAAGAAGTGCGCGTTCCTGTGGAAACAGAGCTAGCCCAGCATGTGCGGCGACAGGCGCAGCGGCATGGTGTCAGCACGGCCAGCCTGTTCCACTTAGCCTGGGCGTTGGTTCTGAGCAAAATCACGGGGCATGACGATGTGGTATTCGGTACCGTGCTATTCGGACGCATGCAAGGCGTGGAAGGAGCCGAACGGGCGTTGGGTATGTTTATCAATACGCTACCGGTGCGTATTAAAATGGGGCCTCAAAGTATCGGTAAGTGTCTTCGCCACACTCATGACGTTCTGTCTGAACTACTCCATCATGAGCATGCCAGCCTGGGACTGGCACAGCGCTGCAGTGGTTTACCTGGAGGGACTCCACTGTTTACCAGTTTGCTAAATTACCGTTATAGCGCCCCTCAACGAGAGGGACGTCCCGCTCATACCTGGGAAGGTATGGAAATGTTAGGTGGTCAAGAGCGTACTAACTACCCGATCACTATGTCGGTGGATGACCTGGGTAATGGCTTCCAACTGGAAGGGCAAGTTAGTCGTGTAATCGGTGCCCAGCGGCTGTGTGATTACATGAGTGCTGCGATGGCCGGGATTGTGAAGAGTCTTCAAACGGCGACTCAGCAATCAATAAGCGAGATCAGTCTGTTAGGAAAAGACGAACGTCAATTGCTGGGCAAGTGGGGTGAGAATGCTCAACAGTATCTCGACCCTTCTCCAGTCCAACATCTGATTGAGTGTCAAGCTACGGTAACCCCCGAGAGTACAGCTCTTATCTTTGATACTCAGCATCTCAATTACGCTGATCTCAATGCTCGTGCAAACCGCTTGGCTCACTATCTGATTGGGATGGGAGTGCAACCCGAGGTTCGAGTGGGTATCGCCATGGAACGCTCCATTGATATGGTGGTGGGCCTTTTGGCTATTCTCAAGTCGGGGGGCGCCTATGTGCCGCTGGATCCTGAGTACCCCTCGGAGCGGCTGGCCTTCATCGCCGAAGATAGTGGCATTGAACTGTTGCTGACTCAGCACCACTTGCGCGCGTCATTGCCGGTAGCTGATGGACTAAGCGTTGTTGAGTTGGATCGACTAGATGTTGCGCATCATGCTTCTACCAATCCAGCGGTGACGCTGCACGGCGAGCATCTTGCCTATGTGATTTATACCTCAGGATCCACCGGGCGGCCCAAGGGCGCCGCCATCCGCCATGATGCCTTGACCAATTGCATGGTCTGGATGCAGGAGACCTATCAACTCACCAATACCGATGCCGTACTGCACAAGGCGCCGTTTGGGTTCGATGTTTCGGTATGGGAGATTTTCTGGCCGCTGAGTGTCGGGGCACGTTTGGTGATTGCCCAGCCAGGCGACCACCGGGATCCAGAACGCATCATTGAGCTAATTCAGCGGCACGGAGTCACCACGCTCAATTTTGTGCCCTCAATGCTCAAGGCCTTTCTGGCCTATCCCGATGTTAAAACCAAGACGCGGCTCAAGCATATTATGTGCGGTGGCGAGGCCGTTCCAGCGACGCTACAGCAAGATGTGGCTGAGTGTCTTGATGGTGCCCACCTGCATGATCTCTATGGCCCTACTGAAACTACTATTCATGTCACTCACTGGTGGTGTCGTGATGACGCTCACCGCCAGATTCCCATTGGGCGACCCATTAGCGGTACCCGTACCTACGTCTTGGATGGTGATCTTAACATGGCACCGCCAGGAGTCGCTGGAGAGCTCTATCTCGGCGGGGTAAGCCTGGCCCGTGGATATCTCAATCGCAGTGATCTGACAGCGGAGCGCTTTATCGCCGATCCATTCACGGAGGGTGAGCGCCTCTACCGCACCGGCGATCTGGTGCGCTGGCGGGAAGATGGCCAGCTCGAGTACCTGGGCCGCCTTGATCACCAAGTAAAAATTCGAGGATTACGCATTGAGCTAGGTGAGATTGAAGCTGAACTGCTAGCGCAGCCGGAAATTCGAGAAGCAGTAGTGGTTGCCCAAGAAGGCAACGGTAGTTCGAGTCTGGTGGCTTATGTAGTATTCCAAGCCGGTACTGATCTAGACACAAGTGCATTACGCGAGCGACTGGGAAAACAGTTGCCGGATTATATGGTGCCGGGATACGTGGTCATGCTTGATGCACTACCGCTGAATGCAAATGGTAAAGTGGAGCGCAATGCCCTACCAAAAACTTATTTAGAAGAAACCCGTGAATACATTTCACCTTCAACTACAGAAGCTTGGCAGCTGGCTGAAATTTGGCAGGAGGTCTTGGGGGTCAAACGAGTCGGCGAAACCGACAACTTCTTTGAACTGGGTGGAGACTCCCTGTTAAGTCTAAAGGTATTAAGCCGTGTGCGGGCTCTTAAGTCTGCTAAGCTCGATTTCAAACTTCGCGACCTGATGCAGAAGCCGACCATTGCTGGCTTGTTAGGGCTGGGAGAGTCCTCGGATGCTTCGCTAGATGGTGTGGTTAAGCTCAATGGCGAAAGCCAGGGGCAGTCACCATTATTCTGTTTGCATGCAGGTATGGGCACCCTTTACGACTATCAACCGTTGGCACGGCGTCTACAGGGAGTATGCACGGTATATGGGCTACCGTGCCGAATGCTAACCGACCCTCAACATTGTGATACGTCGTTGGAAGCGATGGCTGATGATTATGCATCAACTATCCGGGGCTTGCAGTCTCAGGGCCCCTATCGATTATTGGGCTGGTCTTTAGGTGGTACCTTGGCCGCAATGATTGCGGCACGGCTTGAAAAGCAAGGCCAGGAGGTGAGCCTGTTGGCGCTGGTGGATCCCTATATCCCCGGTAGCGGCCAGAAGAGCGCTGATGATTGGCAGAAGGATTTTGTTAACTTTGCATCAGTAATATTGCCAGGTGTATCGCTTGAAACGCTCGACGGTAATGAGGCGTGCGTGAAGGAACCTAGTGAGGAGGAGTTTGCCATTAATCTGGAAAGGTTGATTGCATCATACGATGCATCTGGCCGTGAGGGTTACGCTGCATTGGGTAGCGAGGAATTAGCCCGGATATTTTGTGTAGCGCGGCACTTGAAGTTTCTTTCATTAAAAACTAGTACTTTGCCAAAACTACGCTGTACAGCAGACTGCTGGTGGGCAGATGGACGACCGAAGGAGCAGCGACAAGCTCTAGAGTATCAGTTGGGCCAGCTATTGAGGCGCACAATCAACACTTTTGATGATCATTACTCAATCGTCATTGGTAAAACATTACTTTCGCAATTAGTGGAGTTATTACAGGAAAGAGAAGCTTCACGTTATATGCCTATTGCTAATAAAGGCCTAGCCTAAGTAGCTGTTATACCATGCAACTCTCTTCCCAGCTTCATGCTGGGAAGAGTCAATTATTTATGAGCCATTACCACCATCTGTCAGTGCGGTGGTCAAAGAGTCTGCAAACCGAAGAGCGGATGGAAGAGCTCCTATTGGCCAATACTTGGCGGGAAGATAAGTGATTTTTCCTTCGCGTTGGCTAATAAGTACTCGCCAGATGCCGCTATTTTCAAGGCGATTACGGATAGTTGCCTGAAAAGCAGGGCTCTCAATAATAAGTAGGTGACCTCCTGTTCTTGCCAATTGGTCGATAGACACAAGTGAAATCCCTATATCACTTGTGGGCTGATCCCAAGCATTGGTTAACCCTAGCTCATCAATAACACCTTGTAGTAAGCTGTTTTTCCCGTAAACCCAAGCATGGCGATCATCTCTGAATTGAGCAATCAGAACTGGAGTGGCTTTATCTTCTATTTTTTCCCTTAAAATCGCCATTTTTTGGCTTGCTTGCGCAGTAACCCTCTCAGCTTCTTGCAAGAGATTAAGTTGTGCTGCAATATCGAAAGTAAAATTAATAATAGATTCCCATGGGTTTTCCTTAAATGGGTAAAGAGAGATATTAGAAGTTTGTGCCATCTCTGAAATATGTTGTAATAAAATCGAATTATCACCAAATATAAACGTAGGGTTATAGTCTGCTACTAACTCTAAGTTGGGCATAGGTTTTAAGCCTATGTCGATAGAGTCGCCTAATGGGGTCTCATTGCCAGTCCATATGTGATAGCCTCTAAGCTGAGTGATTGCTATAGGCGTTACTCCTAGCATGCTAAGTGTTTCAGCAGTAGCCCAATCGGAAGTGACAATTGCCAGTCTTTCAGAACCAGCAGAGTAGCTTGAGAATAGGCAAACAATAAAAGTAAGTAGAAGTTTTTTTAGCATGTTTTTGACATTGAATAGGTTAAATAAAAAAGCCCCGAATTTAAATTCGGGGCTTTGTTTTACCAAGCGTAGGATATAGATCCTATTACGCTCCTGCCTACGCCATACTTACACGAGTTTCCGAAATATCCACAGTCACTTACGTACTCCTTATCTGTAACGTTGTTTGCATTAACCTGTACACGCCAGCCTTCAAAGCTAGCATCGATACTTGAAAAATCATAGCTCATGGATGCATCAAAAAGTGTCGTAGAAGGTAGTGAGTTTTCATTGGCGCTATCATAGAAACTTGAGCCTATGTAGCGAACACCGGCACCCAGACCTAAACCGTTCAATGTTCCACTATTAAAGTGGTAGTTGGCCCATAGGTTCGCCATATTTTCAGGTTGTCCTGTTGGTCTTTTTCCTAGGTTGTCAGTATTGCTTTCAGTGACTTCTAGATCCAAGTAAGTATAGCTGGCTACTAGGTCTAAACCAACTGGTAAACTTGCTCTTCCTTCAAGCTCAAGACCTCTAGAGCGCCACTCTCCGGTCTGCTGATTGAAACCTGGGTTGTTTAAATCGGAAGTCGTAACATTTTGGCGAGTCAGGTCGAATATTGAACCAGTGATTGAAAGATTGCCGTCATTAGAAAGGTATTTTATGCCAGTCTCATATTGCTGGGCTGTTTCTGGTTCAAAAGTTGCACCATCAGCACCTTGGCCTACCACTGGCAAAAAAGAGGTAGAGTAGCCAATGTAGGGTGTTAATCCATTATCTGCAGTGTAAGCTAGTCCTGCTCGATATGTGAATTCTTTGTCACTTGCTTTATTTTCTGTATTTGTTAGACGATTACGATCAGTTTGACTGCTCCAGTCATGACGACCAGCAAGTGTTAAAGCCCAGCGGTCATCAATTTTTATTTGATCCTGAAGATATAAACCTGTCTGCTCTAACTCTTGTGAAGCGCTGCCTTGGGTCGTCCACGTGAGGCTGCTAGTACCATAAACGGGATTGAAGACATCTAACGGTGTGAGGCCTTGAGGTAAGTCCACAGTGAAATCGTTATTGGCTTTTTGCCAATCCACACCTACCAGAATTTTATGATCAACTCCTTGCGTATTTATATCAAATTGTAGCTGGTTATCCGTCGTGATAGCGTCAACATTTTCATCTCGTCTCAACCCATATCGTGGTACTGTACGAAGGTCATCCATCAATTGACCAACATAAATGTTTGTAATATCTGTTTCTGCTTCACGATAGCGGGTATTTTGCCGAACGGTTACTGTGTCATTGAACTTATGCTCGAATAAACTTGCCACTGAAAAATAAGTTTGTTCGAAGTTGTCAGTGCCAGGCTCACCGATGAAACGCGAGCGAGGGATTTCACCATTGGGGTTACTATCCAATGTACCTGCCTGAGGGAGTGCATAGTAAGATCCAACAGTATCCAGTTCTTTATATTCTGCTAATAAGGTGAGAGAAGTCCTATCATTCGGTGTCCAGGAGAGGCTTGGTGCAAGATAAGTACGGTCATTTTTTGTATAGTCAATTTCTGCATTCGCATCTCTTAGTAAACCTACAAAACGATACTTCAGTGCTCCCTGGTCATCTAGGTAACTACTAACATCGGTAGCGATCTGATTGAGATCGTTACTTCCTGTAGAAACTCGAACTTCGCCTTGGGGTATGTCGGTGGGTTTTTTACTAACGAGATTGACGATTCCCCCTGGGCCGCCTTGTCCATAAAGAACCGAGGAAGGCCCCCTGAGAACTTCAATTCTCTCTAAACCATAAGGTTCTGAGACGGTTCTTCCCTGGTTGTTGAACGCAGTGAGCCTCAATCCGTCGCGATAAAAAAGCTCTGTAGCACTGAAACCACGTATGGAAACAAAGTCACGTCTTGGGTCTAGCCCATTAGAGTTACCAATAACGCCTGCGGTATAACTCAAGGTGTCACCGATGGACTGAGCTCCCCGCGCTTCAACCTCATCGCGGGTAATAACAGATATTGACTGTGGCACTTCGTTAAGAGGAGTGTCAGTTTTTGTGCCAGTCGCGCTACGTGTGGCCACATAGCCATCAACTGGTCCCGTTGCTTCTTCATAGAGGCGGCTTTCGGTTACTTGTAGGGTCGGTAGTGTGGTGCTTGTATCGCTGCTTTCATTTGGCTGTAGATTAGTGTCTTGAGCGAGAGCAGCTGGTGCCACGAATAGCGTCGCAGCGCAGGCATTAGCAATGGCCACGGAGAGCAGTTTCCTGCGCAGGCCGGTACGAAATTGGTGCATGATAATCCCCTTGAATGATATTTATCTGTTAATGGTAATTGTTATTATTAGTATTATGTTCTGAATTTGTGCTGTCTTGCAACACTCTGGTGCCCAAAATGGTACCTGGGGCAAGAGGCGCCACAGGTACCAATCATGACGTGCCCCATGGGAGGAAATTAAAAATCAACAGGGCTGGGGTGCTTACTAAGATGGTGCTGAAGTGCTTTGACGATATCCGCGCGTACTTGACCGGTGGCATCGGGCGTAATGCTGCCCAGGCGTGCGAAGTCGTGCACCATGCCGGGGTATATGGTCAGTTGGGTATTCACGTTCGCTTCCTGTAAGCGGTTCACGTAGGCGATGCCTTCATCGACCAGGGGGTCGTGTTCGGCCAGGGCGATAAATGCAGGTGGTAGGCTTTTGAGATCCGCAGCCTCCAACGGCGCAAAACGCCAGTCGTGGCGTTCCTTATCGCTATTTAGATAGTGGCCAAACATCCACTGCAGGGTGTCTGCTTCCAGTAGGTAGCCTTGTGCGTATCGGCGGTGAGACTCGCTGTCCTGCCAGGCACTGGTACAGGGGTAGAGCAAAATCTGGCAGCGTGGAAGGTGCCAACCATTATCACGCGCTGACATGCAAAGAGCCGTGGCCAGGGTGCCACCTACACTGTCACCACCCACGGCGATACGTGAGGTATCGATGCCCATCGCTTCGCCATGCTTCAGCAGCCAGCAATAGGCATCTTCAGCATCGTGAAAAGCCGTCGGAAACTTGTGCTCGGGGGCCAAGCGATAGTCGACAGCCAACACTGTGTAGCCAGTTGCTTGAGCGATGCTTTGGCAGAGCGAATCGTGAGAATCCAGGCTGCCCAGTAGGTAGCCGCCACCATGGAAGTAGAGCAGGGTGGGCGCTAAAGACTGCTCGCCTTGGTAGCGGCGTAGTTCAAGAGGGTGGCCATCTCGACAGGTAATGCTCAGTGCCGTTGCATCGTTAGATATTGGCTCATCAAGCATCTGTGATGATGCCTCGTAGGCAGCGCGTGCCTGTTGTGGTGAGAGCGAGTGGAAAGGCGGATTGCTGCTATCGGCGACCAGGTCTAAGAAAGCGGCGACATCAGGATGTAAGGACATAATGGGCGTAAGTCTCGGTATTAGGGGCCGCTCTGAGAAAGCGGCCATGCGTTAATAATGCTTGGTTAGTCCGCGCCTACTAGTGATGGAGTTGATGCACTAGAATGGGTTGTTGGCAGTGCCTCATTAAGCACTTCACAGATTTCACTTGTCCGTGCTGCCAAAATCGACAGCAGGGTATCGCTTAAACCATGGGTGGGTTCGCAGCTACCTTGCAGGAAAATAGCCGGTTTGAACTCAGGCTTGGTATAGAGCTGATAGTGGCGATTGACGGCAAAATCAGGCAGGTAGTCCGCGACGGGGGCTAACAGCTGTTTATGGGTGTCGCGTATATAGCCTGTTGCTAATACCACTGCGTCGTAGCGGGTGGACTCCGTATGGCCGCTCTCCAAATCGCGCACAAGTAGCTCAACGCCTTCAGGGCCTGCTTCGCTGCCAATAACCTCATGTCGGCGGCGGAAGCGGTGGCGGGCCTGGCCGGTTACTTTTTGCTGATAGAACACATCGTAAATCTCCTGAATCAGCGCCAAGTCAGGGGCTGAGTAGTTGGTGCTTTTGTACTCTTGCAGCAGCGCTTCCCGCTGGCCAGTGGGGTTGTTGAACACGTAGTCGGTGTATTCGGGGTTGAATATCTCATTGACGAAGGGGCTATCATCTGAGGGCTTAAAGGCCCATGCCCGGCTAATAAGATCCACCTGGATGCCTTCACGGCCGTGCAGATCCAGGAATATCTCAGCGGCGCTCTGGCCCGCACCGATCACCGCGATGCGTTTGGGGGCGTCTTGCTTCGCCAACTCCCGGAGGTAGTGGCTGGAGTGGAAGACCCGTGGGTCGTCTTTTAGCCCGGCGAAGCATTCAGGTACATTGGGCGCTCCCCCCACGCTAATTACCAATGAACGGGTGAGCCTTTCCTGTACCGCGCCACTCTCATCCCGTGAACGCACGCGGAGGTAGGCGACCTCGTCGTTATCAGTTTCGGGCAGCACTTCAAACACATCCTCTCCATAGGTGCACTGGTGTTCAAAGTGGCTGGCAGTCCAGCTTAGGTAATCATTGAACTCATGACGGCTGGGGAAGAAGGTCTGCAGATTGATAAAGTCCTGCAAGCGACCTTTGCTGTGAAGGTAATTGAGGAAGCTGAAACGGCTCCCAGGGTTGCGCGGCGTGACCAGGTCTTTGAGGAAAGAAATCTGCATATGGGCATTTTCCAGCAGCATATGCGGGTGCCAAGCAAAGCAGGGCTGACGCTCAATAAACAAGGCATCCTTCGTTTGCCCTGCCTGACGCTGTTCGTCGAGCGCAATGGCCAGGGCAATATTGGAGGGGCCGAAGCCGATGCCGATCAAGTCGTGAATATGCATAAGAGTCCTCGTGGCTGACGTATTTATGGGGTGAAGCGTGGGTCGGGTCGTGGCGCAGACCCAGGGTGCGGAGGCAGCGGAATCCAGCTGCGCTCGTTAAAAAAATGTTCGCGTAGCTGCATGCCCAGCATGGCCCGCTTATGGGGGAAATCGAACGCCTTAACATGGGCATAACCGCACTGGGCAAGGTTGCGCAGCATCTTGGCGTTATCCACGCGGGGCTCGATCACCAAGCGCTGGGTGCGGCAGTCATCCAGAAACAAGTAGTGTGAGATGGAGGGCATCCAGGCAGCGACATAGGGCCGCCCGCGAAAAGCAGCTTCGCCGATCAGTACGTGCCAGCCGCGGTCAAAGTCACCGACATCGTAATAAGCGCCGATGCGATCCTCTTTTGCCCAGTAGGTCTCGAAATAGCCGAAGGGCTCGCCGTCGAAACAGCCGATCAATGGCACAACGCTGGGGTTCTGGAGCGTGCTTTCTAGCCGCTCGCGATGCTGTTGCAAGTCACCCTGCTCTTCCCAGAAGTGGGCGACAACCGGGTCGTTCATCCAGCGGTTAAAGCGTTCAAGGTCAAGTTCCAGGTCAAGCACTCGGAAACTCAGGGTGGCATCCAGCCAGGCAATATGACGCTGATAGACCGTGCCCCTGGGGCGTGGCGGGCGGCGCGGGTGTCGTTTTCCACTCACCATAATGGGTTGCTGCGGGTAAGGGCGCGTGGGGGGCGAGTTAAGCCAAAGCGTGGGTAACTGCCAAAAGAGCTCTGCATAGGCCCAGAGCTCTCCATGGCTATCTTTAACCGCGATGCCGGCGACACAAAGGTTGGCGTGCAAAGCACTAGGTAGCTGAAGGCGTAATGCAACAGTGCCTGGGTAAAAGGCAAAAGCGCCTTCGATAGCGGCAAGCAGTGCCGGGAGCGGTGGTGCTGAGCGCTGCGGCCAGCGCAGCGTCAAGCAGTGGTTGTCATCCACCAGTGCCCACTCAAGGCGCTCTTGATCACCCTTCACATAAAGCGACTGCGTGATGACCTCGTAGCTGACTTGATAGGCGTAGCCCTCGGGGCGTGAGATCAGCGAGGCCACCGCGTGGCTTTCAGAGGGTACGTGTACCTGTGGTTGTGCCTGGACAGAACTGGACACCGCTAAGCTCCTATCAATAAGAACGAATCAAAGAAACGAATTAAAATCACCCCGCCGGAGGGCGGCGTTACTGACTTCCTTATTTAATGACGAATGAGAATGAGGCTTGTTTACATGAAATTGGTTAACTTTTTACGCGAGCGGTTCGTCATTAGGGGTAGGTGCCGATTTCCAGTCGCTTTTTCTAATGGCTTTCCAATGAGGTGTATGTGCTTCCCTATCTGATTCGTCGAACTCGCGGGTTGATGACCGCTGCTGCGCTGGCCAGCATTCTCTCGGGGCTTTTCAGCGTGCTGCTGATTGCCCAGATCAATGTGGCGTTAACCAGCGATGCCGCCAGTCGAGCTAGTGCTGCCTGGGCCTTTGCGGGCATTGCCGTGGCGCTAATGCTCTGTCGGATGGTGTCGACGGCGCTGTTTGAGCGGTTGGGGCAGCGTGCGCTGGCCGAGTTACGCAGTTTTGTCGCCCAGTGTGTGGCCGAGACCCCCTTTGCTCACTTCGAGCGTGTGGGCAGTGCACGGATCCAGTCGGCGCTCACCGAACACAGCAATAACGTGGCGGTACTGTTCGTTAGCTTGCCGGTGATTTTGACCAATACGGTCATCGTGGTGGGGTGCTTGGGCTATCTGGCAATACTTTCATGGCAGGTGTTTTTGTTTGCACTGGGGGTGATTGGGCTGGGCGCTGTCGGTTACCACCTGGTGCACTTACGCGCTATTCACTACCTCCAGGATGCCTCGTCAGAGCAGGATCGCTTGTTTGGACATTTCCGCGCGCTGACCGATGGTGCAAAAGAGTTGCGGCTACACCAACGCAAGAGCCGGGTCTTTATGGATCAGATACTGGGGGAGTCGGTTGAAGGCGTGCGGCGGCTGCGTACCTATGGCATGTCGCTGTTCGTGATATCGACCAGTTGGGGGCAGTTCCTGATGTACGCCTTTATCGGTCTGGTATTGTTTGTGTTGGCGGGCGATGGGCCTAATCAAACCCAGGTAATGACCGGTTTTGCCCTGGTGTTTGTATTTATGGTGACCCCCCTTGAAGGCTTGCTGATCAATATCCCGCGGATCAATATGGCTCGGGTAGCCGCTAGCCGAATTGATGACATCACACGAGAGATGCCCCAGGGGCAGGAGAGGCAGGCGTCACCTCAGGTGCCTGCTTTGCAGCGTCTTGAGTTGCGCGACGTCACCCATCAGTACTACCACGAGCAGAGCGATGACTTCTTTGAGTTGGGGCCGATTAATCTGAGCTTTACGCCGGGGGAAGTGGTGTTTCTGGTGGGGGGCAACGGTAGCGGTAAGACCACGCTGGCCAAAGTGGTAGTGGGGCTCTATCCGCCGGAAGGTGGCGAGGTATTGCTCAATGGCGAGCAGGTCGAGGCGGATGGCTGGGATGCCTACCGGCAGCTCTTCTCGGTGGTGTTCTCTGACTTCCATCTCTTTGAGCGCCTGTTAGAGGCACCGCGTGATGGCCTGGACGAAGAGGGTAATCGCCTGCTGGCCAAGTTGCACCTGCAGCACAAGGTACGGGTTGAAAACGGTGCGTTCACCACCCAAGCACTCTCCCAGGGCCAGCGTAAGCGTCTGGCGCTGGTGGTTGCCTACCTTGAGGATCGGCCCTTCTTGGTGTTTGACGAGTGGGCGGCGGATCAGGATCCGTTATTCAAAGAGGTGTTTTACTGCGAGGTGTTGCCCGAGCTAAAACGCATGGGTAAAGCGGTGCTGGTGATCACCCACGATGACCGCTATTTCCACCTCGCAGATCGATTGGTGCGGCTAGAGAGTGGCAAGCTGTTGACTGCTGAGTCTGAGACTGCCGAAGAGCCGCTAGCGAGCCCTCATCGACCACTTGACCCCACCATACGCGCCAGTACCCGGTCTTTGAGCCAGAAGCGGTGAATCAGCGCCATCATGATGTGGCCGATGACTAATCCACATAACAGCCACGAAAGCGGGCCGTGAAGGAGCTCGGCGGGGGCGACCATCCAGGGGATGTCGCGTTCCGCTTCGGGTAGCAGCTCAATGCAATAAAAGCGTAGCGCTCCACCGCGGCCGATCTGGCGCAAAATAGCGAAAGCGGGCAGCCACAGCAGCAGCCCATAAAACGTGATATGGACAAAGCGCGCCATGCGCCCGCCTAGATCAGGTGATAGGGGCGGGCGTTGCTTGCGGTTGTTCCATGCCCAGCCAAGGCGCGCCAGGGTCACTATCAGAATCATAAATCCTAATGAGCCGTGGGGCCCGATGCTCGACAAGAACAGCGTGATAGCGTTTTCGCCCATTCCTCTCCAGGCCAGCAACACGGTAAATTGCAGCGTGACCAGCGCGGCGGTCAGCCAGTGAAGCGCACGGCTGACCCGCCCATAGCTGTCAGGGCTGTCTCGCCAGCCAATAGGCGTTTGAGCTGGCTTGCGTGTGAGATCACTGTTTAACGCCGTGTTGTTTGCCGTTCCTTTAACCATTGGTCTTGCCCTGGCGCCAGTAGCCCATGCTGGTGACGTACTGCTTGGGTAGTCCGCACTCGTTGACCAAATAGCGACGCAGCTTCATGGCGACCTTGGTTTCAGCAGCTATCCAAGCGTAGAAGGGCGCGCTGTCATCCAGGGTGGCGGGTTCCCAGAGTGGGCCGTCCTCATCGTCGCTTTCGTCGTTGCTAGTGGCTGCCGTAGGCACGCCGCCTAGCGCTTGAATTTCCTTATGCAAATCAATATCGCGCACTGCTCTCATCAGCAGCTCACCGTGTTGGCAGCCGGGTTCAGCGTCGCGGGCCAGCCAGCGCAGTTTGGCGGCCTGGGGCAGCGGCTGAACGTCGTCGCCACGAGGCACTTCGAATAGCGCTTCGACCTTGGGTTTGAGCGGCAAGACATCAAGGGTTTCCAGAATACCGGCAGCAGCGGGGAGGGCGGTTTCATCGGCGATGATCAGAATACGGCGCACGCCTTGGGGCGGCTTCCACTCGTAGCCCAGCTTTGGGCCTTCCGCACTGGCGTCGGGGGCTGTCATGGCTAGCCGGTCACCAGGGCGGGCACGCATTGCCCAGCGCGATGCGGGGCCATTGTCGCCGTGGAGTACAAATTCTACGTCCACCTCGGCCTTCTCCGGGCGCAGGGCACGGATGGTGTAGGTGCGCGCAGAGGGGCGCTGCGCATCCGGCAGTGCGCGGTAGGCGCCGTACCAGTCGTGCTCTTCCAGCTTTGCAATCTCAAACAGCGGTTCGAGACTGCCACCGCCTTCGGGGAAGAACAGCTTGACGCGCTGATCCGGGGCGTAGGTCGCCATTTGGCTGACTTCCGGGCCAGTGAAAGTAAACCTGACTAATGAGGCGCTGACTTGGGTGCGCCGGGCGAGGGTGATATCAAAAAGCTGGTAGCTCGGTTTGGCTGCCATAAGGAGGCTCCGTTACTTATGCATCAATTAAGGAGTCAATTGTAGTGCTAATTATTATCATTTAGAATCGTTGTCAATAATTTAACTATTAACCTCCAGAACGATTAAGGCTTAGACAATGACGCTGCTGCCTATTACGCACGCGTGGCGAGCTGTTCGGTGATCACAAAAAGGTGCTCGCTATGCTAGGCGCCTCACAAGTTGTCCAACGAGTGGGAGGAATGTCGCCCGCGAAAGCCTGCCTGTTGCTGAGCCTGCCGATGGTCGTGCTGTTTTGGGTGGGCCTGCAGGGGCAGGGTGGTTTTACTCTGGGATTGCAGGCGTTAGTGGCGCCCTCTTTTGAAAACGTTGACGAGTTGCTGCTTTATTACGCGTGGTGGCCGCGCCTCTCGATTGCGCTGTTAGCCGGGGGCGGCTTGGGGTTGGCAGGCGTGCTGATGCAACAGGTGCTGCGCAACCCGTTGGCCTCGCCCACCACCCTGGGGGTGGCATCGGGCGCTAATCTGGCGCTGATGACGGCCACTTTACTGGCACCAGGGCTTCTTGTTGTAGGGCGTGAGTGGGTGGCTTTGCTGGGTGGCGCGCTGGCGGTTGGGCTAGTTTTCCTGCTTTCGTGGCGGCGCGGGTTGGCGCCGATCGTGGTGGTGCTGGCAGGCTTGGTGGTCAATCTGTACCTGGGGGCGCTTTCTACGGCGCTGCTGCTGTTTAACCACGAGGCACTCTCAGGGCTGCTGATTTGGGGCGCGGGCTCGCTGGCGCAAAATGGCTGGGACGGCGTGGCTATTCTCTGGCCACGGCTGGCGATTAGCTGTGTTGCCGCCTGGTTTTTGCTGCGCCCGCTAGCAGTGCTGGAGCTGGATGATGCCAGCGCCAAGAGCCTGGGGGTATCGCTTGCCTATTTGCGCTTTGCGGGCATGGGGCTGGCGGTTTTCATTACCGGCAGCATTGTCAGTGTGGTGGGTATTATCGGCTTTATTGGTTTGGCAGCACCCAATATTGTTCGCATGGCCGGTGCGCGCCGCTTAGGGCCGCGGCTAATCTGGTCGACGCTATTAGGGGCCGTGCTGCTGGCGACCACGGATCTGCTGCTGCAGCAGTTCGGTGGCATGGTGGCAGCCTTTATTCCCACCGGGGCGATTACCGGTGCCCTGGGGGCGCCGCTGTTAATGTGGCTGATTCCGCGCCTGAAACTGCAGGGCGACCAGCCGCCGAAAGGGGCGGGTGTTTTCGCCCGTCGTCATCCAGCGCCTTCCCGCTTGGCCACCGGTTTAATCCTTGCGCTACTGGGCGCCACACTGCTTGGGCTGCTCGTTGGACAGGGCGTTGATGGCTGGTACTTGCTGTCGCCGGATAACTGGAACGTCATGCAGTGGCGCATGCCCCGGGTGATGGCGGCCGCCGCCAGCGGGTTGATGCTGGCGATTGCCGGGACGATTCTTCAGCGCCTTTCCGCCAACCCCATGGCTAGCCCGGAAGTATTGGGTATCAGCGGTGGCTGTGCCATTGCGCTGATTCTGGGGATTTTCCTGCTGCCTGCGCCTACCAATATGATGCTGATTGGCGTGGGTACCCTGGGGGCTTTCGCGACGCTGCTGGTGTTGGTGGGTATCAACCGCAAGAGCGGTTATCTCCCCGAGCGCCTGCTGCTCACCGGGGTGGCGGTCAGTGCGCTGTTTGATGCGGTGCGCAGCGTAATGCTGGCAGGCGGCGACCCTCGTGGCCAGCAGGTGATTGCCTGGCTGGCTGGCTCTACCTATTACGTGGATATCACCAATGCGGTGGTGGTCGGGGGCATTGCTGCCGTGCTGGCGCTGATCACGCTACCCTTCACTCGCTGGCTGGATATCTTGCCCTTAGGCGCGCCGACGGCCAAGGCGCTTGGGGTAACGCTTAACCGTGCCCGCTTGGCGTTGCTGCTACTGGTGGCGCTGCTAACCGCCTGCGCCACTCTAGTGGTGGGGCCGCTTTCGTTTATTGGCCTGCTGGCGCCACATATGGCGCGCTTGGTGGGCTTCTCCCGTGCAGGGCAGCACCTGCTGGGTGCTGCGTTGATCGGCATGCTACTGATGGTGCTGGCCGACTGGGTGGGGCGTCAGATTATCTTCCCCTATGAGATACCGGCGGGCTTGGTCGCTTCACTGATAGGCGGTGCCTACTTTATGTGGGGGCTGCGGCGGTTGTAATCACCAGCGCTTTTAGCGGTTACAGAAAACAGAATGCCAGGGAGTTGTGGTTATGGAGCTGTTGAGGATTGTATGGCGTGATTATCGTTGGCCGTTTGTGGCCGTAGTACTGCTTAGCCTGACAAGCGCTGGCTTGGGCATCGGTGTTATCGCCTTTATCAATCAACGGTTGCTGGGCACCTTCACCGACCCCTGGCGTATCCTGCCCGAATTCCTGGGGCTGATCGCGCTGCTACTGGTCATTACCCTGACATCACAGTTGGCGCTGACCACGCTGGGTCACCATTTCGTCTACCGGCTGCGGGGGCAGTTGATCAAACGAATTCTGGATACCGATATCGAACGCGCTGAACAGATTGGCAGTGCGCGTTTGCTGGCGAGTCTCTCCACCGATGTGAGTTCAGTGACCGTTGCTTTTATACGCTTGCCGGAACTGGTGCAGGGTGGGGTGCTGACGATAGGCGCTACCCTTTATCTGGCGTGGCTTTCGCCTGCCATGTTGGGCGTCACCGCGCTCTGGGTAATCGTGACGGTGTTGATTGGCATGCGTTTGGTGGCTCGGGTCTATGGGCATATGGCCAAGCTGCGCGAAATACAGGATCGTCTTTACGCGGATTACCAGTCGGTGATCGAGGGGCGCAAGGAGCTGGCGCTCAACCGTGACCGAGCCGAATGGCTGTATCGTGATGTCTACACGCCTAACGCAAAGGAGTGTCGGCGTCATTTTATTCTTGGCGATACCTACCATCTCAGCGCGGTGAACTGGTTCAATATTATGATGCTGGGAGCCATCGGCGTAGCGTTCTTTTTGGCCAACGGCCTGGGCTGGGCATCCGTACAGGTAGCCACGACTTTCTCACTCACGCTGCTGTTTCTGCGTGCGCCGCTGATGCAGGCGATAGGGGCCTTTCCGACGCTGATTAATGCCCGGGTGGCATTCGAAAAGATCAGCAGTTTAGACCTGGCCGAACACCGTGAAGCGTTCGGCCACTCTGCGCTGCGCCACGACTGGCAGGAACTAACCCTGGAGCAGGTCAGTTATCGCTACCCGGATGAGGAGGCTCGATCAGGCTTTGCCATCGGCCCTATCGACCTGACCTTGAAGCGCGGCGAGGTAGTGTTTCTGATCGGCGGTAACGGCAGTGGCAAATCCACCTTGGCGAGACTGCTGACCGGGCTCTACCAGCCCCAAAGCGGCTGTGTACGAGTCGATGGCATGCCGCTGCGGGAAGAGGACTGGACACGCTATCGCCAGCACTTCTCCGCCATTTACACCGATCTGCATCTTTTTGATCGTTTGATGGGCCCTGCGGGCGAGTCACCGGACTCGGGGCTGGTGGAGGAGTGGCTTGCCGCGCTGGGCATGCGCAGCAAGCTCGACTTCGACGGCGATCGCATCACCAACGTCAACCTCTCCCAGGGCCAGCGCAAACGCCTGGCGATGCTGCTGGCGGTCGCTGAACAGCGCGACCTACTGCTGCTTGACGAATGGGCCGCCGATCAAGACCCGCAGTTCCGCCGGGTCTTTTACCGCGAGCTCTTGCCGCAGTTGCGAGCGCTGGGCAAGACGCTGGTGGTGATCAGCCACGATGACCACTACTTCGACCAGGCCGACCGGCTGCTGGAAATGCGTGGCGGGCAGCTGGTGGAGCTCACCGGTGAGCAGCGGGAGGCGGCCAGCCGCGATGCGGTGGCGAGGGTGAGTGGGTAAATGATTAACTATAGTGTTGTGGCATAGTCAGTTGTGAGACCTTTGCTTCAGCGGTGAGCTCGTTGAGAGAACACAACAGAGTAATTACCGATCTTAGCATTCGACACTATTTTTCAAATTTTAGTCATAAGAAAAACTAATACCCCATTAGCAGGATGATTTTTAGTTATCCTGGCCGCCCGTTATCTTAGTGCCACGATTGATCAACACGACGGTTATCCTGACACTGGGAGCTAAGCAATGTGGGAAAGTTATATCACCGGACTGGTGGTGTGCGGCGGCATTATCATGGCAATTGGCGCGCAGAACGCCTACATTCTGGGGCTGGCTATTCGCCGGGAGTATCATTGGTGGTCGGCGGGCCTTTGCATAAGCGCGGATATTATTCTGCTCACGGCGGGTATGTTTGGTGTGAGCGCCTTCCTGCTGACGATGCCCAGCGCTATGGAAGTCATGCGTTGGGTGGGCGTGGTGTTTTTAAGCTGGCTGGCGGCGCAGGCGTTGTTTAGAGCCGTTAGCGGGCGGCAGGGGTTAAGCGCTGAAGCGGGCAAGGCGCGTAGTTTAACCAAAGTGATTTTGGCCACCCTTGCCGTCACCGTGCTCAATCCTCAGGTGTATCTGGATACGCTGCTGCTGATACCCGCCATTGGCGCCCAGCAGGAGAGCGCCAGTGTGTTTGTGGCAGGGGCTTCTACCGCGTCCATTCTTTGGTTTAGCCTGCTGGCCTGGGGGGGCGCCGCGCTCTCGCCTTGGCTTTCAAAACCTATCGCGTGGCGCACTATCGATGGCCTGATTGGCTTGATGATGGCGGGCATCTCCATTCATCTCGCCTTTAATGCCGGCTGAAATAGCTCTCTATTACCGCGACGGTCGTATCGAGACGCGCATCTTCTTAGGCCTTTACTCAGTGAACCAGCGGCGGGCGTTGTGGTAACAGATATCCGCAATGATCTCATCAAGCAGTTTGTGATCATTCGGTGCAAGTCCATCAGTCACCCAACGCCCGACGATACGGCAAAGCAGCCTTCTGAAATACTCATGCCGGGGAAAGGACAAAAAGGAGCGGCTGTCCGTTAGCATGCCGGTGAAGGTAGACAACAGGCCCATTTGCGCCAAATGGTTCATCTGATTTTCCATGCCGTCAAGTTGGTCATTGAACCACCATGCAGTCCCCGCCTGTACCTTGCCTGCTATGCCACCGCTTTGAAAGTTACCCGCCGTGGTGACGATGATGGGGTTTTTACTGGGATCCAGTGCATAAAGGATGGTGCGCGGCAGCTCGTTGGTGCTATCCATGCGATCCAGCAATTTGTTTAGCGGCTCGGCGATGGGCTTATCTTGAATGGAATCAGCCCCTGAGTCGCTGCCAGCTGAGCGGAATATTTGCGTACTGTTATTGCGCAGCGGCCCGATGTGCAACTGCATAACAAGGTCTGCCCGGGAGTATGCGCGGCCTAGTTCTACCAAGACGGCCATACGGAAGCTCTCGGCTTCGTTTGGCGCTAAGGCTTTACCCTGGCGGCCTTTTTCCAAAATGGCATCAAGTTGGCTAGCGCTTAGCTCATCGGCCTGTTCTAGCTGCCCAATACCGTGGTCAGCGGCACGGCAGCCGTTGGCAATGAAGTACTCCAAGCGATCCTGGAGTGCGCTGACCAGTTGCTCGAAAGTGTTGATGGACTGTCCGGTCAGACTCTCCAGTTTTTCGATGTAGGCACTGAACCCTGCGCCTTCGATGGCCAGCGCGCGATCCGGGCGAAACGTAGGCACCATGGTAAGCCCATCTTTGTGCGGCGAGGCAGCAAACGCTTGGTGATGCTCAAGGCTGTCGAGCGGGTCATCGGTGGTACCAATGAGTTCGACCTTCATTTTCCTTAGCAAGCCCTGGGCGCGGAACTCAGGCTGGCTCAGCATTGCTTGCGTGGTTTGCCAAATCTCCTCTGCGCTGTCGCCGTTGATCAACTTGCCCTCATCACCAAAGTAGCGCCACAGTTCGAGGTGACTCCAGTGGTGCATAGGGTTGCCAATTGCCTTGGGCAGAATCTGGGCAAACGCCAGAAACTTCTCTTTGTCTGTTGCGCTACCGGTAATGTGAGATTCAGGGACGCCCGCCCAGCGCATGACACGCCACTTGTAATGGTCATGACTCAGCCATAGATCGCCCAGGTTGTCCCAGCTGCGATTGTTAGCCACTTCTTCGGGCGGAAGATGGTTGTGGTAGTCAATAATCGGCAAGTCCGCGGCCACATCATGGTAGAGGCGACGTGCTGTTTCTGTATCCAGCAAGAAATCAGTGTGTAGGTAGTTATTCATAGAAAAGCCTTCTGGTTTAACGTTTCAGCGATAGCGGCTCGTGCAAAAGCGCCAAAGTAATGTGTTATCACTGCTCACGACGCTTCTCCCACGGTGATGAGCCCGCCATGCTCTATAACGCGACCACCGTAGTTCAAGGGGCGATTTTCTCCTGCCGGTAGCACTATCTTGAGCTGTGGAAAAGGAACAGGCATATCGCCAGTATGGCTGATTTGCAGTCCCAAGCTATGCTCATTGCCGGTAAGCAGCAAAGTAGTGATGCAGTGCGGGCCATCTTTGGACTCGCCGTCATCATCGTAAATCAGTGAGGTGCAGGAAAACGATCCAGGCTGGGGAAACAGTGCCAAGGTTCGGCCAACTTGCGCCTCCGGCGTTGCTTTCATGGCTTCATTAGCAAGCGGTAGTATTGATCCAGCCTTTACAAACAGCGGCATATCCGCCAATGAAACTGGCTTCTCGAACCAGGTTCCAGGGGCATGCAGTTGGCCTGTCCAGTAGTCCCACCAGCCTGCATGGTTGTCGGGCAGATAGATGCGCCGCTTATCTGCACCTTGCTCCACCACAGACGCTACAAGTAGGTCTCGACCTAGAAGGAAATCGTCGGTGTCTGCATAGGTCTGTGCGTCATTCTCATGGTCGAGAAAGGTGGGCCTTAGCATGGGTTCGTGGTTGTTGACCGCCTGCCAAAGGCAGGTATAAAAATAAGGCAACAAGCGGTAGCGAAACTGGATAGCAGCACGGATGCCTTCGGCAGCGCTGGGGTGCGTCCAAGGCTCGGTCACAGAGCCATCGTTGTTCCAACTGTGAATGGAGAACCGGGGATGAAATATGCCGTTCTGAACCCAGCGGAGTAAAAGCTCCGGGCCAGGCTGGGGGCCAGCAAACCCGCCTACATCATGCCCAATGTTGTAAATGCCCGACAGCGACAGGCCCAGCCCCATGCGGATATTCCAGCGCAAGCTCTCCCAACTGGTTTTGTTGTCTCCCGTCCAGGTCTGGGCAAACTGTTGCAGGCCAGCACAGCCTGACCGGGTCACTACGTAGGGGCGCTTTTGTGGCGCGTGTTGAGACTGCGCTTCCCAAGAGGCATGAACCATTAACAGCGAATGCAAAGGCCGTATCAGCCCCACTTCGATCTCTTCACCAAAGCCAACGCAACGGGCACCATGATCCCACACTTCAAATTCGTTGTTATCATTCCAGGTGGAAGTGATGCCGAGGTTCAGCAGTTGTTGCGTGACGTTCTCTTTCCACCAGCTGAGCGTGTCGGGGTTGGTGAAATCAAGGTGAGAACCTTCATCGTCCCAGAAGCTGGAAAGCTCCGGCGTGTCGGATTCACTGTCTTGGATAAATAATTTATTGTTTGCCACTTCTGCGTAGCGCGGGTGGTTCCTTAACAAGCAGGGCTTGATGTTGGCGATCAATCGCACCCCGGCATCATTAAAGGCTTTGGTCAATGCGGCGGGGTCAGGAACTTTGTCGTTATTCCAATGAAATACATAACGCTTATCTTCAATGGAGGTGTAACCCGACGAAAGATGAAAGCTGTCGCAGGGGATCGCCTCGTTCTCCAGCTTGCGCAAAAAGCCGATGAGCTGATCCTGAGCGTCGGGTGCATCCGTATAGGCCATGGTTGAACCGGAATAGCCCAGCGACCAGCGCGGCGGAAATGCCATCCCCCCGGTTAATGCCAACTGGCTCTTCACCAGGTCTAGAAGCTGTGGAGACCAGCGGAAATAGTAATCCAGGTCGCCATCATCGGCGGTAAAGGAGCGATAAGGGGCGTGGTAGTTATCGAGCTCCTGCCCTATGTTCAACACACAGGTGTTCAAGGTGTCGTAGAAGAGACTAAAACTGCCGGTGGACGCGGTTTGGGTCAGGGTGAACGGCAGATGTTTATACAGCGGATCGGTGCACTCTGCGTCATATCCCATGGCGTCTAAACTGCGCATTTCGAAACGCCGCCCTGTCCGTTCCAACAGCCCGGCTTTTTCGCCCAAGCCATAAACCCGCTCATTGGGGTGTCGGCGTAAATAGTGGGCATGGGCATGGTTTTTAACGCCCAACATATAAGCGCCGGTGGGTCTGTCTTCAGTTAAATATTTCCAGCTCTCATCCACAAAGGCTTCCCACCTAAACTGCAGCGGCTGGGAGACGGTGAGCCGTAAGGCACTGGTCTCGATCTGCAGCTGTCCATCCAACCACCCAAGCTTGTACGGGGGACAACTGAACCCCGTCAGCGAATCACTTGAGCGGCCCTTTGGTAAGGTGTTGCCATCCGGGTTTACCGTCCATGAGCGGTTAAGACGCCATGCACCATCCTTTAGCAGCCGCACTCGAAACAATGTGTTGTCGAGAATGTTGATGCAGATTAAATGTCTATCGTGCACTCTCAGTTGCACTGTGGTGTCGTCGTGGTGCTCCAGGCGCCAGTCTTTTAAGGTTTTCATTGTTTATCCTTTGATTCCTGAATTCAGGATTGAACGGTGGTCATCACCTGGAACCAACCCGTTAATAACCTAAAATAAGCTGGGGCAAAAATAAGCTGATTTGTGGAACGAAGGTCACCAGTAGAACAATGGCTATCAAGACTAAATAGAATGGCAGGATGGGCTTCATCACTTGACCAATACTCACTCCACTGATAGAGCAGCCGACAAACAGTGCTGAGCCCACTGGCGGGGTACAAATGCCGACGCAGAGATTGATCGTCATGATGATGCCGAAGTGAACCGGGTCTATACCGATATCCTGCATCACTGGCATAAGGATAGGGGTGAAGATAAGCAGTGCCGGTGTCATATCCATAAAGGTACCAATCACCAGCAGCACAGCGGTAATGCACAGCAGAATGATGACCGGATTATCGGATATACCAATCATAAAAGAAGAGATCGTTAAAGGTATGTCTCCGAACGACATGGCGCGGGACATGGCAATGGAACAGCCGATTAAAAACAATACGATAGACGTTGTGACGACCGAGTCGATAAAGATCTTGGGAAGATCCGTTACCCCTATTTCTCTGTACCAGCATAAAGATAGGAACAGTGAATAAGCAACGGCGATCGCCGAGGCTTCGGTCGCCGTAAAGACGCCACTAATAATCCCGCCAATCACCACCACAATAAGGCCTAAAGGCAATAACGCCCGGCGTACTGCTGATTTAACTTCAGCAAGGGAGGGTTTCTCCGCGACGGGGTAGCCCTTTCTTTTAGCTATGATCCCTGCCACCACCATCAGGGATAAGCCCATGATGATGCCGGGGATATAACCCGCCAAAAAAAGCGCGGCTATCGACGTGCCGCCAGTAATCAGCGAGTAAACAATGAGTGTTGTGCTGGGAGGAATCAACAGACCCGTAGGACAAGAGGTGACGTTAACGGCTGTCGAAAAAGCAGGATCATAACCCTCCCGCTTCTGGATGGGCGCCATCACGCCCCCAACGGCCGCCGCCGACGCAACGGCTGAGCCGGATAAAGCGCCGAACAGCATATTGGAAATGATATTGACGTGGGCAAGCGAGCCGGGGAGTCTTCCGGCAAGCACTTTTGCTAAATCGATCAGGCGAAGTGCGATGCCGCCTCGATTCATGATGTTGCCAGCCAGAATGAAGAAGGGGATGGCGATTAACGTAAAGCTATCAAGCCCCGACGCTATTTGCTGGGCAACAATGCTGAGGGATTGGTCGACGCTCATGAATAGCAGGAAGGTGAGTGTCGCAGATACGCCAATCGCGAACGCAATGGGTATACCTAAGACCATTAAAAGCGCGAACGACCCAAAAAGCACCAGAACGGTTATGTTCATATCAATCTCTCTCTTGTGGGGCAGGTGCTTGTTGCGGGTCGATGGTGAAGCCGCCCTCCGACTTGGGGTTAAGCCAAACCCGGCCTAAAAAGATAAAACAGTAAAAAATGATGATTAGCCCGGAAGCTGGAATGGGGCCATATACATAGCCCATGGGGAGTCTCAACGTGGGGGTGATTTGGCCTGATGCCAGCGTTCGGGAGACCATCTGCCAACCGCCCCACACCATTACAAAGAAGGCAAAGCCAGCCACGATTAACAGTATGAGTGTATTAAGTAACTGACGTGAGCGGCCGTTTAAGGTAAGAGGCAATATGTCGATGGCGAGATGTCGAGCTTGGCCAAAGGTGTAAGCACCTCCAAGTAGCGCTAACCACATGAACAACAAGCGTGCGATTTCACTGGTCGCTGTGCTTGGGGTGCCTAATAAGTACCGGGATAACACTTGCCACGTCACACTGACGACGATGATCAATAGTATTAAAAACACAGACGTGCCAAGCACATAGTCCATTGCGCGTTTCATACGTAAGACCTCTGGTTTTATTTTTGTGTAGTGGTGACTAGCTACTTACTCCCTAGTCATTATGCAGAGCGTCGCTTCTACTCTAAAAGATGTCAACCAATTTGTCTTATTGGTTGACATGATATGGTCGGTAAGCCATCTTGCATCTGTTACCTAGAAAGTGAGTGCCTCGATGACAATCGGCTTTCACGATAACAATCACAACAACAAGCAGGAGAAACAGCTGATGACAACAAAAGCCTTGCGGCATACGGCTCTAATCAGTGCGGCGCTGTTCATGTCAGCGGCCTCAGCTCAAGCCCAGACACTTCGGCTGAACCACAATAATCCTGAGGATCATCCTACTCATGTCAGCATGCAGTACATGAGCGAGCGTCTTTCAGAGCTCACCGATGGTGAGCTGAATATCCGTATTTATGCCAACGCACAGCTTGGCTCGCAGCGTGAATCCATGGAGTTGGTGCAAAACTGTACATTGGATATGGCGCGCAGCAATACCGCCGAGCTGGAAGCGTTCGAGCCAATGTACAGCGCCATGAATTTACCTTTCATTTTTGAAAGTGAAGAGCATTTTGAACAGGTCATTAACGGAGATATTGGCCAAGATATTCTTAACGCCTCACGTGATAAAGGATTCATAGGGGTTGCCTTTTTAACCGAGGGAGCTCGCTCCTTTTATGGTGATCGGGCTATTCACTCGCCGTCAGACCTGGAAGGTCTGAACGTGCGTGTGCAGCCGAGCCCATCTGCTATCAGAATGGTGGAGTTGCTGGGAGGTAGCCCGACTCCCATTGACTGGGGGGAACTCTACAGCGCGCTGCAGCAGGGGGTGGTCGAGATGGCAGAAAACAACCCAACGGCCCTGACTAACGCACGTCATGGTGAGGTAGTCAGCCATTTTTCGCTTGATGAACATACCATCATTCCTTCTGTGGTCGTCATCTCCAGCTGCGCCTGGGATCGTATGTCGGAGGATCAGCAAGCGGCGATGAGACAGGCGGCATCAGAAGCTCAGGCGTTCCATTCCGAGTCCTGGAATAAAGCGGCAATGGCAGCATTGGAAACCGCTGAGACTGAGATGGGGGTTGAGATTAATGAAGTAGATAAAGCGCCCTTTATTGAAGCGGTCATGCCTATGCACGATGAAGTGGCTAACCAATCTGCTGAATTGGCCGACCTAATCAGCCGTATCAAGGCAGAGGCTATCTAAAACCGCTGCAGGGGAGGTGGGCGATGCTAGAGCGATCATCCTTGGCTGAGAATGCCCTAACGTCGTTACATGACGAAGAGTACGATGTGCCATTGAATCTGCAAAATCTGAACCACTCCACCATGGTGTTCACGAAAGGCCGCACATCGACGTCGCTGAACGGCAATTGGAATTTTTGCGTGGATTTGCTTGATACAGGTCTGCGTCAAAAATGGTATGAAATGCAGCCGGCCAACCCTGTCGATCGCGTTGAACCCTGGGACTACGACCCATTTATGGGTGAGTCCATCCCGGTGCCCTCAAACTGGGCCATGTTAAAGGAGAAATGGTACTTCTTTGAGGGCAGTGCCTGGTACACCAAAAAGCTGCCCCCAGAGCTTTTTAAAAAGCGGGATAGTGACGCAGAATCAGACCAACGCTACATCCTTAGGGTCGGTGCGGCTCAGTACGACTGTAAAGTATTTCTTAACGGAAAATTCCTAGGCAATCACTATGGCGGCTCGACTCCCTTCTACGTTGAGCTGACGGATGACCTGGCCGAAGAAACCAATTGGCTGATGCTGTGTGTCAATAATACTCGTACGCTGGATCGCGTACCGATGCGCAATACAGACTGGTTTAATTACGGTGGCGTTTACCGCGAGGTCGAGCTATTTAGCTTACCCAGAGAATTCATTCGCGATATGTTCATTCGCCTTTCTCAGGATGGAAGGGCGATAGAGGTTGATGTAGTTGTTGATAGAGCTGTCGATGGCACCAGTATTCACCATGCTCATCTTGAGATACCTGAATTAGGCATTGCTCAAAAGATTAGCCTTGAACAGGGCAAAGGCACTTGCCGAATAGTAGCAGAACCAGAGCGATGGTCGCCTGAAAAACCACGCCTATATAAAGTGGTGCTGACTGCTGGCGAAGATAGCATCACTGACAATGTCGGCTTCCGTTCTATCGTTCGCCAGGGGGTCGATATCCTCCTAAACGGGGAGCTTATTTGGCTACGTGGCATTTCTGTTCATGAAGACGATGACATCCTCGGGAAAGTGACGTCCGATGAAGACATTCGCAGACGGCTCGCACATGCGAAAGAGCTTGGGTGTAATTTTCTTCGCCTCGCGCACTACCCCCATCATGAACGCGCAGCTGAACTAGCCGATGAGATGGGCTTTTTACTATGGCAAGAAATTCCCGTTTACTGGGCCATTGACTTTGATAATCCCAACACGCTTAAAGATGCTAAAAACCAACTCATTGAGTTAATAAAGCGTGATCGCAATAGAGCTAGCGTTATCATTTGGTCGATTGGCAACGAGAACCCAGATACGGATAGCCGTCTCTCTTTTATGCGTGACCTGGCTGAAACTGCGCGCCTATATGACCCCACGCGCTTAATCGCCGCAGCGTGTCTGATTAATCATGCAAAATTGAAAATTGAGGATCGGTTAGTCGACCATTTAGATGTTATCGGCATTAATGAGTATTACGGTTGGTACGATGAAAACTTCGACGACCTGTACGCCATCGGCAAAAACTCCGACCCGGAACGCCCTGTCGTCATTTCTGAAACGGGGGCAGATGGCGATAACTCGTCTCAAGGCCCATCTGAAGGCCTGTTCAGCGAAAAGTATATGGCGGATGTTTACCGGCGGCAGATCGATACGCTGCAAAAATTAGCGTATATCAAAGGTATGTCGCCTTGGATTTTATACGATTTTAGAGTTGAGCGAAGACAAAATATTTTCCAGAGAGGATTCAACCGTAAAGGATTGATTGCCGCTGATAAATCTACAAAAAAGAAGCATTTAATGTTCTAGCTTCTTTTTACCACTCTATAAAAGATTAAAAATGGAAATGAAATCTAATGCATAAAGGTTTACGGCGTTACCAAGAGCTGGCTCGCGACTTAAAGATTTTGATTCAGCAGAAAGGGTATAAAGTCGGCGATCGTATTATGACTGAGCGTCAGATTTCAGAGGCTTTGAACGTGGGCAGATCCGCAGCACGCGAAGCCATACTCATGCTTGAAATTGAAGAGCTGGTTGAAGTGAGAAAAGGGTCTGGCATCTATTTGCTTTCCGACAGCCGCTCGGTAGCAAAGCCTGTGGTTGATGATGTGGGGCCATTTGAACTGTTACAGGCAAGGCAACTGTTGGAAAGTAGCATTGCCGGTTTTGCCGCAGTGTCAGTTACCAAAAACGATATTGTGCGCATGCGGGAAGCGCTTGATATGGAGCGCAAGGGCATTGAAGAGAAGAATAACGACTACTCCAGTGATGAGCTATTCCATCGTCTGATAGCAGAGGCGACGCAAAACAGTGTGCTGGTCGATATGGTCTCTGAACTGTGGGCTAAAAGAGACCAGAGCTTGATGTGGGCGAGACTGCATGAGCGGATATTTGATACCAACTACCGGGAAAAATGGCTAAAGGATCATCAGGATATCCTCTCTGCACTGCAGCTAAAAGATGCCGAAGGGGCGCGTAAGGCGATGTGGGTTCATTTAGATAACGTCCGAGACACGCTAATGGAGCTCTCCGACGTGGAAGACCCGAATTTTGACGGTTATCTGTTTAACAAGAGCACGATCTAATAAGCATATAAGGGAGAAGGTGGATGAAACATACATGGCGCTGGTTTGGGCCGGACGATCCAATCAGCTTGTCGGATGTACGACAAGCGGGCTCGACTGGTGTTGTGACGGCTCTGCACCACTTACCGAACGGTTGTGTGTGGCCCTTGAATGAAATCATGGAGCGTAAGGCTATCATCGAAGCTGCTGGGCTTGAGTGGACAGTGGTAGAAAGCATTCCGATACATGAGGATATAAAGACTCACGCCCATGGCTGGGAAACACTGGCGGATGCCTGGGCAGAAAGTGCCATTAATCTTGCCGAGGCTGGCATAAAAACCATCTGTTACAACTTTATGCCCGTCCTGGATTGGACCAGAACCTCCTTGCGCCATGAGTTACCGGATGGGGCCTTATGCTTAAGGTATGACGCGCTTAGCGTCGTCGTTTTTGATTTGTTGATACTGCAGCGCCCCGGCGCAGCATCAGATTATGACGAGAAAACGCAGGAATTAGCCCGGGCTCGCCTATCTGAAATGAACGCAGATCAGGTTGAGGAGCTAACGAATACTATTATTGCTGGCCTACCCGGCGCGGAAGAAAGCTACAGCCTCGATAGCTTCAGCGAGCGGCTCGCTGCCTACAAAGGCATTACCGCCGAGGTTTTGAGAGAAAACCTCGCTTCGTTTCTCTCAAGAGTCATTCCAAAGATAGCGCATACCGGCGTTCGATTAGCGATTCACCCAGACGATCCACCGTATTCTCTGTTCGGGCTGCCGCGAGTGGTCTCAACCGCTCAGGACTTAAGAGACATTGCGACTATGGTTGCGTCGCCGCTAAATGGTTTCACGCTCTGCTCTGGATCACTGGGTGTGCGAGCTGATAACGATGTCATTGCGATATTGCAAGAACAGGCGGATAAAGTTCACTTTTTACACTTACGAAATACCACACTGGAAGCCGATGGCGCCAGTTTTCACGAGGATGCGCATTTAGATGGCGATACCGATATGGTTCGTCTGATAGATGTCATTTTGGATATTGAAGAAAAAAGAGGGGAGCAACTTCCTTTTCGCCCAGACCATGGCCACGCAATGTTGAGCGATTTGCGTAGCGGCTTTAAACCTGGCTACCCCGCCATCGGGCGGTTGCGCGGCATGGCGGAAATTCGTGGTGTTGAGCGTGCGCTTCGATTCAAACGAGGCGGTTGAATCAACATCTGAAGATAAACCGTTAATGGTTTACAGCGTGGGCTAATAGGCATATTCAGTTGCCTTTCACCCACAGGTCTCGCCTTTAATGCCGGCTGAAATACGCCTCCATCACCGCGATGACCTTGTCGATATCCGCGTCATTAATATCGCGGTGAGTTACGAAACGCGTGGTATAAAGCAGCTCGATCAAAATGCCGTGCTCTTTTAGCCAAGTGGAGAGCGGCTGAACGTGTTCATCGGGGAAGTGTGCGAATACCATATTGGTCGCTTGTGAGGTGATTTCGACGCCAGGCAGCTTCGCTAGGCCCTCTGCCAGCCGCGCTGCACGGCGGTGATCGTCGGCTAGATCGGCCACGTGATGGTCTAACGCATGCTGGCAGGCGGCAGCGATAATACCTGATTGGCGCATGCCACCGCCCACCACCTTGCGCCAACGCCGGGCACGGTCGATCAATGCTTGCGAGCCCACCAGTGCCGAGCCCATGGGCGTGCCCAGGCCTTTTGAGAAGCATAGCGACACGCTATCAAACGGCAGGCACAACTGCTTGGGCGAAGTATCGGTAGCGACTACCGCATTAAACAGTCTTGCTCCGTCCAGGTGGGTTGCTAAGCCTCGCTCGCGAGCTAGTTCGGTGGCGCTCAATACGTACTCTGCAGGCAGCACTTTGCCGCCAATGGTGTTTTCCAGTGCCAGCAACTTAGTACGCGCAAAGTGAAAGTCGTCGGCTTTAATGGCAGCACTGATTTTTTCCAGCGGCAGCGTGCCATCGGCGGCGTTTTCAATCGGCTGGGGCTGAATGCTGCCCAAAACCGCTGCACCGCCGCCCTCATAGCGGTAGGTGTGAGCTGATTGCCCCACAATGTACTCATCACCCCGCTCGCAGTGGGCCATAAGTGCCACCAGGTTACTTTGCGTGCCGCTTGGGAACAGCAGCGCTGCCTCTTTGCCAGTCTGCGCGGCTAGGTTTTCTTGAAAAGCGTTGACCGTTGGGTCATCGCCCCAAACATCGTCACCTACCGGTGCAGTTAGCATGGCGTCTTTCATAGCGGGGGAGGGGCGAGTCACCGTGTCACTGCGTAGATCAATCATGCGAACTCCTTTTTGAGCCTTAATTCAACGAATAAGGGCAGCCACTTAGGCACGCTTTATCGAGCAAGTTGTCAGGAACCATCTATGGTTAACAGCATACTGCAAGTCTCTCTAGCATAGGCAACCCGATGGATCTAAAAAGTGGCTATCCCTTTTGGGCGGTAAAGAACGGATTGTTGAAAACCTTCCCTCAACTGACTCGCGATCATCAATGCGAAGTTGTTGTGATTGGTGGGGGGATCACGGGGGCATTGATTGCTGATGAGCTGAGTAAGCATGGCCACCACGTGGTGGTGCTTGAGCGCCGGGATGTGGGGTGGGGCAGTTCCGCTGCCAGCACCGCATTGCTGCAGTACGAAATCGACACCCATATGACAGCGTTAGCCGAACGCTATGGGGAGGCCGACGCTGTGCGTGCTTACCGCGCTTGTGCTGAGGCCATTGGTGAGCTTGAGTCCTTGGCGGCAGGGCTGGGCAATGTGGATTTTGAACGTCAGCAAAGCCTTTACTATGCCAGTAGCGAAGAGGATGTTGCGCCCCTCAAAGAAGAGTTGGCGCTGCGCCAAGCACACGGATTTGAAGCCGAATGGATGGAGCGCGAGGCTATTTTGGCCGAGTACGGCTTCGTGGCACCCGGCGCTATTCTTACGCAGCTAGCCGCCTCTGTTGACCCTTACCGTATGGCGTATCAACTGTTTTCCAGGGTGGTTGAGCGGGGAGGGGAGGTGTATGACCGCACACAAATGGAGACGATGGTGCCGGATGCTGAAGGCGTGACGCTCACGTTGGCTAATGGCGCCAGGCTGCGTTGTCAGAACGTCGTGATGGCGGCGGGGTATGAGTCGCAATCTTGGCTGCCAGAAAAGGTGGCCATCAACCGCAGTAGCTATGCGCTGATCACTGACCCGTTACCGCCAGAGGCATTGGGTAAACTACGCCACACCATGGTATGGGAGTCGGCCCGGCCTTACCTCTATATGCGCACTACCCGTGATGGACGACTCCTCGTGGGCGGCGACGATGACGACGAAGATATTCCCAAGCGCCGCGACGCGCGGGTAGAGGAGAAGGCGGAAGGGCTGGCAGCTAAAATAGAGGCGCTATGGCCGAAGCTCGATATCAATCCTACCTTCTCCTGGGGCGGAACCTTTGCTGAAACCGACGATGGCCTGCCGTTCTTCGGCCCTCATGAGGTTCTGGGCAGCCGCATTCATTTTGCCATGGCCTACGGCGGTAATGGGATCAGCTATAGCATGATTGGCGCCAAGCTGCTGCGAGCGCTTATTGAAGGAAGAGAACACCCCTTGGCGGAGCTGTTTTCGTTTAGACGCCTAGCTAAAATGACGTGACCTAACTGCGGCAGCCGGGGTTGGAAACAGTAGCGAGCAAGTGTAAATCGCGTATTCTTAACGGATACTCATAAGGATAGCGGACAATGGGTCACATACTTTATTTACGTGCACTGGAGCGCAACGACCTGCGCTTTGTTCATGAACTAAATAATAACCAGAGCATTATGTCGTATTGGTTTGAAGAGCCTTACGAGTCATTTGACGAGCTGGAGGAGTTGTATAACAAGCATATCCATGACAACGCCGAGCGGCGATTTGTGGCGGAAGATAGCCAGGGCCATGCCATTGGCCTGGTAGAGCTGATTGAGATCGACTACATCCATCGTAGTGGCGAGTTTCAAATCATTATTACCCCGGAACATCAGGGGAAAGGATTTGCCCGCACGTTAATTCGCCAAGCACTGCACTACTCGTTCACGATCTTAAATTTGCACAAGGTGTATCTCATCGTGGCAGTAGATAATGTCAAAGCGATTCATCTTTACGAGGAGAGTGGCTTTATAGAAGAGGGCCACTTGGTGCAGGAGTTCTTTATCAACGGCAAATACCGCGATGTAAAGCGAATGTATATCCTGCAGGATACCTACCTGGCGCAACTGTCCGAACAGCAAGAAGAGAATGGCGAGTGGGCTTAGTGGTGTTAAGGAAAAAATCTTTCAATACTCCTGCCAGCCAACACTTTGGTTAACTTGGCAGGAGTACCAGAGGGTCTTAATCTTACTGGAACGAAGCTTCTAGGCGCGCTGCACGGTCACCCGCTGCTGGGTGGCTGGAGAAGAGGCTACTGTCGTTGCCGTATTTGGCTTCTATCTTGCGTAGAGCTGCAACGGAAGCCTCTGCATTCAAGTCGTGGCGCTGCAGTAGCTCAATGGCATAATCATCGGCTTCATTCTCCTGGCGTTGCGAGAACTGAGCATTGACAAGCTTTTCGCCCAGCTCACCCAGCTCAGAGCTTGACAGTGCGGCGGCGGTGTTGCTGCCGCTGGCCGCCGCGGCTTCACGTGCAGCGGAAGCCGCATAGGCAACCTGGAACGCACGCTTGGAGTGCCCTAACGCCACGTGGCCGATCTCGTGGGCAATAACGTAACGCACTTCATCGTCGGTCATTTCATCCATCAGCCCGCTATGCAGCCGAATGGAGCCATTGGGAACTGCAAAAGCGTTCACTTCGTCTAGTTGATAAACGTTGTAGTCAAGCGTATGGCCGTCGACGGTTTCCAAGCCTTGGGTTAGCTTCGCTAAACGTTGTGCATACTGGCTATCATCTGCAACAAGGTGGTTTTGGGAATCAAGCTGAGCAATGGTTTGATCGCCGAGTTGTTGCATTTGCTGATCCGACATCGTGGCAGCACCAGCGAAACTGGAGCCCGCAGACATTAGGCCGCCGAGATCAGCGCCGGATTGACAGCCGCTAAGAGCGAGTGTCGCCGCTAAACCTAATGCATAAGATGTTTTGCGAACCAAAAAAGGTGTTTGCATCGTCCGTTCCTTCGTCAATGTGCGTGCATAACAAGAAGAGTCTGCACGTTGAGTATTGCGCCTTTATTAGCCGAACTAATATTAGCCTAATCCTTTATATAACTCCATACTTTATCGAAAATTAGCTTATAGGGATTGACTACGAACATCGAAACGCTGCACTTAAAGTCAATACTCCGCTAGACATTGCGCGGATTGTTACCGCTTTAAAAATGCACAAAGTGTTATTAATCGTAGCGGTAGGGAACATTAAAGCGATGCATCTTTACGAGGAGCGTCGCTTAATTGAAAGCCGAAATTGCCAAATCAGCTGGCTGTAAGGCTAAAAAAACGCCTCTTGTAAACGAGGCGTTGTATGGAGCTGAAGCAGCATGCGGGTTCTATATGTTTAACGCAGATAAGCCTTAATGGCGTCAAGTGCCGCGCGCTGCTGCAAAGCGCGTTTCGCCCACACTTCCATAACATCAGCTGCTAACGCTTGTGCTGGGTTGACTAAGTGTTGCATGGCGTTTATTCCTCTTTCAGGGGATCAGAGAATGTGGTGAGACCTTGTTGTAAAAATGATGTTGTAAAAGCTCATGCCGTAAAAAGCGCATGTTGTACACAGCTTGTGTTGTGCAAAGCAGCAATGAAGCTGTGGTGAGATATTAAGAGCTTTATTTGCGAAGGGCTAGTCCTAACGATGTAGGTGATTTGCCATTTTCCGTAAGCTGTGGCTTACAAATGGCGTTATAACGATATTAGGTCTTTGAATGGAAAAGGTTTTCATAGTCATAAAAAAGCCGGAAATTATTCCGGCTTCGGTGATTATCTTTGGTCTAAAAGGGTGCAAAAGACCTGAATTAGCCTAAATAGGCTTTCAGCGCTTCGACTGCGGCACGATGCCATTGAGCATGCAAGCTCCAGAACTCTAGAACTTCATTATCGCGTGCAGGGGGGGTTATTAAAAAAGTCATTGTGCGGTCCTCCTATTGGGACTACACCTCCATTATAGCTTATTTTTGTTGCGGTGCAGCATTTCTTGGTATAACACCGTCGTTGTGCGACAAAGTGTCTTAGGCTGAGTAGGATTGGTTAGGGTAGTTTAATTAGGGATTTGCTATGGAGAGCCCTATGCGTTTGCGTATTTTGTCTGATCTGCACCTGGAGTTTTTTGACGGTGACCGCGAGCTGCCTGAGGTGGAGGCCGATGTCGTGGTTCTGGCAGGGGATATTCACCGTAAGAGCGAAGGGCTTGCCTGGGCGCGCCACCAGTTTACAGACACGCCTATTATCTATGTGCCCGGTAACCATGAATTTTACGGTACCTGCATACCGCTTTTACGTGAGGAGCTGGCGCTCGAAGCCGAGCGGCTCGATATTGAACTGCTGGATAATCGTGCCGTTACCCTCAATGGCGTACGCTTTTACGGCACTACGCTATGGACTGATTTTGCGTTATACGCCGGTGATCCAACTCAAAACCCCGCCGATACGGAGTCCAAGGCGCTACGCTACATGCCCGATTTTAAAATCGTTCAAACTTCGCCCGGGGTAACGTTCACACCCCAGGCAAGTCAGCAGGTGCACGCTGAAGCACTCGCTTGGCTTGAAGGCGAACTGTCCCAGCCATTTGATGGCCCAAAAGTGGTAGTTAGCCACCACGCCCCGCTACACGACTGTATTCCTGATCAATATCTGGGCGACGCGTTATCCCCCGCGTTTGCCTCCAATTTGCCTCATCTTATGGGAAAGATGGATGTATGGGTGCATGGGCATGTCCACGAGCCCGTGGATATTCTGCTTAACGGAACGCGTATTATTGCTAACCCCGGTGGATACCCTTATGAGTTTACGCCAGAGCTGTTTAAGCCAGACTGGGTGGTTGAAATTTAAAGACATTTAAAATCAGTGGCTTATGGTTTTTAATAGATTGTTCGTAAATCGCTGGCAGTCAAACCGGTGAGTGCTACTTTGGTTTAAATTCCACCTCTTCTGCTTGCGTCTTAAAGCCACGCTACTTATCTTCTTGCTTGTATGATGTATGACATATAAGGCTGCATAAAATATTTATGTAGTCATGAACGGGATGCTGATCTACGCGCTAAGGCTGCTTACTGGAGAATTGTTTATGTCGAGCCACGACACTCCCACGATAACCGAGATGCAGGTCATTCCCGTGGCAGGGCGCGATAGCATGTTACTCAATATCGGTGGAGCGCACTCGCCGTATTTTACCCGCAACCTGGTTATTCTCAAAGATAGCCACGGTAATGTGGGGGTGGGCGAAGCTCCCGGTGGTGAGACGATTCAAACGTCTCTTGAGCAGTCGCGAGAGCGGGTAATTGGGCAATCAATTGGAAAAATGCGCTCCATGATTGCTTCGCTGCACAATGCCGGCAGGAGTGCCGATTTTGAAGACTTCGGTAAAGGCTCCTGGACCTTCGAGCTGCGTATCAATGCGGTTGCCGCGCTTGAGGCTGCGTTACTTGATTTGATGGGGAAATTTCTGGGAGTGCCGGTGGCAGAACTCCTAGGCAACGGCAAGCAGCGTGACAGCGTTGATGTGCTGGGGTACTTGTTCTTTATCGGCGATGGGCACGCCACGCCGTTGGATTTCCGCCGGGGCACCGAGGGCTTGGATCACGACTGGTACCGTTTGCGCGACGAGGCGGCCATGACCCCTCAGCACATTGTTGAGCTCGCTCTGGCGGCGCATGATCGCTACGGCTTTAAAGACTTTAAGCTAAAAGGCGGGGCGCTGGCTGGTGAGCAAGAAATAGCGGCCGTCACGGCGCTGCACAAGGCGTTTCCGGATGCGCGCACGACCATTGACCCCAACGGCGCCTGGTCGCTCGAAGAGGCGATCCGATTATGCAAGGATCTTCACGGTGTAATCGCCTACGCCGAAGATCCTTGTGGGGCGGAACAAGGTTTCTCCGGTCGCGAGATTTTAGCTGAGTTTCGCCATGCCACCGGGTTGCCTGTCGCCACCAACATGGTAGCCACCAATTGGCGGGAAATGGCCCACGCGCTGATGCTGCGCTCAGTCGATATTCCATTAGCCGACCCGCACTTCTGGACACTTTCCGGTGCCGTACGTGTCTCCCAGCTCTGCCAGGATCATGGTATGACCTGGGGCTCCCACTCCAACAACCATTTTGATATTTCTTTGGCCATGTTCGCCCAGGTGGGGGCCGCCGCCGTGGGGCGCACCACCGCGCTTGATACCCACTGGATATGGCAGGAGGGCGACGCGCGCCTGACTCGCAATCCGCCGGAGATTGCGGGTGGCAAGGTAGCCGTCACTGATGCGCCGGGGCTGGGCGTAGAGATCGATATGGTGCAAATCGAGAAGGCCAATGAGCTTTATCGTTCACTGCCTGCTGGTGCTCGGGATGATGCAATGGCAATGCAGTATTTGATAGATAACTGGAAGTTTGATCCGAAAAAGCCAGCGTTGGTGCGCTGAGCGAATCCCCTAAATGTGACAAATAAGGACATTACAATGAATAAACTAGTACTCAATTTATCTATTGCGTCAGCGATGCTGGCCAGCGGCGGTGCATTTGCCGAATATCCTGAGAAAAACATCGACATGATCGTGCCTTTCTCAGCCGGCGGCGGTAACGATACCTTCGTTCGCGCACTACAGCCGCTACTGGAAGAAAAGCTCGATACCAACTTGGTTATCCGCAATATCTCGGGCGGCGGCGGCGCTGTGGGGCTGACGCGTGCTCAGGCATCAGATGCCGATGGCTACACCTTAGCTGCCGCCAGTAACGCACTGCTGACCTTGGAGGCGTTGGGCAATGTCGACTTTACCTACGAAGATTTTGATTTTGTCGCCAAGATTCTTGAAGAGCCCTATGTCATCGCTGTCGGTGAAGACAGTGAATACGCCGACTTGGACGCTATGGTCGAGGCTGCGAAGGAAGGCACCTCGGTGCAAGTTGGCGTTTCGGGTGTAGGGTCATCAGCTCACATCGCGGCGGTGGCATTTGCTGATACCGCAGAAGTCGATTTCAACTTCATTCCCTATCCCGGCGGTTCTGAGACCATTTCCGCGGCTATGGGCGGGCACGTGGATGCCGTGGTGCTAGGTGGAGCGGAACTTCGCTCGGCGTTAGCGTCAGGTCGTCTGAAAGCCTTGGGTATGTCTTATGAAGAGCGTAGCGAGTCACTGCCCGATGTCCCTACTTTCCAAGAGGAAGGCTACGACCTGTCTCTGACAGTATGGCGCGGCATCGCGGGCCCTGATGGCCTACCGGAAGAGGCTAAAGAAGCGTGGATCAACGCCATTAAAGAAATTGTCGAGGAAGGCTCCTTCGAAGAGACTGCCTCGAATCTGGGCTTGGATATTGTACCGCTGTATGGAGATGAGCTAGAGGCGTTTATCGCTGAATCTGCTGAAGTGATGAAAGAAAGTGCTGGAGATTTGGCAGTTGAAGAGAATTGAGGAGTTAATGACTGATGGTAAAGGATATAGGTAAACCGATCTTTGATCTGTTTCTTGTGGTGGCATCGGCAATTGGGTTTTATATGGCCACTACGCTGCCAGCAGTCAGCATGGCGGGGGGGCTTACCCCCGCTACTTTTCCAAAGTTGATCTCTGGTTTGATTTTTGTATGTGCGGTGCCTTGCTTAATACGTGATGCTTACGAATGGCTTGTTGCAAGGCGAGTGCGGAAAGCCGAAACAGCACTTAATGCCACTGCTTCAAAGAAAGGCATTTTGCAATGGTTGACCATCGTGGCTTTGATTATTGTTTATATCAATTTGTTCGAGCGGCTGGGGTATCTCGTAAGCACAGCGCTATTTTGCTTCTTTAATGTCGTTTTCCTTGTTGTAGTTAGTGGTGAATTCCAGAAGTTAAGCAATAGTCGTAAACTGCGAAACTTGGCAGCTTATGCAATTTTCTCGATCATATTGTCATTGGTTATTTATTATGTATTTACCGAACTGTTCAATATCCCGCTACCGAATTGATGAAGGAGAAGTGTGATGCTGATGGGATATATGGAAGGTTTGGGATTAGTCTTTCAATTCGGAACATTACTGGCAATCGCTGGGGGAACCTTTCTTGGCATCATCATGGGGGTGCTGCCTGGCCTAACATCGGCCATGGCGATAGCTCTGTTGTTGCCGGTAACCTTTGGAATGCCGCCTGTGATGGGTATTGGTATGCTGCTGGGTACCCTGTGTGGTGCCGGTGCCAGTGGCTCGATACCCGCCATCTTGTTGAATATTCCAGGGACGCCATCCTCGGTCGCGACGACGTTCGATGGCTTTCCAATGGCTCAAAAAGGGGAAGCGGGGAGAGCCCTGGGGCTGGCCATTGTTGCCTCTTTCTTTGGCGGTGTCGCCAGTATGGTGGTGTTAAGTCTTCTCGCACCCCCCATCGCTGAGTTTGCATTGCGATTTGGTGCTGCGGAGTATTTCTCGCTGAGCATTTTCGGGCTAGTCATTATTGCTTCTGTTGCGGGCAAGTCCCTCCTTAAAGGTTTGATTGCAGGCCTAATAGGTTTCTTCTGTTCTACCATCGGTACAGATCCTATTGCGGGGGTCGACCGTTTTACGTTTGGACAGCTTTCTTTATTGACCGGGATTAACCTTTTACCGGCGCTGATTGGGTTATTTGCTGTGTCACAAGTGCTGAAAGATGCCTTCGAATATGACCCCTCCAATAAACTTCAGAATAGCCCCCATAAGATCGATATTGCACGCCCGCGGTTTATTGAAACGCTGCGCAATTGGCGCGCCCTTCTCGTCGGTATCGTGTCTGGATCTGTCGTGGGCCCAGTGCCTGGCGCTGGGGGCAGTATCGCCTCACTGGTGGCCTATGACCAAGCACGACGCTTTTCTAAAGCACCTGAAAAGTTTGGTAAGGGTCATGGTGCTGGCATTGTCTCTGTTGAGAGCGCGAACAATGCTTTGCTGGGTGGGGCGTTAATTCCTACGCTTGCGCTGGGCATCCCTGGCGAGGCCGCGACGGCTGTTCTATTGGGTGGTCTAATGATTCAAGGCGTTACGCCGGGACCGATGCTATTTGAAAGCCAGAGTGGCATTATTTACGGGATATTTTTAGCGTACTTAGTCGCTAACTTCTTCATGCTTATCATCATGTGTTTAGGTATAAAGTTGTTTGTTCGTGTACTGCTAGTGCCAAGAAAACAGTTGATATCGTCTATCATTGTTTTCTGTTTTATCGGTGTTTACGGAGTTGATGGGGATGTGTTTAACCTCTACATAATGCTGGCTTTTGGTTTGCTCGGCTATTTTCTCAACCGATATGGCTTTGGAACCGCTCCGGTAATACTGGGTTTAATTCTGGGGCCGATAGCGGAATCTAATCTGAGGCGGGGGCTGCAGACCTTCGGTGGTGATTGGACACCGTTTTTTACCCGGCCCATCAGCGTTACCTTTTTAGTTATTGCCTTAGGGTTACTGGCGCTGACACTGTGGCAGAACTACCGTACTCGACAGCAAAGCACGGCGTCTGGCGCTGCTTGAAGTCTATGACCGCCATTCGAGGCGGCTGGGGTGTTGAAGCCCACTCGCGGAGTGGGCTTTTTTAATGGTGGAGGTAAGTGATGGCTAACATCGATTTTGAGACGTTGCGCAGTACGATTGAAAAATCACTCTTGAAGGCGGGGCTAAAGCCCGCTGATGCTGAGACCTGCGCGCGAATCCATGCTGAAAGTACCCGCGACGGCGTGCATTCGCATGGCATCGGGCGGGTTCCGCGTTTCATTGAGTACGTTGGGAAGGGCTGGGTCGATATCGACGCTAAGCCAAGCCTTGTCCAGCGGCTGGGGGCGATTGAGGTGCTGGATGGAGGGTTTGGAATAGGCGTGGTCAACGCACTCCATGCCACAGAACGGGCCATTGCACTGGCGCGTGAACACGGTATGGGGCTGGTGGCGTTACGTGATACAACCCACTGGATGCGTGGCGGAAGCTATGGTTGGCATGCGGTTGAGCAAGGGTTCGCTACGATTATGTGGACCAATACCGAGTCTTGCATGCCTGCCTGGGGCGGTGCTTCCCAATCGATTGGCAATAATCCGTTGGTGATGGCCGTACCGCATAGCACCGGGCCTCTGGTGCTCGATATGGCGATGTCTCAGTTTTCCTATGGGAAGCTACAGACGACTCAGTTGAAGGGCGAGCATTTGCCCGTTGACGGTGGTTTTGATGAGCGTGGAGCGTTGAGCCGTGATCCTGCGGCGATCGCTGCGACGCGTCGCTTGCTGCCGACCGGGTACTGGAAAGGCTCTGGGTTGGCGATTCTATTGGATGCGTTGGCGGCACTACTTGCTCAAGGACGCCCTAGCCATACCATTGATAAGGTTCAGCGCGGCAGTGGCGGCGGTTGTAGTCAGGTGTTTATGGTCTTTGACCCTGAACAACTCGGTGGTCGAGAAGCCTGCGATAGCATTGTCGAAGGTATCCAGACGCATCTGGCCGCTACTACGCCTGCCGAGCCGGGGCGTAGAGTGCGCTGGCCGGGCGAATCGACCGCCGACAAGCGATACGGAGAGGGGACGATTATGCTTGATGACATGCTCTGGCGTTCTGTTTGTGAGCTCGCTGGGGACTAGTTAAAGCCCTTTAACCTTCAACAGGTTTATAGAGCTTGGCTGCTACTTTGGTTTAAGTTTTGATGGTTCTGCTTGCACCCTATGAGCTGGATACTTATCTTTTAGGTTGTATGATGTATGACATAAGGTCGTTGGCTAACGAATGGTGACTGCTCACCCTGTGACCAACACATTTTAAAAGAGGGCGCAAAGTGACGTTTTCAAGAGAAGCTGTAACAAAAGCCATCGGCGATGGCCTGCTATCGTTCCCGATTACGGATTTCGATAGCCAAGGTCGTTTCGATGAAGCGAGCTACCGCAAGCGGCTTGAGTGGTTCATCAGCCACGAGATCTCGGCGGTCTTCGTCGCGGGTGGCACGGGGGAGTTTTTTAACCTGTCACTCGATGAGTATCGCGAGATTGTTCGCGTCGCTGTCGAAGTAATCGACGGTCGCTTGCCCGTCATTGCCAGCGCGGGCTTAAGCGTTGAAGCCGGAAAGGCCTTTGCAAAAGCGGCCGAAGAATCGGGCGCTGATGGCATTCTGCTGATGCCGCCGTACCTTACCGAGTGCCCGCAGGATGGCCTGGTGGAGTATGCCCGTCAGATTTGTGATGCCACCGCCGTCAACGTGATTTATTACAACCGCGGCAACGGCATTTTAAACGCCTCCTCGGTTCAGCAGTTGGCCGACCATTGCCCTAACTTGGTGGGGCTAAAAGATGGCAAAGGCGATATTCAGGCGCTCAACAAAATTGTCAAAACCGTCGGTGACCGTTTGGTCTATATCGGCGGCGTGCCTACAGCTGAAATTTTTGCCGAGGCTTATGTCTCCATTGGCGTGAACACCTACTCGTCGGCCGTGTTCAACTTTGTGCCGGAAATGGCGGTGAAATTCTACAAGGAGCTGCGTAAGGGCAATAAAGAGGTCGTCAAACAGATCACTAACGACTTTTTTATTCCCTTCGTGGATCTCCGGGATCGAAAAGCGGGCTATGCCGTTAGCCTGATCAAAGCAGGCGCTGACATTGTTGGCCGTCCCGCCGGCAGTGTTCGCGCGCCGCTGTCAATGCCAACCCAGGCGGAATGTCAGGAGCTTAAAAAGCTGATCGATCGCGTTAAATAGTAATAAAGCGCCAACTCACTAAGTCATTAAACCACTGAGCTATAACAATTTAACAACGAGCGAAAGAGGTGAAAGTATGATCGTTTCTAAAAAAATAATGACAAGTGTTGGATCCGCAGCGCTGATGGCAACGTTGAGCATCAGCGCTGGTGTGGCAATGGCCCAGGATGGCCCGTTGCGGGGTAATATTCGCGTGGTCATCGGCTCAACGTCCACCGGCGGCGACACTTATCAAAACTCTACCATTGTGGTGGATCAACTAGCTGAAAAGCTGGATCTCAACATGAAGGTGGACGCGGTAGGCGCAAGCTCTGCTTTTCGCACCCTCGACCGGGACTCTCGCGGCAATACGTTGATGATCTTCCACGATCAGTCCTACCTTGGTCATCTGTATGGTGTAGAAGGTTACGACGATATTTTTGAGAAATATACCGTTGGCCCAACCCTTGCTATCAACCCCGGCAATGCCTATCTGGTGCCTAAAGATTCGCCCTACGAGACCCTTGACGACATCATCGCTGCAGTAGGCAGTGGCGAGACCGTGCGTGTGGCGATCCAGCCGGGCGGCGTCTCTGAGATTGGTTTCAGTGCGCTGAAGAATGCCATCGCCATTGAGCATCCCGGACAGGAGGATAACCTGGTAGCTGTTAACACCGGCTCCCAATCCGACAAGAACCAGCAACTGTTTGACGGTCAAGCCGACGTGATTAATGGCACCGTGCAGGCTAACGAGCAGTACACGCGGTTACCTGAAGATGACCAGAAAGCAATGCGTTTTGTCTGGTTAACGGCCCGTCAAGACACTATTGAACAGGCGCCGGAAGAGGGGCTTGGGCAGACATCTCGTGAGCAGTTGCTGGAGTATGTAGAGCCGAACGTGCACGTCACCATGGGAGACGACGAGAGCTTCACGTTCGATAAGGAGTTCTTCTTCCTCTACAACAAAGACATGGATCCGGCGATTGTTGAGCAAATCGATGAAGCGCTAGCGGAGATCTACGAAGAGGGTGAAATACAGGAAATTCAGAAAAACGCCTTCTTTATCCCCAACTTCAAGCCTTCTGATGAAGCCTCTGAGTATCTTGCCGATAAAATGGCTCGCTACGAAGAAATCATCAGCAACATCCAGTAACGGGTATGACACTCGCTGCGTGGGCGGCGGGTGTCTCACCTATGCATGAGTCGCTATAGAACCGCTATAGAAAGAACAATAGTCAGCAGGGTATCTGCTGCTAATGCCCGGAGCTGTTATGGAATCAGGTCTTTCAAGTCTGCTCAGTGTCTCTATCGATTTCGAGACCTCCCACCTGTTCTTCCCGAGGATTATCCATTGGATCATGGCAGGTCTGTTTGCCCTGATTCTGGTGACGAAGGTAGCTCCCTTCATGGCATCTGTGAAACGGGGAGAGCGCACCATGCCCATTTTGGGTGAGGCCAGGGATAATTTCCGCTTCTTTGGCACGCTCGTTTTGATCGCAGCGTATTTTTACTTCATGGCCGTGGTGGGCGATATGTTCCCTTACACAGGCTATGGCTTCCTGCTGGTTTCGATGGTTTTCGTTCTCCTGATGTCACTGCTCTATCTGCATGACTGGACGAAAAAGGCGCTTACCATCGTCGTGGTCAATGCCATCGTCGCCCCTAGTCTGGCCTGGTTCGTTCTCGCCAAGCTGTTCACTATCACCTTACCGTGACCGGAGCGAGTGCCACCATGGAATTCCTCTCCCTTCTCGATATAACCTTCTTTTTACTCGCCGGGTTCGGTGCTCTGGTCGGCATCATCTTCGGTGCTATCCCCGGCATGACCGCCACCATGGCAGTCGCTGTTTGCCTGCCGCTGACTTACGCCCTTGGTTTACATCATGGCTTAGCGCTGCTGCTTGGCCTCTATGTGGGCGGTATATCTGGCGGGATGGTACCCGCTGTGCTGCTCAATATTCCCGGTACCCCCTCTTCCATTACTACCACCTTTGATGGCTACCCAATGGCTCAAAAGGGTGAGGGTGAGAAAGCACTGAAAATATGCGTCATCGCTTCAGTGATCGGCGGCCTTGTTAGCGCCGCTATCCTCTTCCTGTTTGCGCCTCTGCTGGCCGATTTCTCGATCAAGTTCTCCTATGTAGAGAAGTTTTTGATCATTTTGTTAGCGCTGAGTGTCATTGCTTCGCTCTCTAGCAGCATGCTGATCGGCATCTTTAGCGGCGTCATCGGTATCTGGCTGAGCTTGATTGGTGACTACAGCATCTCTGACGGCGGCAATGGCAAAACCCGGCTGATGTTCGACTTCATGGAACCCTACTTATTTGAAGGGTTTTCCCTGCTGCCGGTGCTGATCGGGGTGTTTGGTATCTCCACGATTCTGCTTGAGGCGGAAAAGGGGGCGAAGAGTGATTTAGCTAACCAGCGCATCAAACTCAGCAAGGGAGCAGGCTTTTCACTTTCGATCTTTAACGGTCGCCTGACTAACCTGGTGCGTTCGTCCTTTATTGGCACCTTCGTTGGCATGTTGCCTGGGGTCGGTGGCAGTGCCGCCTCCGTGCTGGCGTATACCCAAGAGAAAAACTTAACCCGTGATTCATCGCAAATGGGTAAAGGGGCGCCTCAGGGGCTTATTGCCTCGGAGTCCGCCAATAATGCGTTGACCGGTGGGGCTTTGATTCCACTGCTATCGCTAGGTATTCCTGGCGACTCGACGACGGCTGTGTTGATCGGTGCGTTCACCCTGCAGGGCATCCAGGTAGGGCCGCTATTTATTCCTGAGAATACCGAGACCTGGTACGTCATGATGACGGCTTTGGTGTTCGCCAATATCGTGATGTTCTTCTTAATGTTCTATGCCATTAAGTACATCGCCAAAGTGGTGATGGTGCCAAAGCATATTCTCTTCCCCATCATTGTGATGATGTGTGTAGTGGGGGCCTATGCCATCAACTACGGAATTATGTTTGACGTCTGGACGCTGCTTATTTTCGGCATTTTAGGCTACCTGGTGCAGAAAATTGGTTTGGAAGTGGCCCCGCTCATTATTGGCTTTATCTTGGGCAGCCAAGCCGAGGTCTACTTCGTCAAGAGCCTGGAGTCGTTCGGCACTTTCTCGATCTTTTTCACCAAGAGTCCCATCGCCATGGTGCTGTGGGGGTTGATTGTCGCCTCGGTAATGTTCGCCATCGTCATGGGCTTCAAATCCCGCGCCAGGCAAAAAATGGAGCTGACCCAGGTAACTGGCAGTACACGCACAGCCTCAGGAAAGGGTCATGAAACAGATAACGACTAATACGCGCGTGATTCGCATACACCCCAACGATAATGTCGCCATCGTGGTTGAGCCGGGCGGTCTCGCTGAGGGTGCCGTCATTGAGGGAGAAGTTACCACCACAATGGCTGTCCCCCAGGGGCATAAGGTGGCCCTTGTCGATCTGGCGGAGGGGGAGCGCATCATTCGCTACGGTGAAGTGATCGGTACGGCGGCCACGCCTATTCCCCGAGGTGGCCACGTCAGCGAGACCAACTTGCACATGCCAACACCACCGCCGCTTGCGGATCTACCGCTGGCGACCCGGCCAGCACCGAAAACCGAGCCGCTTGAAGGGTATACCTTCGAGGGCTTTCGTAATCCTGACGGCAGTGTGGGCACCAAAAATGTACTGGGTATCACCACCAGCGTGCAGTGTGTCTCTGGTACCGTCGACTTCGTCGTGCAGCGGATCAAACGCGAGCTGCTGCCGCGATTTCCCAACGTGGATGATGTGGTGGGGCTTAATCACTCATATGGTTGTGGGGTCGCCATTAATGCGCCTGCGGCTATTGTGCCCATTCGAACGCTTAAAAATATCGCCCTGAATCCCAACTTCGGCAACGAGATAATGATCATCGGTTTGGGGTGCGAGAAGCTGCAACCCTCGACACTGCTTTCTGATCGACCGGTGAAAATTTATGAAAACACCGAGGCAGCTGACCCGGACGCCAACTTACTGAGTCTTCAGGATGACTCTTTTCAGGGCTTCGGCGAGATGGTCGAGGGTATTTTGGCCATGGCCGAACGACACCTTGAGCGACTCAATCGACGCCAGCGTGAAACCTGCCCGGCGTCCGAGCTCGTCGTCGGCATGCAGTGTGGCGGCAGCGATGCCTTTTCGGGGGTGACGGCTAACCCCGCTGTGGGCTTTGCAACCGACTTGATCGTGCGGGCGGGGGGCAGTGTGATGTTCTCAGAGGTTACCGAGGTGCGCGACGCTATCCATCTGTTAACCCCGCGCGCCATTGACGAAGCGGTGGGGAGGGCACTGATTGAGCAGATGGCGTGGTACGACAACTACCTGGCTCAAGGCCAAGCGGATCGTAGCGCCAACACCTCACCGGGCAACAAGAAAGGGGGGCTTTCCAATATCGTTGAGAAGGCGCTGGGCTCGGTGATCAAGTCTGGCAACTCGCCGATTGTCGATGTTATAGGCCCAGGTGAAAGGCTGCGCCGTAAGGGGCTCTCCTTTGCCGCCACCCCGGCCAGCGATTTCATCTGTGGCACGCTCCAGCTAGCTGCGGGGATGAATCTGCAGGTATTCACCACAGGTCGGGGTACCCCGTATGGTCTGTCTATGGTGCCGGTGTTGAAAGTTTCCACCAACTCAGCGCTGGGAAAACGCTGGCACGACATCATTGATCTTGATGCGGGGCGGATTGCCACTGGCGAGGCCAGCATTGAAGAGGTGGGCTGGGAGCTTTTCCATCTCATTCTTGAGGTGGCCAGTGGCCGACAACAGGCCGCTGCCGACCGACTGGGAATTCATAACGATTTGGTGCTGTTTAATCCTGCGCCAGTGACTTGATCACCTGAATAAAGTTTCAACTTGGGTCAATAATAAGTAGAGGTTTACGAGATATGTTTCCAAAGATTAAATCAATGAAAGTGGTGCCTGTCGCTGGTTACGACGGTTTCTTATTAAATCTCAGTGGCGGTCACGCCCCCTGGTTTATCCGCTGTGTAGTTATCCTTGAGGATGATGCAGGTAATCAGGGCGTTGGTGAGATTCCTTCCAGTGGTGGCATTCTTAACGGGCTGGAGCAGTGCCGTGAGCTGGTGGAAGGCTCGCCGATCAATAACATCAAACACACCCTCAATCAGGTTCGCCTGCGATTAGCCCAGAACGGACGCGAGGAGCGGGGCAGGCAGACGTTTGATTTGCGCGTAGCGGTACACGTGATCACCGGAATTGAGTCGGCGCTGTTAGACCTCTATGGGCAGGCACTACAGTTACCCGTCGCCGATCTGCTGGGTCAGTACGGCCGTCAGCGTGACGAAGTCGAGGCATTGGGGTATCTGTTTTTACTGGGTGACCCGGGCAAGACAGACCTGCCATACCCTAACGCGCATAACCCTCAAGATAGGTGGGACGAAATACGCTATCAAGAAGCGCTAACACCCGAGGCGGTGGCTAATTTAGCCAAAGCCGCCTATGAGCGCTATGGGTTTAAAGACTTTAAATTAAAAGGTGGTGTATTACGTGGCGAAGAGGAGGCCGATTGCATTCGCGCGCTCCATGAAGCATTCCCCGATGCGCGACTAACGCTTGATCCCAATGGTGCCTGGAAGCTCGATGAAGCGGTGCGCGTGCTGGAGCCCATCAAACACCTGCTCAGCTACGCCGAAGACCCCTGTGGCCAGGAAGAGAGCTACTCCGGTCGTGAAACAATGGCCGAGTTTAAAAAACGCACCGGCCTGCCTACCGCCACCAATATGATTGCGACAGATTTTAAACAGCTGCAGTACGCCGTTCAGCTAAATTCCGTCGATATACCGTTGGCAGATTGTCATTTCTGGACCATGCAAGGTGCTGTCAAAGTGGGTGAACTTTGCAACGAGTGGGGTATGACCTGGGGCTCTCACAGTAATAACCACTTCGATATTTCGCTCGCCATGATGACCCACGTTGCGGCGGCTTGTCCGGGTGAGATTACCGCCATTGACACCCACTGGATTTGGCAGGACGGGCAGCGTATCACGAAAGACCCTCTGCTCATCCGCGATGGCAAGCTCAAGGTTCCCACGACGCCAGGGCTGGGAGTTGAGCTGGACGAAGAGAAGCTTATGGAGGCCCACACGCTTTATAAGTCGTTGGATACCACCCAGCGAAACGATGCCATGGCGATGCAGTTTTTGATTCCTGGGTGGGAGTTCGATCCTAAGTGTCCTGCTCTCGTTCGTTAAAGTGCTTTAACGATGACGATGGATTAAGCCAAACGTATTGCCGATAGAGTGATGTGGTCAACTGAGTAAATGCTCGACTTTGGTCTCATTTTTATATCTCTCTATTGTAGAGCTAACGAGAACACACTAAGTTTCAAGTTGTATGATGTATGACTTGATCATGAGAATAACTCTGCTGATAAGTTTTTAACCAAGGAGTACACAATGTACAAAAACAACAAAACCCTGTTAACCCTGACCGCTGCCGTCGCTTTATCCTCACTATCTGGCGTGGCGCTAGCTGACTACCCTGAGCGCGATATCCGCGTGATTGTGCCTTGGGGGGCCGGTGGGGGTACCGATGGAATCGTTCGTAAACTGACCACCATCGCTGAAGAAAGCCTCGATGTTTCCATGTATGCAGAAAACATCGAGGGTGGCGTGAGTGCCACCGGTATTGGCCAGCTTATGAGCGCCCGGCCTGACGGCTATACCATTGGCGCGTTAACCTACGACAGCCTAATTACCGTGCCCTGGCAGGCCATGCTGCCTAGTTACGATATGGATAAATTGAAGCTGATTGCGCGGGTGACTAGCGAGCCCGATGCTATTGTTGTTGACGCCGATTCCGACTACCAAACGATTCATGACCTTATCGAGGCGGCCAAGGAAAACCCTGGCGAGATTCGCGTTGCCATTCAGAATTTGGGTGGACGCGTTCATCTCGCGATCCTGCAGTTTCAAGAGTTGACCGATACGGAGTTCCGCATCGTCTCCTATCCTGGCGGAGCTGCACCCCAGAAAGAGGCCATTCTGTCCGACGAAGTCGATGTGGCCCTCACCAGCCTGGGGGATTTTTCCAATCTTCTGGAAGATGGCACCGTACGCGGTCTTGTTGAATTCTCCGATACGCAGAATCCTACCTATCCCGATGTGCCTACCACAGCTGACGAGGGGATCGATCTCCAGATTGGCAGCTTTATTGTGTTCGCCGCACCCGCAGACACCCCGGAAGAAGCCATTAACGCACTGGAAAGTGCTTACAAAACGGCGTACGACAGCGATGAATTTCAAGAGTGGGTGGCCAACGTCGGGGTAACGCCGAACTGGCTGGGTACCGATGAGGTGACTGCCTGGGCTGATGAGACGGCCGAGTCACTGTTCAGCGAAATGGATGCGCTGGTAGAAGCAGGCGTGATGTCCAAGTAATTCGCAGCTCAAAGCGCGTGGCGCCGGTTACCGGTGCCACAGCTATCTCAAGCAGAGGATTTTGAGTCAATGAACAACGTCGAACGCTTTAGAAGGTCGGCAGTACTTTTTCCTGCCTTCTTGCTGATATTGACCACGATCTACCTGGCGGAAGCCTTGAGCATACGCTCTCAGTTTGGTGGTGACACCCTTGTGGGGCCGCGCTTCATGCCTATCCTGATGGCGTTCATCATGTATGCAGCGCTGATAGTTGTAATCGTGGGAGAGTGGCGCAAAGAAGCAGAGGTGGCCACTGGTGGCTCTCTGCTAAGGCCACTGTTGATTGTGGTGGCGACAGGCATCTACATCGCCTTGTTTCGTCCCTTGGGTTACGTGCCCGCTACGCTGGGTTTCGTGGTAGCCCTCTTTCTTATCTTTGACTTCGAGAAACATCGGCCCGCCTTCTTTATCTTTTATGTGATCGCCGTTACAGCGCTCTTTTACGGACTATTTGCCGGTATTTTCGGAGTGCGTCTGCCTCCCCTGTTAGGAGGATTCTAATGGAGACCTTTGTTAGTTTCCTGGGCGGTTTTGAAGCATTGCTGAGTTGGGAAGTGCTTGGCTTCATGATTGCCGGTTTCTTGATTGGTACCTTTTTCGGTGCGATGCCAGGCCTCACATCAGTGCTAGCCATTGCGCTGTTGTTACCTATTACCTATACGATCGACGTAGTACCCGCGCTGGTCATGTGTGCCTCGATCTTTATGGCGGGGATGTACTCCGGCAGTATCACGGCCACGACCATCAATATTCCCGGTGCGCCGTCCTCAATGATGACCGCTGTGGAAGGCAACGCCTTGATGTTAAAAGGGCAGGGCGCCAATGCGCTGGGGCACGCGGCGCTGGGCTCGATGATCGGTGGGTCAATCGGTGCGTTACTGCTCATGGCGTTCATGCCCATTGCCGGTGAGCTGGCGCTGCTGATCCGCACCCCAGGGAAGTTCTCACTGGTGCTTTTTGCGTTGGTGGTGATCATCATTGTCGATAAGGGCGCTATCGCTAAGGGCATTGTCGCTACGACGCTGGGCATCATGCTGGCTACAGTAGGCATTGATGTACTCCAGCCGATTCCACGCTTCGAGTTTGGCACTGAACTGCTGGTCGAAGGTATCGGTTTAATGCCGGTGGTCATCGGTGCGTTTGCGGTCAGTGAACTACTGGTACAGGCGCAGAACTGGAACCTCTCTTTAGAGGGTACTCTGAAGCGGGCGAAAGGCTTAAAAATTCGTCGGCGCGATTTTATTCCGCCGTGGTCTGAAGTTCGTGAGGTGGGGTTCTTTACCTATATTAAGAGTGCTTTCATTGGCTATGCCATTGGTATTTTGCCCGGCGCGGGTGGCTCAATGGCGGCTTTTGTGGCCTATGCTGATGCCAAACGTGGTTCGAAGAAACCCGAAGAGTATGGCAACGGCAGTCGAGAAGGTATTGCAGCGGCTGAATCAGCAAATAACTCCATGTGCGGCGGTGCTTTTGTGCCGATGCTGATGTTCGGGATTCCGGGCGACCCAACCACGGCTATTGTACTTGGTGTTTTGGTTATCAATGGCTTACAGCCGGGGCCGCGTCTTATTGAGCAGCAGGCAGACCTGATTGCACCCATGTTTGCCTCGTTATTTGTAAGTGCTTTGATCCTCATACCGCTAACGCTGTTTCTGTTTGGGCCGTACTTTATTCGCATCGTCTCAATCTCTCGCGGTCTGCTCTACAGCTCCATTGCCGTGGTGGCGCTCGTTGGCAGCTACGTGGCCACTTACTCAATTTTTCAGATGTTCCTGGCGCTGATATTTGGCGTACTGGCCTTCTTCCTGCGAAAGCATAACTACTCGGTAGTGGCTATGCTGCTGGGCTTTATTCTAGGGCCGGATCTGGAGCAGTATTTGCGACGCTCCTTATCGTTCAATGACGGTAACCCGATCGTCTTTCTGACCAGTATGGACAGCCTTGCTTTCCTGGCATTAACCGTCGTTTTCGCCTATCTAATTCTGCGCAAGAAGCCGAAGCTTGATGCAATTCCCTAGCTAGAATGCAACTGGATTAGCTACTGTTACTCGCTATGCGCCTCCCGTATAGATCATCATGAACGGCTTGGGGGCGCGCTTCTCTGTTATTAGGATGCTGACATGACAACAAAAACTCACCCCCTGCCGCGTACCGGCGGAAAAGTACTGGTTGACCAGCTTCTTATACACGGTGCTGATAGTGGCTACTGTGTGCCGGGGGAAAGCTACCTGGAAGTGCTCGATGCGCTTTATGATCAGCGTGAACATTTCACCCTCTACAATGCGCGGCACGAGGCTGGAGCGGCGAATATGGCCGAGGCTTATGGCAAGCTAACGGGGCGCCCCGGTATATGCCTGGTGACACGCGGGCCTGGCGCTTGCCATGCCGCTATTGGCGTTCATATTGCCCAGCAGGATTCGACGCCTATGATCCTGCTAATCGGCCAGGTCGACCGTAGCTCGATGGATCGGGAAGCATTCCAGGAAATTGACTATCGGGTAATGTTCGGCGGTATGGCTAAGTGGGTCGCACAGATTGAAGATGCGAGTCGAATTCCCGAATACATGGCGCGCGCCTTCCGGGTAGCGACGTCCGGCCGCCCAGGCCCGGTGGTGCTGGCGCTACCTGAGGATATGCTAACCGATATCGTCGAAGTCGAAGACGCTGAACCCTACACGCCGTCAAGGCCGGGCGTTGCCGTGGAGGAAATCGAGAAAATCGCTGCCCTGGTTTCCTGTGCCGAACGTCCGATGATGTTGGTCGGTGGATCGGGCTGGACAGATGAGTCCTGCGGGCAGATACGCAGCTTCGCTGAAACTAATGGTATTCCAGTGGCCTGCTCCTTTCGCCGTCAGGATATTCTCGATAATGCCTCGGAATGCTATGTCGGTGATTTCGGTACCGCCGTGGTGCCGTCACTGATTAAGCGCCTTGCGGAGGCAGACCTGCTGTTGGTCGTCGGAGCCCGGTTAGGCGAGATGACCACCCGAACCTACACCACGCTGACTTCACCAAACCCCAGCCAGACGCTGATACACGTGCATATTGACCCGGATGAGATAGGCCGTGTGTTTAGTCCGGCGCTGGGCGTTGTTTCGGCCCCTGATAAGCTGGCTGCAGCGTTAGCCGCTCACGACTGGGGGCAGCGCAGCCGTTGGAGTGAGTGGTGCAAAACGTTGCGAGATGAGTATCTTGCCGATATTTTGCCTCCGTCACACGATTACCCGCTCGATATGGGCGCGGCAATGCATGCGTTGCGCGATAGCTTGCCGAAGGAGTGTATCGTCACTCTGGACGCCGGAAACCACACCGGATGGGCGCAGCGCTTTCTGGCCTACCAGCGTCCTGGTCGGATTATTGGTTCAACGTGTGGTGCGATGGGGTACTCGGTTCCTGCCGCCGTGGCAGCTTCTTTACGCGAGCCCGATAAGTGTGTGCTGGCGTTTGTAGGCGACGGCGGCTTTATGATGAGCGGTGTTGAATTCGCCACTGCCGTACAGCATGGCGGACGGCCCATCGTGCTGCTATTTAACAACGGTACTTACGGCACGATTCGCATGCACCAGGAGCGTGAACATCCTAATCGCGTTTCGGGAACCGACCTGGTGAATCCCGATTTCGGCCAATTGGCAGCAGGGCTGGGCGCGCATTTCGAACGTGTTATCGATACGGCTGGTTTCAAGCCCGCTCTGGAGCGGGCCATGGCCTCGGGTCGCCCTGCCGTGATCGAGCTTGTGACTGACCCGGAACGTATTTCAACACGCACTACCGTCACAGCACTGCGTTCAGCTAAAGCTCGTTCATAAAGGAACCACTTCATGAAGAGACCCGCTAATCAAGAAATCAGTCTTTAAAGAAGGGGGCGGGGACAACAATCTTGTTTTCCTGGCTGATTAGATAACCCGCCTCGGCACTTTTCTTGAGATAGGCGGCCCATTCAGGGTCGCTCTGCATGGCGGCGCGCCGCTGGCTACGGTCAGCGGCATCTTTAAACACCCAGATATGCACATAGGAGTTCACATTGCCGGTTTCTACCGGCCCGTATAGCAGAGGTTCGCCAAGGTGACGTTTTTGGATGGCCCAGCCATGCTTTTCGTAGAGCGCCATCTGTTTCTTCAACGTGCCAGGTGTGCAGGTATAGGTACGGTGGTCATACAGCATGGTGATACTCCTTGATGATTACTCTATTAAGGCTGCGGGTTATCCACCCAATGTGGCGCTATGCAAGTAAAGAACCTTGTGTGATCTCGCCGGTATGAGGGTTACGTTAAGCCTTATCGCCTTTGGATCCCTCTATTAACCATATGTTGTATTACATCATACAATACTGCAACAAAAAGCATGCACCGATTGCGTCATAAGCAAGGGGAATAAAAGGTATATGAGACCGTAATGTTGATGGGCTGATTTTTATCAAAGTGCTACTTTAACTTTGGTTTAGTTTTCGTTAGTCATGCTTGCTTGGCACAATAATAAGGCCTATTTTTTCTTGTATGATGTGTTGTATCTAGCATGAGAAAATATTCGTCATTACTCGTGATGGCATTAAAAATAGAAAACAGGCTGCCTGGGGTCATTCAGAAGCCGTTTATTGGCACTTCCAAGACCTAGGTTGTACGATATAATACAACTTGGATATTAATGAAGGATAGCTTCCATGGTCAAAACCAGCGCAGCGGCATCTGCCCTAAAACCGCTTCAAATAAGTAAAGTGACACAGCAGGGAAGCTTGTCCGTGCACGTGGCCGACCAGTTGGAAGCGTTGATCACGCAGGGCAAAGTCGCGGTAGGAGAGAAGCTGCCTACAGAGAACAGTCTGTGTGACTCCTTTGGCGTTAGCCGCACTGTGATCCGTGAAGCGATTACCCATCTTAAGTCTCTGGGGCTGGTGGAAACCCGGCGAGGCGTAGGCACATCCGTGCTGCGCTCTTCCACAGTAGAAGCGCGTCCTGCAGAACGCATTAACCCCACTACTGTGGAAGATATCTTGCACCTGCTAGAACTGCGGCTAACCTTAGAGCCAGCGGCGGCGGAACTGGCCGCCTTACGCCACGACGATGAAGATCGTCAGCGGCTGGAGGCGCAGCACCTTGCCTTTAGTACTGCCTATACTGCAAAAACCCAAGCCCGTGAAGAGGATTATCTGTTTCACTTTGCGATTGCCACGGCGACCAAAAATCCCTTTTTCCAATCTTTTTACAAGCAGTGGAGCCAGAGCGTGATTCCCCGCGCCAAGCTGCTGAGTATTGATATTAACCCGATCTCTTCAGAGCGCTATTTAGAGCGAGTTCAGGAAGAACACACTTACATTCTCGAAGCTATTCTTTCTCGTGATGCTCAAGCGGCCCGCGAAACCATGTACCAGCACCTTAATCGGGCGCGCAATACCTACGCCCAGTATCGCGACCAGTAGTACAGCGACGATGAATATCGCGACCAGTGATACCACTGACCCATATAAGGAGCAACATATGACGATTCGAGGCGAAATGTTGATCGGTGATCAAGCAGTGACCGGCACCCAAGCCAATATTCAAGCGGTTAACCCTGCCACCGGCGAAAAACTAGAGCCTGTCTATATTGGCGGCAGTCGAGCCCATGTTGAACAAGCCTGTGAGCTAGCTGAAACGGCCTATGCCATCTACCGCGAAACGTCTCTTGAAGAGCGCGCTACGTTTTTAGAAACCATCGCCAGTGAAATAGAAGCGATTGGTAGTGAGCTGATTGAGCGCGCCATGGCTGAAACGGGCCTGCCCCAGGCACGCATTGAAGGCGAGCGAGGCAGAACCTGCGGTCAGCTGCGACTGTTCGCATCAGTGGTGCGTGCCGGTGAATGGCTTGATGTACGCATCGACCCGGCCATGCCGGATCGTCAACCGCTGCCGCGTGCTGACCTGCGTCAGCGCCATATCGCTCTGGGGCCTGTCGCTGTATTCGGCGCCAGCAATTTCCCACTAGCATTTTCGGTTGCGGGGGGTGATACCGCTTCGGCCCTAGCGGCTGGCTGCCCGGTAGTGGTAAAAGGCCACTCTGCACACCCAGGCACTTCCGAGCTTGTTGGTAAGGCGATTCAAAAAGCCGTGAAAGCCTGCCAGTTACCAGAAGGCGTATTCTCGCTACTGTTTGGTGCCGGTAACGAAATTGGCCAGGCGCTGGTCGATGACCCTCGCATTCAAGCGGTTGGTTTCACCGGTTCACGCAGTGGTGGTACAGCGCTGATGAAAACTGCCCAAGCACGCCCCCAGCCGATCCCGGTCTACGCTGAGATGAGCAGCATTAACCCCGTCTTCTTGCTACCGGCAGCCCTTAAAGCTCGTGGTAAAGCGCTGGGTGAAGCCTTTGTGGGTTCTCTCAATATGGGCGCAGGCCAGTTCTGCACCAATCCTGGCCTGGTGATTGCGGAAAAAGGCCCTGAGTTGAATGCCTTTATTGAGGCGGCACGAGGTGCCGTGGAAGCCAGCGGCGCGCAGACAATGCTGACGCCGGGTATTCACCGTGCCTATCAAGAGGGCGTAGCCAGCCTGAGCAGTGCCGACAAGGTGCGTGAACTTGCCCGTGGCCAGACGGGCAGCGACTATCAGTGCCAAACGGGCTTGTTTGCCGCTTCAGCGAGCGATTTCCTCGCATCTGAAGCGTTGCAAGCGGAAGTGTTCGGTGCCAGCTCGTTGATTATTGAGTGCGAAGATGCGGCGGAAGTAAAGCGTGTTGCTGAACAGCTTGAGGGTCAGCTTACCGCTACATTGCATATGGACGACGCCGATTTGGATGCCGCTAAAGCGTTACTGCCTACCTTAGAGCGTAAAGCTGGGCGTATCCTCGCCAACGGTTGGCCTACGGGTGTCGAAGTGTGCCATGCCATGGTGCACGGCGGGCCGTTCCCGGCTACGTCCGATTCGCGCACGACCTCTGTGGGTTCGGCGGCCATTCACCGCTTCCTACGGCCGGTATGTTACCAGTCCCTGCCAGAAGGCTTGCTGCCGGATGCCCTTAAAGAGGGCAACCCGCTTAAAGTATCGCGGTTAGTTGACGGCAAACGCGAGCTGTAATTAACGGGTGGTTACTCTAAATAATTGTATTTTTAGCGGCCTTCGGGCCGCTTTTTTTATGCGCTATGCTTGGGGGCTAATTCAAAAACTGTCTAGACTTATTGGCAGGGTTCTAACCCCTAGTGAGCCAACTTAGCACGTCGGGTCAGGGCAAATACTCACGTGTCAACAAGAAACCAATTGGAGAGGCATGCCCATGGAGACCCTTGAACTACTCATTGCCCCCCTGCGCGATGGTCTCTATGCCATCATGATGCCGGTCAGTAACTTTATCTGGAGTTATATTCTTGTCTATCTGCTACTAGGCGCTGGCCTGCTGTTTACCATTATGACGCGAGGTATGCAGTTCCGTCTGTTCAGGCATATGGCGTATGTGACATTCAGTGCACGCGGCGCCGGGGATGGCATTAGTGGCTTTCAGGCATTTGCCACCTCCATGGCGGCGCGGGTTGGCACCGGTAACCTAGCCGGGGTGGCTCTGGCGCTGTGGATTGGTGGGCCAGGGGCAATTTTCTGGATGTGGGTGACAGCGCTGGTGGGTTTCGCCACGGCGTTTATCGAATCGACCCTGGCCCAGGTCTATAAGCATCGTAATGAAGATGGCGTATTTCGTGGCGGGCCAGCCTACTACATTGAACGCTGCCTGGGGTGGCGCTGGCTCGGCGCGCTGTTCGCGGTATTTCTGATCATTGCTTACGGCTTAGCGTTTAACGCCGCCCAGTCCAACACCATCGCGCAGGGTATGAACGGCGCCTTTGGCATACCCAATTGGCTCACCGGCGTGGTGATTGCCATTCTGGCAGGCTCGGTGATTTATGGCGGCCTCAAATCGGTGGCGCGCACCGCCGAAAAGATCGTCCCGGCAATGGCGATTGCCTATCTGCTCGTTGCGCTATGGATCCTGTTGACTAATTTGCCAGCAGTGCCCGATATGCTCTCGCTGATAGTGATGAGCGCCTTTGGCCTTGGCCCTGCGGTGGGTGGTGCTGCGGGCTACGCGATTAAAGCGGCGATGGAGAATGGCGTCAAGCGCGGCCTGTTTTCCAATGAGGCGGGCATGGGGTCAACGCCTAATGCGGCGGCCCAAGCGACGGTCAAACACCCGGCAGCCCAGGGGTTAGTGCAGTCATTTGGGGTATTCGTCGATACCATCGTGATCTGTAGCTGTACGGCGGTTGTGATTCTGCTTTCCGGGGTTTATGAGCGACTGATGTCGGAGTCGCCGGGCGACAGCATCGAAGGTATTCAGCTCACCCAGGATGCCATGGTCGATCACTTAGGTGGTTTTGGGGAAATATTTATCGCCCTGGCGATTCTGTTTTTTGCCTTTACGTCTATCTTGGCCAACTTCTCGTTCTCGTCGGTGAATATCGAATTTCTGTTCCGCCGCCACGCCAGGAAAGCGGTCAGCGTGTTAAAGGTGATTATTATCGCCATGGTGCTGTTAGGTTCGGTCGCGGAGCTAAGCGTGGTCTGGGACTTTGCCGACTTGGCTATGGGGCTAATGGCGACCACTAACTTATTTGCCATTCTGATCATGGGGCCGATTGCTGTCGCCGTGCTAAAAGATTATGAGCGCCAGCGCCGCGACGGTATTAAAGAGCCGATATTTGATCCAGCCATTCTTAAACGCCCTGAACTGGTGGATGCAGATGTGTGGCCAGTGAAAGAGGCAAAAGAACAGTAAGTATTTAACGCGCTGCTTCAATAAACGCTTTCGCCCTTGGGTCTTGTATATAGGCAACGTTGAGCCGGAGCCAGGGCGTTGGCTGGTGATCGGCAAAAAACAGATGCCCCGGCGATAGCGTGATTTCCCACCGGCTAGCCAGTTCACTCAGGGTTTCAGGGGGGATAGCTGCAGGTGGTTTTGCCCACACAAACATCCCACCTGTCGGTTGGGTATATACCTCCCAGCCGGCATTTTTAAGCATCGTTAGTGCCATCGCCATTTGACTAGCGAGCTTGATGCGCAGCCGTTCGGTCAGCTTTCGGTAGCTGCCGTTTTGCAGCAGAGTGGTGACCACCTGTTCGGCAAACCGCGAAGCGGAAATGCTGGTCAACATCTTGATATCTACAAGGCGCTGTACCCAAGCCACGGGCGTGGCGACAAAGCCGACTCGCAGTGAAGAGGAGAGGCTTTTCGAAAAGCTGCCCAGATAGAACACACGGTTTAACCCATCTAGTGTGGCCAGGCGGGTAGTGGGAGTGTGTTGAAAATCCGCGTAGATATCATCTTCAATAATCTGAAAATCGTGTAGCTCGGCGAGCTGTAGCACTCGGTGCGCCACTGCTGGAGTGAGCGTGCTACCTGTAGGATTTTGAAAAACGCTGTTGATGTAGAACAGCTTCGGGCGATGCTGGGCCAACAAGGTTTCCAATTGCTCGATATCAGGCCCATCGGCTAATCGTGGCACGCCAATTATGCGGATTCGCTGTAAGTGCAGCAGGCCGAACAGGTTGTAATAGCCAGGTGATTCCACGAAGACCACGTCGCCAGGCTCAAGCAACATCCGCACCAGTAGATCCAGCGAGTGGCTGCCGCCGCCGGTCATTATGATCTGCTGGGCGTCCGCAGTAATCGCCAGTGGGCGCAGGCGTTCCTGGATTAAACCGCGCAACTCCTGCGGCCCTTGAGGAGTGCTGTACTCGAAAATTCCCGAACGGCTTTTACGCGCCACTTGGCGAATGGCGTGAGTTAGGTCGTCGCCTTCTCGCCAGTCGCTGGGCAGCCAGCCGCAGCCAAGCTTGAGCGTGTGCTCATTGGCACTGAAAAGCCCCCATAGCCCGTTGGTGACCTCTTGCAAACCGTTAGCGCCTACCGGGTTCGACACCAATACTTCTGCGCTATCCGCCACATAAAAACCTGAACCGGGTCGTGAGCGCACTAAGCCAGAAGCGACAAGCCGTTCGTAGGCTTCAATCACCGCATTACGGCTGATGTGGTGAGTGGCGGCTAAGCGGCGAATAGAGGGTAAACGACGGCCACCACCAGCCCCGTGTGCTGCAATCCAGGCGCGCATCCCCTTTTCGAGCTGCTGAGCGATGGGAGTCGCAGAGTGGCGATTAACCTCTAGCTTCATAACGTGCCCTGTTGTTTTTAACTGTTCGCTAAAAGGGTGGAACAGTGTTTGAAAAGTGGTGGTGAAGTGTACCTTACCGCTGCCCGGTAAGCGTGCGAGCTTAGCGGTTCAACGACTCGCTTATTTAGGACTTTGCTATGAACCGCGCTGCTACTCCAAGGATCAATACAAAAAGCGCCGCCTGCCTGGCGTTTGCGCTATGTACGATTACCACGGCGGTTAATTTACAGGCGCCACTTTACGATGCGCTGGCGGCGCAGGATAGCTTGGGCGTTGGCGCCACCAGCATCGCTTTTGCCTGCTATGTAGTGGGCATTATACCGGTGTTGCTGGGGTTAAACGGCTTGGCCGGTCGGGTAGGGCGCAAGCCATTAATAATGACTGCACTGCTGTTATGTCTCTTGGCGACCGGGATCACCCTGATAGCGCCCGGTTTGCTGGCGCTGGGTGTTGCTCGCTTTCTGCTGGGTATTAGTACGGGGTTAACGTCTGCGGTGGCTCCCGCTTATATGCAGATGCTGTTGGGTGGGCAGGATAACCGTGTGGCGACTAACTACGTAACGGCCAGTACCGCGCTCGGGTTCGGGCTAGGGGCTGCGGTGACTAGCCTGTTTGTTTTCCACACCCCAAGCGTATCGCCACCCAGCCTGTGGATTTATTTGGTTACTGCTTCGCTAGCGCTGGTGGTGGTCACCACGCTTAAGGATCGTGCACCGAGCACCACGAAAAACCCTATGCTACGTTTGCCCAGCTATCCCCGTGGGGCTATCTCCTATGGGTTGGCGATTTTGTTGGCCTGGGCGTTAGTGGGGTTGGTGATCGCGATCCTGCCTTCGGCATTAAGCCAACACGGTTTATCCGCCTGGAGCGGCTTCGCCACCTTCGGCATTTGCAGCTGTGGGGTGCTTTTTCAGCCCTGGGCGAGAAGGCTGGCGCCGCGTAGCGCTACTCAACTGGGGCTGGTGATTTTGCCGATTGCCTATGGGTCGATCGCCTGGGGCGCTATTCACGGCAATCTTGTGGCGGTGCTGCTGGGTACGGTGGCTGCAAGCAGCGCTTGCTATGGGTTTATCTACCTGGGGGGATTAAGCGGCGTGTTGGCGATTGCAGATGCTTCGGCTAGCCGACAAACCACCCAAGCCAGCGCGGGCTATTTTCTGATGGCCTATCTGGGCTTCAGTATCCCGGTGATCACTACCGGGGTGCTGATAGATGGCGTAGGGCATGCATTGGCATTAACGCTGTTTGGCCTTGCGCTACTGGGGGGCGTGATCGCCACGCTAGTCCTATTGCGCAAGGCTCGGTAATCTGGATAGAGGGTCTAGGGTTGTTTCTCTACCAATAGTCCACAGGAGGGCGCTGCCCATCGGGTGTCGGCAGTAAACACCACGTCACACACTACGGGAGAGTAGTAGCGGCGCACCTCGTCATCGACTCGCGCCCGGAGTAAATCCTGGGTGGAGACCGAAACATCGGATTGATCCGGCAGTACCACATGCACCATCACATAGAGCAGGCGCCCAGGGCGAACCATGCGCACGCGCACTTCTTGGGTCTCGGTAGCCGCCAGGGCGTTCGCCACGGCTTGGCGAACGGGTATCGCGATAGCCTCTTCCGGCGTTTTGTTAAGCAGCTCCTTCAATGCTTGAGAGGCCATTCGCACCGGTACACCCAAGCAGAGCACCACCACCGCAATGACCAGCACCGAATCCACGTAGGGCAGAACCGTCTGCCAGCCCAAGCGTTCAAACAGCATCACCAGGCAGAAGGCGGCGAGTACAGCGGCAGAGATAACGCTATTGACCAGCCAGTTGAGTTTATCTGCCGCTACCAATGGGCTGCTCACATGGCGCTGACTGCGGTGCATCACCCAGGCGGTAAGTGAACAAGCCGCAGTGGCGAATAGCGCGTACAGCACCGCCAAGCCTGCCGCTATCTCACGGCCCCCGGTGAGTAGGGCGGCAATGGCATCGACCAAGGCAAAAATAGACACGCCTAAAATCAGCAGCCCTTTGCACAGATTCACCAGCGACTCAAAGTAGCTATAGCCGAACGGATAGGATTCGCTATCGGGGCGGCTAGCCAGTTTGCTCACCTTGATCGTGACCAGGGCAACGCTGAAATAGATCAGATTGAAAAGCCCATCCAGCAAGATCGCTTGGGAGTTGGAGGCGAGTGTGGCTACGATGCCTGCACAACCAATCAGCAGCGCCATAAAGGCTGAGAATGCCAAAGTGCTTGATTCTGTCTTCACGAAGTTTTTTCCAGTGTACATAGTCAAAATAGCCAGTAAGCATAGCAACTTCGTCGGTCTCAATGTCAGCGTCTTTGCGAGTTTTTGCTGTCAATTTGATGAGTTTCCAATGCTCTTTTGTAAGAGATCTCTTACGCGTGTAAGCCATATCTTACAGCCGTGTAAGAGATCGCTGTCACTTGCCCGAGTAGGCTTGCTTTCTCGCCCGGTGCCGATATCCTGATTCGTTCTCATTAGCAGATAACGATCCAAGGAGCGGAGAAATGGCGGATAAAACAGGCCTGCAATTTACCTTGGCCCTACCAGGGGCCGATGATACCGCCGTGGTGCGTTTTACCCATCGTGAAGCTCTCTCTGAACCCTTTACCCTCTCCGTGGACTTTGCCAGCCGCTCCCATAACCTATCGCCCAGCGACTGTTTGGATCAGGAAGCCACCCTGTCCATTTGGCAGGATGGCGAGCCGCTGCGCCGGGTGCACGGGGTGGTCACAGAGCTGCACCGCGGCGATCGCGGTCATCGGCGCAGCTTTTATCGGGTGGAGATTCGGCCCGCCCTGTGGCGGTTATCGCTGCGCCATAATTCGCGTATCTTTCAAGACACCTCGCCCTATGACGCCATCACCACCCTGGCCAGCGAGCGTGGCCTGACCGATATCGGCTTTGCCACCACCCGCACGCCCTTGGATCGTGAGTATCTGGTGCAGTACCGGGAGACCGACCTGGCCTTTATCGGGCGCGTGGCCGCTGAAGAGGGCTGTTTCTATTTCCATGAGTTCGAGAACGTCGAAGGTGGCAAGCACCAGCTGGTGTTTGCCGACGCCACCGTGGTACTGCCCAGCGTCGGCGAGCGCGTCTACCACGGCCGTGCCGGAGGTACCCCGCCACGACGCCATATCCGTCAACTCCGCCAGGCCAGTCGGGTGCGCCCCGCCTCGGCGATGCTCAAGGACTACACTTTTAAGAATCCTGCCTACGCCCAGATTCACGAGCACCAAGCATCGGGGCTGGGCGAACACGCCCAACGAGAGGATTACGAGCACTTTGATTACCCCGGCCGTTATAAGAAGGACGCCTCCGGCAAGCCTTTTACCCGCCACCGTTTAGAGTCCCTGCGCGCTGACGCCACCACCGCCGAGGCGGAGAGTGATTTGCCCGAACTCGCCCCGGGTATCTGCTTTACCCTCACCGACCACGATATCGATAGCCTTAACCAGGCGTGGCAGGTGGTCTCGGTGGTGCATCACGGCGAACAGCCCCAGGCCCTGGAAGAGGACGGCATGATGCGGGGCGGCAATGGGGCAAACACCGGGCAAGCAGACGAGCAGATGACCCGCTACTATAACGAGCTGGTAATCATGCCCAAGGATCAAACCTTCCGCCCGGAGCCCAACCCCAAACCCCGCGTTGACGGCCCCCAAATAGCCTTTGTGGTGGGCCCGGAAGGCGAAGAGATCTACTGCGACGAACACGGCCGGGTTAAGGTGCAGTTCCCCTGGGATCGCTACGCCGAACCTAACGAGACCGCCAGCTGCTGGGTACGGGTGGCCCAGGACTGGGCAGGCGGTGGCTACGGCAGTATGGCGATCCCCAGGATCGGAAATGAAACGGTCGTTTCATTTTTGGAAGGCGACCCCGACCAGCCGCTGATTACCGGCCGTACCTACCACGCGGTAAACACCCCGCCGTATACGCTACCGGAGCACAAAACCCGCACGGTGATCCGCACCCAAAGCCATAAAAGCAAAGGCTTTAATGAACTGCGCTTTGAGGACGCCACCGACGAGGAGCAGATCTGGTTCCACGCCCAAAAAGACCTGGAGCTACTCACCCTTAACGACCGCACGGAAGAGATCAAACGCGATAGCCACCTCAAGGTGCACAACGACCGCATCAGCGAGATCGACAACGACGATCATCACACGGTGCACCGCCACCGCTTTGAGCACACCGAAGGCGCCCAGCATTTAAGCGTGGAAGGCACCCTGCATATGCGCGCCGGAGAGGCTTGGCTAAGCGAAAGTGGTCAGGAGCTGCATATCAAGTCGGGGCAAAAAGCAGTCCTCGAAGCCGATGGCGAAATCACCCTAAAAGCCGGTGGCAGCTTTATCAAGATTAACGCCAGTGGCATCACCATCGTCGGCCCCCGAGTCAAAATCAACGCCGGTGGCAGCCCAGGTAGTGGTGCCGGGCAGGCGGTTGAATTGCCCAAACTGCCGCCCGTGCTGGAAGGTAAAGACCATGGCCGGGCAGAGGCGATAGGGCACTCGCCGTTGCTAAGCAGTGATATTGAGCCATCGCGCCAGTTAGCAGCGCTAAAGCAAGGGAGTGCGCTGACCAATCTATGCGAGCCACCCGACGACACTGTATCGGGAGGGGCATAATGATGAGTCATCTCACTAGCGAAGGCTTACGAAAATATTCGCTGGGCCCGCCACCTAAATATAGAGACGTAGTGAATCAGCCTGACTACTACGTATTGCTGGATGCGTTAACGCGGCCAAACCTAGAGCGCTGGCTCTATGAGACAGTGGAAGCGCCCGATTACGAGGTGCTCTACCTGAAAACGCCTCTGAAAGAGTGTCGTGAAGCGTCACCTTGCCTGGTGGCTCTGCAAGGGGCACCAGCCCTCTGGGACGCATTCTTACAGCAAGGGGCTGAACAGCAGTGGGGGTGGCTGCTTTACAGTCGTGCCTCCCGCCAAGAGCTTTTAGCCCGCCTACGCTGGCTGCTGATGGTGCATCACCCCGTCCATGGGACGCAGGTGCTGCGTCTCGCCTCCCCAGCCGTTATGCACAGTTTGCTCAATATCAAGGGGGGAGGGAGCTACACAAGTTTGTTTGGTAGCGTTATTGAACGTGCCTGGTTACCGGTTAAAGACAACACCTCCATGACATGGTGGCAGGTTAACCAAAGCGACTCATTGCAAGAGACTGGCGTACCTACTTCAGCGTCTCCCCTAACATTGCAAGAAGTGCACCTTTCCGCTCTGGCACAAGTGAACTGGCAGCGTTTTCAAACCACGCTCGCTAAGCATTTGCAGCGCTACTTCCCATCAGGCCCGCTAATCAGTCACCACGGCTCAGCGATGGAGGCGGCCGAGCAGGTAATCACAACGACAGCTCGTCTAGGGTTTATGGGCCAGCGAGCCCACTTTTACATGGCAAATATATTAGGCGCCCACGGTAACGCCGCATTGGATGTTGATCGGTACCCTGCATTAGCTAAATTGCTTCTCCATCCCAACCATCAAGCACCAATGGAACGGCTAAAAGCGGCAGTCAGTCTTGCCCAGCAAGCGTTAGAACAGGATGACATGGTATGAGCATGGATATAGCGGCCGCGAATCGCGTTGCCGATAATCAACCCGATAACGACCCCAGCGATGAAAGCGGCCAATGTACGCTAACACAAAAAGATATGCAGTTAGTGCCGGTACGTTATGCCATGGTCGAAGAGCCTGAGGCCGAGCGTGCAGAAGCGGTGAATGGCTTTGCCCCAGTGCACGGTGGTCGTTTTCGCCGTTCAGGCATTCGGCCGATACGTTCAGGGTGGTTATATATTGTGCATAGCTTAACGCCCGATGAACTCCTGATATTCAAAGTAGAGCCCGATGGCAGTGGCGATGAGATTATTCTTGAACGCAAAGGGAGCATCGAAGTACTGCACAGCATGGTGGAGCTAACTGAGCGCCATCAGTCCATGCTATTGATCCCCACCTTCCGTCGCCAGGTAATGACCCGAGTAGGCATAGGCGGATTCTGCCATGGCACCGCTCATTTACTTGACCCCAATGACTTGCCTGACGCACTGGCAGACGACCACGGTGAGCATCGTGTAACCCCAGAAGCGCCTGACCAAGAGGCAGGCGCTGATGCTGAAATCGATCCGGGCAGTTATGCCTGGTGTGACCTCGAAGCGACGCCTATCGATTGGCAAGCGGCCAGCGCTGGCGAGATTGTGGGCAGCATCAAAGGCAGCTACCAAAACGACAGCGCCATTCTCGTGGTAGAAGATATTCCCGCACGAGTAAAAGACTGGGCGCAACTTTGGAAGCAACTAGCTGAACAACAGGGCAATTGGCAGGATAAGTATCAAACAGAGAACTTCGCGGCGAGAACGATCGATGGGCTGATGACCCTTAACTTTGCTCCGCATGCCGCTAATGCGGGCCAGGGCAATATTCCCGAATGGCTAGGCGATGCTGGCAGCGATGATCAAGCTGATCTACGCGAACTGGCAGACCTTTACGAGCAGCGACGCGAAAGGCGTGAGGCTATCCATACTGCTCACACTGGAGTGGTCGGTAGCGCCTTGGCGCCTATTAACCGGGATATCGATGAACTCAGCCAGCAAATCGCTGAAAACCTAGGTACGGATGCTGAGTCAGTAAAAGAGTTTGTCGAGGAAACCGAGCAGGCCCACTTTAATGAAGTGATTGGCGGCCACTACGCGCTGGCACCCAATGGCATTGTAGATGTCATTCGTCAGCAGGATATGGAAAATTTCCTAGCCTACGCCAACGGCCTTGAGGAGGATTGGCAATCGGCTTACCTAGCCATAGGACAGGATATGGCGCGGCTAGCGCCTGTATGGCACGACTATGCTCTGGTGCTGGATAGGGAAGAAGCACTACATATAAAACTGACGAGTAAAATCGAGAAGTACGCTTTCGAAACGCTGGCATTGTGTGGGCAAAGCGATTTTCTTGCTCAGTATTATATGGGCGATACCCCCAACACGGCCCACTTGCTTCACTTTATTCCTACTGAAAGCTTTATTGACACCTTCCTATCCGAGTTGGATGGCCCGCAAAAAGCCTTAACACAGGCGGCGGCTTTGATGACCGCCTCAGGCGCACTAGGTAATTATCAAACGTGGCGGAGCACTATTGATGAGCAAACAGGCCTGCGCTTTCGCAGCATTGAGGGCCTCGCCGATGATGTGGTGGCGGATATTGCCGGGGAGGTCAGTTACAAAGAGAAAATGTTGGGTGAAGCGGTCATCAAAAGTCTGCTAGACGATGCACAACAGTTGGAGATGCCCCAGCGCTTTGCCAATCTGGCAGGCATGTTGCCGGAAGGGCAACGGCTAATGTTTCTTGAGCGCCTGGGGCTGGCTGAGATGGGCTGGGATATTCCTGACCAAACCGTGCTAGGTAAATTGCGGGAGGCCACCACCAAGGCACAACGCTCGTCATCACTGCTCCAGCGGTTGGAACAGGATATGGAGCGCTATTACCAAGAGCGGGATGCGGAAATAAAGCGTGCTTCTCGTCGGGGCACAAGCCAGGCCCATCGCCGCGCTGCTGACCAGTTCAACGCGAGAAAAATCCGAGCTAAAGAGTTAGAGATAAGGCAACAGCAGCAGTTGCTGGGTGAGGCATTAGAAGAGCTGGCAGATCATAGTTTTCCCGCTAATGAGAATGGTAGCCACGCCCTGAAAATAGGCGGCTTAAGCCAAGCCGCTACCCGCGCAGCGCTGGCTGAGCGCAACGCCTTCAAACAGTTGGCCAATCAGCCCCGTGACACGATGCGCAATACCTTGGATACCCTGATTCGTAACGAGCAGAATGAATTGTCTGTATCCCGGGCTGTGGGGGTGTTGGTGAACGGTAGTTTGTCAGCTTTAGGTGCAATTACTGCCTGTGTCGCTGTGAACGACTTGGTCAAGAACTGGGGGCAAGAGCATTTTTGGGAGCATTTTGGTAATGCGGGCTCGCAGACAACAGCAACAGCGGCAGCACTTATGGCGATTAGAGAAATGATCGTCGATGCTCGCCATCGCAAACTCTATGAAGGGCGAGCTTTTCAGCAGGTCGCCCAGGCTGAATTAAAAGCGGCAGCGGGCAGCCCAGCCCAGCTGGAGCGTTGGGCCAGGGCAGCCAATAAAGCTATGGGTTTTGTTGCTGGTCTGGGTGGGGTGGCTGGTGTTTTTGAGATGATTAGGCAAGGGCAGAAGCTGGGGCGTGCCCAGACCCAGGCGGAGCGTTTAGCCACTCAGGTGGCTCTGATGGGGGCTTCTGGTACAGCAGGAGGAGGCTTTGCCTTAGGCGGCAGATGGCTTGTGGGTAGAATATTAGGCACGCCTGCTGCGCAGTTGCGGCTTTTGATGTTGCAGTTTGCCGGGCCGGTGGGCTGGTTCGTTGCGGTCAGTACGCTGTTATTGGTGATGGGCGACTTATTAGCCAGTCGCTTTTCACTCAGCCCTGTGCAGCGCTGGTGCCAGCAAAGCTACTGGGGGCTGCGCAGTAAACAGTGGAACCTTGAAAAGCATGAGCAGGAACTGGGCAAACTAAGCGGCAGCGAGGTTAGCGTGGAACGCCAAGGCGTGGCAGCACCCCATGCAGGCCCTGGGCCTGGCCCTGCCGCTAGCGATCTAGCCTTCCGGCTGACCATGCCCGGTGGTCAGCCACCCGATGAAGAGACGCTCTCTTTCGGAGTATGGGGTGTTCCTATGCGTGGGGGCCATCAAGAGCTGACCCGTGATGTGCTGGCGTATGCCCATAATAGAACAGAAAACTCTCGTGTAGATGTCACCTATCACTTTGCGCCAGAGGCGCTAAGTCAGTTCAACTTTGTACGGCTGGTGGTGCGCTCGCGCCTCAACGGTGAATCCACAACGCAAGTCTATGAACTACACCGTCGTGGCCGTTCACTGCCAGGAGAGTGGCGTGATGTGAGTGCCCTGACGGATAGTTTTTTCAGTAGCGTCAAAATAGGCACTTGGCCGGGTATGCCACTCACGCCCTGGGCGCCCTAAACAAGGAAGAATAATGTTTAACACCAACCCCAAAGATGCTTTACCCCCCATGCGCGCGGGCGAACGGGAAAGCCGTGCCGGGGGTGAGCAATATTGTTTGAGTCCGCTACCCCTACCCACAGATAGCGAGTACGCGGTAGATGTGGCGCATATCGATGTGCACCACGATGGTGTCACAATGGATATTCGCCAGGGCGCTAGCCCCGACACCATGATGACGGCAGGGCATATGTTAAGTGGGTTAGCGTTATTTATGAACGGTTTCGGCTTGCTACTGCTTATGATTGCCGTTGCCAAAAACTCGTTGTACGACATGGTGTTTATAGGATGGGGGGGAGGACTATATTTTGTTTTCCTGTATGTGTTTATTCTTAGCATTGTCTGGATCAATACGCTACTTAAGCGTATGCCGCCTATTCGCCTAAACCGTCAGCGACGTGAAGTTGCTTTTGTGGTAGATCCCCCAGGTCGCTTTTGGCTTCCCGCGCCTCAAAACCTTTGGTTAACGTCTACAGTGGGCCTAGCCGCAGCGGCTCCGGGTTTTATGGGGGTGATTGAAGTGGGTGAATGGCTGCGCGGTGCCCGGCCGAGTTTCCCTGTCGGTTTGACGCTACTGCATATCGGCGCCCTGGCTTTTTTCTACGTTTACCCACCGGTTTATGACGCCACCTGTCGGCTATTCAAACGCGAACGGCGCACGGTATTGGTGCCCTGGGAAGATGTCGTCGCGATGTGTGCCTTTAACCCTGGCCTCGGGCCAGGGGCGATCACAGGCTTTGGTTGGAGCTTTGCGCTGGTGCCGCCTGACCCGCAGCGCCCTGGTTACACGCTGCCAGGTGCGGGCATTATGGTCGGCGTCGGTGGTCTGCCCGGTGCGCTAGCCCAGTGGGAGTATATTCGCCGCTTTATGGAAGAGGGGGCTGATGCGATTACCCCCTCCGCCAGAGAGTGGGGCGTCGAGTGGTACAACGCCTATGTGGCCCGTGAAAAAGCTGAATGCGAACGCACTAACGACCCCGCCCGCTGGCGGCGCTTTCGGCGCAAGCGACTCTGGGAGCATGCTCGCTTTGCTCACTGGTACACCGAATACCGTATGAAGCATATCCTCCCCAAAGCCGTGCCCAGCGACTGGCTTGCCGAGTGGTCAAAACCCCTGCCTGAATCCCAATGGGCTAAGCCATCGGCGGCGCTTAACGAACTTAGTGAGCAGCTGCGCGCGGCTTACCAGCGCGGCGAGAAATTTATTGAAATGGGCGACATCGAAAATCGCTTTGGGATGGTGGTACCCGCTGCAAGACAACAGGCTTACCCCACCTTTCCCTTTAGGCGTGGTAGTTCACGGTAATTGTTTAACACCAATCCCAGCAGCTTTGCCCCCATGCACACAGGAACGCGAAAACCAGGGGCGAACAGTAATGCCTCTGCTTCTAACGAACGTATAAAGAGCTACTAACAGCCCACTTTGGTAAGTCCGAAAGGGTTGTACTAGCCTTATGTGGCACATAAATGCTTCACGTTAAGCCAAACAGGAGGGTGAGACGATGCCAATGCTGAGCGTAGGAACGGAACAGGGCACGCCGGTTGAGCTTTATTACGAAGTGCGCGGGGCGGGTAAGCCCGTGGTGCTGATTCACGGTTGGCCGCTGAGTGGTCGCTCGTGGGAAAAGCAGGTGCCAGCGTTAGTCGAGGCGGGTTATAAGGTGATTACCTATGACCGCCGGGGCTTTGGCGGGTCAACCCAGGCCGACGGTGGCTACGACTATGACACGCTCGCGTTAGATCTCAAGAAACTGATCGAGACGCTGGATCTGCACGATGCCACCCTGGTGGGCTTTTCCATGGGCGGCGGGGAAGTGGCGCGCTATCTTTCCAGCTACGGCACGGCGCATGTCCATAAAGCCGTTTTTGCTGCGGCGGTGCCACCTTACCTGTATAAAGCCGATGATAATCCTGAAGGCGGTCTTGATGATGCCACCATCAATCAGTTCCTTGAGGGCGTAAAAGATGATCGCCTTGCCTTTCTGGAGGAGTTTACCAAGAGCTTCTTTAACGCAGGCGAGCGCAGCAATTTAGTCAGCGAACCGAATCGGCAGTACCATCGCAATATTGCCGCCTTTGCGTCACCCCAAGCGACCTACGACTGCATAAAAGCCTTTAGCTACACCGATTTCCGCAAAGACCTGACCAAGATCGATATACCCACATTGGTGCTGCACGGCGACTCAGATGGCATCGTGCCCTTTGAAGTCAGCGGTAAACGGGCCCAGGAGCTACTGCCCAATGCGCAAACGCAAGTGATCAAGGGCGGGCCTCATGGTCTCAATGCTACCCATCCTGATGAGTTTAATCAGGCGCTTATTAGCTTTTTGAATGAATAACGTTTGAGAGTAACGGCTACTAACAACAACGCCGCCCTAATGGCGACGTTGTTGTTTTAACAAAGCTAATCAATGTGGCTAACCCTCCACCCACACTTCATCACCTTTAAACTCAATCTTCCAGGTACGTAGTTTGACGTTCTCATCTTCTAGGCACTGGCCATCTTCAAGGCGGAAGTGTTGCTTGTAGATTGGGGAGGCGACCACCGGTGCGCCTTTCAGGTCGCCGACAATGCCACGAGCGATCACATTGGCGTTAGAGAAAGGGTCATGGTGGTCGAGGGCATAGAGTGCGCTGTTTTTGCCGTTTTCCAACCCAGGCAAGTAGAAAATGGCGACCTGGGCGGGCCGTCGGCGGTTTCCAGCCAGGCGGCGATGCCAGAGAACGCTACCAGATCATCTTTGGTACACACTTTTTGCCATGCGCTACTGCTTTCAAAAGCCTCGCTGTTAGGGGTGTCTACCATATCCATCTCTTTTTTCAGTGCCGTTGCGGTCATGGGTTGCCTCGTTTTTATTCAGTATCAGTGTCTTTGCCCGTGTCAGGGCCCAGCGTGCTTAAGCGGGGCGCAGCTGGCCGCGTTCGGAGGTCATGATGATTGACGGATCCGGGCGGTCATCGTTGACGAAGCTGCGGAAGCGCTTGAGCTTCTCCGGGTCGCTGATAGCGTCGGCCCATTCACACTGGTAGGTATCCACCACGGTTTGCATCTGACGCTCCAGCTCGTCGTTGATGCCTAAGCTGTCTTCCAGAATCACCTCTTTGAGGTACTCCAGGCCGCCGTCGAGGTTTTCGCGCCATACCGAGGTGCGCTGCAAGCGGTCAGCGGTGCGCACGTAGAACATCAGGAAGCGGTCAATGGTGCGGTAGAGCTGCTCGTCGTCCAGGTCGGTGGCGAACAGTTCGGCGTGGCGGGGGCGCATGCCGCCGTTACCGCACACGTAGAGGTTCCAGCCGTTTTCGGTAGCGATAATGCCGATGTCTTTGCTCTGGGCTTCGGCGCACTCGCGGGTGCAGCCGGAAACGCCAAACTTGATCTTGTGCGGTGAGCGCAGGCCCTTGTAGCGGTTCTCTAACTGAATCGCCATGCCGACGCTGTCCTGCACGCCGTAGCGGCACCAGGTGCTGCCCACGCAGGATTTCACCGTACGCAGTGACTTGCCGTAGGCGTGCCCCGTCTCGAAACCTGCAGCAATTAGCTCGCCCCAGATATCCGGCAGGTCTTCCAGGCGGGCGCCGAACAGGTCGATGCGCTGGCCGCCAGTCACTTTGGAGTAGAGGTTGTATTTTTTGGCCACTTCGCCCAGCACAATCAGCTTGTCTGGGGTGATTTCGCCGCCGGCAACACGGGGCACCACCGAGTAGGTGCCGTTCTTCTGCATGTTGGCCATAAAGGTGTCGTTGGTATCCTGCAAGGGGATGTGCGCCGCGTCGGTGATCGGCTCGTTAAAGCAGGAGGCCAGAATGGATGCCACGGCGGGTTTGCAGATATCGCAGCCCAGGCAGTGTGTGTCCTGATTGCCGTGTTTAGCGATCAACTCACTGAAGGTTTTGATACCTTCCACGCGCACAATGTCATAAAGCTCCTGGCGGGTATGGGCGAAGTGCTCGCAAATCGATTTATCGACTTCGACGCCGCGGGCTTCCAGCTCATGATCCACCACGCTTTTAAGCAGCGCGGTACAGCCGCCGCAGCCGGTGCTGGCTTTGGTATCGCCTTTCACCCCGCCTAAATCTATCGCACCCGCATCAATGGAGGTGCAAATATCGCCCTTGGAGACGTTATGGCAGGAGCAGATAGTGGCGGTTTCCGGTAGCGCGCCAGGGCCGAGGGTGGGGGCTGCGCCGCTGCTTTGGGGCAGGATTAGCGAAGCGGGTTCATCGGGGAGTTCAATACGGTTTGAGTAGTACTGTAGCAGCGTGTCATAAACGCCGTTGTCGCCCACCAGCATGGCGCCGAGCAGCTTTTTACCATCGCTGGAAACCACCAGCTTGCGATACTCCTGCTTGATGGGATCCAGATAGCGGAACATCCGCGCGCCGGGGTTCTGATTACCATGGGCGTCACCAATAGAGCCTACGTCAACGCCCATTAGCTTAAGCTTGGTGCTCATGTCGGCACCGCTAAACTGGGTGTCACCGCCAATCAGCGTCGAAAGCGCCGCTTTGGCCATCTGGTAACCGGGGGCCACAAGGCCAAAAATGCTCTGGTTCCAAAGTGCCACTTCGCCAATGGCGAGAATGGCCGGGTCGCTGGTGAGGCACTGGTTATCCACCACCACTCCGCCGCGCTCGCCAATCTCTAAGCCGCACTCCCGGGCCAACTGGTCGCGGGGGCGAATGCCTGCCGAGAACACAATCAGGTCGGTTTCCAGCACCTTGTCGTCTTGGAAGACCATACGGTGGCGGCTGGTTTCGCCATCCTCAATACGCTGGGTGGCCCGTTCTAGAAGGACCTGTACGCCCAGGGCTTCGATTTTTTCCCGCAGTAGCTCGCCGCCTTCGTTATCCACCTGCATAGGCATTAGGCGAGAGGCGAACTCTACTACAGCGGTATCCAGGTTCAACCCGCGCAGGGCATTTGCCGCTTCAAGGCCCAGCAAACCGCCGCCCACGACCACGCCGGTGGTGGCGTTTTCGGCGGCCGCTTGGATGGCGTCTAGGTCGTCCAGAGTGCGGTACACCAAACAACCATCGCGATCGTTACCGGGAATCGGCGGTACAAAGGGGAAAGAACCGGTGGCCAGCACCAGGCGGTCATAGGGGTATCGCCCTTGGTCGGTGATGACCTCTTGCTGGTCGCGGTCGATCTCAATCACAGCTTCGCTTGTGCGCAGTTCCACACCGCTGGTGGCGTAGTAATCCGCCTCGCAAAGCGCTAGCGAATCGGCATCGCGACCGCTGAAGTATTCAGATAAGTGCACCCGGTCGTAGGCGCGGTGGCGCTCTTCACCAAACACGGTGACCTGAAAGCGCTCAAGGGCGCCGTTATCGACAAGCTGTTCGACCAGGTGGTGGCCGACCATGCCGTTACCAATAATAATAAGCTGCTGTTGGGTAGACATTTAAGCCGCCTCCGACGTTGTATGAGAAGAGTGTTTTGAAGAAGATTGTTTTGAAGAAAGCTCAGAATAATCAGGGCTGTGTTGAGATGCTTCGCGTAGCACCTCGACATCAGCACCACCAAACAACAAGGCTTGGCGGTAAGCGTTGAGATCGGTGCCCGCGAGCGCCTGCTCGAAGTACCAGGGGCCTTGGCTGGTGTCGCCGTAAAGCACCGCGCCTTCAATCTGGCCGTCGCGTAGCAGCAGGCGGCGGTAGTCACCGCGCTCAATGTCGTGGTAATTCAGCACTTCATGCTCGGCGCTGGCCTCGGTGGGGCCAAAGGCGTAGAGCGCTACACCGCTAATTTTGAGTTTGGTAGCGCTGGGAGCATCCGCGTAGCCTTGGGTATGCGTGCCGCACAGCGTCGCGGCGAGCACTTCTACCTGACGCCAGATCGGCTCCACAAGGCCGTAGGTGGTGCCATCGAACTGGCAGCACTCGCCCAGCGCTGAGATCGCTGGGTCGCTGGTGGTGAGCCATTCGTCCACCACAATAGCTCGATCCGTGCGCAGATCTGCCTGGCGGCCAAGTTCCGCATTAGGGGTAATGCCCGCGGCAACGATTACACTGGAGGCGTTCAACTGGCGGCCATCGGTAAGATGCACCTTAGCTACCCGGCCTTGGGCGTCGCTTTCTAGTCGTGCTAGCTGGGCACCGGTGATAATGTTCAATCCGCGTTGAGTGAGGGTGTCTTTAAGCAGGTGCGCGGCGGTGGTATCCAACTGGCGGTTCATCAACCGCTCGCTGCGCTGGAGCACGCTGACGTTGATACCGTTGCCACGCTTACGTAGCCCTTCAGCCGCTTCAAGACCGAGGAGGCCGCCACCAATCACGACAGCGTCGCCGCCGCGCTGAGCAATGCCCTCAAGTGCTTCGGCATCTTGCAGGTCGCGAAAGCCGTGTACGCCCTCAAGTTCAATCCCGGGAACATCGGGCAGCGCTGGGCGTGATCCGGTGGCGATGACCAAATGATCGTAATCAAGCGATCGCCCGCTATCGGTGGTCAACGTTTGGCTTGCGCGATCAAGCGTCTCGACCTTTTCACCCAGTATCAGGTTGACGCCCTGTTCGGCGTACCACGCGGTGTCGCGCAGCATAAGTGCATCCTGCTGCATTTCACCGGCCAGCAGTGGTGAAAGCAGAATACGGTTGTAGGCAGGGCTCGGCTCTGCGCCAATCACCGTGATGCGCTGGGGGCGTGTGGGCTGTTTTACCAAAGCCTCGATTAGGCGGTGGCTTGCCATACCATTGCCAATGATCACCAGATGGTCGTTTTGATGGTCGTTGGGCGAGCACCGGGAAGTGGTTTCCATGGGTGGCTCCTCTGTGTCTTTGCGGCTGCTTGAGCACCAAACAAAAAACGCCCCTGTCTCGCATCCCTTTGCAAAGCATTGCAAAAGTGTGCGTAACAGGGGCGTCGTTGCCCGATAGCGTTTTTTAAACGCGCGACAACCGCCATTGGCTGTCAGCTGATTAAAAATCTTACTCCGTAATAAGCAAGGAACTAGCCAACTGGCCATTAACCATCTTTTATATAATTATTTCAGTTGCTTAGGTTTGGTGGTTGGATTGCTGGCGGCACGGCTCTGCGCATAGGCTGCACAGCGATGGTGCGAAAAGGGCGGTAGCGTGCACCCTCACATGCCATTTAACGTGCGCATAGTGCTAAAAAGCGTGCCGCGTGATGATTCGTTGTTTTTTTAACCATCTGTTTTTAAATAATTATTTTTAAATAGTGCGGTTTTCGGCTTGGCTCTTGCAGCTGTCAGGGCAATAAGTGAGTTAACAAGGGATAAGCGCTCATTGCTTGGCGATGGCAGCGAACAACTCCAAAGCCGTTAGAAAAATAACTCGCCGTTAGAAAATGTGTAGCTGTTAGTAAATCTTCATTTGTTTGAAGAGACTATTGTAAAGAGTAAGGCACCGATGAAGGTGCGCTGTGGCAACGACGTCCAGCCCTCTTCTCTTAATACGTTGATAGAGCGTATTAGAGAACGGGACTGGACGTTTTTTTTATGCCTGGCGCTAATGAGCAACCCGAGGAGTAGCTATGACTCAGGCCAAAACCACATGCCCCTACTGCGGGGTCGGCTGTGGCGTGACGGCGACCGTTGAAGCGGGCACGCTGAGCGCTGTCGAGGGCGACCGCGAGCACCCGGCGAACTTCGGGCGGCTATGTGTCAAAGGGTCTGCACTACACGAAACCTTGGGACATCAGGGTCGGCTGACTCACCCTCGCGTTGATGGCGTGGAGGTCTCCTGGGAGGCCGCCCTGAACGCCACCGCCGAGCGCTTAAACGCCCTGCGCACTGAGCATGGCAATCAAACAGTAGCAGCGTACCTTTCTGGTCAACTGCTGACGGAAGATTACTACGTCGCCAATAAGCTGTTTAAAGGCTTTTTAGGCACGCCTCATTTAGATACCAACTCGCGGCTCTGTATGGCCTCGGCGGTGGTGGGCTACAAACGCGCCTTCGGTGCCGATGCGGTGCCGTGTAACTACGAGGATTTGGAAGAGGCGGAGCTGATCGTACTGGTGGGTTCCAACCTGGCCTGGAATCACCCGGTACTCTATCAGCGTATTAAAGTGGCTAAAGAGCGCAATCCGCTGATGCGCTTGGTAGTGATCGACCCTCGCGTGACCGACAGCTGTGAAATCGCCGACCTCTACCTGGGAATTAAGCCGGGCAGCGATGCTTACCTGTTTAATGGATTGCTGGCGTGGATGGCGCAGCGCCGTAAACTCGATACCCTCTACCTTGAGCGCCACACTGACGGGTTTGACGATGCCCTGGCGGCGGCCCAGCAAACCGCGGGCTCGGTGGCAGAGGTTGCGGAAGCCTGTGATGTCGACCCCGAGCGACTGGAAACCTTCTACTACTGGTTTGCCAGTCAGTTGCATGTGGTCACCCTCTACTCCCAGGGCGTTAATCAATCCGCCAGCGGCACCGATAAGTGCAATGCCATTATTAACTGCCACTTGGCCGGCGGCAAAATCGGCTTGCCGGGGGCTGGGCCATTCTCGATTACCGGCCAGCCCAACGCCATGGGCGGCCGCGAAGTGGGCGGGTTAGCCAACCAGCTAGCCGCGCATATGGATTACCACATCCCAGGCGCCCTCGATCTGGTCAGCCGCTTCTGGGCCACCAGCAGCCTGACGCCTATCCTGCCGGAAGGGCCCGGTTATAAAGCAGTGGAACTGTTTGAAGCCATTGAGCAAGGCGAGATAAAAGCGCTCTGGGTGATGGCCACCAATCCCGCGATTAGTCTTCCCGATGCTGCGCGAGTGCGTGCTGCGTTGGAAAAGTGCCCACTGGTGATCGTTTCCGAGTGCGCTGCCCATACCGATCTGCTGCCCTACGCCGATATTGTGCTACCCGCCTCGGGGTGGTCGGAGAAAGATGGCACCGTGACCAACTCCGAGCGGCGCATTTCTCGCCAGCGGGGCATGCTGCCGCCCCCAGGCGAGGCTCGCCACGACTGGTGGATAATCTGCGAGGTGGCGAAACGGTTGGGGTTTGCCGAGGCGTTTAACTACGCACACCCCTGGGAGATTTTCGACGAGCACGCCAGGCTCTCGGGGTTTGAAAATAACGGCGCGACCGGCAGCCCAAAACGGCTGTTTGATATTTCGGGATTGGTGGGCCTGGGCCGGGATGGCTACGACGCCTTGGCACCCATTCAGTGGCCGGTCACAAAGGCTGCTCCCCATGGTACGGCACGACTGTTTGAAGATGGCGAATTTGCCACCGCGAATGGTCGCGCCAAGCTGCTGGCGATCCATCCCAAAGGGCCCGAACAGCCGTTGAGTGCCGCCTACCCGCTACGGTTGAATACCGGCCGGATACGCGATCAGTGGCACACAATGACCCGCACCGCGCGCTCACCACGATTAATGAACCACCGCGCTGAACCCTTTATGGACGTGCACCCGGATGATGCTCACACTGCCGGGGTCACCGATCAGGGGTTAGCGGTGCTAACCGCCGCGAAGGGCGAATTTCGCGCCCGGGTACGGGTCTCCCACGCCCAGCGCCGTGGTGAGGTCTTTGTGCCCATCCACTGGACTGACTGCTTCACCCAGCAGGCCAGAAGCAGCGCGCTGATCGACAGCATTACCGATTCGCTCTCTGGGCAGCCAGAATCGAAGCACGGCGCCGTGGCGCTGGCGCCGCTTGCTACTGATTGGCAGGCCACTCTACTGGTCGCCGAAGGAGCAGTGGAATCAACACCTTGGTGCAGCAGTGCCTACTGGACACGTATTCCCATGCGCGGCTGCCAGCGCTGGCAGCTTGCCAATACGCAATCAGTTGATGACTGGTTGGTGCAGCTGAAAACGTGGTTGCCCGGCGACGTATCGATCGTCAGCCAAGATCCCACTAACGGACGGCTGCGCGCCGCCTGTGTAGAAAACGGTCAGTTGCGCTGGTGGCTGATGGTCGGCCCGCCCAAAGAGTTGCCAGGGTTGGCGTGGCTGGAGGCGCGTTTCAACGAGGCGGCGCTAAGCGATACCCACCGCCGCCGCCTATTAGCTGGCTGTGACGACGGTGCTGCGGATACCGGCCCGGTGGTGTGCAGTTGTCACCAGGTGGGCCAAACCACCATCGTCAATGCGATCCGCGAGGGCGACACCAGCGTAGAAGCGTTGGGCGCCAGGCTCGCCTGCGGCACCCAGTGCGGTAGCTGTATTCCCGAATTGAAATCACTGATTGAAGAGGAGCGGCCCAATGCCCGCACTAAGCAACCCCTTGCTACTGAAGTGGTTTAACGCCTTTATGCGGTTATCGCACCGCGCGCTTACGCCGTTGGTTCCGCACGCTTCCGATATACGTTTGCCACTACGTGGCGAGTGCCGCGCCGGGCAGGTCTACCTGGTCGGAGCAGGCAGCGGCGACGCGGAGCTGTTAACCCTCAAGGCCGCACGCCTACTTATGCAGGCGGACGCCGTGGTGTATGACCGCTTGGTGGGCGATGACGTGCTGGCCCTGATTCCTAGCGGCAGCGAGCGCTACTATGTGGGCAAAGCCCGCGGTTATCACAGCGTACCCCAGGCGGAAATTGGTGCGCTAATAGTCAAACTCGCCCGGGAAGGTAAGTCGGTGGTGCGTCTGAAGGGCGGCGACCCAGCGGTGTTTGCGCGGATGGGCGAGGAGCTGGATGCCCTGGCCGCCGCCCAGGTGCCCGCGGCCATTGTGCCGGGGATTACTGCGGCCTCTGCCGCCGCTGCCTGTATGGGCATTCCGCTTACCGATCGTGGCCACGCGCAGCAGCTGCGCTTTGTGACTGCCCAGCTATGCCGCGAAGACGGTACGCCGGATTGGTCATCGCTGGCGCGTAAGGATGAAACCCTGGTGTTTTATATGGGGCTTTCCAAAGTGCGTGCGATTTGTCACGGCCTACGCGAAGCGGGTCTGCCGGATGAGTGGCCGATCATGCTGGTGGCTAACGCCAGCCAGCCAGAGCAGCAGTCACTAGTGGGTTCACTGGCGGATATGCCTGAAAAACTCGCCGCCACTCCCTTGCCATCTCCCTGCTTGATTGTGGTGGGCAGTGTGGTGCAGAGAGTTACCTCCACGCCCGCTGCCCTAGCCACCCATGTTTGCTCTGCACAGCACACCACGCCTTAACGGCAGGGTTTCTGTGCGCGTTTTACGCTTCTGACCCTGCTGTCCCTTAAAATCCACAACCAAGGAAACGCTCTCTATGTCCTACTTATTGCCTGCCGAATTTGCCACCAAGATGGTCGATGCTGGCGAAGCCAAGCTTCACATGTCTACCCGTGATGCACTGATTCGTGCCTTTATGGCGGGGGCTATTTTGGCTATCGCGGCGGTGTTTGCGGTGACTGTAGCGGTGCAAACCGGCTATCCGATTATTGGCGCCATTCTGTTTCCCGTGGGCTTTTCGATACTCTATCTAATGGGCTTTGATCTATTGACCGGCGTGTTTGTGTTAACGCCGTTGGCGTGGCTGGATAAGCGGCCAGGGGTGACCATTAATCGTATTCTCAAGCACTGGGGCATTGTCTTTATAGGTAATTTTGGTGGGGCATTAACGGTCGCCTTTCTTATGGCGATTGTCTTTACCTACGGCTTTAGCACCGAACCCAGCGAAGTGGGGCGGGTGATTGGTGAAGTGGGTGAAGGGCGCACCGTGGGCTACAAAGAGTATGGTGCCGGCGGCATGGCGACGATTTTTATTCGCGGCGTATTGTGTAACTGGATGGTCTCCCTGGGCGTGGTGGGTGCGATGATCTCAACCACGGTGAGCGGTAAGGTGATTGCCATGTGGATGCCGATTATGCTGTTCTTCGGTATGGGCTTTGAGCACTCGGTGGTCAACATGTTTCTGTTTCCATCCGGGCTGATGATGGGCGGTAACTTCTCGATTATGGATTACCTGATCTGGAACGAAATTCCGGTAGTGCTGGGTAACTTGATCGGTGGCCTAGCGCTAACCGGCCTGACGCTCTACACCACACATGTGCGTACCGCGCCCCAGAAAGCCCTATGATTTGATAGTGGTGAGTCATTTACCAAGCCTTCGCTCCGGCGGGGGCTTTTTGTAGGGGAAGCACAATGGCAGCGCTGACCATTTCGCTCGGCCAGCACTCTGATAAAGGGCGCAAGCCCAGCAATCAGGATTTTTATGGCGCTTATCTACCCGGTGACCCCCTGCGCGCCACCAAAGGCATTGCGATCGCGTTAGCGGATGGGATCAGCAGCAGCGAAGTGAGCCGGGAAGCGAGCGAGGCAGCAGTGGGCGGTTTCTTAACAGACTACTACGCCACCCCAGCCACTTGGGCGGTTAAAACCTCCGCCCAGCGGGTACTGCAGGCCACCAATGCCTGGCTTTACGCCCAAACCCGCCAGAGCCAGTATCGCTACAATCTGGATCGTGGCTATGTGTGTACCCTGAGCGCGATGGTGATTAAGTCCACCACTGCGCACCTGTTTCACGTTGGTGATAGCCGCATCTATCAGCTCGCAGGTAGTACGCTGGAACCACTGACCGAGGATCATCGCTTCTGGGCATCCCGGGAAGTCAGCCATTTAAGCCGTGCCATGGGAGCCAGCCAGCATCTGGAGCTGGATTATCGCCCGGTATCGTTAAGTGCCGGTGATGTGTTTTTACTCGCCACTGATGGTGTTTATGAGTGGCTGACCAGTGCCGAAATGGTCGCGCTGATTCATGCCCACTGGGGCGATCTGGACGCGGCGGCCGAGGCACTGATCGCTGCTGCCCTCGATAAGGGCAGCGATGACAACCTCACCGTACAGATTGTGCGCATTGATAGCCTGCCTGAACATTACTCCAATGAGCTTTACGCAGCGCTAAGCGCGTTACCGCAGCCGCCTGAGTTGCGTGAGGGAAGCGAGCTAGATGGCTACCGCATTGTGCGCCAGCTGCATGCCAGCAGCCGCAGCCATGTGTTTCTGGCAGAAGAGGTAGAGAGTGGTGAAAAAGTCGCGCTAAAAACGCTTTCGACTGAGCTAAGCCAAGATCCGGCAAGCATTGAGCGGTTTGTGCGCGAGGAGTGGATTGCCCGGCGTATCAATAATGTGCACGTGCTTAAAGCGCCTGTCCAACAGCGGCCACGCCACTACCTGTATACCGTGCTGGCGTATATCGAAGGGCAAACCCTGACCCAGTGGATGCGCGACCATCCGGATGCCGATTTGGCCAGTGTGCGCCCCCTCGTCGAGCAGATCGCCAAGGGGTTGCGCGCCTTTCATCGCCTGGAAATGCTGCATCAGGATTTGCGCCCTGACAACGTCATGATCGATAGCCACGGCACGGTGAAGCTGATCGACTTCGGCGCTGCCAAGGTGGCGGGGATTGCCGAAGAGGTCGGTGCGGCTAGCGACGATATTCTAGGCACCGCCCAGTACACCGCCCCGGAGTATTTTCTCGGGGAAGGCGGCACGCCCCGTTCTGATCAGTACTCCCTGGCAGTGATTACCTATCAAATGCTAACCGGCACGCTGCCCTACGGCACCGAGGTGGCCAAAACCCGCACGCGGGCAGCGCAGCATAAGCTTGCCTATCAATCGGCGCTTAGCGAAAACCGTGAACTGCCCGCCTGGGTGGATGAGGTGCTCAAAAAGGCATTACATCCCACTCCCCACAAACGCTTTCCGGCGCTTTCGGAGTTTATCTTCGAGCTACGCTCGCCAAGCCCAGACATGCTTAAGCGCGCCCAGTTACCGCTGCTGGAACGTGATCCGGTGCTGTTCTGGAAAGGTGTATCGCTAGCGCTGGCTATTGTGGTGATTGCTCTGTTAGTGCGTTAAGGATGGTGGGATGGAGTGTTATCAGCGCGCATCGTCAAAACGGTCAACCCGGCACAAGGTTGGGAACAGCTTCATCCAGGCGCCGACCACCGCCAAAGTGCCCACGCCGCCAATAATGGCCGCAGGCACTACGCCAAACCCTGCTGCCATGCTGCCCGCGCGGAACTCGCCTAGCTCATTGCTGGAACCGATAAACAACATGTTGACGGCATTCACGCGGCCGCGCATCTCATCTGGGGTGGCAAGCTGAATCAGCGTCATGCGCACGTAGACGCTAATCATATCGGCGGCGCCCGCCACCAACATGGCTATCAGGGAGAGCCAAAAAATCGTCGAAAAGGCGAACACTAAATTGGCAACGCCAAAAATCGCCACCGCCGCAAACATCACCAAGCCAGCGCGGCGCTGAATGCCGCGAATGCCTAAGTAGAGCCCCATGAGTAGGGCGCCCACCGCAATAGCGCTACGTAACGCGCCTAACCCTTCCGGCCCAACGTGCAGCACTTCCTGTGCGTAGATGGGCAGTAGTGCTACCACGCCACCCAATAACACGGCAAACAGATCCAAAGAAATGGCGCCCAAAATAATCGGCTGATGGCGGATATAACGAATGCCCGCCGTAAAGCGTTTGATGGCAGTACTTTCCAATGTTTTGGCGGTTTCAGCATAGCGAATAGGCACCGGCATCAGCAGCATCAGCGCCGCAATAAAGCATCCTAAACATACGCTGTAAGCCAGGCTGCCGCCGCCCAAGCCATACAAAATGCCGCCCAAAAGTGGGCCGCCAATCACGGCGATTTTCATGATGGAGCTGTTCAACGCAATGGCCGAGGCAAGCTGCGTGCGGGGCACGATGTTGGGCAGCAAGCTTTGTAAGGCGGGGCCGGTAAAGGCTCGCGCCGCGCCAAACAGTGCCAGTACCGCGTAAAAGCCAACTACATTCTGGCTTCCATTCAGCGAAAGCGTCAGCAGTAGAGCGCTGCACACCCCCTGTACTACCCAGCTAATTTGCAATATGCGCTTGCGCGAGAAACGGTCAACGAAATCCCCTGCAGGAAGCAGAAGCAGCACCATGGGCACAAACTGAGCCAAGCCCACATAGGCCAGGGCCATGGGGTCACGGGTAATGTCGTAGACCTGCCAAGCCACTACGATGGCTTGAATCTGCATGGCAAATACCGCAGCCAAACGAGAAAGCAGAAAGCTTAAAAAGCCTGATTGGCGGTGCAGCGGTTGCAGTGCCTCTGTGTTTAAGGGCGCATCGTTTGAAGAGGTCATGTCGGCGTCATGGTCAGCGGGATTCACTAGCAAAGGGTTGAAGTGGGGCAGTTGCCACCCCATGTTAGTTAACACGCTATCAATAGAAAAGGATGTTAATGATGCAGAATGTAATGCCTAACCCCGGCTTCGGCACCTTTCGCCTGGAAGGCGATACGCTTAAGCAGAGTATTCACGCAGCGCTGGAGGCCGGGTATCGGCACATCGACACGGCACAGTTTTATGGCAATGAAAAAGGGGTAGGGGAGGCGATTCGCGACAGCAGCGTGCCACGCCGCGATATTTTCCTAACCACCAAGGTGTGGTTCGACAACCTTGAACCTGCAACACTCAAAGCCAGCGTGGACGAAAGCCTGCAAAAATTAGGCACCGATTACGTTGACCTGCTGCTGATCCACTGGCCGTCCCCAGAGGGTGAAGTGCCAATGGTCGATTACCTGACGGCGCTGAAAGAGGTCAAAGCCGAGGGTAAGGCGCGCAATATTGGTATTTCCAACTTTACCATCGCCCAGGTGGACGAAGCGGTTAGCATTCTAGGCAAAGGTGAGATTCTTACCAACCAGATCGAAGTTCATCCCTTTTTACAGAACCGTAAGTTAGCGGAGCACTGCGAGCAGCAGGGAATCCAGGTCACCGCCTTTATGCCGTTAGCTGTGGGCAAGGTTATGGACGACCCGACCCTTAAGCAGATTGCCGACGCACATAACGTTACGCCCGCACAAGTTGCCCTTGCTTGGGTCAAACAGCGCAATATGATTACCATACCTTCATCGACCAAGGCGCGTAATATTCAAAGTAATATGGCCGCCTTTGATTTGGTGCTAAGCGACAGTGAAATGGCGGAAATCGCCCAGTTAGATCGTAAAGAGCGTATTGCTAGCCCTGACTTTGCACCCGTTTGGGATGAGTAAGGGAGTCAATAAGAGGCGCCTGAAACGCCAACCGATGAACTTCAATGAATAGTTTGTGTCGTAGTGGATGCCTGCCCAGGCAGGTATCTTTAAGTAAACGGAGAAGATGATGAAACAGCGCAAGATAAAAGATAACGCGTTAAAAGCGCAGCTGCGAACGCCGAGGTTTAAAATGCAGCAGCAAACCCCGAAAAAAGGCAAAGGCAGCTACTCACGTAAAGGACGCAATTCTCTGGGAGGGCATCGCCAAGCCGCCTAGCCCGGCGTTTTGGCGATGCCTTCCCCAGGCATCGCTGCACAGTATCCCCCATACTGTGCAATATCCCATCAGCTTGGCCGATCCAATGGATCGGCTTTTTTTATTGTGCGCCAGGCATGGCGCGCAACTGAAAACGCCCCGGCCACTTCCTATGGCCGGGGCGTCGGCTACGCCAAACTACTCCCGCAATGTGGACATTTTTCGTAGGCATCGCGGGTTTCAGCCTGAAGGCGCTGGTTGCGCTGGCTTGGCTCCTCTACGCCGTGAATGGATACTAGCTGGCCCTGCTCCCAGCGTAGGCCAATATCTTTCAACAGGTGCGGGTCATGAAAGCGCGGATCTTCGTAAAAGCGCCGCTGGTTACGATAGTGAGTGAAAGCGCTGAGTAGTTTGCGGGTCATTGTTGCGATTGCCATGGGGTCGGTCTCCTGGGTTAGGAGGCCGGGCAACATCGCGATCAGGGAGTCTCAAACGTAACGCTAAAACAACATGGCCGCGACACCTGCCGCGGCCAGTTTTCTCATTACATCTCTGGCGCGCGACAACAATAAGCTGATACCGCATTATTAATAATGCGATGCAGCTTATTCATTCGTGTCGCGGGGATTTGCCAGCGCATGATGAGGTCTCTGAGAATTATTACGTTAAGAAAATTACGTTAATCAAATTCTGATTAATAAAACCAAGCTACCTTTTAAAGGCAGCTTTTATCTTTTAACCGATGCTTATATGAGCGTCAAGTCTAGATGCCATCTAATTAGCGACTTGTGCTATGGAGGTGGTTTGGCAGGTCTCCATGCGATAGCCCGACTGGTAAACGCTGCGAAGACGCAGGCCGTGCCGTCCATCCAGCTCCAACTTACGACGTAGGCGGCTTACATGGGTATCTACGGTTCGCGTTGAAACGTCCCCTTTGATACCCCATACCAACTCTAATAAATGCGCACGGGTAATCAGTTCACCGATTTTTGAGAAGAAGAGCGCCGCTAATCGATACTCACGCTCGGTTAAATCAACGGCGTTGCCAGCAACACTGATGTAGTGCTCTTCGGTGTGCAGAGTAAAGGTCTCTGGGCAAGCGGGTGCTGGGCGAGGTGTGGCATATCCAGACCGTCTACCTAGTGCGCTTACTCTGGCAATAAGCTCACTGGGGCGCAGGGGTTTCGCAAGGAAATCGTCGGCACCCTGTTCGAGCGCTTTAACGACATCGTCTTCACCCTGGCTAGCGGTAATAAACAGGATTGGCCCGCGCCAGCTGTCATGTTGGCGCAGGTGGACAACCACATCCATGCCGTCACTGTCGGGCAACCACCAGTCGATAATCAGGAAATCAAATGATCGTTGCTGGGTCGCGCGACGCAGCTCGTTGGCGCGGGTAAATAAAGAAACCTGATGGCCTGCCGTGAGTAGACACTGCTCAATAAAAGCCTGCTGATCAATATCATCTTCAAGTACGCCAATATGCATGGTGATCCCCTGTATTGTCGTCTTATAAGCGTCACACGCGTAGTAGCTACAAACTCATACGTTAAGTTTAGTTGATGATGGTGCGTTGACACAAAGGTTCACAGTTTGTCCGCAGACGGCCGATATATACTGCTTGCACTCTTAATCGCTAATACCGGGGTGCAGCTTAATGCGTGGTTCTTTGGTTTCTAAAAGCAAGGTTCTAATCGCCGCAGTGGGGCTTGCCTTGCTGTCGTCGCCCCTGGCTAGTGCGCTGGAAGTACCTGAAGGCCCGGTGATATTGGTAGTGAGTGGAAAGGTGGGGCAGACTAATGTGGGTGACGAAGCCCATTTTGATAAAGCGATGCTAGCAAGCTTAGGGCAGCACGAAACGATTACCCGTACGCCCTGGCACGACGGTGTGATTGGCTTCTCTGGCCCCTTGGTGCGAACTATTCTGGAAGCTGTCGGTGCCGAAGGGGAGGATATTCGTGTGGTAGCGTTGAATGAGTACGCCGCGACAGTGCCCAACAGTGATTTTGAGAATTACGATGTCATTCTTGCCATGCAGGCAAACGGTAAAGCGCTGCGAATTCGCGACCAGGGGCCGCTGTTTGTCATTTACCCTTTTGACCAGCACCCCGAGCTGCTAGATGAAGAGATATTTTCGCGCTCTGTGTGGCAGGTGGCGCGCATCGACGTTAAATAAAATAATCGGACAATTGCCATGCTGGCCTTATTGAAGTTCTATTTCTCCCGCAGCACCAGGGTCGCTACATTCTCAGCGATCCTTTTTTTCTTTCAGCGCTAACCACCGGTGGGGTTATTTATAACCGTCAACATGCGTTGGAGAACCGCCTGCTCGAAAACTTATTATGGGCCGGGTATCAGTTTGATCGAGAGGTGCGCGAATTGCGCCTCTCGCTATTCGAAACGAGTGCAGGGAACGCTACCGTTGATGACGTGTTGCTGCGTTTTGAAATTCTCTTCAGCCGACAGTCACTTTTTTTTAAAGGTGAAATAGGCAAAATCGTGGCGGAACTTGAGGATATTGAGGCGGTCATCCAACAAACTCAAATCCGTATTTTAGAGATGGATACCCTACTCGAAAAGGTATGGGACAGCCCCACCCAGTTAAATAGCGAGTTAACGGCTACCCTCCTACAGCAAACGGCGGAGCTACAGCAGCTCACCGGAAACATTTTGATCGAAACCAACGCCTATGTTTCCCATCTACATAGTGAAGAACACCGCGCATTGACGCGTCTCTACGGATTGGTGCTGTTGCTTATTGTCCTGTTAATGTTTTCAGGTGGCATGCTGGTTCGCGCGCTGATTATGGAAAGCCGTTCAAGTGATCAGAAGGCACAAGCATTAGAGGCCAAGGGTAAAGAGCTGAACGAGGCCGCCAAGCAAGCAGAGAAAGCGAGCCTGGCAAAATCTGAGTTTATGGCGGTGATGAGCCATGAAATTAGAACCCCATTAAACGGCGTCGTAGGTATGGCGGATTTGTTAAGCGAGGAGGTTAAAACAACAAGTGCGAAGACTTATCTAGCGGCGCTTAAGCGCAGTGCAGAGAGCCTACGCGCGGTGATCAACGATATTCTCGACTACACCAAAATTGAGTCGGGGCGCCTCGACCTGGATGCTCAGCCGTTTGATCTTCACCAATGTATTGACCAGCTTTGTGAGAACTACACGCTTCGCGAGCCGAAGGCAAAGGTCTCCTTCAGCTACGCTATTGATCCCGCTTTACCCCGTTATGTGATGGGTGACGTCGCTCGGTTACGTCAAGTCATGATGAATTTAATCAATAATGGCTTAAAGTTTACCGAAGAGGGTTTCGTTAAATGCCAGGTAAAACCACTGGGAGACGATAATATTCTCGTCGAGGTGCATGATACTGGCTGTGGAATCGCGGAAGCGAATCAAACGCAGCTCTTCTCGGCGTTCTCGCAAGTGGATACCTCCATGGCGCGGCGTCACGAAGGGACTGGGCTTGGGCTGGCGATCTGTAAGCGTTTAGTCGAAGCCATGCAGGGCGAGATAGGCGTTAATAGCCAGCAGGGGCTTGGTAGCCGATTTTGGTTTATTGTTAGAATGCCGGAAACTGAACCGTTGGCGGTATATCAAACCGGTGAAAACTCGCTTGCACTCACTGCCGAGCACCAAATTTTAGTGGTTGAGGATAACCCGTTAAACCAGACGGTTGCCCGCGTTATGCTTGAACGCCTTGGCCAGCAGGTGACTATCGCAGAGAACGGTCTGGAAGCACTCGAACAGCTGAAAGTGGATCATGGCAGGTTCGATTTGGTCTTAATGGATATGCAGATGCCCAAGCTGGATGGGCCTGAAACCACCCAGCGCTGGCGTGATTACGAAGCCGTGCATCAATTACCCCGGTTGCCGATAGTGGCGATGACGGCGAATGTGATGCCTGAGCACCGCGAATGCTGTATGCAAAGTGGTATGGACGATATGATCCATAAACCCTTTACGCGGGATGAACTGTATCAGGTCATCAGCCGTTATCTCTCTAATGACGAAATCTTAGCACCTGAGGGTATTTACATTCACTCGACCACAGGCTCTGAGTCATTGGGTGACACCGTTGGTGCTGTTCAGGTGCTCGATAAGCGTCTTTGCGAAGAGCTGAAAAGCACCTTTGAACCTAGTGCGTTGGGTGCGCTGCTGAACACGTTTTTAACGCGACTTGTGGAGCGTAGTGCCCGCCTTGACGCTTACTGGCAGTCAGAGAATCGTCAAGCCTTGTGCCAAGAGGCGCATTCGCTGAAAGGTGCCGCTTCCTCTCTCGGCTGTGCTGCCATTGCTGAGCAAGCAAGCCAATTGGAGCAAGCAGCGCTAGAAGCCCCATTGAATGAATTGGCTATCTATCTGGAGCGTTTAGTCGCTCTTCAGGACACTACTCAGCAGGCTTTAGAGCAAGAAAGTATGCTCGTTTGATGCGCCATGGGGGCGGAGGAAGAGTACTCGCGTAACCAGGCGTTGAAAGCGTCAGCGGTTAAAGGGTGCGCAATAGCGTAGCCCTGCCCAACCGTACACCCAGCTTCAACCAGCAGGGTGTACTGCGTGGATTTTTCGATACCTTCGGCGACTACCGTCAGTCCCAGGCGCTTGCCTAAGTCGATAATTGACTCTGTGATCACCAGGGCTTCTTGATCCTGGTCGATCAGTGAGACAAAGCTACGGTCAATTTTGAGCTCGCTGAAAGGCAGCCGATAGAGCTGTGTCAGCGAAGAGTGACCGGTACCAAAGTCATCTAACGCCAGTTTGCAGCCCCGTTGCCGCAACGCTTTGAGCACGTAGCAAGCGTAGCTCAAACACTCAACCCCGGCCGTTTCGGTGAGCTCTAGGGTGATTTTATTAAGAACAGCCTGGTGCTCTTGGGTGAGTTGATCAAACACTTCCAGAACGCCCTCTGCCTGAATAAAGGCCGCCGGTATATTAATCGAGATGTTTAGATCCCACCCTTGCGACAGCCACTGGGCTTGTTGCTTCATGGCAAGCTCAATAACGTACCAAGTTAGCGGCAGAATCAGACCGTTTTGCTCCGCTAGAGGAATAAAACTATCGGGGTAGAGCACGCCACGTTGAGGATCTTGCCAACGTACCAGCGCTTCAACGCCAATAACCTGACCTCGTTGAGTGCCTGGCTGCAGGCTTATTTGGGGTTGAAACGCTAGAAAAAGCTGCTGTTCACGAATGGCCTTCGTCAATTCATCGGCTGTAGGCGCTTTAGGCGCCTTTTTTAATGGTCCAAGGAATTTCTTTAGGCCGGTGAGTAGCTTGGATTTAGGTAGGAAACCTAACATTTTCAAGCCTTTTGCTTCACCTGTTGCGAGAGCATGCGCGGCAGTTTCTTCTGTGCAACTACTAATTAATAAAATTGAAGCGTTTAAGCGTAAATCATACAGATATTCAAGAATATCAAGGCTGGTAAACTCACCTAGCCCGATATCAAGCAAGATCAGCTCGACATTGAGCAGGTCAGGTTGGCGCACCAGCTCGCCAAAACTGCTTGCGGTCACCACCTGATAACCGTGCTGGCGTAATAGCATTCTGCCCAAGAGTTGGACGTTACAATCATCATCAATAATTAAAGCATCCAGCATACGTGTACCTTTGATGATTACGATGAGCGGCTGTGAGACAAAGCGCTTGCTGAAATGGATACGCGTTATATAAGCCGGTAATAAAACTTCCTTGGGCTTACGCTGAGCCCAAGGAAGCGTAGAAAACTAAGGGGGATTGCTTAGAACGACTCCCACTCAGGTTGCTGTGAACTCTGCATACGACGCGGGGCAGCAGGGGTAGGCGAGGGCTTATTCGTGGTAGAAGCAAGCGCTGCTTTAGCAAGGACTGGTTGCTGGTGGGTATTACTGAGCTTGAATGCACCCACTAGTACGCCCAGTCGGTCGGCTTGCTCTCTTAGCTCCGCCGCGGCAGCGCTGGACTCTTCCACCATGGAGGCATTGTGTTGGGTCATACTATCCAACTCGTTGACCGCGTCGTTGACTTGCCCTATACCCACACTCTGCTCTTTTGCACCGGCGCTAATTTCGGCAATTACATCGGCTACGCGCTCGATGCTTTTCACCATCTCCTGCATAGTGACGCCAGCTTGCTTCACCTGGTCAACGCCAGATTTTGTGCGACTTAATGAGGTATTGATCAGCGTGGCAATATTTTTGGACGCATCGCTGGAGCGGCTGGCCAAGATACGTACCTCTTGGGCGACCACCGCAAAGCCCCGACCATGCTCACCTGCGCGAGCGGCCTCTACCGACGCATTCAGCGCCAGGATATTGGTCTGAAAAGCAATACTGTCAATTAAGTTGACAATATTACTGATTTCAGATGACGAGTCATTAATGGTATCCATGGTCTGCTCAACGCTGTGCATAGAGTGCAAGCCCTGCTGAGCGAGGTCTCGGGTTGAAAGCGCCAGTTGGTCGGCCTGCTGGGCAGAGTCGGAAGCGTTGTTCACCACTGCCGCGATTTGTTCCATCGACGCAGAAGTTTGCTGCAGGTTGGCCGCGGCCTGCTCTGTGCGGGCCGCAAGCTCCTGGCTGCCTTTGGCTATTTCACTTGACGCATGTTGAAGGCTAACGGTGCTGCTGCTAACGGATTGAAGCGTATCATCAATGCGTTTAATAAAAGCATTGAACTGCTGTGCCAGATCGCCTATTTCATCGCGGCGCTGGCTGTTAATACGGGCGGTCAAATCGCCATCACCTTCGGTGATCTCTTTTATGCGTCCGCTAATCTGGCGAATAGCCCGTGACATCATTAACGGCCCCAATAGTGCAATAAGTGTCGCCGCAATAAAGATGATTAAAGCGATAATAATAGTGGATGTCTGTTGTACTTGAATTCTGTCGACGACGGCTTCTTCTGCTTGGTAAGTAGCGGTTTCAACATTTACTCCCGAGAGGTCGTAGACATCCCGAAGCGTATTGAACCGATCTAGTGAAGAGCCCGCTAACAGATTTAAAGCCTGGTTAGTATCACCGTTCTGGTGTAGTTGAAAAACCCGCGTGGCCTCTTGTTTCCAATCATTATAGTGTGTTTCGAAATTAGCGAGTTGGGTGGTTAGCTCTGGGTAGTTCTGCATCAGTTCGGAATACTGACTCATACGGTCGTAAGCTTGCTGAGCATTTTCCTCAAAGTCAGCGATTAACGCTGATGCTCGCTCCGAGTTGGGGTCGGATAGCAGGTACTCGATCTCAGCTACCCGTGCTTGGTAAAGGTCTCTATCCGCATTGAGTACGGTAGAGGTGGCTGGGATATAATTGTTAATAAAAGTGTCTAGACGGCTTTTCACCATATTAACGAGCAGCGCATCGGCGATCACAATAACCAGTAGTGATACTGCAACGCTAATAAAGGCAATAGCATACTTAACTTTTATCTGATGGAGGCGGTTCATAGGTGCTACTCCTGTAGTGAAAAGCCTATAGGAGAACACTACCTTTAAAGTATTAGTATGGTCGATAGCTTTGTGACGTTTGTCACTTTTGTTCACGTTCTGTATTTTAAGTGGCGATACAACTGGTTAATAGTAGTTGTAATAATAACGATTGATGTTTAGGTGGTTATTTGTAACCTGCCGCCTGTAGGTGAAATAGCTTGGCATAACGACCTTCCGCTGCGAGCAATTCCTCGTGGGTGCCGCGTTCAATGATATGTCCTTGATCGATAACCAGAATGAGATCAGCGCTGCGCACTGTTGAAAAGCGATGGGAGATCAATATCGCCATTTTATCGCGGCTGTGCTCGCGAAAGCGGGCGAATATTTCGGCTTCTGCGGCGGCATCCATGGCGGCGGTGGGCTCGTCTAACACTAGAATATCAGCGTTTTCACGCATATATGCTCGGGAGAGGGCAATTTTTTGCCACTGTCCCCCGGAAAGTTCCTGGCCATTTTTGAACCAACGGCCAAGCTGGGTTTTGTAGCCACTCGCCATAGTGGTAATAAACGCATCCGCCATGCCGTGGCGTGCGGCGCGTTGCCAGCGCTGCTCATCGTGAAAGGCGTAGGTGTCGCCTACGCCCAGGTTTTCGCCCACCTGGAGCTGATAGCGTACAAAATCCTGAAAAATAACGCCGGTTCGATCACGTAGGGCCTGGGTACTCCAGTCCCGCAGGTCGCTGCCATCTAGCAAAATACGCCCTTGAGTCGGGTGGTATAGCCGCGTTAGCAGTTTAATAAGGGTCGTCTTGCCCGAGCCATTTTCGCCGACCAAGGCCAGGCTCTGCCCAGGGTAAAGGTGTAGCGAAATATCGTGGAGAACCGGATTTTGGAGATCAGAGTCGCCGCCAGGGTAGGAGAAGCTAACATGCTCAAAGCGTAGGCCGTCGCCGGGTAGTACACCTTGGGTGAGCGTACCGGTCTCACCCTCTATCGGCTGCTCCAGATACTCATAAAGGTTGGATAGATAAAGGTTATCTTCGTACATGCCGCTAATGGCGGTGAGGCTGGCGGAGAGCGCGGCCTGCCCCTGCTTGAAGACCATCAGGTACATGGTCATCTGGCCCAGGGTAAGCGCTCCGGCAATCGTTTCAATGACCACCCAGGCGTAGGCGGCATAAAAGGTTAACGTGCCGAGTAAACCGAGCAGAAAACCCCAGCTCTCCCGGCGCAAGGTTAGGCGGCGATCTTCGGCAAATAGTTGGGTAAAGATATCCCGGTAGCGTTTGAGAAATAGCCCTTCAAGACCGAACAGCTTGACTTCCTTAATACTGTCTTCCCGCGCCAGCACCGTTTCTAAATAGATCTGCATACGGGTTTGCGGTGAGCGCCAGCGAAACAGCCGAAAGGCATCCCCGGAAAATTTGGCCTCTGAGATAAATACCGGCAGAGCACCTACCACTAAGATCAGCAGCGCCCAGGGGGAAAACTGCACCAGCAGCACCGCGAAGCTACCCAGCGAGATAGCATTTTGCAGCAAGCCGAAGGTTTTATTCACCAGGGCAAGGGGGCGCGTAGACGCTTCACGTCGCGCTCGGGTGAGCTGGTCGTAAAGCTCAGAGTCTTCAAACTGGCTAAGTGACAGCTGCCCCGCTTTCTCCAGAATCATCACATTGACTTTCTGCCCCAGCAGCGCACGTAGCAGCGACTGCTGGGCTGCAAGGCCCCGCTGAGCCAGGGCAATAAACCCAATAATCACCGCCTCAATACCCACTAGCGTTAGCACCGGCGTAATGGACACTAGCAGGTTGGGATCAGTGGCTGCCTGATGGGCCTCCATGGCACTCACTACCCCATCCACAATCAGTTGTCCTACCCAGGCGGCTACGGCAGGCAGAACCCCAGCGACCAGAGTACACAGGGCTAAGCCAAGCATCATCCAACGAGAGGTTTCCCAGACTAACCCGAGTGCGCGACGGCTATAGCGAAATACGCCAAAAAAGCCGCTTAGCGGTGAGGATGGGGAGGTTTGAGAAGAGGGCGGCGGTGACATAGTGAAAAAGGCAGAACTCTAATAAAAACAGAGCAGCCATAATGCGGGGATTGAGAGGAGATAGCCAGCTAACAACCGCCGGTTGCCTTCAACGGCAACACGGCGGAAAGGCAGTTTAGTAGATAGGTGTTACCAGGGAAGCACAGCCCCATCGGTGCGTGGTTCGGTGCCGCCTTGAAGTACCCCAGTGTCAGGATGACGCAGAATGATTTGGCCACGGCCAAAACTGATTGAATCGGCGACTTTGACGATGTCGTGGCCGCGGCGTGCCAGGGCCAGCGCTAAGTGATTGGGAAAATCGGCCTCAACTTCGATGGTTCTGCCTTTGGTCCATTTCCAACGGGGCATATCCAGCGCCGCTTGAGGATTCAGTTGATCCTCAAGCATGGCCGTTACCACCTGCACATGGCCCTGGGGCTGCATATAGCCACCCATCACGCCAAACGGCCCAACGGCTTGGTTATCTTTGGTGATAAAGCCAGGAATGATGGTGTGGTAGGTGCGTTTGCCCGGTGCCAGTGCATTAGGGTGTTGTGGATCCAAGGAGAACGACCAGCCGCGGTTTTGCAGGCTGATGCCGGTTCCTGGCACCACCATGCCTGAGCCAAAGCCTTTGAAATTACTCTGAATCAGCGACACCATATTGCCATCGCTGTCAGCTGTTGCAAGATACACCGTGCCGCCTTTAATTGGATTGCCGTGTACCGGATCGACCGCCTGTTCGCCAATCAGCGCTGCTCGCGCTTTTAAATAGTCGTCGTCCAACATTTGATCAATCGTGGGACGCATCGCGTCTAGATCGGTAACGTGCGCGAAGCCATCAACGTAGGCCAGTTTGGTGGCTTCGATACGGCGGTGAAGGGTTTCAATCGGGTCAGATCCCTCTGCGCCTAAGTGCTCAAGCATACCCAGCGCTTGCAGTACTATCATGCCACTGCCGTTGGGAGGGATCTCCCAAATATCGTGGTCTTTATAGCGAACGCTAATCGGATCTACCCACTCCGGCTGGTAAGCAGCCAGATCTTCTTTGCGTAGCAGCCCGCCATGTTCCCGGGAGAAGGTGTCGATGGCTTTGGCCAGCTCGCCTTCGTAAAACGCTTTAGCGTGGGTGTCAGCAATGGCTTTTAGGCTTTTTGCATGGCCTTCAGAACGCCATAGCTCACCCGCCTTAGGCGCTCGACCTTCGGGGGCAAAGGTATCAAACCAAGGTTTGAAAGAGGCATCGTTATAGGCTGAATACGTATTGAAAGCCTCTTTCCACATTTGATGAATAACGGGAGAGACGGGAAAACCTTCATCTGCCAGCGCAATGGCAGGCGCTAGCAGTTCAGCGAATGGCAGCTTGCCGAAGCGCTCAGAGAGCGCCGCCCAGGCAGCGGGTGCTCCAGGAACTGTGACAGGCAGCATACCGTGATTGGGCACTGCATCATGGCCGAGTGCTTTCAGCGCTTCAATGGTCGCCGCTTGTGGCGCAGGGCCACTGGCATTAAGGCCATGTAGCTTGCCGTCGACCCAGACAATCGCAAAGGCATCGCTGCCGATCCCATTGGAGGTGGGTTCGACCACCGTTAGCGCCGCCGCTGTTGCAATGGCGGCATCAATGGCGTTACCTCCTTGCTGCAGGATGTTAATACCCACTTGCGCCGCTAATGGCTGTGAGGTGGCGACCATGCCACGTTTACCGAAGGTGGCCATCCGGCGCGAGGCGCTGGGATAATAGAGTGCATCTTGTTGCATGCCAGAGTTCCTTTTGAACGGAGTTATCAAATAGCCTAGTAATGTCTTAAATGTTTTCCCGCTGAGCGGCATTTTTTAACCGCTGAATCTTGCGATCCTGATAGAGCGAAAACAAAATCGAAGCGACGGCTAATGCCAGGAAAAGCGCAGAGAGAGGCCGGGTTAAAAACGTCAACCAGCTTTCGTTAAGCTCTAAGGCGCGGAATAGCTGACGTTCAAGGTTGTCGCCAAGTACCACGCCGAGTATCAGAGGCGTTAGGGGAACGTCCGCTTTCCACAGCAGGTAGCCGATGATGCCGAAGATAAACAGCACCCAAATATCAAACAGGTTGTTATTCAGGGCGTAAGCACCAATGGCACACAGCATTAATACGACGGGAACGAGGATCTGTTGGGGGATCAACGATATTTTGGCGAACCAGCGCACTAGCAGCAGGTTGCAAAGCACCATGACCACCGCACCGATCAGTAAGCTGGCATAAATAGCACCCACCAATACGGGGTTTTGTTCGAACATCATTGGCCCCGGCGTAATGCCGTGCAGAATCAGTACGCCCATCATGATCGCCATAGGCAGATCGCCCGGTATGCCCAATGCCAGCGTGGGTACAAAAGCGCCGCCCGCCACCGCACTGTTGGAGGCTTCAGAAGCCACAATGCCACTCGGCGTACCGGTGCCAAACTCTTCCGGATGTCGGGAGAATTTTTTTGCTTGGTCGTAACTCAAGAAGTTGGCAACGGTACCGCCGGTGCCAGGGAGCGCCCCTACTAAACTGCCAATCAGCGATGAGCGAAGGGTATTGAGCTTTTGCCCCGCCATATCTTTGAGTATTAGGCCGTAGGGAATGGTGACATTGGTGTCGATTTTTTTGGCGTCACTTTTCTCATCCTTCAGCTTTTCGATATTGCCAAGCAGCTGTGAGAAGGCAAAGATACCGATCATCACGGGCAGGATTTCAAACCCAGAGCCCATTGCAGGCAGGCCAAAGTCAAAGCGCAGGTTGCTGTTGCGGTCATAGCCAACGGTGGTGATCAAGAGGCCTAACGCCGCGGCCATCAGGCCTTTGAGCAACGCGCCACTTGAAAGTCCGGCTACCAGCGTCAGGGCGAAAACGATTAACGCGGTAATTTCCCAGGGGCGGAAATTCATGCTGAAACTGGCAATCAACGGGCCGAAAAAAACCAGTACTGCCACGCTAATCAGCGTGCCTAGAAAAGACGATGCAACGCCGATGCCCAAGGCGCGGCCAGGTTCGCCTTTCTGTGCCATTGGGTAGCCATCATAAACGGTGGTAATCGATGAGGGGGTGCCAGGTATTCCCAGCATGACGCCAGACACAATGCCGCCAGAGTACCCACCCACAAACACACCGACCATCAGCGATACGCCGCTTACCGGATCCATGGCAAACGTGAATGGGAAGACCACCAAGATAGCCATGGTGACGGTAAAACCAGGAATGCTCCCGCCAACAATCCCAAACAGTACGCCAATGATGATCAAGCCCAAGACCGATGGCGTGCCGACCTCAGCGAGGGCTTGGAGAAAAAAGTTGGTCATTATTTACTCCAGGTTAAGGCAGCCAAACATTCAGGCCATAGCGGAAAACGACAAATATCACGATAGTTAAGGTGGCGCTAAGAGTGAGATTAATCATCCATTTACGTCGCGTATCAATGCCCAACAGTAGAGCCAGAGAAGCGACCAAGAAGCCTATGGTGGCTGCGATATACCCCACCACTGGAAGTAAGGCAGCGTAGAGCCCAAACAGTAGAAACAGAGCGAGTATGGTGCGTCGGCTTTGAAACCACTCAGTAACCAGCTGTTTTGCGCCAAGCCGTTCAGGCACGTTTACCCATAAGGAACGCACTAAAATCAGCAGTGATAACACCCCAATCACGACTAACAAAATGCGAGGGAAAAGCGCTGACCCATAAGGCTGCCAGCTGGTCGGTGGACGAATATCACCCGACTCCATCCACATGACAGCCACAATTAAGAGCAGCGCCAGCGCCAAGGCGCGGTCTTTAGTTAGCGTAAGCATTAGCGATGCCTCCGGCAGCTCTAGCCCCCGCATTAACGAGGGCTAGAGCGTGCGCCCTCAGTTCTGGAAATCGATGTTCTCGGCAGCAGCGGAGAGTGCAGCTTCGTTTTCATCCAGAAACGTTTGGTAATCATCACCGGCCAGAAAGCGAACAACAGAGCCAAATTCATTCTCAATACGACTCTGGACTTCTTCATTTTCCAGTGCTTGGCCATAGGCATCAGCAATGGTATCGATCACTTCCGGAGGCGTGCCTTTAGGCGCGAAAATGCCTCGACTGGTCGAGTGATCCATCTCGATGCCTTGCTCACGCAAGGTAGCGACATCGGGCATGCTTTCGAGACGTTCTGGATGAGCGATACCGAGCGCGCGGAAGGTGCCATCTTCAAAAAACGCACCGCCAGAGGGCAGGTTGAACATCGCGAAATCAACTTCTTCCGCCATCAAGGCCGATACCTGTTCTCCCGTATCGGGATAGCCAACTAGACGTACATCGGCCATATCAATGCCCGCCTCCTGGAAGAACTGTGCCCAGAAGAAGTGATCCGTGGAGCTGGGGATCATGCTGAAACGCACTTGGCCTGGATTTTCACTGACGTAGTCAGCGATTTCGTCAGCGCTCTGCACGGGATGATTGGCATGTGCAGTGGGAATGTTGATGGTTTGGGTAAGTAGCGCGATAGGTTCGAAGGCATCAAACGAGTAGTCGACGGTGCCCGCTAGCTTTGAAAGTGCAATGGTGTCGTGGCTGCCAAGCAGCGTGTAGCCATCGGGATCAGCATCTTTCACGTTGCGTGAACCCAAAGTTGCCCCAGCACCTGCCATATTGACGGGTACGATGGACTCGCCTAGCGTTTTCTCAGCTTCCTGAGAAATCAACCGGAACAGGATATCCGTTGCTCCCCCAGGCCCGTAAGGGATGATTAAGCGAATATCCTGCTCGGGATAGTCAGCTTGTGCGGTGGTGGTAATTGCCAAACTAGACGCAAGTCCGATGGCGGCGAGGGTAGTGCTTAGAGTAAATGTTGAACGCGTCATTCTTATACACCTTTATGTTTTGAGGTTGGTGTTGAGGGATGCCGCCCTTACTGCAGCGGCGTGGTGAGCGCGTGATCCGTTTTCGGGTTCTTGTTGTTTGATAAATGCATCTGCAATGAGTGTTAGCCGAGGAAGAAGCCTCCATAAACCAAGGCGCCCATGACCACAAAGGCGGGGTGCGTTTTGAAGCGGATCAATGCAATAGCGGCGACTATTCCAATAATCAGGGTATGAATCGTGCCGCTGGAGTCCAAGCTTTCGAGCAGAAATCCCAGGGTTAGCCAGGCCATCATCATGGCGATGACCGGGCGTACCCACTGGCTCATGCGCTTAACTCTGGGAGAGTCGCGGTGGCGGTAGAGCAGCCCCAAGGCACCCAGCATTAGCAGCAGCGTGGGGATCACCGTGGCAGCTACGGCGATGAAAGCGCCGCCAATGCCCGCTACTTCATAGCCCACGTAGCCGGCCATTTTGGTGGCGATAGGGCTAGGCAAGGCGTTACCCAAGGCTAATGTTTCCGCGAAGGTTTGCGCGGTCATCCAGCCATAACGGCCCACCACTTCCGCCTCAATCAGTGGAATAATGGCCGGGCCACCGCCGTAACCGATAATGTTGGGAATAAAAAAAGCTAAGAAGAGATCCCAGTAAATCATGCCGTCCCCTCCGCTTTTTTCTTGCCAGCAGGACGCAGCAGGGCGGCAACGAGAATGGCGCCGATCACCCAGCCTGGGTGAAGGCCGAGCCAGTAGATTAGCCCGGCGGCAATAATGGCCATGGCAATACTAACCAGCCAGCCAAGTGCTGCCTGTGATTTCTCAAAAAAGTCCCAAGTGAGTTGCGCCATCATCACCATGACTACTGGCACCACTGCTTGGCCCATGCCGCGAATCCATGCCACATCGCGGTAGCGGCTGAAAATGCCTAACATGACAATCATCGCTACAATCATTGGCACGATAATGGCAATGACGGCGGCGATGCAGCCTGTTACACCGCCCACTCGGTAGCCAATGTAGCCGGGCATTTTGGTGGCAATGGGGCCCGGTAGGGTATTGCCAATCGCCAGCACGTCGGCGAACTCTTCATCGGTTAGCCAGTGGTGGCGGGTGACGACCTCGGCCCGTACTAAGGGAATCATGGCGGGGCCGCCACCGAAACCGAAGATGCCAATGCGGAAGAAGGCCCAGAATAGTTGCCAGGAAACAGCAGGTGGTTTCATGGGCGCATATCCCGCACAGCCGACGAAGGGAGCAAAATCATACTCTAGCCTTATTTATCGTTTGTAGGTTAAAAAATCGATTATCTTGTCTAAAATAGAATATAGGTAGTGCCCGATCCAACGTCAACAGCGAAAAATAGAATGGACAGCGGGGACTGAGATGAATAAAGGACATCGCCATGAGTAATTCTTTACCGACGCCAGCAGGGCCAGCAGGTACTGCATCAAGTCGTGTGTTTGATCATTTACGTAAAGATTTGGTCGGCGGGCGTTTTGTCGCTGGCGAAAAGCTCGCGATCAATGCGCTTAAAGATCGCTACCAAGTCGGTTTGAGTCCGCTAAGAGAAGCGCTCAATAAATTGGCGGCGTATGGGTTGCTGGTGCAGGAGAATCAGCGGGGCTTTCGGGTTCCGAAGCTGTCCCGGGATGAGCTGGACGATATTGCCCAGATGCGTTTGGAAATGGAGGGGATGGCGCTCGAACGGGCGATTGCTAAGGGTGATTCACTCTGGGAGGCCGATTTGCTGGCTGCCGCGCATCGTCTGAAGCGGGCTGATATAACCCTGGATAAAGGCGAGGAGTGGGAACACCTGCATACCCAATTTCATCGTACCCTGGTGGCGCCCTGTGGGTCAGTGTGGTTGTTACGATTTATTGAACAACTGCATGACCAGTTTGATCGCTATCGCCGTCTGGGGCCGAAGATGCCGACGATTCGCCAAGAGCTTGACGAGCAGCACCATCAGCTTGTGGAGCTGGCGCTACAGCGCGATGCTAAAGCAGCGCGTGAATTAATGGACGACCATATCCATAAATCTTATGAGGTTGCCTTGAAGCGCTATCAAGAGCACGTGTAGTTGGTCATGAACAGTTGGTAAACTGCTGCGCACAGGGTGTCGGTCATCGCCGACCCGATCAGTAAAGAGGGTGCTATGCACGCAGATAACCAAATAGTTGCGCAAACGCTGAACTGGGTGCGCACCTTCATTGTGGCCCACGATATTTGCCCGTTCGCTCAGCGGGAGCTAGCGCGTGACACCATCCGCGTTGAGGTAGTGCGCTCCAAGAAAATCGAAGTGGCCCTGGGGGAACTGATGGTCGAAGTCCAGTGGCTGGATGAGCATCCAGAAACAGAAACCACGCTGCTGGTATTCCCAACGCTCTTCAAAAGCTTTGATCACTACCTGGATTTTGTTGAGCTGGCTGAAAGTATTCTTGTCGACCAAGGGTATGAAGGAACCTATCAGCTCGCCACTTTTCATCCGGATTACTGCTTCGACGGTACCGAGCCCGATGAAGCCTCTAACTATACCAACCGCTCTCCCTACGCCATGGTGCATCTGTTGCGCGAAGAGAGTGTCGAAAAGGCGATTGAGTTTTACGGCGATACCGACGCTATTCCCGAGCGCAATATCGCTAAGTTAACGGCCATGGGCAGCGCTACCGCTGAGCAACAGTTGCAGCACTGTTTTGACTTGAAGGGCTAAGGCGTGTGAATCACTAGCTGATGCTTGCCTTTACTTTTAGCCGCATATAGGGCGCTATCGGCAAGTTTTAGCACCGTTTCAATATGCAGGCCGTGGTGTGGCCACCAAGCGCGCCCAAACTACAGCCCACATGGGCGCGCTTATTTTCGGGTAGTAAAATCGGTTGGGCGATAGCCGTAAGTAAACGCCTACTCACTTCGTGGGTAAGCATTTCCAGGTACTCCTGCTTGGTTTTGAGCACCATGACGAATTCATCGCCACCCAGGCGCGCCACCACATCGCCACTGCGCAGGGCGTTTTTCAGACGCTGGGTTATCTCAATAAGCAACAGATCTCCCGCATGGTGGCCCAGTTCATCGTTGACCCGTTTGAAACCATCCAGATCGATATACATGACCACCATGCTTTGCTGGTTTCTTTCAGCTTCTGGCATGGCCAACTGTAAGTATTGATTCAGAAAGGCGCGATTGGGAAGCCCCGTTAGTGGGTCGGTATTGGCTAGATCCTCTAAGCGGTTGATCGTTTGACGTTGATCCAGTAGCCGACTGACCATGTTACGCATGGAGGTCGATAGGCGCTTCATTTCAGGAGAGCCGTTTTCCAGAGGAATACAGTCGGCTTGCTCGCCCTCCTGTATTTGATCGGCGGCACTGGCTAAGCGGGTGAGAGGAGTCACCATTCGAGAGGCAATCGCCCAACCAATCATTGCAAACAGCAGCGCCAGTAGAATACCGATGCCCATAATGGCTGCCTGTAGCTGCTCCACAGGGGCAAAAGCGATAGAGACCGGTTTTCGGCTAATCGCTATCCAGCCTAATCCAGGAAAGTCCTCGTAGCCGTTGCTTCGAGCGTAGCCTGTCACAAATTGTTCACCATTGGGCCAGGTTTCAATAGCCCATTGCGGTGATGTGGTAGCGGGGCCGGGTAGATGATCCAGGCTGGCTAATGATTGTCCCATGAGCGTTTCTGGGCCCAGTAAGACGGTACCATCAGTTGAAAGCAGTAGCATCTCGGTATCTTGACGCTGCTTAGTAGGTGAAAACATTGAATGCTGAATATATTCTGCCCATTCCCAGCTTAAATGTACCGCCAGAACGCCCTGGAACTCCCTATTGCGGTCATACACCGGGGTGGCAATATCGACGAACTTAAGCGCTTCACCACTGGGGTTAGGCAGCAGTTGTGCGAGAAGCACTGCCTCATGAACATCGCCTATCCAAAGCGCTTTGCGCCCTTCAATAAATACGGGTCTTTGCGCTATTGAAACACCTTCTAAAATTCCTCCTGTCGCTGCTTGAACAGTCCCTTCCGGGTCAGTAAAGCCAATCCACGACACAACGTCATGATTGTCTTGCAATCGTTCTAGCTGCCCCCGTAGCGCGCCAGGGCGCGTGTCATTAGTGAGTGCCTGCATACCCAATAGGAGTTTGACCTCCTTAATGCGTGCATCCATATTGCGCTCTAGCTTATCCACCATTTGATAGGCCGCTTCTGCAGTCGCCGTACCAATGCTAGCTTCCATTTGCTGCGCTGATTCACGAGATGCCACCCAGCCAAGTAACAGCGTAGTGGCAAACACCAACGTTGCAATTAGTGCGCTAAACCGTGAGCGTAGTGAGAAGCGCGAGAATAACCAGGTATGAACAGACATTATTATTAGCCATCACCGATAAGAGAAACTGCTTATTAACGTATTGTCATTAGCTGAAGGAAAGTACCTTATTCTGCTGTTTTTTGCATTTAACGGGTGGTTAATTATGATTCACTTAAAGACTGGCTCAAGGGAAAAAGGGCCAGCAAAGCTGGCCCGGAAATGTGAACTAAAACTCTTCCCAATCGGGTGTGCTGCTGGATAATTTTTTAGTTGTATAAGAAGAGTGAGTTGTTGCCAGGGGATGCGGTGAAGCCGTGGCGGTAGAGGATTCCGAACCAGCGTTCGCATCCCGCTTCAGTTTGAAGGTGGTGACCAACTCGGCCAAACGAGTGGCTTCATCCTGGAGTGATGCAGATGCCGTGCTGGTCTCTTCAACCAATGAGACATTTTCCTGCGTGGCGGAATCCATCTGAGATACAGCCGTACTGACTTGGCTAATGCCCGACTCCTGCTCTTTTGCAGCGAGCGCAAGCTCTTGCATCATTTCCGTCACTTTACGAATCGCTTCGTTGATATCCGCCATATCATGGCCATTTTTCGCTGCTTGTTCCGCACCCACCACAATACGCTGCGCGATATCTTCGATCATGGTGCGTATCTCTTTCGATGAGGTGGAGGTCTTTGTGGCTAGTGAGCGAACTTCACTCGCCACCACCGCAAAGCCTCTCCCATGTTCGCCTGCACGGGCAGCTTCCACAGAGGCATTGAGTGCCAGGATATTGGTTTGAAAGGCGATAGAGTCAATCACCTGAACAATATCGTGGACTTTATGCGAGGTTTCTTCCAGTTCGCGCATCAGTAGGCTAGTGCGCTCAGAGGCCTGTTTGCCGGTATTCGCCTGTTGTGCTGCGTCTTGGGTCAGTTGCTGGGCCTGGCTGGCAGTGTCAGCGTTTTGGCGCACAATCGATGAAATTTCATCCATACTCGCGGCGGTTTGTTGCAACGCCGCGGCTTGTTGTTCGGTGCGTGAGGCGAGGTCTTGGCTGCCGGTTGCGATTTGCGTTGAACTGGAGGCGACGGCTTCGCTACTTTGATTGAGTGTGCCAATCATGTCTTCCAGACGCTCTTGCATATCCTCCATGGCACTGTAAAGGCGGCCGATCTCGTTACGTCCTAGGGTGTCGATATGGCTGGTCAAATCCCCCTTGGCGATATTTTCACAGATGCGAACCGCACGCTGGAGTGGATTAATAACGAGCCGATTAATCATTATCTGTACCACAATGTAGAGCACTATGGCCGTTAAAATAAGCGCACCCACTGTAATGCTAAAAATGACGCTGTCGTGCTGGGCTTCCGAGTGAACCTGATTTCCCCGGCTTAGTGCATAGTTATTAAAATTATTGATTGCTGCGCTGAAGCTTGAAAATTTTTGGTTGATAGGATCCCTATACGCATCAAGAGCCTCATAACGCTCATTAGCCAAGTCGCCCCTTAGTTCGTCAGTGACAATAAGGTTGTAGCTTTCGACAATGTCAGCAATGAGCGGGCGACGCTCGGAACCAACCGGGAGCTCAATGCCTGAGAGTTCTGCAATACGCCGGTCAGCCCTTTCCAAACTCTGCAGCGCCTCTCCTAGCGCCCGCTTCGCATTGTTTTCGTTACCCGCTTGGTAGTGCTGAGACATACGCTCTAATCTTACCCGAACCTCCATTAGGTTCGTTTCTGCACGGTTGGCAGCACTCGCCTGCTGAGCGCTTATCTCATTAATTTCTGCTAGCAGCTGCGCAGACTCACGTTCTGCCATAGCCCCCATACTGCCCAAAATAATAAGCATGGCTAAAAGCACAATCAGTGCGCCAGCAATCACTCTCTTAACTGATATGTTTTGCATTGATACTTCTCCTAATACTCCCCGCACCTGAATTAGTGCATAGAGGAGTTTTAAAAGGTATCAATTTCTCATTAAAATAGTGTCTTGATTAAGTTGTCTTTAGTTTGTGATATTGTTAAATGGTTAGTTACGATAAAGTCGTATAATTAAATGTTTTCTTAACTAGTTTCAAAGTTCTTTGCTAAATGGATTGCTGTTAAAGCGTCTTATACATCACATACGTATCGACAAAACCAAGGCGTGCGTGGCGGTAAGCGTTAGGAACGGTACCCACAATGCGAAAGCCAAGTTTCTGCCATAACGCGACGGCCACTTCATTGGTAGCCACCACGGCGTTGTACTGCATGGCGAGAAACCCCAGTTCCCGTGCTTGTTGTTGAGAGTGCTCGCACATGGCACGCGCTACGCCTTTGCCCCGTGCGGCAGGGGTCACCATATAGCCACAGTTACATATATGGTCACCGGGGCCTGCCGCGTTGGCTTTTAAGTAGTAGGCACCCAACACTTGGCCATTTTTATCTTTGGCAACCACGCTGGCGTTCGGCGTTTTACACCATAACTGCCGGGCAGCGTCAAAGCCGATATCTGGGTCAATCGCATAAGTCTCTTGCGCTGCCACAATGGCGTGAAAGGTTGGCCAGAAAACAGCAAAATCGCCGTCCGTCATCGGAGAAAAAGCCAGTGTGGTCATCAGTATCCTCTACAGCGAAGCGCCTACCGAGCGACCTCAGCCACAATCTTGTAGCTACGCAGACGGTCAGCGTGATTGTAAAAATCGCTATTAATCATCAGTTCATCGGCACCCGTACGCGCTTGGAACTCCTCAAGTTCTGCTTTAACCGTCTCTGGCCCACCAATAATAGCCGCCCCTAAAAACTGGCTAACCTGGGCTTGCTCCACCGGCGACCAATCGAGCTGCTCCACCGGCGGCTGCGACTGAGTGGGCTTGCCGCGAATAAGGTTTAAAAACTTCTGCTGAGCAGTCGTGGCCAGGTAGTTAGCCATTGCATCGCTCTCTGCCGCCATCACGGGAAGGCCGACCATGGCATGGGGCTTACCCAGGTGTTCCGAGGGACGGAAGTTATCACGGTACAGGCGCAGCGCTTCAAACAGGTAGCCCGGCGCGAACTGTGCCGCAAACGCGAAGGGCAAACCCAGTTTGGCGGCCAGCTGCGCGCTGTAGCCGCTGGAACCCAGCAACCAAATAGGCACATGGGTGCCTTGGCCAGGCACCGCTTTGACACGCTGTTGGGGCTCCGCATCGGCTAAATAGCTGCGCAGTTCATTCAGCAATTGCGGAAAGTCGTCGACACCCGCGTGGGCGTTGCGGCGCATGGCCTGCATGGTGGCGCCATCCGAGCCTGGGGCACGGCCTAAGCCCAGGTCAATACGGCCAGGGTAGAGGGTTTCCAGGGTGCCAAACTGCTCGGCGATCACCAGGGGAGGATGGTTAGGCAGCATGATGCCACCGCTGCCTACGCGAATAGTGGACGTTTGCCCAGCAATATGTCCAATCAACACCGCGGTGGCGGCGCTGGCGATCCCGGCAATATTGTGGTGCTCGGCTAGCCAGTAGCGGGTATAGCCGAGTTGCTCGGTTAATTGTGCTAGGGCAACACTATCACGAAAGGTCTCTGCGGCACTGCCGCCCTGGCGGATGGGGGCCAGATCGAGGACGGAAAGTGCCGTGGAAGCGAGTTGGCTCATGGGTCACCTGCAAATTAATTCGTGGGCGCGTAGAGTGAAAAATTACTTAGCGCGCTTGGTAATTACACGTTATGCGGCCAGTGCAGATGAATTGCAAGGTGCCGACTATCCATGTGGCGGATATACAGGCTCGTTGGCTCCTCACTCCTCATTTAAAGGCGGAGTGGGACGGATAAGAATTTCATTCACATCGACATGGGCAGGCTGGGCAAGCGCGTAAATTACCGCATTGGCGATATCGCGATCGTCTAAGGCATAGGTCGGCGGTTCATCAAAAAAGGGCGTGTCGACCATTCCCGGTTCAATCAGCGTTACGCGCATACCAGTACCACGGAGCTCTTCACGCAGGTTATAGCCAATGCCGGTGACCGCCCATTTGGTCGCGCTATACATGGAGCCTGGTATCGTCGTGCGGCCTGCGGCTGAGCTAGTCAGCAATACATGGCCTTTGCTGCGTTTAAGGGCGGGCAAGCAGGCTTGAATAGTGAGTCCCACGCCATAGATATTGGTGAGAATCATCTCCCGCCACTCGCTGTGATCAGCTTCACTAAAGCCGCCGGGCGAGCCACCACGGCCAGCATTGGCAAACACGCCGTCCAGGCGTCCAAAGGTTTCCAGCGCCTGCTCAACCATGGCTTGTTGCTGCTCCATGTTGGTCACGTCCAGCTCACATGCCAGCACATTTTCCGGCCCCAACTCTTGGGCCAGTGCGATGAGCTTGTCGCTAGAGCGGGCGGCCAATACCAGTTTATAGCCCTCACGCGCGGCTGCTCGGGCGGTGGCTGCGCCAATGCCGCTGGATGCGCCGGTAATTAATAGCACGCCGTTTTGCATGGGTTGCACTCCTTGCCTGATAAATCAAGTAAGCTTTTAGCATGGCTAAGGTGACGGCATCCTGCAAATATCGGCTTAAACTGCTGGCGGCAGTGCTGCTAAGTGGCCATTAACGGCGGCATTATGTATTTGCATCCTTACGTTTCAGCATCGCGGAGAGATCGAGAATCGCTTGGGCCATATCCGCCATGCTTTTGCTTTGATCCATCGAGGTTTTACGCAGAAAGCGGTAGGCCTCCTCTTCGCTCATCTCCTGGTGCGCCATGATCAGGCCCTTGGCGCGTTCAATCAATTTGCGTTCACGCAGTGCTTTGCGGGTATTTTCGAGCTCATCGCTCAGTCCCTGTAAGCGGCTAGCCTGGGCCTGGGTGAGTTCGATCAGCGAACGCCCTAGTGGAGAGGTGAGGGCGTTGGCGGTCAGGTCGCCTAATGGTTGCCCATCATTAAGCGCCAGCAGCTGTTCGCACGGCGCAGGGGCATAAGTACACGTCTGCGTTTTAGCTTTCTCTAGCGCATCCTCGGCCTGGGAAATTTTGCGGTGGCAAAGCACGCTCAGCTGTGAGATCAGCGCATCTTCCACCATTTTCATTGAGTCGATACGCAGGGTGGTGAGTTCGTACCAGGTTTCCCCCAGCTTATCAGGCGTATCTTTGGGTGGGGATTGCGTTGCCGACAAGCGCTGGCAGGCGATATCGCGAAGATGGCAAATACCCGACAGCGTGCGCGGTGAAAGCTCTTTTTGCCATGCCTGCTGCGCTTCGGGGGTCGCAAACTCTACAAAGGTGTCAAAACAGCGCTGCTGATCCTTCATTAGCTGGTTTAGCAGCGCCCGGTGGGGCTCGTCGAAGTGGCCATGGGTAAAGCCAAAGGCACCACAGGCGCGCTCTTGGCCCGCCAGCTCTTTGCCCTGCATCAAGTGGAAAATGGCCACCAGCGTACGGGTGATATCGGGGTCGATAGAGGTGTCCGCGGCCTCAAATACAATGGCCAGCAGCCCACTGGTTAACTGGTTAAACGCCTGGGTCGCTGCGTCGGGCGTGATCGCAAAGGTATCGATAGCCTGGCGAAGTGCACCCAGCTCGTCTAGCGCATACCACACGGCGGCAATTCGGCGTAGTAAGCGCGCAGCGGCCTGAGGGCGAGCCTCCTCGCTGAGCGCTTCCAGCCGTTGGCGCATTAATGTTTCGGCCTGCTGACTGTGCTGTCGGTAGGTGTCGCGGCGGGTCTTGAAGCGCTGCCCCTGGGAAACCAGGTAAATCGTCGATGCGCCACGTTCACGCTGGAGCATATGGATAAAGCGGCTAATGTCGCCGACAATATCTGCAGTGGTGGCAAGGTGGGTAAGGTTGTCGATATCGCAACGGATGGCGGTTAAGAGCAGTTGCTGCGCTGAAGACATAGAGATTTCCTTGGTAGCTTGCCGCCTAAATGAAAACACTCCCATACCGCTAAATAGCTAGATGGGAGTGTACTCGAGTGTACTGGAAAGCGTTTAACGCAACGACAGGGCGCCTGCGCCAACATCATCACCAATCGCATCGCGGTAGGCTTTGGCCTCTTCTGCCTCAGTGGCATCACTAAAGCGCACCAGTAGCACACAGGAGGCCAGCACCAGTACTGTGAGGCCTAAATAGAACAGTCCTTGTTGATAGCTCAGGCTTTCGCTGCGGAACAAAAAGGCTGCGCCTACCGCGCCAACGTTACCGCCTGCGCCGACAATCCCTGCGACGGCCCCCAAGGCTTTTTTGTTAATAAACGGTACAACACCGTAGGTGGCGCCTTCCGCCATTTGCACAAACAGGCTGAACACGAGCATGATGCCAATCGCCAGGCTCAAGACGTGCATCTGTGAGAACGCCACCAACGCAATACCTTCGCAAACCAAGGCAATAAACAGCCAGCGAACGCGCCCTTTCAGGCCCCCTTGCTTGGCGAAAAGATCCGAGAAAACCCCTCCAAGGGTACGTGCGAAAATATTCATTAACCCGAACAAGCCAGCGATCATGCCCGCGGTAGCCAGGGTGAGATCAAACTTATCGAAGAAGTAGATGGCGGCAATATTGTTGATTGTCAGCTCCACGCCAAAGCAGAGGCCGTAGACAACGAACAGTGCCCAGACACGGATATCCTTGGCGGCGGCTAAAAAACTTTGCGCGGCACCGTTTTCGCCGGAAGCTTCGGGCAGTTCACCCCGAGCGCGCAGTTCGCTGAAATTACCATTGGGGGCATCCTGAGTGAAGAACCAGTAACCAATACCGGTCAAGAACATCACTACGCCAGGCACCATCATCGCCAGGCGCCAGCCAAAGGCCTCATTTACGCCCAGCATCAGCATGCCAGAGAAGATCAGCGGCATTAGAATTTGTGTGGTGCCACCACCCAGGTTGCCCCAGCCCGCGCTGGTAGCGTTAGCGGTACCAACCACATTGGGCGCGAACATCATTGAAGTGTGGTACTGGGTAATCACGAAAGAGGCACCGATGGCTCCAATAGCCAAGCGCGCTAATAAAAAGGTTTCAAAGCTATCGGCCAAGCCAATGCCCATTACTGGGATTGCGCCCAATAGCAGTAGCCCGGTATAGGTTTTGCGCGGGCCGATCCGGTCACACAGTACGCCAATGGCAAGGCGTACTATCACGGTGATTGCCACCGAAGCGATAATCGTATTGCCGATTTGTGTTTGTGTCAGCGAAAGGTCTTCACGAACGATCGCCATAAGAGGGGCGATGCCGAACCAGCCAAAAAAGCAGATATGAAATGCGAACCATGAGAAGTGGAAAGCGCGCATCTGAGGGGTCGAGAAGTTGAATAACCGAATGCGGTTGGCTTTGTTGCGTATGTCCATGGGATGGCCTCACGGGGCATAAAACGAGTTGATCGCTACGCAACGCAGACGAGTTGGCGCGTTACGTAAACAATTGACGAGAACATGCCTTCATCGTTGAAGGTCAGGCTCGACGCACTCGTACCCAGTTGGGCCTGGTCCACGCCTACCACCACTGGTAGGAGTTATGCAGGTAGCTTGCCAGTTGAAAACTTATTTCAAAAAAATCAAATTCTTAAAGAATTTACCCCATGTGTGTGAAGGATGAATAGGCAAGCTTGTGCTGCATGATTGGGCATGCAGCGCGCATTTTGCGGCATCTTGGTGCTAAAAAAGGGGGCAATTGGGCGGACTGAACGTGCAGCCATTATTCATGTAAATAGACGGCATCAATATCAAGGGTGGAGTGGCTGCCAATCGCATCGAAGTGTTCGCTTAACCAACGTTCAGCGGCAGCTTGGCCCTGTTCGAATAAATGGCATAGAAATGGCCATTCGGAATTGGATTTACTCGAGACGGAGAGTCCCTCAAGCGCCTGCTCGCCGCTGATGCGGTGAAACAACGCCTGTTGATAGCAGTTTTCAATGCCTTGCTCATCAAGGGCATGCTTAAGCAGCGCAATCATGCGGATCTCTTTAATCAGAGCTGAGTTAAAGGTGATCTCGTTGAGGCGGTTCATAATGGCTGACGCCGAGGTAGGCACTTCATTGCGGCTGATGGGGTTGATTTGTATCAGCAGAATATCCCGTGCGCTGCACTCCTCCATAAGTGGAAACAGCGCTGGATTACCCATGTAGCCGCCATCCCAATACGCTTCGCCGTCGATCTCCACTGCTTGAAACATAAAGGGTAAGCAAGCGGAGGCCATCACCGCATCAACGCTCATCTCCTCACGGCGAAACACCCGCTGTTTACCTGTGCGTACATTAGTTGCCGCGACAAATAGCTTAAGCTGCTGACATTGGCGCACCCGCTCGAAATCAATGTGATCAGTCACGATATCGCGCAGCGGATTGATGTTGAGCGGGTTGAGTTGATAGGGGGAGGCCACTCGGCTTAACAAATCCATCGCAATAAAACCCGGTGAGTGATCCAGGCTCCAGTTGCCGGTCAATATATCCAGGGGGGAGCGGCGGATGGGGCTGGCCATGCCTGCTCGACTCACCGCTTGCCAAAAATCGTGCAGTGCTTGCCGTGCGGTCTCTTTATCGCCACGCGTCAGCGCATCGGCCATCACCACGCCGTTCATCGCCCCCGCGCTGGTGCCGCTGATACCCTCGATTTCAATACGCTCATCCGCCAGTAGCCGATCAATAACACCCCAGGTATAGGCCCCATGGGCGCCGCCGCCTTGTAACGCGAGGTCTAACTTTTTGACCTTTGCCATATGCTTTTCCCATTGCTGCTGGTGAGGAAATTGGTTCCAGTGAAACCAGCATGGCATAGGCGGCCAGATAAGACGAAAGGCTATTTAGCGCACAGCGGTTCTTTAAGGCGCCCCTGCAAGCGGTGAACGGTGGTTGGTTGAGTAGGGTGCTTCAAATATGGCGTGTTCCATAAGGTTATCCAGTTGAAGGGCGAGCTGCTGGCTGGCTTCTTCCATTACGCCCAAGGCAGCCAGTTGACCATTGCGGTCGCCCAGACGGGCAAACTTTAGCGCTTCAGCACCACTGTCGTGCATGCGGCGGTGGGGTGCCGCCAGTGCCCTATAAGCGTCGGTGCGAGCGTAGCGTTGGTGGCCCTCTCCCTGTTGATACCAGCGGCCCAAACGGCACTGGTGGTGATCCTCTAAGGGCGTGTCTGTGTTGGCAGAGAGAAGCTGCTTATAAAGACGGCATTTCCACACCGCATGATCAAGCTTCGCAGAGTGTAAAAACGCCGCGGTGGCGCTGTGATGAATCACCTTGTGCATATGCTGGGATTGGTCAGCAAGTTGATGCACTGCCTGCTTGGCTGTTTGCGCCGAGCGGGCAATCTCATCGTCAGCCAAGCGCTTTTTCACCACAGCCTGTGAGTGCTCTCTTACCTGGCTATTAACCTGCTCCATCAGTTGGCTGAGCTGGTGACTTAAGCGGTGCATAGTCAGCGCGAGATGGTGCATGTCATCCGCAATGGCTGCCAACCCTGGTGACGCCTGGCTAGCCGAGTCAGCGCTGCCCATTAGACCCTGGCTATGGGCCGTTTCCAGCGCCGCGCTCACTGCTAATGCTTGGGCGTGGCCTGCATTGCGGGCGAGGGAAACCTGCAGTTGGCTTAGGGCATGTAACGTCTTGGCCAGCACTAACGGGGGTAAGGCTTCGGCATGCTCGGTGTCGAGACAATGCTGATCAAGGGTATCGACCGCCTGCTCGGCGGCGACAATTAAATGGGCTGTTTCGGTTAGGGTGGCGCGCTCGCCGGCAAGCTGGTCAGCGAACTCCTGAAGGCCATTATTAAGAGAAGTCAGCATATCTGCGCCTCTCGCCTGCAGCATGCTGATGGATTGCGCTGGTTTCATCAGGTTTAGCAATCGGCAGCTGGGGGAGGGGGTAGCAGCATCAAGCTGAGTGCGTAGCTCGGCAACTTCCTGTTCCAGGCGGCGAATTTTTTGATACGGGTGCATAAAGGTGAACATGGCAGAGACACCTACGGCAGATAGCAACATTTTGTGTTGATTTGTCACGAAGTATTGCAGAGGGTTCCCGCGTACGCCTGATTTAGCGACCGTAAATGATGAAATTGAGCTATCAATTATCTCTAAGACTGAGGTTGTTAACGCTCTCCTTTACCAAAAGCCTCGATATTAGCGCCGGGCAAGCTGTGCGGCGGCGGCCGTGCAGCCGAGAAACGCAGAGGTGGCCAGCCACTCTGCATCGGGATAATAAGCGAACACATACTGATCCTCTTTGAGGCTATTGATCAGCGGGTAAGTTACGTCTTCACGCACGGCCGGGCAGCCATGACTGCGCCCGAGCCGCCCCGTTTGGGTGATGAACGCATCGCTCACATAGTCCGCGCCATGGATGACAATAGCGCGTTCATACGCCAAGTCGTTGACGTTAGGTTCCAGCCCTTCCAAGCGCAGGGAATAGCCGTTGCGGCCATAATAACTGTTCATGGTACGAAATAGGCCAATGCTGGATTGGTGGCTATCAGGGATATTGGAAAATGTCTCGGCCTGGGCGTCGCCCGACCCCTGGCCGTGGGAGACCAGCTCTTCAAAGAGCAGCTTGTGCTGGCGTAAATCAAACACCCATAGTCGCGGCTCGGTAGATGGCAACGAGTAATCGATCACCGCCAGGCGCTCGGCATTGGGCTCGGCACAGTTAAGCGCTTGAGCGGCTAAACGCAGTGCATCGGGGGACGCCTGGGGGGCGAGCTGCTGCAGTTGGTGGTTTAAAGCCAGTACGCCCCGGGGGGGCGTTGAATCAACTTGGGCAAAGAAACTGGCAGCGTGTAGCGGTAATGTAAATAATGTAAAAGGTAGGGAAAATATTAACGTGGCAACATTTAAACGAAGAGCCATAAAAGTCGATCCTACAAGCAATATCAGTCATTATGAAAATTAGCCGACTAAGATAAAAGAACAGGTTCGGCGATGTGGAAGACTATAGTAACGCAAGGAGAGGGCGATGAACGATATACAGCCACTAAGACAATGGGCGATAGGGGTCGCTCTATGTCTCACGCTTACCCACAGCCCTTTAGGTACTAGTCAGGCGTATGCGGATTCAGTGCCGTTACAGCAGGCGCTGACTCAGCAGTTAAGCAAGATGGACGCGTACCGATTACCCATTACAGAGTTTTACCAACTCCGCGATGGTCAGCCCGCTTGGCAGACAGCCAGGGCGGTTGAATCATTGGTAGCAGCACTTAACAGCCTGGAAGCCGACGGTCTAACACCTGATGATTATCACGCTGATACGCTGTTGGATGAGTTTCAGCGCAGTCAGGCGGAGGGTGAAGCCGCACAGGCGACGTTTGATATTAAAGCGACCCGGTCGCTGTTGCTGGCGCTGGATCATTTAGAGCGGGGCAAAGTGAACCCTCGTGAGATAGAGCCCCAGTGGGACACACCACGCCCTGAGCGTGGCTACTCGCTGTTGCGCGTTGTGCATGCTGTCGATGATCGCGTCATTGATAACGCTATCGCCCTGGCTCGGCCCTCATCACCTGAATATCAGCAGTTGCGAGATGCCTTGAAGCAGCATTATCAGCTGGTGAACTTGGGCAGTGTGCCCTACTTGGCCGCACGGGATGAATCGCTTCGGCCAGGGGACGAAGACGACGATGTGAGCGTGTTGCGTCAACGGTTAGCGCTGTGGGGTGAAGCTGATTTACAAGTGGCTGACAGCCGTGCTTATCCCATGATTGGGGTGCAGACGGCGTCTAACCGGCGCACCTATGATGCGCCCCTGGAAGCTGCTGTAAGGCGTTTCCAGCGCCGCCACCTGCTGCAGGAAGATGGTGTGGTGGGCGAACAAACCCGCCTGGCGTTGAACACCTCAGTGGCATCACGCATTGATCAACTGCGGGTCAATTTAGAGCGCGCGCGGTGGATCAGTCCGATGCAGTCTGCTGAGCCGCGGGTGTGGGTTGATATTGCAGGCTACAGGATGCACTACGTGCGCCCAAATGGTCAGCACTGGGATGCCCGAGTGGTGGTCGGTACGCCGCGTCGCGAGACGCCGATCATCCACTCCACGATCAGCCATTTGACCATTAACCCCTCCTGGACAATCCCGCCGACGATTATGCGCGAAGATGTGTTGCCCCAGGTGCGTGCTGATATTGACTATCTGGCGCGTAAAAATATCCAGGTGATTAGCCCCATGGGCGAGCCGCTGGTTGCAGATGAGGTCGATTGGCAGCACCCCGGCGGCGTTATGCTGCGCCAAGTGGCCGGCACGGGTAACCCGCTAGGTCGCGTGGTGGTGCGGTTTCCCAACGATGACATGATCTATTTGCACGATACCCCCGCGCGCGGCTTATTCCAGCGTGATCAGCGGGCACTCAGTTCAGGCTGCATTCGAGTTGAAGGGGTGGCTGAACTGGCGCAAATGCTGCTGCAAGACACCGGTAGTCGCTACCAAATGAGTTCGCTGTTAAATGGGGGAAGTGATCGCAATGTGAACTTAACCCAGCGTATTCCCATTGCGCTGCACTATTTAACCGCGTGGCCGAATGCCGAGGGTGAGGTGGAGTTTAGGCCTGATATCTACCGCCGTGATGCAACGCTACTGGCCGCATTGCGTCGTCCTGTCTAAGTATTTACACAAGCCAATGCAAAACACCGCCGAGAGGCGGTGTTTTGCATGTCAGCATCAATGTCATCTGCCGGATGGTTAGTCGTCACTTTCGCTCTGATAATTAGCCACGCTAACCGTGCCTGTTTCGCCGCTTTCCAGTGCCGCCAATATGGGCGCTGCCTGGCTCTGGAACGCAATAAGCGTGTCGCCACTCAAGCTGGTGTTTTCAGGCAGGGGAACCGTCATTGCATTGACCGGCGAGTTGTTGACGATGACTTCGTAGTGCAGGTGAGGGCCGGTGCTGCGGCCTGTATTGCCTGACAGAGCGATACGCTCGCCCATTGTTACACGCTCACCTTGCGTCACCAGCGGCCGGGAGAGGTGCAGGTAACGCGTTCGGTAGCCATTGTCGTGACGGACGACGATATAGCGTCCTGCGGCGTGATGGTTACTCACCCGCTCAACGACACCGTTAGCAGGAGCCGTTACCGGCGTGCCAATCGGCATAGCAAAATCGGTGCCGTTATGGGGGCTGATGCGGCCAGTCACCGGATGCTTGCGGCGTGGATTGAAACCGGAGCTCAAGCGGTAATTGCCTTCAAACGGATGGCGCGCAAAGGCCGGATCCAGGCTGCCACCCTCAGGTGTATAAAAGTTATCGTCGCTGGCATTACGCACAACGGTTAAGTCCATGCGTTCGCCGTTGTAATGAACCGCCAATACACGGGAATCTAACGTTTCACCGTCGATCATGTCTGACTCGACCAGTACCTGGAAGCGATCACCGCGGCGGCTGTCTCGCCGAAAATCGAGTTTCTTTTCGAGCAGCTTGGTCAGTTCTGTTACCGAGCTGCTGTTCAAACCTGTCGCCTGGGCGGAGCGTGCAAAACTACCGCTAACGCTACCCGCATAGAGGCGCTGAACGGGTTCACCCTGGCGTTCAATAGTGGTGATGGCGTAGCGATCGGCATCCTTTTCCAACAGTATGCCATCGCGGGTGTTTTTCATCATTCGCAGTGACAACAAACGCCCATCTTCATCCAACTGATAATCAAAGCTGTGCCCGGCGCGCCAATTGGTTAACATGCGCTGATCGGGTAGGTCTTCAAGCAGCGCCATCACTTCGCTGTAGCCCAGGCCTAGTTCATTTTGCGCCAGGACGGCGAAAGTTTCGCCAGATTCAACAATATGTGTTTCCCATTGAGGCACAAACGGCTCTTCCGCTGCCAGCTCTAAATCCAGGAACGATATATCGTCAAATAGCTCCACCCCGTAATCCTCGTAAGAGGTGGCATCGGCTATTTCAACGGAGGAGTCATCTACATCGAGCATGCCACTGGCTAGTGTGCCCAGTACAATGGCCATATGCAGCGCGCCATCATCAAGACCGGCGCTTTCCAGTACGGCGGTGTTCAGTACCGCGACATCGCTGCCCAAAGCAGGTTGGTCTGCTATGTCGGCTTCTGCGCTGGCAATCATGTCAAGATCAACGATTTCGGTGGCTGTTAGTTCGCTGAGGGGGATGTTTTCGCGGGTTGCGTCGAGGGCACGAGAGGCGCGGTCGATCGCTTCTGCCACCGGGGTGCGTTCTTGACGCAGGGAAGGTACGCCCGGTGTAGAGTCGCTTGGAAGCGGAACCAGCACGCTTTCAAGCGGGGTGTGCGGTTGATTTAAATCTTGGTATGTCGTTAATAATTTTTGTGTGCCCAGCACGGTGACCATTGTGGCCACGGGTAACAGTAATAATTTATGCGTGCGAGGCAGCGAATGGAGGATTCGCAACATGAGTAAATGGACCGCCGAGTTCGTGATTAAAAGTAACTATAAAGTGAATAAACCCGGAAACCATACCCCATGAAGGCAGAGGTGCATAGACTGTATATCTATACATAAAGCGTAATTAAATACAGAAAGAGTAATTATAGATAGAGATAGCTATTAATAAACACTGTTTGCTAACAAATGTAACCAGTAGAGCCTGCTAACTAATTCACCTGAGTTAACTATAGACGAAAACGGTGTTTTTAAAAGCTTAGATGTAACCCATGTCGAGTATTGGGTGGTTGGCTAGGCGTTGAGGGCTTGTTTGTCCGTCGCTCTCGCGACCATTCACAAGCATTTTATAAGCATGGGCGGAAGTATTGGCTGTTTCCTGGCATTCTAGTCATGTTTTTGAATACAAGTTTTTTCGAACATTAAGCGCATTGTTTCGCTGTATTGCGTTGAGGAAATCGAAATGTCCCGGGTAACACTTTCACAATGGCAAATGTTGGCCGCCGTGGTTGACCATGGTGGGTTTGCGCGTGCGGCAGAGGCGGTACATAAAAGCCCCTCCACACTGAACCATGCGGTGCATAAACTAGAAGAGCAACTAGGCGTGCAAGTGCTCGAACCTATCGGCCGCCAGGTACGGTTAACCGAAGCGGGAGAGTTGCTGCTTAGGCGTGCGCGCCAATTGATTGAGAGCGCGGCTTCACTTGAGGATGTCGCCACCCGGCTAGCCGCGGGTTTAGAGGCAGAAGTGGTCGTAGCAATCGATCAGGTATTTCCTGCTGCCGCTCAAGCTAAAGCGTTGGAGCGCTTTTCTGAAACGTACCCCCAGGTGCGCGTTCAATTACACGAGAGTGTGCTCAATGGTGGCATTGAAATGCTCTACGACGGCCGCGCAGACCTGGTGGTCTCCGGGATTGAGGCCCAGGGCTTTTTGGGGGAGCCGTTGGTCACGGTGCGTTTTGTGGCGGTGGCGCACCCCCAACACGCGCTACATCAATTGGGCCGCTCGTTGGATCTGCGCGATCTGGCCCAGCATCGACAGTTAGTAGTGCGTGATTCAGCACTGCGCCAATCAACCAACTCTGGCTGGTTGAAGGCGGAGCAGCGCTGGACCGTCAGCCACCTAAACACCTCACTGGATATGCTAAGGCGTGGTCTGGGCTTTGCCTGGATGCCTGAAACACGCATTGCTGAAGAGTTAAAAAGCGGCCAGTTAAAGCCTCTGCCACTGCCCGCGGGGGGGATTCGCGAAGTGCCGGTTCAACTGATTTTCCGCGACCGGGATCGGGCCGGGCCTGCGGCTCATGCGATGGCTGCCGCATTGAAGCAAGCCGTGGTGAGCGAGTGCGCGCTGCATGATTCGACTGACTCGAATGAAAGACCGTAAAACATCCGCTTGAGCCTCCTTGAAGCGGGCGTATGCTGAAAACAGTGACGTAATAACTAAAAACCCCAAACGACTTTTCAGGAGACGCCCCATGGGACTACTTGTAAACGGAGAATGGCAAGACCAGTGGTATGACACCAAAAAACACGGCGGCGAGTTTGTACGCGAATCCGCCCAACTTCGTGACTGGGTGGGTGATCAGCCGGAGACTGACGGTGAATGCTACCCGGCGGAAAAAGATCGTTATCATTTATATGTCTCGCTAGCCTGTCCCTGGGCGCATCGCACACTGATTATGCGTAAGCTGAAAGGGCTGGAGCCGTTGATTGGCACTTCCCATGTTAGTCCCCTGATGCTCGACCAAGGCTGGACGTATCACCAGGAAGAAGGTGCCAGTGGCGACCCCATTAACGGTGTAGACTACCATCACCAGCTCTACACCATGACGGATCCACACTATACCGGCCGTGTCACCGTGCCCGTGCTATGGGACAAACAGCGCAGCGCGATCGTTAATAATGAGTCGGCAGACTTGCTACGTATTTTTAACCGTGCGTTTGATGAATTGACCGGCAACGACTTGGATTTTTACCCAGAAGATCTGCGTGGTGTCATTGATGACGTCAACGCCGATGTCTACGACCACATCAATAACGGCGTTTATAAATCAGGTTTTGCCACCGAGCAGGCGGTTTATGAGAAGCACGTGAAGGCATTGTTTGACGCCCTTGAGCGTATGGAAGCGCGCCTGGCCGATAAGCGCTATTTGGCGGGGGAGTGGCTGACCGAGGCGGATATTCGCCTGTTTACGACGCTGATCCGATTTGATGCGGTTTACCACGGTCATTTCAAATGCAATTTTAAGCGCATTGAGGACTACCCCAACCTTTCTAATTACGTAAGAGAAATCTACCAATGGCCGGGGGTGGCCGAGACGGTCAATATGGATCACATCAAACGCCACTACTATTACAGCCACGACACGATTAATCCGACACGCATTGTACCCGCTGGCCCACTGCTCGATTTTCAGCGGCCCCATGACCGGGAGCGTTTGACAGGCAAAGGCGTACGGCGTAAAGCGAGCGGAGGCGACATCAATAGTCGGCGTACCTAGCGTCAGGTCGTTTCCACCAAAAAGAGCCGCCCCATCGGGCGGCCCTTTTGCTTGCTGGTTTTCCAGCACTTGATCTGCTCGAAACGCCAGCATATCTAACTGGCTTGGCTGCTTTATTCGTCGGCGTTTACCGCTTCACGGGTACGCTGCCAAGCGCTTTCAGCCCCTTCCTGAGTGGTTTGCCAAGCGTCGCGGGCATTAGCCTTGGTTTGCTCCCACCAATCATTGTCATAAGCAGGGAAGGCTTCGACCTCTTCCTGGCTGGCTTCGACCATGATGCGGTGTTCAGTGTCACCGTCGCCTTCTGTCTCAGTTTCAAGGGTAAAGTAATCAGTATCCACGACAATTTCACGACCACCTAGACCCAATACAGATCCGCTTTCGATCACAATCGCGGTAATCCGCATCTCTTCATCAAACAGAATGTCATCAACATCGCCAATCTCTTCACCAGAACCGCCGGCAAAATAGACTTCTGCATCGAGGATGTCATCGGCAGAGTACATGCCCTGTGGCTCGTTTTGGGCATGAGCGCTCATGGCAAAGCCCCCCATTAGGACAGTACCGATCACTGTTGACAGAATTGTCTTACGCATAGCATCTCTCCATGTGGCTACGAAAAATGTTAAGTCACTTATCGGCTTGTACTAGCCAACCGACAGACTTAAAACAGGAATAGAGTGTTATAGAAGGAGCAGTCAAAACACTACTGCTTATCAGCCCAGTCGTCGGCTTGGCGCTCTGCTTCTTCGCGCTCAAGGCCGTACTTCTGTTGAAGCTTGCCTACCAGCTGATCTTTCTTACCGCCAATCTGATCCAGTTCATCGTCGGTAAGCTCGCCCCAGCTAGAACGTGCTTTACCCTTCATCTCTTTCCATTTGCCTTCGATTTGATCCCAGTTCATTGCATCGCTCCTTGAGAATAGTGAACTTGATTAGGCATTTCTCAGGTTAGACCATATGTGCATGAGTGCAAGCCCTTGTTTCAATGTGGTGTAAGTTAAAAGTGCTGGTCAGAAGCGAAATGCGATGTTAGGATGCGCCCTCCTCGCATGTGTTGACCCCTCCATCACGACGGTAAGCGTTAAACTGCATAATTGTTAATGAGTAGATGTTAATAGTTATTTGTAGTGTCGCTTGCGGGAACATCTCGCCAATTGCTAGATGTTCATTGCTGTGTAGATGGCGCGCCTCCAGTATTTTGCCACACGGGTGAAATCGGCGCAGAAGGTCGCCACAGCGGTTGGCCCGCTGACGCGGTGTTTGCCAACCGGATGCTAGGTGCGACCGGCGTCTCCGACTCCATTGATGGCTTTGACCGCTACGGCGGTGCCTGTTATCGACAATGACCACACTTTATGGCGTTGTACGATGACAGAGTCAGAGACGCTTATGATGTTTTTTGCCGGTACTTGCCGGCCTACCAAGGTGTGATTAATGACCTCGACTTCTGTCGCCTCGCCGAGCTTCGGCGATCTAGCTCTTTTGCCTGCCGTTCTGTCTGCTGTTGAATCACAGGGCTACCTCGTTCCCTCGCCGATTCAGGCGCAAACCATCCCTGCGCTGCTTGAAGGCCGCGATATGTTGGGCCAGGCCCAGACGGGTACCGGCAAAACCGCAGCGTTTGCACTGCCGTTACTGTCACGTTTAGAACTAACTCGCCGCGAACCGCAAGTGTTGGTAATGGCACCAACCCGCGAGCTTGCTCAGCAAGTAGCTGCCTCGTTTAGTAAGTATGGCCAAAACCTCAAAGGGCTCGAAGTTGCGACCCTATGTGGCGGCCAAGAGTACCGTGAACAGCTGGGCGCCCTTAAGCGAGGCGCGCAAGTGGTTGTGGGTACCCCAGGCCGGATTATCGATCACCTGGATCGCGGCAGTTTGAAGCTTGATGGCCTCTCCGCCCTGGTGCTGGACGAAGCTGATGAAATGTTGCGCATGGGCTTTATCGACGACGTAAAACGCGTGGTCGCCGATACCCCGAAAGATGCCCAGCGTGTGTTCTTCTCAGCGACACTGCCCACTGAAATTGAGCGCATCGTTAACCGCTACCTGGTTAACCCGGTAAAAGTCGCCATTGAGTCTAGCACCACGACCGGCGAAAACATCGAACAGCGCATTGTGCGCGTCGACGGTGGCGCTAAGCTGGAAGCCCTGTCGCGTATTCTCGAAGTTGAGCCTGTCGATGGGGCCATCGTTTTTGTGCGCACCCGTGCGGCTTGTACCACCTTGGTTGAGCAGCTAACTGCCCGTGGCGTTAACGCCGCTGGCTTGTCCGGCGACCTCGACCAGAGCCTGCGCGAGCGTACTATTACGCGCTTGAAGCGTGGCAAAGTCGACGTGCTGATCGCCACTGACGTAGCAGCGCGTGGTCTTGACGTGTCGCGTATTACTCACGTTATCAACTACGATCTGCCTCAGGATGCGGAAGCTTACACGCACCGTATCGGCCGTACTGGTCGTGCAGGCCGCAGTGGCATCGCAATTACCTTTGCTGGCTTCCGTGAAGGCCGCAAAGTGGGCTGGATGGAGCAGGCAACCGGTCAGAAAATGACTGAAATGCCGCTACCCGACGAAGCCGCTATCCGTGCCCATCGCGATGACGTCTTCTACCAGCGTGTTATTGCTTCCTTAACGAAGGGCGCTGAAGAGCAGCGTGCTCTGATCGAGCGTCTCATCGAAGAGGGCCATGATCCGATCGAGCTGACCTGTGCGTTTGCCGCTATGGCGCGTGCTGACGAAGCACCGATTGGTCGCCTACAGCCACCGCGCAAAGAGAAGCCCTCGCGTGATGGTGCGTCTGGCGGTAAGCCGGGGGCACGTCGCGAACGCACTGGTGCGCCGTCTGAAGGCATGACGCGCTACCGCGTATCGGTTGGCCATAAAGATGGTGTCAAACCTGGCCAACTGGTCGGTGCTCTCGCTAACGAAGGCGGCATTGAAGGCGCACGTATCGGTCGTATCGATATTCGCAATGCTTTCTCTGTGGTCGAGCTGCCGAGTGGCTTGCCCGCAACGATTCTGACCAAGATGGCCCGTGCCCGTGTGGCCGGTCGCCCGCTGGAAATCAGTGAAGACAGCGCACCGGCTGAGCGCGCTCCGCGCCGTCGTCGTGACGAAGGCGATGCGCCGGTTCGTCGTCGCGAACGCGCTTAAAGATTGATCAGTCGCCGTTAAACGGCGCCTGAGAAAATCTCAAACGCCCCCGTACCTTTTCAGGTGCGGGGGCGTTTTTTGCTACCTTATTCACCATTCACTAGATCACGGAGGATGATATGTCAGCACCACTACACGAATGGAATTTGGCGCCTAAAGAGGCGAGGGCGCTGCAAACAGAGCTGTCGAAGCGATTGGAGCTTGCTGACCGCTTAGCGCCGATAACACATATCGCCGGAGTGGATATTGGATTTGAAGAGAGTGGCGAAATCACCCGGGCAGCGGTGGTGGTATTGAAGTGGGATCCTGCCACCGCGCCCGATTTAAGCGTGGTGGAGCAGGTGGTGCACCGCGAGCCCACCCGTATGCCGTATATTCCCGGTTTGCTTTCGTTTCGCGAAATCCCCGCCGCGCTGGGTGCGTTTGAAAAACTCAGCGTAATACCCGAGCTGGTGATGGTCGATGGTCAAGGGATTGCCCACCCACGCCGGCTAGGGGTGGCCGCTCACTTAGGGCTATGGCTGGATTTGCCCACCATTGGGATTGCCAAGTCACGCCTCTATGGCCAACACGCTGAGGTGGGCGAGCAGCGCGGCGACTGGGTGCCGCTTTACGCGGGGAAAGAGACCCTTGGTGCTGTTTTGCGCTCCCGCACCAAGGTGAAGCCCGTTTATGTATCGCCTGGGCACCGCATCACACTTGAAACCTCGATGGCCTGGGTAATGTGCTGCTTAGGGCGCACCAAACTGCCTGAGCCAACACGGCTGGCGGATAGGCTGGCCTCGCGGCGTGATCAGCGTAAGTAGACGGCTTATTCTAAGGGTGTCAGAGGCTATACGAATGCCAAAAAGCGATGCAGCAGGCTGGTGGCATCATGGCAGTCCGCAATGTTCGCCAGCAGAGCGTCGGGCTCTTCGCCTTGGTCGCGTAGGGCGCGCGTTGGCGCTCAAGGTAGGCGCGCATCACTGGCGCCGTAAACTCGGGGTGAAACTGCACGCTCCACTGGCGCGGGCCGTAGCGCAGCGCCTGGTAGGCGTCGTGGCTGTTATGGGCCAGCACTATGCAGCCGTGAGGCACCTGCATCACCGATTGGGCATGGGTCAGATGGGCGGCAAAGCTTTCCGGTAGCTGGCTAAACAGCGGGTCTTGCTGGCCCGCTTGGGTAAGTCGCACGGTGCGCGTGCCCGATTCCCGGCCAGCCGGGTGGTAGTCGCTCACACCTCCAAAAGCGGCGGCCATTAACTGGTGGCCATAGCAAACGCCTAGCATAGGAATGTCTTTTTCCAATGCCTCTTGCAGCCACGGCTTAAGTGCCTCGCTCCAGGGCTCGGCCTCGCTGACCATGCTGTGCGAACCGGTAATCACCATACCCGCGAGTGTATTAAGCTCAGGAGCGCTGGGTTGGCGGGTTGCATCCCAGACCTGTAAATCTAAATGTGCCGGTAAAGCCGTGCTAAGCTGCTTTTCAAATAGCGTTTCAAAATCACCGTGCTGGTCGACAACTTCCGGAAAAGCGTCGCCGGTTTTAACAATCAATACACAGGCCATATCACTCCCTCGGTAGGATGAAACGCAAACGTTGAACAAAGGTCTTTCAGGAACAGCGCTCAGGCGTGAAGATAGCCTACCATGGCTTCTCAGTTGGTAAGAACGAGTTGGTAAGAACGCATGAATTATTAACGTCATAAGGAGAGGAAAATGCAACAGATTACCCGCGCAGGCGAACCGCTGGATGTGGCGGGCACACTGCCCGCAAAAGGGCAGGCGGCACCGGCGATGACGCTGACCAATACCGAGCTGCAAGACGTTACCCTCGATACCTATGCAGGCAAGCGCAAGGTGCTCAATATCATTCCCAGTGTGGATACGCCCACCTGTGCCATGTCCACGCGTCACTTTAACGAGCTAGCGTCTAACCTTGCCGACACCGTGGTATTGGTGGTTTCAGCGGACTTACCCTTTGCAGCTAAACGCTTTTGTGGCGCAGAAGGGCTGGATAACGTTGAAACACTGTCTACTTTCCGCCATCCCGAGTTTCGCGAAGCCTGGGGCGTGGCGCTGTGTAACAACTCCATGGAAGGCCTTTGCGCTCGTGCCGTCGTGGTACTCGATGCCGATAACCGCGTGCTACACAGCGAGCTGGTGAGCGAGTTAAAGAACGAGCCTGACTACGAGGCTGCCTTGGCGGTGCTGAACTAGTTTGTCTGGCGCTTAGCATGCCGCTCTGACGCCCTCACCAGCGCACGAATTAAGCGCTGCTGGGGGCGGTTGAAAATCAGCCACTCCGGGTGCCACTGCACGCCAATCAAGAAGTCGTGCTCCCGCGACTCAATCCCTTGCACCAAACCATCTCTGTCCCGTGCAACGATTTCAATCCCTTTGCCCGCCTGATAAACGGCTTGATGATGCAGGCTGTTAACCCGGCACCAGGTGACCCCCAGTAAACGATGTAGTTTACTCGCTCCCACGATATCAACAGTTTTGCGCGGCAGTACGGTACGGCGCCTTTTTAGCCCTTCATGGGTGGTGTAGATATCTGGATCCAGCGTGCCGCCAAGGTGTACGTTGATTAATTGTGCCCCACGGCAAATTCCCAATACGGGTGTATGCAGTGGGATAAAGCGTTCAAGTAGGGCGAGTTCCAGCTCATCCCGCGCTGGGTCTAAGCGAACATCCAGCTGTACTTCCCCCCCGTAGAGGTGGGCTTGAATATCGTCGCCGCCGCCAATGATTAAGCCGTCCAGGTTTTCAGGCTTCGGGCGCGAAGGGGACAGCCGTAGTGGTTTGCCGCCATGCCGCCAAACGGCAAACCAATCAAACCACCACGCTAAGTGGCTTTTTTGATCAGAGGTGGTAATTCCGATAAGCGGCCGAGTCATGTGTGTCGTTACTCACTGTGACAGAAAATGAAAGGGGCTAACCGGCGTTATATCGCTGGACTCTTCCGAACGATCAGCGCTCGCGGCGAAGCCAGCGAGCCAGTTTAGCAGTTGACCGGGCAAGCTTATCTTTTGCGCGGCTAAGCAGCGGTCGGTTATGGTCGGCGATATACTCAGCGCAGCGTGCGAGCAGAACCTCAGAATTGGCGGCCAGTTTCTCAACTTCCACCCAACGATTCCACTCGATCACAGAGCCCCACCCAGGCTGGGAAAGCTGAGCGTTGGGTAAGCGGTAGTGAAAGGTGGGGCGCGGCTTGATAAGCTGCGTATGCAGCAGTTCATGAGGATGGTCAGGGCGCAGAAAGGCAAATAGCGGTAGCATGTCCAGTTCACGGTTGCGGGTTGGATTGTGGTGCAGGTAGTCGGCAATCAGCGTATCAAGATCAGGCGAGTAGCGGCTATCCAATACTTTTAGCGCATAAGCTTTGTGAAATGGATTGGCATGGGGCAGCATCTCACGGGTAATGTCGACTTTAATTTCGTCGCGAAGCCAGCCAGCCAGCAGCAGGTAAGCGCGTAGCATAGCGAGCAAGTAGTCAACGTCAAAGCGCTCTACTTCAGGGTTTAGGTGTAACCCGAACCCGTACAGCAGGCTGGCATCGGTACCCTTGGCGCCGTGTTCACGCAGAGCTTCAAACAGGGCGTCTAACGCTTCCAGCTCATTCCAGGGTATGGGTGGGCAAACAATTTCGGTCGGTACCAGGCCGGTAACCATATCACCGATCAATTCGCGGGTTTTTTGGTGAAACTCGACTCGCCGCTGATGCTGATGTCGCGCCCACTCGCTATCTTCAGCGATCGGGACATCGACCAGCGACTTATCAGGATGCGCGTACTGGGTGTCTAGCTCGATATCAAATTCGCCCCAACGGGTATCTTCAACCAGTAGCCGATGGGGGCTTACCACGTTAAGCTCCCCGCCAAACAGCTCGCGTACGATCATCGCCGTGTCCCGGGGTGGCAGACCAGCGAATTCAATTTCGACGCCAACTTGCCGGATTTTCCCGTGGCTATTTAAGCGATTAGGTGGAGCTTGTAGCGTCATCTCAGCATCCTTGAGGTGAACGTTTAAGCCTCCAGCCTATCATAGTCACGCGTTGAGACTGAGCTTGTGGCCTGAGCTTATGACTAAGTTCAGTAAATTGAAGCGGTGGTAAATAGTACGCAGGTCGCCATCCAGGCTAATTTTCAGGAGTAAGGCGTGCGACAGCACTGGTTAATCAACTCGCTAATAGGCGTTGTCTTGTTTGTGTTAGCAAGCCTGACAGTGACGAGCATGGCAATCACTCAGGCCCAGGCGCAAACGGTGTCGCTGCCCGGTCTGAGCAGTGGTTCCGACGAGCAAACGGCTGAGGTCAGCGGCGAAGAGTTTCAGCAGTCGCTCAATGACGTCATCACCCTGCTCGAAAATGAGCAGCAGCGCAGCGAGTTGCTTAAATCGCTGCGCGAGCTCCAGGTCACTGCTGACGCTGCCAGTGAGGATGAGGGCGTGGTGCGCCAAGGGCTGCTGGGGGCTCTTGCCGACACCTTAAGTGACTTGGGTGACCAAGCTGAGGCGGGGGGCTCTCCCATTGATGAGTGGGCGCGCCAACTGGCGCAAGGTGCTGAAGATTTGCGCGCGCTTAACGATGATGCCGACCAGGGCGAGGCCATTCGCGCGGTGGCAGAGGGGGCCGTGCTAGCCTTTATATGGGGGGTGCTGCTGGTCGTCATGATTGCCTTTGGGCGCATGGTGGCCACCCGGCGGGAGTGGCCGTTGGATCTGCCTCGGGATCCCAAAGGCTGGCTGATGGCAGTGCACTTCTTACGCCGTATGCTGCCTTGGGCGTTGTCGTTTGCCATCACGCTGGGCATTGGTCAAGTGTTGCCCGATAGCCCTGGGCGAACGCTGGTGCTGGTGGTGGCCTATATTTGCCTGTGCGGGCGGGCGCTCTCGGTGGTGTTTGAAACGGTCATCGCGTTCTTTAGCCGGGGCCACCGGTTTACCGCAGTTCAACTGCTACAACAGCGTGCGTTGCGCGGGCTGTTTGTGATTGGTGCCTTGATTGCGTTGGGCGATGCGGTTAACTCCTCTCGTTTGGTCGAAATGCTGGGCAGTGAGCTATCGAGCCTGGTTTCGGTGCTTTCCAATATGCTGGCGGCGCTGTTCGCTGCGCGTTTCATTATCAAATTCAAACGGCCTGTGCGCCATTTGATTTGCAACCGCCCGTTCAAGCAGCGTCGTGATGCCAGTACGGCCGTTGAGATGATTCGCTCCTTGGGGGGGCTCTGGCACATCCCCGCGCTGTTACTGGTGAGTGGCTCGCTGCTGGCGATCTTTATCACCGTGGGGGATGTGGGAACCGCCCTGGCACGCTCGATTATTTCCGCCAGCCTGTTGGTGCTTACGCTGGTGGTCACTGGCTTATTGCGCCGCCAGGCGGAGCGCATGGGCAAGCGCCGACACCGCCGCCGCCAGAGCCAGTACCGTAAGCGTTTGGAGCGTTTTGGTTTTGTGCTGGCGCATATCTGTTCGTGGATGGTGTTTGCTGAGCTCTCAATGCAGGTGTGGGGTAGTTCCTTCTTTGGGCTAGGCCAGCAGGCCGTGGCCAGCGCGCGTATTGGCCAAGCGCTGATGAGCCTGGGGGCCACCGTGCTCCTGGCGTGGCTAGTGTGGATCTTTGCCGATACCGCCATTCAGCGGGCACTCACGTCGTCGGCACGCTCTCGTGGGCGGCGGGTCAATCAGGCGCGGGCGCAAACCATTACGCCGATGATTCGCAATGTCATCTTCGTCACCATTTTGATTATTGCCTTCATCGCTGGGCTGGCGAATTTGGGGGTCAACGTCACACCGCTGCTAGCCGGTGCCGGTGTGATTGGTCTGGCGATTGGTTTTGGCGCCCAGACGTTGGTGCAGGATTTGATCACCGGTATTTTTATCTTGATTGAGGATTCGCTGGCGGTCGATGACTTCGTGCAGATTAATAACCATATGGGTACGGTCGAGGGGCTGACGCTACGCACCGTGCGGCTGCGCGATTTGGATGGGATAGTGCATATCATCACCTTCAGCCGCATTGAGTCGATTCATAACATGTCGCGCCAGTTCGGCATTGCGCTAATGCGTATCCGCATTCCCTTTGATATGAAAATCGACGATGCGATTACGCTGATGCAGGAGACCGCCCAGGAACTGCGCCGTGACCCGATGATGCGTCACTACATCTGGTCGCCTCTGGAGATGCAGGGCGTTCAGGGTTTTGAAGATGGCTGCCCCATTTTACGTATGCGTTTTCGCACCGCGCCGGAGATGCAGTGGGATGTTTCACGGGCGTTTAATCTGCTGCTGAAGCAGCGTATGGAAGATCAAGAGATTGACCTGGGTGTACCGCGTCTCAGCGTGAGTATGGAAGCGCGCGCCGAAGACCGTATGGAGGCCACCGCGGGGACTTCGTTCTCTTTGGAAAAAGACTCGCCGGAGAGCGGACAGAACGGTGGTGAAGCTGGGCAGGAGAGCGAATCAAACGACGGGCATCATAAGCAACCGGCTCCGCCGAAGCCCGCGCCGCGTCCGACAAAAGCCGAGATACGCCAGGATGAGCAGGCACGCAAGCACGATAAGACGGCTAACCGGGCAGCCTCACATCGGCAAACGGCCCATGCACAGGGCGAGCCCCAGGGCGATACCTATGCCAGCCCCGGCGGCGAACACGGCGATGAGTAGCCATGGGCCGCGCAGACGGCGCCAGCGGTTGTACAGCGAGACCGCGTGGCTAACGCGGTCAACCAGTTCGTCGTGACGGGCAATAGCGTGGTCGGGGGGCAGTGAAAAGTCGTTAGCGACATCGCCCTGCCAGTGGGGGCCGTGGCTGAGCCCAAGGCGTGCGCGTAGCCTGCCAATATCACTGACGGTGTCGTGCAACGTATCGTAGGTTTCCCGGCGTTCGGCAACCGCGAACACCGCCTCAGCATCCTGGCGTAGCGCGCTGTGCTGGCAGCTAGCCACAGCTTGGCTGATTTCCTGGTCGTTGGCCTCGGGGGAAACGGCGAGGCGCTGATACAAATCGCGCATAGGGGGCTGTTGTTTCTCTTAGAACTCGTTTCTTGTGAACCGGCGCATAGTGCGAAACGTATAGCGTTACATGGTCTTAGTAAGTTTGCATTAAATAATCATAGGCGTTTTTAATACGCTGAAACCGTGCTGACGCCAAGGCAACCTGGTGTTCGCTTTCCGAATAGAAGCGGTCCGGGTGGTGAAGCTGCGCCATCCTTCGATAGGCGTGGCGTACCTCTATCCGGGTGGCGCCAGGGGTAAGCCCCAACACCGAAAGCGCCCGCGTGGTGCGGTCGGGCGGTGGCGGTGAAGCGCGCTGCTGCCGATGTCGGTGCTGCTGACGAGAATCTTGCTGGCGGGAGCGTCGCTGCTCGCGTTCGGCTTGTTCGCGCTGCTGTTGCTGCCTTTGCCGCTCCTGCTCTTGTTGGCGTGTCTGTTCCCGCTGGCGCTGCTGTTCCTGTTCTCGCGCTTGGCGCGCCTGCTCCTGACGTTGCTGCTTCTCCTGCTGTTTTTGTTGCTTCTGTTGGTGGCGCTGCTCTTTTTTTCGTTGCTGTTGTTCGGCCCGGGCGTGAGCCTGCTGGTGTTGCCGTTCAGCCGCCTCAGCCTCACGTGCTTTTCGGGCATGGTATTCTGGGTCGTGGGTTTGCCAGTAGGCGTCGCGGCTAGGGTCTTCGGGGGTGGCAAGCGGGGTGCCTGTGAGTTCCTTAAACAGCGTATTTAAGGTCATTGGTGCAACGTTTAGCAAATCAGCCAAAAAGCGCAAAATATAGTGGTTGGCCAGCGACAGCTCGCCGTCATCAGTGGCGACGGCAATGGCTTGATGAATAATGCTTAGGCTACGTTCAGAGCCACACTCTTTGCGAACCACCTCGGCGGCTAACTGGATTGCCTGCAGATCCTGGCTATGGGCAATACTCATCACCGGCCCCAGCTCATGCCCATGGCGAAACTGCGCGGTCACCTGAGCCAAGCGGCGGCGGCGCTGGCCTTCTGAGACGTGTTGGCGGTGCACCAGCACCCAGGCCAACAGCAGCAGGGTTGCCGTATCCACTTGGCTACGGCTCTTTAATAGCAGCAGCTCAAAGGGTGAAAAACGGGCAATGGGCATTTCCTAGCTCCACAGACGAAGAGGTAAATAAAGTACGGTGGCTTTATGCGGCAACATGATCATTTTTAGCCATGGTATATCATCACGTTAGGCAAAGGAGTAGGAGATTGATGAGTTGATCAACGTTGAGCGTAAAAACAGCTTTCAGCTACGTCTTATCCGGCGGCTCAAGGAAGAGACATCGCATAACCTCGACGTCTATCTTTTTGTGCCTGGCGAGCTTGGCTTAAGCACACAGCTTATCTCAGAAGAAGCCTTTTATCATGCGGCTATCAATGTCTCACGCACCTACTACAGTGACGAGTATCTCCTACCCTTGGTGCACAGTCGATTGGCCAGTCGAAACCGTCTTGGCAGCGAGTCGTACCGGTTAAGCCTAAGCCTCTATGCTTACCAATACGTGGAAGCGATGGAGCGCACTACTCGCTCAATGCTAGTGAGTGCCAATAAGCTGCGTCACGCTCGCCAAGAGGAGCGGGATGAGAGCAGTGAAGCACAAGAGAGTGCCGACGCCCTGCGTGATCAACTGCATGAAATGATCGACTTAAGCGACGGTATTCTCAATCGGCTACGACGCCATAAGCCCGATGATGAAAGCTTCAATAAGTACTTTGCCAATATCGATAACTACCTCTCTTGGTTTACCGAACAGCAGTTGCTGGCGTTGATCGCTCATATGCCCCGAGGGGGAGAGTTTACCGATATTCGCCGCCGTTTCATCAGCGTCTGCCATCGTGAGGATGAGCATCGCCGGGAACAGCAGTACAACGCTGAGCGGGTCATGGCAGACCCTACGCGCATGTCGAATAAAATGCGCCTGCTGCGACGCTTGATCGAGCACCCAATTACGCTGAAGCAAGAGGCCTTGGAGTTGGGCGGCGGCGAGCAAAAAGCGGTCAAAGCGCTTGCCACCGCCGTGGTGATGGCCTTTGTATCGTTGGGCGTGCTGCAGTTGCGTAGCGCCTTGGGCGATATCACGGCGCTGTTTGTGCTAGCCATGGCACTGCTCTATGCCATGCGTGAGGTCTTTAAGGATGATTTGCGCAATACTCTGTGGCGCTGGCTGCGTAAAGGGCGCCCCAAATGGCGTCGCCAGTATTTAGACCCTACGCGCAATGCCGTGGTGGGGCGTCAATTGGAGTGGTTCGATTATAAGCGCTTTGCTTCATTGGCCGCTGATATCCAAAAGATGCGACGCCGCACGGTCGCTCAACGTGAAGAAGTGGTGCTTCACTACCGTTCAAGTTCACGTATGTCCCCCACGCGCTTTTTAAGCGGCTACGAGCATACCCGCGAAACCCTCAATCTGGATATCTCCATGCTCACCCGGCTCATGAGTAAGGGCAAACATCATATCTACCGCCTGAAGGATGGCCAGGCAGTGCGGGAGGGTGTCGAGCGCCGCCATCTGTTCAACCTGGTGATTCGGGAAACAGGCAGCGAAGATACGCCCTATCTCGCTCGTTGGAAGGTCGTCGTGAGCCGCTCGGGCATTGTCGATGTGGAGAAAGTCGAAGAGAGCAGTGGCATGCAGCAGAAGAAAGAAAACAGTGAGGCATAAATAAGCCCCCATAAACTGCGCTAGATCAACACCGCCTCAATGTGTTCCTTCCAGCATAGGCAAATTGCTCGCAGCGAACTAGGCTCAAAGAACAAGCAGGACAACCTGCATCTGCGAATCAGTCTTTAAAATACGTATTAAAGGCTGACGCAAGGAGGAGAGCCATGCAAGCTATCGATATTATGACGCCTAACGTGGTCAGCGTGGGCCCTGATACAGAAGTGCGCGACATTGCCCAACTGCTGCTCAAGCACCGGATCAGTGCCGTGCCTGTAGTTGATGAGGATCGCCAACTGGTTGGCATTGTCAGCGAAGGCGATTTAATGCGTCGGATAAAAGATGAGGGTGACCACCGCGACGCCTGGTGGTTAACGCTATTTGCTGGTGGCAAGGATGCGGGTGACTATGTGAAGTCCCACGGTCGAAAAGCCCATGAAGTCATGACGGCCAACCCGCTGTCAGTAGCGGAAAATACGCCGCTGCACACCATTGCGCGTATGTTGGAAAAACACCATATCAAACGGGTGCCTGTGCTGCGTGAAGGCAAACTGGTGGGCATTGTCAGCCGCGCTAACCTGCTACAAGGGATTGCCAATGCCGCGGTAGCGCCGACCCAATCACCCACGGATGATCGGCAGATTCGTGAGGCCATTCTCAAAGAGGTTGAGAATAATACCGGTGTACAGGTCGAAGGCATTAGCGTGATTGTGGATGGCGGTGCGGTAGAGGTTTGGGGGCTGGTCGAATCCCATGAGCAGAAGCAGGCGGTATCAGTGGCAGCAGAAAACGTGCCAGGGGTTACGAAAGTTGAAAACCACCTGGGTATGATACCGCGGGGCGTGGGGTATATGTAACCTTAGCCCGCTATTCTTATAGCGGGCTACTCCTTCCTGACTCTTTAAACCACTGACTTAATCGCCTGCTCCAGGCTGTTGACGCTGCGCTCTGTGTGGTGGAGCTTATCGAGTCCAAACAGGCCAATGCGGAAGGTTTGGAAGTTATCACCCTCATCGCACATTAGCGGTACGCCGCCTGCCACCTGAACGCCCGCCTGGGCAAGCTTGCCCACCAAGCCGCTATCGTCGCTGTAGCACACCACCACGCCTGGGGCTTCAAAGCCTTCCGCGGCAACGCTGACAAAACCGTGGCGTTTAAGCATCGCGCGGACTTCCCGACCAATCGCCTGCTGCTCCTGTTTTACTTTGGCAAAGCCGTAGGCGCGGGTCTCCTGCATGATATCCCGTAATTGTCTCAGCGCATCGGTAGGCATCGTGGCGTGGTAGGCGTGCCCGCCATTTTCGTAGGCCTGCATGATGCTGTGCCACTTGCCTAAATCGCAGGCAAAGCTGTTGCTCTGGGTCTCGCTCAAACGCTGGGTAGCACGCTCTGAGAGCATCACCATAGCGCAGCAGGGTGAGCCGCTCCAGCCTTTCTGCGGGGCGCTGACCACTACATCAATGCCTAGCGCCTGCATATCCACCCACAGGGTGCCCGCAGCAATAGCGTCCAGCACAAACAGACCACCTACTTCATGGGTTGCTTCGGCAAGCGCCTGAATATAGTCGTCCGGAAGCAGCAAACCAGCGGAGGTCTCCACTTGTGGGGCAAACACGACGGCAGGTTTCTCGCTACGAATTTGCGCCACGGCCTCATGAATGGGCACTGGCTGAAAAGGTGAGTGCGGGTCATCGGCATTCAGACGCCGTGCTTTAAGCACCGTGTGCTGTTGGGTTAAACGCCCCATCTCAATAATTTGCGTCCAGCGGTAGCTGAACCAGCCATTGCGAATGACCAGGGTTTTCTGTTCAACGGCAAACTGGCGCGCTACTGCTTCCATACCAAAGGTACCGCTCCCCGGTACGATGACCGCAGCGTGGGCGTGATACACCTCCTTTAGCGTGGCGGAAATGTCCCGCATTACACCTTGAAACTGCTGTGACATATGGTTCAGCGAACGGTCGGTATAGACCACTGAGTACTCAAGCAGGCCGTCGGGGTCGACGTTGGGTAGCAAACCAGCCATGGCATTCTCCTGGTGTTAGAAACAGCTAGTGAAACACATGCTTTAGCGGCGCTAAAGCGGGTGGGAACACATCAGAATACGGATAACCAGGGCGCTATGCCAATAGCGTTAGCTAACAGAGTGCTCTCTTTAGCGCGACTAAAGTTGCAGATAAGTAAACGTTTACGTAGTTGTGGTAAACGTTTACCTTGGCGGTTGAGAGCGACATAAAACGTCATTTAGACGCGATTGCCAGTCTGGCTGAGGAGAAAAGATGACCATTAACGTCACAGTGTGGGGGGAGAACGTCCACGAACAAACCAATGAAGTCGTGGCACGCATTTATCCTGATGGCATGCATCACTGCATCGCCGAAGGTCTCAACGAAGCGGCAGAGATCAACGCCACCGCGGTTACCTTGCAAGACCCCGAGCAAGGGCTAAGTGAAGCAACCCTTGAGAATACCGATGTGCTGCTGTGGTGGGGCCACGCAGCCCACGGCGATGTACTGGAAGAAACGGTTGATCGCGTTCAGAAACGAGTGCTGCAGGGCATGGGGCTGATTGTGCTGCACTCCGGGCACTATGCAAAAATCTTCAAACGCTTGATGGGCACCACCTGCTCGCTCAAGTGGCGGGAAGCAGGGGAGCGCGAACGGCTATGGGTGGTGAATCCTGGGCACCCTATCGTGCAGGGGCTGGGCGACTATATAGAACTGCCGCATACAGAAATGTACGGCGAGCCGTTTGCGGTGCCCAACCCCGATGAAGTGATATTTATCAGTGCTTTTGAAGGTGGAGAGGTATTTCGTTCAGGGCTGACCTATAAGCGCGGCAACGGCAAGATTTTCTACTTCCGCCCTGGCCACGAAACCTACCCAATCTACTATGACGCCCAAGTTAAAACGGTGCTGAAGAACGCGGTGAATTGGGCGCGCCCGGAAGGCTCCCGATGGATCGACAGTTGCCCTAATGTTCCTGCCGATCAGGCGCCCAACCCGGTGGAGATCAAAGGGGAAAGCCTGCATAAACCCGGTGAGGAGGGTTTCAAATGATCCGTTTGGCGATTATTGGCGCGGGCAGTATGGCGGGTGAACACGCCAAGCACTTTAGCCGGATCGAGGGAGTGGAAGTGGTGGCGGTGTGTGATATGGATTTAGTCAAGGCCCGAGACTTTGCGGGGCGTTTTGGTATCGCCGATGCGTATGACGACCTGGAGGCTATGCTGGCGCGGGAGGATATCCAAGCCGTTAGCAACGTCACACCAGATGGTGTTCATAAGCGCACGTCACTGGCCGTGATTGCCGCCGGCAAACACATTTTGTGTGAAAAACCGCTGGCGACGAATGCCGACGATGCCCATGCAATGGCCCAGGCGGCCGAGGCTGCCAACGTCATCAATATGGTCAACTTTAGCTATCGTGATGCACCGGCCATTCAGCACGCCCGTGCACTGATTACCGCTGGGGCGATTGGGCAAGTCCGTCACGTGGATGCCAGCTACCGGCAGAGTTGGCTGGTCAGCAATGCCTGGGGACGTTGGGATCAGGATAGCCAGTGGCTTTGGCGGCTCTCTGAAGCCCACGGCAGTAAAGGCGTGCTAGGGGATGTGGGTGTCCATATTGTCGATTTCGCCAGCTTTCCCGTTGGCGATATTACCCGCGTTAACTGCGAACTGACCTGCTTCGAGAAAGCCCCGGATAACCGCATCGGTGACTATCTGCTGGATGCCAACGATACCGCGCTAATGCGGGTAACCTTTGCCAATGGAGCCAAGGGCACCCTTCAAGCTACCCGCTGGGCGACTGGGCACCACAACTCGCTAACCCTGAGCGTACACGGCGATAAGGGCGCTATTCGGGTCGATCTGGATACATCATTAGACGAGGTGCAGGTTTGCCTGGATGACAATGTTCACCCCGCCCGCTGGAGCACGGTCAAGGCTCCGTCCACGCCGAATATCTATCAGCGTTTCATAGAAAGCATCCGCAGTGGTGAAAACGACCAGCCGGACTTTGCCCGCGGCGCGGCGATCCAAACCGTTCTTGATGCCTGTGTTATCTCCAGTCAGGAGGATCGCAGCTTGGCCATTATCCGCTAAAACAATTGATACAACGCTCTAACCACCTACCAATAACAAATAGAGGTGAATTGCCATGTTCCACACCCCACGTAAAGCGCTATGTATGTTAGCGGGCCTGACCTTGCTGCCTTTCGCGCTACCTGCTGATGCCGTCGAGATTACTATTGCCTGTGGTGATGGCGGTGAGGCAGATTTTTGCCCGGAGCTGGCGCAGCGCTGGGCAGAAGCGAACGGTCATCAGGTTAATATTGTAACCACGCCGCCGTCGCCCACTGAAAAGCTCTCGCTGTACCAACAGCTGTTAGGCAGCCACTCGCAAGATGTCGATGTGCTAATGGTTGATATCGTCTGGCCAGGCTTATTAGCCGAGCACTTGGTCGATTTAAATGAGTACCTGCCAGACAGTGCCACCGAAGGATTTATTCCCTCTTTAATGGCGAATAATACCGTGCAGGGAAAATTGGTGGCACTGCCATGGTTTACCGACGCGGGGTTACTTTACTACCGGCACGATTTATTAGACAAATACGACGCCGCAGTGCCGCAAACCTGGCGATCACTGACCGACACCGCACGACAGATTCAAACCGCTGAGCGTGAGGCTGGCAATCAGCGAATGCACGGGTTTGTATTTCAGGGGCGGGCCTATGAAGGCTTGACCACCAATGCTTTAGAGTGGGTAGCGAGCTACGGCGGCGGTACCTTTATCGATGAAAAGGGGCAGGTGACGGTTAATAATGTCAATGCAGTCAACGCATTAACCCTGGCCGCATCGTGGATCGGTGATATTAGCCCCGAAGGCGTGCGTAACTATATGGAAGAGGAAGCCCGAGGCGTCTTCCAGGCAGGAAATGCAGTTTTTATGCGCAACTGGCCTTATGCATGGTCGCTAGGGCAAGCCGATGGCACACCGATTCAGGGCAAGTTTGCGGTGGCGCCGCTACCCAGTGGGCCTGATGGGCAGTCTGTCGCGACGCTTGGTGGCTGGAACTGGGCTGTTTCGCGCTACTCAGAACACCCAGCAATTGCTGCTGATCTAGCCGCCTATTTAAGTGCTGCAGAGCAACAGAAATCCCATGCGATTATGTATGGGCGTAATCCTACTCGGCCTGCCTTGTATGAAGACGACGATGTCTTGGCCGCTCAGCCCTTTATTGGCGAGCTTTATCAGACCGTAATGAATGGCGTGCCGCGCCCGGCCAGCATCACCGGAGATGCCTACCCTCGGGTATCCAATGCTATTTTTAACCGCGTGCACGAAGTCCTTTCTGGTGACGTTGAGCCCAGCCAGGCATTACAGCAGTTGGAAAGCGAGCTTGTCCGTTTAGGGCGTCGTGGCTGGTAGTCTGTCGCAACGCCGGGCGTTTTCGGCACACTGGACGCTTTCCAGGTGAGAGACAGGGCGAGAAACAGTCGGTGAGAGAGAGCAAACAAAGCGCCCAAACGGCCACCATTCGGGAAATTGCCTGTCGGGCCCAGGTATCGATTGCCTCGGTCAGCCGGGCATTGAACGGCAAGCCGGGGCTTAGCGACGCCCTGCGTGAGAAGATTTTGGCGATTAGTCGAGAAGTAGCCTACCAGCCCAGCGCCGCGGCTCGTCAGCTAATAAGCGGTAAAATGGCAGTGGTGGGCATCTCGCTCGGCCGTCAGGATATCGAGCTGCGCCCTTACTATATATTGCTCTACCAGCATCTTACCGTGGCCCTTCATCAGCAGGGTATGGTGCCGGTGTTCTTTAATCACCAGCAAACCGCCGAATTACCCGCACGCGCGGGGGCTGCTATTTTGCTTGGTGAAGCCCCAGACGATGAGCGTCCGGCACTGCTCAAAGCCGCTGCTATTCCTTTTGTGCGCATAGGTGACGCCGGGGAAGGCTTTTCCGTCGCTCCGGACGATCGGCAGGGGCTGTATGAGATGACCCACCACCTCATTACCCAGGGGCGCAGACGGCTTGCCTTTATGGGCGGTGAGTTAGAGGTGCCGCGTCCCCATAGCCGTTTGGAGGGCTACCGGCGGGCGTTGGCAGAGGCTGGGCTTGCCGAACGTTTGATCAGCCTACCGCACCGCTTGGCGTCAGACTCCCTTAACAGCTATCGCTATTTAAATCGCTATTTAGATCAAGAGGGTGCCCAACCACTGCCTTTTGATGCACTGGTGTGCGCCACCGACGAACTAGCGTTGGGTTGTGTGGCCGCGCTGGAAGACCGCGGGATCGAGGTGCCTGTTCAGGTCGCGGTGACAGGCTTTGATGACCTGCCCACCCTTGCTACTGGGCTCACCACTGTACGGCAGGATATTGCCGAGATAGCGGCGACGAGCATGGCACTACTGGCGGAAGCAAGGGCGGGAGAAGCGCCCCGGCACGTATCGTTGCCGGTGGCGCTGGTGGTGCGCGAAACTGGGTAGTTAACGCGGTGGCAGTTGCTCAGGCCCAAAACCGTCGGGTAGCAGGGCTTCCATGGTGTAGGTTTTCAGCAGTTCACCGCTGCCGGAGAGCACCTTGATTTGTGTTTCTGGCGTGGCGAACTCGCGGATGCGCTGGCGGCAGTCGCCACAGGGCGTGCACAGGTGATCGCCCGGGCCCATGACGTAGACGGTGGCCAACTGGCGTTGCCCGGCGGTTACCATGGCGGAAATGGCCGAGGCTTCGGCACACAGGCCTTTGTAGTGGGCCACTTCTACGTTAGTACCCGCAAACTGCTGGCCATCCGGCGTCACCATGACTGATGCCACCGGGTGTGCTGAGTAGGGCACATAGGCGTTAGCCCGGGCGCTGAATAACTGCTCAACAATCTCTGCTGATACTTCATCTGTTTGCTGACTCATCACACCCTCCTTTTAAGCGCGGGCTGCGTCGTCGCGTAACACGGTGTCCAAAGCAATCAACATCATGTCGTCAAAGGTCGTTTGACGGTCAGCGCTTGAGAGCGAATCGCCTTTCAGGATGTGATCCGATACGGTGCAGATGGTCATGGCGCGGGCGCCAAACTCGGCGGCGACGCCGTAAAGGCCAGCAGCTTCCATCTCTACACCCACAATGCCGTAACGCTTAAGCATTTCAGCCATCTCAGTTTGCGGGTTGTAGAACAAGTCTGCCGAGAAGATGTTGCCAACTTTGACTGGCACGTTTTTGGCCTTGGCGGCAGCCACGGCGTGCTGGGTCAGCTCAAAATCCGCAATGGCGGCGAAGTCGTGGTCGTTAAAGCGCATGCGGTTAACTTTTGAATCGGTGCTCGCGCCCATGCCGATCACCACATCACGCACATTGACGTCGTCGCGCACCGCGCCGCAGGAACCCACGCGAATCAGCGATTTAACGCCGTAGTCGGTGATTAGCTCTTTGGCATAGATAGAGACCGACGGAATGCCCATGCCGTGGCCCATTACCGAAATCTCGCGGCCTTGATAGGTGCCGGTATAGCCGAACATATTGCGCACGTCGTTGACCTGGCGAACGTTCTCCAGGTAGGTGTCGGCGATGTACTTGGCGCGCAGCGGGTCGCCGGGCATCAGGACGGTATCGGCGAAATCACCGGGGGCAGCGTTAATATGCGGGGTAGCCATCAAAGTTCTCCTTTAAACAGCGCTAGCCTTTAAGCGGCGTCGGGTAGAAAGCTTTTGCCATCGGCCATGGCCGGTAGCAGGAAAAAGTCGGCCAGGGTTTGGCCAATATCGGCAAAGGTGCCGCGCTCCCCCAGCGGGCCGGGGGTGAAGCCGGGGCCTTGTACCAGAATGGGGATGTACTCGCGGGTGTGCTCGGTGCCGTGCCAGCTTGGGTCACAGCCGTGATCGGCGGTGAGAATCAGCAGGTCATCTTCGTTTAGCGCAGCCAGGAGCTTAGGCAGCTTGGCGTCGAAATCTTCCAGCGCTGCGGCATAGCCCGGCACGTCCCGGCGGTGGCCGTAGACTGAGTCAAAATCGACAAAGTTGGTCATGATCATGGCGCGCTCGCCCTTATTTTTCTTGTCAAAGCCGCGCTGGCTGGTGCGCTCGATCTCGTTGAGGGTGGCGTCCATCAGTGCATCGTGGCCGCTGGCTTTTACCTTGTGTGTAATGCCGCAGTGGGCGTAGATATCGGCAATTTTACCAATCGAGACCACTTCGCCACCGGCATCGGCAAGCTTCTGCAGCACCGTAGGCGAGGGCGGCTCTACGCTGTAGTCGCGACGGTTGCCGGTGCGGGCGAACGTTTTGCTGTCTTCGCCGATAAACGGACGCGCAATGACGCGGCCAATGTTGTAAGGCTCCAGCAGCTCGCGGACGGTTTCGCAAAGCTTATAAAGGCGTTCAAGGCCGAAATGCTCTTCGTGGGCGGCAATCTGAAACACTGAATCTGCCGAGGTGTAAACAATCGGCTTGCCGGTGGCAATGTGCTCTTCACCCAGGCGGGCGATGATCTCGGTGCCCGAGGCATGGCAGTTGCCAATGACCCCAGTGAGGTCGGCTTCTTGCACGATGGCGTCGAGCAGCTCGAGGGGGAAGCTGTCGGTTTTATCCAGAAAGTAGCCCCAGTCAAAGCGTACCGGGACACCGGCAATTTCCCAGTGACCGGAGGGGGTATCTTTACCGCTGGAAATTTCTTTGGCGTGGGCGTAAGCACCTTCCAGACTTTCCGGCAGCGTGACGCCTTCGGCAACGTTGCCCGTGGCATCGCGGTGGGCGTGAAATAGCCCCAGCTTGGCCATGTTGGGCAGCTTGAGTGGGCCTGAACGGTTGGCGGTATCCGCCTCGCCGCGAGCGCAAGCGGCAGCGATATGACCCAGGGTGTCGGAGCCTTCATCACCGAAGGTAGCGGCATCCGGGGCGGCGCCAATGCCAAAGGAGTCAAGTACCAGTACAATCGCGCGGCTCATAAGGCTTCTCCACGGAAAGTGTCTTGTAGCAGGGTGTTGGCGCTGGCGGTACCTTCGCCAATGGTAAATGCGGCGCGCAGTTGCTCAGCGGCGCGCTCGGCGGCGGCTTCACTGCGGGCGTGCACCATGGCAATGGGGCGCTGGCTATCCACACGCTCACCGATTTCGACGATAGCCGTAAAGCCGACGCTGTGGTCGACGCTGGCGTCGTTACGCAGGCGACCACCGCCCATTTCCACCACGCTCATACCTACGGCGCGGGTATCAATACGTTGCACAATACCTGCTTGCTCGGCATACACGGGTTTAATCACGTCGGCCTTGGCCAGGTAGTGATCGGAGCGCTCCATAAAGTCGCTGGGGCCGCCAAGTTCACGCACCATGCGGGCGAAGACTTCAGCGGCGGCGCCGGAGGTTAGCGCCTTTTCAAGCTTGGTTAGCGCTTCTTCACGAGAGCCTGCGAGTTTGCCTGCAATCAGCATCTCCACTGCCAGCTCGCGGGTGACTTGCATTACGCGGCTGTTGGGGCGGTCACCGCGCAGCAGGGCTAGGGTCTCGACGATTTCAACGGCGTTACCGGCGCAGGGGGCTAGCGGCTGGCTCATATCGGTGAGCAGGGCGGTGGTGGGTGTTCCCGCTTGGGTGGCGACATTGGCGATGCTTTTGGCCAGCTCGCGGGATTTTTCCGGCGTGGGCATAAAAGCGCCGCTGCCGACTTTTACGTCCATCACCAGCGCATCCAGTCCGGAGGCCAGCTTCTTGCCCAAGATAGAGGCGGTAATCAGCGGAATCGATTCTACCGTTGCGGTCACATCACGCACGCCGTAAATACGTTTATCGGCAGGTGCCAAGTCGCCGGTCTGACCGATAATCGCTACACCGGTGGATTTCACCACCTCGCGGAAACGCTCTGGTGCGGGGTAAGGGTCGTAGCCGGGGATTGATTCAAGCTTATCCAGCGTGCCGCCGGTATGGCCCAGGCCACGCCCGGAGATCATTGGTACAAAGGCACCGCAGGCGGCCACCCAGGGGCCGAGCACCAGCGAGACTAAATCGCCCACGCCGCCAGTGGAGTGTTTGTCTACGATCGGGCCGGGCAGGTTTAAGTCGCTCCACTGCATCACATGACCGGAATCGCGGGTGGCAGTAGTCAGGGCTACGACTTCTTCACGGCTCATGCCGTTGAGGAACACTGCCATGGTAAAGGCGCCAATCTGGGCGTCGCTGATACGGTCATCGGCAATGCCCTGGACAAAGGCTTTGATCTCTTCCGCGGGCAGCTGCTGGTTATCACGCTTTAAGCGAATCAGCTCCTGGGGGAGCAGGGTGTGTTGAGTGGCGTTGGCAGACATTAGTAACCTCCCTCTGTAGTGGCCGCGTTGGTATTGCCGGTCAACGTCGCCAGCAGATTGCCCAGCAGGCTAGAGGCACCAAAGCGGAAGTGCGCGGGCGTCGCCCAGTCTGGGCCCATGATGTCGTTGGCAAGCGCTAAATATTCTGCTGCGTCTTCGGCGGTTTTGACGCCACCCGCCGCTTTGAAGCCGACGTCCTGGCCACTGGCTTTAATCGCCTTGAGCATGATTTCGGCGGCTTCAAGGGTGGCGTTAATGGCCACTTTGCCAGTGGACGTTTTAATAAAATCAGCGCCACCCTCAATAGCGAGTTCGCTGGCGCGTTTAATCAGCGCAGGCTCTTTAAGCTCGCCTGACTCAATGATCACTTTGAGCAGTGCTTGGCCAGCGCAGGCGGCTTTGCACATTTCAATCAGCTCAAGGCCGGTCTCTTCGTCACCGGCCATCAGCGCGCGGTAGGGAAAGACCACATCAACTTCATGGGCGCCAGAGGCAACCGCATCGCGGGTTTCACGGGCGGCGGCCATAATGTCGTCGCCGCCGTTAGGGAAATTGGTGACCGTGGCGATCTTTACCTGCTCATTTAGCTTGTGAGCAGTCAGGGCACGTTGTGCGGTAACAATAAACTGTGGGTACACGCAGACCGCGGCAGGGGTACCAAAAGGCGTTTTTACCTGCTGACAAAGCGCCTCAATGGTGCTGTCTGTGTCGTTGTCATTCAGGCTCGTTAGATCCATGAGGGTGAGTGCTTGGCGGGCGGCTTGGACGATATGGGGGGAGGCGGTCGCAGTCATGGAATTCTCACAAATCAGTAAAAGATAAAAACGGGCACTGCGGATAAAGCCGCAGCGCCCGTCACCTTCAGCAAGCCCGCTGCGTTAAGCAGTGACGTTACTTAGGGCGATAAAGAAGCCAGCAATAGAGGCCGACATCAGATTGGACAGTGTACCGGCCAACACGGCTTTGACACCAAAGCGGGCAATCTCTTTGCGGCGGGTAGGGGCAATGCTACCCAGGCCACCCAGCAGAATCGCAATGGAGGAGAGGTTGGCAAAGCCACACAGCGCAAAAGAGAGGATCGCCATGGTGTGCGGTGTCATCATCTGACCCGTGGCAGCTACCACCTGTTCCCCATCAATGTAAGGCGCTAGGTTGATGTAGGCGACAAACTCGTTGACCACTAATTTTTGACCAATGAATGAGCCAGCCAGCGTGGCCTCTTCCCAGGGTACACCTAATAGGAAGGCCAGCGGGGCAAACAGCCAGCCCAGGATCAGTTCCAGGCTCAGCGAGTCAAAGCCCACCCAGCCGCCAATACCACCCAAAATACCGTTGACCAACGCAATTAGGGCGATAAAGGCCAGCAGCATGGCGCCCACGTTGGCGGCCAGCATTAGGCCCGAGGTAGCGCCCGATGCCGCAGCGTCCAGTACGTTGGCAGGTTTATCTTCCTGGGCTTCAATCTCTTCTTCAACCTTGGAAACGCTGTCGCTGTCGGTAACGTCTTGGGTTTCCGGCATGATCAGCTTGGCAAACAGCAGCCCGCCTGGCGCCGCCATAAAGGAGGCCGCTACCAAATACTCCATGGGAATGCCCAGTGCCGCGTAGCCCGCCAATACTGAACCGGCCACCGATGCTAAGCCACCACACATAACGGCAAACAGCTGCGAAGGCGTCATACGGGCGATAAAGGGACGTACCACCAGCGGTGCTTCGGTCTGGCCGACGAAGATGTTCGCCGTTGCGGAAAGTGATTCAGTCCGTGAGGTGCCCAGGGCTTTTTGCAGGGCGCCACCGAGGATACGAATCACCCACTGCATAATGCCGATGTAGTAGAGCACGGCGATTAGCGAGGAGAAGAAGATAATGACGGGGAGTACTTTGATGGCGAATACAAAGCCGACGTTATCCACATCGGCTAAACCGCCGAATAGAAAGCCGATACCGTCGTTGGCATACACCAAAACTTGGCTAACGCCGGAGGAGATGGTTTGCAGCACCGCTTGGCCAAACGGCACATAGAGGACAAAAGCACCAATTCCCGCTTGAATAGCAAAGGCGCCCAGCACGGTACGTAGCCGGATGGATTTACGGTCGTAGGAGAAAATCAGGGCAATGGCCACCAGAGTGACCATACCCACCAAGCTCATAAGGAGTGTCATAAGGGGATCCTTCGAGTCCTGGAACCTCTGATTAACTATTGCGCTTGCCTATACGGCGTTAAAAATCGCCTCAAAGTGCTCATTTACTGCTAGTAAACTCCGCCTTTTCGTTGATTTTTGCCTTGTCTAGCCTGCGCTCATTACGTTAATCAGAGGCTCCTAAATCGATTAAAGTAAGTTGAGCTTGACGGAGTAGATCATCGCATTCTGATAGTCGTTGGGGGTGCCCAACTTGTTATCAGAGTAGCGATACTGAATGCCAGTGGTGATCAAGTCACTCGGATGCCACCATAGGCTCAGTGCACCGTTGGTGCCTACGCTGCCCGCTGTATCGCCCACGTAGTTCTGCTCCAGATACTCATCATCGCGACCAAAGGTCTGTTCGTGCCAGTTGGTGACGCTGAAGTTCTGGTTGAGCGCGTTGAAATCATAACCCGCGACCCAGCCTGCCATATAGCCGTTCATGCCGGTATAGCTGTTACTCTGCACCCGCGCAGCACCGATAAAGGGCTTGAACCAGAGGCCATTATCGAAGGTAGTGCGGTAACCTAAACCCAGAATCTGATCCTGTTCGCGGCTGTTATAGCCGTAATCGCGGAAGTCATACAGGTGGGCGTAAATCGACAGCGGGCTATCACCCAGGTAAATATGCGAGGTCACTTTGCCCGCAGTGCGGAAGTTGTCTTTACCACCGCTTGACTCATCGAACTGATCGTTGGTGGGGTTCTCGAAATCAAAGAAACCGTAAAACTCACCCCAGCTAAAGCCAGCGCCGCCTTCGATTTCGAGAAACATAAAGTCGCTTTTCGCCGCGTTGGAAGCGGTGCGATCTTCGGTACCGTTTGACCAATCCAGGTAGTTAACCGAAACGTTGGCGAATGACCACAGCCGGTCAAGAGGATGCGGTTGAGCAGCCTCGTCAGCCATTAGCGGCATAGTGAGAATTGCCCCTAATACGCCAGCGCCAAGCGCGATTATAGACGAAGGGGTGCGAGAGAGTGTTCGAGCAGTCATGAGAGCCTCAACAAGGGTTGTCGCGGAGCCATTTGGGTGTGGCTATCCGAGGTTATAGTCGTGCGGGCTGGCGTTAATGTTAAAATTATAACATTCAGTGTTATTTTTCTAACGTTGATTTGCAAGTATTGTCACATCAACGCTATTTAAATGTCATATAACTCTCACGGAGGTCAGGTATAGGCTGGGCGGTTCAAGGGTTGTGGTAGCCGTGGAGATATGGCCGTAGAAACATCCCATGACGATATAGCAGTGGAAATTCCGCCGTTGCTCACGCAGCATAGAAATGAACGCTGACTATTTAGGAAGGCAGCATCGCCAAGACATCGATTCGATATTTACGTTTAGCTTCACACAACAAGAGGGGTTTGCAAGGAGATGCCCACTACCAATGGCCGAAGCGCGCTGCGCCTTGCCAAACTTCAGGAAGCGCTTGCCAGTGGCGGCACTCTGCATCTGCGCGATGCCGCAGAGTTGTGCGATGTTTCAGAAATGACCATCCGCCGCGATCTGACTACCCAGAAGACCGCTATTAGCCTGCTGGGGGGGCGGCTAGTGATGGCAAACTACCCGGGCGTAACCCCTATTTACGACTTAAATGAACAGCAGGCCAGCCACTATCAAGCCAAGCATCGGCTCTGCCAACGTGCCTTAGCTTATATACAAGAGGGCGATACGCTGTTTATTGACTGCGGGTCAACGCTGATGCCGCTGCTCAGCCAGTTAAGTCATTTCCACGAACTGACGGTAGTCACCTATGCGTTAAACGTTGCCAATGCTGTCGCCGCACTCCCCAACGTGCGCTTGGTACTGCTGGGTGGGTTGTTTTATCCTGCTTCGCAGTCATTTGGCAGCGACAATATGGCCGCTGCCATCGAACGGTTGGGTATTAATAAAGCGCTGATATCGGCGGCTGGGGTAGATCTAGAGCGAGGTGTTAGCTGCTTTCACTTTCACGAAGTTGCACCCAAACAGGCAGCCATTGCCACCGCCATGCAGCGGCTGTTGGTGGTGGATGCTAGCAAGTTCGGCGTAGTACGCCCTGCCTATTTCGCTGCTCTGGACGATTTTGATGTGGTGGTTACCGACGAAGAGAAGACACATAGCAGTCAATACCTGGGGTGCGGCAATGCGCCACTTCTTTCGTGATCTAGATCAATAGAAAATACTTTAGTCTTAGCTGCTTAAGTCCTTTAGTGCTTAAGCAGCGCGACTCGTCGCCATTTCCCATTCGGCGACGCATATTTTTCCCGGAGCAGTGACGCTCACAGCTTCATGCAGTGTTCTGAAGAGCATGTTTTGGGAAGAGTATGGGGTGGTAGTTAGCCTGCTATGTTTTTTGTCGCGTGGCTGGCTAGTGTTTTAAACAACCTCTGACGAGATCACACCATGCAACGACGCTCACTTTGGCGCAGGCGAGGCACGCTAGTGCTCCTTGCGCTGTGTCTGTTTCTAGCAGGCTGTAGTTCAGCGCTGCTAGACCCAAAAGGCCAGATTGGCGCTGAGCAGCGCACACTGATTCTCACCGCCTTTGGCCTAATGTTGATTGTGGTTATTCCTGTGATTGTCATGACGCTGCTGTTTGGCTGGCGTTACCGGCGTAGTAATAGCCTGGCTAAATATACGCCTGATTGGGCGCACTCCAATGTGATTGAGGCGGTGGTGTGGCTCGTACCTTGCGCAATTATCGCTGTACTCGCCCTGTTGACCTGGAAGACCTCCCATACCCTTGATCCCCACAAACCGCTAGAAAGCGATGTGGCGCCGATCGAAATACAGGCGGTGGCGCTTGATTGGAAGTGGCTGTTTATCTACCCCGAGCAGGGTATTGCCAGTGTTAACGAAGTGGCCTTTCCGGTGGATACACCGGTGCGCTTCCGGGTCAGCTCAGGCTCAGTGATGAACGCTTTCTTTATCCCCCATCTTGGCAGCCAGATTTATGCCATGGCGGGCATGGATAACGATGTCCATCTGATCGCTGATGAAATTGGTAGCTACCCTGGTCGTTCCACCAACTACAGTGGCGCGGGCTTCTCTGGCATGACTTTTGAAGCCAAGGTGACGACGCCTGCAGATTTTGACGCTTGGGTTGAAACCGTGCGCGGCGCCCCGCAAACGCTGACTTACCCCGAAGGTTATGAGGCGTTGGCTGAGCCCAGCGAATCGAATCCGGTGGAGTACTTCTCGGCGATTTCGCCTTCGCTGTATGAAAGCATCTTGAAAAGTTTCCATACCGGCAGCGAGCACGATATGGGCGGCGGCCACCAGATGGGCAGCGACCATGCTAAGCCACACGATGGCGAAAGCGCTCACGCTACTGATCATGCGGCCGAATCAGGCCATGAAACCAATAACCATGCTAGTCAGGATAATGCCATGCGCAGCCATCCTTCTAGCGTAGAAGCGGGAGGTTAAGTCGTGTTTGGAAAACTCACGTTAGAGTCAATTCCCTACCACGAGCCGATCATCATGGTCGTCGCGGCCTTTATGGCCATTGGTGGGATCGCACTGTTTGGTTTAATCACCTATTACCGTAAGTGGGGCTGGCTGTGGAACGAGTGGTTTACCTCCGTTGACCATAAAAAGCTCGGCATTATGTATTTCATCGTCGCTCTGGTGATGCTGCTGCGTGGCTTCTCGGATGCGATAATGATGCGTACCCAGTTGGCAATGGCCGCCGGGGATGCAGCGGGCTATTTGCCGCCGCACCACTACGATCAGATCTTTACTGCCCACGGCGTGATCATGATCTTCTTTGTCGCCATGCCCATGGTCATCGGCCTGATGAACCTGGTGGTGCCGCTGCAAATTGGTGCCCGCGACGTTGCCTTCCCTTTCCTGAATAACTTAAGTTTTTGGCTGTTTGCGGTCTCCGCAATTCTGGTCAATATTTCGCTGGTAGTGGGGGAATTCGCAGCTACCGGCTGGCTCGCTTACGCGCCGTTATCGGGGATCGAGTTCAGTCCCGGGGTGGGGGTCGATTACTGGATATGGGCGTTGCAGATATCCGGGATAGGTACGACGCTCACCGGTATCAACTTCTTCGTCACCATCATTAAAATGCGCACCAAAGGCATGACCATGTTCCGCATGCCGATCTTCACCTGGACCTCGCTGTGCGCCAACGTGCTGATCATTGCTTCCTTCCCAATTTTGACCGCGACCATCGCACTGCTAACGCTGGATCGCTATTTGGGGATGCACTTCTTTACCAATGATTTTGGCGGCAACATGATGATGTACGTCAACCTCATCTGGGCCTGGGGCCACCCGGAAGTTTATATCCTGATTCTGCCTGCCTTCGGCGTGTTCTCTGAAGTAATTGCTACCTTTGCCCGTAAGCGGCTGTTTGGCTACGCCACTATGGTGTGGGCGACCATTTCGATCACCTTGCTCTCGTTTGTGGTTTGGTTGCACCACTTTTTCACCATGGGGGCGGGCGCCAACGTCAACGCCTTCTTCGGCATTATGACGATGATCATCGCCATCCCCACCGGGGTGAAAGTGTTCAACTGGCTGTTCACCATGTACCGCGGCAGCCTGGAGTTGACGTCGCCGGTGCTGTGGACGCTGGGCTTTATTATCACCTTTACCCTAGGCGGTATGACCGGCGTTATGCTTGCGGTGCCCGCGGCCAACTTTGTGCTGCATAACAGCCTGTTCGTTATTGCGCACTTCCACAACGTCATTATCGGCGGCGTGGTGTTCGGCATGATGGCGGGGCTTACCTACTGGTTCCCCAAAGCGTTCGGCTTCACGCTCAGCGAAAAGTGGGGCAAGCGTTCGTTCTGGTGCTGGTTTATCGGTTTCTACGTCGCCTTTATGCCGCTTTATGTGCTGGCCTTCTTTGGTGCCGTACGCCGCATGCAGTCTTATCCCAACACTGAGTGGCAGCCGTGGATGATTCTGGCCTGGGTTGGTGCGGTGATCATCATGTTGGGCATTGTCTGCACCATTATTCAGTTCTGGGTCAGCATCCGCGACCGCAAGCAAAATGCGGATGTCACTGGTGACCCCTGGGATGGCCGTACCCTGGAGTGGTCAACCTCTTCACCTGCACCGTTCTACAACTTTGCGCGCCTACCGGAAGTGGGTGATATCGATAGCTTCTGGTCGCAAAAACAGCGTAGCAACGAGCAGTTGGAAGAAGCCCCCTACACCGATATCCATATGCCGCGTAATACCGTGGCCGGGCCGGTTATCAGCTTCTTTGCACTGGTCATCGGTTTTGCCCTGGTATGGCATATCTGGTGGTTAGCCGGCGTCGGCGCTGTGGGTGTATTCGTCAGCTTTATGGCGCGTGTGTTTAACGACGATATCGACTACTACGTTCCTGCTGCTGAAGTTGAGCGCATCGAACGTGAGCATCAACTCAAATGTGAACAAAAACTAGGCGTGGAGGCGCAAGCGTAATGTCGACTGATACGCTAAATCATAGCTCGCACCACCCGGTAGAGCACGAAGAAGAGCATCACGATGCCTCGGGCACGAAACTGTTTGGTTTCTGGGTCTACTTAATGAGCGATTTGGTGATCTTCGGGTCACTGTTCGCCACTTACGCTGTGCTGATGAGAGGCACGGCGGGTGGACCAACCGGCGCTGATATCTTTGAATTACCGTTGATTCTTTTCGGTACCTTTGCGCTGCTAATCAGTAGTTTTACCTTCGGCATGGGCGTTTTGGCAATGCATGCCAACCGTGTAGGCCAGGTAAAAGTTTGGCTGATCATTACCTTCCTGCTGGGCTTGTGCTTCCTGGGGATGGAAATCTATGAATTCCAGCACCTGATCCATGAAGGGTACGGTCCGGATCGTAGCGGCTTTTTGTCGGCCTTCTTTACTCTGGTAGGCACCCATGGGTTGCACGTTACGTTCGGCATGATCTGGATTCTGGTGATGCTGGTACAGCTGTCGACCAAAGGGTTGAACGATATGACCCGGCCGAGGATTTTGTGCCTAAGCCTGTTCTGGCACTTCCTCGATATTGTCTGGATCTGTGTCTTCTCATTCGTCTATCTGATGGGAGTGTTGTGAGATGAGTGCAAGTTCAACCAATGCCCATGGCAGCGTTAAGTCGTATGTGACAGGACTGGTATTGTCGCTGATACTGACCATTATTCCTTTTGCGGTGGTGATGAGTGGCGCTTTTAGCGTACTGGCTACCGTGATTGTGATAGCCGTGACCGCGGTGTTGCAGATCCTGGTGCAACTGGTCATGTTTATGCATATGAGTACCAAAGCCGACGAGGGCTGGAACCTGATGTCCTTCGTCTTCACACTGACGATTCTCGTCCTAGTGGTAGGAGGCTCGCTGTGGATCATGCAGCATCTGCATCTCAACATGATGATCGGCTGATTTCAGCACCTAGCCGCTGGCGGGATCTGCTCGAGCTGACCAAACCGGGCATTATCGGGGGCAACCTGATTGCGACGCTAGGCGGCTACTTTCTGGCCGCCCAGGGGCAGTTCGAGTGGCTCAGCTTTGTGGCGGTCATGGTAGGGATTGCATTAATCATTGCGTCGGGCTGTGCGTGTAACAACGTTATTGACCGCGATATTGATGCATTGATGGCGCGCACGCGCCATCGCCCCCTGGTCAGAGGCAGCATTTCCATCACCCAAGCGTTGGGCGTTTCGGCGCTGCTGGGGGTGGCGGGCGTGGTGTGTCTGGCGCTGGGCACCAATGGGCTGACGGTTGCCCTGGCGGTGATTGGCTGGGGCGTGTATGTGGGGCTGTATAGCCTCTATATGAAGCGCCGTTCAGAGTACGGCACCCTGGTGGGTAGCCTTTCTGGCGCCATGCCGCCGGTGGTGGGCTACTGCGCAGTGTCAGGTCAGTTCGACAGCGGTGCGATCATGCTGCTGGTGATTTTCTGCTTGTGGCAGATGCCGCACTCCTATGCCATTGCGATCTTCCGCTACGCTGATTATCAACGGGCATCGATTCCGGTACTGCCGGTGGTGCGCGGGGTCAAAATGGCCAAGCACCATATCCTGGGCTACATCGTGGCGTTTATTCCCGCCTCGCTGGCGCTAGGGCTGGCCAGCCAGGCGGGCGCGGGGTATCTGTGTGTGGCGCTGACCATGGGCGGCTACTGGCTCTACCTGGCGCTGCGCGGCTACCGCTTAGACGACGATGTGCGCTGGGCCAAGAAGGTGTTTGGCGTCTCCATTTTGACCATCACCGCGATGAGTTTAGTCATGGTGTTGGAATCGATGGTGCCAATGTGGGTTTAGCTCGCACCTACTGTTAAGTAGTCAAGCCAAACGCGAGCAGATAACTGCTCGGGGCGTTTTTTTTTGAGTAGGAGAAAGTTATGTAACTTAACTTTCCCGCTGGCTGGCCTGGATGGCGGTCAGCGCAATGGTATAAACGATATCGTCCACCAGTGCGCCGCGGGAGAGGTCGTTCACCGGCTTGTTCAACCCTTGCAGCATGGGGCCAACGCTCACTACACGGGCGCTACGCTGTACGGCCTTGTAGGTGGTATTGCCGGTGTTGAGGTCGGGGAATACAAACACGGTGGCTTTACCCGCCACCGGCGAGTCAGGGGCTTTCTGCTTGCCCACGCTTTCGATGGCGGCGGCGTCGTACTGTAGCGGGCCGTCGATGGCCAGGTGCGGCGCACGCTGTTTAGCAATCCTGGTGGCTTCGCGGACTTTATCCACATCGGCGCCAGTGCCGGAGTCGCCGGTGGAGTAGCTAATCATGGCGACGCGTGGCTCGATACCGAAGGCTTCAGCGGAGCGGGCGCTTTGTAGGGCGATCTCGGCCAGGGTTTCTGCGTCTGGGTCGGGATTCACTGCGCAGTCGCCGTAGACCACTACCTGTTCGGGCAGCAGCATAAAGAAGATTGACGAGACTTGATTATACTCCGGCGCGGTTTTAATCAACTGAAACGCTGGCCGCACGGTGTTGGCGGTAGTGTGTACGGCCCCGGAAACCAGCCCGTCGACTTCATCCAACTGCAGCATCATGGTGCCGAGCACCACGTTGTCTTGTAGCTGCGCTTCGGCGGTTAGCTCGTTGAGTTTGCCACGACGACGCTCGACCATCGGGCCAATATAGCGTGCGCGGCTACTCTCGGGGTCAATGATCGTCAGTGTTTTGGGCAGCGTTAGCCCGCGGTTACGCGCGACGCTTTCGATATCGTCACGCTTACCCAGCAGAACGCAGTCGGCAATGCCGCGGCGCTGGCAGATAATGGCTGCTTCGACGGTACGTGGCTCGTCGCCTTCCGGCAGCACCACGCGCTTTTTAGCCAACTGGGCGAGTTTAACCAACTGGTGGCGAAATGCTGAAGGCGAAAGGCGACGGGTATAACCGCTGCTCAGGTGATCTTTCAGCCACTCAAGATCCATATGGGCCGCCACATAACGGGCCACCTGTTCGGCGCGCTCGAAATCGTCCATGGGGATTTCGCTGCTTAACTGGCTCAAGTTCTGGGCTGTGGTCAGGCTGTCCGTCTCTACCGCCAATACCGGTAGGCCCGTTTTCAGCGCGGGGCGGCACATCTCAATCATGTTGTCATTAGGCATAAAGCCGTTGGTCAACAGGACACCCGCTAGCTGAATACCGTTCATGGTCGCCAGTGCTGAGGCGAGCACTACATCGTCGCGGTCGCCGGAGGCCACGATTAGACTGCCAGGGGTGAAAATATGCAGCGCGTTGGCAGCGCTGCGAGCGCAGAGGCTAGTGGAGAGTACCCGGCGGCTGGCCGCCTCGCCTTCGTTCAGCAGCTTGGCATTAAGCGCTCGGGCCACATCCAGGGTGCGCAGGGCGCTGAGCGTTTTGCTGTAAGGCACGACCCCGATCAGATGGAATTTGTCGGTTGCCAGGGCAGGGGAGTACTGGCGTAGTTCAGCGAGTACCGACTCCTCCAACTGCGGTTTGAAGGTGCCTGGGGCGGCAGAAAGATCGTCTTCCTGAGCATAAGGCAGGTTCTTCATACGCATCAAAATGCCGCCCAGGGTGCGGCTGGAGCTAACCCCACCAAAGCTACGGGCATGCATATCCAACTGTTCGGCCAGGGCCTGGGGCTCGTTTAAGTCTCCGGTGCCCACCAGGATAATCCGCGCATTCAATGCATTGGCAAGCTGGGCGTTGGTTTGGGTGGCGTAGGTGGTGTGCTGGGTAGGCACTACGCCTTCTACCACAACGAGGTCTAGGGTGCTGCCATCGCGGTGGGCTTGCTGGACAACCTGCTCATAGAGCTCGACGGCATTTTCCATCAGCTCATCGGTTTGGTCGTCACGCAGTAGTCGCTCCAGACGTGCCTGGGAGATCGGCGAAGGCGGGCGCTGGTTAAGCGCCCGGGAGACAAGCGCGGTGGAGCGATCCAACCCCGGGCCGTTCAGCTCGTTCTGCATAAACGGCTTTAAAAAGCCGGCTTTCAGGCCGATGGTATCCAGCGCTTGAATTAACCCCAGGCAGGCGGAGGTAAGTCCAACGCCCTCACTGGTGGGCACAAGTAGAATCGCTTGTGGCTGGTCGGGGTGGGTAGTCATACACGTGTCTCTAGGCAGTGGCGGGTTTCCATGGCAATGCGGCCCTCTTCATCGGTAGGAATCACCCACACCTGGGGGCCTTGGTGTCCAGCACTATCCAGCTTGCCCTCTTTGCCGCGGATAGTCGCTTCGTTAGCGTCGTTATCCAGCGCGAAGCCGAAGTGGGGCATCAGTGACAATACCTGACGGCGCACGATGGGCGAGTTTTCGCCGATCCCGCCGGTGAAAATAACCCCATCGAGCTGGGGCAGCGCACAGGAGAGCCCCGCCAGCGATTTAGCGATCCGGTAGCAGAATACTTCTACTGCCAACTGAGCAGTGGCGTGGCCCTGTTCGGATGCCTCCTCAATTTCGCGCATATCGTTGGTTAAGCCTGAAAGGCCCTGTAGGCCGCTCTCTTTATTGAGCACGTTGTCGATTTTATCTAACGACCAGCCCAGTTGACGGTGCAGATGGGCGTGCAGGCCAGGGTCAACGTCGCCACTGCGGGTGCCCATTACCAAGCCTTCCAGCGGGGTAAGGCCCATGCTGGTATCCTGGCTTTGATTGTTCCAAACCGCGCTGGTGGAGCAGCCATTGCCCAAGTGGGCGGTCAGCCAGCCGCCTGTGCCACGGCTACTCAATTCACCGGTACGCTGGCTAACGTAAGCGTGGCTGGTGCCGTGAAAGCCATAGCGGCGAATGCCATGCTCAGCGTAAAGGTTTTCAGGCAGCGCGTAACGGTATGCGCGGGGCGGCATGGTTTGGTGGAAAGCGGTATCAAACACGGCCACTTGGGGCAGCGCCGGAAAGACGTTTTGGGTGGCCGCAATACCCGCTAGATTGGCTGGGTTATGCAGGGGGGCAAGCGCTGCGGTGGTTTCGATGGCCGAGATGACGCTATCGTCGATAAGTGCGGCTTGAGTGAAGTGCTCGCCGCCATGCACGATGCGATGGCCTACCGCCGCCGGTAATCGGCCCTCCATGCGCTCAAGAATGGCGCTAAGCGCCTGGGTATGGTCGGCTCCAGGCAGTGGCTGAGTAAAACGTTCACCGGCACTGTTTTTGCCCTTTAAGCGCGCCTCTTCGCTACCCAAACGTTCAGCTATACCTTCGAGTCGCGGTGCTTGAGGGTCTGAGTCAATCAACGCGTATTTAATCGAGGAGGAACCGCAGTTAATTACCAGCACCGGTGCGTTCATAAAAACCTTTTCGCTAGGAGGTTAGTGGGCAAAGAGATAGACTTTAGTTTAACATGCTGCGCTGCGGAAAAGCAGCGCCTGAATTTCGTTAGCCTTCTATGTAAAAGCGAGGCATGCTGGGCTATTGATGGCTACACGCCTGGTATTTACCTTACACCTTCTTACTCCCTTAATGAGCCGTTCTGTTCTTATGTCAGCGTCCCCTTTGCCGAAACTACTGCCGCGCCACTTGGCCATTTTGTTAATGATGACCGTGGCCACCATGTTCGCCGCCAATCATGTCTCGGCGCGGCTGGCGTTTGATAACGGTACTGGTCTGTTACTGGCGGTATTGACCCGTTCAGGGGTTGCCTGCCTGATTTTGGTGGCACTCGTTATCGTGCAGAAAAAGCGGCTCTGGCTGCCTGCGGGGAGTTGGCCTTGGCAGCTTGCGGTGGGGCTGCTAATCGCGATTCAGAGCGTTAGCCTCTACTCGGCCGTGGCCAGGCTGCCGGTGGTGATTGCGCTGCTACTGGTCAATACCTTTCCGATTCAACTGGCACTGCTCAGTTGGGCGCTGGGCGGTCCGCGGCCGACGCTGCGCAGCTGCCTGATTATGGGCACCATTCTAATCGGCTTACTGGTGGTGCTGGATATCCCTTCATGGATCGCCAGCGCCGATGGCATGGGGCCAGGGTGGATCGCGGGCATCGGGTTTGGATTGATGGCGGCCTTCGTCTTTGCCTGCGCGCTGTGGGTCACCGAACACCGCCTGGCGGGTGTGGGCAGCACGCTGCGCAGCCTATTGACCATGCAAACGGTGTTTATCGTCATGATCATTGGCGGCATCGCCGGAGTGGTACCTGGGGGAATGAGCCTGCCGGATAACAGCACTGGCTGGCTGGGGCTCACGCTGCTCGGGCTGCTCTATGGTTCGGCGTTCTCAACGCTGTTTATTTTTGTGCCACGACTCGATATGGCGCGCAACGCACCAGTGATGAATATCGAACCGGTGGCCTCACTGGTGCTGGGTTACTTTGTGTTGGGGCAGATGCTTAGCCCCGGCCAACTGGTCGGTGGGGCTGTCGTCGTTGGCGGCATTGTCGTGCTGAGTTTATCCAAGGGGCGGTAAATATTTGCGTTCTCCATAGTTATGAACCACAATACAAACGTGTAAGGAAACACTGTTTTTTAACTGAGGTACAAGCTATGAAGATGTCTCTATTGTCACTTACATCGGCGGTACTCCTGGTGGGTGCAGGCGCATTTGCAACCACTGCTCAAGCACAACAGTCCTTCGGTTACCCACAAGCTTACCTGGGTGGCGATGCCATGTTCTGGAGCCTGGATCCAGACAGGGGCTCTTCCCGTGATGACGTGGGCTTACGCCTGCGTGGTGGCGCTCAATTTAATGACTACTTTGCGCTGGAAGGGCATTTAGGCACGGGCGGTTCAGATGGTGGCGCTGATCTGGATCATCTAGCTGGCGCTTATGCAAAAGGGATTTTCCCGGTGGCGCCTGAAGTGCGGTTATACGGTTTAGCGGGCTTCACAGAAGTTGAGGTTAGTAATAACAGGGAGAGTGATTTCTCCTACGGTGGCGGCGCTGAAATGGACGTAGCCCCCAATTTGTCGGTGAATGCAGATTACATGCGCTACCTGGATAAATCTGATTACACCTTTGATGCGGCCAGCGTTGGTCTACGTTACCGGTTCTAAATCGTTGGCTTGAACGTGTAGCGAATCACTAAGCACTCAGCCCTGTGGCCTTTATGCCATGGGGCTTTTTATTTTTATAAGCTTGTTATAGCGCGTTGATGCAGTGAATAAGTCCAAGTATATTGTTAGCCAGCTAATTAATTGTTAGACTAAAGTCCCCTACGCTATTTCCTACACGATACGCGCCCGTAGAGAGGCGCTGGCCAGGCAGTTGCCTGGTGGCTAACAAGTGAGTTCTGCATGACCCCTGATCAAACATTTGCCCGCTGGGTGAAAATAGCCCTTGCTGCCTTTGTATTGCTTTTTATCTATTTTCTAGTGGCCGATAGCTTTATGCCCATGACCCCCGAAGCGCGGGTGATGCGGCCGGTAACGCGTATAGCGCCCGAACTGAGTGGCCCAGTGAGCGAGGTGTTGGTGCGTGATCACCAACATGTGGCTAAAGGTGATGTACTGTTTCAGATCGACCCGACGCCGTTTCGATTAGCCGTTGAGCAGGCGCAACTTAATCGCGAACAGGCCGAGCGGGAGAATGCCCAGTTGGAAGCGGAGCTTACCTCTGCCCAAGCGGAGTTGGCATCCGCTGAGGCGACGGCTGCCGAGCGTCGGGGTGAGCTACGTCGTGCCGAAACCCTGGTGGCGCAGCAGAGCGTATCGCGCCAACAATATGAGCAGCAGGTGGCTGCTGAGCGTACCGCACAGGCCAGTGTGGCGGCAGCCAGGGCTAAAATAGTCAGCCTGGAAGTGCAATTGGGCGATGCCGGCGAAACGAACCTGCGCTTGCGCCAAGCGGAAAACGCGCTCTCCCAAGCGCAGCTGGATCTTGCCCATACTCAGGTGCGCGCCGCGCAAGCCGGGAGTGTTTCCAACCTGCAGCTAGAGGCCGGTGACTATGTTCAGGCGGGACAGCCCGCGGTAGCGGTAGTGGCGGATGCGGTCGATATCATTGCCGATTTTCGTGAAAAGAGTTTGCGCCATGTTGCGCCTGGTGATGCAGCGCGGATAGTATTTGATGCCTGGCCGGGGCAGGTATTTGATGCCCAAGTACTCGCTATGGATGCCGGTGTCCGCGAAGGTCAGTTGGCTGCCGATGGGCAACTGGCCGATATTCCCACCACTGATCGTTGGGTGCGCGATGCCCAGCGTATGCGCGTTCACCTGGCGCTCACTCAGCCCATCGCGAACTTATTACCCAGCGGCGCCCGTGCCACGGTACAGCTCCAGCCCGGTGATGCTGTCCTGGCCAAGCCTTTTGTATGGTTACAGGCACATCTCATTAGCTGGCTGCACTATGTGTATTAAAAAAACATTGGCCAGATCGCGATCCCCTAGCATGGCGGCCACTAAGCGCAAGCCCGAACTCTCAAAGAATGGCTTGCGTCAGTGCCTTAGAGTGGCCGGGGGCGGTACGCTGGGTTTTATAGTTAGCCAACTGATGGGCTGGAACTACGGTGTATTTTTTACCGTTTTCCCGATGTTTTTACTGGGTATGGTGCCGGTGCTCAATGGGCATATCATTCGTCAGTTTTTAGCCAATGTATCGATCAACGTGCTCGAAGTCAGCCTGGTGGTGGGGTTGCTTAAACATATGCCGGTAGTGATGACCCTGGTGGTGCTGGGCATTTTTCTGTTTCGCTTTAACCTGATGGCGAAAGGGCCGCTGTTTCTGTTTGGCGCCAATGGCGTGCTGACACTCAGCATTCTGCTGCACTTCGCCAGTTACCCTAATGTGGACTTGAGCGATTTACTGGCCAGTAACCTCGTTGCCAGTGGTTTAGCAGTGTTTATTGCCATGCTGATGCATACGCTGTTTCCCGATGTAGAAGCCCGTCAGTCGCCACCGAGTGCCACCAAAACTTCCTCGCAAATTCGTCATGAAACCCTCATTGGAGGATTAACCGCCACGCTCTCGTTTGTGGTGTTTCAGGTGTTCGACTTGCAAGGGTCGCTTTCTGCGCAGATGGCCACCATCCTGGTGCTGTTTACGCTGGGGTACTCTGGAGCGAAAGTATCCGCCGCCAAACGAGCCGTAGGAACGCTGCTGGGGTGCAATTTGGCGCTACTCATGCAGTTGCTGCTATATACCCAGAGCCACCATTTTTTGCTGGTGGTGTTGCTCTACTGGCTGGGGTTAATGCTTTTCGCTCGGGAGCATATTCATGAAGGGGGAGGTTCGGGGATCGGCTTTGGCGGGCTGACCACTCTGGGGATTCTGTTTGGCCAGTCGCTAGGCCCGCAGCAAGATCTGGTGTACAGCGCGCTCTATCGTTTCTCTTCCATGAGTGTTGCACTGACCCTTACGCTGCTGACCATGGCTTGCTTACACGTTGTGTTGAACCGCTGGACGCCAACGCGGTTACCCGCAAGCAACCGGAGATAAAAATAATGACATCAATAAATCAGCGCAACTTTTTTAATACAGGCTACTCTGATGAGTGTGCCGACATGTGATTAGCCGTGCTATTGGCACCTTTCACATACGGTGCTTTCCCTACTAACGGATTAGAGGTGTTCGTCATGGCAACTGGTAAAGAAGATAAAGCGAAAGGAACGGCCAATAAAGCAGCAGGCAAAGTGAAAGAAGCCGCGGGCAAGGCAACGGGTAGCACTAAAACAGAAGTCAAAGGTAAGGCCCAGCAGGCGAAAGGCGAACTGCAAAAAGGCAAAGGCGATGCCAAGGAGAGCCAGAAAAAACAGCGCTAGTTATGTAAGACTGATACCAACAGGGGGCTTCGGCCCCCTGTTGGCGTTTATGCGGCTTTCAAGCCCCCGCTAATATTGATAAATCGTTTATATCAGCGGGTTCTTCGTAGTGAATGAACTGTCGGGTATCAATTCAATTCCAGCGAGAAACTCATTTCAACGCCAGCGTCATCCACTCTGAACCAGTACTCTGTGTTCTGGTAAGCGTCACCATACTGCTTGAGCACTTCGATATCAGATGCAGTTATTTCATCGGACGCTGTCTGCTCCATAACATTGGCCAGGGCCTGATAAAACTCGCCTGTCATATGACCATGAAATAGCAGATCACGCTCCGAAGTAGGGGCTTGTAGCTCTGACTGCAGTGCCGCTGAATCGCTAATACCCACGCCTAATGCAACCGCCGTGTCAGACATGGCGGCGTAGAGCGGGGGGGAGTCAGGTGGCAGCATCATGCTCTCGATCTGCCTGGCTTTTCCGCCTGGTTCAAGCCCAAGAGCTCCTATCTCTGGCATGAAAGCGCTCACTGTAGAGAGTAGCGCCAGCGGATTTTGTGAGGCGAGGGTGAGGATGCCAACACCGTTGGGTGCACCGTTTTTCATCGTTAGACTGTCAATGCGAGCATTGAAGCCAGACAACGACGGGCCAATCATCATGGTGATCGGGTTATTGAGCGCCATGTTAATTTCATCCCAAGTGCTGTTTAGCTCCTGCAGTTCATCACAGCTGAACGGGTTTTGACGAACTTCCTGCGCATATTTTTGCACGGTTTGAAGCAGTACAGGCAGATCCAGGCCCAAACCGAAGCTGGCCATTCCACCTGTGCTGCCAAGGCCCGGAACCTGTGTAGTTAGGGCGCGTAGATCGCTGACAATCTCCTCATCGGTTTCCAGGATGAGGTTCATCTCCATACGGTCGTGGTTGTACTCGCGCATGCCCATGACAAGACCAGGGAAGCGGCTGGTGATGCGGTCAATATCTGCCTGGCAGGTGGAAAGATCCAGAGGTTCCCCATCGACGGCATTCATCAACGCTTGAGTACCCGAATGCGTAGGGCTGCTTAGCTCATCAAACAGCCGAGAGGAGTCAACCTGCCCGGCACCGTAAGGTGTGAAGTCATGGCGCTGTTCAAGCTCTGCCAGTGCATCGGTATCACCGATACTGCTGTCAGGCAGCGTTTTACCCAGCACCTGCGCTAGCAGCTCATCGCTGGCATCCTGCGGCACCACCGATACCAGTAGCTGCTGGTCTTCAATGACTAGAATGGCCTGGAGAGGGCCCTCAGGTGTTAATACCCAGTAGTCTGTGCCGTTAGTACTGCCCGTACGTGGGGTGATGTCTGCTTTGGTCAGGATGCGTTGCAGCGTTTCACGAAAGGCCTCTTCATCCTGCAGCTGCATACGCATAACAGGCAAGATACCCAGCCCATAAAAAGCAGCCTGAGGGCTCATCTTGAGGCCCAATGCATGCACATCTTCCAGTGATTCAACCCCGATTAGCTCTTCACCCATGGCGATTAACAGCGTCATCATCGAATGTAGTACTTCATCGTCTTCTATCTCGGGCAGCGTGTTGCGCAGTTCATCCAGATCCGACTCAAGGGTCGTCATGGGCTGCATACGCTGATAAAGATCAAAGGCTTCTTGTTCAGGCAAGGCTTCGCGCGTTGCCATGAAGTAGGGTGAATTAGCCGGAACGTATTTCAGCATTGGTGCAGCGTTATTTTTCGGCGCTTCCTCTTGCGTTGCCGCTTCGGTTGGCTCGTTATCATCGCTGCAGCCGCTGAGGAGGCCAGCGCTAAACAGGGCAAGGGTAACCGCTATGGAAAGTTTGGTTTTCATCTGGAATCAGTTCTTTGAAAGGTATTGGTTTTAAATGGGCCGTGTCTGACAGAACGCTCGCAAATGGGAATCATACACGAGCAATGTATAATTAACCTCTACTTAAGCGAAAATTTATTATTACTTCAGAGCTGATTGAGCAAGGGGAAGGTCAGAAAATTATGCAGAATAAAGGTGGCCCTTGAGTTTTGCTAAGGCTCAAGAGCCACACTCCATAGTGAACCTGTTAAGTAGATCTACACTTCCTGGTACAGCTCGCTGCCTTTCTGGCGAAATTTCTCTGCCTGCTCTTCCATGCCTTTCATCACTGCTTCCTGATCACCGTTTAGCCCGTGTTCGTTGGAGTAATCACGTACTTCCTGGCTAATCTTCATGGAGCAGAACTTCGGCCCGCACATGGAGCAGAAGTGGGCCACCTTGGCGGAGTCTTTGGGCAGGGTTTCGTCGTGGTATTCACGGGCGGTGTCCGGGTCTAGACCCAGGTTGAACTGGTCTTCCCAGCGGAACTCGAAGCGTGCCTTGGAGAGGGCATTATCCCGCCGCTGTGCTGCAGGGTGGCCCTTGGCGAGATCCGCCGCATGGGCAGCAATCTTGTAGGTGATAATACCGGTTTTAACGTCGTCTTTATTGGGCAGGCCCAGGTGCTCTTTGGGTGTCACGTAGCAGAGCATCGCACAGCCAAACCAGCCAATCATCGCCGCACCAATGCCGGAAGTAATGTGGTCGTAGCCGGGGGCGATATCGGTGACTAGCGGGCCTAAGGTGTAGAAGGGCGCTTCGTCGCAGTACTCCAACTGCTTGTCCATGTTCTCTTTGACTAGATGCATGGGCACATGGCCGGGGCCTTCGATCATCACCTGCACATCATGTTTCCAGGCAATGTGAGTAAGTTCGCCCAGGGTTTTTAGCTCGGCCATTTGCGCTTCATCGTTGGCATCCGCCACCGAGCCGGGGCGCAGGCCGTCGCCGAGGGAGAACGCCACATCGTACTGCTTGCAGATCTCGCAGATCTCCTCGAAGTGGGTGTACAGGAAGCTCTCCTGGTGATGGTACAAACACCACTTGGCCATGATCGAGCCGCCACGGCTGACAATGCCAGTGACGCGCTTGGCGGTGAGCGGCACATAGCGCAGCAGCACGCCCGCGTGAATGGTGAAGTAGTCCACACCCTGTTCGGCCTGCTCGATCAGCGTATCGCGAAACACTTCCCAGGTGAGGTCTTCGGCCACGCCTTTAACCTTCTCCAGCGCCTGATAAATAGGCACCGTGCCAATCGGCACCGGTGAGTTACGCAGAATCCACTCGCGGGTTTCGTGGATGTTCTGACCGGTGGAGAGATCCATGATGGTGTCCGCGCCCCAGCGGATACCCCAGGTCATCTTGTCCACTTCTTCTTCGATAGAAGATGTCACCGCCGAGTTGCCCAGGTTGCCGTTGATCTTAACCAGAAAGTTGCGGCCAATAATCATCGGCTCGCTTTCCGGGTGGTTAATGTTATTGGGAATAATCGCCCGCCCGCGGGCCACTTCATCGCGCACAAACTCGGGTGTGATCTCTTCCGGCAAGCTGGCGCCAAAGCTCTGGCCTTTGTGCTGATGGCCCAGTATGCGCTCCACTTCCGCGGTACCCAGCGCTTGGCGGCGCTGGTTCTCGCGGATGGCAATAAACTCCATTTCCGGAGTGATAATGCCCTGGCGCGCGTAGTAAAGCTGAGTGACGTTTTTACCCGGTTTGGCCCGCCGTGGAGTGCGGGTTAAATCAAAGCGCAGCTGGGCCAGCGTCGGGTCGTTGGCGCGGCGGTTGCCGTAATCAGACGTGGGGCCTGATAGGAATTCGGTGTCGTCTCGCGCTTCGATCCAGGCCCGGCGTAGTTCCGGCAGGCCACGGCGTAGATCAATCTGGGCGTCAGGGTCGGTGTAAGGGCCGGAGGTATCATAGACCAGCAGCGGCGGATTCTCTTCATCGATACCGGTGGTTTTGGTCGGTGAAAGGGTGATCTCACGAAACGGCACGCGAATATCCGGCTGCGAGCCTTCGATATATACCTTACGGGAGCCAGGCAGCGGCTGAATGGCCGCTGCATCGACCTGGGCGGTTTCGGCTAAAAAATGGCTAGTTTTGCTTGTGACGGTCTTAGTCATAACAATCTCCTTCGATTGTGGTTGTTGTGTCGGCTTAATGGGTGAGGTTTTCGTCTATCAGCGCTAAGCCCATCTGCCAGAAGTCGATTTCCAGGCGGGTGGCATCGCGGAAGATCTTACTGAGTTCGGTAAAGCGGGCAGGGGTAACGTCAGACAATCGGGTATTGAGCCACTCAAGTTCTGATTGCATGGCGGCTTGAAACTCTTCCCCTTCGTACATGGCAATCCAGGCATCAAATGGGTTTTGCGCGCCGCGCAGGGTTGAGGGCTGGGCGTTTAGCCAATTGGCGATTTCGCCATAGCCGACCAGGCAGGGGGCCAACGCTACGTGCAGATCGAGCAGATCGCCGCGGTTGCCGGTATCCAATACATAGCGGGTGTAGGCAAGCGTCGCCCTGGCTTCGGGGAGTGCTTCCAACTCCTGCTCGGAAATCCCCCACTCTTGGCAAAAGCCCACGTGCAGGCCCAATTCCACATCCACAATGGCTTTCAAGCCTTCATGGGCCTGGCGAAGATCGGTAAGTGTGGGGCTTTTATAAGCGGCCAGCGCGTAGGCACGGGCGAAGTGAATCAAAAACAGGTAGTCCTGCTTCAGGTAGTGGCGAAACGACGCTTCAGGCAGCGTCGCGGTACCCAACTGGCGCACAAAATCGTGCTCAATATAGGCGCGCCAATCTTGCTGGCAGGCGGTGGTGAGATCAGTAAAGCGGTAGCCCATGATGCCTCCGGTGATAGTGATCCGGAAGGCAGGCGGGAGAGATCGAGGAAATGGCGCGGAAGGTGGCGTGCGTTCGTGAGAGAGAGCTAGCCATGGCCATCGCTTGATCCCTACGCCGGTACCCGTGCTGCGAGCTTTGTAAGTAGCAGCACATTAGCCGGATCAGGTTCAGCGGGATCAGCGCTTGGCAGCATTAATTGCTACGCCCTGCGCCATCTCAGCCGGATTTCACCGGCACCCCGTCAAGCTGTTCGTGGGTGGAGTGTAGGAGGCGGGTGGGGGAGATGCAAGTGGGGAGGTTGATACTGCCGAATTAGGCTTTGCTTGGTTGTGAAAGAGTGGAGTAGAGTCATGCTAGGGTTTACATATCTTCAATGAACTAGTCGTAAGATTTAATAAGGTGATGCAGCCTGCCTCATTTAAACCTATATATCTTGGATTTTATTAGGAGAGCTATATGCCAATCGTAACCGTTCAGCAGTCTCCAGGCAGGACTAAAGAGCAACGTGAGCTCTTAGTAAAGCGGATAACCGAAGCATTTTCAGAAGCGTATGGAACAAACCCTGAGGCAGTCACAATATTCTTGCAAGATTTTGATGATGAGCATTGGGCTAAAGGTGGGAAGCTACATTCTGAGCGATATTGACCTCTTACAGTCGAGAAAAGGTCGACTTCTTTAGTACGTAGCTGTTATGCCTCTGAGGCTCATAACCCCGAATCTTACATAAGTGTTGCAATTAGAAGCATGGAGCCGGACAGATGCTCAACACACCCATAACCTCTTGGTGGGAAAGCACGACAGGCAAGCGCTGAGGGCGCTTAGCCCGGCTAAAATTACCAATCTCACCCAGCGGTTGATCTAGAACGTGGCGATAAAGAAATACGATGGCGTTGAGTGCCTGGTTTTGTGTTGCCGCAGCAACACGCCTCTCTATCGCAAGATATTCTAAAAATTGCCGCACTTCATTGCCCGCCATGGTGGCAGGATGCCGCATTCTGTGGAAACGAATGAAAAAGCGAATCCAGTAGCAATAGGTTTTCTCAGTGCGAAGGCTATAGCGCTTGACTGTGAGGGCAGCTTTCACCCTCTCCATCAGTTTCATAGATTGCACCCACGTGGCTTTTAGCTGATTTTATATACAGTATTATTGAAAATAGCAAATCGCGCAAGCACGCGAATTTTGTCTATACCGCCAAATTTTGCTTTGCTCTCAGGGGAATCAATGGGGTAGAGTCAAATGGTAGGCTACAAAACCCCAATGAATGCGCCGTCACGTTCATTGAGGTTTTGTAGCTGGGTGTAGAATCACTGTTAAGCAGAAAATTTGGTGCTGTCGTCTAGCGGTCCAAGACGCCCGCCGATTATGTCGGATTGTGAAAGCGGGAAACTGAGGTTCGAATCTTCACGGCACCACCATTACATGAGTAAGTTATGGAAAGTGAAGGTCTCAAGCAATTCTTAGAGGTTGTTGGCGATGCTGTGCATTCGGTTAACACAATCTGTGTTGGCTTGGCTGCTGTGCGAGAAGGGACTGTCAAGAAACCTGATGAACTAACAATTGGCTGGAAAAGTTCTAATCCAGAGACATCTGCCTCAAAGGCCAGGATATTTGCTCTCCGAGCATCACTGGTTTTCGTTGAAGAAGCGCTTCTAAAGTACCTTGATTTCCTCAAAGATTGTTCAACTGAAAACGAGAGGCTATATAAGGCGCTATCTAGCGAGGGAGCAGCGGACCGGGTTGTTGAAGTGTCCAAGTATCTTTCAGATGCTGAGCCTTATTGGTGGCCGATGGTTGTTCTGCTAGTGCGATGGCGAAATAGGGTCGTCCATAATGCGAAAATTGGATTGGCTCCGCTTCAGAGGAAAATTCTCCTTGAACACGAGGAGATTATTAAGCAGAGGCACGCGGGCATTGATATACAGAAAACCTTAGAAAATTTCGACTCTAGCCAGATAACTCTGAAGGACTTCACGACCCTCATTGCAATTACAGTCCGCTATGTGCGAGCGCTTGATGAACAACTTGAGCCTCAGCTACACACGATGCAGGGCTTCATTTCCCGGTTGGAGCAACGAGGGTTGATAGAGGTTTTTGATAACGTGATGAAAGCAAACGGAGAGTCTACGCGGAGACGTAAGCTGCGGTCCTTTTTGGAAACTGAATTTTCAAAAATACCGGATAATTTTTTCGAGGACATTTTTCATCATGGGCCAATCCGCCAGAATAATGCTTAACAATCGGCTGCATGGCGACCGATTTTCCGCCGCTGCGCGGCTCCAAACCGGCGCATGAGCCGGGCGTTAGATTTTAAAAAAGGAAGTTTGTTTCCATGCTCCCAGTTCAGACCATTGAAGAGCTAATTAGCGAGTCCTACGTCAGTGCGATTGTCGCTCGGTCTGGCTTTGTGCCGAATTCGATTTCAAAGGACTTTGGTATTGATCTTGAAGTTCGCAATATAACTTCCTATGGAAACAAGCGTATTGATATGGGCGCATTTCTTTCGCTGCAGCTTAAAGCAAGCGTAAATTGGTCTCTGGAAGATGACTATGTTGTCTACGATATGGAAGCCGATGCATTCAATCGACTCGTTTTCAGGCGGGATCAGTCAGCTTTGCCATGTGCTCTGGTTTTGTGCTGTCTACCAGATGATAAATCTTTGTGGATGGCCGCGTGTGAAGACGAGTTGACCATAAAAAAATGCTGTTACTATTACTTCGTCGAAGGGCCTGAATCCCCCAACTCAAGCTCGAAGCGTATTAGAATACCTAGAGATCAATTGCTTACGCCAGAATCATTGCTGGGCCTTAAAGAAAAGCTACTCATGGGAGCTGTCTCATGATTCGCTCGGGAAATAATATTTTGGAGAATATAGATCGAGTCAGGTTATTTGATCTAAAAAACTACCTTTATAGAAAGGGTTGGCAGCAAATTGCAACCAACGGCGAAAAATGGCAGGTCTTCAAGCTCGATGTGGATTTGGATCAATCGCTGGAGCTTATCCTGCCAGGCAGCGAATCATTCATCGATTTCAGAGAGCGTATTCAACAATCGATAGAAGCTCTTTCTCAGATTGAGGACAAGCCAGTATCTGAAATACTTTCAGGATTGATGGTTGAAAATGCTGACTCAGTGAAGCTGCGACTTCAAGTTCCTGACTCTGTCAGCTCGTTGCCTATTGATGACGCTTCTAAGCATATTAAGGCAATTAGAAATCTTTTTTTATATTCTGGGTGCTCTGAAATAAAAAGTTTTCCTCACTTTGAACAGCCGTTACCAGCCGCTCAAGATTATCTTGGTGACTTTGAATTTTGCCATACTTTCCGAGGAAGCTTTGGATTTGAAGTGTCTAGTGCAATTATTAAAGAAAAAGAGGATCGAGACCTATTTGAGCTGCCGGTAAATAGACGTATTGTTGAAAGAATAGCTAGAGGCCTCGTGGCTCTCGATAGTGCGGTTCGTAATGATGATCCCGATATCCTGATTTCGTCCTACGAAAGAGCGCTAAATGCTCGCATGTGCGATGCATTAGCTCAAATTGGTCTTGGTGGCGAGTTAAATTTTGGCGTAGACATCGATTGGGCCACCATATTAGAACCGTCTGAGGATGTCGTTTCGTTCCGCAGTGTAACTGTAGGAGAAGCTCAAATTAGCATGCTCAGCTATGCATCCGAAAAATTGAAGATTGTCGAGCCAACAGCGCAGCAAATATCTGGGCGAGTAGTTAATTTACATTGTGTTGCGAACCCCTCTGAGGGGAGTGCGAGACGGACAGTAGCTATTAAGGTTGATCATTCAGATCATGGCCTGATTGAGGTTCGTTTGGCACTTGGTCCTGACTCCTATTTAAGGGCTTTAAAAGCACATTCCGAGGGAAGGGAGTTGGTAGCGTCCGGTCAGTTACAAAGGAAAGGCAACACCTGGAGCTTGGACGCTATAACTTCGGTTCAGGAAGGCCAACAATCTACAAAGCGTTAGGCCTGAACTGATCATGGGTGGAGTTGGTAAGAAATTAAAGGGAAAAAGGCTCAAGCAAGCTTTGATGGATCTTTCTAAAAATAAAGAGGTTGTAGGAATGAACAAAGAGCATCCTGGGTTTCGAATTTTTGTGCTTGGGGCTGGTTTCTCTGTTCCTGCCGGCCTGCCCACTGCGGCAGAATTGTACCCTGAAGTTGTTAGGCGAGTGGAGCGGCTGCATGGGAAAGATAATCGCTTTCATTGGGCGCTTCAGGACTATATAAATTACCGAAAAAGAAGCGATGGTGTTGAGTTGAGTGTCGAAAACATAGACTTGGAAGAGTTTATGTCCTATCTCGATATCGAGCATTTTCTGGGATTAGAGGGTGGCGATACCTTAAGTGAGCATGGTAATGCAGCTCAGTTATTCGTGAAAAGATTTATTGGCCAAATAATTCATGAGCGAACGCCAAGCAAAGACTCTTTGCCACAAGAATATTATGAGTTTGCTGAGAGGTTGTCACTAAATGATATTGTAATAACTCTTAATTATGATGTGGTGCTTGAACGGGCTCTTGATCATGTTGGAAAGCCTTATCGGCTCTTTCCTCATCGATACAGCAAGATCGGTGACGGATTTAATACGGTAGACGACTCCAGAGACGAAGTTACGATATTAAAGCTGCATGGCTCTTTAGATTGGTTTAGCAATAAGTCCTACCTTCACGGCTTGGATGCTTTTAAAAAACAAGGTGTGGATGGGGCACCTAATGATCCTATTTTCAATAACAATGATAAGTACGGCCACTGCCCGTTAGTTGATGGTCCTAGAAATGAGGATGATCCGCTATTAAATATATATAGGTTAAAGAACATAGACCGTTTCTATGGAAATTATGATCCACCAGCTGTACCCATGATTCTTTCCCCTTCGCATATGAAAATTGTCTATGCCAATCCATTTCTGGATTTTTGGTGGGGTTGGGGGCGTGCCGGTGGTATGAACTTGGGTGTGTCAATTATCGGGTTTTCCCTCCCCTTACATGATGACTACCTTCGTATATGTCTCTATAGAATGGTATCTAATTTCCAAGGCGTATACTGGGACCAACCTCTTCTAGATTGGTATAAAAATCACGTAAAGCTTGTTGACTATAGAACCGACGAAAAAAGCAAAGATGAGTTGCTAGAAAGATATCGGTTTATTGATTATGAGAAAGCAGATGTCTATACAGATGGCTTTTCTAAGGATGCAGTCGATTTTATTTTTAGTCAATCGAGATGAGTCTAACAAGTTGCTACACGCGGATAAATTACTCGCTGCACTCCTAATTTACCGGTGAGCAAAGCGTTAGTTGGTATTATCCATTGTCGGAGTTCATAGAAGAGTGAAAGATAAAAGAATATTTAAAATTGAGCTTCCGTCGGTTGATGTTTTAGGCGTAAGAAGCATTGAAAAGCGTACAAATGGAGATGTTGTCGAAACTCGAGCGGGTAGTTTTACTCATAAATATATCGCACCGTTTTTCTTGATCGTAGAAGATAATCTAGCAAAACAAGTTATAGATGTTATCGCTTCTGAGTTCACTAGCTTGCCGAGAAAATATATCCTTTCCGGAGTCTGGGTCAATCAAGCTGCCTGCTTGCTTGGATTTTTGATGTACGCCAAAGAGCTAGAGAGCACTAACGTCCCACAATTTTCCATTCTGTCTATTGATGATGGAGATATACAAAAAGAGGAGAAAGAGAAAAGACTCAACAAATTATTAAAAGGTAACTATTTTGGAGAGGAACTCGGAGTCGCGAAAAAGCTCTTGTCTGAGCTGATGTTATCTTTTAACTTAGAGTATTTGGATCGTAATGTAAAAAAAGGGCTGCCAGAATATAACCATAAGAAATGGTTTGAAGAGATAGATAAAGAAGTTATTCTCTCTATTGATAAGCCGTCTAATCTACATGAAGAACGGAAAGTTGAAAGCTTGCTAGAGCTTATTAAGTTCTCTAAATCAATAGAGTTGAATGATTATCACAGCTATTACGAAGAGCTAAGAAAATTTCGTCCAAGCAATACTTTGGATTTATTCCATATGACCGAATTCTTCGTTCTAAATGCCATAAAGAAATACAATAAAGTCAAATGGGATGCATATGTTGGGCGCATTAGGGATGCCCTAGTTGATGTAAAGGAAGAAAATAGGAAGAGGTTCGTTGAGGCCGATATGTACTTCAACAAAAGAAACAACTAACAATTGCAGGCACTGTGTCGGCTTTTTCGTTGCGGCTTCGCCTCCACTACAAAGCCGCACGTGCTGCAGGCGTTAAAGGAGAATCAGTTATGACTTTAATGACCATCCTGTTATTCATACCAGCATGTTTTGCTTTGAACATGGCACCTGGTCCAAATAACTTGCTTTCGATGGCGAACGCAAAGCGCTACGGCATTAAGGCCGCCTGTTATGCTGGCTTAGGCCGTTTGGTCGCATTTGTGGGCATGATCACGCTTGCTGCTACAGGGCTAGCAACAGTGCTGTATACATCTGAAAAATTATTTCTCGCTATAAAAGTAGTAGGAGGGCTCTATCTACTTTGGCTGGCCTTTCAGTTGTGGACTGCAGACCCAACCGCCGGTGGGAACGAAGCTCTGGGTGGAAAAAGCCTTTTCCAACTGGCGAGGCAAGAATTCTTTCTGGCGGCAGGGAACCCCAAGGCTATTTTGATTTTTACAGCTTTCCTGCCTCAGTTTGTTGACCCTACAGGCTCTGTTGGATTCCAATTCTTGATATTAGGTGTGCTGTTTTTAATGCTTGAGTGGGTAGCAATAGCCGGGTATGCATTTTTTGGCAAAGCGCTGCGCCATTGGTTCTCCCGCCCTTCTATGCGTCGCCTGTTCAATAGAGTTTGTGCTGGACTACTTGGTAGTGCTGGGGTTGGGCTTTTACTGGCTCGTCGTGAATGAACTAACAAAGCAATTAAATTCGCTCCCTGCGGTCGCCGTACGCTCGTTCCTCGCTCCATATATTGCGAGCGTTAGGGAGTTACAGGAATTATTATGCCAAACTGTCTATACCAGCTAGCGCAAGACTTTCAAACGCTCATCGTGGGATTCCTCGGATTTTCAGGCGTAATATTCACTCTTTATATGAATGCACGCTTATCTAGAAAACAGTACGATCGCAACATTACTCACGAAGCAAAGACAATCAGGACAGCACTTCACGCAGAGTTAGAACTGGCAAGAAGGGCTTTTGTTGGTATAGGCACACCAAGCGGCGACAGCAACGAAGATCAAGGGGCATTCTTTCCAGAGCATTACTCCCAGTCAATTTATCAAAGCCTAATTTCAAAAATCGGCCTTTTATCACTAACCGAAATCTCCGCAGTCACAGAAGCTCACGCTTTGATCAGCGAGCTTCCTATACGACTTAATCTATTATCTTCAGGCCATCATGAGTCTTTCGAGCGCCCAGGGTACATTTACATTTCCGGTGAGCATGCAGAAACGGCTATGAGCATTTATAGAAATTTTCTCCCAAAAATTGAACTCGCCGTAGAAGCATTGCAGCAATCGGCATAATCACACAGTGTGGTACCCCCCTAACTAGTGGTTCAAGTCGTTCGCTTCGCTCACTGGGACGGGCTAAAGCCCGCCCCTTAACCAAACGTTAGTGCATGAGACATATGGAAATATTTTTGTTGAGACATGCTGAAACAGAATCAAATCGGGCTGGCTCACTTAGTTCGGGTTGTGAGGATACTTTGACACAGCTCGGGCATTGGCAGGCCCGAGCGATCGTCGACGGTCTTATGGAATTTGAAATAGAGACTATCCTTTGCTCTCCTTACTCTAGAGCTTTGGATACGGTTGCACCTTTCGCTCAAGCTGCGTCGCTCGCTGTTGAAGTCCATCCTTGTTTAGCCGAAGGCCAGTTGATACTCGACAACCTAGTCTCTCACGAAGAGCCGATTTACATGCCCCACTCATCTGGCTATCTTCACCCAGCAGGTACTGAGCAAGCCGGTGCATTTCTCGGGCGTGTCATGCAGGCGCAAGAGATAATCTTCTCTCAAGCTGCATCTAAAATCTTGGTAGTGACTCACGGGCACATGATTCGGGAGTTGCTAAATAGTCTTCTGGCATTGCCAATAAAGACACGATTTCCCCACGACAACTGCGGGCTAAGCCTCATTTCTGTAGGGAAGGTCAACACAGTGGGCTTCCTAAATCGTGCCATGTGCTCTAACCAAACCGTGCACCGGAGGCCATAAGCGTCGCTGACGGCCACTTCTGGCCCTGTTGACGGAAGAGGTGCTCCTGGAAGATATGGCAGCTACAGAGGTACCAGATGAAGCGAAGCAGGCACAGTCAGTCGTTGAAGCTGTGCTGGGTGATTCGATCATCGGCATTTATCTCTTCGGCTCTGCTGTCGTTGGTGGTTTAGAGCGAGATAGCGACGTTCCAATCGGGGCAAGGGGGCTTTGGTAATACACTTATGAAGCTCACTATCGAGAAGGCTATTGAACACGGAATTCGGGAAATAAATATCCGTTGCCACAAACACAAAAGCCTTCGGCGATAGGGATTAAAGCGAATGGTGTAAGTCGGGAGGCTGCGATTCTGAATGACGGAAAGGTTGTCCAGCGCTATATGGCCATTGCTCCTTATCATCGCAAGCAATACGGCCCTTCGGGCCCGGTCGTCGCTGAGATATAGTCCCAGTGGCCTTTACGGGCTGATTATTCATGGTTGTACGAGTTACTCTTCAGTAGGTTTTTATTTTTTCAGGAGGCACCATGCCCTTTACCAAACGCGGTGCAAATCTCGCCCTCACCCTGTTAGCAGGTTTGCTGGCCATCACTTTGATCACCGGCTGCTCGACTCCCTCCCCGGACGCAGAGGAAGAGGCGGCGCAATCGTCGTCGACCTCGCCGTCAGCCGAGGCGTCCAATGATTCCGACAAACAGGAAGGCGCTGCTCCTTCGGGGCAGACCCAGGGCGGTGATGGTTCCGAGATTACGCTGAATGCTCTCACGGAGGAGGACATGAACGAGGCCAGCCTTCCCGGGGAGCTGGGGTGCCAGTTCACCACGGATGACGGAGAGGTGTTACTGATTGCCATGGGCAATGTAGGGTCGTCCGATGCAGCGCAAGGGGTGGTCAAGGTCGCCGGTTACGTGGAGCGCGTGTCGGCACCTGGTGGCTTCAATGGCATAACCGAGTCTCCGACCTTCAATGGCAAGGGCAAGACCGTCCACATCGAGGTCACCGGTGAGCCCACCGAAGGCGGAGAGTCGCCGCCAAGGCCGGCAACGTTGACGTATGACCGGGCCGACGGCGCTCAGCGTGACTGGCAGGGCGAGTGGCGTTGCGGGCCTTAAGGCGCTGGGTGTCCCAAGATTTAAGCATCGCAAGGCGTATATTAGAGCTCAGACGATCATATCTGAGCAGCTAGCGGTCACTTATCATCAGCCAGGCACGCCGATGCCTTGTTCGTTGCGGCTTTCGCCTCCACTAACAAGGCGCGCATGCTGCAGCGTTAGATGCGGGGCTTTCAACTGAGGTGTGTCATGACACAAAAAGTATTTTGGCAAAACCCATACCAAACTGACCACGATACATTCGTTGCTTCAGTTGATGGAACTCAGATTACTTTAGAATCAACCATCTTTTTTGCCTTTTCAGGTGGGCAGGAGAGCGATTACGGAACTATTGGGGGTTATCCGGTTATTTCAGCAGTGAAAAAAGGTTCCGAGATCATCTACACCTTACCTGACGATCATCAGCTTGGGCTTGGCCAATCTGTCCGCATAGAAATTGACTGGGAAAGGCGCTACCGGCTTATGCGTCTCCATTTTGCTGCCGAACTTGTTCTGGAGCTGTTTTATAAAGCGGTGCCAGGGATAAAAAAAGTGGGTGCCCATATCGCCCAAAATAAAGCGCGGATAGATTTTGAGTGGCCTGAAAGCATATCTCCCATGTTGCAAGGATTTGCCGATGAGGCAAACCGAATTATTCAATCAGGGTTAACGATACAGACTGGCTTTGATGACAGTAAAAACGAGCGCAGATATTGGGAGATTGAGGGGTTCTCAAAAGTACCTTGCGGGGGAACCCATGTCAGAACGACCAGTGAGATCGGGCCCATCAGGTTGAAAAGAAATAACATCGGTCGAGGAAAAGAGCGAGTCGAGATTTTATTAGATACTCAATAGTCAAATTTTCATTTTATGAAAGCTTCTGAGACTTGCGTGATGTCACACGCGTAATCTCACCATGCGGTCACCCAGACTTCCCTAAAATGGGTACACCCGTTGAAAGGGCACCGGTGCTTCTCTCGTGATGCACCGAGCCTGGAAGCCCCCGCAAGGGTTGCCGTTTTCGTCCATCCAGCGAGCGTTACCCAAAGACCCACGGCACAGAGCCCGTGAATCAGGCCAAGGAAGTAAATATGCCCGCGATTGTTGAGTAAGGTCATGAAACATCCCAATATGGGGCTGCACATACGCACTTATGACGATGAAGTGAAACGTCATTCCCACGACCATCATCAACTGGTACTACCCTTGGTCGGTACGCTGTTTCTGTCGATAGATGCCATGTCGGGGGAGGTGGCACAGCACCGTGCGGCGATCATTCCTTCAGGAAGCATCCATGGGTTTGCTGCAACAGAAGATAACCGGTTTTTGGTGGTCGATTTGCCAGAAGGGCTGGCGCCTGCGCTAGATAAGCTGCCTTGTTTCGCCGAGCTTGATTTGGCACTGCACCATTACATCCAGTTCCTACATGCTCAGGCCATGAGCGGGACTGTGGCGGGCGCTACCCAGCATCACATGCTGCTATTGCTGATCCAACTGCTGCAAGAGCGCCATGGAAGTCAATTGCAGCTGGATCGCAGGATTCACGCAGCGCAACAGTTTCTGGATGATCACTTTCAGCGACCGGTTTCCATGGCCGAGGTAGCCAGTGTGGCCCATCTGAGCATTCGTCAGTTGAACGAGCTTTTTCGCCATCAGGTAGGTGTGACGCCTCATCAATATCTCACAGATGTACGGATGAAAGAGGCGTGGCGGCTTCTGGAGCAGTCAGGTCTCAGCGTTCAGCGGGTGGCTGATGCGGTGGGCTACTCGTCGTTATCGGCCTTCAGCGACCGCTTCAGACGCCACTTTGGTAAACCGCCTAGCCACTTCCGCCGTCTCTCGACATAATTCCGCCAGGATTCAAAAGATCCTCATCGATGCTATGGATACGCTCTCCCGTCACCGCTAACGCACGACAATTTCGGGGGAGAGAGACATGGCAACCGTGAGCGCCGCTACCTGGATCGGATCCATTTCCGTGCTGCTTTGGGGCACGTTGGCTTTGCTGACCAAGCTATCCGGCGGAGAGATTCCAGAGTTCCAACTGATGGCCATGACTTTCGGCATTGCGTTTCTGTTGATGGGTGGGCGTTGGGTCTTGGCTGGCCATACGGGCGTTCGCTATATACGCCAGCCGCCGTTTGCCTGGTGTATCGGTATCGTCGGGTTATTCGGTTATCACTTTGCCTATTTCAAGGCGATGACGCTAGCACCAGCGGTGGAGGTCAGCCTGTTGGCTTACCTCTGGCCACTACTGATCGTTCTGCTTTCTGCCCTGTTGCCGGACGAGAGGCTGCGAGCTCAGTCTATCGTTGGCGCCTTGGTGGCACTGGTAGGTTGTTGGTTATTGATCAGCCGAAATTCTGGAGGATTTGCTTGGGAGAACCTACCCGGTTATCTCGTAGCGCTGGCGTGTGCATTGATTTGGTCTTCTTACTCCGTGCTCAGCAGGTTGGTGCGTACAGTACCAACCGATGCCGTCGGTTGGTTCTGCGGCGTGACGGCGCTGCTGGCTTTAGGGTGCCATATGCTGTGGGAAGAGACGGTGTGGCCAGATGGCTTGATGCAATGGGTAGGCGTGGCTGGGCTGGGCCTTGGGCCAGTGGGAATTGCTTTCTTTACCTGGGACTATGGCGTCAAGCACGGGAACATCCAGCTACTGGGCACCCTAGCCTACAGCGCGCCACTCATTTCGGTGGTGCTACTGATCCTGGCGGGATACGGCGAGGCCACGGTAGCCGTATTGAGTGCCAGTGTGCTCATCGTCATTGGTTCCTTGATTGCAGGTCGCGCGAAGCAGCGGGGCTCGCAGCACAAGAATGATGGCAACTAATGACGCTGGTGCTGCAACAGGCGACTTGCTGGCGTTATCTCCAGCTCCGTTAAGACCGACGTGGTCACCGAACATGAGTGGGAGGCTACCGTTTGACAGGAAAAGCGCTTGAAGCGTTTGCAGGTAGAGCGGCCACAAAATCAATGACTCTGATTCCATTGATTTAATTTCCGTTCGCGATATTAACCGACTGTTCGATCTCCATTTTGAGACGATTTACCTTGTCGGTGGCCCACTCCTGTGCATCGTCACCAAAGACGAAACGGGCGGGTGGCTCGTTCGACATGCCGAGGGTGACTATTCTTTCTGCGAGCCTGACCGGGTCACCAGGTTGGTTATGATTGGCGGCTGCGATAAACGAGCGAAACTGCCGGGTCGATTCTGCATAATCGGGCACTTCGATATCACCGTGCGCGGCTGACTTGTCGTCAAGGAAATCTGTACGCAGCATTCCCGGCTCAACCACCATCGATTTGATATTGAGGGGAGCCAGTTCCTGTGCAAATCCCTCGATCCAGCCCTCAATGGCAAATTTTGACGATGCGTAGATCGATCCTCCCGGATTTGCGAGCAGCCCGTTAACGGAGGAGATGGTAACGATAAGGCCTGACTGGCACGCACGCATGTGGGGAGTCACAGCACGGGTTATGTTCATCGTGCCGAAGACATTCACCTCGAACTGCCGCCGCACTTGTGCGCTGCTGATCGTCTCGAACCAGCCGAGCTGTGCTTGGCCAGCGTTGTTGACCAATACGTCGATCGTGCCAAGCCTATTGACTGCCTCCTGTGCCACGGCGACCGCCGCACCTTCGTCCGTAATATCGAGTGCCAGCGCGTGTAGTCTGCTGTTTGATCCAAGTGCTTCCTTAACGTCGTTCGCAGACCGAGCCGTAGCGACGACAGTTTCACCAGCAGCAAGCGCCGCACGGGCGAGCTCCATACCTAATCCACGGCTTGCGCCCGTGATGAGCCAGTTGCTAGCCATAAGTTGCTCCTTATCTGTCATGTTGTTACATAGTAGACTCACTAATCAATGACGATAACCTGCTTATTAATTATAGGGTCTAGAAGGAGAGCTAACGAATGCGCCCAAGCCTACTCGGCGATCTGGAAATTTTCCGTATTATCGCTGCTGAAGGCAGTTTTACGCGGGCAGCTAAGCGGCTGGGCGTCACTCAGTCGGCGCTCAGCCAAACGCTCAAGCGGTTGGAGGAAGACATTGGGATCAGGCTTCTGGCGCGCACGACGCGCAGTGTTTCGCCAACGCATGCTGGCACCCGTCTGCTGACAAAACTCTCGCCCGCGCTCGACGAGGTGACCAACGAAATCAAGTTGCTCGCTAGCTTGCGCGATGAACCGATTGGTACTGTCAGGGTAAGCGCCGGAAAACACGCAGCCGACACGATTCTCTGGCCAGCGCTGAGTTCTTTGATTCGACAGCATCCGGGTATTGAAATCGAAGTCTCCGTCGAAAACGACTTCGTGGATCTCATCGCGGGTAGGTTTGACGCTGGCATCCGGCTGGGCGAAAGGCTTGAGAACGATATGGTGGCACTGCCAATTGGCCCTCGAATGCGGGTCGCTGTTGTCGCCGCGCCCTCTTATCTCTCGCAACACGGTACACCGAAACAACCTTCCGAACTGTCCCAGCACTCCTGCATCAGTTTCAGAAATCGCAGCGGGGAGTTATCGCCTTGGGATTTCGAAAAGGATGGGCGCAACCTCTCCGTCAAACCTGGCCGAGGCCCAATTTTCAACGACAGCGATTTGATGGTTGCCGCTGCAACCGAGGGGTACGGCTTTGCGTACATCCTTGAGGACATCGTTAGCAGACAAATAGCTTCTGGTACGCTGGTACGTGCGCTGGAAGAGTGGTGTGAGCCGTTCGCTGGTTACTACCTTTACTATCCGAGTCGCCGACAGCAAACGTCCGCCTTCACACACTTCAAGAATGCACTGCGGGACGTGGTTTCGTTGAGTTAATGGGGTAAGGTTATCGCGGGATAATGAGCCACAGGATGTGCCTATGACAACGATTGATGCCATCAGATTTCCGAGACTTAAGCTCGGCTTGCTCCTGTTCTTTGCAGGTATGTTCGGTGTGATTGCTCTCACCGTCACGGTACTTCCCCAGGTTTTGGGTGACGCGTCACTGCCTTTACCCTCGTGGTTGGTGTTGGCGGCGAGCATCATGCAGAGCGGGCTCCTTGTCGCGCTTGTCGTGTGGTTGGGCGTGTTGCTTGCACCGAAGGTTGGCCTCAGTGCGCCCGCGTTTGAGGCAGCGGTAACCCGTCAGTCGGTAGCCGCAGCACTCTGACCCCAACTGCACCCCGGGCTTCTTGGCGGGTTTCTGGGTGGGCTTGGGCTCTTTGCGATTGGCGGCTATGCCCCTGCGGAGCTTGCTGACGTGGAGCAGCCGTTCACCGTGCCACTAATCGCCCGCGTTCTCTATGGCGGTATCACGGAGGAGTTGCTTTTACGGTGGGGGCTAATGACGGTACTGGTTTGGATAGCGTGGCGACTCTTGCAGCGTCGAAAAGGTACACCACAGATCGTTTATATCTGGCTCGCCATTGTCGTAAGCGCACTCTTATTTGGGGCAGGTCACCTGCCAGCTGCTGCAGCCCAGGTCGGGGAGTTGACCGCTGACGTAGCAGCGTTCGTCGTCGGCGCGAACACTGTCTTCGGCATACTTTTCGGCTTCCTGTTCTGGCGATACGGCTTGGAGGCGGCGATTATCGCTCACGCGTTTGCGCATATGGTGAGCCATGTCGTTAGCATTGTAGTGGCATAACAATGCAGGGGACGCCAGAAAGCGTCACACCTTTCGCTTTCACAAAAGCTGCACCGCTATTCGGCACCGCTAATCGCCGACGTTAAAGACGCACCGTTTACCGCGCTGAGTCGATGACCGAAGCGCCTCTCCCTTCCCGGTAGAGGCGCTTTTTTTACAACAAAAGCTTACCTGCCGTAACCGAATCTTCCTTGTTATCGAACGTCGACGGTAATCTGGGCGATGCTAGGGTTGATCTTGAAGATCAGGACGGTTCCGATCCGGTCTACGGTGTCGGTGCGCAGTTCAACTTCGATCCCTTCCTGGTCCGTGCCGAATACGAGCGCTACGACTTTGACAGCGACTACAAGATCGACACCTTTACCGCGTCAGCCGGTTTCCGCTGCTAACCGTCAATTTGTTTTGCCATTTACGATATCAGCGCCGGGTTCGCCCCGGCGCTGTCGTTTTATGTCGCGCAACCCTCAGTCGTGATCCGCCACATTAAGCCCCGTCCATTGTGCTGCAAAGGCCCACATGTCAGCGATCTGCTCTATTGCCATGCCCGTGGGTGTGCCAGTCCCGTGGCCGGCGCGGGTCTCGACGCGAAGCAGGTGCGGCCGTGGTCCGATATCGGCAGCCTGAAGGGTGGCGACATACTTGAACGAATGCGCCGGGACGACGCGGTTGTCCGTGTCGGCCGTGGTGGCGAGGATTGCGGGATAGCGCTCCCTGTCGCGGATGGTGTGCAATGGCGAATAGGACAGAAGGTTGTGGAACGCATCCTCCACGGCTGGGCTGCCGAACTCTTCCACCCACATTGACCCGCTGGTGAAGCGGTCAAACCGCAGCATGTCCATGACGCCCACGCCTGGCAGGGCTGCCGCGAACAGGTCTGGCCGTTGATTGACCACTGCCCCGACCAGCAGCCCGCCATTGGACTCGCCGTGGATGGCGAGACCGTCAGCCGGCGTGATGCCCTTCGCGATCAGATAGTCCCCGGCGGCGATAAAGTCATCGAAGACGTTCTGCTTGTTCTCGCGCCGCCCGGCATGGTGCCAGGCGCTGCCGTATTCGCCGCCGCCCCGGATATTAGCCACGGCATAGACACCGCCCTGTTCAACCCAGGCCATCGCAGCGGGCGAGAAATGCGGCACCATGCTGATTGCAAAGCCACCGTAGGCATAGAGCATTGTCGGTGCCGGGCCCGTCACCTCTTGTCGGCGCACGACGAACAGGGGCACCCGCGTCCCATCCTCGGATGTGTAGAACTGTGGCTCCACCACAATCTCGTCGAGATCGACCGCCAGATCAGGCGTAGCCCAGACCGTGGTGCGGTTCGCAGCTAGCTCAAGACGGAGGATCGTCACGGGTGCGTCATAGCTGGTGAAGGCGAAGAACGCTTCGTCGTCCCCCGGCCTGCCGTGAAACGCGCCGGTGGTACCGGGGCCTGGCAGGTCGACCTGGCCCTCGAAGGTGCCGTCTAGCCGGTAGCGCTCGACCTGCGTCTGTGCATCCACCATGTAGGATAGGATGAGCCGGTCGCCCAGCACGGCCGCCGAGCCCTCGCGCAGGACGGCATCCTTCTTTTCAGGGATCAACTCCACGAATTCCGGTTCTGCCTCTGCAAGATCGAGGGCCATCACCCGGCCGCGTGGGGCATCCATCTGGGTGGCAAGGTAGAGAACCGAGCCGACATTGCCCAGCAGGATCCAACTGGCATCATAACGCTCGACGATCGACCGGGGCGAAGGATTGGCAGCGGACAAATCCGTGACGGTTATCGCCGCCCCGCCAGTCAGCGCCGAGGTGTAGACGATCAGGTAGCGGCCATCCGGAGTGACATCCACGGTGTGAAGCAGCGGCTGTCCGGGCAAGGGGGCATGAACCAACCTATCCTCGGATTGCGGCGTGCCGAGCTGGTGAAAGTAAACCGCATGCGCGTCTATGCCAGCGTTGAAACTTGCGCCGGCCTCCGGCTCGGGAAACCGCGAGTAGTAGAAGCCCGAGCTGTCTCCCTTCCAGGCGATGTTGGTGAAGCGAGCCCATTCGACCATGTCGTCAAGCATCTCGCCGGTGGCCGTGTCCATCACCCGTATCGTCCGCCAGTCCGAACCGCCGTCCTGCATGGCGAAGGCGAGAAGCGATCCATCGCCGGAGGGCGCCCACTCGGCCAGCGCCACAGTGCCATCCTCGGCCCAGGTATTGGGGTCGATCAGGGGGCGGTTCTCGCCATTCGATCCATCCCGAACCACAAGCTGCGCCTGATTATCGAGGCCGCTGTTGCGGGTGAAGAAGTAGAGGCCCCCGCGTTCAACCGGTGGGGTTGCGGTTGCATGGTCGAACAGCGCTGTCAGACGTTGCTGGAATACTTCCCGCCCGGCAAGGTTGGCGAGGTAAGCGGCCGACAACGCATTCTGCGCCTTGATCCAATCAGCCACTTCTGCGTCTTGGCGCGGATCGTTTTCCAGCCAGCGGAACGGATCAGCGACGGTGACGCCGAAACGCTGCTCAGCCGTGTCGGTCAGGCGTGTGTCCGGATAGGTCATCGGATCTCCTCATTGGCCTATGCAGGGCGATCGGCGTCGTAAGAGCCAGTGCGGCGAAGCTCAGGATTGTTTGTTTCAGCATCGGTGCGCGCGTAGCGCAGCCGGCAGCGCGCCCGAATATCCGGGTCACTTTGCTCTTCACTTAGGGCTCGCCTTGTTGGGTGCCCTTGGCCGCAAACGGGTAGCAAAGCGGTCAATGTAGGTGGTTCGCCAAGGCCGTCAGAATTAAACAATCCGACACATATCGGTTTTCCAATGACTATAGCGTGAGTCGCGGTATGTTGATATTCATCTAAGCTTGGATATACCAGGGTGGGGTTTACAGGATCCAACTCCCTAATGCGCCGACCATGTCGTCGAGGAGCGCTTATGTCAAAGCCTAGAAACGAGGAATACACCAAGGAACCCCTAAAAGGGAGCCGGACGGCAAACGCATGCCGAAAAGTGGTGGGCCTTATACCCGCCCCGGAGATGTCCGCGGAAATAGCCGAACAGGTAACCGACCAGTTACCCGAACTTCTGGCCAACTACGTCGATGACCGGTTGAGTTGGGAGGTGCAACTGGTCGTTGATCCGTTGATCGGCGCTGCAGAGGCTTCCAACGATATTATCGAGAGTATTCTTGAGTACAAGCGGCATCAGCAGTGGGACTACGCGATCTGTATTACCGATCTTCCGATCCGCAAACATGGGCGCTTCGTGATCGCGGAAACCAGCACAATGAATGGCGTGGCGATGATTTCATTGCCTGCCTTCGGTATTACTGCAATACGCCGTCGCCTGAGCGAAGCGATCCTGCAACTGGTCAACGAACTGCATCATGGCAGTTCAGAAGAGGACCGTGCCCGCCAAGAGCAGCGCACCGAACAATCCTATAAAGTCCACGAGAGCCTGCGTGGCAAAGGTGCCTGGCAACTACTGGGTAGGCGTCTCTACGAGAAGCTGTTCCCGATACGACGGGTAACACTATCGGGCGAGGGAGAGTCCTTCGACGTACGCTTTATTGCCGATTCATGGCTCAACGGGAACCTTCGCATCCTGGCCGGCATGGTGCGCGCCAACCGCCCCTGGACCATCTTTCCTTCTTTCAAGGGTGTCATCGCCGTCGCGTTCGCGACCGGCGCCTATGGCCTGGTGTTTCCCACCCTTTGGCAGCTCAGCAACAATTATGGCTGGCCACGCCTTGTGCTGCTGATGGGTCTCGCCATGACGGCCATGATCGCCTGGATCATTCTTGCTCATACCCTTTGGGAATCGATAAGAAGCGCTCCATCGCCTCACCTGGTTCGCCTCTATAATACGGTCACGGTACTGACGCTAAGCACGGGGGTCATATTTTATTATACGATCCTGTTTGGCCTATTCTGTTTCGCAGTCCTCGTTTTCATTCCGGCCAACATGCTGGAAGCCCAAATCGGCCACACGGCTGGTCTTATCAATTACACGGCCCTTGCCTGGCTCGCGACTTCGATAGCTACTATCGCTGGTGCCCTGGGGGCCGGTTTGGAAGATGAAGAAACCGTCAGAAACGCGACCTATGGCTATCGGCAGCGACGCCGTAACCAGGAAGTGAATCAGCGGTGATGTGCGGCGACAATTTTGTTTTGGCCAACTGACAGCCTACTCCCGAAGTTGAACGGCAGGAGGCTGGATCCCGTGAAAATAGTTCTGTCCCGGTTTCACCGATTCCGCCTTGCTTTCGATCCACCTCTCGCTATACTGAAATTTTAAGCTTCTCTCGGGCTCTGCCCCCTCCCAGGTTTCACTGGGCTCCGCCCCTTCTCCAAGGCTTAGCCGTTCCTATACGACTGTTGTAAGCCACACAGCGGTACAACGGAGGCATCATGGGCAAGAGCGCGGAACAATCACCCCAAGTATCATGCGATATCTGCCGGCAACGCCCTGCGGCTCTGCAGGTCACCGTTTCACAAGCCGGTCGAAGACGCACCCTCAACGTATGCCAAACGGATTATTTGCGCCTGAGAGCACGAAGTGCCTCTCCGTTTGAATCCCTTTTTGGAAGCGGGCTGCTCGCCGACGATTTTTTCGAGCGGCTGGCACGAGACGAGGATTTCGGCTTTGGCAGTGTCGCCAGTCGAGAGAACGGCCGGCCGCAGGATAGCGAATCGGTCGCCCTCGGTGACCTGCTTAGCGAGCAAAGCGAGCAGATTCTGCAGCAAGCCGCGGCTACCGCGACGGAGTGGGGTTCGCAGCTGATTGATACCAGCCACCTGCTTTACGCGCTGGCCGATAACGATGTGGTGCAGGCGCTCCTCAAGCGATACCAGCTATCGGCCAAAGACCTTAAGACCCAGGTTGAGCAACTGACACCCAAAGCTGCGAGCGAACCCGAAACGGACGGGCCTACAAAGATCGGCGTCTCCCCACGGGTGAAAGCCGCGCTACAGCGCGCCTTCCAGGCGTCGAGAGACCTCGGGCATGGCTATATTGGTCCCGAACACCTTCTGATCGGTCTGGCCGAGGAGGAGGGGCTGGCCAGCGACTTGCTGAACCGTTATGGCCTCTCTGCACACGGTCTTCGGCAGAAGGCTGTGCAGGTGGTCGGAAAGGGGGCGCAGGAGGGGCGACTGCCGGAGCAAAGCGACACGCCCACCCTGGACAAGTACAGTCGGGATCTCACTGCATTGGCTAACGAGGACAAGCTGGATCCGGTGATCGGGCGAGCGGCCGAGGTCGAGACCCTGATCGAGGTTCTTTCCCGGCGCCGCAAGAACAACCCCGTTCTTATCGGTGAGCCTGGCGTCGGCAAGACCGCCATCGTCGAAGGGCTGGCGCAGCGAATTGTTCACAATGAAGTGCCGGACCTGTTGCAGAACAAACGGGTGGTTGAGCTAAACATCAACTCGCTGGTGGCCGGTTCCCAGTATCGTGGTCAATTCGAGGAGCGGATCAAACAAGTCCTCGACGAGATTACGTCCCACCAAAACGAGATTGTGCTGTTCATCGACGAGCTGCACACCATTGTCGGCGCCGGATCGACCGGGGGCGAAGGCGGGCTGGACGTCGCGAATACCCTCAAGCCCCAACTGGCGCGTGGTGAATTGCATTTGGTCGGGGCGACCACGCTGGGCGAATACCAGAAGTACATCGAAAAAGACGCTGCGCTGGAGCGGCGGCTGCAACCGGTGTTCGTCGCCGAACCAACGATTGACCAGACCATCAATATACTAAGAGGGCTTAGGGATCGACTGGAGGCTCACCACAAGGTGACTATCACCGACGAGGCGATTGTCGCCGCCGTGGAGATGGCCGACCGCTACGTCACCAACCGGTTCCTGCCGGATAAGGCCATCGATCTGATAGATCAGGCGGCTGCCCGGGTACGAATCGGTGGCACCTCAAGGCCGCCGGAGCTTCATGAGCTCGGTGCGCAGATCGACCAATTGCGGCGCGAGCGTGACTACGCATCCAACCGCAAGAATTTCGAGCGCGCGAACGCGCTGGAAGCTCGTATCGAAGAACACCAGGACGACTATGATCAAGGCCTGGAGGAATGGAACACGACCCGAAGCACCAGCGCTAACCAGGTGGGCGTCGAGGATGTGGCACAGATCGTGTCGCGCCTGACCGGCGTTCCGGTGGCAGAGCTCACCACGGAGGAGCGCACCAGGCTGATGGAGATGGAACAGCGTCTGCATCAGCGGGTCGTCGGTCAGGACGAGGCGGTAAGAGCCGTATCCGATGCCGTGCGTTTGTCTCGCGCCGGGCTGGGCGACCGCCGCCGTCCCATCGCAACCTTCTTCTTCCTCGGACCCACGGGAGTGGGAAAGACGGAATTGACCAAAGCCCTTGCGGAAACGGTCTTTGGTGATGAAGAGGCGATGATCCGCATTGACATGAGCGAGTATATGGAACGGCATACGGTCGCGCGCCTCATCGGGGCGCCTCCCGGATACGTCGGGTTCGAGGAGGGGGGGCAGCTTACCGAAAAGGTACGCAGAAAACCGTACAGTGTCGTTCTTCTGGACGAGTTCGAGAAAGCACATATGGATGTCCAGAACGTGCTGCTGCAGGTCTTCGAGGATGGGCGGCTCACTGATGGCAAAGGGCGTGTCGTAGACTTCACCAATACCATCATAATCGCCACGAGCAACATCGGTTCCGATGTTATCCGGGACAACCTCGAGGCCCCGAAAGGCAAGCGCAAGGACGACGCGGAATTGAAGTCGGAACTGTTGAACGTGCTCCGTCGTTATCTCCGCCCGGAGTTCATCAACCGCATTGATGAGATCATCGTGTTCCACGCACTCGACCGCGAACAAATCCGTGACATCGTAGGCCTGCAGCTCGAGCGCGTGAAGCGTCTCGCGCACGGGCAGGGCTTGACGGTGGAGTTCGACGACTCGCTCATCGACCATTTGGCGGATGTCGGCTACCGGCCGGAATTCGGTGCGCGCGAACTTCGTCGCCAGATCCGTTCCCTGATCGAGACGCGCCTAGCGAGTGCCGTATTGCAGGGCGACATAGAAGAAGGTGATAGCCTGCGCTTCGTCTACGACAAGGGGCGAAGTGAGATCCGCTGGGAGAAGGAAACAAAGGTGCCTGCCTCCGAACCGGAGTAACGAAGCCACGGAAGCTGCGGCCAGGGGAGAAGCGACTAATGGGATAGACCCGGTGTACTAGACCGTCTCGCAGTGTCTCGCCGCCTTGCAGCGGGAATAAATGGAGGAAAGAGCATGTTTACTCCGAATTCCATTGCCTATCAGCAACAAGCTGGCTTTCAGCGCACCTACCGCCAAGGCGCCTGAGCCTGGGCCTTTTCTTCCCTCTCGAAGCCTTTACCGGCGATATGCCGACTATGGCCAACCAGGTAAGCTTGGCCCAACGTGCCGAACAACTGGGTTTCTCTGCTCTCTGGTTTCGGGACGTGCCGTTACGCGACCCCAGCTTCGGGGATTCGGGCCAGGTGTTCGATCCCTGGGTCTACCTGGGTTTTATGGCCGCACACACCCGTTCGATTGCGCTGGGTACCGCGTCGGTCATCCTGCCAATCCGTAATCCCCTACACACTGCCAAGGCCGCAACGAGTGTCGATCAACTCAGCGGTGGCCGTCTGTTACTCGGCGTGGCTTCCGGTGACCGTCCGGTAGAGTTTCCGGCATTCGGTGTCGACCCGGAGCAACGTGGCAGCCTGTTCCGCGAGTACCTCAAGGTATTTCGCGAGGTGCAGCTCAGCAGTTTCGTGCCTATGACCTGGTCGGGCGGGACGCTTCAGGGAGCCGATCTGATTCCCAAGCCAACCACAGCGGAAATTCCATTCTTCGTGACCGGCCATAGCCGCCAGACGCTGGAATGGATCGCCCGCTACAGTCATGGATGGATCAGTTATCCGCGCCCCCCGAAGGCCCAGCAAGTGGTTGTCGAGAGCTGGCGCACGGCGGTTCGTGATGAATGTGGCGAGTTGTTCAAACCCTTCACCCAGTCACTTTACCTCGACCTGACAGATAACCCGCAGACACCCCCACGGCCGATCCACTTGGGGTATCAACTGGGACGGCATCACCTTATTGCGCTGCTCCACAGGTTGCAGGAGATCGGCGTAAACCATGTGATTATCAATTTGAAATACGGCCAACGACCTGTCGGCGAGGTCGTTGAGGAAATCGGTCAATTCGTTTTACCTGACTTCGCCATGTCGGCATAAAAGCCGGCCGGGAACTGTACGGGTAAGCCATCGCCAGTGTTCAAAATCTAGCCGAAGAAGGCGAGGGTGCGAACCTCGATACTCTCGCGAGGTGGGGCCCCCGGCGGCGTATGGGGATCCTGGAAGGCCGTATGGGGGGTGAAGCGGGCACGGCCGTCGTGACGCGAGTCATACCCTTTGATCAGCAAGGCCTCGTCCCGGCGCATGTCCGGAAAATAGTACCAGCGCTGGCGCGGATTGTACGCCAGGTGGTAGATCTCACCGGTACGATCCGGATAGATCAGGTCGGTGGCCAGCAGGTCATCGGGGTCGAGCGTCGAGGCGTCCAGCAGGGCCAGCGGCGAACGCTTGACGGGCCCACTGATGGGGCGCCAGAGGTTGATCTGAGCGACCGGCATCGCCGCCAGCGCGTCGGCCTGTTCGCTGCCCAGCACGTCGCGGACACGCTCAAGCCCTGAGCGCTCGGTGTAGTCATTATGTACGCGGCTGGCCGGGCCGCGAACGCCCCGTTGCTCGGCATCGGTACGCCGGGTGTGGTCGAAGATGACGACCCGGCTCGCGCCCGTCAGCTCTTTGATCAACGCCTCGACTTCGGCGTAGTAGACGCTTTCCACCGACGTATCGTCGTAAAGGTCGTCGACCACCGTATCCCGCCGATGAAGTTCGAACCCCTGCTTGTCCAGAGATAGGCTGTCTACCAGTGGTCGGCCATTGTATATCGTAACGTCGCGCTCCTCCTGTTCTGCAAAGTAGCGCGGTTCACTGGCACCGGTCAGGGCTTCGGTATGCACATAGGGCTTCGCGTCGTGCTTGACCAGATAGGTGAGCGTCGTGGTAATGCTGTCGGGCATGTCCGTCGTGCGCTGCAAGAAACACCTCCCGATCCGCTGAACGCGTCCAGAGTGGTGTCACCGTGGAGTCGCGATAGCTGGTGTAGGTTTCTTCACTACTTAGTATAGGCCATCAGACGGGAACTTTCCCTGCCTTGACCCTGTTCTTTGGCAAATGTTACGTCGAGGCGTAATCGCTCACAGGGTTTACCTTCGCATAGTGAGCTATAGTGTTACTAGAGTTCCACTCTGTATTTCCTTTACCCGTCAACCTGAGGTCATTATGACCGAGTCGACCCACAATCCGAACGGTCAGCCGGCCTCAACCGACACCGTGTATGGAATGCCTGCCTATGCCGATAGGGCGGCGGCCGTGAACGAAGTGCATGCACGCCCACACCTCATGATTCAGGCCCCGAGGCAGATGTTGCAGTTCGCTTTCATGACCGGAGGAGACCTGGCCAAGGATAAGTTGGCGATGAATGAGTTGTCTGGTCGTCTCCGCGTGGCTGAGCCTGACCAATCTACGTCATTTCATGGCTTGGCCTGGGAAGACGGAGGCCTGCATTGCGAAAAGCACTCGGAGTATTCGACGTATCTGTGGTGTGCTGAGCTTGATCCCGAAACCGGAGAACCATGCGGCGAGAATCCGTTCAAGCATGGATTCATCCCTCCCGGCCCTGTGGTATCGGGCGTGCGCCTGACCTTTCTTCCATGGAATTCAGATACTGAGAAGGAGGTAGATCGCTTCGATCCTTCCAGCCTTTGTTACTCGCTGGTAGAAGGTGGTGACGCTGCTATCCTCACCGATTTCCGACAGGATGAGGACGGCCTGACGCACATCCTGATCCTTGCGCGTGATTTAAAACCCGCGCGAGCGGGGGCGCTGGCGCAGCGTCTTCTGGAGATTGAGACCTATCGGATTTTGGCCTTATTGTCGTTGCCGTTGACCAGGTCAATGACGAAGGAGCTGCGAAGCATGGAGTCACAACTGGCCATGATGACTGATGAGATGTCGACGAACTCTGAAGCGCGGCGTGACAACCACCTCCTTCTGTCAGAATTGACCAGTCTGGCGGCAAAACTGGAGGCCTGCGTTGCTGCGAATCTCTATCGATTTGGCGCCAGCCGGGCTTACTACGAGATTGTTGAAGAGAGGTTGGCAGCGCTAGTGGAAGAGGGCGTATCCGGATACTTCACCTGGCGGGATTTCCTTCAGCGCCGTATTGCACCTGCGATGCGAACCTGCCTTTCGGTTAAAGAGCGCCAGGCCAAGCTCTCCGACGAACTGACCCGAAACATCTCACTGCTGCGCTCCTGGGTCGATGTCGAACTGGAACGCCAGAATCGGGACTTGCTGGCGTCGATGAACAACCGCGTCAAGCTGCAATTGCGTCTTCAGCAAACGGTTGAAGGCCTGTCTGTGGCAGCAATTTCATATTACGTCGTGAGTCTTTCAGGCTATTTCCTGAAGGGAATTCCATTCATTTACGATGTTGTCACACCGGTGATGTCGGTATTGGTACCCGTCGTGATGCTGTTGATCTGGTGGAGGGTTCGTCGGATCAGACATGCCCACGAGGAGTCCTCGGCGTTGGAAAAATCATACTGACGACCTGGCGTCTTGAGCGCGGATCTGGGCTGGCGCCTTGGCGAAGGGGACTTGGCGGCTGAATCGACCCCCTGGCATTTGACGGCGGCCAGACCTTCACCTTGGCCGGTGCACCGGTCGTCCGGGACACCAGTTAGCCAGTCAGAGCCAATAGGTCACACCCATCCCTGGCAGTCAGTCCCTTCCGTCGTCAACGGCTAACGCCGTCCCCCATTCCTTTTTGTGACCATGAAGCCGCAGAACCACATTCGTTTCGGAACAATTCATCCAGCCCGCCTTTTATTATTGTGATCAACCACTGTTCCTTGGTGGTGTCCACGCCGGTGCTTCGTCCTCGATTCGCCGGGCGTCTTCCCGCATGGCGTGCCCTAGCGACTCGTCCAGCTTCATGAACAGCTCCCCGGAGCGCGGGCTGAAGTGGATGCCTTCCTCGATGTTGCGCCAGGCGTTGAACAGTTGATCTTCGTGGGCTTTTTCACTGGCGACAAAGGATTGGCTCATCCGGCGGGCGCGTTGTGGGTGAACGCCCATGGCTGTGAGGGCCTCGCTGCCGAGTTCCAGGGCGGAGTAATAGGTCTCGCTCACCACGTCGTCGGCGCCGGCTTCAAGCAACTCGTAACCATGGCCCCGGTCGAAGGCGCGGGCCAGTACCCAGACCTCCGGATAAAGTTGTTTGACGTGGCGCACCATGCTCACGGCCCGATCGCGGTCATCGATGGCGACGATGAGCAGGCGTGCCTCGGCAATGCCGGCGGTTTCCAGCAGCTGGATGCGGGTGGCGTCGCCAAAGTAACTTTTCAGCTGATCCGGCGCAGGTTTTCGACCTGCTCCAGGGCGTGGTCCAGGGCAACGCTGGGAATGTTGTTGGCGCGAAGCAACCGGCAAACGATCTGCCCGAAGCGGCCGACCCCTGCCACGATCACCGGCGCCTGCTCTTCTATCTCATCCGGCTCCGCTTCTTCATTGGAAGCCTTCTGATAGCGTGGCAGTACCACCCGGTCATAGACAATGAACAACAGCGGCGTCAGGAACATGGACAGGGCCACCACCAGTGAAAGCACTTGCGCGCTCTCGGTGGAGATGACGTGGTTCTGGGTGCTGTAGGTCAGCAGCACAAACCCGAATTCACCGGCCTGGGCGAGCCCGAGGGTGAACAGCCAGCCTTCACTGCCGCGGATACTAAAAGCGAAGGCCAGGCCGACCAGAATCAGCGCCTTGCCAACGATCACCGCCAGGGCGAGAAGCAGGATGGTATCCCAGGACTGCGCCAGAACGCCGAAATTGATCCCCGCGCCCACGGTAATGAAGAACAGCCCCAGCAACAGCCCCTTGAATGGCTCGATATTGGCTTCCAGCTCGTGCCGGAATTCACTGTTGGCCAGCACCACCCCGGCCAGGAAGGCGCCAAGCGCCGGCGACAGGTTTACCAGACTCATCAGCGCCGCGATGCCGATAATCAGCATCAGGGACGTGGCGGTGAATACTTCCCGCATGCCGGACTGAACCACGTAGCGGAACAGCGGCCGGCTCAGGTAATGGCCGCAGACAATCACGACCATGATCGCACCAACAACGGCCAGCCCATGCGCCCAGCCCGGCAGGTTCTCAACCAGGCTCAGGCTGCTGTGTCCATGCTCTGCGTCGGTGGCGGAGATTCCGGACACGGCCAGTAGCGGGATGACGGCCAGCATGGGAATCACCGCAATGTCCTGGAAGAGCAGCACCGAAAAGGCACTCTGGCCGCCTTCGGTTTTGACCAGCCCCTTTTCGGTCAGCGTCTGCAGGACAATCGCCGTTGAGGAGAGGGAAAAGAGAAACCCCACCGCCACCGCGGTTTGCCAGGCCATCCCCAGCGACCAGGCAAAGCCGGAGGCGGCGGCTGCGGTCAGTGCGACCTGCAGGCCGCCAAGCCCGAGCAACCGCACCCGCATGGCCCAGAGGGATTTGGGGTCAAGCTCCATCCCCACCAGGAACAACATCATGACCACGCCGAACTCGGCAAAATGCTGAAGAGTGATGGCCTCCTGGCCCACCAGTCCGGCCACCGGCCCTATGACCACACCGGCCACCAGGTAGCCGAGTACCGACCCCAGGCCAAACCGTCTGGCCAGCGGTACCGCGATCACCGCCGCCACCAGGTATATAAACGCCTGAACAAAGTAGTCAGTCATCAGAGTCGCCAGTCATGTCCGTGGGCCGAAAAGCAGATATCCCCCTTCTAACCGTAGACCAACGGCTGCATTTCGCTTCCGGTTTCGAAGACGGGGGCAAAAAAGGGGAGGGGGAAGCCTGTTTTCTTCCATGTCCAGCGCGGTCATAAACAAAATCGGGCTGGTTTGCTACCTGCTTTTTTCGTGTTTTTGCGGGAGTTGATTTCGTCCCAGTCAATAGCCAAGTTTTATAGTAAGCCCTGTAAAGTGTTCAAGAATCGACGTGCTCACGAGCGGCCAGACTAGCGCTCAACATACTTTTCCAGACCAGCCCAACCAGCACAATCGCCAGTACCCCAAACAGCACGACGGCGCCCGGTGCATCCAGCACCTGCAGGGTCAGCCCTGAAATTACCAGCCAGAGCGCGGGAATGATGACGGCGATCCAGAGAGCGACGCCCCGCAGCATGATAAGCACAAGTCCCAGCGTGGTGACCGCCGTGGGGTCGGCGTGTATGCCGAACACTTCCGCCTGGTACCAGGAACCGCCGCTCAGCGGCGCTATCAGCGGCATGATGATCAGGCCGAAGAGGGTGATGGCGGTGCCCAGAATGACGGGCGGGCTTGTGTTACGCGGGGCTTTATCCATTCCCCACCCCGTTAGCGCCATAACTACCAGCAGCACGGCCTGGGCGAAGAAGGCATAGCCAACATAGCCTCCGGCCCAGTTGAGTTCTGCATAGCGCTGAAGGAAAAAAGCGACGGCGACGAAGGCCCAGAGCGGGGCGGGTAGCAGGCAGGCTGTTCGCGGGCGGTTTTTCAGCGCCAGCGCAAGGGTCGCGGCGCCGAGCCCGAGTGTCAGTAGATGCAGCGGCCAGAAGGTTTCGCCCATGCGCTCCAGCAGGCGAAAGTAAACCTCCGCGGTGAAGGGGATAAAGTCCTGCAACTGGTAGCTCGTCCAGGCGTTCATAGTGACTCGATAGTGTCGGCCATTCGCGTTCGGGCATCGGCCGAAGGCATGGGGGATTGGCCGGCGCGCATATTCTCGCGCAGGTGCTCGACCTGGGTGGTGGCGGGGATCGCGCAGATGATCGCCGGGTGACTGACGATAAACTTGAGCAGAAAGTCCGCCCAGGTTGTGCAGCCGCATTCTTCTTTTGCCCACTCGGGCAACGGCGCGTTACGGCGTTTGAGGTTCTTGATCAGGCTGCCGCCATCGTATGGCCGATTGGCGATCACGCCGATGCCCCGCTCTTCTGCCAGGGGCAGTAGCCGGTTTTCGGCTTCGCGGTGGGTGATGTTGTAGGTGAGCTGAACGAAGTCGATATCCTCAGACGACATGATTTGCTCGATCTCGCGGTGGCGGCGCCCGTGGGAGGTGGTAACGCCGACATGGCCGATAACGCCTTCGGCTTTCATTTCCTGCAGCGCGGCCAGGTGCTCGCGCCAGTCGGTCAGGTTGTGCACCTGCACCAGGTCGAAGTGATCTAGTGTCCAGCGCTCTTTCAGCTCGGCCACTTGCTCGCGGGCGGAACCACCGGCGGGGCTCCAGACCTTCTCAGCGGAAAACAGGCTCTCGGGCGTGCCGAGTTGTTGCAGGGCATAGCCCATCACATCCGGCGCCGAGCCGTACATGGGCGAGGAGTCGATCAGGCCACCGCCATGCTCGAAAAATGCCTTGACCACCTCGGTACGCGCATCGAGCAACTTTGGGTCGTTGCCAACGTTGAAGGTGCGCCAGGTGCCCATGCCGATAACGGGCAGTTTTTTGTCCGTGCCCGCAAAGGTCTTCTGTTGTATCCCGCCGGTGTTGGCAAGAAGCGATGCGGTGGGAAGCGTCATGGCGGCGAACGTAGCGCCGATGAGCGCAAGGCTTTGTCGGCGGGTGATGTTGATGCGAGGATTCATAATGGTCGCTCCTTCCGATGTTTTTGACTCGGCAGGGTGGCAGCCAACACCAGCACAAAGCAGGTCAGCACAAATACCTTATTCACAAACCAGTTGGTGCGCCAGATCGACCACTCAGGGTCGGCAAGAAAACGGGTGAACATGGTGCAGATGATGAGGATTTCAATGACGGACATGCCCACCGCCAAGGCACGCGTGTAGCGAGGCCGTTCGAGCAGCGCCCAGCCAAGCCAGACGTGAGCCACTGGCCATAGATCCCAATAGACATAGCGTGCCCAGGGCTCGCCGTATGCTAGCGCGTAACCAACCGGAAACAGGTATTTGATAAACAGCGTCCAGGTCGCGAGGATAAACAGCAGGTGGGCGAGGAAGCTGATCCAGGCGTTGGGTTGTCGGGCGTGCAGTGACATGGCAGCGCTCCTGTCCTAGTCCGTTATCCTGATCCGTTAATGGCGCGTCCTCACACTATCTGCAAAGAGTGCTTACGCGATGGCGGAGGAAAGGCGGCATCGATCTGGGCCAGGTCATCTTCGTCGAGTCTGAGTTTATCAGCGTCGGCGTTCTGTTTGAGATGCTCCAGATTCACGGCTTTAGGGATAGCCATCACCCCGGAGTGGCGCAGAGCCCAGGCGAGGGCGACTTGCGCAGTCGTGGCGCTGTGCTTGTCGGCGATGCGTTGCAGGGTGGCGTCACGCAGTAGCGTGCCGCCTTGGCCGATCGGGCAGTAGGCCATGAGCGGCATGTTGTGCTGTGCTTGCCAGGGCAGCAGGTCGTATTCAATGCCGCGTGCTTCAGGGTTGTAGAGTACCTGATTGGTGGCGCAAGCGGGTGCGTCGAGCTCTGCCAAGTCGTCAATGTCAAAGTTCGACACGCCCCAGCGCAGGATCTTGCCCTGCTCGCGTAGCCGCTCAAAAGCTTCCACTGTCTCGCTCAGTGGGTACTGGCCGCGCCAGTGCAGCAGGTAGAGATCGATAGTGTCGGTGCCCAATCGACGCAGGCTGCGCTCACAGGCGGCTTGAACACCCTGGGTGCTGGCGTTGTGCGGGTAAACCTTGCTGACCAGATACACTTCTTCGCGCCGATCACGGATTGCTTGGCCAACGACCTCTTCCGCGCCGCCTTCCGCATACATCTCGGCGGTATCGATCAGCGTCATGCCCAGATCCAACCCTTCACGCAGCGCCCTGACCTCAGCCTGCCGCTGGCCAGCATTCTCGCCCATATGCCAGGTGCCCTGGCCTATACGGGGTACGCTTACGCCGCCTAGTTTGATCGTCTGCATGTTCTCCTCCTGGTTGTTGGGTAAATGGATGAGAGGTGGGTTCTCGTCCTCTATATCATGCGAGAAGAGCGGAAGCATCGGGCGTACATGCTTAGGAGCAGCTAGCCAGGCGCGTCACTCGAATGCCTCCGCTTCGATACGTCAAAGTCATCGCTGCGCTTCAGGCAGGCAGTATAGCCGGGCCTAGGGGGAGCTTTGAATCTATTCCGGATCACTATGAGTTAATGCAGCTTGAACTCATTAAATTATTCAAGGAAAGAGTTCCAGAGTATGTACGATTAGCGACAGTCGAAAAATAGCTAGGTTAGCCACAGTGACCACTACCCTGGCAGCTAACCTCAGGTGGTCATAATACGATCAGTTCGGGTAAAGGTTGAACTACTACAGCCGCTCGACAGTCAACGCTAAGTTGAGTGACAAGGGGAGCCGCGGTAGCAGCGCTGCCTGGTAAGCGTGGTAGAGATCGGGCTTGATGTCGCCTTCGGCAGTGTCGATCTGTAGCTTACCGTCGAGTTCCTGATACCAGCCGCCCCGCGCGCGATCTATAAAAGTGGTATCGATGAAATCCCAAAGCCGCCGATACCAGCGCTCGTAGTGGGGCTGATCTGTGCGCCTTAGAAACGCGGCAGAGGCGGCCAGTGCTTCGGCGTGAGTCCAGTGGCGACGCCGCAGGGAGTTTGGGCGTCCCGCCCAATCAACGGTATACACTAGCCCCGGAGCGCCGTCGGTGGCCCAGCCGTCACGCAGACTGGCGTCAAATAGCGCCGCGGCGTCAGTGAATAGCCAAGAAGGAGCTGCGCGGCCGCGAGATTCAAGCGCCGCCTCCAGATGGAGCATCAAGCGCGACCATTCGAAACCGTGACCCGGTGTGGCGCCATAGGGGTAGAAGCCATCGTCGGGGCGGTCGGCGTTGTGCTCCGGCCATTCTGACCAGTCGCCATGAAAATGCTCGAGGATGCGGTAATCCCGGAGAGCCGCGTGGCGGTGAATCAGCCGTTCAACGATGGCCAGCGCTCGATCAAGCCACAGTGGTTCGTCGCGCACATCGGCCAGCGCCAAGCACAGCTCTACGCCGTGCATGTTGCTGTTACCGCCGCGGTAGTCGCTCAGTTCGCTCCAGTCCTGGCTGAAACTCTCCACGAAGGCCTGCTCGTCCGCCGACCAGAAGCGAGTGTTGATCACCCCGACGGCCTCTTCGAGCAGAGCCGCCGCGCCAGGAATGGCGGCGTGGGTCGCAGTGGCGGCCCCGAGGGCGACGAAGTGGTGGGTATAGCACTGCTTAGTGTGGTCGTCGCTGGCGGCGGGGTCGGCGCCGAACCAGCCGCCATATTGCTCGTCGCGGAGCTTGCCTTCCAAAGCACGAATCGCATGTTCGGACAGAGCAGCAGCGCCCGGTACGCCCTGTAGCGCTGCTAAAGCACAACTGTGGGCCATACGCCCGGTGAGCATGGTGTCGGCACTGGCGCCGTGAGGGATACGCCCATCACCATCGAGCGCCGCAAAACCGCCAGAGGCCAGACGCGCCTGACGATGGAATTCGAACAACGCAAGCCCTTCGCGGGTCAGCCAGTGGTGATGGGTAGCACTATTGAGCCAGCGCCGGGGTTTTTGATCAGTGTTGTGGTTCATCGCAGCCATGCCTTATGTGATCAAGTGGGATCTCGCCTCAGCCATTGACGATGGTGCCGCCGGTCTGACAGCTGGAAGGCTATATTTAGCGTGTGATTGGCTCTCCTTTACGCAATCCGCCAGGTTAACCATAAATTGCGCGCCGTCTAATTTCTAATTGATTGATATTAAGCTTTATTAGAGTATGAGAGCGAATCGGTTAGAAATGGACATATGATTAGCAACTTCACGATTGCCGGGTGGGGCAGTTATCGCCCTCGTATCCAGCAAACTTCGCGCTCCCTGGACGAACGTCAAGGGCACTCTCCTGGCTGGACTGAACGCCAGTTCGGTATCGCCACGCGTCATGTTGCGAGTGAGGATGAGACCACCTCAATGATGGCGACCGAGGCCGCCCGCGAGGCGCTGAACCGCGCAGGCTGGGGCAACTCGCCGCCCGACGTCATCATCGGCGGTTGCGGCGTTATGGAGCAACCGATTCCGTCTACAGCCGCCTTAGTCCAGAACCGTCTCGGCTTTGGCCAGTCCGGTGTGCCTAGCTTTGACGTTAACCAGACCTGTTTATCCTTTATGGTGGCACTGGATATCGCCGCCATGGGCATTGCTTGTGGACGCTGGCGGCGCGCGCTGGTGTTCTCTAGCGACATCGCGTCGGCAGGGCTTAACCCCGAGGAGCCGAAGACGCGCTCCATCTTTGGCGATGGCGCAGCGGCACTGGCGATTGAGGCAACGTCAGACACAACGTGTGGAATGCGTTCAAGCGTTTCGGTCACCCATGGTGCTCACCACGCGCTAGCGCAGCTTCGGGCGGGCGGCACAAAATTGCGTATTGCCGAAGGTTACCAAGCGCTGGTCGCCGGCTCCTATTTCGAAATGGATGCCTTTGGCATCTTCAAGGCTGCTGCCAAAGCGTTGCCAAGTGTCATAGAGCGTGCGCTCACCCAGGCGGAAATAAGCAAGGATGATCTCGCCTGCGTGATTTGCCACCAGGCGAGTGCGCCAGGGGTCGAGCATATCAAGCGGCTTTTCGCGCCCAACAGTGACCGCGTGGTCAATATCTTCCCAACGACCGGTAACCAGATAGCCGCCTCAATTCCAACGGTGCTCGCCCACGCACTCACGATGGGGATTGCCAAGCCGGGGGACTATATTCTGCTGCTGGGTACCGCCGCGGGGATCAGTGCCAGTGCCATGGTGCTCAAGCTATGAGTCAGCGGCGCATCCTTATCACCGGGGCGACCGGCGGGCTGGGCATGGCGCTGGTGCGCGAGGCGTTAAAGCGCGGACATGCTGTGCGAGCCACAGGGCGTTCGCAGGTTGCGGGCGAGGCGCTATCGTCACTCGGCGCGCAGTTCGTTAGGGTAGATCTTACCCACCCAGAAACTGAGCTTCGCGAGCTCCTGAAGGATGCCGATAGCGTGATTCATGCCGCCGCCTTATCGGCCAGCTGGGCCCCCGGCGAGCATTTGAGAGCCACAACCTTCAACTGACCGAACAATTGCTTGAAGCGGCCAGCTGCTCGGGCGTAGAGCGTTTCGTGTTTGTTTCTTCGCCGTCAATTTTTGCCGCGTATCGTGACCGGTTAGCCATCGGCGAATATGACGCCCCCGCGCTTCAGCCACTTAACCACTACGCACGTACCAAGCTCGCGGCGGAACGCAGCGTGCTTGCGCCGCGGGCAGACGCCATGGCCTGCTGCGCCATTCGCCCGCGTGCACTGGTGGGGCCGGGCGATCAGGTGATCCTACCCAAGCTGACCGAACTGGCGGGGCGCGAGCGGATGCCGCTGCCGCGTGGGGGCAGGGCGCTGATTGAGTTGACCGATCTGCGCGACGCCGCATGGGCCATCTGCACCGCTGAGGAGCGGGCAGTCGGGCTTGCCGGAAAGGCGATCAACATATCGGGAGGTAGCCCCATTAGGGTACGCGAAGTGGCTCATAAGCTTGCCAATGCGTTGGGAAAAACACCGCAGCTTGTCTCGCTGCCGGTTGGCTTGGCGCGTGCTATCGCTGTGCTCAGTGAAAATGCTGCGCTGCTGATGCGCTCCGCCCAGGAGCCAATGCTGACCCGCTACAAGCTGGCGACGCTGGCCTACTCTCAAACCTTTGATCTCGAGCCTGCTCAGCGGTTACTCGGCTACCGACCCCAGCATGATGCACTGGCAACCCTCCTGGCCGAAGCACGGCAGCTTGCCACGCAGGAAAAGCAGCCATGATCCGCGTCGGATTCCGTTGGCTTGAACGCGGTTTATGCCGCCATCCAGAGATCGCTACTCTCTCAGGTGGGAGCCTATGTGCGGTTGATTTTCCCGCCATGGTGGGGGTGATTGAGCACCCGGCGCGGGGTATTTTGTTGTTTGATACCGGCTATGATCCTGCTTTTATCGATGCAACTGAGACGTTTCCCGAGCGGTTCTATCGCTGGACAACGCCGGTCAAAATCGATGCACAGCAGGCGTGGAGCGTCTGGCTCGCGACCCATGGGATTGAAGATAGCGCGATTGCCGGCACCATCATCTCGCATTTTCATGGCGATCATGTCGCCGGGATGTGCCACCTTGCCCAGCGGCCGGTCTATTGCGCCCGTGCGGGTCTGTCCGAATTGCGCCAACCGGGTCGCTTTGGCCGCGTGCGCCAGGGTCTGCTGCCTGCGCTGGTTCCCCAGGCGGCCGATGCCAATGCTCGCTTTTTCGAAGATGCGCCAGCAGTGGCGCTACCCAGCGGATTTGCGCCCTTTAATGAAGGCCGTGACATCCTGGGTGACGGTAGCCTGATCGCCGTGGAACTGCCCGGTCATTGCGTTGGCCACTGGGGGTTGGCACTGCGCACCACCGACGATCGCCAGGTCTTGCTGGCTGCCGACGCGGTGTGGCTTGGCAAGTCAATCACGCAGCGCCGACCGCCGCCGCGGCTTACTACCGCGCTTCTCGGCGATACCCGGCGTTATCGCGCTACGCTAAACCTGTTGAGCGAGGCGGCGTGCTGCAATGGCGACTTGGTCATCCTACCTTCGCATTGCGCTGCCAGTGCCAAGCGTTTTGGTGACCATGATGCGAACTGACCGGGTCTTAGCCGCGTGGATACGAACGCGGCGTGCGCTGAGCCTGTCGTCGGGGCAACTGGCTGCGCGGCGAGCCAGCATGTGGCGCAAACTACAGCCTGTCATCGCCCGTACGCCCGCACTTACACGCTATGCCGGTGGCAATCTGGCTGAGTTTCCGGTCACTGACATCGCGGATCTTCGTGCTGATTACGGTGCCTGGAACAGCCTAGGTATGAGCGATGAGGAATTGCGCGGGTTGGCCGCCGCCGCGGAGCAAGGCACAGCTGTTGGCGAATTGTCGGCAGGCTGGTCGACCGGAACAGGAGGCGGTGCGCGAGGGCTGTTCCTTGCCAGCCCTTCAGAGCGTGCCGACTACATCGGCCAGAGTCTGGCCCGACTGCTACCGGCGCGTGCTTTGCTCAAGCGCCAACGGCTCGTCCTGCATTTGCGCGCCAGTAATGCGCTCTACAGCGATGTGGGGCGAGGGCGGTTTACGTTTGCCCATTTCCCCCTCGAAGCGTCGATTGAACAGAGCGTTGCGGAATTGGCGCAGTTCGAGCCGACGATCCTGATCGCACCGCCCCATCGGCTGGCCGCTTTCGCTGAAGCAGGGGCGCATTTCCCCTCGCTGCAGCATCTGTTTTGCGGCAGCGAACCCGCCGGTGAAGCTGAGCGCCACTTCTTTACCGAGCGGTTAGGGGTAAGGCCACGCCAAATATACCAAGCGACCGAAGGGTTTCTGGCCGCTGAGTGTGCCAACGGCAGGCTGCATCTCAACGATCATGCGATGGCTATCGAGCTTGAGCCGGTTCCCGGCACGCCCGGCTATCGACCGATCATTACCGACCTTCGCCGCACCAGCCAACCGATTGTCCGTGTTCGCGGCGACGATTATCTGGAACTCGACGCTTGTTCCTGCCCGTGCGGTTTTGCGGGTCGTGTCATCCATGCGCCTCAAGGCCGGGTGAACGATATCTGGCGTTTTGAGGGTCGCACCGTTACGCCACCTCAAGTGGTAGCCGCGCTTGAGACGGTGCTGGGGGGCGATAAGATCTGGCAGGCCGAAGCAGGGCCTGAGCGCGTTGTGCTGCATTTGTCACCGCCTTGCCCAGATGCTATCTCAACCACGATCTCCACCCCGATTTCCACCCCAAGCGCAACGACTGCTGCACGGTCGCTGAGCCAGGCATGGGATTTACCGGTGCCGGTTGAGGTCGTTCATGATCTAAGCGCGTGGAGCGGCCCCAAGCGCCGTAAGGTGGTGTGGCGCGATGGCTAGACGCGTGCTTATTACTGGCGCCCGGGCGGTTGCCGCGCTGGATATTGCCCGGGATTTCGCCGCGGCCGGATGGGAGCCGCATCTGGCTGACAGCGTACCGGTGCGCATGGCGAGCTGGTCGAAAGCCCCTGCGCGGGTTCACCGCTATCCCGCGCCTCGGCAGCAGGGCGCAGCCTTCCGCGCGCGTATTGTCGAGCTAGTCGATACCTTCGGTTTCGAGCGGGTGGTGCCGACCTGCGAGGAGGTTTTCCATCTTGCGGCGCCCGCCCTTCAGTGCCGATTGGGTGAGCGCCTGTTTGTGCCTAACCTTGCCACGTTACGCCAACTACACGACAAGCTCGCCTTTGCGCGCCACTGTGGCGAATGGGGCCTGCCCGTGCCGGAAAGCCATCCGATAGACTCCGTAGAAGACTTGACTCGCTTCGCTAGCAGAAGTCGCGAGTGGGTGTTCAAGCCGCGCTTTAGCCGATTTGGTGATAGCGCACTGGTCGCCCCAGGCCGGCGTGCGTTGTCCGCTATTACACCCAGCCCTGACGAACCCTGGATGGCACAAGCGCGTATTCATGGCGAAGAAGTCTGCTTTCATGGCGTGGCGCATCGGGGAGAATTGGTTGCCTTTGCTGCCTACCGTTCCAGCTGGCGCCTGGGCGGAGGAGCTGGCTATGCTTTCGAACCTGTCGCGGACCACCATCGCGAAACGCTGCGCAAAATAGCTGCTCGCCTAGCGCAGTGTGCCGCCATTCATGGGCAGTTCGCCTGCGATGCAATGTTCGATGAAGCTGGCGCTGTCTACTTACTCGAATGCAATCCGCGCGCGACGAGCGGTGTGCATCTGCTCACTGGTGCCGGTCATCTGGCCCATGCAATCGGTGACGGGATCGCCGCACCTGAGGCCGCGCTACGCACTCTTTATCTTGGCCCGGCGATGGTCGTATTTGGCCTGCCGCAGGCGGTGCGTGGTGCGCGTATGCGCGATTGGTGGCGCTGCGTTGCTACCGGGCGCGACGTGGTGTCTCGGCCTGGTGATCGCTGGCCTTTGCTTGGTGCGCTTTGCGATGCCGCCTCTTTCGCCCTGACGGGGTTCAAACACACTATCTCAACAAATGCCGCCACTACTTACGATCTCGAGTGGAATGGTGAGGAGTTGCCTTAATGACATTCCCCCAGTCAGTCCGTGATGCCTGGCACCTGGTTGCCTTATCGAAAGACCTGAAACGCGGCAAAGCGCAAAAGGTCATGTGTTGCGATACACCGATTGCACTCTTTCGCAGCGAAGAGGGGATTGGTGCCTTGGTCGATCGCTGCCCGCACCGCAATTACCCACTTTCTGAAGGGCGTGTGCATAAGGGGGCACTCGAGTGCCCTTACCACGGCTGGCGCTTCGCAAGCGATGGAACCTGCACCGAAGTGCCCGGATGTTTGGTCGATACGGCCCATGATCAACGGCTGAAGGCTGATGCACTGCGCGTGGTTGAACGGCACGGCGGTATCTTTGTGGCGCTTTCTGACGCGGCACCGCCCGAGCCTGTATTACCGCCTGATGTTGGCAACCCTGAACTTGATCATTTCTGGTGGCAACAAGGCACCTGGGTGGGGCGTGCCTACGATGCGGTTGAAAACGTGATGGATCCGTTCCACACCAATCACCTCCACCATGGTTTTATTCGTCGCCGGGATCGACGCTTGCCCGTGGAGCTGATTGTTACCAGTCACGGCGATGGGATCGATATGGCCATCGAGCAAACCCAGCCCGATTATGGCCTGATGTCGCGCTTTTTGGAGCGCGACCGCTCGCGCAGCGTCTCGCGCTATTATCCGCCCACCACGGTTCAAGCGCGGTGGGAAGGTGAGACCAAGTTGACGTTATGTGTCACCGCCATTTTCACGCCAGCGACGGGAAACAGTTTAACGCCTTTCGCGCGCTTTTCGACACCCAAGGGGTTGGCGCCAAGCTGGCTCAAACAAGCAGCCATACGATTGTTCCTGGCCCCAGTGGTCTCGCAGGATCGTCGTGCACTAGAGCGCCAGCACGAAGTGATGACTCACTTCGGACAACCTAAATTCATCTCTGGGCCCGGCGATATTCTCAAAACCCGATTGCATCGGCTCTGGGTCGGTGAGCAGTTAGAGCCCGGCACTGATCCAGCCGTGGAGGTAAGGCTTTAGCCCCCGCGTAAACCGTAGTCAATGCGGGGAGCAGCCACCTTAATCAATCCGAACATCGCTTGCCTCTGCGCGGGCTTGTATTTGTTGCCTGACGCTTTCGAGGCTGGGCTGCAAGCTATATAGGCAGATACCACTCTGATAGGCGTTTAACGACCCTGGTATGGGCTGTAAATCGGTTGACGGTTTGGTATGTCGACAGTCGTCAGCATTTTCATCCTGCGCTGCGCCTAACTCAGTCAGCGTGCCTACATGCTGCCAGCCTGTATTTTGCTCGGTATAGACCTGTCCATGCGAGCTGTAGTGAGCGTAGATAAGCCATTGTAATTCATGCTCATTGCTTACCTGCAACGCTTGGCAGGGTTCAACTTGGCTTAGGCAGGCTGAGCCCTGCTCAATTAACAAGGCGAGCAGTGGCTCGGGTAGCGTGGCGTCTTCAGGGTTCACGCTAAATTGCTGGGCGACATCATCCAGGTTGTGGGTATCCACTAGTGGATCCTGGTTCCAGCGATTGGTTTGCTTTAGCGAGAGCTCAATACGCCGTGTCAGCTCAGGTCGCGATTGGGCAAACTCGCTGTCAGCGAGTGCTTGTAATGCCAAACTGCCCGGCTGGCCGAGGTGAAAGCGTAGATAGCGGTAGTCGAAAGCATCCACAGTGGTGCGTCCGTCTATCAACCGCTTGACCTGATGCTGGGCCACCCAGTGGCGCATATCCGCCAGCGGCGTATTAACCACGATCAGCGCCCCGGCCACCAGCAGGGCCAAGCCAACATTGGCGCGCTGTAAATTGGGTAGTGCTGCTTGCCGTCGCCAGAGCAGAATCAGACTATAGCTGAAGGTAAAGGCCGCGGTTAGTACTTGCAGCAGTGCCGCCCAGAGCCTATCCAAGCTGAGTCCATATTGGTCGATTCGTAGCCAGAGCGCCCAGGCGGCCAGCAGGCTACCTATCGGCAGCAATACGACGGCGAGCATAACGGTGCTGCGTAACCAGATAGGATAGGGCAGCTTGTTATCGGTTTGATAGAAAACGGCGTTGAAGAACAACAGCAGGGTCAACATCAGCGCCATAAGTATTTGCGCGGCTCTGCCGGTATCCCATATCGGCTGTAGCCCGGTCCAGGGCAGCACGGCAAAGAACATCAATATGATTAGGGCGACCAGCGGCAATAGCGCCTTGATAAGCGCTTCGCACATCAGTCTTACGCTCGCGATAAAACGAAAGCGATTGCGGATCATCACCAGCCCCATGCCAATCACCAGCCAGGTGACTGGATAGAAAAAAGCGGGTGTTTGGAACAATGTTTTGAAAAAGTCTAAGCCAATGGCTGAAAAGAGCGCTGCCCACAAAGATAGCAAGCTCCAAAAAACGCCAATGAATAGGCCTAGTTGGGCGATTGTCAGGGCGTGCTCCCATGAGTAATCCAGCATGGGCTGATAGGTTTTTGGCCAAGTGCCACTGGTGGCGCTGCTACGAAAGAACAGCGCAAGAATAAACAAGGCAGTTCCTACGGCCATGCAAAAGGCAAAGGTAAACGGGTGGCCTCCCCACTGCTGCGGCTCGGGCACCTGCTCAACCCAGCCAAGGTGCCAGCCCAGCCAAAACAGTAGGGGAGCCAGCAGCAGCGGTAGGAAGTTGATGCGATCACGCAGTCGCACGATGCTGATCAGATAAAACGCTGGCAAGGCGACTGCGACGGTGTAGAGCGCCTTAAGCCAGCGCTGGTCGGCGACCAGCCAGTACTCATGGTCGATAGCCAAATGCAGCGCATAGAGCGCACAACCCTGTACAAAGGCGAGAAAAATCAAGCCCAGACTGGTAGCCGGGTCCAGGGTATTTAGGCGATTATCGTCCATGACAGCTCTTCTACAGTTGAGTGGCGGCGTGGGGCCCGTAATTCTTCTAAGTAGCTAACGGGCTCTAAGTAATTAACTAGCACTAAGCAACTATAATAACGTGAGAAAGTTACAAAGGTTGCAAAGTGCAAAGATAGATGGCTCGAAATACTGCTAATTAATTATGCTGTGCTTTAGGCGCGTCGTAAGGCCAGGCCAGGGAGGAGCTTTGAATCTTCTGTTTATATGCAGCGCAAATAGACTCCGCAGTCCGACGGCTGAACGTATCTTTTCAGCTTACCCCGGTGTTCAAGCAATCGGAGCTGGAACAAGTTCGAGTGCTAAAACGCCGGTTTCTTGGCGCTTAATTGAGTGGGCTGACATCGTTCTAGTGATGGAAAAGAGCCATCGGGATGAAGTCGCCAAGACGTACGGGGATTTACTCAAGGGGAAAAGGTTAGTTTGCCTGGATATTCCCGATCACTACGAGTTAATGCAGCCTGAACTCATCACCTTGCTCAAGGAAAGGGTTCCGGAGTATGTGCGGTTGTCGGCAGTCGAAACATAGCGAGGAGCTGGTGCGCCGTAGGATTGATCATAGCGACGAAGAGTCGTTCTCCTCCCATTTCAGGTTTATATGAAATTATACTTATAAAAAACCTGGTTTTTTAAAGCTCTGGTCAGGTAAAGTTTACTTGGAATGCCATGAGCCATAACCAGGAGGGAAGCATGTATCGAGTAGTGATCGTTCTATGTATTTTTTTAGCGGGCTGCACCACAAAACTGTGGGAGCCCAAGCCAGAGAGAGTGATGGCCGTCAACGGCTTCTACGTTAATAAAGAAACGAACGATTTAGTGGTCACCACGCGGCGTGAAGCTTTTTTATTTCCCTCTCAGCAGCAACTTGGCCAGGCGCTGATGCTCAGCCGAGAAGTTGAGTTTCTTCCCGAATTTAGCGGCTTCTCGCTCTCTAGCTCCAATGTGGTGACCGGCAGCATTAAGCTTACACTGCATGAACAGAACCCTTCAGCCGAACTTGTCAGTCAATTAACCGCATTGGGCTTTACGAAAAACCCCGTCACCGATAGCTTCCAGTTGATACGGGAGATTAGAGGCGAGCGATATACCATTGAAGGAAGTTTGCCGCTTGAAAAGCTCGAAAAGGAGTATCAAGTCAGTATGAGCATGCCCAGGGGCCCTATCGATACAGCCGGGCGTGTTATCGCAACGCCTGTTGCCATTACATTTGATGCGGCCGCAACGGTCGTGGCAATTCCTCTCTTCGCACTCTTTGCGGTGTCACAGGGTTTGCTTGGGCCATGAGTAAACAGAGCGTCTTAACGAGCTCACAGGGGATGTTTAAAAGCTGTTGCCTATAGAGTCTGACTAATGCCTAGGCTTTTTCTGAAAAGTCGGCGTGCGCAGGCCAGGCCACAATCTACAAAAAAGAATCGGATTCGCGTGCGAATTTACGGGTTGTAAATGAGTACTTTGATTGAACTCGTGCACGAGCCGATTCTTAACACAGTATGGCCAAGCGTAATAGTGAACCAAAGATTTCCTGGTATTTATTAAAGAACGGAGGTTAAGGGTGGGGCTACTCGATAACTTTAAGAAGAAGCGTGCTATTAAAGGCTACATAGAGAAATTGCATAACGTTTTGGTCAACGATTATGGCCGCCAGAAATATTACACACAGCTGCAGGTAAAGCGGATTATTGACCCTTACTGTTTTTCCCGCCGCAACGCCCAGACAGGGTGTTCAGCGAGCCGCTCTTCTAGAAACGCCACAAACGCCCGCACCCGAGGCGGCACCAGCTGCCGCTGGGGCATCACCGCGTAGATGCCTGTTTCCGTTAACCGGTAATCCGGTAGCACCACGCTCAATTGGCCGTTGCGCAGGTATTCGTGGATGTGCCACACCGAGTGCTGCGCGATGCCCTGGCCGCCGAGTACCGCCTCGGTGAGCATTTCACCCTGATTGCTGCGTATGCGGCCGCCTACTTGTATCGCCTCGCTTTGCCCCTGGTTGTCGGTGAGGTGCCAGATATCCTGCCGACGCCGACTGCTGGAAAGCACCAAACATTGGTGATCGGCCAGTTCGCCGGGGCGTTGCGGGGTGCCGTGGCGTTTCAGGTAGTCGGGAGAGGCGCACAGTACCCGCTCGTCGTCGGCCAGGCGTCGCGCCACCAAACTGGAATCTTCCAGAATGCCGATGCGAATGCCCAGATCGTAGCCCTCGCCCACCAGATCCACTACCTGGTCAGTCAGGCCGACACACAGATCCAGCCGGGGATAACGGTTAAGGAACTCGGGCAACAGCGGTGAAATGTACTGACGCCCGAAGGAGTGGGGCAGAGTGACGCGCAGGGTGCCGGTGACGTTGTCGGCGCTGCCGCGTAGATCCTGGGTGAGTGCTTCCAGCCCCTCCACCAACTCGCGGCCTTGTTCCGCCAGCGCGAGCCCCTCTGGGGTGGGGTGGAGGCGACGGGTTGTGCGGTGCAACAGCCGGACATTGAGGCCCTTTTCCAACCGCTGTAGCCGCTGGCTGGCCACGGCCACTGACAGGTCAAGGCTGCGGGCGGCAGCGCTGATCGTGCCCAGATCCACCACGCGAAGAAAAAGGGCGATGTCGCTCAGGCGATCCATGGTGGTCTCATTATCAATTAAATATTGAAAGTCATTGAGGATACTAAAGGTATCAAGGAGGGCGATGCGGGTCTAGCATTCGTTTCATCATTCCCTGATGGATGTTTCGATGATGACTTCAACCTCTTCGCGCCCGGTTCCCTGGGCGCTCTACGCTTTGACCATTGGTGCCTTCGGCATCGGCACCACCGAGTTCGTAATCATGGGCGTGTTGGAGCAAGTGGCCGCCGATCTGGATGTAAGTATCCGCCAAGCGGGCCTGCTGATATCCGGCTATGCCTTGGGTGTGTTCGTGGGCGCGCCGTTGCTCACCATTGCTAGCGCCCGCTGGCCTCGCAAGAAGGTGCTTGTGGCGTTGATGGTTATTTTTACCCTCGGCAACCTAGCCTGCGCGCTGGCTCCGAACTATTCGATGCTGATGGTTGCCAGGGTGGTAACTTCTCTAGCACACGGCACTTTTTTCGGCGTTGGTTCGGTGGTCGCCACCAGTCTGGTGGCGCCGGACAAACGGGCTGGTGCCATCGCCATCATGTTCACTGGCCTGACCGTGGCAACGTTGCTGGGCGTGCCCGCCGGTGCCTGGTTGGGGCACGAATATGGCTGGCGCACCACCTTCCGGGCGGTCACTGGTGTGGGCGTGCTGGCGACTCTGGTGATTACTCTCATGGTTCCCCACGAGAGTGGTGGCGGCGAGGAAATGGGCTGGCGCGACAGTCTGGCGGTGATCGGCCGACCGACAGTACTGTTGGGGCTGCTGATGACGGTGCTCGGCTTTGCCGGGGTGTTCACCGTATTCACCTATATCCAGCCGATGCTGACGGGCATCGCCGGTTTCTCCCAGGATGCGGTGTCGCTGATTCTGCTGGTATTCGGCGTCGGCATGATCATCGGTAACCTGCTCGGCGGACGTCTCGCGGATCGTGGGCTGGCACCGGCCCTGATAATCACATTGGCAGTGCTGGCGGCGGTGCTGGGCCTGTTTCCTTTTGCGCTCGGCTATCAGTGGACAACGGTGGTCTTCGTCGGCCTGCTGGGCATGGCCGGTTTCGCGACGGTGGCGCCCTTGCAACTGTGGGTACTTAACCGGGCGGAAGGCGCGGCCAGTCTGGCGTCCAGCTTCAATATCGGTGCGTTCAATCTGGGCAATGCCATTGGTGCGGGCTTGGGCGGTGTGGTGATCGAGCGCAGCGGCAGCTTTACCGCCGTGCCTGGCGCCGCCGCACTGGTTGCTCTTACCGGACTGGCGGTGGCTGTTTGGGCAATCAAACGTGAGCATGGCGAGTCCCTTCGGCCTGCCCCGGCAATTTACTGCGAACAGGAGTGAGTGTGATGGAATATCGTTATCTAGGGCGATCTGGTTTTAAGGTGCCTGCATTGGGTTTCGGGGCCGGCACCTTTGGTGGCAAGGGGCCGCTGTTCAGTGCCTGGGGCAATACCGATGTTGAGCAAGCGAAGCGGCTGATCGATATATGTCTGGACGCTGGGGTCAATCTGTTCGACTCCGCTGATGTTTATTCCGACGGTACATCGGAAGCGATCCTTGGTGCGGCGATCAAAGGCCGTCGTGACCGGGTGATCGTGTCCACTAAGCTGTCACTACGCAGCGGGGAGGACGCCAATGACGTGGGCAGTTCTCGACACCACTTGATCCGCGCCACCGAGCGCGCACTAAAAAGGCTGGGAACCGATTATATCGATGTGCTGCAACTGCATCACTTCGATGCCATGACCCCGGTGGAGGAGGTGATGTCCGCACTGGATGATCTGGTGCGGGCTGGTAAGGTTCGCTACTTAGGGGCATCCAACTTCTCTGGTTGGCAGTTGATGAAGTCCCAGAGCGTTGCCGAGCGTTATGGCTATGCGCGCTTCGTAGCGAACCAGACGTATTACTCCCTGGTGGGCAGGGATTACGAGTGGGAGCTGATGCCGTTGGGGCAGGATCAAGGCCTGGGTGCTCTGGTGTGGAGCCCGCTGGGCTGGGGCCGCCTGACCGGTAAGATTCGGCGCGGCCAACCACTGCCCGCCGGGAGCCGTCTTCACGAGACCGAAGGATTCGCGCCGCCGGTGCCGAATGAAAGACTGTACCGGGTACTGGACGTGCTATTCGAGATCGCTGACGAAGTCGGCAAGAGCGTGCCCCAGGTAGCGATTAACTGGTTGCTGCGACGTCCGACGGTGTCATCGGTTTTGATGGGTGCCCGGGACGAAACCCAGTTACAGCAGAATCTCGGTGCGGTTGGCTGGCGCCTTGATGAATCTCAGGTTGCACGATTAGACGCGGCGAGCGCGGTAACGCCACCTTACCCCTATTATCCCTATTGGAACGGCCAGTTTACCGAGCGTAATCCACCCCTGGTATGACTGATATTCACGGAAATTGAGAAAAGGGGTGCTCCGGCGCCCCGCCCAAGTATTGATGTGCCATTAATGTTTTGGCATTACAAAAAATAATGTTTGGGGATCTTTAAGAGCCTAGTAAGCGTAGTCACAGTGATGGCTTTCCATTGTGGCCCAGATCCACGGCGAAACTACGCGTATTAGTCGCATTGGCATTCGCTCAAGCGGTGACTCACCGCCGACGCCATAGCTTTTCAATACGTCGTATCATCGCCTGAATGACCAGTCGCCGAGCCTCGTGCTGATCTAGCCGCACACGCTCAAGATCAATGCCTCCCCGCCCATCGCGATATCTAGAAGGGATGCTTTCCTTGAGCGAATCGTCGGCACTTCCTTTTGGCATGCCATCTTTATCGCCGCAGGGGAACGAGACGTGGCGTTGCAAGTTCTGCTCTTTTCTTGAGTTCAACATGTTCCTGACCTCCATTGCGTCGTCCCAGGTGACGGGATGAAAGCGTGGTCTCATAGGTTCAGGTTCATGCTAGTCTTGTTCTAAAATGCAAGGTATTCCATAAAAGTGAGCATTAACTTTGCAAAAACGAACAGGCAAGAATCCCCGGCAACCCCCTGCTATTACACAGAAAACAAGGAGCCATCTGGCTTGGAATGACTTTGAGGTCGTCCTGGCAATAGCGAACGCAGGCTCTTTGTCTGGTGCATCACGCTCTCTGGGCGTCAGTCACGCCACGGTTTTCCGACGGCTGGGTGATATCGAACAGCGTCTGGGGGTTTCTCTTTTTGAAAGAAGCCGAACTGGCTACCGGCCAACGCTTGCTGGAGAAGAGCTTGCCGGCACCGCCAGAATAATGGATGAAGCCGCCTTGGACGCCGAACGTAAAGTCGCTGGGCGCGACTTGAAGCCGAGTGGAGAAATCTACATCACCACGACGGACTCTTTGTTGATGGGACTGCTCTCTCCGCTGTTCACACAGTTTCAGCATACATATCCAGGCATCGTGCTGGATGTCGCCGTATCCAACCAGTTGTTCAACCTGACACGCAGAGAAGCTGACGTCGCCATCCGTCCATCCAACGCTCCCCCTGAAAATCTGATTGGGCGACCGCTGACCGCTATTGGACAAGCTGTCTACGGACACCGAAGCCTCAATTTGACACCAGGGGCTTCCATCAAGAGCCTTGCTAGCCAACCTTGGATTGGTGCTGGATCACGATTGCAGGACTCAGCGCTGGATCAGTGGATGGATAAGCACGCTCTGAAAACGGTCTGTGTCTACCGTGTGGATACCCTGGTCAATATACTCAGCGCTGTTCGCTCCGGTATGGGGTTGGCCGTTCTGCCCTGCTATCTTGCCGACGAAGACCCAGACATTATCCAGCTCACTGATCCCATCCCCGAGCTGGAATACGGCTTGTGGTTTCTGATGCACCCGGATCTACGTGGCGTAGTGAGGATTCATGCGTTTATGGATTTTCTAACAGAAACTGTTCGTGCACAGAAACAACGCCTAGCCGGGCCATTATTAGGCTAGCTTGGTTCGCTAATATAGCGCAGTAAGCTGCTACTGGATTTGTACTTAGATAACAATGTCGTCTAGACAAGCGTGTGGTTTCAGCGCGGAGTAAAGGAAACTCATGGATCCTATTCCAACGTCATACACCGCAACAATTGCTTCGCGTGTATTTGAGGTTGTCATTGATGGTACACGGCAACAAATACGCCTCGAAATTGGCCAGCCTATTCCGGACGTTGAGACTGTCGATGGTACAGACTGGCGATGCCCTGTTCGCGTACTAACCAATGAGAGCCAAGTATTTATTCAACATACATGTGGAGTGGATTCCTACCAAGCTTTGGCTTTAGCAATCAACCAACTGTCTGGCTTTGCCCTCCACCAAGCAGCATCTGGGTATCAAATATTGGAGTTTCTTGGCCAGTCCATAAAGATCGAATCATTGCTACAAATTACCCAACAAGGCAATGCACCAGATGCTCTGACGGGCATTGGTGAGCTCAAGCATCGTTCAGATAGTTGAGGGGAGTATGCAATTCATCGTAAACATTGATGTAGAGGACATTGGGAAAGCAATTACCTTCTACGAGAACGGGCTCGGTTTGCAGCTCATTCGGCGGCTATTTGACGGTACGGTTGCAGAAATGGGGGAAGGGCCTGCCTCCATTTACCTGATTGAACAGCCTGATGCGAGCGTTGCTGCCCCAGACACCTCTCTCCAACGTGATTACAAGCGGCACTGGACGCCAGTACATCTGGATTTCATTGTTGAAGATATTGACGCAGCAGTCGAACAGGCAGTTTCGGTGGGTGCTATCCAGGAAGGAGGGATCAAATCTTTTGATTGGGGGATGCTTGCGACAATGAGCGATCCATTTGGCAATGGGTTCTGCCTGCTAGTGTTTGCTGAAGGCGGTTACGATCATGCTGAATAATCCCCTGTCAATGGCTACAACGCGTCCCGCGTTTCATTGGGCGTTACGGGGTTGGCTGACCCTACCTAGCGATTGTTCTGAAAAAGTTGGTCGTTAAGAGCCTGCTGTTGTATGGGGCTAAAGGCAGCAACGGGTGATATTGCTTCAAAAGATGTCGCGGTGGAGTGGGCAAAAGGCCAACTAGCAAAGGAACACGCAGCTTTATTGGACTACGCTTAGCAAGGTTACCTAGGGAATATAGAGGATCGATGGGACGAGAAGCAGGGGGAGTTAAGGTGCTCACCTGTTGTCTGCGAAAATCTATTGAGGCGTGTCTTGGTATCTGGCAGCGAGAAGGTTCTGACGATCAGAATGAATATTGCTGAAAGCAGTTCACTCATTACGGCGGTATTATTTTCGAATTAGGCGCCATTGTTATTTACTTGGCGACCAGTTCACCTATGCAGACATTCTCATGGTTGCTGCATTAAGTCAGGTACCGCATACAAACCTTCTAGATATGTTTCCGAATGTGATTTCCGGCTTAACGCGCTGCCACGACCGGCCAGCGTGGCATAAATGCCTCTATGCGTACAATCGCCGCTTGGCCGTGTCAGTAGCCTTCGCCGCTTGGCGAAGTTTGTCAGTGCTGGCGCAGCTCAAAGTCACCCATGCAATACATAGGAGAGTGGGGTAATGGCAACCACTAAACAGCCGCTACCAAGTATCGTATCTTCAGAAGAGTGGAAATTTGCGCTGGATCAGCTTCTTATAAAAGAGAAAGCGCTGACCCGAGCACGCGATGCCTTGAGCGCTGAGCGTAGAAAGCTACCCATGGTGAAAGTAGACAAAAACTACGAATTCCATGGCGACGAAGGCCCCATATCCTTCCTCGAATTGTTCGCTGGGCGCCGTCAACTCATTGTGTATCACTTTATGTACGCGCCTGAATGGAAAGCGGGATGCGACGGGTGTTCATGGGTTGCTGACGCCATGACTCACCCGGCCCATCTGCATGCGCGTGATACCTCGCTGGTGATGGTGTCACGCGCTCCCTTAGAGAAAATTCAGCAGTACAAAACGCGTATGGGTTGGACGATTCCCTGGTACTCCTCTTTTGAAAGCGACTTTAACTATGATTTTGGGGTGACGACAGCGGAGGGAGAAAGGCACGGCGCCAGCGTATTTCTCCGCGAGGGAGACGACATATATCGCACTTATTTTACCGGGGCGCGTGGCGTCGAATATTTAGGTAGCTTCTGGACGTACCTGGATTTAACACCTTATGGTCGCCAGGAAACGTGGGAAGACTCTCCGGAAGGCTGGCCTCAGACTAAACCATATGAATGGAACCGCCGCCATGACGAGTATGATGTTTAACGCTGGCGGCGTTTACACTGCGTTTTAGTCCCTACTAAAAAGCCGACCATGTTATCGGCGTTATAAATGAAGAAGGCACACTATGAAACCGCGGATTTCAGTTATCACCTTGGGTGTCGATGATTTAGAGAAAGCCATTGAGTTCTACCAGGTTGGCCTGGGGTTAAAGACTGATGGAATTATAGGTACTGAGTTTGAGTATGGAGCTGTCGCCTTCTTTGATCTGAATGCTGGATTGAAGCTGGCGCTCTGGCCAAGAGACAGCATCTCCCATGATTCTGGTCTGCCGAAGGGCGATATATCACCAACAGAATTTAGCATCGGCCACAACGTCACCTCGAAGGAGGAAGTAGATGCAGTAATGATGCAGGCCCAAGTCGCTGGCGCCAATATTGTGAAAGAGGCACATGATACTTTCTGGGGGGGGTTACGCCGGATACTTTCAAGACCCTGATCAACATCTATGGGAAGTCGTATGGAATCCTCATCTAATCCCCGATGAATGAAGATTTGACGATCCCAGGCATTTCTCTACCAATAGAGGTCGCGTGTGCCACCGTGTTTTGTCGGCACAGGGTTAACTCTCACTATCGACTGCATGTTGATTATGTGCGTTCTAATTCTGACGGTACTTATTTAGCAAGGCAGTTAAGAGGACGCCGATAATAGCGGCGTTGGTATCTCCGCTTAAGAGGTTGTTAATATGAGTTCGAGCAAGTTTAGTTCAGTGGAAGATTACCTGAGTTCATTAGACTCAGAGAAAGGAAATACCCTTAGGAATGTTATTGAAGTTATCCTCAAAAAATTTCCTGAATTAGATTGCAAGCTGGCTTGGAATGTACCTCAGATTTGTAAAGATAGTGATTACATATTTGGTGTATCAGCGCTGAAAAACCATCTTGCGCTTGCCCCTTGGAGTGCCAGAGTGATGGAGGACTTTAAGACCAGGCTTGAAAACGAAGGATACGTTGTTAAGAAAAATTTATTTCAAATTCCTAGTGGCTGGGAAATTGATGAAAAATTATTGAGAGACCTAGTAATAGCTCGGCTTGCTGAGATGGACTGATTTTGGCTCAAATTTCGTTTAAAACGAAGTCAGTCCATTCCAGTCTTAATATTCCATACAATGTCGCTACGCGGAGCGGCTGAAATCGGGTTTTAGGGTAATGAAAGCTACCAGTGAATTTATCACAAGCCTCAGCGACGTATTTGCGCTATTTGGTGCAATAGAAACTAAGCGCATGTTTGGAGGGTATGGCGTTTATCGTGATGGTCTTATGTTTGCGCTCGTCGCTGATGATGTTCTTTACCTCAAAGCGGATGAAAGTTCGGTAGGCGCCTTTATCGAGTTGGGAATGAAGCCGTTTGAATACGCGAAAAAGGGTAAAAGGGTGCGAATGGCTTATTACGCTGCGCCCGAGGAAATCTTTGAAAATCCAATTCACGCCAAGGAATGGGCCGATCGTGCTTATGCAACAGCATTGCGGGCGAAACGCCTGAAGGGTAAGGCCAGTTCCAAGAGAGCGTGAGCAGGCAATCATATCTCTATCAAAGAGTAGAATGGACTAAACACTCGCCCTAATTATCGTTGTAATGGCTCCCTATAAGTCGTCCCCTTTTTATTTACATCGTGGACTTCTCCTGGAGCAGTGTGCGCAACGGCTCGCTACGCCGTAACAGGACTCCGATGTAATCAGCATCTTCGTACCCGCGTAATATAGCAAGTTTCGGGTCGGCACCAGGTAAGCGGCTTCTTATGATCTTCGCTGTTGATGAGGAGTTCTTCCTATCTCGGAACAGTGATGGAGGTCATAAAGATGAGTGCACTCGACAATAAAGTCGCCATTGTTACTGGTGCCAGCTCAGGTATTGGCAGAGCGACTGCCCGGCTTTTCGCTAAGGAAGGGGCTACTGTAGTGGTAGCGGCCAGAAGGGCGTCAGAGCTGGATACGCTGGTGGATGCCATAAAAGAGGAGGGCGGCCAAGCGTTAGCGGTTGCTGGCGACGTAGGCGATGAGTATTTCGTCCAAAAGCTCGTTGACGAGACGCTCGCGCGGTTTGGCCAACTGGACGTAGCTTTTAACAACGCAGGCATTCTAGGCGCGATGGGGCCAGTGCCCGAGATGTCATTGGCCGATTGGGACCAGGTAATCACGACTAATTTAACGAGCGCTTTTCTGGCAGCTAAGTATCAACTACCTGCCATGCGTTCGGCTGGTGGCGGCTCGTTAATTTTTACTTCGACATTTGTCGGCTATAGTGCAGGAATGCCAGGCATGGCGGCTTATGCATCCAGTAAAGCGGGGCTAATTGGACTGACGCAAGTCCTTGCTTGCGAATATGGTTCTCACAACATTCGAGTGAATGCATTACTACCGGGCGGAACGGATACCGCAGCAGCCAGGGAGTTTGCTAGCACCCCCGAAGCGTTAGCGTTCGTAGCCAACCTGCATGCAATGAAGCGAACGGCAAAACCTGAAGAAATTGCTCAATCAGCACTCTACCTGGCTTCAGATGCCTCCAGCTTTACAACTGGGGCTGCACTGCTAGTAGATGGCGGGGTATCAATAAACCGTACCTGAGATAGAGCCCCACTCGGACTATTATAATCAGGTTGAGAAGGCCGACCACGCGCTTTACAACAATGCATGGCGACAGGTAGTCCCCTCTGGAGGAGGGGCTACCTCCTTTGATGGGAGTGCTATGAATTGCCAGGCCAAAAACTAAGGCACAACGAGCTATAACATCTTAGTTTAAGGCGACGCTTCTTTGTCCGGCTAAGCAGGAGAACGGTAGTTTATGGGCTTTTGTCGGCTGGCTTACAGCCAACATTAACTAAAGAAAGAGGTGTGCTCTGCCAATACTGCTAAGCCAATCCCTATTAACACAACACCACCAATAAGCTCCGCCCAATGGCCAACAAACTTACCGAGTTTATGGCCCAACAGGGTGCCGATAGAGGCCATTACCGTAGTAGCGAGGCCGATAGCAAGGCTGGTAGCGATAATACTGGCATCAATAAAGGCAAGGCTAGCGCCAACGGCCATGGCATCCAGGCTGGTGGCCGTTGCAGTGAGTACCAGTAACCAGAGCGTTTGTTGACGATGCTCTATTTTGTCTTCTTTTTTGAGCCCGGCGTAAATCATATGCAGGCCTATGGCGGAAAGCAGGGAAAAGGCCACCCAGTGATCCCAGGCTTGCACGTACTGCTGTGAGGCCTTTCCTGCTACCCAGCCAAGAACAGGTGTAATTGCCTCGATAATGCCGAATACCAGGCCGATGCCAATAGCGTGGCGGAACCGGGGCTTGGTTAGCTCTGCGCCTTTGCTGATAGAAGCGGCAAAGGCATCCGCTGACATGGAAATGGCCAGGAATATTAAGGCAATCGGCGTCATGGAATATAAACTCGCTCGCTGGGAAAGTACCGCGAATATCCACTCGTTTTCAGAGCGGTAACGCTATGCTTGAGTGAAACGGTCGGGTATTCAATAGCGATGAATCCTACCACGATTTATTAAACAAACAAGGCGGAAGTTTAAAAATAAAGTTTGGGGTGGTGAACTAATATAGCCTTGGCTAACAATGTGTGTGTTAGCTGATTTTCTTGGCTTTTAATATGTTCTTAATGGTTTTTGAGAAGCTTTGTTGTTTTTTGGTTTTATGGAGTGGCTGCTTTAAGTTCTGGCCTTATTGAAAGTTTTATATGGTTTTAACTTAAGTGTTTTACAGTTTGAACGCTGTAAGCTGGAGGTAGGGAAATGAACAGATGTCAATCGCGAAGACAGTGTACGTTCAAAGCCTAGGCGGGCAGCGGCGTTGCTCGAGCGCCACGCAACTGGCTAACGTCAGCCCGGGGTGGGGCGCCAAACATGCGGCTGTATTCGCGGCTGAAGTGGGAGGGGCTTTCGTAACCCACCCGGTAGCTGGCGGTGGCTGCTTCCAGCCCCTCGGCCAGCATCAGTCGCCGGGCTTCGTGTAGGCGCAACTTTTTCTGAAACTGGAGCGGCGACATGCGGGTGACCTCGCGGAAGCTGTGGTACAGCGTCGATTCGCTCATATTGGCTGTCGCTGCCAGCTCGCGGATACGCAGAGGCTGGGTGAAGTTCTCCTTGAGGGTATAGATGACCCGCGCGATCCGGTTAGCCTGGGAATCTGTGGCAGCGAATCGGCGCATCCGTGGCCCCAGCCCTCCCATCAGCGCACGGTAGATCAGCTCACGCCGGGCCAGCGGCGAAAGCACCTTTATATCTTCCGGGGAGTCTAGCAGACTCAGCAGTCGGTAAAGCGCTTCCTGCATACGTATATCCATGGGCGCCGAGCTAAGACCACAGTCTATCTCAGAGCAGATGGCTTCGTGACCCTCAGGCGGTGCCTTATCGCCCAACTCCAGTATCAGCCCGGCCACCTCTTGGGGATCCACCGAGACTTTGACCGCCAGGTAGGGATGCTCAGGGGTCGCGTGGTCAATCCTGCCCAGCACCGGTAGGTGAATGGCGCTTGCCATATAACTTGGCCCACTATAGACGATCTCCTTGTCGCCCAACTGCACGGTCTTGCTACCTTGAATGACAAAGCAGATACACGGTTCATAGACTGCTGAACAGTAGCTAGTGGCAGAATCTGAACGCACCAGTTGCACCTCGGCAATCGCCGTATCCTGAAGCTCCTCAAGCGGGCTCCAGCGGCGGGCAACGCTGATCAACTGTTGCGACAGGTTGTCGCTGAGCTGGACAATCTGCTCAGGCAAGATAGTGGTCAATGGCTCTCCTCCCTAATCGTTCGCAGTATATGCCTTCGCTGCGTAAATCGGAGGCTTTTTCAATTGATTTTGCAGAATCAGGCAAGCACCGCGCAGAAACCGGCAACCCGCGCCAGGTGTCACCAAACGGTCATGATCCTTGAGCATCGAAACAGCGTGACGATTCAACGACCCTACCAAGTGAAGCCTTTCACACCTCACGACAGAATTAGGCAATCTTCTCGCAGGAACCCGATACCCTCCTCGCCCCCGCACACCCTATGGTAAGCATTCTCTGGTAGGTGTTTCGCATTCAGCTCGACCCTGCCAGTCCGCCAGCCCTCCTTACTATAACAACACCACTGTCGATTCTGGCGCTACTCAAGCGACTAGATAAAAGCTGACCGCTCACGCGGTACGAAATAGATCACCAACGCTGCTATCGGTTTCCGGTAGCCATTGGAGCAAGTCATCATGGGAAGTTTGAATCAAAGAGCTCGCACAACACGTGGCCGGGGGATCCTCCCGTTTTTGCTGTTAATGGCTTTGCTGGCGGGATGTGAAGCCAAGAGCGAGGAGGCCGCGGCTGCGCCACCACCGCCGCCAGAAGTCGACGTGGTGAATATCGTTGCTCAACCGGTAGTGTTGAGTGAGTCTTTCACCGGGCGGGTAGAAGCGGCTGAAACGGTTGAGCTAAGGTCCAGAGTCAGCGGCTATATCGAGGAAGTGGCGTTCGAGGAGGGCGAGCTGGTGGAGCAGGGAGATCTGCTGTTCCAGATCGATCCTCGGCCCTATCAGGCGCGGGTCGGCGCCGCCCAGGCTGAGCTTGCCCAAGCCAGGAGCCAACTGGCCCAGGCTGGAAGCGAAGCCGAGCGGGCCCGTGTATTACTGGGGCGCCAGGCTATTTCCCAGGAGGTGCATGATCAGCGTCAATCAACCCTGAGTAACGCTCGTGCCATGGTCGATGCCGCTGAGGCAGCGTTGCAGACCGCCGAGCTTGACCTTGAATACACCCGCATTACAGCGCCGGTCAGTGGCCGCGCCGGTCGGGCGATGGTCACTCGCGGTAACCTGGCCAACGCCGATCAGAGCCTGTTGACCACGCTGGTCACCATCGATCCGATCCATGTCTACTTTGAGGCGGACGAGCAGGCCGCGTTTGCCAGCTATGCACTACTGAGTGGAGAGGAGCCGAACAGCCTGAAGATCGAACTGGGTGGCGACGCCACGCGGCAGTTCACTGGCACCCTGGACTTTATCGACAACCGTTTGAACCCTAACACCGGCACTCTGCAATTCCGGGCGCTGTTGGCCAATCCAGATGGCCGCATTCGTCCTGGGGAGTTTGCGCGGGTCGAAATGCCGGTCGCGCGGTTGGAGCAAGCATTGCTGGTGGATGGCAAGGCGGTGCTGACCGACCAGGATCGCCGCTACGTCTACGTGGTGGATGAGAACAACCTGGCCCAGCGTCGCCCGGTCGCCACAGGGCGCCAGGTGGGTGAACGCACGGTCATCAGCGAAGGGCTCGCTGCCGGTGATCGGGTGATCGTCAACGGGGTGCAAAAAGTCTTTATGCCGGGCATGGAAGTGAGCCCTCAAACGGTGTCCGCCGCCCCGGCTGCTGACGCTCAACCCGCTATTGCTGCCAGGGAGGACTAAACCGCCATGAATTTCTCGCGTTTCTTCGTGGACCGACCGATATTTGCGGCGGTGCTGTCGATTATTATTCTGGCGGTGGGGCTGATCTCGATTCCCAACCTGCCGATCAGCGAGTACCCGGATGTCGTGCCGCCCTCCGTGGTGGTGCGCACGGTTTACCCCGGCGCCAACCCGAAGGAGATCGCCGAAACGGTCGCCACGCCCTTGGAAGAAGCCATCAATGGCGTCGAGGACATGATGTACCTCAAGTCCGTGGCGGGCTCTGATGGTGTGCTGCAAATGACCGTCACCTTCCGCCCGGGTACCGATGCCGAGGAGGCCGCCGTTCGGGTGCAGAACCGCGTCAGCCAGGCAGAAGCCCGACTACCGGAAGCCGTGCGTCGGCAGGGCGTCACCACCCAAAAGCAGTCGCCTACGTTTCTGATGGTCGTTCACCTGACATCGCCCAGCGGCGAATACGACACTCTCTACCTGCGCAACTATGTGCGGCTGAATGTCCGTGATCGATTGGCCCGGCTCGAAGGGGTCGGTGATGCGCAAATCTTCGGCGGGGGAGACTATGCCATGCGGGCGTGGCTCGATCCTGATCGCATAGCTGCCCGCGGCCTGACGGCCAGTGATGTGGTCGGCGCCATGCGTGAACAGAACGTGCAGGTCTCCGCCGGGCAGTTAGGGGCCGAACCCATAGAAGAGAGTGACTTCCTCACCCTGATCAACGCCCGAGGGCGGCTGGAAACGGTCGAGGAGTTTGGCGACATCGTGCTGAAGCGCGGTGAGGGCGGCGAGATCCTCAGGCTTGCGGATGTGGCCCGGCTGGAAATGGGGGCCGGGGACTATACGCTGCGCTCGCAGTTGGACGGCAACAACGCCGTGGGTGTGGGGATATTCCAGGCGCCGGGCGCCAATGCGCTGGAAATTCGCGAGCAGGTCGTCGCCACCATGGACGAGCTGTCTGAACAGTTCCCGGAAGGCGTGGAGTATGAAGCGGTCTACGACACCACTATCTTCGTGAATGACTCGATCAAGTCGGTGATTGCCACCCTGCTGGAAGCCGTGCTGCTGGTGGTGCTGGTCGTCACGCTGTTCCTGCAGACCTGGCGTGCCTCCATTATTCCGCTGCTGGCGGTGCCGGTATCGGTGATCGGTACTTTCGCGGCGCTCTACCTGCTGGGTTACTCCATCAACACCCTGACCCTGTTTGGCCTGGTGTTGGCCATCGGTATCGTGGTGGACGACGCTATCGTGGTGGTGGAAAACGTGGAGCGGAATATCGAAGAGGGCCTAAAGCCTCAGGCCGCCGCGCATCAGGCAATGCGGGAAGTCTCCGGGCCTATCATCGCGGTGGGGCTAGTGCTGTGTGCGGTGTTTATCCCCATGGCCTTCCTGTCGGGGGTGACCGGGCAATTCTATAGCCAGTTCGCGGTGACGATTGCCATCTCCACGGTGATCTCCACCATCAACTCGCTGACCCTGTCGCCCGCGCTGGCCGCGATGCTGCTCAAGCCCCATGACGCGCCCAAAGATCGACTCACCCGCGTGATCGATACGCTGTTTGGCTGGATTTTCCGTCCCTTCAACCGCTTCTTTAACGCCAGCTCCAACAAGTACCAGGGCGGCGTGGCCCGCTCCCTGAAGCATCGTGGTGCGGTGTTTGTGGTCTACGCGTTGTTGTTGCTGGGCACTGACGTGATGTTCAAGGCGGTGCCGCCAGGGTTTATCCCGGTGCAGGACAAGCTGTACCTGATTGCTGGCGTCATCCTGCCGGAAGGGGCGTCGCTGGAGCGAACCGACCAGATGCTTCAGGACGTCGTGGATATCGCTATGGAAACCGAAGGTGTGGAGCACGCCATCGCCTTTCCCGGCCTGAACGCGCTGCAGTTCACCAACACCTCAAACACCGGGGTGGCCTTTCTAACCCTCAGTGCCTTTGGTGAGCGCAGTCTCAGCGCTGCGGAGATAAACGCCCGCATCAACCAGGGCATTGGTGGCTTGAAAGAAGGCTTTGCGTTCTCCTTTATGCCGCCGCCGATTCTGGGCCTGGGCAACGGGTCTGGCTTCCAGCTGTTTATCGAGGATCGCGGCAATCTAGGCTACGGGGCGCTGCAGCAGGCGGTTAACCAACTCCAGGGCGCGATTGCGCAAACGCCGGGGATGGGCTTTCCGATCAGCAGCTATCAATCCAACGTTCCCCAGCTGGATGCTGAAGTGGATCGGCTGAGAGCCAAGGCCCAGGGTGTGCCTCTGACGGAGTTATTCGACACCCTGCAGACTTATCTTGGCTCGACCTATGTGAATGACTTCAACCGCTTTGGCCGCACCTGGCAGGTGATCGCCCAGGCCGACGCCCCTTATCGGGCCAGCGTGGAAGACATCGCCCGGTTACGCACCCGTAACGACCAGGGCGAAATGGTGCCCATCGGCACCATGGTGGATATTCGTCAAACCTTCGGCCCCGACCCGGTATTGCGCTACAACGGCTACCCGGCGGCGGACTTGGCTGGTGAGTTCGACCCCCGCGTGCTCTCTTCCGCCCAGGCGATGGACGTCATCAACGCCCTTGCTGAAGAGGTGCTGCCGCCGGGCATGGCGCTGGAGTGGACCGACCTGAGCTACCAGCAGTCCACCCAGGGTAACGCGGCGTTGGTGGTCTTCCCGCTGTCGATCCTGCTGGTATTCCTGGTGCTGGCGGCGCTTTACGAGAGCTGGACGCTGCCGCTGGCGGTGATTCTGATCGTACCCATGTCGATGCTCGCGGCGCTGATTGGCGTCTGGTTTGGCGGGGGCGATAACAACATCTTCGTGCAGGTGGGGCTGGTGGTGCTGATTGGCCTGGCGTGTAAGAACGCCATCCTGATCGTGGAATTCGCCCGGGAGCTGGAACTGCAGGGCAAGGGCGTGGTGGAAGCGGCCCTGGAAGCCTGCCGGTTGCGGCTGCGGCCGATCATCATGACCTCGATCGCCTTCACGGCGGCGGTGTTGCCTTCGGTAGTCGCCACTGGCGCAGGCGCCGAGGTACGGGCGGCGCTGGGTACGGCGGTGTTTGCCGGCATGATTGGGGTGACGCTGTTCGGCCTGTTCCTGACCCCGGTATTCTATGTGGCACTGCGCAAGCTCTCCGGTTCTCGGCCGCTTGTTAGCCATCACAGCGCTAATTTGGAGACCGATAAGAGCGCCGGTCAGGGTGACTTACCTGAAGTTATTCGCTATTAATCAAAATTAGCTTTGTTGTAAGAGCCCACTGCACCCCTTTTGCTAATCAAGCATCAGCTGGGCAGTGGGTTTTTTCCTTTCTGTTTAGACACCCACTTGGTGACGGCTGCCGTAAACCGCAAGCTATAGTGCCAAGTCTTATCCATGTGTTCATACACTTGTCTATTCTAATAATTCATTTTGGTGCGCTTGATTGATTATGCGCTTTATTATAGCGCGTTTTAATGGCCTTAAAGTGGGGGTTGAAACAGCGTTGTGTGGCGTGAAAATTTATTTCACTTAACCCTTGGTGATATGCTATTTTTAGAAAAATATACTCAAAATAATAGATAGGGGGAAATAAATTGCTTATTGATCGATTTGATTTAAAAATTCTTGAACAGCTGCAGCGCGATGATACTCTTTCTATAGCACAGCTTGCAGAGGGGATTGGTCTCTCTGTTACGCCATGCTGGCGGCGAATACAAAGACTGGAAAAAGAAGGCGTCATTGAAAAAAGAATTGCCGTACTGAGCCCTGAAAAACTGGAGCTTAGTCTCACCGTGTTTGTGATGGTTAAAACGGATAAACATAACCAAGCTTGGCTTAACGCATTTCAGGAAACCGTTAAGGAATTTCCTGAAATCGTAGAAGTCAATCGTTTGGCAGGTGAGTATGACTACTTACTCAAGGTCATTACGCGCAATAACCAGTCTTATGACGCCTTTTATAAAAGGCTTATTGCGAGAATAGAGCTTAGTAATGTCACATCGTGCTTCTCAATGGAACAAGTCAAGAAAACCAACGAGCTCCCCCTCGGTGATCTCTCATGAATGGATGGAGCGCCTGCAGAGCGGGGTGATTGGAGAGGGGCAGTCGATTCCTGGGCCATTCGGCACGTGCCCCTTGCTTTATGCCGACTACACCGCTTCAGGAAGGGCGCTTGATATCGTGGAGCGTGCGATGCAGGAAGCCGTGCTGCCTCTTTACGCCAACACCCATACCGAAACCTCTTACACCGGCAAGATGACCACGCGGCTGCGTGAAGCTGCCCGCCAGACCGTCGCGGAATCGGTCGGTGCCAATCACGACTATGCGGTTATTTTTGCTGGCGCCGGGGCGACGGCGGCGATAGATCGCTGTTGTCGGATTCTTGAACTGACGCCTGGGCAGAGTGCTTCGCAAGCAGCCAAACCTGTGGTGTTTGTTGGTCCCTACGAGCATCACTCCAATGATCTGATGTGGCGAGAGTGTGATGTGGACGTGGTGCGCATTCCGTTAGCCAGCGATGGCCTCCCTGATCTAATGGTGCTTGAACAGCAGTTGCAAGCCTATGCACAACGGGATATCAAAGTAGTAGCCTTTTCGGCCGCTTCCAACGTCACGGGCATTTTGACCCCGGTGCAACAAGTGGCAAGGCTGGCGCATCAATACGGCGGCCTGGCTATCTTTGACTATGCGGCGAGTGGGCCCTACGTGAACATCGATATGGCTGGTAGCGGCCACGATGATCACCTGGATGCCATTTTTCTATCGCCCCATAAGTTTGTTGGTGGGCCGGGCAGTTCCGGCGTATTGGTGATTCGCAAAGCTTTATGCTGCAACGCCAAGCCATCCATCGCCGGAGGCGGCACAGTCTCCTACGTGACGGCGGCCCATCACCGCTATGTCAGTAGTGTTGAACGCCGGGAAGAGGCGGGTACCCCCAATATCCTCGGGGATATTCGAGCCGGGCTGGCGTTTCGTATCAAGGAGAGCGTTGGGGTCGAGGCGATTGAGTCACGCGAGCAAGCGCTGGTGGCGATGGCCGTGGCACGCTGGCAAAAAGTCGCTAACGTGCATCTGCTGGGGGCCCTTGATGTGCCCAGGCTGGCGATTTTCTCTTTCAACATTACTGTCGGTGGCAAGGCTATTCACCACAACCTTGTGGTTGCCATGTTGAATGACCTGTTTGGTATCCAGGCGAGAGGGGGGTGTTCCTGTGCGGGGCCTTATGGTCATGAACTGCTCGCCATTGATAACGAGACCGCAGCAGAACATGAGTTTTTAGTCCAAAAAGGTAAAAGCATATATCGCCCAGGTTGGGTAAGGCTCGGATTTAACTTCTTTTTTAGTAATGAGACGGCTAACTATGTAATATCAGCAGTCGAGTTTATTGCGCGTTATGCGCCGGTATTAATGAAATTATATTCAGTCGATGAAGCCACCGGTGTCTGGGTCGCTCAGTACCAGAAACGGCCTACTCAGTCGGAGGCGCCAGTGACACCACAACTGTTGGATACGCTTTTGCATCAGGACGCTTTAACAGAGCCCGCCGAGACGCAGGAATCCGTGGATTGTTTTGCCCGAGCACTTGCGTTGGTCGAGCAGGCGAAAGTTCTTCCTTTACCCGCCAGTCGTCACGATGACGACGTACCCATTCGCTGGTTCTGGTGGCCCCATGAAGCAGACCAGGCTGGTGCGCTATATCGCCATTAGCGAGAATCGTTTCAATCGTTTCTCTGATGAGAATCAACAGATTATTCTCGCGGTGGCTCACCCCGCCAGCCATCCCCAAAGTTGATGATAGAGCGGAATGCCAATTAGCACATTGAAGGGGAAGGTGAGCCCCAGTGAGGCCAACATGGCAAGGCCAATGTTGGCGTCTGGAATCGCGGCGCGAATGGCGACAGGCGCGGCAATGTATGACGCGCTGGCAGTAAGACTCGCTAGAATAATCGCAGAGCCTGCGGGCAGCCCCAGCCAAAAGGCCATTAACAGCCCAAGGCTGGAGAGTACGACAGGCGCTATCAGTGCGAAGATGACCAAGCGACTATGTCCCCAGCGCAGGCTGCGCAGCGTTTCTGCGGCCACCAGTCCCATCTCTAGCAGGAACAGCGCCAGAATGCCCTGGAAGGCGTTGGTGTAAAGGCTGGTCACTGATTCACCGGCATTCGGGCCATAGAGCCAGCCGATCAAAACACCGCCCACTAGCAGAATCACGCCGCGATTGGTCAGGGTCTCGTGCCAGAGCCCTGACGTTTTATTCAGCTCTGCAGGTGTTGCAGTGCGGCTATCGCGGCTGAAGCGCCGGTAGAGTAACAGCCCGAGCATAATGGCGGGTAGTTCAAGCAGTACCAGGTAAAGGGTGACTTGGCCGCCGGTTATCAAACTATGCGCTTCAACATAGGCCAGTGCGACCGCGAAGGTGCCGGCACTCACCGAGCCGTAGTGAGCGGCAAGGCTGGCGCTATCTGCGAGCGAAAGCCGCACCACATAGCGAACCACCGGAAAAACGATCAACGGAATTAAAATTCCCAGCAGGGTGACCCCGGCCAGTTCGATAAGCAGCGCGGCATTCAAACTGCCGTGCAACGCCATACCGCCTTTAAGGCCAATGGTCAGCATCAGCAGCAGGCTTAGAATGTCATAAGCGGCTTTGGGAATGCTGAGATCGGAGCGCACCACACCGGCCACCACACCTAACACAAAGAACATCACCACAATATCCGGCACGGACAATCTCCTTGATGGGGTTTTAAAGCGGCTACTTTAACGATCCAAAGGGATTGATGAAAATAAATAAACTTTATATAGTCATAGATAATTATCTATGGTTCAGGTTATGAAAGTACGCCAACTCACTTTTCGCTTGCTACAGGTCTATGCTGACGTGGTTCGCACAGGCTCGATTACTGCCACCGCAAATCGACTTCACCTGACTCAACCAACGGTCTCCCAGCAGTTGAAACGGCTGCGGGAAATTGTCGGTGAATCCATTGTGCGTCAGGAGGATGGTCGCGTGGTGCCCACTGAGGTTGGCCAAGCGCTCTATCAGCTAAGTCAGGACTTGCTTAGCCGTGCCGATGTGTTTAGTCAGTACGTGGAAGAGTACAGCAGCGGCGGGCGTGGGCACTTCAGTATTGGCTTGGTCAATACCGCGCAATATGTATTGCCACGGCTATTAGGGCCGTTTAATCAGGCTAATCCGCAGGTCGATATCACGGTGGAGATCGGTAATCGTCAGCAGATGCTCAATCGTTTTGAGCGCCATGAAGACGACCTTTACGTATTTAGTCACCCGCCTTTGGATGATGAGGTGCTGGCCGCTCCGTTCCTGAGCAACCCCTTGGTAGTGGTGGGGCCGGAGGCGTCCCACTGGGCCGATGTCAACGACCTCACCATGGAGGCCCTAAAAGACCAGCGTTTTCTGCTGCGCGAACCAGGCTCCGCAACCCGGCATACCTTTGATGCCTGGCTGTACAGTGCGGGTATTGAGCTGCGCTCCACCCAGCAGATCGCCAGCAATGAGGCTATTCGCCTTGCCGTGGCCTCGGGCATGGGGTTGGCGGTGCTGTCCCGGCATGTGGTGGCAGATGCCCCCAAAGGCATTCAAGAGCTGCCCTTGCAGGGCTTCCCGCTGAAAAGTCGCTGGCATTTTGTGGTGCGCAGAGAGCGTCGCTTACCGCCCGCCGCCTATCGTTTTTTGAGCTTTGTACAAGGCTCGCTGGCTCAAGCATTTGACGAGCCCGAAGGGGAACTGGCGGTGGCTGAACTGCTGCAAGCCTTAAAGGTTGAGCGTTGAAACGGCTCCGCAGCAGCATCACTACTCCCGTTGAAGGCGCCGATGAGCTCATACGCTAAGCTATTATGAGAGGACTTAAAAGGGAGCTGAAGACCGCACTCGGTGCATGCAGTCGTGCTTCGATACTCAATTTGGGTAACCGCTGCAAACGGAGGTAACCATGCTGCTCAAAGGATCATGTCACTGCCAGGCTGTGATGTTTAGTGTGAGGTCTCAGCACCCCTATCCATTCAACCGCTGTTACTGCTCTATTTGCCGTAAAACGGCAGGTGGTGGGGGGTATGCCATCAATCTCAGTGGCGATAGCAAAACGCTCAATGTCAGTGGTGATGAGCACATTTCGATCTACCGAGCGGTTATTAATGGCATGCAAAGCACGGGAGAGAGACATTTTTGCAAGCACTGCGCCTCATCGCTATGGGTTTACGATCCTGACTGGCCCGAGCTGGTGCATCCCTTCGCCTCGTCGATCGATACTCCTTTACCTACACCGCCCAAGCGAACACATATGATGCTGGGAAGCCGGGCCGACTGGGTCGAGGTCAATGGGCAGTTCCAAGATAAATGCTTCGACGAATACCCGGATGAAAGTCTTGCCGAGTGGCACCAGCGCCAGGGGTTGGAGTGTTAGAATTCATGTTGCGCCGCTTTCTGCGCTTGTGTTGCACGCTCTCTGTTCTACTCTTTTAGACGAGTTCTTCAGGACTCAACATGCGGCTTGCCGCGCCTGTTTAGGTAGCCGACCGTGTGTTCGTTTGATGATAAGGAGGGTAGAAAGATGGAGTTTGAAAAATATAAGTCGTGTATTGAAGCGTGCAATATCTGCGCGATCTACTGTGATTCTTGTGCCACTGCCTGCTTGCAAGAAGATGAAGTAAAAATGATGGCAGAGTGCATCCGTTTGGATCGTCAATGTTCACAGATCTGCCGCTTGGCAGCTTCCTACATGGCTCAGGGGAGTGAATACGCCAAGGAAATCTGTCAGATATGTGCTGATATTTGTAAAGCGTGTGGTGACGAGTGTGCCAAACACGATGCTAAGCATTGTCAGGAGTGCGCCAAAGCGTGCCATCATTGCGCCAATGAGTGCGCTGCAATGGCGGCCTAAGGCCGCATAAAAGCCTAATCAATTAAACAAAGCCAGCTTTCATACGCAGTGAAAGCTGGCTTTTTTATATTTTAATCTATATCAAAAAATGCGTTAAAAGAAGTGAATCTTCTGCAATAGGGAGATCACTTCGTCATCGCTGGTTTGGGTAAAATCTTGATAGTGAAGGCCAACGGCGATATAGGGTTCGGGAGTAGCTAAACAGATCAAATCGTCAACCTCGGTAGCCAATTCATCCAGCGTGGACTGCGGGGCAACAGGCACTGCCAGGGTAACGGAAGCGGCTCCTACTTGGCATAGTGCTCTGGCGGCTGCTTTAGCGGTTCCGCCGGTGGCGATACCATCATCCACCAATAATATGTGACGTTCGCTAGCGTTAATGGGCGCCCGGTCACCAATATAAGTTTGACGACGGCGGGTTATCTCGCTTAGTTGGCGCTGTACTTCAGCTTCCAGATAACTTTCAGAGGGCTGAAAAATCTGCAGCAAATCAGGTGTCCACAGCACTTGAGGTGGGTCGCCATCGACGACAGCGCCTAGCCCAACCTCGGGTTGCCCAGGCGCGCCAATCTTACGCACGATGACCACGTCAAACGGAAGTTTAAGTGCTGCCGCTACCTCGTAGGCAACGGGTACACCCCCACGGGGCAATGCCAGCACTAGGTCATAACGCGCATCGGATAATACATAGGCAAGCTCTCGCCCGGCTGCGCGTCGATTATCAAAAAGTGCTTGGTGCGTGTGCATGAGTGGCTTCTCAACTCCAAAACAGCCTAAATCCCAAAAGGATAAATGCCTAGCTCTACCTGGGGAGCGCTCGACAGTAGCAGAGTCATCGCGTGATGGGGGCACGTGCGCGGCGGAATTCAGAGGGGCCGTGGGGAGCTGTTGCTGAGTGATCCGTAAGAGTCTCCCAGAACACGAAAGGCGGAAAGATAGCCTAACAATAACTATAGTCAGGAAGAAACAGCTTATCCAAGCCGTTATTTCCGGGAGTCGCCAAGCGGCTCGCTAGCAAGATGCAGTGGGCTAGGAGCGCTGTGTTTTTCGATACAGCCACCACACGTCAAAACCAAACGAATAGAGCAATGAGGTCAATGCACTAATGGCCAGCAGGCTGGCGACTAGGTGAGAGGTTAGCGGCGTTAATGCCAGCAGTAGCGCCACCACCTGCCAGACACAAACAGCCTTGCGTCGAAAGCTGGCAAACAGCGGTGTTGAGAGCCACGGGAACTGCCAGCTGGCGGCGATAAACAGGTAGCGCATTCCGCCTATCAACAGCACCCAAAGTCCCAGCGATTCCAACCGCAGCAAACCCGCACATAGCAGCAGAATCAGCAGGGCATCCAACTCCATATCAAAACGGGCACCGAACCGGGTATGGCTTTTGGTGCGCCTGGCAATCCAGCCATCAACACCGTCCAGTAGCAGAGCGATCACCGCGATCGCCAGCCACTGCCAGATGGCTCCTACAAAGGCATTTGCGGCGAGCGCACCTGCCACTAATGCAATCAAAACCGCTCGAACCAACGTGACCCGGTTAGCCCAGCCCAGTGAGCCGTAGGGCCAGAAGATGACGACCAGGGTGGATATAAACGTGTAGAAGCCTATAGCCACCCCCCAGTTAGCGGGAGTAGCCATTAAAAGGGGTAGACCTTTGCCCAAGGATATTAGCAGCATGCCGCCCAGCATTAGCTCTGCAGCGCCATAGAGGCGTTTAGGCAGGGTGTAAGATGAAGCGTTAGAGAAGAGCGGCATGGTATCTCACAAAGCGGCGTCGCTATCCGCAGTTAAAATAAATGATGCAACTATTTTTATATGTACCATTCTTGTAGAAGAAGGTAGGGTTGTCCATACGATCAAGAAATAGCCAAGTTAGTTTCATTTGTTCCAAATGGTTAATCGAATATTTTCTTTTCACCCGCTAAGCTGAAGATGGTGAACCCTTGAAAACTGTTCTGCCTAGGGCCATGCAATGCATGGCCACACATTATACGCGAGGGCTGAGACATACGGCGTGTCTCTTATCCCTAGCTTTAAGCGCAATGGTGCCACGCCACATTCAACGGAATGAAAGAGAGCCCGGATCCAGTGGGCCCGTAACGAAAAGGAACGCTCATGTCGGCGCTTGACGATGTAGGCAAAGCCTCCAATGCCGCCAAAAAAACCTTGGCCACCGCCTTCTGGGTGACCAGCCCAGCACAAGGCGAGATGCGGCGTGAACAACTAACTCCTCCCGCCCAGGATGAGGTGCATATACGTACCTTGTACAGCGGTATCAGCCGAGGCACCGAGTCGTTGGTGTTCAATGGTCGCGTGCCTGAAAGCGAATTTTCGCGCATGCGTGCGCCCTTTCAGTCGGGCGAGTTTCCTGCTCCGGTCAAGTATGGCTACTGTAGCGTTGGCCGCGTCGAGCAGGGGCCAAGCGCCCTCATGGATAAAACCGTTTTTTGCCTGTTTCCCCACCAGGATCACTACATTGTGCCTGCTTCGGCGGTGCTGGAAGTGCCCGCCAATGTACCTGCAAAACGCGCCGTCTTGGCGGCCAATATGGAAACCGCCATTAATGGCGTGTGGGACGCCGAGCCGATGCTGGGTGAGCGAATCACCATCATTGGCGCCGGTGTCGTCGGGGCGCTGGTAGCGTACCTGTGCGCCCAGGTGCCCGGTGTTACCGTCGAGTTAGTCGATATTAATCCTGAGCGTCGCCAGCTCGCCGAGCAGTTAGGCGTTGCCTTCAGCACTCCCGAACAAGCCCTTCATGGCCAAGATTGCGTGATCCACGCCAGCGGCCAGTCTGCCGGCTTGCGCCAAGCACTGGCGTTAGTGGGCAGCGAAGGTCGCATTATCGAAATGAGCTGGTTTGGCGAGGGGGATATTGCGATCCCTTTAGGCGGTGCTTTCCACTCTCAGCGGCTGACGCTCAAGGCCAGCCAAGTAGGTCAACTGCCGCCCAAATTACGCCCACGCTGGGATTACCAGCGCCGCCTTCAGTTAGCACTGAGCCTGCTGGTAGACGAGCGGTTGGAGGCACTGATCAGCGGGGAAAGCGACTTTGAACAGTTGCCCACGCTTGCCCCTAAACTGTTTGGCCGCGGTAGCGTTGAACTCTGCCACCGCCTGCGCTATCCCGCGTAACCAATTTACTTATCATTTGGAGTCTCTATGTTCCGTTTATGTGTCCGTGACCACTTTATGATCGCCCACAGTTTCAAGGGTGAGATCTTTGGCCCTGCCCAGCGTACCCACGGCGCTACCTACGTGGTGGATGTGGTCTTTCAGCGTCCCGAGCTGGATGAGGACGGCCTGGTGATCGATATCGGTCTGGCCAGCGAAACAGTGAAATCGGTACTGACTGGCTACAACTTCAGCAACCTGGATGAAGTACCTGAGTTTAAGGGCAAAAACACTACCACCGAGTTTATGGCCAAGGTGATCTTTGACCAGCTCGCCCAGGCGATTGGTGAGGGCAAAATGGGCACCACCGCTAAAGGGATTACCCATATGGAGATCAAACTGCATGAATCCCATGTGGCCTGGGCCAGCTACGAAGGCGCGCTATGAGTCAGCGTTTCACTTTAATCGTTGCCGGTGACCCTGCTCAGCGTACCGGCGGCTATATTTACGACGCCCAGATTGTCTCGTCCTTGCGTGACCAGGGATGGGAAATTGACGTCGTCGGCTTGGCAGGCACGTTTCCTGATGCGGATGCCGAGGCGGTAGCAGCACTTACACAGGCCCTAGCGTCGCTTCCCGATCAGGCGGCGGTGGTGATTGATGGCCTGGCCATGGGGGCGCTGCCGGAGGTGATTGCTCAGCATATCCAACGGCTGGATATCACCGCCTTGCTGCATCACCCATTAGGCGATGAATCTGGCCTTAATGAGGCCGATCAGCAGCGCTTTCATCGCAGTGAGTTAAACGCGCTTGCTCACGTGGCGCGGATTATCGTCACCAGCCACTTTACCGCCCGGCGCTTACCGGAGCTGGCGGCCCATTATGAAATGCCACTCAATCCCATTGTCACTGTAGTTGAACCGGGCGTTGCCCTGGCGCCGATCAGCCCCGCAGCAGAACCGGGTGAGGTTCTACGTTTGTTATGTGTGGCAACGCTAACGCCGCGCAAAGGGCAGGATATTCTGGTGCAAGCGCTGGCGGGCGTCGCCGGTGACCACTGGCTGTGCGACTGTTATGGCGGCGCACGTGACTGCGAGTTCACCCAGCGCGTACAGCAACTGATTGATCAGAACGGCTTGCAAAACAGCGTACAGCTACACGGCGAGTGCGATGGCGCTACGTTGGAAGCAGCCTATCGCGGCGCTCACGCGCTGGTACTGCCCTCCTGGTATGAAGGCTATGGCATGGTGGTCACCGAAGCCCTGGCCCACGGCTTGCCGGTGATTACCACCACCGGTGGTGCGCTTCGCGACACCCTGCCTAGCGGCGCCGGTTTGAGCGTTGAACCAGGTGACGTCGACGCGCTTCAAGATGCCCTGAGCCGTTTTTGCCATGACGATGAGCTACGCCACCAACTGCGCCAGGGAGCCGCCCTGGCCCGGGATGCGTTAAGCGACTGGCAAGCAGCGGGAGCGAAGTTTGCTGCGGCGTTAACTGCGCCCGTTGATTCTCCCAATTTACGCCCAGGCAGCCAGTTTGCCTCCGACTGGCTGACGCTGCGAGAGGCGGCTGATATCGATTCCCGTAGCCAACCTTTGGCTGAGTTTGCCGCGGAGTGGCTGAGCGCGCGTACTTCGGCGCCGCTGATAGCGGATCTTGGCTGTGGTCGGGGTAGTAATATGCGCTTTTTGGCGCCGAGCCTGAGTGGCCACCAGCGCTGGAAGCTGATCGATCACGACGCCATTTTGTTAGCTCAGGCGCGCCAACGTGCCGCCGGATTAAGCAATAGCCAAGGGCAGCCCGTGGCCGTTGAGACGCACTGTGTATCGCTGGAAGCGCTTGCCGAGGTGCCGCTCGACGACGCACACCTCGTCACCGCATCGGCGCTGCTGGATCTTGTTTCCCAACAGTGGATCGATGCTTTTGTGGCTCGCATTGCCGAGCGGCAGCAGGCACTGCTGATAGCGCTAAGCGTGACCGGTGAGTGGCACTTTATTGACCCTCAAGGCGCGCCGGTGCGGGATGACGAAGGCCGCTGGCTGCAGGCGATGTTTATGGCTCACCAGCAGCGCGATAAAGGTTTGGGTGATGCATTGGGCGGACAGGCTCACGGGACACTAGTCGACGCCCTGAAGGGGGCTGATTATCGCATTCAACAAGCCGAAACGCCGTGGCAGCTCGCTGCGGGCAGTCAAGAGCAGTTGCCATTGATGGTGGCGCTGCTCGAGGGTTGGGCCGAAGCCGCCACCGAGCAAGCTCCGCAAGCCGCGGCGCGCATTGCCAACTGGCTGCAGCAGCGTCAGCAAGCGGTGGCTAATGGCGAGCTGGGCATTTGGGTGGGGCACTGTGACCTGCTGGCCATACCTCAGGAAGAGGCGTAAGCCGATGGGAGTTGCTGAGCGTTGGCATACCCGCTTGTCCACCCCGTGGCTTCGCCGCGGGCTGGTTAGCGTTGCTCTATTAGCGGCGGTGGCGCTGTGGGTTGAACCTCAGGCTGTGGTGGCGGAGGTGCGGCGTTTCTCTGCCGAATGGGTCGTACTGGCGTTAGCCATCAGCACGCTACAGATTATGCTCTGTGCCTGGCGCTGGCAGTTTACCGCGGGACTGATCGATGTGCCGCTGCGGTTCGCTTACGCGCTACGGGAGTACTACCTGGCGCTGTTGGTCAATCAACTGTTGCCCGGCGGTGTATTAGGCGACGCCGGGCGGGCGCACCGTCATGCCGCTCAAGCACAGTCTAGGGGCCGCGCCTGGCGAGCGGTGATTATTGAACGTGCCTCGGGGCAAGTTGCTGTAGTGGTGTTAACGCTAACCGCGCTGCTGCTCTCTCCGCTCTGGCATGCTGCGCTGGGTGAAGCAGTGATCACAGTGGTGGGGTTAAGCGCATTAGCCGTTCTTGCGGCGCTCATCGTCAGTGGTTTGCTGCTGCGCCAATGGTTTAGCCATTGGCTGGCAAGGCTGCCGAGCTGGTGTCAAGCCCTGGCCCGAGATGTAAGGCGCGGCTTGCTGCAGCGCGGCGTTTGGCCCCAGCAGTTGCTGTCTTCGCTGGTGATTGTGCTGAGCTATGGTCTGGTAATGGTCTGTGCGGCTCGGGCGATTGGCGTTGGGCTACCGTCGCTGCAAGTGTTGGCGCTGACACCGGTACTGCTACTGGCCATGCTTATTCCGTTTTCGGTAGCCGGCTGGGGGCTGCGTGAAGGTGCCGCTGTGGGTGTATGGGCGCTGGTCGGCCTGCCACCCGCCCAGGGCGTGGCGGTGTCCTTGGCTTATGGGGTGCTGGTGCTGTTGGCGAGCCTACCGGGCATCTGGGTGGCGCTGAGTCGTCGCGAAAAAGCGCAGCCTTCAAGCGGTGGTATCCCTCAGTCGCAGGTCGAACAGGGTGTCGTCACCACAGCGGAAAGTTCGCGCGGGCGGGCGCAGCGCACTCTCAAGGGTCTCAATGGGCGTCATTTGCAGCCCTGGTCTGCCGGAGCCGATCAACAGCGGGGCGACCAGCAGATGCAGTCGGTCAACGGCACCCGCCTCGATAAACTGAGACACCGTAATACCGCCGCCCTCTACCAGTACCCGCGTAAGACCTTTGTCGGCCAGCAGAGTGACAACATCACTGGGGTTGAACTGACCGCTAGCATTCAGCGGCAGCTCGCAACGTTCAACGTGGGCCAGGCTCGCCGTCGCCTGCGACTCAGTCCCCACGGCAGACCCCACTATATGCAGCGTCGGGGCGCTATCGGTATTCAGCAGCGCCAAGTCATTGGGAATTCGGCCGCGTGGATCAAGCACCACCCGCGTTGGGTTAGTGCCGCTAACGTGGCGCACGGTCAACTGGGGGTTATCGGCGCTGGCGGTACCTGCGCCGACGACCACCGCGTCGACCAAAGCACGCAGGCGGTGCAGGTGAACCAAGCTTTCATGGCCGTTGATGTAGTGGGAGTGGCCGCTTTCCGTCGCGATGCGGCCATCCATACTCTGCCCCAACTGCGCCACCACCCACGCAGGCCGACTGGCCAGTGGGGTCAGGCAATCGAGCAGTTCACGCACCTCAGCGGCGACCGTTTTGTCCGTTTTCCACTCGCCGGTAGGCGTCAAGGTAATAGCCACATCGCAAGAGCGCTGATGGCGCAACGCCAGCAGCCATTCCCAGGCATCGCCCAGCGCAATAATGTTGATATGGGATTCGGGCATGACGCCTCCGGGCTAAATAAACCGCTCCATCATGCGGGCTCTGGTCAGTTGAGAGCAAGTTGTTCAGAGCAAGAAGTCGTACAGTTGAGAGTAAACAGCTCAGTGCAAGCGTGCACCATCCCCCTTGTAAGGAAGCCAGGAGGCCTACATGTACCAGATTGAACGCGCTATTTTCGATATCCGTCGTGGATTGCCAGTGGTGGTGAATGCCAGTGGGCAGCGTTTGCTCGTGCAGGCACTGGAAGGCAGTGAGTCAGTTGAAGTGCTTGCCCAGTTAGCGGGCGAGCGGCCTTCGCTGGTGCTTACCCGTCACCGCCTAGCGGCGTTAGGTATGAGCTTAACCGTCGAAGCCGCCAGCTTGCCGTTGGTGGCCCACATTACGACCAGTGAGCTGCATAACTTGGCCGCTGCGGAAATGCTTTCGAAACCCGCTAGTGGGCTACTAAGCGGCTTAAAACCGGCAGGATTAGCCGAACTAGGCGCGGTTACCCTAATGCGCCGCGCCTTGCTAATCCCAGCAGCGCTCTGCGCCTTTGTTAGTGAAGAAACCGCAGCGGATATTGAGGAGCAGCTGGCAGAAGGGCGGTTGCTAGAAGTCAACGCTCAAGACGCTGAACAGTGCCTTGCCGGGGCGCCGGGTATGCTCAAGCGGGTGAGCGAGGCGAATATCCCCCTTGAGGATGCCGCCGACAGCCGCTTTGTGCTCTTCCGTGAGCCGGACGGCCTACGCGAGCATGTTGCGGTGGTGATCGGTAAGCCGGAGCGCTGGGAAGGCGCGGTGCCGCTACGTCTGCACTCGGCGTGTTTAACCGGCGACCTGTTCGGGAGCCTGCGCTGCGACTGTGGTGAGCAGCTGCGCAACGCCGTGGCGGATATTCAAGCCATGGGGGGCGGCGTGCTGCTCTATTTGGCGCAAGAGGGCCGGGGCATTGGCTTGGCCAATAAGCTGCGCGCCTATACCTTGCAGGATGGTGGGCTGGATACCGTGGATGCGGATCAAGTACTCGGTTTTGGTGACGATGAGCGCCAGTATGCGGTGGCGGTGGATATGCTTAACGCCCTCAATATCGACCAGGTGCAGCTATTGACCAATAACCCGCTGAAGATGGAAGCGCTTCGCCAGGGCGGTATCGAGGTGGTCTCACGCCAAGCACTGTATGGCAGCGTGACCGACCACAATCAGCGCTATCTGAATGCCAAAGCTACCCGCGGTGGACACTTGCTGGAAGATGTATTAAGCGGCCAGCGATGAACCTGATGGGGCGCTGGCTAAAGTTGCTTCCCTCTGGTTCAGCGATATTAGTTGGCCAGCGGCGGTAGGTGGGCGGTTTCCGTCACGACGCTGGCCAACTGTCGGGCGTAGTGCTCCACGAGCCGTTTGCCTAATTCAGCGCTGGCGTGGCTGGCATCCCCGGCCACACCCTGGGCACTCAGGTCTTCCGCTAACCAAGCAAATGCCGCGGCCCCTTCGGCACTGACTAACGCATCACCTTGGGGCGCCGCGGGCGGTGCTGCCTGGTAGCTCTTTAGCTGTACCAACGTGGGTGCCAAATAGTGCATCATCGCGGTTTCGAGCAGCCCGCCGTGCAAGCCGTAGCGCAGCTCTTCAGCGCCAATCGCGCCTTCCAGGGGCGGTAGCCGAGTATAGGTGGCTTTGACCACGCGCATGGCATGCCGCCGCCGTAGAGTGAGCCCCGCCAAATCCATCACTGCCTTATTGCCACCATGGCTGTTAAGCAGTACCAAACGACGAATCCCGGCGCGAGCTAAACTGTCGCCGTAGGCCTCCAGGGTGGCAATCGCCAGCGGTGCGGGCAGGCTGAGCGTGCCAGGGAAACTGGCGTGCTCATCGCTGGCGCCTACCGCAATCGAAGGCAGGCAGACGACATTTAAACTGGCATCAAGCGCCTCCAGCATCGCGGTCTGCAGACCCTCGCCAATCATCAAGTCAGTGGCTAAGGGAAGGTGCGTGCCATGCTGCTCAATGGCGCCAAGCACCAGTACCGCGACCGGGTCACGTTGGGCGAATTCGGTTAACTGTGGAGCGGTGAGGGTTTGCCAGTGGTGAATCATTGCGTGACGTGCCTATGCCTATAGAGAGTTCAAATAGCATGCGCAAAAATTAACGCGAGTTAAGCAGTAGCGGATGGTCTGAGCGGCAGGCGTAGAGATCCCCGGATGGCAGGGCTTCGCCCCCTGCGCTGAGCCACTCGCTAACCGCTTGCGGTGTTTGCCACTCTGCCCAGCGAAAATGGCGCTGCTCGCCAGCCACTACATTGTAGCGGTACTCGCCAAGACGGCTTAAGTGGTTAACGCAGTCCTGGTTCACCTCCAGGGCGCCGGCGACAAACTCCACCGACAGCGCTGCCACTGGGCGGCTTAGTCCTGCCAGTACCTCGGCCTCAAAGCCTTCAACGTCAATCTTGATAAAGCTGGGCTCGCCATACTCATCAATTAACGCATCCAGCGTAGTCACCGGTACTCGCAACCGTTGCTCCCATCGTACCTGGCTAAAACCTGCGTTGCGTTCGCCAATTTGCTCCCGCCACTCGGTGGCCAGAGTAGAGAGAGTTGGGTTGCCGGGGCTGATAGCGATCTCGGCAAAGCCGCTTGCTGGGCCAGCCGCCATTGGCAGCAGGTTAATGGTCGTTGGTTTCACCAGGCGTTTAAACCACTTGGCGAGGTCGGGCTGGGGCTCCAGCGCCACCACTCTGGCGCCCAGCGCATGAAAAGCCGCGCTACGGTCGCCTAAATGTGCACCAATATCAAAAGCAACACTACCGGGTTGAATGAAAGGCTTATAGAGGCGCTGGAGGCCTCGCTGGCGCCCTGGCCGCCAGTAAATGAATAGCGAGCGGGCAAGCCCACCCGCGCTGCGCAGCCGCTGTAGCGCCATGTGCCGCATTAGTTGAGCTCTCTGAATGGACATGCCTTGATCCAGACAGGCGCTGACGATATAAGTTTTGCTTGATAAGTGCTACTGGTCATCGGGATACCACACGTAATTCCAGGTTTCGCTAACGGGTTCGCCACTTAAGGTGAGCCTTAGGCGCACATCGCTGGGTTGTTCGCTCGCGGGTAGCCGGAAGCTCGCCCGCCAGCCGTTGTTGGGCAGCGGAGTAACCTGGGGGAGCAGAACCTCACCGTGTTGGGAGCTGATATCGAGCTCGACGGGCTGGTCGGCGGTGATATCCGCTAACGCGCCGCCCTGAAAGTCGACGATGAATTGGCGCTGCTCCAGCAAGGAAGAGTCCGCTTGTCCCGGCACGCCCGCGCGGCCATGGCGGGTACGAATGGCGCGGCCAAGGTTGTGTGCGTCAGGCTGAGTATTCAAGGTGTGAGTGAGATAGTGCAGGCGACGGGATTCGCCTGTATCCAGCGAATCGTCCGCCACCCAATAGGCGACAATGTTGTCGTGGGTCTCGTCGGGAGTGGGGATTTCGACAAGTTCCACATGACCCGGTCCCCACTCATCCAGCGGAACAACCCACTGGCTGGGGCGGCGATGGTACTGGGCTTCGACATCCAAGTAGCGATTGAAATCACGCTCCCGTTGCATTAACCCGAAACCCTGAGGGGAGTCGTCTACAAACGTGGAGCTACGCAGGTAGGGGGGATTACTCAGGGGACGCCAGATCCACTCGCCGCTGCCAGTGTGCATCAGCAGACCGTCGGAGTCGTGCACCTGGGGGCGAAAATCGTCCGGCCGCTCGTGGCTTGCCTCACCGAAAGTGAACATGCTGGTGAGCGGAGCGACGCCCAGCTTGGCAATATCTTCGCGGGCAAACAGCTCGGCTTCGACCTCGACCTGGGTATTCTCCCCAGGCTGGATAACAAACCGATAGGCACCGCTGACCGAGGGGCTGTCCATTAACGCCAGTAGCTCAATCTGTTCGGCATTCGCGTCGGGTTTATAGAGCCAAAACTCACGAAATGCCGGGAACTCTTCGCCATCGGGGGAGGCGGTATCGATCGCCAGCCCTCGGGTGGAGAGTCCGTACGCCTGGTCACGCCCCACGATGCGGAAGTAGCTGGCACCCAAAAACACAGCAAACTCATCGTCGTATTGATCGCTATTAAGGGGGTAGTGGAGACGAAAGCCCGCATGGCCGCTGCCGGTAAGGTCTTGCTCTTTGAGCGCGGCGGCATTGCCATCATAGGTGTAGTCCGCAGCAGAGAAGGGCAGGGCCGTTGCCGTATCGTTGTCGATAACGTTCAAGGCAATCGGGGTTTGGAAAAGAAAGCCGCTGTGAAATAGCTGTAGGCTAAAAGGACTCTCGTCTTTCCAGTAGGCATGTTCGGGGTCAAAACGAATCTGCCGGTAGGTATCGTAATCGAGCTCGCGCAATACCTCAGGTAAGCTCTCTTCCGGGGCTTGGTAGGCCTCTTCAGCAAGCTGCTGGGCGCGCTCAATGATCTTACTGAAATGCACATCGTCTTCAGCCAACGCAGGCACGGCGAGCATAGAGCCAATTAACACGACCCATTTGCCAGTCCATCCTTTGGCAACAGGCCTTCTAAAAAACGCTCTTCTACCAACACAGTTACAACGCATGGACGAAATCCTTTCTGGTGAAAGCCTGCAAAACGCGTGGGCCTTATGCCAAGCAAAGCGTGTAGTCTTTACACAATAACTATACGATAAAATATGACAGTACATGATTATTGTGTTTTTCAGCAGCCTTATTCCTCGCTCTTGTGTCTTGCGATTGGGTACACCCTCTCTTTGAGAGAGGGTGTTGACAGGTTATATCAGTGACATTGTAATCAAAGGCAGTTCCAGATGAGGGTTCGATGAGTCGATTATTACTACTGTTGCTAACGCTGAATTTCTTACTCATTGCACCGCTCTGGTGGCGTTTTGGCGAGGTTAGTACCCATTTGCTCGCTTGGGAGGCACTTATCATTGCGCCGCTCATGCTGCTGCTCCCTGTTGGCCCAACGCGCCGTGTAGTGGCTGTCGGAGTCGTCAGTTGGGTGATCCTCGCAACTGCCGTAAACTTAGGCACTGCCGCCACCCATATGGCCTTTGCCCGGCCGCTCAATCTCTATCTTGATGTACCATTGCTGCGCTCAATTTATCACTTGTTAGCAGGTAATGTAGGTCAACTGTTGGCAGTTTGCGCAATGCTGGCGGGAGGGGGCTTATTGTTCGCCATCACACTGATTTTAGTGCGACTGCTGCTGCCCCCGGTCGCCTACTCTGTTAAGCGCCTGCCTGGTGTGGTGGCATTAACGCTGCTAGTCATTGCCACTAGCAGTGCAGCACTTGAACTGAATGGGATCCGGCTAGTGGATAGTGCTCGTCTGCCGATGGTGAACACGACACGCTTTCAGTGGCAGCAAATCACCGATACCCACGCCGCTCGACTCGCCTTTACAGCACAGCTGGAGACCGCACCAATGGAAGCCCGGTCACTGCCGGGATTGGCGGGGCGCAATGTACTGCTCACCTTTATTGAGTCCTATGGCATCTCTGCGCTGGAAAACCCACGTTATTCCGATGTTCTACTGCCTACGCTAGCCGAAATGCAGCAGCGGCTGGGTGAACATGACCTCCACGTGGTCTCTGGCATGTTGGCCTCACCCATTCGCGGTGGGCAGTCATGGCTGGCCCATGCGACAGCCCTCAGTGGCCGCTGGATCGACAACCAGCTGTGGTATCGGCTGATGCTAGACAGCGACCACACCACTTTGATCGATGATTTTCGTGCCACCGGTCAGCGCACCCTGAGTGTAATGCCCGCGATTACCCTGGCGTGGCCGGAAGGCGAGGCCTACGGTTTTGATGAGATCGCCGCAGCGAAAGATATCGCCTATGCCGGGCCTGCTCTCAACTGGGTCACCATGCCGGATCAATTTACTCTCGATTACACCCAGCGTTACTTGCTAGGAGAGACGCCGGTGTTTGCCCAATTGGCACTAATCTCAAGCCATGCACCCTGGACACCCATACTGCCTGTCTTGGATGATTGGTCATCCATTGGCGATGGGCGCATTTTTGCCCCTTGGGAGGACGCCGGTGACCCGCCAGAAGTGTTGTGGCAAGAGATCGAACGCATCCGTGACCACTATGCCTGGTCGGTGGACTACGCTGTGAAAGTCACAGGCCGCTGGGCCGAACGCGTAGTGGATGACAAAACCCTGATGATAGTGCTGGGTGACCATCAAGCCGCGCCGCTGATTACCGGCGACGATGCCAGCGCGGCAGTACCGGTGCATATTATTAGCGGCGACCCAGAGCTATTGGCGCCCTTTATAGAGCGTGGCTTCGTTCCCGGCACGTTGCCTAGGCTCGAAGAGTCGCGCCACGCGCCTAGAATGAGTCAGTTACGCCACTGGCTGCAGGCCGATTTTGGAGAGTTAGCGGTGGATGTGGCACTGGCATGGCGAGAGGAATGACCGCTGGGGCAAGTTTCGACTCTGATGTACGGCCAGTCACCGTTTCAAAGACAATGACAAGGATGCAGCAATGATTCAGCCAGTGATTTTAAGCGGGGGCAGCGGCACGCGGCTCTGGCCGCTTTCCCGAGAGCAGATGCCGAAACAGTTTTTGCGCTTAACCTCCTCCCAGAGCCTGCTCCAGCAAACTCTACGTCGCCTAACCGGGTTAACCGATACCGTACCGATGCTCATGGGTCATCACAGCCACCGTTTTTTAATGGCTGAACAGCTGCGCGAAATTGATCAAGCAGCCACTCTGGTACTTGAGCCTGAAGGCCGCAATACTGCTCCGGCGATTGCCTGTGCTGCGCTGTTGGCGCGCCGGACTGGCGATGACCCACTACTGCTAGTGCTCCCGGCAGATCATGTGATTGGTGATATTCAGGCGTTTCAGCATAGCGTTTCACTGGCCGTGCCGTTAGCCGAAATGGGTTACCTAGTAACCTTTGGTGTTGTGCCGACCCAGCCTGAAACGGGTTACGGCTATATTGCTTGCGGCGGGCCTCTAGAAGGTGGCCATCATCTTGCGGCTTTTATTGAAAAGCCTGATGCCAAACGGGCGGCTGAGTTAGTCGATAGCGGCGATTATTTATGGAACAGCGGCATGTTTCTCCTTCGTGCTTCAAACTACTTAGACCAGCTAAAACGTCTCCAGCCGAATATGCTGAAAGCCTGTGAAGAGGCGGTCAGCAGCGCGCATCGTGACTTGGATTTTCTACGCTTGGGCGAAGCGGCGTTTCGCCGCTGCCCTGCAGACTCCATCGACTACGCGGTGATGGAGCGCTGTGAGCACGCCGCGGTAGTGTCATTAGATGCCGCGTGGAGTGATATCGGCAGTTTTGACTCACTGTGGTCTGCCTTGGAGACGGATGCAACAGGAAATGGTGCCAAAGGCGATACCTGGCTAACCGATACGCAGGATTCGCTGATAATCGCCGAACACCGTTTGGTAGCCACCTTGGGCGTTAAAGACATCATCGTGGTGGAGACATCGGACAGCGTGCTGGTGGCTCATCGGGATAACGCGCAGCAGGTTAAGCAACTGGTTGCTGAGCTAACTCAAATGGAGCGCAGCGAGCCGCACTCAGCGCCACTTGTGCACCGCCCCTGGGGCAGCTTCCACGCCATGGATAACGGAGAGCGCTATCAGGTCAAGCACATTACCGTTAAGCCCGGCGGGCGACTATCGCTGCAGCGCCATCACCATCGCGCTGAACACTGGGTAGTGGTGAGCGGCACGGCCCAAGTCACTATCGGTGACCGTAGCTTTTTAGTGACTGAGAACCAGTCAACCTATATTCCTATTGGGGCACTACACCGGCTGGAAAACACCGGTAAAATACCTCTTGAACTGATCGAAGTGCAGTCTGGCAGTTATTTGGGCGAAGACGATATCGAGCGTTTAGATGATGTTTACGACCGTGATAACGATGAGTGAAGGACGGAATGACTGGCGGCTTACCAAAGCCAGCTATTAGGGCGTGCCGGTGTTAACCCTTTGCGAACATCGACCCAGCCAAGTACGCAACGTACGCCCAGCCATACCGCTAACAGCGGCCAGAGCAGGGTGCCGACTATCACAATGCTGAGCAGGAAGGCGATGCAGGCATACAGGGTGCCGATCCAGAAGGTGCGAATCAGGTAACGATAGTGCTGCTGCAGCCAGGGCGCCGCTTCTTTGCGATAGACATAGGCGATGATGACGCCAATCAGAAGGGTGATATTGGCTGTGACGATACCTGCTAGGTAGAGTGCGTAAATAATCTGTGGCACGCGTATGTCATCGCGCTTTACAGGGTGTTGTGTCATCAGAGCTCTCTTTTTCAGCCTAATAAAGGCGATAGTCGCGGAAATTGGCTAGATTTTGCTGCTCCTGCACTACTTTGCGGTAGCGTTTGTACTCCCATTGATACTGTGCCGGTTCCAAGGCAATTGCACTTTCGACACTCGCATTGACACCAGTGGCAGACTGCACATCCTCGTCGCTATAGACCCGCTCGTCGGCCTCCAAAAAATGGATTTCAAAGCCTTGACCAGGGATACGTAGCGCGACGCCGGTAACTACCCGCGCCTGAGTCCGGGCGACCAATTTCGGGAGCAGGGTGGCGGTGTAGGCCTCGCGACCAAAGAACGGCGCAAAAACACCACTGCCCCAATCGGGCTCTGATCAGGAAGTATGCCAATCGCTTCGCTGCGTTTAAGCGCTTTAAGCAGCGCCGCCACACCGCGAGGGTTGGTGGGTACCAAACTGGCCCCCATGCGTTCGCGGCCATGACGAATGACCGGGTCGAGGGCGGTGATTTTGGGCGGCTCGTACATCGCGGTAAAGGGAAAGTGGCTCGATAGCCAGAAGTTGAGCACTTCCCAGTTGCCGAAGTGGGGGGCAAGCACAATCACTCCGCGGCCTTCGGTACGGGCGTTATCGAGCTTATCGCGACCGTGCACCGCTAAAATGCTGGCTTCTACTCTATTAGGCTCCGCCATCCAGGCATGGCCCAGCTCCAGCATCGTGGCCGTTGAGTGTCGCAAGCTGTGCTGGCCAAGGGTTTTACGCTCCGCAATGGGGAGGTTTGGGTAAACGGCCGCTAAGTTGCGATCGGTTACCCAGCGCTCACGCTTATTAAAGCGGTAAACCAGGGGGCCGAGCGCCGAAGCAGTCCGCCATAGGCGCGCAATCGGCCAGCGTGACAGTTGACGCCATAGCCAGCTGATCGCGTTGGCTTTGGAAAAGCGTCTAGCGTTTTGAGCCCCCTGTGGCGCCATCGTTAAATCAACCAAGTATCTACATTGGAGGGTGCGCGCTTCTCTTGCAGCCCTTTGAAGCCTTTAACGCAGCGAATGATCAACCAAACGGCTAACGGTAGCATTAGCAGGAAACCGAGCAGAACCGGGGTTAAGAGCAAGCAAACGAGCCCGTATACCAAACCTATCCAAAACGTACGAATCTGATAGCGGTAATGCTCGTCCAGCCACACAGGGCCTTTGCCTTTATAGACGTAGGCGATAACCACACCAATAATCGATGTAAAGCCAAGGATAAAACTGGCCAGATAGAGCGCATAAATAACCATGGCCATGGTCGTATCGGGCTGCTGCTGCTCTTCGCTGATGACATTGCCTTCAAGTGGGGAATCAGTTTCCTTTTCAAGCATAACGTTTCCTTTCGATCAATCTGTATAGATGCTGAAGTGGGTGATGATGCCGAGTACACATCAGTGCGCGCTGTTTAAGCGCGGCACATGATACCTTGATTCATTAGACTTAGCATTAACGCGAAGAGGGGCGGCAAATCTCTAGCAGATTGCCGTCCGGGTCACGCAGGTAGATGGATTCAATCGGGCCAGTGGCGCCTTGGCGAGCGACGGGGCCTAGCTCTACGTCAATCGCCAGCGCGTCTAAATGCTGCTTGAACTCGTTCAGCGGCAGTTGGCAACGCAGGCACAAATCCAGGCTGCCAGGCGTAGGCGTTGCTGAAATGGGGGCAATGTCAGTATCTGTTTGATGCAGGCGTAGTGCCGTATCCCCGAGCATCAAATCGACCCGCTGAGCATCGCGATAGCGTACGTCTAAGCCCAAAACCCGCGAGTAAAAATCCACTGCACGACTAATGTCGGTCACGGTAACAACAAGATGATCCAGACCTGATAGCATGCCACCTTCCTTAATACATTACGTTAAGCCAGAGAATACAATGATGCGCCGATGTCCGCTCTGCGCTGAATCCACGATTGCGCTCTACCACCGGGATCGGCGTCGTGACTACTACCAGTGTGCCACGTGCAAGCTGGTATTTGTCCCCCCTGAGCAGCATTTGAGTGCTGCTGAAGAAAAGGCTGAATACGATAAGCATCAAAACTCGCCGCATGATACGGGATATCGACGCTTTTTAGGGCGTTTATTTACCCCGCTATTAGCCAAGCTCTCACCCCAAGCTCGCGGTCTTGATTTTGGTTCAGGGCCGGGGCCGACGCTGTCGGTTATGTTTGCCGAGCAGGGGCATCTGATGACTATTTACGACCTTTTTTACGCCCCCGATGCCTCCGTTTTGACACAAATATATGATTTTATCACCGCCACAGAGGTTGTTGAGCACTTGGCGCAGCCCGGCAAGGTGCTTACGCAGTTGGTGGCTCAGCTGGCGCCAGGTGGTTATCTGGGCTTAATGACCAAACGCGTTACTTCGCCGGAAGCGTTTGCCCGCTGGCACTATATTAGCGATCCTACCCATATCAGCTTTTTTAGTGAGGAGTCCTTTCGTTGGTGGGCACAAAAGAATAGTTTAGTAGTGGAATTTCCTGGGCCAGACACGGTTATTCTACACAAAACGCTATCGTGAATAATTGTAACGTTAGAAAAGCATTGACTTTGCCCGCTTGAGGGCAATAATTGCGCGCCGCTATCCCGGCCTGACTCGATGTGCCAGGTGAGATGACGGTTTCTGTGGACACGCTTAGTAGCGTTTTTACGCCTGTTTTCAGCCCTTTGTTTCACCACTTTTAGGCAAGACGAGGTTTTCATGTCGCGGCAACTGCTAGCCATGGCGCTGGCGCCCCTGTTAGGGCTCTTCATTCTCGGGATTGGCAACGGTTTTCTCGCCACCTTAATTACCGTGCGCCTGGATGCTGCCGGTGAGTCCGCCACGGTCATCGGTATTGTGTCGTCCGCTTATTTTATCGGCTTAGCTCTAGGCGCAATGGTGAACGATCGCCTGTTGCTGCGCATTGGCCATATTCGCGCCTACGGCAGTTTTGCCTCATTAGTCGCCGTCACGGTGTTGCTTCAGGGTTTGTTCTTTGACCCCTGGGCCTGGTTTGTACTCCGCCTGATCGGCGGCTGGGCCACGGTTGGGGTTTATCTGGTTATCGAGAGCTGGCTGTTAACGTCAGGCGACCAGAAGGTTCGCGGCCGCCTGCTGGCGCTATATATGATTTCGCTATATGCCGCCGGTGTGTTGGGTCAACTGCTGCTGGGTGTGACCAACGCTATGGGGGTAACCGCGCCCTTTATGGTGATTGGGCTACTGGCCTCGCTCTCAGTGCTGCCCATGGCAATGATTCCCCGGGTATCACCGATTATGGAGCACGCCGAGCCGCTTCCCCCGCACCGTTTGATCACGCTGACGCCTACCGGCGTGATGGGCAGCTTAGGCTCCGGGATGGTGGTAGCCGCGGCGTATACTCTGTTGCCGCTTTATCTGCAGCGCATTGGTATGAGTGTCAGCCAGGTGGGGCAGATGATGGCGGTAGTGATTATGGGGGCAATGCTGCTGCAGTACCCGATTGGGCGCTGGTCTGATCGCCATGACCGACAGATGGTACTGATCGGCATTAGCGGTTTTTGTGTACTCATCTCGGCGGCGATGCTCTGGCTACCGCTCTCTACGCCGCTGCTGGCACTGCTGCTGTTCTTGCTTGGCGGTGGGGTATTTGCCCTCTACCCGGTGGCGGTGAGTCACGCCGCTG